>NZ_BJCC01000009.1 GCF_004309355.1 Enterococcus florum | reverse complement strand
AAGACGTTCAATACTCAAATTACGAGTTTTGAACGTCTTTTGTCTACAGTCTGGCCAGAGGAATCGTCCTCTGGTTTTTTTTGTGCAAAAAATCTCTACCCACATAATAAGGGGAGAAAACGATGCAATGCGGCCGAGAAGCATATCGGCTTTTTTTGTTAGTATATCCATTTCACTTTACTGAAATGGATACCATTAATGATGAACAGGTTTTATTCGGTTTAATGAACGTCTTTGGAATAGTTGGGGTATGCACATTTCTTACTTTGAAAAAAATTCTTTTTTGTACGCAAATTGCGTAGTAGAATTAAGACATAATGTCGCATTGGGTTATGTTTCTTTTCTTGACTATTAAAACGTTAGTAAATGAATTGTTCGTGTCTGGATTAACAAAAATGGTATGCGGATAAAGCTAACTAATGATTCACATTTGAATGATGATTTAGATACTCCGATTGACATTTAGAAGAGATAATAAAAATCAAAGAACAAAAACAAGCTGGTTACAGGGCTCCAAATAATTAAAAAATAGACGTCAATAATTGGAGGTAAAGCAATGAAAAAACTAAGTGTATTGCTAGTAGTGTGCTCTGCCCTTCTATTTTCAGCGTGCTCCAACGATAAGAATGCTGAAACAGCCGATTCTTCTACCAAACAAACTACAACAGAACGTTTGAAAAAAGAAAACGATGACCAGAAGCTTAAGGATGCTTTAGAATCTCGTATAAAACAAAACGAAGAATTAGCAAACTTATCTTACGCAGATCAGCAAACAATAGACGTCAACGATGGAAAACCAACTTTTACTGATGAGGAACTATCTATAAAAGCCGGTGCCTGGGAAAAGTATGGAGATCTGGATGAATTGAATCGTGCCACTTATGCTGAGGCACTGTTAAATAAAAGCTTGATGCCGACTGAAAAACGTTCTGATATTTCTAACGTAGAACCAACTGGTTGGCATAGCAAAAAAATTGGAGATAGCTACCTTTACAATCGGTCGCATTTAATTGGATTTGCTTTATCTGGTGAAAATGCTAACTGGAAAAATCTTATCACTGGCACACAACAACTGAATAACCCTGAAATGCTGCGTTTTGAAATGGACATAAAAACATATCTAGAAAAAAGCGAGGACAATTATGTTCGTTATTCAGTCATACCTGTCTTTAAAGATGACGAACTGCTAGCACGTGGTGTTCATATGCAGGGAAAATCAATCGATTCTGACGATATCTCTTTTAATGTTTTCATTTTTAACATACAGGACAATGTAGAAATAGATTACGCCGATGGGACTAGCAGAATCCTTTCTCAAGAGCAAGAACAACAAGTAGCACCGCCACCACAAACGGAACAAACTCCTGCACAGGATCCTAGAATTGGTCAAATACTCACAAGTCCTAGTGGCGAACAACATCGAGTTTTGAGGATTCTGCCAAACGGTGAGCAAGTGATAATGGAAGCCACTTCTCAGGCGGATTACAATAATGACGGAATTTTGACTTATGAAGAGCTATGTAGAGCAGAAGAAGGACTAATTCAACAGGCTGCTGAAGCAGAAGCAAGGAGGGCTGCCGATGAAGCCAATAGTCATCATGCTGAGCAAAGTCAATCAGTCTTTATCACACCAACAGGGTCGAAATACCATTCACACCAATGTGGAAATGGTACTTACTCGCCATCTACATTGGAACACGCTCAAAGCATAGGGTTGACTCCTTGCGAAAGGTGCTACTGACATTCAAAGTCGATTAGTAATACATTGAATAAAGGATTATTTTAAATTGTAAAGGAGGAATCAAATGAAAAAAATTGTTGGGGTATGCTTACTATTTTGTTTTAGTATTTTACTTACGGGTTGTGAAAACGAATCTAGCCAGGACAATAGCAGCCCTTCTTCAAGTATCAGTTCCAACAGTACCGATAATGGAAAATTTAAACTTAAACAGTCAAAGGACAAGAATACTGCATACGTAAAAAACTATGTTGGAAGAAATGCATCAACAGCTGGAACCGAAAGATTAAGCGGGAATATTATGGATAGTTACGGCGAGGGAAATTTGACACTAGTTTTTATTTCTGAAAATGGTGAGGCTGTCACTGAAGAAAACAGAAAGGATTATGTAATTACTGATCAAAATCCAGAACCAAATACCGAAATAAAATATACCTTCGAAACAACGGATAGCGGAGAACAAACAACACTTGTTGACACACAATCTCTTGAAGAAATCGAACTTTATGTAAAAAAAGTTAATACTGATCAAAGTAGTGAATAAGATTAACCGTTAGGCTTTTCTTTAAACATTCAAAAAGGGCATACATCCGTATTCCATTGGTCGAATTACGATATTTGTTCATCGTAGGTCTTTATTTCACTCACTTATCTAAAAAAACGAATTTTGAAAGGAAATATTAAATTTACTCGTGTTCGTTAATAATGGAGGAATAGCAATGAAAAAAATTGGCTTATTGTTTTTGGTGTGCTTTACCTTTCTTTTTTCAGCGTGCTCCAACGATAAAAATGCTGAAACAGCCGATTCTTCTGTAAAGCAAGAAACAAAAGCAAGCAAAGAAAAGGTTGAAAAAGAAGCTAAGAAGAAAAAAGAAGCCGAAAAGGCTGAAAAGGAAAAACAGGAATTAATTGCCCAAAAAGTCAAAGAAGCTGATGATGCTATGAAAGCAGCTGAAGCGAACCCAACTGATGAAACCTTCAATGCTGCTAAAGCAGCAGTTGAAGCTATTCCGGATGGCAATGAGCCTTTGCAGAAACGTTTAGAGTCAGTTTTGGCTACTCTAGATAGTATTAAGCAGCAAGCGGCTGAAGCGCAACGAATTGCTGAAGAACAAACAGCAGTACAAAACCAGCAACAGGCTCAGACTCAACAACAGCAGCAAGAAGATCCTACTCTTTACTGGAATAACCTTACTCCAGATCAGCAAGAACAAACTAGAAGAATGGAAGCCGAAGCCAACGCTCAGTGGCACGCCCAAAATGATGCTGATCAAAAAAGAGACCAGTTTGTTAACGATTTTCAGCAGCAACACGGGCGACCTCCAACTAGTGGCGAAATTCAATACGAATGGGCAAAAGAACAAGGTTTGGTCGATTATTGAAATAGGTAACACATGGTTCAACTATTGTTGCCTAAAATTAACATATTATGAAATTTTACGCCTCTAATAATTTCTTGCGTATCGCTTTGAATAGCCCTCGGGCTTTTCTTTTAGCAATGTGGATAACTCCCTTACCTGGCGCCGCTGGTTCGATTCTGGCTTGGGGATTTGAATAGTTTGAGTATTACATGAAAAGGAGAAAAGAATTGAAAAAAAGAAAACTGGTAGTTTGTGGGTTGTCACTACTTATAGTTTGTATTTCCTCTTTGTCCGCTTCATCTTTAGGAACATTTGAGGGTGGTTCAAGTTTAGCTATTGCTGCATCTAAAAAGAAAAAAGATCCAAATACTGATATGAGAAAACAGAACACTTATAAAGAAGGCAGTTACTTAATTGGTCAGGATGCTCCTGAAGGAGAATATCTTATAGTAAGTGCTAAGAACTTTTTAGAAAGCAGGAAAGACTTTTATTTTGGCAGTTATACAATATATTCAGATGCCAATAAAACTGCAGAAATAGAATCCAGTAATATTAATGTGCCAATTGAAGATTTGACTAAAGATAGTCTATTTTCAAAAGCAAAGTTTAAAAAGAAAACCGTAAATGAGTTCAGTGCTGACCTTGTTTATCTCAAATCAGGGCAATTTATTGAACTTGGCAACACCAAAATGTATCCATCAGAATACAGAGAAAAAGTCAATGCTAAGAAACTCTTTGAAGGTACCTATAAAGTAGGAAGAGATATTCCTACTGGCACGTACAAAACTGAAGCATTCAATCCAGACGGTGGTGAGACACTCCATACTATTAGAATCATGAATTCAGTCGATCCATCACTGGGAACTAGCAGTTGGATTAAGTTTTATCAAGATTACTCTGATGAGACCTATCCACAAAATATCACCCTTAATGAGGGAGAGTATGTTTCATTTTCTGATCTAATCTTAAAGTTGAAAAAAAATAATTAGACTTTATTGTTGAAGCTCATTGATACCTCCTAAACTGGATGAGATTTATACAAGCCAAATATATCATAGAATTAGCCTCCAGGCTTTTCTCCCCTAGCGCAAACGAACGTACGTTTGATTCCGCAACGGAAAATCAGATTTATTCACAACTATTGCAAGCAAAGTGAGTTGGCCTAAAAGAGCTTTACTGTAAAACTCGCTCGCTCAGATGCTAAAGAGAAGGAAACAGATTTCTTAAGCAAACTAATGAATGGTAAAAATGTAAAAACAATTGGACTCGTCGATTTTTTTGAACAGTACGTCGAAACATTCAACCGCGGAAAAAATTCTGCTGACCGTGTTACAAAATATGAATTAGTTGCATCGCCTGAAGGCCCTAAAAAGAATGGTTTGTCTAAAACAACTGTCGAAGATCAGTACAGCATTATCAAGTCTGCAATTCTCAAAGTAATTGATATGAGGTATCTTCAAATCACCCCTACTAGAAATGTCAAATTGACAGGCAGAGCAGAGAGGTCATTCACTCAACCGAGGTGAACATTAGCAGAGAAGCTCAAACAGACGCTCTTAGACGCTCCTGTAAAATACTTCTGTTTATCTACTGGAGCTAGATATCAGGAAGTAGCAGCATTGAAGTGAGATACTGATATTGACGAAGAAAAAGAACAAAGAAAAGTTTGAAACCTTCTTTGATAAGATCCTCTAAAGAACTTTTTTAAATCACTTGTGGGATTTTCGAGGTACAAAAAAACACCCAACAAACACTGTTAAATCAATGTTTTTTGGGTGTTTCTATATGCGGCCGAGAAGACTCGAACTTCCACGGTATTGCTACCACTAGCGCCTGAAGCTAGCGCGTCTGCCAATTCCGCCACGACCGCATATATATAGATTAAAACAAAGTTCGAGAATTTGCAAAAACTTTTTACTTTTTTTCTGAAATTAGTTATTCGGATATTCTTCCTGTGAGAATTCTGTCTGCTCATATTCCCCTTCATCTTCGCCATAAAACTTGTTGTAGCGCTGTTTGAACTTGCGAAATAGGAAAACACCGAAGGCTTTAAAGACCGTATACGTCGGAACACCGAAAACCAGGCCAAACAATCCGAAAAGATTTCCCATTACCAGCAACACCAACACAATCGTTACTGGGTGAACTTTTAATTGATCGCCTAAAACCTTTGGCTCGATTACATTGCCGTTCAAAACCTGCTCAATGATCCAGACAACGATTAAAGCCAGTAACAGCTGAAATGACTCCAGCAAAGCAATAACAGCACAAGGTACAAAGGCAATAAACGGCCCAATATAAGGGATAAATGAAGTGATGGTCACCAGCAACGCCAGCGGAACAGCATAAGGCATGCCGATAATCATAAAGCCGATAAAAATGATCAAACCATTTGCTAAAGCGACAATGAACTGCCCTTTTAAGTAATTTCCGACCTGACTGTTCAATATTCCACCTAGTTCATTGGTATCCTCTCGGAATTTCGGCGGCATCAGCTTCAAGAAATAGCTTTTAAAGCCCTTCGCATCCTTCAACAAGAAAAAGGCGATGATTGGTGCTGTAAATAAAATTACAAAAAAGCCGCTGACTGTTGAAAAAATACTGCCCACAAATGTTTGAATATCTCCTAACGAATCAGACAACGTAGTGATCACCTGACCCACGACATCTTCCAACGATCCAAAAACATCCTGCGCCGGCTCCTCCAGCATCGTTCCAGAGACCAGACGTTGGACGGTTTGATTGAAGTTGTCTACATGGTTCGGAAAATCTTCCACCAGGCTTGCCGTTTGACTATAGATCTTTGGCACCGCCCAAACCACGAAAAAGCCGATTACTCCCAGCAGAACAACCACGATTCCTAAAATCGAATACAACCTTTTGACCCCTTTTTTTTCAAAATAATTGACGATCGGGTCTAATAAATAATACAGGATCAACGCTAACAGGATCGGCGCGAACACTGTCTTAAAAATAATCGCCAACGGTTCAAAGATAAATCGAACATGGTAAAACACAAAGATCAGTGCCCCTAATAATACTCCGGCAATCAACGTGAAAATCAGGTTTCGACCACCGATAAATTTGATCCAACGGGTCGCCTTTGTCGTTGGTCGTTCCATTGCTATCTACTCCCTTCTTCTTGCAACAGGAATGAAAAACTGCATCCCCTTTCTTTCATTGTAGCGAAGAAAAAATCAAGACACAAAAAATAGGCCTAGCAATAGGCCCATTTCTGATTAGGAGCTGGCTGAAGCATCTGCTTCATCGTCCTTGACGCGGTCGATCGCAATTACTAAGGAGATGATCAGGTGCTCGTAGGCTTCATCAAAGATCGTCACCTCGTAGGTGTCTCCCCAGGAGATCCAGCGTTTATTGATGTCTGCGATCTTTTTGCCGTTTTTTTCCACGACGAAGTCCATGTCCCACCAATCGCCTTCCACATTGACGCCTTCAGCATCGATCGTGTACTTGGCTTTCAAAAAGGTCAATTCCTTAGAGATCTCGATCATGTCTTTGCCATCGATCTCTACGTAAAACTTCGGCAGTAAGCTAAAGACTTTTTTGGTGATTGTACTGATCACATGCCCTTGTTCATCCTCCACTTTGAAGCTTTTGGGGATTTTCATGAAGCTGCCCTCTACGTAATAACGTGGGTTTTGCTGTTCATCCATCACCGTGAATTTTTCACCGATACTGAAAACTTTTTGTTTGATGTAGAGCTTTTTCATTGCTTTCGCCTCCTTGTTTACGAACGATTCAGATTACTTGCTGTCCTTTACATCGCCTGTATTGATTACCGGCTGTGTTCCTTTATCTGTAATGATCGAGACGAGCAGATTATTGATCAGCTGCACCTTGCGATCATCATTAAAGTGGATGTCTTGACCACTTTCGATCTGCTCTAAGGCCATTTGAGTCATAGTCACTGCCCCTTCTACGATCGTCTGCCGTGCTGACAGAATTGCTCGTGCTTGTTGCCGCTGCAGCATCGCATTGGCGATCTCCGTCGCATAAGCCAAGTGATTCAGGCGGGTCTCGATCACCTTGACTCCTGCGATCGACAACCGTTCGTCCAGCTCCTTAGCCAATTCTTCGGATACTTCCGTCGTGTTTCCGCGAAGGGAGATATCGTCGTCATTGAAGGTGTCGTAAGGATACTGAGTAGCGATGTGGCGGATCGCTGTCTCACTTTGGATCTCGACAAAATCCAAGTAATAATCCACATCGAACAACGCCTTGGCAGTATCAACGACTTTGAACACGACCACGGCTGAGATCTCAACGGGATTTCCGTCAGAATCGTTGACTTTTAATAGTGAGCTGTTGAAATTGCGCACCTTCAAAGACACATTGATTTTCCGAGTCAACGGTGTCGTGATATACAACCCATTACTTTTAATCGTGCCCAAGTATTTCCCAAAAAACAAAACTGCCTTCGCCTGATTAGGTCCGACGATCGTTAACGAGCTGATAAACAAAAACGCAATCAGCCATAATAAAAATGCAACAATGTAAAAACCAGTACGATTGGCCATCGCTCCTTGGTAAAATAGCCAGACACCTGCCAGAAGCATCAAGACCAGCACGAGCAATCCAGCATAGCCATTTACGTGGAACGCATTTTTCTCTTTCATGGTTTTCCTCCTATTTTTTGACCCTCACCTTTCAGATCGGACAGCAGAATCTTGCGAAAACGCTGGAACACTCAATCGATGATATGTTTTAAAACTCCGATCTATCTACGCTAACAAGCTGTTTAGTCACTTAACAGTTGTTATTGAATATAGTGTACTCCTAACTGAATCAGGTTTCAATATCGAGTGCAGCAAATCGCAAATGAAAGCCTGATTGCAACAATCAAACTTTTTTTCTTTTATTTTGTTTAAAATGTTTCTTCCCTTTCGCAATAAATGATAAGATGGAGCCATATGCAAGAGCATGTTAGCAACGTAGGGGTTGGTAGCAGCATTTTCAATTTTTGATTAAATTGACCCGTTAAAATGAAAAAGGAGGCTTTTATGCTGTCACGCTTCAAACATTCCAAGCTGTTTTTCTGGACAGTTGAGATCGTTCTGACGATCATCGGCATTTATTTCTTACTGCAAATGCCTAATATTTTTGAGCCTATCCTAGGGATGGCTTCGGCGATCATTCTGCCTTTATTGACCGCTGGATTTCTTTATTATATGTTCGACCCAATCGTCGTGCTTTTAGAAAAAAGGGGTTTGCCTCGTGTCATTGGATTTTTGCTGACTTTTATCGTGGTCGCGTTTATCATCGTGCTGACGATGATGAATGTCGTTCCTCAGTTGATGGAGCAAACCATTCAGCTGACTCAAAATCTGCCGTTGTATGCAGAACAGTCTGGACGCTGGTTGAATGAGCTGGCACAACGAAAAGAATTTCGCAGCTTTAACTTAGAAGAGCAGCTGGCTTCGGCAAACCTGACGATCAATAATTTGATCAACCTAGTGATCGTGAGTGTCTCCTCCAGCTTATCCCGTTTATTTGGGATTGCCATGAAGTTTTTCGTGCTTTTATTCACAGTTCCATTTATCCTGATCTTTATGTTTAAAGACGGCCACAAGTTTTTAGATGCGGTCTCACAATTTTTCCCTTTGACGATTCGCAAAGAGCTGAGGCAAACCGTGAGGGAATTAAACGAAACCTTGTCTGCTTATATCAGCAGTACCGTATTGGACGCTTTTATCATTGGGATCTTAAGCTTTTTGGCTATGACGATCTTCGGCCAGCCATACAGCCTGCTGTTGGCGATCATCTGCGGGATCACCAATATCATCCCTTACGTGGGTCCCTTTATTGGTGCCGTACCTGCTGTAATCGTCGGACTTTTTATTTCCCCGCTGCAAGCATTGTACATGGCCTTGTCAATCTTAATCATCCAGCAGCTGGACGGCAATTTGATCAAGCCATTGTTGTTTGGAAAATCCTTGAATATCCATCCATTGACGATCATTCTCGTTTTGATCG
Organism: Enterococcus florum; assembly: GCF_004309355.1. Lineage (GTDB taxonomy): Bacteria > Bacillota > Bacilli > Lactobacillales > Enterococcaceae > Enterococcus_A > Enterococcus_A florum. The sequence continues at coordinate 183,160 of NZ_BJCC01000009.1, read as the reverse complement.
GTGCTGGCAGTGTCGCTGGAATCTTGGGCATGTTGATCTGTATTCCAGTCTATGCGGTGATTAAAACTTTGATCATCAACATCCATAAGATCTATCACATTCGAAAAGAAAGCCAATTGCTGAAAGAGAATATCGATACCCGGCCGCCAAATGAATTGCAATAAAAAAATCTTTGTCCAAAAGCTGGACAAAGATTTTTTTATTGCAGAATGGATGCATAGCAGTTTTTATTGAGGATCTGTCCAGTTTCCCGATCATAGTCGATGGTCACTGCTACGTGCTCTCCATCCTCTCCTAGATCCAGGTCTGCCTGCCAGGTGGCAGTAACTCGTACACCCGTCGTTTCATCTTCATACGCACTGGTGTGTTTTGGCGGTCCTACAAGTTCGACTAATTCCTCATAGTCATCCCCATCTGAATAGCTTTCAGTGTAATTGCCATCCTTGTCTGTCTCCGAATGGACAGTGGCTTCACGAATATCCTCATAGATCTCTTCGTCCCAGTCAGGAATTTCATCGATATACCATAACGCATCTTTTCCATCGATGTACGAGATTTCCGATTCTCGAGATGCCGAAAAAGATGGAAATGAAAGATGTTCAAGCTGATCACTAAATAGTACCGCAAAAATGATCAGCAGGATTCCAGCAATGATTTTGATCGTTGAATAACTCTTTTTGGCCGTCTTTGGCTGTTGTTTTTTCCCCATAAGAATACCCCTTCATTTTTCCTGTACTCTCTTTGATTCTATAATAGTATAAAAAACCAGTCGAAAGCAATCCTTTTTCAGAAAAGACTTGCGGAAAAAGAGCATAAAAAAACAGGCCTTCGCCTGTTGGGATGTTTCTCTTATTTTCAGACACATGCCGGATCCTGCTTAGTGCTGCTTCCTTCCAGATCTGACACAATTCACAAGCCCGACATTGTCCTAGCCTTTCGGCAAAAAATAGTATAACAAATTCTATTCCGCTTGGCTAGTCTTTTTGCTCCGTTTTTTTTCTTCCCGCAGCTGCCGGAAGAAATTTGTCAGCTGTTGGCCGCATTCTTCTGCCAAAATACCACCTTCCACATAGGCTTGATGATTGAACCGCTCATCCTCCAGCAAATTCATCAGCGTTCCAGCCGTTCCGCCTTTGGGATCATATGCTCCGAAATAAACTTCTTCCAGTCTGGACAAAATCATGGCGCCACTGCACATTGGACAAGGCTCCAAGGTAACGAACAATTGACAATCCTCCAAACGCCAGCTGTCCAGTCCTTTACACGCCTCCTGAATCGCAAATATCTCTGCATGACTGGTGGCATCTTGGCTGTGCTCCCGCAAATTATGGCCGCGCCCGATAATTTTCTTTTGATGTACGATGATTGCACCGATTGGGACTTCTGCGATCATTTCCGCCTTTTGCGCCTCTTTGAGAGCCTCTTGCATAAAATAGATTTTTTCTTCTTCAGTAAATGAAGTTGTCTTTTCCATTTTTCCACCTCATGGTTTACTGTACAGGCAGCAAGAAAAAAAAACAACTCCTTTCTCAGCAAAAGAAAAAACCTTGCAGCAAGCAAGGTTTAATCGATCACATTTTCCACTAAATTCATTAATTTATCTTTCAAGTCGTCGGTGGTTTCTTTGATGGAATCACCATAGACCGATACGCGCTTTTTTCCATCTTTGATTTTCCCCAAGATGTTCATGATATTGTCTAGATCCTCATCAGAAAGCTTGTCGACGATCGTTAACAGCTTTTCACTGCCTTCAAATTTGTCGCTGACAAATTTTTTCACTTTGTGACGGTTGGAAACGTGACGCGCCTTTTCTACGATCTTGCCGGAGGCGATGACGGCGGTAGCTACACTGGCAGCGACGATGATACTTGCACCGATTTTGACTTTGGTCGATCTTTTCATGGGTATCAGCTCCTTTTCTTGACTGGCAATAGAAATCCTACTGTCTAAAACCGGAGAATTCCTATTCTTGTTTCTACCACAATGATACCACATTCCCAGGATTAACCGTAACAAAAGACCTACTGTCGGGAAAAAAGGATCAAAAAAAAGAATCAGCCTCAGCTGATTCTTAATTCCGATTTCGATTGCCGCCAAACAACAGGATCAAGCGCAGCAGCTGAAGAAACGTCGCCAAAGCAGCAGCGACATAGGTCAACGCAGCAGCACTTAGAACCTTTCGTGCGGCTTGCAGCTCATCTGGTTCGAGCATATTGCCATTCTCAAGGATCGCCAGAGCGCGGCGTGAAGCATCGAACTCCACCGGCAGGGTGACCAGTTGAAAGACCAAAGCCAATGAAAAGGCTGCGATCCCGACATTGATCAAGGTTTGGTTCCAGCCCATGAAAACACCGATCAATATAATTGGAAAGGCGATGGTCGATCCAAAATTGGCAACAGGAACGATCGCATGCCGCAAACGCAGTGGGGAATAATTCTTCGCATCCTGTACAGCGTGCCCGCATTCGTGGGCAGCGACACCGATCGCCGCTACAGATGTGGAGCGAGCAGTGGCTTCTGACAAATTCAGTGTTTTATCTTGGCTGTTGTAGTTATCCGTCAAATTTCCGGAAATCGGTCGTACATCTACATCCGTGATCCCTTGATTCTGCAAGATGTATTGAGCAGCTTGGGTACCGGTCAAATTGTTGCGGCTGCGGACTTCATCGTATTTGCGAAACGTTGAATTGACATACGCTGAAGCGATTCCGCTGATTGCTAACCCAGCAATTACCAGAATGAATGTTGGATCAAAAAATCCAAAAGGATAGCCATACATAGACATTTCTCCTATCTTATTTTTCTACCTTAAGTGTAGCAGAAAGGAATGAAAAATGTGTGAAGACCGCTCTAAGAATCTCCCTAGAGCTTTTTGACGAATTCTGATTTTAATTTCATAGGACCAAAACCGTCGACCTTGCAATCGATGTTGTGATCGCCTTCGACCAAGCGAATGTTCTTGACCTTGGTTCCTTGTTTGATCGGGTTAGAGGCTCCTTTGACTTTCAAATCTTTGATGACAGTCACGCTGTCGCCATCTTGTAAAAGGTTGCCGTTGCTGTCTTTGACAACGAATCCTTCTTCAGCAGCGGTTTCTTCATTCCATTCATGTCCACACTCTGGGCACACAAACATGCTGCGGTCCTCATAAGTATATTCCGATTGGCACGACGGGCAATTAGGTAATGACATTGTTGTTCTCCTTTTTTGTGTGATGTCTTATTTTAGCGAATAAATCCACATTTGAAAAGGGTGTTTGTGTCTGCATGGAAGAAAAACACAGCAAGGAAAACGATCCCTGCTGTGTTCAACGATTTATTTTCCAGTCAATTCACCGATGACTTCATTTTTTTGAACCTCTTTTGCTTCGGTAATTTCAAAGTTGGCCACTTGATCCATGTTCGTCAAGGCAACGATCATATCCGTCTTCTTGCCTGCTTCAAGGATCGCAGTCAAGTCAGCTTCAGCAATCAATTGACCTCTCCCGACTTTTTGCCCGGCTTCTACATAGACCTCAAAAGGTGCTCCGCCCAGATCAACTGTATCCAAGCCCATGTGCAGCAACACTTCGATTCCAGAAGAAGTGGTGATGCCGACTGCATGCTTGGTTGGGAAAACGTTGGAGATCGTCCCAGCGACTGGTGAAAAAATTTCACCCGAGGTTGGCAGCACCGCATACCCGTCGCCCATCATTTTTTCAGAGAAAACGTCGTCTGACACTTCGGTGATCGGTACGAGACGGCCTGTAGCAACTGCGTACAATGCTTGTGTTTTCACTACCTCCTCTGTAGCAGGGACTTCTACTTGAGCAGTTGTCGGATGGCCGCCGCCTTGATGCAGCCGGCTCATTTCATCCGCTACAAATTGAACTTCTGTGCCAACGATTACTTGAATGTTCTTAGCATCAATCACTTTCAGTCCTGGAACACCTGTTGCTTTAATCTTCGATTGGTCGACCGCGTTTGTGTCTTGAACCTGCAACCGCAGACGTGTCGTACAATTGTCGATCGCCGTTACGTTGTCCCCGCCTCCAAGTGCTTCATAGATCTTTTGGGCCATTGCAGCATGTTTGCCGTCACCAGAAGTTTCCACATCAGGCATCTCTCCTCCATCACCTTCCTCACGTCCTGGCGTCATCAAATTGAATTTCGTGATCGCAAAACGGAATCCGAAGTAATAGATTGCTGCAAAGACCACCCCTTGCAACACCAGCATCAATGGCTGATTCGCCACTGGATTTTTCAAGGACAGGAAGTAATCTACAAAACCTGCGCTGAAGGCAAAGCCTGCTGTCCACTGGAAAAAGGCACTGACTGCCAAAGACAACCCAGTAAAAATCGCATGCAGTACGTATACTGGCCAAGCAACGAACATGAACGAAAATTCTAAAGGCTCTGTTACACCCGTGAAGAAAGAAGCGAAAGCCGCCGCCACCATCAGTGAAGCGGTGACCTTTTTCTTTTCTGGTCGTGCGCATTGGTAGATCGCCAGCGCACCAGCCGGCAGTCCAAACATCATTACTGGAAAGAATCCTGCTTGGTACATCCCTGTTTTCCCAACGATCGCTAAGCCGCTGTCAATTGCTTTTTGACCTGCTAAAAAGTTTCCGATGTCGTTGATTCCAGCAACATCAAACCAGAATACCGAATTCAACGCATGATGCAGACCTGTAGGGATCAATAATCGATTGAACAGTCCGTACAGACCAGCTCCGATAAAGCCTAAGCCGGAGATTCCTTCCCCTAAAGCAACCAATGCACCATATACAACTGGCCAAGCAAACAATAAGACTGCCGAAATAACCAACATGCCCAAAGAAGACATGATCGGTACTAAACGTTTGCCGCTGAAAAACGACAACGCCATGGGCAGCTTGACTCCGCTGAATCGGTTGTACATTTCCGCAGCCACCAATCCAGCAATGATCCCAACAAATACATTGTTCCCCATACTATTAAAAGCCGGATTGACATCTGTCAGATCCTTCAAATTGAACAAGACTTGGATGGACTCTTTAGCCAATACGGTTTTTGGGACCAAGTAAGCCACCAGACCTGCTAAAGCTGCAGCTCCGTCTTTGTCCTTTGACATTCCCAAAGCCAACCCGACAGAGAACAACAGCGCCAAATTATCTAAAATCGCCAAGCCGCTGTTCATTAAAAAGGTCGTAGCACCATTCGATACACCCATTCCGACGATCCAGTTGGCCACCCCGACCAAGATCGAAGCTGCCGGCAACACTGCCACTGGCAGCATCAATGAGCGGCCCATTCGTTGCATATATGCTTTCATTCGTTCATTTCTCCTTTATCGTTTGTTTCTCTTTTTACGCCGCGCAATCGCTCCACATGAATGGCCAAATAGCCCAGCTCTTCTGTGGTGATTGCTAACTGATAATTCTTCATCAAAAAGACCCGAACCTTTTTGGCGATCTGATAGCTTTCAGGATATTTTTTGCGTACCATCTCAATGATCTCCTGATCCAACACCGCGTAACGCTGGTTGTGATACCGCTGCAGCAGGAGACGCAGATGATTGGCTAATCGTGAGTAATCCAAAGCCAGCTCCTTTGAGCGAATGTCGATAGCGACTTCTTTTTCAATCACATGGATCACATCTGAAATGATGGTAATCTCACGAATACTGGCATAGTTGCTGCTTTTTCCCATCCGTGCGCTGTGGATATGGATCGCAATATACCCCGCTTCATCATACCCATACGGAATCTCCAACGTACGATTCAGATAATCGACGGCCCATTGCGCGATTCCGAACTCTTCTCCATACAACACTTCAATCTCGCTCAACAATTTATTGCGAATTACGATACCATTTACAATATTCTGGGCCGCAAAGGCAATGTGATCAGTCAATGCAACGAAAATATGTTCATTCAGCTTCTCCATCAGAACAGTCTCTGCGTGATCAATAATCGCTTCCGCCGCAAAGAAATACTTTTCATTGATTTGATTCAATAAGTTCTGTAATTTCTGCTGCCCCTCTGGTTCCATGACGAACAGGCGCTCGATCTCTCTAGAATGGATCAGATCATTTCGCTGCTTGCCAAACCCGACGCCTTTGCCGATGGCGACCTTTTCTTCGCCTTGATCCTCTACCAGCACTGCATTTTGATTCAAGATCTTTTTGATTTTCATAACACATTCCTCATTCTGCAGAATAATTCGACTGTCTCGACTAGCCTTTGGCCAAATAAAAAGGCATGGAAAGAAACACAAGAAGCGTTCTTGTGCGTTCTTTCCATGCCTAGTATGATCTAGTCACATGAAACAGTATTCGTTAACAATTCCAATTGTATAGACCAATAAAATGTTTGTCAATGCCTTTTTTTCATCAAAATGCTCTTTTTATTTAAAAAATCAGGTGTGTTTTCGATAATTTGCGCATAATGCTTGAATTTCCTGATAGATCTCTTGGCGTTCCTCTGCATTGCGAGCATTGGCTCCACTGGCCAAAGGATGCCCGCCGCCGTAATAGCGTTTAGCCAGCTCATTGATCACCGGTCCTTTGCTGCGCAAACGTACGCGATAATACCCCTCGGGTTGTTCCACAAACACTGCCCAAGCTAAGACCGAATCGATCACTCCCGGCAGAGGAACCAATGAAGACGTTTCGGAGTCCACAATCCCATATTCTTTCAGCGTTTCTTTGTCCAGAATGATCTGACCTGCCCCATTTTTATCCACTTCCAAATGCTGGTAGACGTACCCTGACAATTTGGCGACCTTCAAAGAAACTTGCTCCAGTTCGCGATTCAATTTGGTTGCATCAAATCCATAATCCAATAATTCTGCAGCCACGCGCAAGGTATGCGGAGTAGTGGCAGGGTATAGAAATCGCCCCGTATCCCCCACGATACCGCCGTACAATAAACGAGCCGCATGCTGATTCAGCTGAAGTCCAGTTTCTGAAGCAAAGTCAACGATCATTTCACTGCAGCTGCTGGCAGTAGTATTGACCCAGACTAAGTCGCCGTAAGGCTCATCATTGGGGTGATGGTCGATCTTGATCAAATAATCGCCCAAATCATAACGTTCATCACTGACACGCGGAGAGTTGGCAGTATCGGTTACGATGACTAAGGCCCCTCGGTACATTTCGTCCTCTAGTTCCTGCATCTCTGCCAAAAATTCAAGTCCCTCCACCGGACCGCCCACATGATAGATTTCCTTTTCAGGAAAATTATGCCGCAGGATTTCTGCCAGTCCAACTTGTGAACCTAGTGCATCCGGGTCCGGCCGTTTATGGCGATGAATAATGATCCTGTCGTATTGTTTGATAGCAGCAATGATTTTTTCAGTTGTTTTCATAAACTTCCTCTTTCTATGAACGCTCCATGACCTGGCAGACGACCAGACTCTTGGCCACGATAACATTGTCGATAAACACTTCCAGATCCAGCTTGGCGGAGCGTCGGCCAAATTCCAAAATACGCGAATGGATCTCGACTTCACTTTCTAATTGAATCAAGCGCAAATAATGCAAATTCATTTGTTCGATCAATGTATTTCGCCGCTGCTCCAGCAACACTGTGCGCTGAGCCACATTGGCTAAGATCTCACTGAGGACCCCAAACGAAATTGTCCCGACACTATTGACCATCTGCGGAGTGACTTCAAATTTAAAATAGGGCAAAGGCAAGGGTTCTCCTTGACGGTCGGTGTCAATCGTTACAATGTCGCCGACGATTTGATCAGAGATCGTGTTAGACATTTGCGGCTGCCGTTGGACCAGCTGCATCGCCTTCATCACATCCTGACGGCTGACCATCCCTACTAAAGAAAGATCATCAGTGACCACAGGCATCATTTCCAATCCGTCCCAGATCATTTGGTGGCTGACAGAAGCAACACTCATGTTTTGTTTGACGATGATCGGGTCCTTGGTCATTACTCGGTCGATCAATTGGCTGTCGACCTTGCCTAGAACATCCTTCGCTGTCACGATACCGATCACCCGAAGATGGCGGTTGACGACAGGAAAACGCGAATGCCCTGTCTCTTCTGACAAGCGATGATAATCAGCGATCGTATCACCAATAGTCAGATAATAGGTTTTGTCCAGCGGCATGTAAATATCGCTGACTTGCATAATGTCCTTCTTGATCAGCTGATCGCTCAACGCACGATTGATCATGGTGGCCACTGTAAAACTATCATAGGTCGTTCGCAGAACCGGCAGCCCCCGCTCGTCTGCCAGCTCGGAGATTTCTTCTGTCGTATCAAAACCACCTGTAATCAAGACAGCTGCACCATCTTTTAAGGCCAGCTTTTGTGCACCCACACGATTTCCGACGATCACCAATGAACCCGGAGTGATATAGCGGCGCATGGCTTCCTCGGTCATAGCACCGATTACAAACTTGTTCAGATCCTTATCTAACCCACTGGCGCCACCCAGCACATCGCCTTCAATGATTCGAACGACTTCGCTGAAGGTCAACCGCTCGATGTGCTTTTTAAGCTTTCGTTCGATCCGAATCGTTCCTACCCGCTGGATCGTCGAGACGAGTCCGATATTTTCCGCATCCTTGATCGCACGATAAGCGGTTCCTTCACTGACACTCAAATTCTTTGCGATGCTGCGCACGGAAATGCGTTCGCCCACTGGCAAGCTCTCGATGTGCTGTAAAATCAAATCATGTTTCGTCGCCATAATATCCCTCTGCTCCTCTGTTTCCTGATTTTATTTTCACTTCCATTAGTACAGTTCAACTTTTTATAGTATAACAGAACCACGCACAAAAAAGAAGTCAACTGTCAGGATTGCCGGACAATTGACTTCTCTCGATTATTTTAATAGATCTACCAGCTGAGGTTGTACTACTTTTTTTAAATCAGAAACAGACAGCTCCACCGCTCGCCCAAGCTCCCCGCTGGATACGACGACTGTATCAAAGGATTGGATCGATTGGTCCGCTAGCTGCGGATATTCTGGATGCTTCAAGTGAATGCCAATCGGGGTATTGGCTCCATGCTCGTAGCCGGTATATGCCAACACAAAATCCATTGGCGGCAGTCCTACTTTGCGGTTGCCAGTGGCCTTTGCTACTTTTTTGTAATCCAATCGGCCCTCCAATGGAACCAATGCAACAATCACCCCGGTTTTATCCCCTTTTAGAACCAGCGTCTTAAAAATCTTTTTCTCTACCTCAGGCATTTTAGCCAGTTCTGCTCTGCCATTTTCACTGGCGGCTGGCAGTTCCTGTGTTTGAAATGGAATCCCACGTTCTTCTAAAAAGGTTTCTACTTGGTTGCTCATGCCTTTTTCCCTCCTTTAAAACGAATGACTGACAGCAGCAGTGCGCCTCCGCATAGGACTAAGGCCGCGATAAATGTTGCCCGCATCCCGAAGACGAAAATATCTGGTCGATGCGCAATATACGTAGTCACCCGCTGCCCGTAAGCTGCGCTCATACCGTTGTATAAAATCGTTGTGGCTAACGCAATCCCCAATACCATTCCTAAGTTTCGTGCAAAGGAATTCAGACTGCCGGCAACTCCTAAGTTTTCTTTGGTGACACTGCTCATCACCATTGTGTTGTTCGGAGATTGAAACAACGCGTTGCCAAATCCCATCACTGCTGTTGCTGCCACATAATACCAGATTGGGGTTTGTTCATTCATAAAAATATACATCACTTGAGTGAGCGACAACAAACTCAAGCCAGTTACGACTAAAATCGGCGAGCCGACTTTGTCGGTCAAATAGCCGCTGATCGGGGAACCGATGACCATCATGAACGGCAGTACCATCATCAACAGGCCGCTGTAGCTGGCTGACAAACCACGCGCATCCTGCAAATAAAACGGAATCACGACGTTCACAAAAAAGTTCGAAGCAAAAATCATGACCGCTGTAATCAAACTCATGGTGAACAGCTTGTTCTTGAAAATGCTGAACACGATCAATGGATCAGACTTGCGTTTTTCCACCCGAATGAACAGTAAAAATGCCAGCACTGCTACTGCGAACAATAGAAGCGGGATCGGACTAACATATCCCGACTCCTGTCCTAAAAAGACCCCGCCAAAAAAAGTCAGGATCGTCAGCGCAAAAGTCGCAAATCCTAAGCTGTCGATCTTTCGATGCGACATCGTGAGATCCTTTGGCAAGAATTTCTCGCCGATCAGGATCGTTAACAATCCCACTGGTACATTGATCCAAAAAATATAGGACCATGAAAAATGAGAGAGGATCAAGCCGCCAATCCCCGGTCCAGCGATCGCACCGAGAGAAACAAAGGCTCCGATCGATCCCAGCGCCCGTCCTCGCTCCTGCATCGGAAAGACCTCCGTTGCGATCCCTGAATTCGTCGCCATCGTCATGCTTGCACCGATTCCTTGAATCACTCGACCGAAGAGAAGAAATTCCAAAGAGTGATTGAAGCCGCACAGCAAAGAGCCGATGGTAAAGACAACCGTACCCAAACGATAGACCTTGATCTTCCCAAAGCTGTCTCCAACTTTCCCAAACAGCAGCAGACACGCACAGACCACCATTAAATAAACAGACGCTACCCATTCTGCCTTGTTCATCGGGACGATCAGATCCTTCGAAATAGTAGGCAGTGCAATATTTACGATGCTTGAATCCAGAGTAGACATAAACGCAAACATCGCCACCGAGACTAAAATCCACCAGCGGTTTTTTTGGACCAGCGGATCCTCTTGATAGGTTTTCATAACAGGACTTCCTTTCTTGCAGATTATAGCAAGTTTTCAAAAAAAGCGGCAAGGATTTGCTACTTTGGTACTGATACTAAACAGAAAGTCGCCCCTTTTGTCCAGCATTTTTAAGATCTACACAGACGAAGAGGCTATGACTTATGTCATAGCCTCTCCTGTTTAAACTTATTGGGATTTGCGGCGGCCGCGACGTTGATTCGCTTCCATGATAACTGGAAGGATCACCGGACGACGCTTGGTTTGCTCGAACAAATAGCGGCTCAACCGATCTCGAATGTCTTGTTTCAATTTGCTCCATTCGAAATCATCGGAATGCAAATGCTTCTCCACGATTTCACTCGTGATATCACCGCTTTCCTTGATTAAATCACGGCTGGCTTTCACATAAACGAATCCGCGAGATGTGATCTGCGGTGTCGAAACGATTTTCTTCGTCTTGCGATCGATAGTGACTACAACAACGAATATGCCATCCTCAGACAGAACCTTTCGGTCGCGCAACACGATGTTGCCGATGTCGCCCACACCGATCCCATCAATCATCACATTGTCAGCTGGCTCACTGCCAGCCGCACTCATGTGCTTGTTTTTGTATTCCAGCACATCACCGCGACCTGTGATAAAGATTTTTTTATAAGGAATCCCCAGTTCGTGTGCCAAATCTGCGTGAGCAGCCAATTGGCGGTATTCTCCTTGCACCGGAATGAAATACTGAGGCGACATGAAATCGATCATCATTTGCAGATCTTTAGGGTTCGCATGACCAGAAACACGCAGGTTTTCGGAAATATTTTTTACGATTCCGCCCGCACGGTAAATCATGTCTTCCGTCTTAGCCACAGTTGTTTCCATCGCGATCGTTGGTGTCGTCGTGATGTATACCAAGTCACCGTTCTCGATTTTTACGTTGCGGTGAGACCCATTGGCCATTTTTTGCAAGGACTTGATCGGTTCGCCCATCCGACCTGTTTCTAAAACAATCAGTTCTTCAGGCTTATACTTTTTCATTTCTTTCAAGGTGATGAACAGATCCTCTGGTACTTCCAGTTTGTCTAAACGCATCGCCGTTCGAATGATCCGCTCCAGATCCTGCCCAGTCAATACGACTTTTCGATCTGCCTTTTGCGCCGCATTCAAGACTTGTTGGACCCTTTGCAGATTGCTGGCAACACAGGCAACGATGATTCGTCCGTCCCAATATTTAATGGTATCAAAAACCTCATCAGCGATTTCGCGTTCCCCTGCAACCTGCGCAGCATTTTCCGCATTCGAGGAAGAACTCAGCAAAGCCAATACGCCTTCCCCTCCGATTTCGCCTAGGCGGCGATAACTTGTGGAATACATTGGGATCGCTGTTGGATCGAATTTGAAGTCTCCTGTATAAACGATATTGCCTTCATCTGTTTTCAAGCTGATCCCGACTGAATCCGGGATCGTATGGGTGGTGCGGAAGAAGCTGATTACTGCCGAGCCAAAATCGATCTCAGCATGCTCATCAATGATATGAAAATCCTTGAATTTCTTGCTTTCTTCATTGTTTTTGACACTCAGCTTGGCCAATTCGATCGTCAATTCAGTCCCAAAAACCGGCACCTGAACCTCCGACACCAAATATGGCAATGCACCGATCGCATCGGCATGTCCATGTGTCAAGAAAACTCCTGCCACACGGTCGGCGTTTTCAATTAAATAGGTAAAGTCAGGAATCACAATATCGATCCCCAGTAATTCATTTTCCGGATATTTCAGTCCACAATCCAGGACAAAAATATCATTGTCCACTTCCACAACGTACATGTTTTTACCATTTTCACGTACACCGCTGAAAGGGATAAGTTTGATCGTACTCAAATAAGACACCTCTCTATTTATCGTTTTATCTATTGGTTTCAGCTTCCTCAGACCCCGTCTCAGTACGGTCTGTGCTTATACTCATTTGCTATTATACATGATTTTTACTGAAAAACCATGCAGGTCGCCGCAAAACCCTGCTTCTGCTTGTCTTTCTTATAAAACGATTCCTCAGCAAACGCAAAAATGATCTTTAAAACCAGCTCACAAAAGCTGCTTTTAAAGACCATCACTCATTTACTTTCAGGGCATTGCTCGTGCTTGGCGGTCCACCACCTGATCCACTTGGAAGAAATTCTCCAATACGTTGTTTTCTCCCTTTACATCCGAATCGAACCGCAGCCCATCGACATTGATTCGAGCATTCCGGTAATATGCTGGCGTAAATTGACCCCATGCAGGTTTTGAAGCATCGACGTTGGCAAATATATCATACCCCTGCCCCTTCAAAAAGCTGTATTTCGCATTCGCCGCCGTATAATTCGCCGCATCACTGATATCTGCACCGAATGGATAGATCAGCACATTGGTTTTTCCAATGATCGGCTCTACTTCATTTTTGAAGCGTTGCGTATCCTGCTGAATATCAGACAGCGGAGATTTGGCAAAATCAATATGCCCCCACGAATGGGAAGCAAAGGTCCAGCCAGTCTCCTTCAACCGATCGGCCACTCGTTTGGCTTCAGCCATCGCTTGTTTGGTCTTCTGAGTATCGCCATAACTTGATACCGAGCTGCGATAGCCCAACACACCATTGTAGCCAGTCACTGCTAAAATCCCCTTTGACCCTCGATAGGAAAAATCAGGATGCTGAGCGACAAACCGATCAATGATCGGCACCATATCGTAGTCTCCGACCTGTTCGCCTCCATTTGATTGGTAGCGATTTTTGATCTGCTGCTTCCGGTCGATCATCAGCTTTTCAGCAAACCCGGAGTTTTCCATGTATTCATAATAATTGACATCGTCTTGCGACAAAATCAAAGGCTTTTTTCCTTCCGGTAAAGAGACACCGGTGAATTCCAGCTGTCCTTGCTCATTTTTATGAAGCAGGTCGGCATAATTCACCAGTACATACCCCCGCTGATACGTTTGTTCGATCGCCTTCTCGAACTCAGGGATCGTCACCATGTAATCCTTATAGCCTTGTCCCTGCGATGTGCGAAAAGCGATTGCTGGATCAACGATCAAACTATGAACAAATAGATGAGAATAGGCCGCAGGATCCTCCCATTGGACCAGCTCTTTTTGCTGGTTCTCATAATTCTGCCGCTTGTTCTTTAGCTGCGGATTCTCATCGCCCTGCAGTTTGGCAATCGCAGCTTGAAAATCATATTGACTGGCCAAATGATTCGCCTCCTGCAATCGTCTGTTTGTATCAGAAGCGTCATGATTTTTTTGCTGTGTGGCTTCCGTTGTTGTTTTCGTGGACTGCTCCGATGCATTCCATGCTTCCCTTCGGTTCAGTCCTAAAAAGATACTTGCCCCTGTAGCCAGCACAACGATCATTGCTAGCACACTTAAAAACGCTTTTTGTCCTGTACTCATCTAATCCCCCACACCTTTATTGGTAAATTTTACTTTACCGCAAATACCGTCAAATCTCTAATGATACGCAAAAAGACAGAGAACCAACGACTGACCAAGTCGCCTCTCTGTCCCCCTGTTGATAAACGATTGCTTTCGGCACACATCCATGAAATTGACCACCCTTGCCCTCAACGGATGATTGACCACTAACCTTTGCTGGGGACGAAGATGGGATTCAGTGCCCTGAGTGGACTTTGACAACAACTGTAAGGGTAGCTGTCTTTTTTTGTATACACTAAAATACCCAATTTCTTCAAAACAGTTTTCCGAAAACAATGAAAATCCATCAACTTACTCATTTACTTGATTTTATTTTAACAAATTTCCAAATAAGTTTTTTTTATTAATTTTAACGTTTCATAAAGATTGCGATTTATCGAGAGGATCTCAGACAAAAAAAGGCAGAAAAGCCTTTTGTACCAACCTTTTTTAGTATTCAAAAAAAATTCTATCCCTACAAACAAAAAGAACCCTTTTGAAGAAAAGGGCTCTCTGTGATGTTATATCAAGTTCATTTCAACCATGGTTTCAGCGATTTGGACCGAATTCCATGCGGCCCCTTTCAGCAAATTGTCTGACACGACCCACATATGGACACCTGTGTCGACGTCGATATCTTTGCGGATACGGCCAACAAAGGTTTCTTTCTTTCCAACACTGTTCAATGCCTGCGGATAAAGCTGAGTACTTGGATCATCTTCCAAAACAGCGCCTGGTGCTGCAGCGATCACCGCTTGGATCTCTGCTACAGTTGCTGGTTTTTCCGTTTCGATATAGATCGATTCAGAATGCCCGGACAATACAGGAATCCGCACACAGGTCGCGGACACTTGAATGCTGTCGTCTTCCATGATCTTTTTGGTCTCATTGACCATTTTCCACTCTTCGTAGGTATAGCCTTCTTCTGCAAAGACATCAATTTGTGGAAGCGCGTTGAAGGCCAATGGATAATGCTTCTTGTCTCCCCCGCAAGGCAAGATGTTTGCAGCCATCTCCTCACCGTTTAGAAACTGCTGCGTTTGTGTTTTTAATTCCTCGATCGCTTGATTCCCCGCACCAGAGACTGCTTGGTAAGTCGACACGATGATTCGTTTTAAGCCAAACGCCTTGCGCACTGGCTCTAGAGCGACCATCATTTGAATCGTAGAACAATTTGGATTGGCGATGATGCCGTTGTGCTGACGCAATGCCTCGGGATTGACTTCCGGTACTACCAGCGGTACATCTTCGGCCATCCGGAAATGACTCGTGTTGTCGACAACGACTGCACCACGTTTGACTGCTTCAGGAGCAAATTTCGCTGAGATACCGCCACCAGCGGAAAATAGCGCCAGATCAACGCCCTCAAAAGATTCAGGAACCAGCTCTTCAATAACTTTGGTCTCACCCTTAAAAGTCAATTCTTTTCCCGCAGAGCGAAAAGAAGCCAAAAATTTGACTTCGCCCAAGGGCATACTCGTTTCTTCCAGCATTTGGATCATTTGTGTTCCTACTGCGCCGCTTGCGCCAACTACTGCCACGTTCACTTTTCTCATGATAATCACTCTCTCAACTCATAGTATTTTAAATATTCTATCACAGATAGACCAAAAGGCAACCACCATTCCGTCTAGACGTCCTTCGAAGACCGATTCTTTTTTTAAATTTTTGCGATGAATTGAGAATGTCCTCCTTCAAGACGAATGGAATCACTCTGCTGCACGATGTCCGTTTTTGAAAAATCTTGAAGACATTTTCGGATGTGTAACGGGACATCTTTATCTGAAATGCTGCGATCAACTAGACCTGCAAAACGTTCTTCACTGAATAAAGAAAAAGCTGCTGAAGCATTCACTCCAGCAGCTTTTTCTTATTCGTCTTTCTTCTTATCAAATTTATCTTTAAGCTTGCGTGCTTCTCTTTTGATGTCATCGCCTAATTCACGCGCATCCTTTTTGACTTCAGCTCCGAACGATTGTCCTTTGCCTTTCATTTCTTGCTCTTTATCGCCTCTGACTTTTCCAGCGGTCTCATTTGCTTCACCTTTGGTCTTGTCTTTTAAGTCTCTTGCATCTTTTTTGATGTCTGACATAGCGGATGCCCCCTTTTTTTAATACCCTAAGAGTAGGCGCAATTCCTGTTTTAAGCAAGTTATCTGCTTATTTTGCTGTCGATTGACTATCTAGCCATGTCTTGGCGGATTGCAGTTCGCTCATATCCAGCTGATGGCCTCGCTCCGTTTGCTCGATCGTGACATCCGCCTGTCGAGTTTGAAAGGCCTTCACCAATTCATCAAACGATTCTCGGCTGACGATAGGGTCCTTTTCGCCACCATAGGACAGCCAAACGCGCTTATCAGACAGCTCAAATTGTTGCGTATGCACCTCCAAAGACATCGGGTGAAAAAAGATTCCTTGACGCAAGGGGGTTTTTCTCTCTAACAATAAATGAGCGGCGATGTTCGCCCCATTTGAATACCCCACAAGAATCCAGTCTTCCATTGCAACGCCCTTCTCGGCACTTTCTTTTTCAATGGCAGCTAATAAATGATCGCTTTCCTGCTCCAGGCTCTCAAAATCAAATTGATTCAAGCCGTTGCGTTTGAAAAAGCGATTCATCCCGTCCTCTTGGATTTCTCCGCGAAAAGACACGATACGGCAGCTCCCATCAAGAAATCGGGCAATATCCACAAGAGAGGTTTCGTCTCCACCTGTTCCATGAAGCAAAAGCAAATTTTTTCCCCCTGCTTCACCTGGTTGGTATAAGGTTTTCATATCGGCTCCTCCATAACTTACTTTTTATAAGCCAAAGGTATCATGTTTTATTTCGAGAATCAAAAAATCTGTTTCTGGAACTATTTATCATTTGTTTTTTATGGATATGCCATTTAAAATTAATGTATAAAAAATAGGGAGATGATTGGATGCAGGTATTCGGAAAAGTGATCAAAAATCAGCGGCTTCATTTAAAACTGACCAAAGCACAAGCAGCCTGCGATTACTGCAGCGTCTCCGAGTTGACCCGAATCGAAGACCACAACCATGGGAAACAAAATGTGATTTTAGCATTGTGTCACCAGTTAGCGCTGCCTTACGATGCCGTTATTCCCAAACGCGTATTGACTGACCCCGTACAATTGATCCGTCTCATCGAAGCTCTGAATGCACGCCATGAATTCAAATCGGTCCTTTCCCTGCTTGAGTCTTATCTTCCACTGCTGCCTGTTCAAGACACCATTCAAGCTGGTCACCTGTTGTATTTAAAAGGCTATGCGGAGCTGCACGCAAACGAAAATATCCATCATGTACTGCTTTCTTACCAACGAGCACTGAATTTGGTGCAAGATGATCCACTGTATGAATTGCTGGTGTTGAAAGGCATCGCCTATTATTACCAGCAAAATAATGAATGGCATCGTGCAAAGCATTACTTTGACTATGCCTTGACCATGAAAAACAGAGCCCCGAATACAAAAAAGTTAGCGTCTTTGTACTATAAATCGTCCCAATTTTACGCCTGCATTGGCGAGGCCCAAAAAGCAATGAAGCTGTGTGAT
This sequence comes from Enterococcus florum, assembly GCF_004309355.1. Taxonomy (GTDB): domain Bacteria; phylum Bacillota; class Bacilli; order Lactobacillales; family Enterococcaceae; genus Enterococcus_A; species Enterococcus_A florum. The sequence continues at coordinate 165,478 of NZ_BJCC01000009.1, read as the reverse complement.
GAAGGGATTCAACTGATCCAAGAGCATAAGCTGACAGAAGGCTTGGATCTGCTTTATTTTGAGAAAGCCCTGCAGCAATCTACTAAAGAAAAAATGCGTGTGGATCTATTGGAAAAGGCCGATCAGTATGCGCGGATCAATCGAAATTTTTATTTGATCAACCTGTTAAAATATTGGCTGTAATGAATCAACATCGATAAACCAGCGGTGGCTGATTTGACAGCAGCCAGGTCAACAGCTTAAACACATTTGGTGTCAAGCGGCGTTTTTCAGGAAATAAACGCTGCAAAAGCTGCTGCCACTCTGCTGGTGAAAAATAATGCTGGAAATAAAAGAGATAGCGTTTCATTGCATGCGTGACACGCAAACGATAGAGGGAACGGACCAACTCACACAGGAACCAAGAAAAATCTTCAAAACCAATACGATCTCTCACTTGGAGGACCACTAGGAGTTTAAGCGTGTTCGCCTCATTTTTGGTTTGGTCATAGTAAGCAAAGATCCGTTTTTCCAATGTTTGTCGTTTTAGTCGGAACAGCTGCTCCATCGTAAATGGTTGCTCCTGCATCGTCCTTCCCTCCCTCGTTCAAGAATTGTGAACACTGACGCTGGATCAGTGTTCACTTTTTTATTTAAAAGACCGGTGTTTCGATGGTCTCAACATATTTGGCGCTAGACGCCCGTTCGTACAATCGTACCCCGTTTTTTTCAAAAATGCCTAGACCGCAGAGCTTGTCCATCTCCGTCTTGATTTCTTCTGACGTCAGCTCTTGATTGGGTTCCTTGTAATTCCAACGATGGACCTTTCCCTCGCTGGTTTCAAATGCTACGGATAACTTTAACATGGTGTTTCCTCCTTCGGTAGTATTTTCTAGTTTCTCCTCGGTCAGTTATTTTGTGATCCGAGATTGACTCGTTACGATCACACCGTCCAAGCTGTTTCCTGCGACAGCCATGCGTTCCATAATCTCTGCTAATTCAATCACCTTTTCCTCAGCAGGGTCAGCTACGACATTCGAAAAGTTGATCTTGTTCAGCTTGTCAGCACCCGCTTGTTCCAATTGAACCTGTAATTTGGTACTCAATCTTTGCTGCATCATCGATTCCTCCTTGATAGTTAGTGTAAGTATCGCGATTGCCTTACACCCCTATAAACGAGGAACAACACGTTTTTTCACCCCTTCTCCGCAAAAAAATCGATCGCCCGACAACGCTTCCTCAAACGATCCCGCCAACGGTATACCGCTTGAACACTGACCCGATAATAATCCGCGATTTCTGAAATAGTGAACCCACGATAGCAGTGCAGCACGATATAGCGTTTTTCTCCGATTGACAGATCTTCCCATATTCGTTCGATCAAATCGCTGTATTCCAGCCGTTCCACCGAAGGTCCATGTTCTGCCGATCGATATTCTTCACAGGCACGTTCAAAAAGCGCTTGCGAACGCCATTCTTTTCGCTGCAGGTCTCTCACACGCCAAGCAAACAATTGAAAAAGATACGCGATCAAAGAGCGATCTGGCATCGTTAGATCCTTCTGTTCGGCTGTTTGCAGCAAAAGGATACGCAACGTCTGAAGATAATCCTCGTAATTCGGATCACTGCTCTTCACCTGACAATGGTGCAACACTTTATAAAATAACATTTGATATTTTTCCAGCAATTTTTCTTTTTCCATTTCAGACATACAAATTCTCCTTATTTTTTTGTCCGGCCGGCATAAAAACCATACAAAACATTGGAAAACATGTAAAATTGCAATTTTGTAAATATAAATAAAAAATTACGAGTACGCACAACCCCTTAAGATTATATATAATAAAAGAACAAATACTATCAGAAAGGATGATGTCAATGTCAGAAGCACTCATTTTACCATTTCAATCTGAACCTCAGGAAAAGATCTTAAAAAGCAATATTCAAGACCCTTATTGGATTTCGCTGCTTGAAAAAGCGACGGTTTTCAATCATTATGACTGCAGCAAGATTTCTGCTCTGGTTCCGATTTACGGACGAAATGAAACACTGGTTCTGCGGGATGGAAAACCGTTCATTTCAGAAGGAACCACCCGAGCCACCCTCGATCGCTTCAACCAAGCCAACAGTTTTAGCAACTATCAGATTTTGATTCGTACCTTTCGCCAGTTTCGTTTGCTGCCCTCTTACAAAGTACCTGTCTCCAATCTCTATTTTTCACTTGTTCCGATGGAAGCCCCAAGGCATTGTATTTGGCTAAACACCTTAGAAGTCTATCGCTTATTCTCCAAAAATAAACGAGCCTATTGCGAAATGATTGACGGATCGATCATCGAACTGCCCGTCTTGTACCGCAGTGCTCTCACAAATCTGGAAAAAGCCGCTCTTTTTCTGGCGCTTTATCGTTGTGAGCACCGCTTTGAACTACGCAAAGGCACACATCCATTAGACTTTCTCGATTTGCCGGATACTCCGATGGGGCGTCAGCTCAGCAAATCAACCATGCTGGAAAAATGGCCGATCCAACCAGGAGCATTTCGTGAACGCTATGAAAAATTGAAACTGATGGACCTGTACAACAAGCTCGATTCAAACGCAATTTAAGAAAGAAGGAATGCATATGACTCACCCCTCTCCATTAATTTTAGATATCAGTGAATGGCAACCACCACAAACACTCCATTATGCTCAACTTGCTAAACAAATCGACCACGTGATCGTCCGTGTCCAATATGGTTCAGCTTACGAAGACAAGCACTACAAAACGCATATCCCGCAATTTCAAGCATTGGGAATTCCCGTAGCCGTCTACGCTTGGGTCCGCGGAACCAGTATTGCAGATATGCAGGACGAAGCCCGTGTGTTTTACGAACGTGCCAAACAATTCAAACCAAGCTTCTACTGGCTGGATGTAGAAGAATTCTCCATGCCCGACATGAGACGCGGCGTTGAAGCTTACCGCCAAAAATTGAAAGAGCTTTCAAACGCAAAAGTTGGCGCCTATGTCGCCAACCACCTGTTCCGACAACTTAACCTAGCCATTGAATCCTTCGATGGTCTTTGGCTGCCGACCTATGGAGCCAACACAGGCATTTATCAGGGTGCCGATCCAACAGCCAGTCAAGCCTACGATCTGCATCAATACACTTCCCAAGGCTGTTTGGTAGGGTACTCCGGTCCACTTGATCTCAGCCGTCTGGCCAGCAACAAATCCCTCAGCTATTTTACGGAGGGCACACAAAAAGCCCCAGCTCCTGAGACCAGCTGGGGACACGCAGAAAAAGGAATTTTTACATTGAACACAGCCATTCATCTACGAACTGCCCCAGACCGGACAGCCGCGAGTCTTGCCGTCTTACCGTCTGGAGCAGAGGTTCATTACGATGCCTTTGCCCATCAAAACGGGTACGTCTGGATTCGCCAACCTAGGCAAGACGGCAGCTGTGCTTACCTTGCTACAGGTCCTACGAACGGACAAACACGTACCGCTCCAAGTTGGGGAAGCTTCCGTTAAATCCGAATAACTCTCATCCAGAGAACAGAAATCTTGCACATACAAAAGAAACAGAGATGCCCCAACAGCATCTCTGTTTCATTCCTTACAAACCAGCTGCAGGAACCCCCAGCGTGTTGCCAAATATTCTCCACGAATCTCTTCATTCTTTAGGTGATTGGTCACCAATGTGCCTTCAACACGATAGACGATCACCGGCTCCTGATTCGAAGGAGCCACCCTTTCCAACAGCTGCAGCAAATCCCGCTTAGGCATCAAATAATAATTAAACTCATCTTCCTTCAAACGCTCATACGTGATCGCCCCTTCAAACGTCATATATGAAGCTAACTCCTTTAGCATCCACTTCGTTTGAACCGGTGTGATCTTCAGTCCCCGATACGAAAATGACTCCATCGCTTGATCCCCCCACTTCACATACCCTTTTGCTCCTCTACAAATCGCACCTTCATTTTAGCACACATCAGATAGCCAAGCCCACAGCCCGCCAAATTTGTGAAAATATCCCAAATATCAAAGGTTCCCAAATAAAACACATACTGCAGTGTTTCCACTCCCAAAATCGTCGCTATGGACAGAAACACTGCTTCTTTCCAACTCGCCCGAATCCCATACAAAATACCTAACGGAATAAAATAGACCACATTTAATAAGAATTCTGCCGCTTGTGTCCCCGTCCGCAACGGCATTTCAAAAGGATTCACATTCAGCGAATGATATTGCTGCGCCTTTGTAAACAGCACAATAAACAGCAGCAACCCGTACACACTATAAAACAAGTACAGATAAACCACCGACAGCCGTCGTCGCTCCCACTGCACATAAAACAACCACAAGCTCAAAAAAAGAAACAACCACAAGGCCTCATCGGTAAACGCAAACCGCTCCATCACTCCCGCTAACCGCGGATAGCGCGTCAATGTCGGCAAAGCCAAGAAGTAGATCACAACATAGCTTGCGATCCCAGATACGATCGCCGATATCAATTTTCTCATGCAGCCGCCCCCTTGATCCGGTAATGAATAGCTCATTATAGCAAAAAGCGACAAGGGAAAGAAGTCATCTTCTTCCGATCCCTTGCCACCTTAAGATTAATTTAGATGAAGCTGCTGCTTCAATTCATTTTGGACCCGTGTCAATTCTTCCGGCGCAACTCGTTGATATGAAACCTCGTTTTGCATGAAGCCCTCACCCTTCAACTGATCCGTTTTAAACGTATCAAACGCCGAACGATATTTTGATGCCAACGTCCGCATCTCACCAAAGGTCAGGTCCGTCTTCACGTTTTCACCCATCGCCGTCAAAATTTGCTGGTAGCTGGTCACACCATCCAAGGTCATGATCTTTTTCGCCACCCCAGTAATGATCTGACGCTGACGCTCCTGGCGCCCATAGTCGCCATTCGGATCATCATACCGCATCCGCGAATACTTCAAAGCCAAATCGCCATCCAGCTGCTGACGTCCTTCAGGAAAAGTCGTTCCCTCATAGGTAAACTCAAACGGATTGTTGACCTCAATCCCATCCACAGCATCCACTAAACTCTCGATCCCCTGCATATTGATGGTAATGTAATGATTGATCGGAATATCCATCAACTTTTCCACTGTATCCATCGACATCGCTGCCCCACCAAACGCATACGCGTGGTTGATCTTATCCTCCGTGTTATGCCCGACGATCTCCGCATACGTGTCCCGCGGCAAGCTCACGATCGTCGTTTGATTGTCCGCCGGATTCACCGTCGCCACCATCATCGTATCCGAACGCCCTTGCTCGTTCCGACCAAGCGCTCCCGTATCAACTCCTAGCAGAAGAACACTAAACGGTTCTTTGTCTTCTAGGCTGACCGTTCGACTGTTCCCATCCTGACGCTCCACCTTCTCATGAGTGCCATCCGCGGTCCGTTTCACATCGCTGTACATCTTCGCCCCGACCACTCCAACAACAACGAGGATCGTTAATAGGATACCTAGCAAAGTAAAAAGAACTTTTTTGGCTGTACTCGTACGTTTGACACCTTTGCGTTTTCGTTTTTTCTTTTCAGACATGATTTCAACTCGCTTTTTTCGATTTTTTCACAGTGTTAATGGTAGGGGAAAGTGATTTTAAAAACTAGGATTTAGTAGAAAATTAACGAAAAGAGTTCATTGCTTATGATGAAATGCAATCCTAGGCTAAATTCTTTTATTTCTAATAAATTCAATAATTGGATTTGTACGGAGGAATGTAACAATTACAAAATATATCAATACTGCGATTATCGCTTGAACAATATTCACCCATAATAGTTCAGGCATGTCATGTGTGAATAACCGTGTTAAAAAAAACATAATTAGTGCAGCCATTGTGTAAGAGATTATGTTTTTTACGTTAAACTTAAAATCTGTTGATTTTAAAAATGATCTAACTCTAACAATAGTGACAAATAATTCAGCGAAAATATTAGCAAAGACTACTCCGAAAAATCCAAACAACGGGAGAAGAAAAGCATTCAATAATATATTAATACCTGCTCCTAAAAGGACAGATTTATTATATTCCTTAACCCTACCTACAGGCATTAAATACTGTCTAGATATAGACATACCTAATGGAATTACTACAATTAAAATGCTGAAAAGAGGTATAATCTTGTTTATAAACAGAAATTTACTTCCAAAAAACCAAGGAACTAGTTTATCATAAACAATCAGCATTCCAAACATCGTAGGAATTGATATAAATAATTGCAAGTTAATTGTTTTTTCCATCATTCGAACAATTTTCGATGATTCCTTACTTGCAAATAAACTAGTCATGTGAGGTAACAAAACCAAATCCAACGTTGTGATTATAGTTATAAATACTGTATTGAGCTGCAGGGAATTGGCATAATACCCCACCGCAACAGCACCTAGATAAAAGCCTAGAATGGTTTTATTTAAATTAGTATAAAGCATTATTGCGACCTGCGGAATAAAATAGTCAATTGATCCTTTAATATGTTGAAGGCATTTTCTTATATTCACCTTGACAAATTTTATATGCTTTCGAATATATACCCAAACTAATAACTGTGATAACATTATTCCCAATGATTGAATAAGAGTATACACAACAACATCTTTCTCATCTTTAACTAATAAAATGATGAAAACAAATGAAAATAATTGAACTATTAAATTCACCATGCTAGTCTTTCTAAAATCTTCTATTCCCATAAAAAACCACGAAATATCAAACATTACTGCGAGAATGACAAATATTTGAGACAGGAAAACTCCTTTATTATCGACAAAAAAGGATAAAACAAAGTACATAATTAATACTATAGATGAAATTATCATTTTAAAAACAAATATTTCACAAAAGACTATAGAAGTGCTCTTTTTGGATTTTTTCCATACTAAGGCAACTTCTCTATTCCCATATATAGTAACTCCTAGCCCTGCAAGTAAAACAAAATACTGAGCGATTGAATAAGTATAATTATATACCCCAATCCCTACTGGTCCAAGAGCATTAGAAACGATAGGAATTGTGACAATTGGCAGAATTATCTTTGTCAATTGAAAGACAGTTTGATACATGAAATTTTTTGCTACATTCTTCATTTTTAATCTCTTCCAAAAACATCTCTAGTATAAACTTTATGTTTAACATCCATTAACTCGGTTTCGAAGCGATTGGAAACAATCACATCTGATTTTTCTTTGAACAACTTCAAATTATCAATAACTTGAGAACTAAAAAAAATTTCCTGATTCAGGTTTGGCTCATATATGATAACTTCTATACCTTTAGCCTTTATTCTTTTCATTATTCCTTGAATAGAAGAATGACGGAAATTATCTGAATTTGTCTTCATTGATAAACGATAAATCCCCACAACAACTGGTTTTTTTTGAAGTATTTTCTCAGCAATGTAGTCTTTTCTTGTTGTATTAGATTCCACAATTGCTCTTATAATGTTACTTGGTACATCCTCATAATTGGAAAGTAGTTGCTTAGTGTCCTTAGGTAAACAATAACCACCATATCCAAATGATGGATTGTTGTAGTGACTACCAATGCGAGGATCTAAACAGACACCATCAATAATCTGCTTGGTATTCAGTCCACGAATCTCTGCATATGTATCTAACTCATTAAAATAAGCAACCCGCAATGCTAGATAAGTATTGGAAAAAAGTTTAATTGCCTCCGCCTCGGTAGAATCAGTTAATAAAACGGCAACCTCACTCTCCATCGAATTGTTCCTAAACATTTTAGCAATCTTTTCCCCCCTATCTGTTTTCTCTCCTACAATTATACGAGAAGGGTGAAGGTTATCAAACAAGGCTCTTCCTTCTCGTAAAAACTCTGGTGAAAAAATAATATTTTCAGTGGAAAAGGTTCTTTTTAGTTTTTTTGTATATCCAACCGGTATAGTAGACTTAATAATAAATTGAGCATTCGGACGAATTTCTAAGGCATTTTCAATCACGCTTTCTACAGAAGAAGTATTAAAATAATTTTTTTCTTCGTCGTAATCAGTTGGGGTTGCAATGATAAGATAATCTCCAAAATTCACAGCTTTAGCAAAATCTTTGGTAAACTCAATTTTAGTCTTCTTCTGAGTCAAAAACTCATTTATCTCTTTATCCTCTATGGGTGTGATTCCTTCTTTTAACATTTCTATTTTTTCATCTACAATATCGTAAGCTAAAACCTGTTCTTTTTGTGATAGTAGTAACGCATTGGCCAATCCCACGTAACCTAGACCAAAAACCGATATTTTCATTTTTCTGTTCCTCACTTATTAAAATATATATTGTATCACTATTCTCATGTTACTATTTCGTTTTTAGCACACGTAAAGATAACTAACAATTCAAAAGCACCTGATGATAATAAAAATGACAATTTTATTTCAAATACTAAATTCATTAACAATAATAGCATTAAAAAAATACGAAGCCTATTATCCGCCTCTTTCAAACTAGATTTTATTAAAAAGACATAAATTAATATAATCAAAATTAATCCAATAAGCCCTGCATAATAAATGATATTTATGTATCCTGGATCAACCGGTGCTCTTTCATTTAATCCAAAAAAGAACCTAGGACTACTAGGAAAAACAAATTGACTACTAATGGTACTAGAAACATCGTAATTTGCATAGCTATCAGTAATTGTTGTACTTATATTATTTAAAAGAGGATATCTAGTTGCTAAAAAGAATCTTAAGTTTGGAGCAATATTCATTGACAATACAGAGAATATTGCCAAAAAAAACGCCAAAAACCCATTTATTATGGTAAAGAAAATTCTTGCACTTAAATTATTATTTCTATAGGAGATAAATAAGAGAAATAATACATTCATTGCTAATACAAAAACATTGAACCTTGATGTTAAAATCACTGCCAAAATCAGAAAAATGAAATAGCAATAAACAAACAAGCTATTTCTAGTTTTTTTCCAAATGATTAATAAACCAAAAAAGAAGATCGCAATATTTATAAAATATCCAGCAAAATCATAACCAGAAAAAAGACCGCTAGACCGGAAGGGTAATAATTTTTTTGAATATCCGCTAAAAATGTACAAGGATTCCCTAATACTAGGTGAAAGTATACTCAAAATTATTGAAAGTGCATGGATGCTTATAGCAAGCAAGTAAATTTTTGTTAGCTTTATATAGCTAACGTTACTGTTGTTAAAAAATAGGAATATGACTAATGCGGAGACTATACTCCGAATAGTTTTTAGTAGGAAAAAGAAGTCATTGGATAGACTAAACAAAAATACTAAAGATGAATATAATAGAACAACGCTTAACAAGATAATAACTATTAGCTGTCTCTTTGTGAAAAAAATCTTTCCATTTATTCTTTTAATTAATGAGTAGATTATCCAAAAGATATAAACTATTATTCTAATATCGATTCCCTTGATTTCTCCTAAAAAAATCATACTAAAAATGAAACAGAACAACTCAATAGAACGTATTTCGTATTTCTCATTTTTATTGATTAAACTCATTTCCATTAACTATCTTCTCCATAATATTATCCCAATTGTATAAATCCCTTAAAAAAGTAATTTCACAATCTCTATCCTTACTACGAAATTCTCTCAAGAATTCTAAAACCTTTCTCAAATCAAACACTGAACTGTCATTTTCTACTTCTATATAAAAATCCTTATTTACTTTTTCATTTAAATGTCCTGAGGTTATAACGGGTATTCCTCGAACTAAGTATTCAACAACCTTCAAGGTTGTATCAATATCAGCATGTCTTTTATAGAGTGATAATGCTCCTATACCCGCATCCGCTATCTCAAAAACCTTGTTTAATTCCTCTCCATGTAAGGGTCCATAAAATTTAATCTCATTTGTCAAGTCTAAACTTAGAGCAAGTCTTTTCAACATACCTATTTCTGGTCCATCCCCAACAATATGAAAAATTATTTTTATCTTATTTTCCTTTTGCTTATATTGGTATATTGACTTTATTAATTTGTCGTAACCATGATACGAAATCAAAGTTCCAACACCTAAAAAATTGATGGAATCATTTAAAGAATTTCTTTTGTAATTAATAGGTAGATTGTTAGAACAAACCCCATTTGTGATTTCAAAAAATTTTTTCTCTTTCTTTATTTCACTATTACTTAGGATTACTGGAATGCAATCTATATACCTTTTTGATTGTAAAAATATTATTTTATCAAAAATCATTTTCAAAAGAGTAAGCAATTTTCTGTTTGACGAATTTACTTGCTCAAAAAAAAATGGGAATGTAGGAATTTCATATATAACTTTAATTCCATTCTCTCTTGCAAATTTGAATAGTTTTACCTGTCTAAACGTAGGTTTAAGTGTTAATCTAAAATAAAGTATCTCGATAGGCAAACTCTCTATCATTTCTTTCGAGTGTTTTAAAAGTTCCCTAATATTCCCAGGTTTATTAGTAGATATTTCCTTAAACCATTGTCCCTTATAAAAAATAACATTAAAAATCTTACCATCTTTTTTACAAATTAAAGTACATTTTTTCATTCTAGACAATGCTTTACATTGACTTACAATCTTCTTATATATTCCGCTGGTCTTCTTCATTTCGATATTTGTAACAAATAATATTTCATTCACCAAATCCCTCCTCCCTAAATGAAGTATCTATCTCGGATTTTTATCAGTGAATCAGAAATGTATTTACTTTTCTTATGAAAATCGAGTTTACCAGTACTTTGACTTTCATCATGAATAACTTCTAATTCACTATCATAATATATTTTCTTATTCAAATTATTTACTTCCTCAGCAATAAACGCTTCCTCGCTGTACATTAAAGAAAAATACTTTCTGTTAATATTCTGTAGAAATTTGTTTCTTAACATAAAAAATGATCCATGCGCTGAGTAAACATACTGACTGGCTCTTTTGACTTTCCTGTTTCTTTGTGCTTTTATCTGAGATAATTGTATATATAATTTTGAGAGAAAAGGTCTTTTAAAAATAAAGATTCTCTTATTCAAAGATTTCAAATTGTATCTTTTTTCGTACTGTGGGTTCTCATAAACACCTCGATTTTTCTCATAGACAGACGGCGCGACACAATAGATTTCGGAAGAGTATTGCCTGTTATTCAGCGTCTCAAAGAAAAAAGTATCTCTTATCTCAATATCTGTATTACAAAATACAACCCATTCAAGCGTCTTATATCTTTCAATAATATGCTCATAAGAATAGAACAACCCATTTAAGTAACCCAAATTCTTTTCAGGGTAAAAAGCATATATTTGGTAGTTCTTATCCTCGTTGTCAATTAATAAATTGGCAGCTTCATTGTTAGAATCTTTATTAATCGTAATTCCAACAACAAAGTTCTTTTTCACTTGCTTTTCTAATTCCTCAAGAAAGGAATTAATCTCAGAATAATTATCATAATATATTATACATATTGCTATAGCGGTAGTATCTAACATTTTCTCCACACCACCCGATTCACATAATCAGTGTAAGACAAAATAATTCTTAAAACCTTCTCTGATACATTAAACATAGAATAGTCAAGAACCGTTCTCAAGGTATCTTTTTTTTGGGTCTCTAAAATAGTTAATCCTTCTAAAATTCTTTCCTTCTTTAAACCCACCATCATCACACTAGCTTCTTCCATAGCCTCTGGTCTTTCATGAGCTTGACGAATATTTAATGCTTTAAAGTTTAAAATCGATGATTCTTCGCTAATCGTACCACTATCACTCAAAACAGCTGTAGCATTAATCTGTAGTTTATTGTAATCATTGAACCCCATAGGTTTCATGGTTTTAACTAAATCATGAAATTTGATCTTTTTCTCTTTGATCATATTCATAGTGCGAGGGTGAGTACTTATGATGATTGGATATTGATATTTCTCTGCAATCGTATTAATTGTTTCTACTAAATCGAGAAAGTTTTCTTCCGAACTAACATTCTCTTCTCTGTGAGCAGATACAAGAAAGTATTTGTTCTTTTTTAGTAATAATCGTTCTAAAATATTCGATTTATCAATATCTTCTTTTCTTGAATTCAATACTTCAAACATTGGACTACCGGTTTTAATTATACGATCAGCTGGTAATCCCTCACGAAGCAAATACTCGCGCGCTATGTCACTGTAAGTTAAATTAATATCCGCTGTATGATCAACAATTTTACGATTCGTTTCTTCTGGAACTCTTTGATCGAAGCATCGATTTCCAGCTTCCATGTGAAAAATTGGAATGTGTCGTCGTTTTGCTGCAATCGCACATAAACAGCTGTTAGTGTCCCCTAAAACAAGAAAAGCATCCGGCTTAACCTCTTCCAAAATCGGATCAATTTTAATTAAAATATTTCCAACTGTTTCAATTGCAGTACCTACAGCAGCATTGAGAAAATAATCAGGTTTTTCTAATTTAAAATCTTTGAAAAAGACTTCATTCAGCTCATAGTCATAATTTTGACCAGTATGAACTAAAATATGATCAATCGCTTCCGAATTACTCAGACAATTGATAACTGCAGATAAACGAATAATTTCTGGTCTCGTACCCACAACTGTCATTACTTTTAGCTTTTTCACAATTAAACCTCCATAAAGTAAGTATCTGGATGATCAGAATCAAAGGGTTCATTTACCCACATAATAGTAACCATTTCTTTTTCACCAAGATTTTCGATATTGTGTGTGTACCCAACCGGGATATCAACAACTTCTAATTTTTTATCTGAAACAAAATATTCCAAAACTTCTTCCGAATCAATATGCCTAAAACGTATCACACCCTCTCCACTGACCACTAAAAATTTTTCATTTTTAGTGTGATGCCAATGGTTTCCTTTAGTTATTCCGGGTTTTGATATGTTTATGGAGATTTGACCTCTGTCCGGGGTGCGAATAAATTCTGTAAAAGAACCTCTGTTATCTTGATTCATTTTGAGTGGATAAGCAAACTCATCTTCAGGTAAAAAACTTAAATAAGTACTGTATAAGTTTTTTTCGATCCTTTGATTCAATTGCGGAACGCTAAGATTCTTTCGACTTTCCTTAAAAGACATTATAATCTCTTTTAATTGGCCTACAGTAATTGTGTCAGATTCCTGAACAATATAATGATCGTCTCCTCTTGTCGGGTGCCCTTGTAGACATCTTATCAACTCTTGGACAACATCGTCTATATAGCATAAAGTCATTGTAGCGTTGGGATCATTGACCAATACTTCCTGATTTCTAGCAATTTTATAGCAAAAGGTGGCAACTACAGTATTGTAATTGGGGCGTGACCATTTCCCATACAAATTGGAAAAACGGTAGATATAAATTTGAGCCCCTGTATCATTTTGATATTGTTGTAATAATTCTTCCCCAGCTTTTTTACTTTTCCCATATGGGTTATCTAATGAAGCCTGAATTGATGAGGAAATCATAATAGGGCAAGTGTTATTATTGTCTTTCAAATAAGATAACAATTTGGAGGTAAATCCAAAATTTCCATCCATGAACTCCGACTCATTACTTGGACGATTGACTCCTGCTAAGTGAAAAACAAAATTCGCTTGATAACAATATTCTTCCAATAAATAATCTGGAGTGTCTACATCATATTCAAAAATAGTTTCATAACCTTGATTTTTCAGTTCTGCAATCAAGTTTTTTCCTACAAATCCTTGAGATCCAGTAACAAGAATCCTCATTCGCTTCTCCACGCTTTCAATTCACTTTGTACATACTCTAAACTTAATAACTTATCCTTGATTTGTTGTACTGTTAACCGCTCAGTGTTATCAGAGTTGTACTCTCCCTCTTGAGTTAATTCTTTACTTCCCTCCGAAAAATATTTATCATAATTCAGATCCCGGGTATCCGCAGGAACTCGATAAAAATCTCCCATATCCGTAGCAACATGGTACTCTTCTTTAGTTAAAAGCGTTTCATAGCGTTTTTCTCCGTGACGAGTTCCAATAATTTGGATTTCATTTTTGACATCAAAAAGTTCTTTTACTGCCTGAGCCAAATTACCTACAGTAGATGCTGGAGATTTTTGGACCATAATATCTCCAGCTACAGCATTTTTAAACGCAAAAACTACTAATTCTACAGCTTCTTCTAAGCTCATTAAAAAGCGAGTCATATCAGGATCTGTAATAGTAAGTGGTTTTCCAGATTTTATTTGTTCAATAAACAAAGGAATTACTGATCCTCTGGAAGCCATAACATTTCCATAACGGGTTCCACAAATTGTGGTCTTTTCTTCAGAAACTGTCTTGGCTTTTGCAACAAAAACTTTTTCCATCATCGCTTTTGAAATACCCATAGCATTAATTGGATAAGCTGCTTTATCTGTTGACAGGCAGATAACTTTCTGAATACCCATTTCTACAGCAGCAGTCACTACGTTGTCTGTACCAATAACGTTTGTTTTAACAGCTTCCATTGGGAAAAATTCACAAGAAGGGACTTGTTTCAATGCTGCTGCATGAAAAACATAATCTACACCGTACATCGCATTCTTTACACTGTTGATGTCTCTAACATCACCAATGTAAAATTTCAATTTATCATCACTGTATTTTTTCCTCATATCATCCTGCTTTTTTTCATCTCGAGAAAAAATTCGAATTTCTTTTATATCAGAATCTAAAAAGCGATTCATAACTGCATTTCCAAAAGAACCTGTTCCGCCAGTAATCAATAATGTTTTATTTTTAAACATAATTACTCCCTCAATAAAAAGTCATCCATAATAGACATAAGTTTCTTTTTTTCAAAATTCTTTTCATAATAATTTTTTGAGTTTCTACCCATTTCTTGTATTTCTTTTTTACTCAATCTATCAATTTTTTTTAGATTTTCTAAAAGACCTTTGACATCACCTGAGTCGCTAACAAAGCCAGCTTGTGAATTTTTAATAATATCTTGAACCTCGCCATCCGCGGAAAGCAGAATAGGCATTCCGCACGCCATACTTGATTGGAGCTTTGCTGGTATAGTCATTGAGAAAATTTCACTCTTCTTTAAAGACACAAATGAAAAATCCCCTGCGCTAAATATATACGGAATATCACTTGCAGGAACAGGGTCTAAAAAGGTGAAAAATTCATTCAGTTTTTCTTTTGTAATTTCAGAGATCAATTTTTCTTTACTTCTTCCATCTCCCACAATGTTAAATCTGATATTTAGGTTCTCTGATTTTAAAAACTTACCCACTTCGGGTAGAATATCAAGTCCTTGAGCTACTCCGATGTTCCCAGCAAATATGATATTCTTTTTTTCATCCTGAAAAATTTCCGAACTTTTTCTATCAACTGGACGATAGAATTCTTCTGCATACTGAGGCCAATAAAAAACTTTATTTGCAGGTATTCCCCTCTGCTGAATATTTTCTTTAAAACTTTTAGATGCGGTAAATATTTTTTTACAATTTTTATAAATATAATCGACCATTTTTTCTAACGGTTTAATCATAAATGGACTCGTTATTCCAGTAATAATCTCAAAATTCTCTGGCCATAAATCCATGACATAGATGTAACAAGGAACATTAAGTCTTTTAGCTATTTTAATAGCCGGTATAGCTTGAGTCATTGGAGAAACCTCATAGATAAATACAGCATCAAATTGTTTTTTATTAAACAACCCCCATAAAATTCCTGAAAAAACAAAGGATAAATAATTTAACCCCATCATGAAACCACTTTTTTTTCTGGGTATAATTGGGATTCTAATAATCTCAATACCATTGTAATTTTCATTTCTTTTTTTCCTTATACCATAACCGTCATAGAAATTACCTTTAGGGTAATTGGGAATTCCCGTTAAAACAGTAACATCATACCCCTTTGACACCCATGTTTCACAAATATCATTTATTCGGAATTGTTCTGGATAAAAGTATTGAGATACAACTAGTAACCTCTTACTCATTAGTTATCATTCCCATACTTTGTTTAATTGTTTCTTCAAAATCCAGAAAGTCTTGATTATCACAATTTTGAACATAAGTTATACTACCAAATGCTTTATTTACCAATTTACCTATTTTACCAGGAAAATATCCCAATAGTTTTATTCCCCAATTAAAAAGCACTGTTAAAATAATTTTTTTTCCTCTTATTGAAGCAATTGATTTGACCATTCCACTAGTTCTTACATAATCTTTGTTTTGCGGAAAAAATACTCCTCGTTCGCCATTATCAATCAATCTTTTTAAATATATACATAAATTCCCTATAAAAAGCATTGAACGTTCGTTTTTTATATTAGGAAAGATTGGGCTTTTATCAGCAATTTTTATAAGCTGAGGGAAATTCCCTTTACTTTTGTATCCATAAATCATTGGTGGTCTTAAAATTGCTATTTTAAATGTTTGAGTTTCTAATGGACATAACTTTAGTTCAGCCTGCAACTTACTATCTCCATAGAAATTTGAGGGGTTAGGCCTGGTTTCAGGCGTGATTACCCGCTTTTTATTAATATTAGATCCTTCTCCGTAGACTATGATTGAACTCATATAAATGAACTGACCAGTTTTATTTCCTAAATCCGCTTTATATTTTTTCGCCGTTTCAACTGCTAAATCACAATTGACCTGATAATATAAACGCTTTGTTTCTTCGTCAACTTTTTCAACATCCGCATGAGCAATTCCTGCAACATGAAAAACTGAATCATATAAATCAAATTTTCTGCTTTTCCATGAATTATCTTTCATATCAATAGTATCTATTTGGTACTCTCTACCGAACTGTCTCATCCACTTTTCAAACGATGTCCCTATGTAACTATTGGCACCTGTTATTAAGATTCTTTTCATTCTTTTTCCTCCTTGTTCAGCAAGCCTGTCCCGCCTTCGACGACACCTTGACTCCTAAACACCACAGAAAATGTTCCTATAAAACATTTTAAATCCATAATGGGAGAAATATTGCTTGTGTATCTTCCATCTAGAATAGATTTTACTGAAATCTCTAATTCATCTCTGCCATTTATTTGAGCTAACCCAGTAAGCCCTGGACGAATATTGTTTGCACCATATTTATCTCTCTCTTCAATTAGATCATACTGATTCCATAAAGCAGGTCTCGGGCCAATAATCGCCATGTCACCTTTGAGAATATTTATTAACTGAGGTAATTCATCTAAACTCGTTTTTCGTAAGAACCTACCTACTCTCGTGATATAGTAATCTGGGTTTTCTAACAAGTGTGTAGGCATTTCTTTTGGCGTTTCAATCTTCATCGTACGGAATTTGTAGATGTCAAAATATTTCTTATCTTTTCCGACTCTTTTTTGTTTAAAAATAATTGGCCCTCTAGAATCGATTTTTATAGAAATGCATAAAATCAAAAAAATTGGAGACAATAAGACGATACTAAATAAAGAAATAAAAAAATCAATTACGCGCTTTACTATACTTGCATACATTAATAATAAATCCACCTTTACCTATTTGATGCATTTGCAAATGCTACGATATTCTTCGCCAGTTCCAAATCATTTTCGGGTAATTGCTCAACAAAATCCATTACCTTTTCTAAAGAATATCCCTCAATATGTCCTACAAAAATTTTTTCGAATACGGCCTCATCATTTCGTTCTTTGTCTAAAAGAAGTTCCTCATATAGTTTTTCTCCTGGGCGGATTCCGGTTTCTATTATTTCAATTTCATCCTCTTGATAACCACTCAGACGTACCATGTTTTTTGCAAGATCTACAATCTTTACAGGTTCTCCCATATCCAAAATAAAAATTTCTCCACCATTCGCTAACGCACCAGATTGTATGACTAGTCGGCTAGCTTCAGGAATTGTCATAAAATACCTAGTCATTCTGAAATCAGTAACAGTTACTGGCCCACCCTTAGCGATCTGTTCACGAAATAAGGGAATGACACTTCCTCTTGAACCTAAGACATTACCGAAACGTACCGCAGAAAACTTAGTTTTTCCTTCTTCATTCAAAGAAGTAATTATCATTTCCGCAATACGTTTTGTTGATCCCATAACATTTGGAGGATTATTTGCCTTGTCGGTGGAAACCATGACAAAATTCTCGACACAAAAACTTTTAGACGCCTCTGCAACATTCTTTGTTCCAAAAATATTGTTTTTTACTGCTTCTCGAGGATTGTATTCCATTAATGGTACATGTTTATGCGCTGCAGCATGATAAACAATTGTTGGTTTATATCTATCCATTGTTTCAAATATTTTTTCTCGATCCTGAATATCTGCTATTACTGGAATAATTTGAGTTACCTTATTGATATGTTTGCTTTTAAGTTCCCTCTCAATCTGGTAAATAGAGTTTTCACCATGGCCGAGCAGAATCAATTTAGACGGATTAAACTTAATTACTTGCCGACAAATTTCTGACCCAATCGATCCTCCAGCACCCGTTACCAAAATAACTTGCGCTGTTAATTGATCCTTGATTGAATCAATATCTAGTTTCACTTCTTCTCTTCCTAAAAGGTCTACAACATCGATTTCTCTTAATCGAGTCATGTTTACTTTCCCGGAAGCGATTTCCTCTATCGATGGCATGGTATTAACCTTCACCTTTAGTGGTTCTATTTGATTGAATATTTCTCTTAAACGTTTTTTAGAAAGAGAAGGAATTGCAATCGTAACCATGTCAATTTTATTTTCCTCAACTAAACAAGATAAGTCATCTGTAGTCCCTAAAACCTTAACACCTGAAAGATATGTAAATAACTTGTTTGGATCATCATCAATAAAACCGATAACACAGATATTCCCAGCAGTTTTGGAGCCCAAAAAACTATTGTAAAGAATTTTACCACCCGTTCCTGCTCCAACGATTAAAGTTCTTGTCTGTTTACGATCTTTAGGACCTTTCTCATTTTGTTTCTCAACACAAATCCGCCAGATTAGTCTACTTGCAATGATAAGGAAAACAGATAAAAAGTAAGTTAACACTTCGAAGCGCAAGCTATATACATAATCCAATAAAAAACTCATGATTATAGCATCAACAAAAAACTGACATGTAGCAGTAAAAAAAATAGCAATCATTTCTTTCAGATTTGTATACCGATTAATACGAGTAAAAACCTTAAAAAAGCTGCCAAATAACAAATAAAGGAATACAGATATTACTGTGTTTAACAGAAAGAAATTTGTTGTTATCAAAACAAAAGGGTTCATAAAAAGAAATGCTGCAATGTTGGCAGAGATAATTAGAAAACTATCTAACATAACCAATATTGCAATCTTACGTTTTCTTGTAAAATCAAATTTTAACACTCAGAAAGTCCCCTAACTAAACTTAACCATTATTTAAAAAATCTAAATCGTTTTTCTTTAAATCGCTCAAAAGATGGCGCTTGAATTCCATCACCATTTAACAGTGCCTTTGCAATTTGCTTCATCTCTGTTACTTTTGCTTTCCCACACTCTTTTTCAATTTCTTCGTAAGCTTCCTTCATATAAAAACTCCGATGCTTCAAATTATGAGCATCTGATGCTACCATATGCAGCATATTGTGTGTTAACATGTCTTTTGCTGTCTTTTGAATGTCTTTCCCAAAAATACCAACAATGCTTGGTGCCGTTAACTGCGTTAGTACGCCCATTTCCAAAAATGGGATCAATTGATTAGGGTCCTTGCGAAAAACAGCATTTCGCTCCGGATGGACGATCACTGGGATGTGTCCTTCTTTCAACAAATTGTAAAACAGTACCTCTGAATAAGCAGGAACCTCTCCTGTAGGAAATTCGATCAGGAGATATGTATCGTCAAGGTCGGTAAACAGGATCTCTTGGTGTTGAATATCCTCCAAGAGAGATCCTGAAATCCGTACTTCCTGACCTTCTAAAACAGTGAGCGTTATGTGATGCCGATCAAGCTCTGATTGCAATTGATCAACCTTTTCAATGACTTCATTTGCTGGATTATCGTATTTTCCGTTATTATGATGCGGCGTACATAAAATATGGGTGATTCCTTGGCTAACAGCTTTTTCAGCCATTGCTAAACTGTCTTCCATTGTTTGTGCCCCATCGTCTACGCCAGGTAAAATATGACAATGCAGATCGATCATGTTCTCACCTTCTAGTTTTGTTTTTAGTTCTCTGTTCCGTAATAATAATAGCCTTGATCTGATTCATCTGTACTTCCGTTATATATTGCCCCTAAAACATTCGCATTCACCATCGCTAATAGTTCACGAGCCTTTTGTAATGAATCCTTGCGAGTCACATTCTCACGGACAACTACCATCGTGGCATCTGCCTTTGATGCCATGATTTGCGCATCGGTTACTGCAACAACTGGCGGCATGTCGAAAATGATGAAATCATACTCACCTTTTAGATCCCGAATAATCTGATCCATCTTTAAAGAACCCAATAATTCAGAAGGGTTCGGTGATTTTTGTCCACTTGTTAAAATGGATAGATTTGGTACAACGGTCGATTGAATAGATTGATGGACATCTGTATTTGTACTTAATACATTGCTCAATCCATTTGAATTGGTTAATTGAAATGTTTTATGAACAGTTGGTTTACGCATATCTGCATCGACCAGCAAGACTTTTTGTCCTGAATTGGCAAATACCACTGCTAGATTTGCTGCTGTAGTAGACTTTCCTTCTCCAGGACCAGAAGATGTGATAACTAGTGTTTTTAGCTGCTGATCCGCTGAAGATGCGAATTGGATATTGGTCCGTATCGTCCTGTATCGTTCTGCAACGGGCGATGATTTATCGATTAATGTGATTAAGCTTACTGCTTCGGTGGTTTCATTGTTTTTTTGTCTAGCCATGGGTGCCTCCCTAAACTCGAGTACGACGACGGCGAGCTTCACCTGTCGAACGATCTTTTTTCTCTGGACGAGGTTGTGAAACAGCTTCTGCTGGACGACGCAACTTCGCATTCAATTCTTTGTTGGTCATTGCTGGAATATTTCCCAAGACTGTGAAGCCATAATCTTCTGTCAATGTTTTGCTGTCTTTGATGGTACGGTCCAGCAACTCACGAACGATTGCCAATACAACACCTGCCATTACCCCGCCAACTAAACCAATCAATAGCATCAGCTTCTTATTTGGAAAAATTGGATCATTGTCAGCAACTGCATTGGAGATAATGGAAATACGGTCAACGTTCAACACATTCTTGGCATTAGCTTGAAAGGTTTCAGCAGTGACATTTGCAATCGTTGCTGCTTCTCTTGGCTTGGTGCTGGTCGCAATAATCGAAAACATTTGAGAATTTTGATTTTGTTCGACATGGATCATTTCTTTTAACTCTTCCGGTTTAAGTGCTAGACCAGAATCAGTCTCCAAACGTTCAGCCACTTCCTTGGTTACTAAATCACCTGTAATGATATCCTTATACGTATTGATCATTTGCAGATTGGTATTGACATCATTGGCATTGGTGGTTTCTGTTTGCGGTAAAGTGACGACTAACTGTGCCTGAGAACTGTATTTCGGTGTCAACACGAAAAAAGCGAGGACTCCTGCAATCAGAATTCCCAGCACGCCACCTATAATGATAAATCGCAATCGTTTACGTAACACCTCTAATAATTGTTGCACACTAACTGTTTCTTCCATAGACCCTCATCTTTCCTACTTGCGTTTTTGAAATTAATGAATCATTTTTATGAAAAAAATGTGAATACATCAGATTCCATTATAGCGGAATTCCGCATCAACTTCCATAACAATTTGCAGGGAAATGAAATTGTAAAATAAAAGAAATACTTTCAAATTATTATTTTTTATCAAGCGGTCGGGTCTGATAATAGCAAGCGCTCTCTTTGTAAAGCCATTTTTATAATTTATTTTCATATCAAATAAATTCATTCTTAAAAAACCAAAAGATAACAAAAATGATAAAAGAAAAAGGTTATTTCGAGGTATTTCAGCTAGTTGTAATAGTAATAACTTCCAGATTCTCGTTTTTTCTTTCCATTGTAAACAACGCCCAAGATGTTGGCGCGGGCGTGAACGAGCATTTCTTTGGTTTGAAGTACTTCCTGCTTCCTAGTTTTTCCTTCACGAACCACCAGAATAGTCCCGTCTGTACGGGCGGCCATGATTTGTGCATCCGTCACCGCTGCCAATGGCGGCATGTCGAAAACAACGAGATCAAATTTTTTCTGCATGGTCTTCATCAATTCAGCCATTCGTTTTGAGCCCAACAATTCAGAAGGATTTGGCGGCTTTGATCCGCTGGTTAAGACAAAAAGATTCTGGATCATGGTCTTTTGACAATAGTCGTCAACCGAGGCTTCACGGCTCGTCAACAGGTCACTGAGCCCGCGATTATTTTTCAGCTTAAAGCTCAGAGCCACACTTGGTTTCCTCATATCGGCATCTACTAGTAATACTCTGCTGCCAGCATTGGCGAATACGATCGCCAGATTGGCTGCAGTAGTGGATTTGCCTTCTGCAGGACCTGACGAAGTGATCACTAATGTTCGAATGTCTTTGTCCACCGAAGCGAAATTGATATTGCTGCGGATGCTTCGATATTGTTCTGCTGCGATAGAAAAATCTTCAGAAGTCGCTGCCACTAGCGCAACGGGCGTGGTTTTTCGTCTTTTCTTTTTCACCATGGTTTTCTGCTCCTCATATGTAGTTGTTTTCTGGAACGAATCGTTCTGTTACATTCGTTCCCTCAATGTGCGGACGGTAGCACTAGATTTTTTTCGTTCACTCTTGGTTTGAAGGGTTTTCTTGCCTTCTGTGACTTCACGTCGGGTCATTTCAGAGACTTGGCCTAAGACAGGCAGCTCCAGCTTGTCCGCAATGAAAGCTTCGTCGTTGACCGTTTTGTCGAAAAGCTCCAATCCAAAGGCCAAGGCAAGTCCACTGATCAACCCGATCGCAGTACCGATCAACAGATTGAGCTTGTGATTCGGCCAGAATGGTTTGTGAGGCGCCAAGGCATTTGAAGTGATCGTCACCTTGTTGATATCCAGTACCTCTTGAGCCTTGCTTTGAAAAACCTCTGAGACCTTGTTGGAAACATGGGCAGCCTCTCTTGGTCTGGCGGCTTTGGTAATGATTTGGAACATTTGCGAGTTTTGCGATTGTTGGACCTCGATCATGTTTTTCAACTCTTCATTGGTAAAATGGTAGCCATGGTCCTTTTTCAATTCTTCTCTAACTTTTTCGATCACAAGGTCGCCCATGATCATATCTTTATAGGTATTGATCAGCAACAGATTGCCGTTGATGTCATTTTGCAGATTGACATTCCCCTCTGACTGTTTGGTGACCTGTACGATCAATTGCGAAGCAGAGCTGTAACGCGGTGTCAAAAAGAAAAAAGAAATCGTTCCCGCCAACAAAATACCCACAATGAAGCCGGAAATGATCCATTTGATTCGTTTCTTTAAAATATCGATGATTTGGCCGATACTGATGGTCTCTTCCAAAGTAATCCCCCTCATACTTTAGCGTTGCTATTTATTTTTTTATCAAAATCTATACAATACTTTTTATTATAAAGTAAAAAACTTGAAATACCATAACAATATTTTTAAAAAAACTCATAAAGAAAAACCGATGATTTTACATTTAAAAAGACTTGCTGCAAAAACAATCAAAAATAATAGATCAGGGCGTTCACCCCCCATAAAAGAAGTGAAAACAACTAATTTCTCATTGCAAAAACCATTTTTTTCCGAAAAAATAAAATAAACTAATTTTGGAAATCGTTTATTCAAAATCCTAAAAATAACCGAATCATTTTTTTTAGAAGCGATTCTTGTTTTCCGACTTTTTTATCGGTGATTCAGCAAAAAATAGGCCATTTCTTAAATTCTTCAAAAAAAAGACTGAAAACAAAGTTTCTTTGTCTTCAGTCTTGCTTCTTAGCTGATGATCGTCACGGTCACAGACCGTCTGCCCCACTGTCTGCATTGCTCGACCGTCGGAAAATGAACATCCACAATGTTTCCCTTGATCGCTCCTCCGGTATCTCCTGCAATGGCTATGCCGTAGCCAGAGACTTCTACCATCGATCCTAAGGGAATCACATTTGGATCGACTGCTACGACCTGAGGATTTTGGCGCAGATCGATCCCCATGGCTGTCCAAAAGGTGTTGGCGGATTCTGCACACGAGTAGGCCGTCGATTGCATCTGCATCGTTTTGCCGTTTGTCGTTGGTGTACTTGGTGCTGGTACAGGTGCTGGAGCGGGTGCAGGCTGCGTTGGCTCTGTTTGAGCTGTCTCCTTAGATTCTTGTGGAGCAGCTTGTTCCTGCGAAGCCTTTTGTTCAGCGGCTTTGGCTGCTTCGGCCTGGCTTGCGTTCTCCGCCTGTTTAGCGGCTTCTTTTTGCTTGGCTTCTTCTTCTGCCTTGGCGGCTTTTTGTTTCTTCGCCTCTTCGGCTGCTTGTCGTGCTTTTTCAACCTCTTTGGCTTGGCTGATTTTTTCTAAACTGGTTTTGTTATCAGAAAGCTCTGCTTTTAGATTCGTCATTCGCTCATCCAAGGAGGCAGATTGCTTTTCTAAACTGGCTTCGTTTTTCTTTAAATTGGCTTGCGTCGTTTCTTGCGTAGCCTTTAAGGACACTAATTTTTCTTTGGCTTCATTCAAGCCGAGGATTTTCTCTTTTTCGGCTTTTTGAATCGTAGACATGGCATAGGCCCGGCTCAAAAATTCCGTTAGATTTTTTGAGTCTAACAAAGTCATGAATGTTCGTTCAGCCATCCCGCTCAACTGCGCTTCTTTTAATCGTTCCCCAACGATCTCTGTACGCTTTTCAATGATCTGAGTGGTTTCTTCGATTTCCTTTTTCGTGGTCTGCAATGTCTGCTCATTCTCGCTGATTTTACTGCGAATCGTATTGACTTCTTGATATTTCGTATTTACATCGTTCAACGCAATCTGCAGTTCCGCGCTGATCTTGTCGCTTTGACGTGCTACAGCAGAAGCTTGCTTATCGAGTTCACTGATCGATTCTGCCTGTGCCAAGACAGGCAAAAGCAGGTTGGTCGTTACTAGCACTGCGGCAAAAATACCAGCCGTTTTCCCTTTCACTCATTCCACACCTTTCACATTTCTCCCACTCATTATACGAAAACGAGAAAACAGGTTTATTGCGGTCAGGTTACAATTTAGTATCAGAAATTTAACAGTCTTGAACGAAAAAACACCCTTCACTAAGAAAGGTGCTGGTACTTACTTTTTCCGCAATTCTTTCACGAGCTTGCGAACCTCATCTAGTGAGCTGATGCCTTCCTTGGATTTCATATTGGGAAAGCCAGATAACAAGCGGCGTTCTTGCAGATTCAGACGCGGCAATCGTCGGCCCTTTTGCTGCCGCAGCTCTTCCAGCCAATCCTTGCCATCTTCTCTTAAGGCTGAAACTCGTTCGTCGTAAAGGGCCTTTTTTTCCTCAGCGGTTTGCTGCAATTGCTCTTTCTTGTCTTGAATCGCCTCGCTAAGTTCCTTCAATCCACGACGCAAAGATTGAACACTGCTTAGCGTAAAGCCTAAATCAAAACTGATCAGCATCAATAAAAGGATCGGCAGGAAAATGCCAAAGCGATCGACCCAGCCGCTGACCAGAGTCATTAATTCTGGATTTAAAATTTCCACAATGAACAAGCAACACACTCCCCAAAAGATTGAAACTGGGACGGCAACTCTGCCGTTGATATTCAAAGGGACTTCTTTGTAATCCCATAAGCTGGCATGAAATAATTTTTCCAGCAAATAGCTGGTGACATATTCCAACAAAGTGACTAATACAAAGGCCAGCAGAAATACCACCAGCAAGTTTTGCTGGTAGGGTGCAATCAGGTACAGCACCCCCAAGATCCCAAATCCATAGATTGGGGTGATTGGTCCTAATAAAAAGCCGCGATAAACGAAATGCTTGGCTTTAATGGAGCAGTAAATGGTCTCCCAGAGCCATCCAATAAAGGAATAACAAAAGAATAAGAGCACAACTGAACTAACGATTCGTTCCATAGATTTCTCCTTTTTGTTGAATAGTGCAAATACAACTAGTTACTAACTGATTTTCTTGTTTGTCTTCTTTTACGATTCTACCAGAAAACCCTGAAAAACTGTGTAAATTAGTAGGGGATTTCAAGGGAAGTGCGCTACAATGAAGGTGCACTCATTTTTTGACTGCTTTTTAAGCATAAAAAATGAACACGAAAGGAGGAAATGTATGATTCGGCTTTTACGCTATGCCAAAGAATACCGCAAACAAATCATTTTAGGACCCTTTTTCAAATTTTTAGAAGCCGTCTTCGAATTGGTCCTCCCTTTATTTATGGCTCGTTTAGTCGATGAAGGCATCGCTAGAAACAATTCGGCCAAGGTCATTGAGATGGCTCTGTGGATGCTGGGTCTTTCGATCGTTGGCTTGCTTTGTGCACTGGTCTGTCAATATTATGCTTCGATCGCTTCGCAGGGCTTTGGGACGGTTTTGCGAGATCAAATGATGAAGCACATCAATCGTTTTTCTCATCATGAATTGAACCGCTTCGGTACAGATACCTTGATCACACGGATGACAAATGATATCAATCAAATGCAACAGGCGCTAGCTATGTTGATCCGCCTGGTGGTTCGTGCGCCTTTTCTTAGTATTGGATCGGTGATCATGGCCTTTTATATCGATTGGCAAATGGGGTTGATTTTCTTAGTTCTACTGCCCTTTTTCTGTCTGATCCTCTATTTGATCATTCATTATTCTGTGCCGTTATACAAAAAAGTCCAGCATCAATTGGACCAATTGAATCAGCTGGTCACACAAAATCTTAGCGGTGTCCGTGTAATTCGTGCGTTTGCCCGAACGAACACGGAAACGGCTCATTTTAAAGAGGAAGCCTTCGATCTTTCCAAGGTGAATCAGCGAGTCGCCAATATTTCGGCACTGTTGACGCCCAGCACGACACTGATCATGAATATGGGTGTGGTAGGTTTGCTGTATTTCGGTGGAATCAAAGTCAACGTTGGTCATCTGGAACAAGGGCAGGTCTTGGCCTTGATCAATTACATGAATCAAATGCTTTTGGCCTTGATCGTAGTTTCCAACTTAGTGGTCCTCTTTACACGAGCAGCGGCCTCAGCGAATCGGATCAACGAAGTCTTCGATGCCAAACCTTCTTTGACTGATCCAAAAACAATGATTCAACCAAACGAACAAGCACCATTGATCCAATTTGATCAGGTCGATTTCCGCTACACAGAGGACTCCGGTTTGGCTTTGGAGGGTATTTCCTTCGAGCTGCCGGAGAAACAAATCTTAGGCATCACTGGTGCTACTGGCAGCGGGAAATCAACGCTGATCCAGCTGATCCCGCGCTTTTATGATGCTTCTGCTGGCAGGATTTCTGTTGAAGGGGTCGATGTGAAGGAATGGCCTTTGAAGCAGCTGCGCCACGAGATTGCCATGGTCCCGCAAACGGCTGTCTTGTTCACTGGAACGATCCGTGAAAATCTTCAGTGGGGCAAATCCGATGCGACAGATGAAGAATGCTGGCAAGCACTGGATACTGCTCAAGCCAGCGAATTCGTGAAAAATCTTCCTGAAGGATTAGACACCCGGATCTTTGAAAACGGCAAAAACTTTTCCGGAGGACAGCGTCAGCGTTTGACGATCGCTCGCGGATTGATCCGCAAGCCGAAAGTATTGATCTTGGATGACTCTCTCTCTGCTCTGGATTATCAAACAGACCTTGATCTCCGAAGGGCTTTAAGAAGAGACCTTGATTCTGCTGTGATCATCATTTCTCAACGGCTGCGTTCGATCCAAGACGCACCGACGATTTTGTTATTGGACAATGGAAAACTGATCGGAAAAGGGACCCATGATGAATTAATGAACGATTCGTCAATGTACCAACGCTTGGCTGCATCACAGGACGAAGGAGGCGAAGCCCATGAATAAACGAAAAAACTTCTTTCGCTCCTTGAAATCCTTCGTGCCTTATTTGATGGCTTATCCTAAAGAGCTGATTTCTGCTGTGCTTTTAGGACTGGCTAGTGGGGTGACTTCGGTCATGATGACCTATTACATTGGTGTCGCAGTCGATCAAATGGCTGATCAAGGACAAGTCGACTTTCCACATCTGTTTGCGATTCTGCGCTTGTTTGCTGGTTTGTTTTTGGTCACTGTCCTCAGTCAGTATTTGATCCAGCGAATCGGGAATCGCGTTGCTTATGAATCGGTAGCCAAGCTGCGAGATGAGACCTTTACTCATTTGAACCAGCTGCCGTTGAACTATTACGATCAATCTTCACAAGGAGACATCGTCAGTCGGTTTACAAATGACATGGATAATATTTCTACTGCTGTTTCCGCTGTATTCAATCAAGTATTCTCAGGGATGACCGTGGTTTTGGTTGCGCTTGTGTTTATGCTTTACCTGAGTCCGCTGTTGACATTGGTGGTCTTGGTCGCAACACCGATCATTTTTCTGCTGACGTATATTGTGGCTCGAACATCGCAAAAATATTTTACCAGTCAGCAAAAAATCGTAGGTCAGATCTCTGGGTTCGTGACGGAGATGGTCGGCAATCAAAAAATCGTCAAAGCCTTTCAGCGGGAAGCAGTCAACCAGCACAATTTTGAGACAATCAACCAGGAATTGTATGTTCGTGGTCAAAAAGCCCAATTCGCTTCTTCCTTAACCAATCCGTCTTCTCGCTTTGTGGATCATCTGGCTTATCTGATGGTCGGCTTTGTCGGTGGGTTATTGGCGCTGCAGGGCGGTCATGGCATTACGATCGGGATCATTTCCAGCTTCACGATCTATTCGAGTCAATTCACCAAGCCCTTTATCGAATTATCGGGCATTACGATTCAATTGCAAACAGCTGTTGCTGGGTTGGACCGATCCTTCGAGCTGCTGGATCAGCCGATTGAAAAACCCGATGCAGCCGATGCTGAACAGCTGACGAAGGTGAAAGGCGAAGTCGTTTTTGACCAAGTGTATTTCAGCTATCGTCCGAATCAAAAACTGATCGAAGACTTCAATTTGACGGTCCAGCCGGGAGAAACGATTGCGATCGTCGGAAAAACCGGTGCTGGAAAATCAACTTTGGTCAACCTGCTGATGCGTTTTTACGAGGTCGATCAGGGACAGATCCGGATCGACGGCACCGATATTCGTCAGATCACTCGCGATAGTTTGCGAAAAAACTTTGGGATGGTGCTGCAGGAAACTTGGCTGATGGACAGCAGTTTACGTGCCAACCTGCGCTATGGACGAAAAGAAGCCTCCGACGAGGAGATTTTTGCTGCGTTGAAGGATGCTTACATGTATGAATTTGTACTGCGCCTGCCGAAAAAATTAGACACGGTCGTTGGTGAAGCAGGCTTGAAGCTTTCCGATGGACAACGGCAGTTGTTGACGATCGCTCGTACTATGATCAGTCGACCGCCCATGTTGATTTTAGATGAGGCGACTAGCTCCGTCGATACGTTGACTGAGCAAAACATTCAACAAGCCTTTTTAAACATGATGGAGGGACATACTAGTTTTGTGATCGCCCATCGGTTATCAACAATCAAAAATGCCGACAAGATCTTAGTCTTGGACCAAGGCCATGTGGTAGAGATCGGCAGTCATGCGGAATTGCTGAAAAAAGACGGCTATTACCATCGCCTGTACCAAGCACAATTTTCCCAACAAGAAATCTAAAAAATCGTTGAAAGAAACAAGCGACGCTCCCCTTAGCTGAGCTCGACAATTCTTTCAACGATTTTTTTTATCTATGTTTGGACACTCGGAAAAATACCGCTAGTCCCATGCCTGCAAAGAGCAAAGTAAATCCGCCTGAGGCTGCAAACCAAGCTGCGATCCCGATTTTCTCTGAGATCGGACCAGCTAAAATCAATCCTACCGGCATTGCGGCTGATAATACACTGCTCAATAGTGAAAAGACTCGACCTAATTTCTCTGGAGCCACTGTTTCCTGCAAATAAGCTGTAAAAGGAATGTTGTACAAATTTCCTATACCACCCATGAAAAAGCACATTAGAACAAAGACCCAATAGCCAGCCAAGCTGGTGGGAGTCAGTCCACTCAATACAAACGTTATCCCTAATCCGATACATGAAATCTGTGCCGCCAGCAATTTATTGCGCCAGTGCTTTTTCATTCCGATGAGAAAAGCACTTACCATCATCCCTGCAGCATACGACAATTCGACGACGCCAGCAAACCAAGCACTCCGTTCAAAGTGGACGTTGGTCATCAACGGGAACAAAGAGCCTAACGGCAAGTAAAAAATCATGATGAAAAAAGAACTGCATAGAACAACGAACATTGGTCGATCCTGCCAGAATACCGCAAATCCTTCTTTTAATTCAGTCACGTAGTGAGACATACTTTCCTTTGTTCGTTCGATGACAGGCACTGCTACGATCCATAATGTGAACGAAGCCGCCAGTGCACCTACCAGGTCACTCAAAAGAATCACCCACAAAGGCATCGCCGCAAACATCGCTGCTCCTAAAACAGGTCCCAGCATAAAAGCCCCAGATTGCAAAAATTGGTTCCAGCTGTTGGCTTTGACCAGTTCTTCTTCCGGCACCAAAAGCGGCACGATCGCCTGAATCGAAGGAGTATGAAAGACATTTGCCAACGCCCGTAAAAATAAGGCCAGGATCACGATCATGAAAGAAGGACTTCCCCATAAGAACCAGAGAGATAAAACCAGTGCTACGATCCCCATAAACAAATCCGCAGCGATCACAACCCATTTGCGGTTCAATCGATCCAGCCAAACACCGACGAAGGGGCCTAAGAACATCTGAGGTAAAAAGCTGAACAAGCCTGCGATCGACAACATGATCGCCGATTTAGATTCGCTGGTCAACCACCAGATCAGTGAAAATTGAACAGCTGAGCTCCCGATCAGCGAAACGGTCTGCCCAGATAATATCGTTAAGTATTTTTTTCTCCATTGTTGTTTTTCCATAAAGCCTCCTGATTTTGTCTTGCTGACAAAACAAGAAGTTCTGTCAACATTAATCTGTTTGTTTTTCTACTTGCTTCAATCGCATTGACGCACTCATCAAATTCACCTCCAGGAAGCCGATGCTCCGATTTTCTTCCCTAAATTGTAAGCTATTTCCTTCGATTAGGCCAGCCTTTTAAAAAAAAGAACAGCTCACCTTCGAGCCGTCCTAACGCTTATAGTAAACCTAATTCGATCTTCCAGCGCAATACGCGTTCAACAGAACGATCGACTTGTTTTTCTGAATAGTCTCCTTGTTGGATCGCCTGCAGAATATAAGGGATTTGCTGCGCATAGCTGGACGATAGAATCAGATCATTGCCTGCTTTCAATGCCTGCAGACCAGCCTTCTGCTGAGAAATAAAATCTGCCAATCCTGCCATATCCATATCATCCGTCATCACGACTCCGTCAAAGCCTAAATCCTTGCGGAGCACTTTATGAACGGCTGGTGAGATCGACGCAGGATTTTGATCATCGATGGCAGAAATTATGTTATGAGACACCATGACACTATCCGCTCCTGCTTTGATTCCTGCTTTGAAAGGCAAGAAATCATTCTGTTGAAGCTTCGCCAACGGCCGATCATCCGTTACGATCTCAACATGTGAATCACGGTTGTCTCCGTAGCCAGGAAAATGTTTTAAAGTCGAGCCGATTTTTTGTTTCTTCATTTCTGTCACACTGCGCTGCACAAACTTACTCGTTCCCTTCGCATCCATTCCGATCGTACGATCGTGGATGAACGAGGCAGGATCCGTCGAAACATCTGCGTCTGGAAACATCCCCAGCTGAATCCCCAGCTCATGAAAAGTGGCGGCCTTATGATCAATATCCTCAGTGATCGCTGCCCAACCGCCCGCCTGATAGACCTGTTGAGGACTGGCAAAAGGCGGTGAGACCAATTGATTACGACTCAAACGAGAGACTGTTCCGCCTTCCTCATCAGATCCAATCAATAGTGGGATTTTACTAGCTTCCTGATAGTTCTCGATCTTAGCCTTCAAGCTATCCCGATTCTCCCCTTGCATGTCGCGATCAAACAGCAGATAGCCGCCTAAATGATAGTTCTGAATATCGGTTACTTGATTTTTCAAAGGCACGCGAACTAAAAACAACTGCCCGACCTTTTCTTCCAGCGACATGCTTTGCATGATATCTTCTATTCTTTTTTCCATCTCGGATCTCTCATCTTTGTTAGATTCTGTGGTACTTGCTTTCGTCTTGCTGCTTTCCTCCGTCGTTTGTTCTGGTTGATTCCCGCTGCAGCCTCCCAACAGCAACAGGACGCCGATAATCAGCAAGCCAAGTATTCGTTTTTTCACGTTCATCCCTTCTTTCCCCAATTCGATTATAGCATGAACATGTCCACGAAAAAAAAGACAGCCTCTAATAATCAGCTGTCTTCTTCATCGCTTATTGAACTTATAATCCCCTTAACTTGTATCCTCTGCGCCAAACAGTCTTAATGACTTCTCCTTCATTTCCAGCGACTTCCAACTTCAGACGAATATTTTTTACGATCGATGACAACTGCACCATTCGTGATTGGGTCAATTCTCCCCAAATCAGCTCGCACAATTCTTCACGGGAAACGATTGTTCCATATTCCTGTCTCAGCTTCTGGAAAACTTTAAATTCATTATTCGATAAAGAGGCGATCATGCTTTCGATTTTGGCCTTTTCAGAGTGAATATCATAAACACCCTCATCCGCAGAAAAAATGTATGGATACTTCTCGACTGTTGTCGGAATCTTCTCTCTTAGTTCTTCGATGGACGCATTGGAATGGAACCAATCCAAGATTCCAGCGCCTTCCATACCGCATTGTTCGTTTTCCGAAAGAACGGTGTCAACTTTTCGGAAGATGATCTTTTCATCTTGGATCAATTTTGGCAGGATTTGATTCACTTCCGCAGAAGAGATAGTCTCACTGAAAATGATCATTGGGAAAAGCTGCAGTACCTCTTTTGTTGATTCCACATGATTGATCAATTCCAACGTCGTGGCAGAACAAAACACTTCGTAATTCAGACATTGTAAACGATGGACGATTTCTTGCTCAGCTAAAATATTTTTTGTTAAAAGTAACAATCTGTTCATTATTCTCACCTCAATTATTTTACTTTTTATACAGCTATTCGTTTCTTTCACTATACATATAAAATAAATATTAATCGATAGAACCTTTGATATTAGAAAAATAACGCCCCTTTTAGAATAATTATTACCACGGGCTCATCTTTTGATTCTTCAACGTTTTTTAATTTTTTTCTAATAAAATAGAAACAAATTTTGATTTTTTTCAAAAAAAAAAGA
Organism: Enterococcus florum; assembly: GCF_004309355.1. GTDB lineage: Bacteria > Bacillota > Bacilli > Lactobacillales > Enterococcaceae > Enterococcus_A > Enterococcus_A florum. The sequence continues at coordinate 132,193 of NZ_BJCC01000009.1, read as the reverse complement.
CACGAAGCGTGTCCGTGTCTAAACCATCATTTTCTTCAAAGCTTTTACCTGTTGTTTGGCTTTGTCAAAAATTGGCAGATTGAAGTGTTTGTAAAGCGATCCTGCAACAAAATAAGCAATGTTGTAGTCAACGATGCTATGAATCAGGCCGCCGATCCCCATCAAAATGAAGACCGTATACAGATAGCCCTGCGAATAATAAGTCTCTGGCATATTCCCCATAAAATAGAACACACTGACAACGATCATTTCGAGTGCAGAGTGCAGCACGCCGATCAACACGTTGAACAATTGGAAACGGCCATTTGCCAATGTAAATTGTCCATTTTTGAAAACGATCTCGGGGTGCTTTTGCAAATAGCTGGCCCCAACGACAGCAAAGACGATATGCGACAGTGCCCGTAATGCAATGATTGGTGAAGTAGAAATAAAAAATCCAAATGCAGTCCCCAAAACAACAGCGATCGCCATTGCCGGTGAGAAAAACATAGCGATAAAAACGGGTACATGGCTCGCTAAGGTAAAGGAAGCCGGTGGGATAGTGACTCTCGGCATGATCATTGGAATCAGCACACCCAAGCCAATAAGCAAAGCAGAGATCGTCAAATGTTTGACAGAATTGTTTTTCATAATATCCTCCTTCATCATCCACTCATGACTAAACAGGTTCCCCCTAACCTGTCAAGACACGTTGAATAGCATTAAGTGTAGTAGAAGTCTGTCTTCCTGTCAAGACACTTGACCGTTTTTTTAGACCTTCACCTGCTCACATCCTTTGTGCCCGGCAGTCTCGACGGTCTCTTTTTCATCGCTTTCGGCAATTACTTTTAGGTGCAAATTCCGCAAAATCACTGACAATTGCGACTTTCTTGATGGCGTGACCTCTTTTTAAAGAGACTGGCAAAGGACTTCGTATGAAATCACCTCGTCCATCGTTTCTCTCCATTGAAAATGGAGCAGCAATTCCTTTTCGTTAAGGCATACTAAATCTGTTTGATCCCCAGCTGATTGCCGATTGGAAAATTTGAATAGCTAGAGAAATGCTTTTCACTTTTTTCTGTCTTGCGCAGTACAGCTCTTGACAATTTCTCGCGCAGCTCCTCGATTGAGATTTCTCTAAACACCCAATCATAGATATCATCATTCGAGAACAGTTGCTTTTCATCATCCGCCAATGAAGCATCCACTTTACGAAAGAGGATCTTGTCCTGCAAACTAGGAGCGGAAAGAATTCGCTTGGTCTCTTCACTTGAGAAACTTTCACTAATGAACACGATCGAGAATAATGCCAAAATGCCAGATTCACTGTTCAAGTCGCTGATTTCCTGAGTCACGCTTGCCGAACATAGTACCTCATAATCCAACGATTGCAGCTTTCGGATAAAGGCTTCTTCAAAAAGAATATTTTTTGTTAGTACTAAAATACGTGTCATGGCGGTCCCTCCGATTTTTTTAGATAGCTGATTTTTGAGTGTTTCCGCATTTTATAACGGTTGTTATCATTTGATAACTACCTCCGATCGATTTTTTGCGGATTTTTCGACTAAAAAAGGGCTTTTAACTATTTTTACCAAGAAACTACGATTAGATGCTAGATGCTGATTTTCTTACTAGATATGCAAATAAATGTAAAAGTTGTCACTTATTGAAAAGTATAGCATCAAATCTGCGACCAAAAGTTTTTTAGCATTAATTTTATTTAAAATTTCACATTTTCCTTATTATTTTGAATACTATTTATAGCTTATTATTGGGAGAGGAGGGGATTCATTTGCGGATTTATAGTATTGACGATCCGTTTGTCGCGCGCAACTGCTTCGTTGACTTAATTTATTCTCTCAACGAGGCCTCTTTTCGGTGATCGAGGTTGAAAACGAACGACCCTTTTTCATGGGAATGACCTTGCAGACAACATACGCGCCTTCAGCTTACACTGTTTCAGTGTTTTTGCTTTTTCTCAGGAAAATGCGATTCGTTCAAAGGACCTGAAAAGGATCTTGCAAAAGGTTTTTTAAGTTTTTAAAGAGGCTATGACAGTGTGTCATAACCTCTTTCCATTTTATCTTGGTTCTAGTTCAGCCAAACGCTGCTGCTTCTCTTCCTCTATCATACCTTGAGCCATTACGTAACGATTCTTAGCGTGTCCAGCACATTCTACCGAACAAGCGCCAAGATATCTTGCTTCATTTTCTTCTGAAACCAGCATTTGACGATTGCATTCTGGGTTGCTGCAATTGATATAGCGTTCGCAAGGACTTCCATCAAACCATTCTTTCCCAATGACCTGTTTGTCGACTTGATTGATTTCCACACTGATCCGTTCATCAAAAACATACATTTTTCCGTCCCATAGCTCCCCTTGAGTTTCTGGATCTTTTCCATAGGCCGTGATTCCCCCATGCAATTGTCCGACCCCTTCAAACCCTTCACGAATCAACCAGCCGGAGAATTTCTCGCAGCGGATGCCTCCGGTACAATAGGTCACGATTTTTTTAGCCATCAATCGCTCCTTGTTTTCCCGAATCCAAGCAGGCAATTCTCGAAAGCTGTGGATCTCCGGACGAATTGCTCCCCGAAAATGCCCCAAATCGTATTCATAATCATTTCTAGCATCGATCACTACAGTCTCTTCATCCAATAAAGCCGTTCGAAAAGCCTCAGGAGATAAGTACTCGCCAGTTGTTTTTAAAGGATCGATGTCATCTTCCAGGTTTAATGAAACCAGCTCTTTTCTTGGTCGGACAAACAATTTCTTAAATGCATGTCCCTGACTCTCATCAAATTTAAAATAGATATCTTTAAATCGAGGATCCTGACGCATCTGTTCCATGTAACGTTCGGTGGCTTCTATGGTCCCAGATAACGTGCCGTTGATCCCTTCTGTAGCTACCAGTATCCGTCCTCTTAAATCCAAAGAGGCACAGAAAGTCAGATGCTCCTTCGCAAAGGCCTCAGGATCTTCGATGGGTGTATATAAATAGTACAATAAAACGCGATAATCCATGAATGACTCCTCCTTCTCACCTACTATACGAAAAGGAGTCAAAATTGACGAACTCTTTGCTTGTTCGCACCTAAACAAAGGGACTGTGACATTGCGGTCACAGTCCCTCATTTCGTTATGGTTGTGGTGTCTCAGGTGTATTTTCAACGGGTACTTCTGTATGCTCCGCTAAGTAACGGAACACTCGATTTTCAGCATTTTGCTGCAGGTTGTAATAATAAAAACTGATATCATTATTGTGGAAGGAACCCTCTGGGAAAATTTTTCGTGTACTCTCTGGCATGGCGTATTTAGCCGGTTCGGCCGTCGAACAAATCACTAATCCACGCGCCGCATCTATCCGGGCATCCGCTAATCCCATAACCTTCCCATAGGTGCCGCCCTCATTTCGCACATAGGAGCCTAGATTGGTTTCCGCTGGTGCTGTTGTTTCGTCCGTGGTCCAGGAGATCGGATTGATCGCCATTGCTTCTGGCGCATTCGTGACCAGCTCTCCATTGAAGTCTGGCGAGACTGTATTATAAGAGATGATTACGCCTGTGTCATCCGGCCCCGTTGCAAATTTTGTATGCGGATTCGCTGCAAGCTCAGGTCGGGTCACCGCCTGACCGATGACATAAGCTGCGATCATTCGTTGATTGACCTCAGGATGCTCCTTTAAGTAATCAAACAAAATTTCTTTGATCAATGCTGCTCCTTGAGAATGCCCCACTAAAATGAAGGGACGTCCTTCGTTGTAATTTTGAATGTAATAATCAAAAGCTGCCAACACATCTGCTTTAGGTATGCCATTCGTGTATTCCGCCTGCTGCTCTTTCGGCTGTGACAAAAGCCAATTGGCATCGAATTGACGATACATCGGCATAAAAACATTGCCGCTGCTCTCAAATGCAGAGCCCTGATTCGCAAGAAAGACTTGAGCACCTGCCCGCACATTAATATTGTCCATCGTGGAGACCGGAGATTGCTCTTTTTTTCTCTGATAGGCGGTTGGATACAACATAAAGACATCCGCGGGTTCGGTTGGGTCAGTGGTTTTCTCGATCCAGTTGTCCACATCGTGGTAATCAGCGGCTTCGATCTCATCGCCTGCTTTGGCTGGTTGTTCCAGCGAAGCCGAACGCTTCGTTTCTTTCGATTTTTCTTTTTGTGAGCAAGCACCTAAGAGACTTAGCACAAACAGACCGATGATCGATCCGATCATTATTTTTTTCATGAGATCCTCCTCGTAAACTTCGCTGCATCTATGTTCCAGATGCTTACTTGTAAAACGGTACTCTGCCTTTCAAAGGCACAAAAAACTTAAACTTCCCGTGTTTTCTTGTTTTGTTCCAATTGGTTAGACAAGCGTCCAAACTCTTCCAGCGACAAGGTTTCCCCTCGCCGTCTTGGATCGATCTCTGCTTGCTGCAGACTGGTTTCCAACCAGGATCTAGTCGCTTCATCTTTTCCATAGCTGTGAAGAAGGTTATTCCAAAGTGTTTTTCTGCGCAAGGCAAAGGCCGCTTTGGTTAAACGGAAAAATTCCTTTTCATTGCTGACTGCGACTGCTGGTGTTTCACGGCGGACCAACCGCAGGATCGCCGAATCGACGTTTGGTTGAGGAATGAAGACTGTTTTAGGCACGATAAACGCAGTCGTTGCTTGCATATAGTATTGGACTGCGATAGTCAATGAACCATAAGCCTTCGTTCCTGGCTTGGCTGAAATACGATCTGCAACCTCCCGCTGCATCATGACAATCATCTCATCTACATTCAGCTTAGATTCTAAAAAGTACATCATGATCGGTGTCGTAATGTAATACGGCAAATTGGCCACTACTTTAAGCGGACCTACTTGATCAAAATAGGCCGTTTCAGCTGATAGATCCGCCTTCAGTACATCCTGATGAACGATCTTGACATTGCTGTAGGGACTCAGCGTATCTGCTAAAACCGGGATCAGCCGATCATCGATCTCAAATGCCAGCACTTGGTGCGCCGTACGAGCCAGGTGCTCTGTCAACGCTCCGATTCCAGGGCCTACTTCGATTACATTCGTCGTTTCATCGATTTCAGCAGTCTCTACGATGCGTTGTAAAATATTGGGATCCGTCAAAAAATTTTGTCCGAGGCTCTTCTTAAACGAAAAACCATGCTTTTGCAAAATCTCTTTTGTACGGGAGGGCGTTGCTATATCTTTGTTGTTCACAAGGTTTCCTCGACTTTCTTCATGGCTTGATGCAAAGCTTCTTCAGTAATGCGGAACATCGCCAGGCGTTTTTCCAATTGCTTGGCATTGGTGTAGCCGATGCGCAATTCTTCACCTAAACGTTCCCGCCTTTCACGCGATTGGGCTCCCGCTATTAAACCATATTCCATCAAGACTTGTCTAGGGATTTTTGGCTCATGCGAGTCTGAGGCGGTGACTACTTTGCGCAACGCTTCAATGATCGCCTCATCGCTGGCATGCTCCACCCCCAAACTGGCTCCCCGTCGTTTGGGGGTGGCCATCCGTCGGGACAAAAAAGCATGCTTGGCATCAGGAATTTCCTCCATGATGGTTCTGCGAATTTTTTCACCCGAAAAGTCTGGATCCGTGAACACAATCACCCCACGGGTCTCCTGGGCATGTTCGATCTGGGTTAAAATATCTTGATTGATCGCTGACCCCCGGGTTTCGATCGTATCGATCGCACCAAACACTTCTTTTAAGCGCTTAGTGTCATCTTTGCCTTCTACCACAATGATCTCTTCGATCCTCTTATCCATGATTCGTGATCCTAAACAGTTGGTGCGCATTTTTTGTGGTTTGTTCGGCCACCTCTTCAAAGGGCAGGTTACGCAATTCAGCGATTTTTTCCACTACATAACGTGTGTAGCCGGGTTCATTTCGCTTGCCGCGATAAGGCATCGGCGCTAAATAAGGAGCATCTGTTTCTACCAGTAATTTATCCATCGGCACGACCGTTGCTGCTGCCTGGACATCGGGGGCATTTTTGAAGGTCACAACCCCAGAAAAAGAGACATGCATGCCTAGATCCAAAAAGCGTTTGGCCCATTCATCGTCCCCGCTGAAGCTGTGCATGATCCCGCCAATCTCACGAATGTCTGCATCCTTCAAAACAGTGTAGGTGTCCTCGATTGCATCACGGGTGTGGATACTGATGGGCAGATTCATTTCTTTGGCGATCGCAATTTGCCGGCGAAACACTTTTTCCTGGACTTCCTTTGGGTCTTCCATCCAATAATAATCCAAGCCGATTTCTCCTAGTGCGACCACTTTGGGTAGAGTCAATTGTTTGACCAACTTTTTTTCGATTTCGGTTGTATAGCTGCCCGCTTCAGTGGGGTGCCAGCCGATGATCGAGTAAATTCCTTCGTATGCTTGGTTTAACTCCAAACTTTTGTTGATCGTTGGTGTATCGAAGCCGACGACAGCCATTTCGGTTACACCTAATTCTTTCGCCCGTTCAACGGTCTCGGGAATCTCTTCGTTAAATTGTTCTGCATTCAAATGGGTATGGGAATCAAAAATCATGAAGCTTCCTCCTTGCAGGTCGGTACCTGTCTACTTTCTTCTTTACTACCATAGCATAAAACAATGAATTTTCCAGTTCTCCATCTTTAGTCTGATGCAACCTTTCGAAAAACTTTTTATAATGGTCCTCTGTACAGCACCTGCTGTACACAGAAAAGACTGATCCTTGTGATCGATTAGGAGGGATCGTATGAACGATTTCCAACGAGAGTTTCCCAATACCGCAAAATCCTTAAGGCAGCGATTTCCTGAAAAAGCGCCGCTATCCAGTCTTTGGCACTGGCTGCTGCTGGGGTTCTTCAGCTTATTGGCCGTAGCCTCGCTCCAAAATCAGCTGTTGCTGATCGGCGGCATGCTGCTTTTAGCCGCTCTAGTCAAAGGTCCTGGCATGATCATCTGGGGAATTGCTTATTCTTTTTTAGTAAGTCTCTTTCCACCCATCGGAATTTTGCTATCCGCAATTTTCTTTCTACTGAATATTCGCCTGCTGACCCATAGCTGGCGTGTCAATCTGATTAGTACGCTCGTTTATCTTTATCCTCTGGGATTAAGTGGGCTGCGCTATTTTACTGACTGGACCGCCACATGGCAAACGGCTCTTTTGCTGCTGCCTGGTTTGCTGATTTTGCATCTTTCCTTGACCAAGGTCTATACGTTCTATCCTAGCGCCAGACAAGTGGTATGGACGATTTTAGCTACACCCTTTGAATTATTGATTTTGGTGCTGCCAAAACGCTTCAGCCGGAAATTCAAGCAAACACCAGATTTCAATACGGCTGTAAAACAGCCCAAAATAAAGAGGCGAAAGCGCTAGCTTTCGACCTCTTTTGCTGTCTAATACTCAAGATGATCCAAAGCTGGCTGTTCTTTCGTCAGCTTTTTGATCGCGAACACATAAAGTGTCGCGGTCAATAAGGCAGAAACGGCATCCGAAAAAGGAGCAGCATAGAGGATCCCTTCTAATCCCCACACATTGGAAAAGATAAAAATCGCTGGCAGCAGTAATAAAATTTGGCGCGTCAAGGTCAAAAAGATCGCTATCTTCGTCTTCCCAGTCGCTTGAAAGAAGTTTGCGGCTACGATTTGAAAGCCGATCACGGGCAAACAGGTAAACCAGGCCTTTAAAGCAAACGAACTGAAGGTCATTAATTCTGGGTCTCGGTTGAACAGAGAGACCAGCAATTCCGGAGCCACACGAGTAACGATCCAGCCGATCAAAACGATCACGGTGGCAGTCAGGATCGCCAACTTTTGCGCTTGCCAAACCCGGTACATCTTCTTTGCCCCGTAGTTAAAGCTGATGATCGGCTGTGTTCCTTGAACCAACCCAGTGATCGGCATCAGTAAAATGGTTTGGATACTGTTGACGATTCCCATGCCAGAAACAGCAACGTCCCCGCCAAAGGCTGTCAAGCGGACATTCAACACAACATTCAAAAAACTATTGGCCAATTGGATAAAGAAGGACGGTAAGCCCAATGCCGTTAAACGACTGGCAGTCTTCCAATGCAAACGCATATTTTTCAGGTGGATCTTGTGGCGGCTTCGTTTGCCGAAAAAATAGGCCAAGATCCAGACCATTGAAATAAATTGCGATAGGATTGTTGCCAGAGCTGCCCCGGCCATTCCCATATCCAACAAGTAAATAAACACAGGGTCAAGAACGATATTGACTCCTGCCCCCATAAACATCGTAATCATCGCTAATTTGGGCTGTCCGTCTGCCCGCATGAAATTATTCATCCCCAAACTGGTGATCTGAAAAACAGCACCCATAAAAATGATGCGCATGTATTCCATCGAGTAAGGCAGAACCGTTGCACTTGCACCAAATAGAAGCAACACCTTAGATAAAAATACTTGCCCTAACACCATAAACAAAATCCCGCTGATCAACAACAAAGAAAAGGCATTCCCCATTGCTTCTTCTGCTTCCTGCGGCTTTTTTTCTCCCAATCGAATCGAGAATAACGTCGCTCCGCCAACACCGAACAACAGCCCGATGGCGATCAATACGATCATGATCGGAAAGCCGATCGTGATTCCTGCCAAGCCGTTTTGCCCTAATCCGGGAGCATTTCCTATATAGATTCGGTCAACCACGTTGTACAATGCGTTGATGACCATTCCAATGATCGCCGGAATCGAAAATTGAATAATCAAGCGCCCGACACGCTCTGTTCCTAATGGATTAGTTTGTTCCTTCATAGGTCTGCCCCTCTCTCTTTTCTATTTTTTCAACCAATGACAGCAGGCTGCCATAAAGAAATTGCTGCTCTTCCTCAGTGAAATCTTGCAGCAATAATTCATTCCACCATTCTAGTTTGTTGACGATCAACGTTTCGAGCTGCATTCCTTTCTCGGATAAGAAAATATTATTGCAGCGTTTGTCGTGAAGATCTTTTTTCTTGACCACATATCCTTTTTTGATCAGCGATTGAATGGTCCGAGTGATCGAAGCCTTATCCAGCTGCAAATAATGAACGATGTCCTCTTGGGTCACTTGTTGATGCTTATACAAGAACATCAGGACCATCGTTTCTGTAGACGTGAGATTCTGCGACATCATCACGTCATTCAAATACGCCTGATTTTTTCGATACAAGATCGAAATCAGACGGCTTAAACTATGTTTCATGATTTTCCTCTTTTCTTTGCCTTCGCTTTATCATAAAAACAAATTAGTTGCGTTGTCAACTATTTTTTTAGTTTTTCTAGCCAAAACAGCTCATTCTTTGTTAATCTGGAAAGAAGAAGAAAAAGGAGGTTTTTTCCGTGATTAAGAATATTGTGTTCGATATGGGCAATGTGCTGGTCGATTTTGATCCATGGCGCTTTGTTGGTGAAAAAACGGCAGATCCGGCACAGCAAAAACAATTGATCGACGAACTATTTGGCTCAGTGGACTGGCTGCGCTTTGACAAAGGAACAATCACCAAAGAAGCCTTGAGAAGTGACGTCAAAGAGCGTCTGCCAGAGCTTCTCCATCCAATCGCAGACGATCTGCTGGATACCTGGTACTTAGGTCTGCATCCCTTGCCTCAAATGGCTGAACTGCCTAGAGAATTAAAGGAAAAAGGATACCGAATCTATTTGTTGTCCAATGCACCGGAAGATTTTTACCTTTTCAAAGAGACAGTCCCCAGCCACGAAGCCTTTGATGGTTTCTTCATTTCTTCTGATTGGCGTTTGTCCAAGCCGGAGGCAGCTATCTATCAAGCCTTTTTCGCTCATTTTCAATTGAATCCAGCTGAATGCTTCTTCATCGATGATACTGCAGCGAATATCTTGGCTGCCGAGGAAGCAGGCATGGCAGGATTTCACTTCCGAAAAAATCCGGAAAAGCTAAAAGCCGCTCTAGAACAATTTTGATCGTCAAACCAGCCCTGGCAGCTTATTTTAGAAGTTGACTGGGGCTTTTCTTTTTAAAAGCGGAAATCCGTTATTAAACATCCCTCATAAAAAATGCCTTGTGCAGTGTTATCTCCTTTCTTACTGTTACAGCGCTCCTTCGAAAAAAACTAAAAATTGGATTCATTTTTGATTTTGTGTTATACTATGTATGGAATTTCGTTATCAACGTGATTAGTTGCCTTTCGTCACCATTAAGAAAGGAGAATGAATATGACATTCTATAACAGTGACTTACAATATCGAGTAACCTTGAACACAGAATTGAATCTTTTTATCGTATTTGATAAAAAAGACGACAATCATTTCGCAACTGGGGTTACGATCGAAAAAGCAGTACAAGAATTGAAAAAATCAGCATAAGGAGCGAAACACTCTAATGAAGGATTCCAGTTCTCTGTAAAAGCATCTACTTGTCCATGAAGTAGGTGCTTTTTTCGTGTCTTTTTTCAAATAGATAAAAGATGTTATCGGGATTTGATCTCAACTACTATTCTTAAATTCCTATCAAAAAAAAAGCTATTCAAAACTTTAACTAAAAAAAATCCAAATAATAAAACAACAAAATATAAATTATTGTTTTCTCCTTTTCACTAAAGAAAAGATTATTTATACAGCTACATAGCTGATTTTAATCAATTTTAAAAGCCAATAAATAACAGTACATCTCCATGTGGTCCCATTGGACGCTTCCTTTAGAACTTGTTACATTAGCGATGAGGGAAAAATGAAGGAGGGAGTAGTATGAGCTGTACAGTCAACTTGTATCAGCTACTGTTGGAAACGGCGATTTTGTCAATTGACTCGATGGAAGAATTAACCAATAAGAAGAACTTTGCCACAAAAGAAGACGCACGTGACTATCTAAATGAAAAAATGCCTGTGTTATTGGAAAGATTTTATACAGAACACGAAGAAAATATTCATTTGCTGATTGCAAAAGACTATTGATCCATTTCCCAGGGGGTCGGGTGACTGTTATTGTTTGAGAGCATATTTCTTGCGCATCATCTGCTCGCTTAGTAAACTATACTATAGAAACACCCTTAAATCCCCATTTTTTTGCCTAGCTGCTTTTCCACAGCTAGGCATTTTTTTTGTGGATTGCGACAATTTTTGTTACGATTACAACATAATAAACAGTCTAAATAACGAATGATTGAAGAAAGGCGGTGAGCATCGTGGCATTTACCCGAACTCGAATATTTGAGCGATTTGCACCACATACACAGCCGGAAGAATTGAGCTTTTATTGTGCTACTTCCCTAATCAGTACTCACAAGATGACCTCTTATTTGAAAGCGGATGGATCACTCTTATATATTGCTGAGTATATTTATGGTGTTCCAGCATCGACTTGGTCTAAAAACGACTTTTTGCTTGCATGCAGCCATCTTCAAAAAAGCAATATTGAACTATACTTTAAATTCGGTGACAACGAATACCAAAGACTTTCCTTTGAATAAGATCTGCTTTTATGCTGCTCTACTGGTCGATCCTTCGATCAGTTTTTTTGTTTCTAATCGTTGTAGTGCGAATGGTTACATTTAAATCTTTTTCGCAAACTATTTTTCAAATACAATGAACTTTGATATACTCCACCAAAAGGATGTGTCTTTATGCCAGTATTTGCATTATTGATCGACGCTCTGACTTTGGGCGGCTATTATCTCCAACTCAATCATCCTGGTTCTTTCATCTATCTGATCGGTTTCATTTTCCAGCTTGTGATGACTCTCCTGCTCTTTTTTCTTACAGTCGGTTATCATGGGAAAAGATATGCTGGTTTTCGTCCTGAAGGCTATTCGTATTTGTCGATTCGCTTTGGGCTTATCGTTGTTTCTCTGCTCATCAATGGAATTGTATTGTTTTTATATGGATTAAATCTTTTTGGCATCAATGACCTGGTTTTTTCAGGCTATTAAGGAGGCACGACGATGGATCCCCGCATTTATTCTTGGAATACCCATGAACAACAGCATCGTCCAAGCTTGCCCTCGCCATGTAAAATCAAGATACAAGACGATGTTGCGTTGCGCCTTGAACTAGAGCAGGTTTTAGAGAAGCTACCTCATCGTTCCTTGGCTATTTGGGCGTTGGAGCAAGCGTCATCGTTTCTGATTCACCTTGATTCTCATTTGGCAGAGGATCCTCGTATTCAGCAAGCAATAATCGTTTTCGAGCAGCGCATCGCTAGAACCTGTTCTGCTTACGAGATGCGCCAAGCGGGTTTTCTGGCCAATCAACTGGCGAAAGAATCTGTTTCAGAACGAAGCAAATATGCAGCCCGTACATTTGCACAAGCGATCGCTGCAGGCCATATGCGCGGTCATGCGATCGTTTCGGCAGACTACAGTATAAAAACGATCAATTTGATCGCTCCTCAAAAGTTAGAACCAGTTGTCACTCAGCGGCTTAAACAGATCGAGACAGCTAAAAAAAGAAGGATACTAACGAATGTTTAAACACCAAAAAAACAAGTCTAGCGAGCGATTCGCCAGACTTGTTTTTTTGATTTAATTGCTTAAGTCTTCCCCGTTGGTCGCAATCACTTTTTTGTACCAGTCGAAGGATTTTTTCTTGCTGCGCTTCAAGGTGCCGTTGCCTTCATTGTCGCGATCGACATAGATGAAGCCGTACCGTTTTTTCATTTCACCGGTTCCAGCTGATACCAGATCGATACAGCCCCAAGAAGTATAGCCCATCAAATCTACCCCATCTTCATCTACTGCATCACGCATTGCCTGAATATGAGCAGCTAGATAATCAATTCGATAATCATCTTCGATAACGCCATTTTCATCTGGTGTATCCACCGCACCTAAGCCGTTTTCCACGATAAACAATGGTTTTTGGTAGCGATCATAGATATCGTTCATGGTGATCCGCAGGCCTAATGGATCAATTTGCCAGCCCCATTCACTTGCTTCCAGGTAAGGATTCTTCACTGAGGCAAAGATATTGCCTTCGGTTTGTTCCAGCAATTCTGGATCTGTCGTAGACACGCGAGAGGAATAATAAGAGAATGAAATGAAGTCCACCGTGTGAGCCTTCAATAATTCTTTGTCTCCGTCTTCCATCTTGATTTCGATGCCTTTGCGCTCCATTTCTTTCAGTGCATAAGCTGGGTATTCGCCGCGTGATTGAACATCAATAAAGAAGTAATTTTCACGATCATCTGAACGAGAAGCCCACACATCTTCTGGTTTTGGTGAATACGGATAATAAGCACCTGCAGCTAACATACAACCTACTTGGTTTTCAGGATCCACTTCATGAGCAATCTTAGTAGCGACTGCGGAAGCTACCAGCTCATGATGGGCTGCCTGGAATTTAATTTGTTCTACATTGTCGCCTTCTTCAAAGTAAAGGCCAGCCCCCATAAATGGTGCATGGAGAATCATATTGATTTCATTGAAGGTCAACCAATATTTGACCAACCCTTTATAACGAGTAAAGATCGCCTTGCAAAGATTTTCGTAAAAACCAATGAGCTCACGGCTGCGCCAAGCGCCATATTTTTCAACCAAATGCATCGGGCAATCAAAATGAGTGATCGTTACTAATGGTTCGATGCCATGTTTTTTGCATTCTTTGAACATGTCTTCATAGAATTTTAGACCTTCTTCATTCGGTTCTGCCTCATCACCCTTTGGAAATATACGGCTCCAAGCGATTGATAGGCGGTACGTTTTAAAGCCCATTTCTGCAAATAGTGCAATATCCTCTTTGTAATGTGTGTACATGTCGATCGCTTCTTTTGCTGGATAAAAATGTTCATCATCAAAATCGAACATTTTCATTTGTCCTGCAATCACTGGAAAACGATCCTTTCCGATTGGAACAACATCGACATTGGCCAACCCGCGTCCGCCTTTGTCATATCCGCCTTCACATTGATTGGCAGCTGTTGCGCCGCCCCATAAAAAGTCTTTTCTAAATCCCATGTTATCTACTCGCTTTCTTTTATACTTCTCGTAATGATTTTGCTACTTCGTCTTGCACTTCGATGCCTTCTTTTTCCAGGCGTTCGATGGTTTCTTTAAAGTTTGGCAGGTGTTCTTTGTGTGCAATAAATAATTCATCCATAATACGTTGCGCAGTTTTACCTGAGCGAACCATTGGATTGATAGTAAATGCTTGTAATGCTGTGTTATAATCACCGGTCACCGCAGCTTCGATGATTAACAATTCCATTGCTTTCATCACCTGCAGCCAGCCGCGTTCTGCTGTTGGCAATTCGCCAAAGGCAACATTACGGGCACCCTGTCCACCGATATAGGCTGAAACCTCCACTACGCAATCTGCCGGAAGATCTGGTACCGCTCCATCATTTTTAGTGGAAACAACCAATTGGGTATTTTTGTTGGCGTAGATCGAAGCAATGGATTCACAGGCTGCATCAGAATAGTAGGCACCGCCTCGTTGACTTAATTGTTCTGGTTTATAATCCAAGTTTGGATCTTTGTACAATTCAAACAATTCAGTCTCTGTTTGCTTCACTTGTTGCGCACGGGTACCGATGGTTTCGTATTCTTCCAACGCATGCGCCAGAGTTTCTTCTTCTTGGTAATAGTAATGGTGGTAGCCACAAGGAATCATCTGCATTTGCTCGAGAATCTCTCTTGGGAATGGAATGTCATGAATATTCTTCGGCATCCCTGTTTCGTCGCCTTCATACATTTTGTTAATGAGTTCTTGTGTCACATCTTTCCCTTTAGCATCGGTCACCTTATGCCAATGGAAATGATTCAGGCCCGCGAATTTGTAAATTAATTCATCCGGTTGTTTCCCTAACATTTCAGGTTCCACCATCTGAGCCATGACTGGCACATTACATAAACCGATCACTTTATCCCATTTTCCATAACGAACGACTGCTTCAGTTACCATACCGCTTGGGTTTGCGAAGTTAATTAGCCAGGCATCTGGACATAAGCGTTTCATGTCTTCAACGATTTCTAAAATAATCGGTACCGTTCTAAAGGCTTTGAACATTCCGCCTGCTCCGTTGGTTTCTTGACCAAGCATGCCGTAGTATGCTGGAATGCGCTCGTCTTTGATGCGGGCTTCTAACAATCCTACGCGGAATTGCGTTGTCACAAAATCAGCATCTTTTAAGGCTTCTTCGCGATCCAACGTCATATGGATCTTCACCTCGTATGGAGAAGCGTCCCACATCCGTTGTGCCATGTTTCCAACAATTTCCAGCTTTTCCTTGCCAGCTTCGATATCCACTAACCAAATCTCGCGAATCGGTAATTCTTCGTAGCGTTTAATGAAACCTTCCATTAATTCTGGCGTATAGCTGCTTCCTCCACCGATCGTTGCGATTTTCACACCTTGAGTCATTGAATCGTCTCCTTCGTTTTTATTTACATTATTATTATCAGATACGTAAACTTTTAAAACAATAGAAAACGCTTCGATTGCAGTTTGATTTACAAATATTCGCAAACTTCTTTGCTAATTTGTAAAATACGTTTCTCTTTTTGAGAAAAGCGCTATCATAATGACAGCTTTTCATTTACAATAGACTTAAATAATTTGTAAAAAGGAGGCCCTTTAATATGTTAATCAGTGAAAAAATGAAACAAACCGATTTCTCTGCGGCCGAAACCACTCTAGTCGAATTTATTTTGGATAAGAATTTAGCGATCCAAGAACTGACGATCAAGGAGATCGCTCAGGAAACTTTCGTCCACCCCTCTACGCTGATTCGAGTATCAAAAAAACTGGGCTTCAATGGGTGGGTTGAACTAAAGGCCGCATTTCTTGAGGAGCAGACCTATCTGCAAACCTACTTCGACCGTGTAGATGCCAATCTCCCCTTTTTAGCTACCGACGGATTAATGACGATCGCCAATAAAGTCGCTACCTTGGAACGAACGACGATCGATGATACCTTGAGTTTGCTGGACCACGATAACCTGCAAGCAGCCAAACAACTGGTATTAAAGGCCAATCAAATCAAAGTTTTCGGCAGCAACGCGAACACATTGATCTCCCAAGATTTTGCATTAAAGATGCGGCGGATCGGGAAAAACGTTACCCCTTGCCAAACACTTTACGAAACTGCCTATGAGGCCTTCAATTGTCAGAAAAATGATTGCTGTATTTTGATTTCCTACACTGGCGAAAATGAAATGATCCTGCAAACTGCGGACATTCTGAAGCAGCGCAAGATTCCTTTCATCGGATTGACCAGTATCGGAGACAATACTCTGGCTGCACTCAGCAATGCTGTCTTGCGTCTGACCACTCGTGAACGTTTGTATTCCAAAATTGGGAATTTTACGATCAATACGTCGATTTCCTATTTGCTGGATGTCTTATACAGTTGCGTGTTTGCTGAAGATTATTCCTATAATCTCAATCACCTGATTGCTATCGGCGAGACCGTGGATACACGAAAAACCAGCTCTGAGATCATGGAAGAATCACCAGAATTTCGTCTGCAATTTTCCGAATCCTTTCGGCCGAATTAAAAAGGAGGGCGTGTCCCTCCTTTTTAAATGCATTTACGCTAAGACGGTGATGATTTCATCTTCACCCGAAACTTCTTTCTTGTCGCAATCCAAAATATCTAGATAATCCGCTGCATTTGTTACGATCACTGGTGTCTCAACGCTGTATCCTTCCGCAATGATTGCATCGCGGTCAAAGCTGACTAATTTGTCGCCACGTTTGACTTTGTCTCCTTGCGCAACATGAGCAGTGAAGTATTTTCCATCCAGTTGAACGGTATCCAGCCCAATATGGATCAATAGCTCCAATCCATTGTCTGAAACCAAGCCAATCGCATGTTTTGTAGGGAACAACGTCATCACTGTGCCATCAAATGGTGCAACTACTTCCCCCTTCGCCGGATGGAT
Source organism: Enterococcus florum (assembly GCF_004309355.1). Lineage (GTDB taxonomy): Bacteria > Bacillota > Bacilli > Lactobacillales > Enterococcaceae > Enterococcus_A > Enterococcus_A florum. The sequence continues at coordinate 115,381 of NZ_BJCC01000009.1, read as the reverse complement.
CACCACTCCTTTGCCTAATGCGCCTTGAGCAAATGCTTGATCCTTCGCTGTTGACAAGGGCATTACTGTTCCTTCGATTGGCGAAGAAACATTTTCTTTGCGTGTGCTCATCATCGGCTCTTCTTCTTTGATGTCTTCTACGACCGTATCGTCTTTCCAGAAGACCATCGTGACTACAAAACTAAAGATCATTGCAATCCCAACTGCAACAAATTGACCGATCATGTGGCTGATGTCATTGGTTTCTGTATTGATATGGTTCACGAAGCCAAAGACACCAAGTCCACCCATTACATATCCTTGCGCACCAAACAATGCTGTCACCAATCCACCAATTGCCGCACCAATCATTGAGATCACGAACGGTTTCTTTTTCGGCAAGGTCAATCCATAGATCGCTGGTTCTGTTACACCGAAAAAACCGGAGATAACTGCTGGAATCGCTAATTGTTTCAGCTTCTTGTCTTTCAGCTTGAAGTACATAGCAATTACCACGGCTGTTTGAGCAAAGCTTGCTGAGAATGAAGCTGCCAAGATCGGATCTGCTCCTAAAGTCGACAAATTGATCATTGCCAATGGAATCAAGCTCCAGTGCAGCCCGAAAATAACCAACGGCTGCCAAACAAAACCAACTACCACACTCATCAGGATTGGGGAGAACTCATATAAAGATGTAAAGCCAGCACCGAGAATGTTTGTTGCAAACGTGATAATCGGGCCAATCAATAAGAAGCCGAAAAACATCGAGATCAAAATCGTAAAGAAAGGCACCAAGAAAGTTTGTACGATCTCTGGGATCACTTTCTTTGCAAAGCGCTGCACATATTTGGCAAACCAAATGACCAAAATGACGGGAACCACACTGCTGGTGTAGTTATTCGCAATGATCGGCAAGCCCAACACGCGGATAAAGACAGGGCTTTCAATAATTGTCCCCTGGAATAATGTCATTAACGGCTCACCAGCACCTAAAGCTGTTGCTTGGATCGAAGGGTACACCAAAGCTGCACCGATCGCAATTCCAGTAAATTCGCTGACCTTAAACTTGCGAGCAGCAGTCAAACCAATCAAGATCGGCATGAAATAGAAAATGCTGTCGCCGACCGCCGTCAAGAATACATCGGTCCCCGATCCTGCCTCATATAACTTCAAATACAAGAATAACGCATTGAAGCCTTTCAGCATCCCGCAGGCAGACAAAGCTCCCAAGAACGGCTGGAAACAACCGCTGATCACATCGATCAGTTTATTGAAGACCCCTTGGGTTTCTCCGCCTTCCTCATTGCTGTGTGCACTGATTCCAGCAACTTCTACAACATCCTCATAAACGACCGGTACATGATTTCCAATCACGACCTGATATTGTCCGCCGCTCTTCATGACCGTTACGACGCCTTCCATTTTTTTAAGTACTTCATCGTTGGCTTTTGATTCATCTTTCAATTTGAAACGCAGCCGAGTGATACAGTGGGTCAAGCTATTGATATTTTCTTTGCCGCCGACATTTGCGACAATTTTTTCTGCTAAATCGTGGTATTTTCCCATTAGGGGTTCCTCCTTATTCGTTGCGCGGCCCCGCCTTGTTGACAAGCCGTGCGATATGGATAGTTAAGTACAGCTTTTCATCATTAGACATTTCATAAAGATATTTCTTTTGGATAAATGCAGCAATTTTTTCGACACAATCGTATGCATTTTTGTACTTTCTTTGAATGATCAACAGAAGCTCATCATCCGTCTCATCCTCGTGTTGTTTGTTGCTCATGATTCGTGAAGCGAAAAAACGGAGGTGAGTCGTAAAACGATAAAAATAAACAGAGTCTTCTTCAAATTGAACTTTAAAATAATAACTGGTGATTTGAATGATCTCTTGCATCAGCTCTGTCAATTCATAGACATTATCGTTTTCCGCTTCTGTTTGAGCGTTCACTAAATGCAGTGCAATATTGCCGGCTTCATCTTCGCCTAGATCCAATCGGTACTTCTTGTAGATTTTTTCAACGGCTTTTTTTCCAATTGCAAACTCATCGGGAAAGAATCGTTTGATATCCCACAACAATAAATTGCGGATTCGCACGCCTTCTTTCACCCGTTGAATCGCCGAATACAGGTGATCGGTGATGGAGATATACAGTGAGTCATTCAACGGATTACTCAAGGTTTCCTTGGCGTATTCGATGATCTCACTGGCCAATTCCACATAGGTGATCGGCATCTCTTCTAACAGTTCCTGAAACTTTTGTGATAGATCGCTGTTGGCAAGTCGATATTTCTTATCGATCTTTTCTTCAGAGATCGCATCACCAACTTTTTTTTGAAAGGCTAGACCTCGCCCCATCACTACGATTTCATTGTTTTTTTCATCCGTAGTGATCACAACGTTGTTATTAAGAATTTTTTGAATCTGCATGCAGTGGTTCCTCCGTTCCGCGCGAAACGCTGAAGAAAATAAATTTTCTCTCAGTTAAAATGATAGATGGTTATTGCAACGGCTGTCAACGCTTCTTTAATTCCTCCTTCTTTCAGCACGCAAAAAAACCCGACGAACGCACGACAAATAAAACTTGTCTTACGTCATCAGGTTTAGCTTGTATTGAAACAATCACTATCCATCAGTGGTCTATTGAATTCAAAATAATCTTAACAAATGAAGAAAACGCTGTCAACGCTTTTTTGTAAAATTCATTTACAACTTTTTCAAATTCTCTTCAAAAAAGGAGAAGTCCGAGCTTCGGCTTCTCCTTACAACACTATCCTACAACAGAACCATTCGGCATATCCGCAGGAGCTTCGATCACCTTTAGACTGCCGTCTGGCGCCTCGGCAGACAAAATCATCCCTTGGCTGATTTCACCGCGCATCTTGCGTGGTTTTAAGTTGGCAACGATCACCAGTTTTTTTCCGATCAATGAATCCGGGTTAGCATAAAACTCAGCGATTCCTGACAGAATTTGTCGATCCTGTTTGTCACCAGCATCCAAACGGAATTGCAAAAGTTTATCTGCTCCTTCGACTTTCTTACAGTCGATCACTTCAGCAACTTTTAATTCTACTTTGTCGAACACATCAAATTTGATTTCTTTGTCTTTGACCGATACCAGTTCTGTTTCTTCTGGATTCCAATCAAGGGCTTTTTCTTGCGGTTGACTGCCCTCTGACATTTTTTGCTGGATATAGGCGACTTCCTCATCTAACTCCAGGCGTGGGAAGATCGGTTTGCCTTTTGGAATCACCTTGGTATTTTCTGGAAACTCGCCAAAGTGGATCTTTTCCAATTGCATCAACTCAGGATTCAATCCTAATTGTTCGAAGATTTTTTTCGGTGTTTGTGTCATCACCGGCTGCAGCAGGATCGCAACGATTCGCAGACTTTCAGCCAGATGAACCATTACACTGTCCAACTCTTCTTTTTTCTCTTCGTCTTTTGCCAAGATCCAAGGCTCAGTCTCGTCAATGTATTTATTTGCTCGAGAAATCAAGGCCCACACTTCGCTTAGCGCTGTATTGAATTCCATTTTTTCCATCGCATCACGGTAACGGCTGACAACATTTGCGGCCGTAGTAGACAATTCGCTGTCAAATGGGGTAACTAGCGATTTATATTTTGGCACGACACCATTGCAGTATTTATTGATCATGGCAACGGTCCGATTCAAAAGGTTTCCTAAATCATTGGCCAGATCATAATTCAAGCGGGAGACAAAATCCTCTGGTGTAAAGACGCCGTCAGAACCGAATGGCACAGCCCGCAGCAAATAGTAGCGCAACGCGTCTAAGCCGTACCGTTCGACCAGCATCTCAGGATAAACGACATTTCCCTTAGATTTAGACATTTTCCCGTCCTTCATCATCAGCCAACCATGTCCAAAAATCTTCTTAGGCAGCGGCAAGTCCAGCGCCATCAACATAATCGGCCAATAAATCGTGTGGAAACGCACGATTTCTTTTCCTACCATGTGCACATCTGCCGGCCAATATTTTTGGAACATTGTATCGTCTTCGGACCCATAGCCTAACGCAGTAATATAGTTCGACAATGCATCGATCCACACGTAGACAACGTGTTTCGGATTGGCGTTGACTGGGATCCCCCATGAGAAGGTCGTTCGCGAAACTGCTAAATCTTCTAAGCCTGGTTTGATGAAATTATTGATCATTTCATTCTTGCGGGATTCCGGCTGAATGAATTCTGGATGCTCCTCGTAATAGTTCAATAGACGATCTGCATATTTACTCATCCGGAAGAAGTAAGATTCCTCCCGCACCAATTCGACTTCATGTCCACTAGGAGCCTTTCCGCCGACGACATTGCCCTCTTCGTCGCGATAGACTTCAGCCAACTGTGTTTCCGTGAAGTATTCCTCATCAGAAACCGAATACCAGCCTTCATACTCGCCTAGATAAATATCGCCTTGTTCTAATAATTGGTCAAAAATCTTTTTGACCCCTTCTTGATGGTACTTGTCGGTCGTACGAATGAATTTATCATAACTGATATCCAGTGTTTTCCAAAGTTTCGTGATGTCTGATGCCATCGCATCCACATATTTTTGCGGCTCCACACCTAATTCAGCGGCTTTTTTTTCAATCTTTTGGCCGTGTTCATCGACACCAGTCAGATAAAAGACATCGAATCCCATCAACCGTTTATAGCGAGCGATCGCATCGCAGGCAATCGTTGTGTAAGAATTTCCGATGTGCAGCTTGCCGCTTGGATAGTAGATTGGCGTTGTGATATAAAATGTTTCTTTTTCTGCCATGAGGCTCCTCCTTTTTTTCCCATCGAGTGCTGATTTCCAGCACTTCTTGTTCCAAAATGATTCCTAGCTAGTATACCACAATTTTATATAACGGTAGGAGATTTTTGCAGGTTTCCTTAACGGATTACACCTTCTTTTCTGGCCATTTCTGCTACCTTTAAAGTGATCGCGTCAACGACCGCTTTGTCAAAGACTGAAGGGATGATATAGTCTGATGCCAGCCGTTCTTCTGGCACAGCATCTGCGATCGCGTGAGCAGCAGTTAACTGCATCGCCGGTGTGATCTTCGTTGCCTTTGCAGTTAAGGCTCCTCGAAAGATTCCTGGAAAAGCCAATACATTGTTGATTTGATTAGGAAAGTCGGAACGTCCCGTTCCAACCACTGCAGCACCGCCGGCCAAAGCGTCATGGTAGTTGATTTCCGGCTCTGGATTTGCCATTGAAAAGACAATGCTTTGTGCATTCATTGAAGCAACCATCTCTTTGGTCACTAGATTAGGCGCAGACACGCCAATAAAGACGTCTGCTCCCTCAAAAGCTTCTGCCATCGTCCCTGTAAAGTTTTTGGGCTCGATCATTGACAGAATCTCCTTTTCTACAAACGTTGCATCCTCCATCGACGCATGAAGAGACCCGTGTTTATTAAAGGCAAAAATCGTTTTGATTCCTAAGTCCACCAGCATATGGATGATTGCACTGCCTGCCGCGCCTGTCCCTGAAATGACCACCTTTAATTCTTCTGGCGTTTTCTTCACTAGCTTTAGCGCGTTGATCAGTGCTGCTGTTACAGTGACTGCTGTACCATGCTGATCGTCATGAAAGACTGGGATGTCCAACGCTTCAATCAACGCACGTTCAATTTCGACACAGCGCGGTGCACTGATATCCTCCAAGTTGATGCCGCCAAACGTTGGTGCCAATGCTTTAACGATCTGAACGATTTCTTTCGGATCCTTGGTATCCAAACAGATCGGAACAGCATCAATCCCTGCAAATTCTTTGAACAATAATGCTTTGCCTTCCATGACTGGCAAAGCTGCTTCAGGTCCAATGTCTCCTAGCCCTAATACAGCCGTTCCGTCAGTGACTACAGCCACACTATTGCCTTTCCACGTGTACTTATATGCATTCTCTTTATCCTTCTGGATTTCTCGGCATGGTTCTGCAACACCTGGTGTATAAGCAAGAGATAGATCATGGCGATCATGGACTCTGGCTTTGGATTCTACACCGATTTTCCCCTTCCACTGTTCATGTGCTTGTAACGCCTCTTGATAAATCGTCATGCCTTCTTTCCTCCAATCATTTTTTCAGGTCGTACCCATCGCTCATAGTCATCCTCTGTGACATATCCTAAATTTAATGCGGCTTCTTTTAACGTAGTTCCCTCATTGAACGCCTTCTTGGCAATTTCAGCTCCTTTGTCATATCCGATATGGGTATTTAAAGCCGTCACCAGCATCAATGAGCGTGAAAGTAATTCAGCCATCCGTTCTTCATTCACCTTCAATCCCTTCAAGCATTTCTCTGTAAAGGAATCTAAACTATCGCTTAACAACCGAATGCTTTGTAAAAGATCAAAAGCAATTAACGGCAGGTAGACGTTCAATTCAAAATTTCCTTGTGAAGCCGCGATCCCGATTGCTGTATCATTGCCCATTACCTGTACAGCGACCATCGATAAAGCCTCGCATTGAGTAGGATTCACCTTTCCAGGCATGATTGAGCTTCCCGGTTCATTGGCAGGAATCGTAATCTCTCCTAATCCACTGCGAGGACCGCTAGCTAACCAGCGAATATCATTCGCCATTTTCATACAGTTCGCGGCTAATGCCTTCAACGCCCCGCTGACAAAAACCACTGCATCCCGATTAGCCAACGCATGGAATTTATTGGGATCTCCGATAAAATGGACCCCTGTTTCTTTTTGTAATGCGGACAAAAAGGTTTGCTCATAAGCTTCTGTGGCATTCAACCCGGTGCCAACAGCTGTTCCGCCAATGGCCAATTGCTTCAGCTCTGCCAAGCTGTCAATCAACATACGTTTGTTGTGTTCCAAACCTGCACGCCATCCGCTGATTTCCTGTGAAAAAGTCACTGGTGTGGCATCCTGCAGGTGTGTTCGTCCGATCTTAATGATCGATTGATTCGCCTCTTCCAGTTGCTTCAACGCCACGATCATCTTGTCCAGTTGCGGCAGTAGGTTTTTTTCGATCGCTAAGGTACTGGCAATATGGATTGCCGTTGGAAATACATCGTTTGAGCTTTGCGACATGTTCACATCATCATTGGGATGGATATCGATCCTCTCATTGCTGGCTAAATGGGCAATAACCTCATTGGTATTCATATTGCTTTGTGTCCCGCTGCCGGTTTGCCAAACAACCAAGGGAAACGCTTCCCATTGTGGTTCATCCAGCAATTGCTGGGCAGCACTTTTGATAGCATTGGCCTTTTCTTTCGACAGCTTTCCAGTCTCCTGATTGGCGATTGCCGCCATTTTTTTGACCAAAACCAGCGCTTCCACCAATTCTGGAGGCATCTTCTCCCCGCCAATTTTAAAATTTTGACGACTGCGCTCGGTTTGTGCGCCCCACAAAGCATTGACAGGTACCTCGATCTCCCCCATCGAATCCTTTTCAATTCTAGTTTCTGCCTGATTTTTCTGTTCTTCCAAAATGTCACATCCGTTTCTTGACTATTATGTCCAATTATCGCTCATTTTTCCCCATTTGGGTAGGTTTCTCTTCAAACCCATAAAAAATAGAGGAGAATCGTTCGGATTCTCCTCTATTTCAGGTCAATTAAGAGACGTTTCTTTTACGGCGAATAAACCAAACTGTAAAGGATCCGGCAATTAATAGTAATCCCGCTGAACCATAACTGGTGATTTTTTCACCTGTATTTGGAAAACTCTTTGCTGATGAGGTTGTTCCCTGTTGAACTGTTCTCGTCGTTCCATTAGAGGTTTGACTGTTTCCCCCAGCAGTTCCAGCAGCTCCTGTATTTCCTGTATTTCCTGTGTTTCCTGTATTTCCCTGATCACCCTTATCTCCTTTATCACCTTTGTCTCCATCTTGACCGTCTTTTCCGTCCTCACCATCTTTTCCGTCCTCACCATCTTGACCGTCTTTACCTGGTTCAGGAGTTGGTTTGTTCATTTCGTTAAATTTGGCTTCTGAAATCGGAATGATCCGATCTTGAGGCAGTTCCTCTTTATAATCATTTAAATCCAATTCACCTGGATGAAGTACACGAAGTTTGGTGGCACTCTGTAAATAATTAATCAACACACTGTCCAGAGAAGGCCCTTCTTCACGAGCTCCACCGAGCATGTCATATCCATCACCGCCAGCAGCCAAGAAATCGTTGGTAGCCATATTGTAGGTACGATCCAAGTCAATTTTTTCGAATTTTTCTGTTTCTCGATTATAGATTTCAATTTGCAATACCCGATCACCAACTTGTTCTTCTGTGGACCCTCGTTTATTGGAATCATAATAAAATTTTACAGATTTAGAAATGTGGAGGAATCCTCCATTTGCCCCCAACAAGGGTTGTCCATTTTCATCGGTAATGATTGTTCCATCTTCATTTTTTTGTGCATCAGAACGAACTGAATACTCAAACATCTCTTTAACTTGCGAACCTTTTACTTTGATTTGAGAGATGCTATTTCCAAATGGTAGTACTGCAATAATGTGTCCACGGGTAATCGGTCCCGCTTCTATATCCGCACGAATCCCGCCCCCGTTCATCATTGCGAAATCAGTCGGTTCACTGAATCCTTCTTGTCCGTATGACCACATCGCATCACCAATCAGATTTCCTAAATTGGTCTCTCGAGTACGAACATGTTCTCGTTTTCCATTGAAAAAGACGGAATTGTTCGGTACGACAACTTCGCTATTTGCTTCATCAAATTCATCCTTCGCCATTTGAACAAGCGCTGCAACATTTGGATCTGCCGCATATCCACTGAGACTTGCGTAGGTGTGCAAAACACCTTCATTTTTACTAGGATCAGTAAAATCAATGGTTATTTCTCCTACATTATTTAAATAATTTCCAGTTTGTGCATACAGCACATTCCCGAATTTCTTTTCACTCTCTGTATGAGAATGTCCATCCAAAAAGACAATATTTTTATCTGTATAAGCCTTGTCCAGCTCTTGGGCAACATAGTCCCCACGCCATTTTTCTGGAGTCGTTTCATCGATCCCTAAATGTCCTGCAACCACATATAGGTCAATTCCTTGACTGCTCAACCGATCAATTTCTGATTTTGCAGATTCAAGCGGCTCCTCAAAGGTCACACCCGCTACATTTTTAGGATGGGTCTTGGTTGCTGTTTCCGGAGTAGTCAGCCCAATAATAGCTATCCTTTTTCCGTTTTTATCAACGACTGCAGAAGGTTCAAAGGAACGCTCTCCATCTTTATACGTATTGGCAGATAAAATCGGGAAATCTAATAGTTCTTTATACTCCATTGCGACATCATAACCAAAATCAAATTCATGATTCCCTACAACCATCGCATCATAACCAACTTCGTTCAAAATCTTTGCCATTTGACGTCCTTCAGAATGATTCGAGATCGGTAATCCTTGGAATACATCGCCAACATCAATCGTCAATACTGGAGAAAGCGCCTCTTTTACCGTCTTCAATTTTGCCATCCCTAGCGAACTGTTTCCTGCATTTTCTTCTAATCGACCGTGAATGTCGTTTGTATGCATAATCGTAAATGGCTGTTCATCAACATCCAAAAATTGTCGAATAGCCGTCTTCGTAATTGGAACAACATTCGGGGTTCTTCCATCCGCTGAGGATTGAATAGTTAATTTCCCCTCTTCGACCAGCCTTTTCGCCAAATTGCGCCAAGTTGGATCAAAATTAGTGCCTACAACTTCCCAATTGTCTTCCAATTCCTTTGCCGGATCGAGTGTTCCTTTTTCTCGAATATAATCAACAATCAGTCCGCGCAGCGTTTGCGGATCTGAATTAAATAGCAAACTATCCCCACTCAAAATCCCGGCAGTAACTAACCCTTCATAACGATAATTGTTAATCGCAATCGAATACTCTTTGGTTAGATCTACGGGTTGACCATCGATTGTCGCAGTCACACGTTCACCAATGGGTTTTGAAACATCGATTGAATAGTTTACTCCTGAAAAAATGTCATAGTTGTAAACTCGAATGTCCGGATTGAAGCTCAGTGTTACATCATCTGGTTTGGGAGTATTGTAATAGGCTGCCTGATTCTCCATATATTCAAGCAGTTTTTCTCCTGTGATCTTCGCTTTCACCAAAGTATTTGGATATTTGTATATGTCAAAGACATTCGAATAAGTCAGATTTCCAGCCGGCAATCGACTATCCGCTTTAAATAGAGCAGAAGCAGATAAATCCGCGCCCGTAACTGAACGCTGAACGTTATTGATTAGCGATATCATCGCTGTCGGTTGTAATTGAGCTTCCGGAATGCCTTTAATCTCTTCTTCAGGTAAAAAATCTCCAGTCGCTACACCAATTTTTTCTCCGATAAATGACCGTGTTGTCTCATGATACTCCGCTGTTAGTTCTTTTAAGTCTTGATCTGCTTCATATTGGGTTGTATCTACAATTTTAGAGGCAGCATTTTTCACCACCCAATCATTATTGACTTCTTCTATCTCTAAATCAATTTGCATCATTTCAGTCCCAGTATCTTTCGGACCAGCGATTGGAATCATTTTTCCGTCAGGTCCCTGAACCGTTTCCGCAAATGATCGGTGATCATGGCCTAAAAGATAGGCATCAATTCCCGGCACATTATGAATCACAGTGTCAGCTGCGGCTGCAGGATCAGCATCCTCTCTACCTGCATGAATAGATGCAACGACAAGGTCTGCTCCTTGACTCTCTAATTCCTTCACCGCTTTTTCGGCACCATTTTTTAGGGATTCAAAGGTTAAAGCCGCGACCTTGTCCCCATCCCAATTTGGAATATGGGGTGTTGTCAACCCGATTATCCCTACCTTGATATCCGCAGATCCATCATTGTTAAAATCTAATTCTTTAAGCTTTACGCTATCTACAAAATTATCATTGGTTTCTTTTTTATAGGTATTGGCTGACAAAATCGGGAAGTCTGCCTCGGACCTTATCTTTTCAATCAACGGCAAACCAAAATTAAATTCATGATTGCCTAATACCATCGCATCGTATTTCATATAGTTCATCGCAGCAATCATCGGATGCTTTTGCTCTTTTAACCCTTCTTTTGTGTTATAGAGATCATCCGTCAATATTGTCCCCTGAACCATGTCACCGTTATCAATCAGCACTGTTCCTTGAGGGTTCGCCTTTCTGGCTTCTTTGACTGCAGTACTTACCTGAGCCAATCCAACTTTGGCTTCTTTGTCATCTTCGTAAGAATAGTTCCACAATTGCCCATGAACATCAGACGTACCTAAAACGGTTACTTTATGTGTCGCACGATCGCCGTTTCTAGAACTCTGATTGTTTTCTTCTAATTCTTCTGAAGAGGTTTGACTAATTTCGTTTTTTTCAACCTCCGATGACAGATTCCCTTCCACCGCGTACGTCACCAATGGACCAGTTGTACCCAACAACAACCCAGCAATCATAATCGTTTTACACGCTTTAGATAAGCGCTTCCAAATTTGCTTTTTCACTTTTTACCCTCCTATTTTTAAATATATCAATAGTTTATCAATTTGATGGATAAACAGCTAGTTATTTCAGCTGAAAAATGTCATTATTTTAATTTGAGAACATTATTTTGAATTAAATATATGTTTTTCGTCAAAAAAAAAGAAGAATCGCGAGGATTCTTCTCTAACTATCTCTAATTTATTTCTCACGTGTATCAAAAATAATCGTTACCGGACCATCATTTACCAGAGCGACTGCCATGTCACCGCCAAATTCACCCGTTTCTACGACGACTCCTTGTTCACGGAGCTTTTCATTAAAATATTCATATAACGGAATAGCTGTTTCTGGTCGGGCAGCTTTAATGAAGCTTGGCCGATTGCCCTTTTTTGTATCGGCATACAGAGTAAACTGCGAAACACTTAAAATACTGCCGCCAACATCTTGGATGCTTTGGTTCATCTTTCCATCTGCATCTTCGAATACACGCAGCAAAGGAATCTTCCGAACCAAATAGTCCGCATCCTCTTTCGTGTCGTCTTCATGGATCCCCAACAAGATCATAAACCCTTTGCCGATCTTACCGATAACCGTTTCTTCGATCGTCACTGAAGCTTGACTAACTCGTTGAATCACAGCTCGCATGTCATTATCTCCTTTTACCCTTTTGTTCGTTTTACACTATAGACATCAGGAACCGATTTGATTTTATCTACGATCGAATAGAGATGGTCCAAATTTTGAATTTTTAAGGTCAAACGAATCATGGCCAGCTTGTCTTTGGTCGGCTTAGCTTCAACACTGACTAACTGTTTGGTCATTCCACTCACGATGTTTAGTACATCGTTTAACAGCCCATCGCGATTGAAGCCATAGATTTCCAGATCCGCATTGTAATCCTGCTTTACATTGGAGGTATCTTCCCATTCCACTTCGATCAATCGGTCCTGAATCTCTCTTTGCTTGGTGATATTTGGACAATCGCTTCGGTGGATCGAGATACCGCGACCTTTCGTGATATACCCGACGATGTCATCGCCAGGTACAGGGTTGCAGCAGTGACTGATTCGAATCAGCAGGTTTTCGATCCCTTGAATCACGATACCGCCTTCGTGGCGTACCTTGATCTTTTCTGGTTCTTTCTTTGGCGGATGATTGACTAACTCATCGACAGCTTCTTGCTTTTTCTGCTTCATCTGTTCACGGCGTTCTTTTTCCGTCAATCGATTTGAAAAAGTCAAGGCACTGATTTCTCCAAAACCAATCGAAGCATACAGGTCGTCTTCGTTATGGTAATTGAACTTGTCCAATGCTTTTTGCATATTCTCTTTGGTCAGCACATCTTTTGGTGTAAAGCCCATATCAGAAAGACACTTCAACACCATATCGTGGCCTTTTGTAACGTTCTCTTCACGATCCTGCGTTTTAAAGAAACGTTTGATTTTATTCCGAGCCTTGCTGGTTTTGACCATTTTCAACCAGTCGCGGCTTGGCCCAAATGAATTGGGCGAGGTCATGATTTCAATGATGTCCCCATTTTTCAACTTATAATCCAATTGAACCATCTTGCCGTTTACTTTTGCGCCGGTAGTTTTATTTCCGATATCAGTATGGATACTGTAAGCAAAATCCAATGGACCAGAGCCTTTTGGCAGTTCTGTCACATCGCCTTTTGGCGTGAAGACATAAACCTTATCGCTAAAGATGTCGCCTTTAACACTTTCCATAAATTCAGAAGCGTCGTAGCTTTCATCCTGCAGCTCCAAAATCTCGCGGAACCAGTCCAATTGACGGTTGTCATTGGATTCTTCGGTTTTCTCCGTTTTGCCTTCTTTGTACGCCCAGTGTGCTGCGACCCCGAATTCAGCAATCTGATGCATCTCATGTGTTCGGATCTGAACTTCTACCGGATTGCCGCTAGGTCCGATGATGGTCGTATGCAAAGACTGATACATATTGGCCTTAGGCATAGCGATGTAATCTTTGAAACGTCCCGGCATCGGTTTCCATTTTGTGTGGATCGCTCCTAAAACCGCATAGCAATCCTTGATCGAATCAACGATCACTCGAATCGCCAACAGGTCATAAATCTCGTCAAATTGTTTCTTTTGATCCCGCATTTTTCGATAGATCGAGTAAATGTGTTTCGGACGCCCATAAATGTCGCCTTCGATTTCTAACTCTTTCGTCGCTTTTTTGATTTCTTCCACTGCCTCATTGACATAGGCCACTCGTTGTTCCCGTTTGCTTTGCATCAGGTGCACGATTCGATAATACTGCTTCGGATTCAAATAGCGTAAAGAAGTATCCTCCAGCTCCCATTTGATCCGGCTCATCCCTAAGCGATCTGCCAAAGGTGCATAGATTTCCAAGGTTTCCCGTGCAATTCGACGCTGCTTGTCGTCTCGTAAAAATTTCAATGTCCGCATGTTGTGGAGACGGTCGGCTAATTTAACCATGATCACCCGCAGATCTTGTGCCATGGCTAAAAGCATTTTGCGATGGTTTTCGGCTAACTGCTCTTCATGGGACTTGTATTTGATTTTCCCTAGTTTGGTGACTCCATCAACCAGTGAAGCAACATCATCTCCGAAATCTCGTCTTAACTCTTCCAAAGTGACAGGGGTATCCTCCACTACGTCATGTAAAAATCCTGTTGCTACCGTATGAGGATCCATATGCAGATCTGCCAGAATGCCAGCAACTTGAATTGGGTGGATAATATAAGGCTCTTTTGATTTTCTGATCTGATCCTTGTGGGCTTCAAAAGCATATTCGTAGGCCTTTTTTACAAATGCGACATGCTCATCGCTCATGTATTCAGTTACCAATTTGATCACGTCTGGCCCTGTCAATTCTACCTCTCGTGCCATCTGCATCCTCCTTTATCTAACTTCAACCATAACTTGTTTTTCTGCATTCCTGCTGAACACTCACTTGCTTGCGTGACACAGGGAGTATTGTTTCACTTGTAAAAAAGATGATTGTTTCTATTATACAGACATGTTTAGGGCTTTTCAATGACCGATTTATTCAGCAAATCGTAATAAAATCCTAATGCGCTCATGACATAAAGCGGTGCTGTCTCGGTCCGTAAAATTCGCGGTCCCAACCCGCAAAGAACAGCCCCGGCTTGCTGAAAAGCCGTCACTTCTCGTGGCGACAACCCACCTTCAGGACCAAATAGCACCAGCACTCTGCTGTTTGACTTCATTTTGTGAAGACTCTGGATGAATTGGGCTTGTTCACCCTGTTTGGCTGACTCCTCATAAGCTACTAGGACAGTGTCGTAGGCGGCAAAAAGGTGAATCAGCTCTTTTTCCTTGTCGACAAACTGAATGTCCGGCAGATACTGTCGGTGGGATTGCTCAGCAGCTTCTTGAATGATTTTTTGCAGCCGCTGCTGCTTTTTTTTCTGCTTTTTTCCGTCCCATTTGACGACGGAGGCCTCCGCAGGAAACGCAATAAAATGCTGTGCCCCAAGTTCTGTGGCTTTTTGTACGATCAGTTCGAGTTTTTCACCCTTGGGAAACCCGCTGGCAATGGTCACTTCGATCGGAAGCTCTCTGGCAATCGTTTCTTTTTCCAGTTCTTTTAGTTGGACGGATTCTCCACCAATATTTGTAATTTCGGCTTTGATTGCCACCTGATCTCTGAACACAAGAAAGGCTTGATCTCCAGGGACCATTCGCATT
Source organism: Enterococcus florum (assembly GCF_004309355.1). Lineage (GTDB taxonomy): Bacteria > Bacillota > Bacilli > Lactobacillales > Enterococcaceae > Enterococcus_A > Enterococcus_A florum. The sequence goes on along the minus strand of NZ_BJCC01000009.1, from coordinate 100,263 downwards.
ACTCGCACGATGTGATGATGCGCTTCGCCAGTCAACTCCACTACTGGCTGATAGTCTTGATCAATAAAATAGCGCTGCATATTACGCTTCCTCTGGTTTCTTCAATATCATGGCATACCAGTCCTTTTGTTGAAAAATACGATCGATTTCAAATCCTTGTGTCAGGATCTCCTCTAAGATCATGTCCTTTTTATCTTCAATGATGCCTGAAATAATGAAGGTCCCTTTCTGCTTCAACAGGCGCCAGGCATCTGGGATCATCAATGAAATAATATCGGCGAGAATATTGGCAACGATGATATCCGCTTTCGTAGTAACATCCGTCAATAGATTATTGGCAGCTACTTGGATATTTTCCGTTCCTTGATTCATATCCACATTTTCCTGTGCGGAGCGAACAGCGACTTCATCTAAGTCATACGCATAGATTTTTCCGGCACCCATCAGTGAACAAGCAATACTTAAAACACCAGAACCGGTACCGACATCCAGTACCGTCTCTCCGCCGCGAACGACGGTCTCCAATGCTTGCAGAGTTAAGCTGGTCGTCGGATGGGTCCCTGTCCCGAAGGCCATTCCCGGATCTAAGGTGATGATTTTTTCATCTGAATGCTGTGTCTGGTAGTTTTCCCAGCTTGGAACAATCGTTAGATAACGTGTGACACGAACGGGATGATAATACTTTTTCCAAGCCGTCGCCCAATCGCTTTCCTCTACTTCGCTGATAAGAATCTGATTTTCACCAATTTCCAATCCATATTCCGGCAGGCGATCAATTTTGTCTGTGATCGAAGGCAGAATCTCTGGTAAAAAAATCGTTTCAGGGAAGTAGGCCATAACTACTGCCCCTTCCTTAAGCTCAGTAAACATTTCTGGGTCTACTATTTCGCCAAAAGGGTCCTTCTGATAATTTTGAATGTCCAATGCATCCTCGATCGCTACACCTGTCGCTCCGGCCTCCATTAAAATATTGGATACTGCCTCAACGGCTTCACTGGAGGTTATCACCTTTACTTCGTTCCATTTCATTCTTTGGTACTCCTTTTTGCCTAATATTTGGGATAAGGGAAATAGCTTGTTTCTGTCGTATCGATTTTCTTTTTAAATGCGTCATCGAACCAATGCAATTCAAAAACAGCTTCGTCGCTGTCCTCTGCTAAAAAGTCCAGCAGATCACTCTGTCCTTCTTCGATTACTTCACGCAAATAATCTACGACCGCGGTCAATTCCGCTTTCTTCATCCCCTTTTTTCCTTCATAAGGGATCACTGCCAAGTACTCTTCGGTATCGACAACCGATTTTTCTGGATCGTAAAGTAAAATGGCGTCTTCAAATTCGATGATCTCCTCCTCCGAAGCCGTTCCATCAACATCATCTAACTCAATCTGCTGCTTGTTTTCAGCATACAAGCGAAAAGCAATCTCAAAGGTTCGGTTGCGGGTATCCCAAGCGATATTTAGTTCATAATCAGGGATTCTCTTGTTTAAGTACTGGTCTAAATAGTCAATCATGCTTTCTTTTGCCATTTTATTTCCTCCATCCGTGATCGGGATCGATCGCGCTTCTTCGTTGTTTTGAGAGATAGGGATTGCCCTTGACCGTAAATCGCAAGGGGATATCCGTCCAGATTCCTTTATTCGGAATGCCGATTCGGGGTAATTTTTCGACTGTTTTCGGAAGCCTTCGTCGTTCGGGAACGAGGTGTAGTACGCTGGTAAAGATCGAATCCCCGTACAACGCTTTGGAAATTCTTAATGCCTGCACAAGTTTTCCCGGTCCATCACTCAGGGCTGAGCCGGTCTGGCCGTTGCGATTTTGGATCATTTCATCTATGCCCTCCGCTGGTTCCAGCCCCCGGATCATCACACCTTGTGGAATCCCTTCTGGCTGAGTGATGATATTTAAAATCAAATGCGTATGCATCGTATAAAGATAAATCGTCCCAGGTTTTTGATACATAGCTTGGACCCTAGGCGTATTGCGCATTCCAAAGCTGTGGGCAGCCTCATCCTCTGGCCCTAAATAAGCCTCGCAGTCTACGATATAGCCTCCAAGTGTTTGTCCATTGATTTCATGCTCAAGGTACATTCCTAGAAGAAACTCTGCCACTTCCTCAGTCGTATGTTTACTAAAAAAATCGATCACTTCATTCATTTTATTCACCTTTCCTATCATACACAATTATCTGTCCAGATACCACGTTCATCCACCCAGATTCCTATAAATACCTAGAAAAAAATGCTATACTAGAACGTATATTCCCAAAACAATTGCCATGAAGGAGAGGAAAACATGCAGCAACCTTTAGCCTATCGTATGCGTCCCCGCAATTTAGAGGAAGTCGTCGGACAGCAACATTTAGTCGGCCCTGGAAAAATTATTCGCCGAATGGTCGACGCCCGCATGCTTTCTTCGATGATTTTATATGGACCGCCGGGTACAGGCAAAACCAGTATTGCGAGTGCGATCGCCGGTTCGACCAACTATGCGTTTCGTATGCTGAATGCAGCAACTGATACGAAAAAAGACCTGCAGATCGTAGCAGAAGAAGCCAAAATGAGCGGGACAGTGATCCTCCTGCTGGATGAAGTCCATCGTTTAGATAAAACCAAACAGGATTTTCTGCTGCCGCATCTTGAAAGCGGCCGGATCATTATGATCGGGGCAACAACAGAGAATCCTTATATTACGATTAATCCCGCGATCCGCAGCAGGACACAAATTTTTGAAGTAAAGCCATTGACCGAAGAAGATATCCAAGCAGCCGTTGAATCTGCACTGAAAGATCCAGAACGCGGACTAGGGAATTTTCCGATCAAGATCGATGAGGAAGCTTTACGTTTTCTTTCTCAGGCGACAAACGGTGATTTGCGCAGCGCCTTGAATGGCTTGGAGCTGGCTGCTAGATCAACGCCTGAAAATGAGGGGGGCAAGATTCATTTGACCCTTTCGATCATTGAAGAGTGTGTGCAGCGAAAAGCATTGACCCATGATAAAGATGGGGATGCCCATTACGATGTCATCTCTGCGTTTCAAAAATCTGTACGAGGCAGCGACGTGGATGCGGCGTTGCATTATCTAGGTCGGCTGGTGGAGGCTGGAGATCTGCCGATCATTTGCCGGCGGTTGATGGTCATGGGCTATGAAGACATTGGGTTGGCCAATCCGCAAGCGGCCGCTCGAACGGTGCAGGCGGTCCAAGCAGCGGAGAAACTAGGATTTCCGGAGGCCCGTATGCCTTTAGCCAATGCGGTGGTCGATCTTTGCCTGTCGCCAAAATCCAATTCTGCCTATGTAGCACTGGATGCGGCAATCGCAGATATTCGCTTAGGCAAAGCCGGCGAAGTCCCCGATCATTTACGAGACAGTCATTACAAAGGCGCCAAAGAATTGAATCGCGGTATTGGCTATCAGTATCCTCATGATTCAGAGATCGCATGGGTCGATCAGCAGTATTTGCCAGACAAACTAAAAAATGCCCACTACTACGAACCTAAAAAAACCGGAAAATACGAAGAAGCCCTAGGCCAGCAGTATTACCGAATTTTGAAATGGAAAAAGAAAAAATAGGAGCAATTTTTTTTGACAATCGCCCCATTCATCAACTACAATAGTAATACAAGAAAGATGAAATCACTCATCGAACAGAAATGACATACCAGTTCGATTGATTGCGTCTTAATTATGACTATGCTATGATTGAAATGGAAATTCTGTGATGTGCGAGTTGCCTATTACAGTGTTGACCGAACATTTTTATTGATATTTCGGGATCCGTCTTGTGTCAAAGTTGGTAACATGCCTTTTCCTTTGGTAGTTCGATACTTAGACCATGGAACCCACCTGCTTGAATTTGCGGGATCAATACTATCGGGCGAATAACGGCATCGACGGAGTTTTCCATTCTTTTGGATGAAAGCAATTTGCTTATGGCAAATTGCTTTTTATTGTATGGAGGGAAAAAGATGATTCAGATTTTAATGATTGTTATGGCTGTCCTTTTGTTCTTGTGCAGCTATTATTTGCTGCAACGATCAGAGAGCCTGTTTGTGTTGATTGCGAAAACAAAAGACAACCAACGCTTCTTGCGTTACTTTGGTCTATTGTATGCAGCATTTGGTGTGATTGGTCTTTTTATTGCGATCATTGATCACTCGACACCATCCATGATTTATTTGATCATCGTCATCTTGTTTTCCGCTGTCTTCAGCATTCAATTAGCGAAAAAAGCAAAATCTTCTTTATGATAGGATTTTAGGAAAAAATGTTTTAAAATAGAAGTAGAAAAGGAGCTGATACAGATGGAACAACAATATAAAAAAATCATGGTCGCCGTGGACGGATCAAGCGAAGCTGAACTGGCATTTAAAAAAGCAGTCAACGTCGCAAAGCGAAATGATGCAGAATTACTGCTGGCACATGTTATCGACACGCGTGCCTTTCAAACGGTTTCTTCCTTTGACAATGTTCTTGCGGAACAGGCAACAGAAATGGCCAAACAAACGCTTGCAGATTATGAAAACTATGCAAAAGAATCTGGTTGTGCTCACGTTTCAAAAGTGATCGAATATGGCGCACCAAAAATGATGATCGCAATGCAGATCCCAGAAGAAAACAAAATTGATTTGATCATGTTGGGTGCTACTGGGCTGAATGCGGTAGAGCGTCTGTTCATCGGGTCAGTCTCCGAATACGTGATTCGCAATGCCAGCTGCGATGTTTTGATCGTACGTACTGATTTAGACAATCAGCTGCCTGAAGAAAACGAATAACTAAAAAGACCTTGATCTCTAAGGCAATTACTCAACCCAATCGGTATTGAGTAACTTGCTTGGAAATCAAGGCTTTTTTTATTGTCTATTTCATCTTGCTGTTGCATTAGTATCCTATTTTACCTGCAAAATCGTTATGAATGATTGCTGCGCCACTCCACGACAAATCCTAATAAAATACTGCAAATGCATGAGAAAAGAAGAATGTCAAACGTCGGATCCTTGTGAACATATATCCGAACAAGCAGCAGTCCCACAATCAGGAATGCGATGATTCCAATGAGGAACAACGATACATATCGACCCTTCATTTTACTTCGCCTCCCTTTAATTTTATGAACAAAGGGTAAGAGTCATTCTCATTTTAATGATCCACAGCCAACTTTACAAGGCGATCTCGGCCCATATTTTCTTTGTTCGTTAAACTTTTCGGGAAATCGCAGCATGAATGAGTTACAGACTTGTGCCAACAAGGATGCCCAGAAAACTGCACAGCAGCCCAAAGCCATATGTGCCCACCAAATACCGATAAAACATCGCTCGATCTTCTTGAAACAACACAAAAAGTTCAAAATTGTACGTTGAAAAAGTTGTGTATCCTCCCATTACACCCGTGCCTAAAAATAGATAGACATTCTGCGAGAGGTGCACCCCGAAAAAAAGGCCTAAAAGAAAGCTGCCGGTCAAATTGATCAGAAAGGTCGCTTTCGGCAGCCGCTTGGTCCGTGGTTCAAAATAAGTATTCAAAGTAAAACGCAGCATGGCACCTAATGCTGCACCCGTGCCAACTAAAATCGTATTAATCATCCGTCTGCCCTCACTCCACGATGATAAATAACTTCACCTAAGTAGGTCATGGCAATTCCTCCAATAAATGATCCCAGCAAATAAAAAGCAGCAAGCCCCAGCCTGCCATGTTGGATTAATTGCATCGTATCCAAAGCAAAAGAAGAAAAGGTTGTCAGTGCCCCGCAAAAACCCACTCCTATTCCTAAAACAAGGCGGCCGGAAACATCCATATCACTAAGGATATGTTTCACGATCCAGCTGAAAATAAAACAACCGATCAGATTTACGATCATCGTGCCCAGTGGAAAACCGCCAACCTTTGGAATCAGCTCTCCGATCCAGTACCTGGCCGATCCTCCTAAAAAGGCAAAAAGACCGATCACTACATAATCCAACATTTTCGCCATCTCCATCTCATAAATTCTCGTTTACTATAGCTTGTTGCTGCGATTTTCGCAACTGATTACACACAAAACCATCCAATGTATGTTAAACACAGGATGGTCAGTTACAGCTATTTTAACTTTTGATTGATTTGTTCGACATCACGCCGGTATTTTATATAGTATCCACTCCAAATAGCAAAGAAAATCAAAAGAAAGAATAAAGAAGCAAACAGCACTACAATAAATTTTAGCGTAAACCACTGATTGATCACCGCAATCGCCATGAAGGCAAGAAAGCTTCCCCCTAAATGAATCATGGTTCGCAGCAATAATGGAATTTTTTCATATTCATAGATAAGGCTCAATAGCCCGATCACGATAGAAAGCCCGATGAAACTAAATGCCATTGTTCTTATCTCCTGATTAACATACACCATCGAAAAGAAGGTAAATATCCCACAACCGATCCCAATGGATTGGATGATTGTTTTTCCAGCTTTGCCCATTTTTATTCCTCCTAAATGCTCAATCTCTTTTTTAATTCCTCAACAAATCGTCTGGATACGACCACTTTCATTCCGTTTGACAAATGTGCATACAAGTTCCCAGAAAAGGCGATCTCCAGTTTACTGATTTTTCTGATGTTGACCATCGCCGATTTTGAAATCTGTAAAAATTGATCTGCTGACAATTCTTCCTTCAGCGAAGTTAAGGATTGGCGAAAGGTATGCGTATGAGTTGTCGTGTGAAGTGTCAGCATCTTATTGAAAACCTCCGCATAAACGATCTCGTCCTTTTTCAATAAGAGAATCTCGTCCTTTATTTTAACAATCAGTTTCTCTGATTGTTGTGCCGTATCCAATTTTGCTACCACTGCATCAATGGTTTGCTGTTCAGAGGCCCGAATCCAAATTTCAGGTTCCACCCATTTTTCCGCAATTTCTGTTACTATTTTCAATCCCTTCATTTTCCACCTCCACACAGTTATCATAAGGGATTTATTTTCTCTTTGATAGTCATTTTGCCTTTCCGGTCTACAAAATGGCGCATGCGGTAAAAAAAGAGAAGTACTTCTCGTACTCCCCTCCGCTGTGCTTAAATGATTTTGGCACCTAACGTATTCTCAAAGTGTCTCAATGCCCATTCATGACCAGAAGCATCAAAGCTGGCGACTGCAGCCTTCGGAATCACTAAGCGATACCCTAAATTGTATGCATCTACCGCCGTATGCAGAACACAAATGTCTGTGCACACCCCAGTCAAACAAAGCTCCGTGATGCCGCGTTCTCGCAAGCGAATATCCAGATCGGTTCCGCTGAACGCCGAGTAATGCCGCTTATCGATCCAATAAACCGTTTTGTCAGCCTGATTTTCACGGTAGAAATCTGCTAATGCTCCGTACAATTCCCTGCCTGAAGTACCGATCACATTGTGTGGCGGAAACAATCGGTTCTCAGGATGAAATTGATCGCTGGGATCATGACCATCAATAGCAAAAACAACATAGTCGCCTTGTTGAAAATATTGGGTGGTCACTGCGAATAGGGCTTCCTCAATCGCTTGACCCGCTTCACCAGTTGTTAGTTTTCCATCAGTTGCCACAAAGTCATTGGTATAATCAATCGAAATCAATGCACGCATTTCGTTTGAATCTCCTCTCTTAAAAAAATGATCTATTTCAAGACCTTTACAAATTCCATCACCATTTCTGCAGATCGCTTGCCCGCATCATCAATAAACTCGTCAAAGCTTTGAGTGGCCTGATGATCTGCAGTATCGCTGATTGCCCGAACCACTAAGAAAGGAATGTCAAATTGCTGTGCTGTTTGAGCAATCGCAGCTCCCTCCATTTCGCAGGCTAATGCCTCAGGAAAATTAGTTAAGATACTGCGAATTTTTTCTGGATCGTCGATAAAACTGTCCCCTGTCACGATCAGGCCTTTTTTGATCGGCTGATCCGTACGTTCGGCAGCTTTGGCCATCGTATCTACCAAATAACGGCTTGCTTCAAAATACAGTGGCATTCCTCCTGGAAGCTGACCTGGGTGATAGCCAAATCCGGTAGCATCCACATCAAAATAAGCCAACTTCTCTGAAATGACGACATCCCCAACATGAAGACCGTCGCCAATACCGCCGGCAGAACCTGTATTGATCACCATATTTACTCCATATTGCTGGATCAATAAGCTGGTGGTCAACGATGCTGCTACTTTGCCGATCCCAGAACGCACAACGATGACTTCATGTCTTCCCATCGAACCGGAAATAAACAAAGCGCCTGCTCGTTCCCAAGAAAGCGGGGCTTCCAGCTGTTCTCGCAGCATTTTTATTTCCTGGTCCATGGCACCGATAATCCCAATTTTCATGATTGTTTGCTCCTTGTTTTCTTGATTTTTCTTCTTGATTATACCTGCTAAAAAGGCGAGGTACCAGTATGCTTATAGGAAGAAAACCGCCAGCATGACGATCACTAACAATATCCCTACAATCAAAATCGCTTTGTTCAGGAAGGTGTTGCGTTCTCTTTGGCGTTCTTTTTCTCCGCTGCGTGTCTTGCTGATGGGTTTGCTCTTTTTCAGTTCTTTGCGGTACACGTTGCTGATTTCTTTTTGGCGTTGCGCATAGGCCTTGTCAGCATCCAATTTCCGCTGCTGTGCCTCTCGCTCCTGCTCTTCTTTTCGCCTTCTTAATTCGCTTCTTGTCACAAGCGGCGATCGACTCATGTATGATCCTCTCCTTGTTTTGCTTGCATCAGTTCCCAATATTGTACAGCAAAAATCGTTTTTGCATCACAAATTAGACCGTCTAGGATGGCTTGTTTTGCTTCTGCTAATGTCAATTCATACAATTCCAACACTTCATCCTCATCCTGAGGAAGTGGGTGTTCCACTTTTTCTAAATCAGCAGCTGCATAAATGTAAAGTTTTTCATTGGAGAAACCTGGTGATAAATACATTTCGTTGACGTATGTCAAGGTCTCGGCATGGTATCCCGTTTCTTCTTCTAATTCTCTGACCGCTGTTTTGATAGGCTCCTTGCCCTCGCCAGGATCAATTTTTCCTGCAGGGATCTCTAATACAACTTTTTCTAAAGGCTTGCGGAATTGTTTGACCATCACAAGTTTGTTCTCTTTTGTGATTGGAATAATTCCTACGCCCCCATTATGTAAAACTAATTCTCTTTTGGCTGTGCCGCCCATCGGCAAAGCAACATCATCAAGATAAACGTCGATGATTTTTCCTTTGAAAATTTCTGTTCGCTTGATTGTTTTTTCTTCAAAATCACGATATTCCAGCATCTTCTCACCCTTTATTTTTGATGATAACGCGTTGACCGAATAACTTCAACGGACTCAGGACCTATTGTATCATAGAAAATTATTATGTTTTTTCTAAATCTGAAAAATCCATCTTTAGTCCGATACTAAAACTATAGAATTTCATGCTATTATGAGCGTGTAAGGTAATACGTGAATAAATAATGCATTAAAATAAACCCGCTTTACTTACTAGATTAGGAGGATCAACATGCGAAGAAAAATATTCCCAGTAGTGATGGTGCTGATTGGGATCATCTGCTTTTTTGAAGGAGATTTTGGTGACTATCTTGTTTTCTTGCTCCTTGCACTTGGGGTTCGACTTATATACCAAGGAATCAAAGGCCGTCCTCGTACACCACGAAAGGACGTCATGCCTGCTCTAACAAAGGAGAAGGAAGAGTACTATACTGGTTTGGGAATGAGCGAAAGCGAGATCGAACTCTTCCGCGAAACTATGAATATCTCGAAAAAACAGATTACACAGCTACAAACCAACATGAAGCAAAACGCCAAGCTCAAAGCAATCGATTTGCGCCACGACACATTAAAAGCTGCGAAAGCTTTGTTTAAAGAATTGGTGAAAGAACCGACCCGTTTACCTGAAGCGAGTCAATTCTTATACACCCACTTGCCAAATATTGTCGACTTAACAAATAATTATGTGGAAATCAACAATCACGAGGTCAAGTCGAAGGAAGTTTATGGTAAACTGGAGGAAAGTGCACAGATCATTGATCAAATGGCAGCCTTGATTGTAAAGGACTATCAACAATTTGTTTCGAATGACTTGGAAGAGATGGATGTCGAACTTTCCATCGCCCGTCGAAACTTAGACAGTGATCCTGATCTGGCAGAACAATTTAGCGAACAAGAAATCTAGCTTAGCTAGATTTTTTTGAATCAGCACCGATCGCCTTTCCTGTGCTGAGCGGTTCGCGAAACAATCAATACCCTAGAGATGAATTAGGAGGAACAGTGATGGAACCTGAAAAGAAAACTGCAGTCAGTTCAGTCAATGATACGTTGGATGATCTATTAAGCAATCCCTTCGGCACAGACAGCCTGACTCCTGTCCAACAACAAGAGCTCTCTAGCTTGCAGGAGCAAGAGCAAGCCGATCGTCTTGTTGATAAATTGCCAGAAGAACGCCAAGCACAAGCAAGAGAGCTCGCAAAAAAAATTGATGTGAATGATTCACAGGCGGTGATCACCTATGGTGCTACCGCACAAACAAAATTGAGCGAATTTTCTCAATCTATGCTGAATACAGTGTCCGCTCAAGATATCGGACCGATCGGCGATTCATTGAATCAATTGATGTATCGTCTGCAAGAAGCCAACCCGGACGAGTTGCGTGTCGGTGAAGGAAATCTTTTCCAGCGAGTCTTCGGAAAAGTAAAACAATCTATTTATGAAATCACGACGAAATACCAAAAAATCGGTGCTCAAATCGACAAAATCGCTATGAAACTGAACACGGAAAAAGACGGTTTATTGCGTGACAACCAAATGTTGGAGCAGTTGTACACGAAGAACAAGGATTATTTCGATGCCTTGAACATTTACATTGCTGCAGCCGAGCTTAAAATGGAAGAACTGCGCATTGAAACAATTCCGGCGGCAAGTGAAAAGGCCCAAGAAACCGGAGACCAAATGGATGTGCAGATCGTCAACGACTACACACAATTCTTGGATCGTTTGGACAAACGGACTTACGACTTGAAATTGGCGCGTCAAATTACGATCCAGCAAGCACCGCAAATTCGGTTGATTCAAAATACTAATCAGGCATTGGCAGAAAAAATCCAAGCTTCGATCAACACGGCGATTCCATTATGGAAAAACCAAGTGGCGATTGCGTTGACTTTGCTTCGTCAAAAGGATGCTGCGACTGCACAGCGGCAAGTTTCTGAAACGACCAATGATCTATTGAAGAAAAATTCAGAAATGCTGAAGATCTCGACGATCGAAACAGCAAAAGAAAACGAACGCGGCATCGTCGACATCGAAACCTTGCAGCAAACCCAAAACGACCTAGTCGAAACCTTGGAAGAAACGATTCGGATCCAAAAAGAAGGAAAAGAACGTCGCCAAGCAGCAGAGATCGAGATCAATCATATGGAAAACCAATTAAAACAAAAACTGATGGAATTAACGACCAAACGCTAAAATCTGGGAGATTTACTCCCAGGTTTTTTTATTTTTATCGTATGAGTGTATTTTTTGACGATTCACTCTCCTTCTTTTTACAATTAGGTAAAAAGGAGGGTGGCTCTCATGAATCTTAAACCGGATTTTTTAACGAAAGACACACTGATCAACAAGGTCTATAGCAACATGGATCAAACCATTCTTGTTTATGGCGTACTGATTTTTGCGACGCTGATGGCTTCAATCGGGTTAAATTATAATTCTACGACCACCATCATTGGGGCTATGCTGATTTCTCCATTGATGTCAGGTATCAGCGGAATTGGTGTTGGTCTGGGGTTGTCCCTTTCAAAAATGGTCAGAAAGGGAATCGGGATCTTTTTCATTCAATTTGCGATCATTTTAAGTGTTTCTTTCTTATTCTTTTGGCTGACACCGATTAAGGAGCCCACTCCCGAAATCACTTCCCGTACTTCTGCAACGATCTGGGATATTTTGGTAGCAAGTATTGCAGGAGGGGCGCTTACCTTTGCTACTATCCGCGGCAAGGACAACAACGTGATCATCGGAGTCTCAATCGGAACCTCCTTGATTCTGCCTTTGTGTGTCACTGGTTATGGTCTTGCAGGCGGTGATTTTTCGATTGCTGCAGAAGCTGCAAAACTCTTTTTTATCAACGTCTTTCTAATCTTTTTAGTTGTTTCCTTGATCATTTATTTCTTGCACTATGAAAAAGGGACGCGAAAGAAAAAATTACTGGCAATTTTTCTGCTCTCCGTTGTGCTTGCTGGGACACTCGTTTTTTCAACCGTTCAGTCAACTGTGACCGAATATCGAGCAAAGCAATTTGCCGAACATGCGTTGGCAGATTATTACATTTTGTCTCAAGAGATCGAACGAAACCAACGCACCATCCAGCTTACCGTAGTAGGAACACCCCTTCACGACAATCAAGTCCAGCAATTGGAAAATCAATTGACTGATTATCATTTGAACAATTTTGAGTTACGTATTACCGTGCGGTCAAACGAAGATGGTTCGATTGATGCCGCGGAGTTGGCAAAGATCTTGAATCAGCAAAACAAAGGAACCTCTAAATTTTTAGGATTGGAATAATCAAATCAATACCTTCAAAATTGGAGGTATTTTTTTGTTGACTCTCCCCTAACAGCAGGCTCTATTCTTGGTATCGTAAGGGAGGAGAATCAATGAGTATGATTACAGTGAAACAGTTGAATAAACGTTTTGGAGATCAGCAAGTCCTGCAAAATGTAAGCTTGGAAGTAAAGAAAGGGACCGTGTTTGGGTTACTTGGACCGAACGGGGCTGGAAAAACGACACTGATCGAATGCATACTGGGCTTACAACAAGCAGACAGCGGGGAAGCACTGCTCTTTGGGGAATCTGTTCGGAAAAACCGGCAGCGATTATTTGAGCGGATCGGAGTCCAGCTTCAAGCTTCTCACTATCAACCCAATATCAATGTTTATGAGATTTGCCAAGAAATGACGGCCTTGTATCAAGCCCCTTTGGATTACAACGAGTTGCTGGATCGTTTCAACTTGTCCGCGATCAAAAAACAGCGGGTCAACAGCTTATCTGGAGGGCAAAAACAACGTTTGTCCTTGATCTTAGCACTGCTTCCCAATCCGGAAATCGTTTTTTTAGATGAACTAACGACAGGATTGGATACGGAAGCTAGACGAGAGGTTTGGGCCATTTTAAGAGAATTGAAAAAGTCGGGCCTGACGATTTTTCTAACTTCACACTACATGGAAGAGGCCGAACAGCTTTGCGATGAACTTTTATTTCTGAGAAAAGGAAAAGTACTCGAACAGCGACCGCTGAAAATAATTCAACAGGAAAAGAATTTCGTCACACTAGAGGAGTATTACTTAGAAAAGATGGAGGAAACTGCATGAAGAAGTATTGGATTTTTTTAAAAGTGGAGGGCAAATTGGCCATTCGATCAATGGAGGGCATCATTTTCGGGATCGGCATGCCCATCGGGGTCTTGCTGTTGATCACTATGATCTCAGGCACTCAAACCGCCAGTAATAACGGTCATACCTTCTTGCAAAACAGCTTCCCAGCTCTGGCAACTGTCGGCATCTGCGCAACAGCGTTCATGGGTCTGCCGATCACCATCAGTGACTATCGTGACAAAAAGATACTGCGCCACTTCTTTACAACCCCCAGCAGTCCGAGCTTCTTTTTAAGTATTCAATTTATGATTTGCACCATACTTGCTTTTAGTTCCACCTTGGGAGTGACTCTAGTGGCTACCTTGGTTCTAAACTATCAAATGACTGGTTCTTGGGTAGGGTTTATTCTGGTATATCTTTTTGTTTTAATTGCGATGTACAGTATCGGTATGATGATGGCCAGCCTCTGCAAATCAAGTCAACGCGCCCATCTGGTCAGTACGTTGGTTTACTTTCCAATGCTGTTTTTCTCAGGCGCAGTGATTCCTTATGAGATTTTTCCAGATGGACTGCAAAAGGTTGCACAGGTGTTGCCGTTGACCCAAGGCATTCGGCTGTTGAAAATCGTTTCCTTTGAAGACATCCAAGCCGTACCATTACTGCCCTTGATTTATCTGTGTGTCTTGGCATTTATTGGTATACTAGTATCTATCAAAACCTTCAGATGGGAGTAAGGAAATGGAAGAAACGAACGAAACCCTCTATCGCGTGGGATTGTTTTCTCAAATGAATCAGGTGACGATCAAAGCATTGCGGCACTATGATGAAAAAAATCTGTTGAAGCCAAGCTACGTCGATTCTTTGAACGGCTACCGCTACTACAGCTCCAGCCAGTTGCCGGTCCTCCATCAAATCATCGCTCTGCGAAAAATCGGATTCTCTTTGGATGAGATTAAACGAGTTCAAGCGGGGACTGAAAAAAAGACTCTTCTGTCTCAAAAAAAGACCCGAGTGCTGGAAGAAATCTCAGAAAAAATGAAGGAACTGTCAGTGATCGAAAGCTACCTATCAGATAGCGAACAGTTGGTTGATTACGACATTATCGAAAAGTCATTGCCGGAGGTCCTCGTCGTTTCCATGCAAAAAACGTTGAAATCCTATGCTGAACTGGCTGACTACATGCCAGAAATGAGTCAGGAGATGGAACGACTTGGATACGAAACTTTGCATCCAGAATATTGCTTCAATGTTTATTTAGATGGCGAATACAAAGAAGAAGATATCCATGTAGAAATCTGCGAAGCAGTAGTAAAGGAATGTCCTAATGATGATTCGTTTTTGACCTTAAAGAAACTGCCTATGGTCAAGAAGGCGATTTGTACCCTGCACAAGGGCCCTTATGATAAGCTTCCTCTCAGCTATCAGGCGTTGATCCGCTTTGTTGAACAGAACGATTATGAGATTTGCGACATGCCGCGAGAATCTTACATCAACGGAACTTGGAATTGCGATTCCGAAAAAGACTGGCTGACTGAGATCCAGATACCCGTCCGTGCGAAATAAAAAGAAGAGAGGAACGATGCAGAGTCGTCCTCTCTTCTTTATGCTTTCATATAGCCTAAAACGATCCCGCCGAAAATAATCAGCAGACACCCTATCACCACAGAGTACATTTCTTTTTTCGTTTTGCGTTCGCCTAGAATAAAAATGCCACCTAAGGTCGAAATGATAATGCCCATTTGAGACAACGAGAAGCCGATAGCTAGACCGACTTGTTGAACCGTCAGAAGCATACAAATATTTCCAATTCCCCATAGCAATCCAGACAGCATATTGCGCCATACATACCGATCAATTGTTGTTTTCTTAAAAGCAAACAGAGTCGCAGCTCCAACCATTCCAATACTTTGAGGCAAGATAATCGCCAAAGGGTCGAGTCCCGCCCAAGTAATAATGATCGTATATGAAGCATAACCGATCGTAGAAACCAGCAAGGCTCGCAAGCCTTTGCCAAAATCCAGCATTTTATTTTCCGTTGCCACACCCGTCTCATCGTCTTGGCGAGCGGTTAAATAAGCCCCAAAGACCAGCAAGGCGAGTGCGATCAGTCCCAATATAAAATCTCTGGTTTTCGTCCATTCATGGAAAAAAACTGCTCCAGCTATCGTATTAAGCATCAACTGAAAGCCTGTTGACAGTGGAAGCCCGACGGAAACGCCGACTGCCTTCATGCCGTGAAACTGGCCATTTTGTCCCACTGTCCAAAAGACACCTGAAAGAAAACCAATCAGAACAATCCAGCTGTTGATTGTCGGCTGCACCATCAGATACGTTGCCAAAGCAAAAAGAAAAGCCCCCATCGTCATACCTAACGTTTGTTGATTCGCATCTCCGCCAAGCTTGCCGCTGACCAAGGCAATGCTCCCCCAGGCAAACATTGGGACTAGAGCGATTAAAATCGTCATACCGTTCCTTCCTTTCGCTTTATCTGTGCTAGAGTAGCAGAAAAATCACCCGCTTGACAAGTGATTTCTCATGCATTATCGATTTTCTTGGTAATAGCTTAATTGCGGAAAAAAGAGCGTCATCGTCGTTCCCTGTCCTGGTTCAGAAGATGCCGCAATGTCCACACCGAGCTTTTCCGCCAATTTTTTTGCTAGGTACAGCCCTAGTCCTGTGGCATGCTGTTCTGTCAAACGCCCATTTTCTCCAGTGAACCCCTTATCAAAGATACGCCCCATGTCTTCGGCAGGAATGCCTACCCCTTCATCCGTGACAGATAGTGAAATACCCTTGCTTTGTTTTTCGATACCGACATGAATTTCTTTGCCGTCTGGCGTGTATTTGATGGCATTGCTCAACAGTTGACGAAAAATGAACGCAACCCATTTTTCATCTGTCAAAACTTGGGCATCTTCTTCCGAGAGAGACATCTTAAGATTTTTTTGGATAAAATAATTCGCCTGACTTTTGATTACGGGCTGGACAATTTTTTTCAGTGAGACTTCTTGAATCATATAATCATTTACAAATTCGTCTAATCGTGAGTAGTAAAGTACTTGTTCAACATATTCATCGATCTTTTGCAACTCATTCTGCAATAGGATAAACTTCTCATCCTCAATGTCGTATTCGATGGAATGCAAAATCAGATCTACTGCTGCCAGAGGAACCTTGATCTCATGGATCCATGAATCGACATAATCCTTTTGGTCCTTTTGATTGCTGATTACTTGCTGCATCATTTGATGGTGGTCTTGCACCTGCTGATTGATATACATCTGTACCAGCTTTTCTTCTTCACTGTCCGCCTGATCGAGATACTGCTGCAAATGATTCTCTTCCTGCAGCTGAAGCTGCTGGTACCACTCTCTTTTGCGGTAATAATCCAATCCAATAAAAAGCAATAAAAAGAAAAATTGCAGCAGCAGCAAATAAGCAACGTTATCCATAAAGTGACTTAAATCTGGTGTCAGCCAAATCATAAAGACCATTAATCCGCTCAAAACCAGCCATCCAAAAAAGAGAAACAGTTTGTCCTTTAGAAAATTTTTGATCGTCATGGTTCCCTCCTAAGGTACGATATAGCCCTGACCGACTTTGGTTTGAATGAAATCCTCCACACCAGCCTGCTCGATTTTTCTGCGGAGACGGTTGATATTGACTGTCAATGTATTGTCATCGACAAATCGTTCATCATCCCATAAAGCCCGCAATAGTTTTTCACGACTCAAGATTTTTCCGTGCTGTTTCATCAAAATGTACAACAGCCGGTATTCATTTTTGCTTAAATCAATGACTTCTCCGTGGATCTCCATACTGCTATTGTCTAGATTTAATGTCAAATCACCGTGAGTCAATGTTTCGCCACCCTCAATATAGTCGTAAGAGCGACGCAACAGCGCATTGATTTTCGCAACCAGCACATCGACTTGAAACGGTTTAGTAATGTAGTCATCCGCCCCCATGTTCATCGCCATGATCTGATCCATATTGGTATTGCGAGAGGAAATAAATACAATCGGTACTTTGGAGACCTCCCGAATCTGCTGACACCAGTAATAGCCATCAAAAACAGGAAGATTGATGTCCAATAAAACAAGCTGTGGATTTTCTCGTTCAAAATCAGCAAATACTTCATTAAAATCCGTTGTCTGAAAAACGTCAAATTTCCATTTGGCCAGCTCTTCACCAATCAACTGACGAATTACTGCTTCATCTTCAACGATCATAATTTTTGCCAAGGCTATTCCTCCTTTTCCTACAATTAAGTATAAAAATGTCATTTGTCATTCACTTAGTCTTATCCTCTAGTTTATCAAACAAATGCTAAAAAAAGAAAAAGGAGCTCAGGCATCCCTTTTCTTCGTAAAATCAATAAATGATACATTGTCGTCGATGATGCCGCCTTCACCTGCCAAAACGTACGTACTCAAGCGTTCATTCCATCTCAACGTCATCTCTTCTTGCAAGTCTTCTTTGGAGTAGCCCTTGATCCAAAAATCAACTGTGTTCGTTTTGATTTTTTCATCATACCCCTCTTTTGGCATCGCCTCTTCAATGATGTTGATCGAAAACTGAGTTTGCATATGGATCATCGCATGCTGAGAGTACTCTCCTACACCATCTTCAAATGTCAGCAAGACAATCTTATGGCTGTCCAAATGCTGCTCGATTTGATGTTTGGCCCTATCATCTAATTGAATGTACATAAAAAAACCTCCTTGTTGTCCCTATCTTGGAACGAAGGAGGTTAAAAATCAAGCAGTTGCACTTATTGTATCAATGCTTCCAGTTTGGACAAATCAATCCGTCCATCCTGTGCCAATAGCGCATGGAAAACAGGTAGCTGTTTTTGAATTTGCCCTTCCTGATCGTTTTCAACCTGCATCACCAGCAACGGTTCATGCAGACTTAAACGCAGCAACATCCAGCCTTTTCCGTAAGGTTCCGTAACAGAAAAACGGACGCCTTCTTGATTCTCAGGATTTTCAGCAAAACCAGCTTGCTTAGGAAGCGCTGTTCGGAAAGCTTCGATCATGTTGCGCCCGGTTTCTTTGTAATCCTCGCCAGAAATTTCATAACGAACTTCCAACGTCTCGACAGGCTGTGCCAATTCAGCCATCAAATCAGTCAATTCACGGCCTTCTTTTTGCAGTTTTGGCAACAGCATCAAGATTTTGGCAATCACATAAGCCCCATCATCCAAGAAGTAATTTTCTTTGAAAGCCGCGTGACTACTGGTTTCGATCGCCAATTGGCAATCGATTCCTTCTTGATTCAATTCGATCGCCTTGTTGATGACATTACGATACCCGGAAATATAGCGATACTGCTTGCCGCCTTTTTCCTCGATAAATCGTTTCAGATGATCAGAGGTCGGTGAATTGGTTACGATCGTGCTGCCAGGATGCTCCGCAAAGACGATCGCGGCTAAAACAGCAATCAAATTATTACGATTGATGATTTGTCCATCCTTGGACACAATCGCTGAGCGGTCCACATCTGTATCAAAAATCACACCAAGATCCGCATGGTTATCCAGCACGGCCTTTTTGATGCTGGCCATGGCTTCTTTGTTATCTGGATTTGGAATATGGTTCGGGAAATGACCATCTGGCTCTAAAAATTGGGAACCTGTGGTATCAGCGCCCAGCACATCCAAAACTTTGCTGGCGAAATAACCTCCGGCACCGTTTCCTGCATCCACAACGATCTTCATACCGCTTAATGGTTTTTCCTCAGCAGAACCGATTCCTTTTTTGATTTTTTCTACCATGTCTTTGGCGTAAGCAGAGAGTAAATCGGCTTTTTCGACACTTCCCTCTGCTGAGACCTGGGGTTCAGTATGAGATAAAATGTAGGCGATATCTTCTTTTTCAGCACCGCCAGTTTTGCTGAAGATTTTGATGCCATTGAAGTAGTAAGGCAGATGACTCGCTGTCAGCATGATTCCTGCATCACAATTGAACTCTTCAAATTGAGTGGCCATAAACAATGCTGGCGTGGTCGCAATCTCAAAATCCAATACACTGACACCCGCAGCTTGAAACACCTCAATCATCGCTTGCTTCAGCTCAGGACCTGTTAAGCGACTATCGTAGCCGATCCCAATTTTGAAAGGTTTAGCGGTTTCATTTTTTTCCAGCCAATTCATAATTCCATTTGCAATCAGGGCGGCTTCCTCTACACCTAAATTTTTCGTCTTCCCCTCTGCTGTGATAGCGATACCACGAATATCTGAACCATTTTGTAATGTTGTTAATGCCATCGATACGCCTCCTTGAATTTACTTTTAGTTTATTATACCAAAAAAAGAAAGAAAAGGTTTCCCTTTCTCTCTTTTTTCTATCATTATTCCTTCACTTTTTTCGCTGCTTCAACATATTTCTTCGTGATCACTTGTGGACGGGTGATGATCGAACCTACCACTACCGCAAAGCATCCCAAGCGAAAGGCCTGCGTCACCTGCTCTGGCCGATCCGTGTGACCTTCCATGATTACAGGTGTTTTCACCTCATTGATAATCCTTTGCAATAACTCGAAGTCAGGGGTTTCCGTTTTATGAGAATAGTCAGTGTAGCCAGCCAATGTCGTTGAGAGGAGATCAAAGCCCAATTTTTCAGCCTCAAGTGCTTCCTCAATTGTTGATATATCTGCCATAGCCAACCGACCTGCTTTGTGTACAAGTTCCAGTAAATCAGATAATCGTTCATTATTGGGCCGAGTCTGCTTTGTCGCATCCATCGCAATGATCTCAGCTTCCGTCGTCAACAGTTCCTCTACTTCTTTGGCAGTCGCCGTGATATAGACCTTTGAATCCTCATAGTCTCTTTTGACAATTCCTATCACCGGAAGATCAATTTCAGATTTGATCGCCTGAATATCTGCGACCGAATTGGCTCTGATCCCAGCCGCACCTCCCTGTTTAGCTGCCAAAGCCATCTTCGACATAATATACGAACTATGCAGCGGCTCATTTTCTAGTGCCTGACAAGAAACGATAACATTTCCTCTTAATTGTTCTAAATCCATGAGGCAAACCTCCTTCATTTTCATCTCCATGATAACAGAAAAATGTTAGACCAACTTTAACTTTTTAAGATCAAATAACATTAACAGAATATCGTCTCACATAAATCGTTTTACACTATCATCATAGGGATTTACAATGAAAATACGCATTCAGCAGTTCTCGGTTTTTCTAACAGATCCCCCTTCTTCGTGAAGTAGAAAGATTCTATCTCGTTCGAATATGGTCAGATGATGGTACTGGGTCATCATTGTCTTCCTCCTAGTAGTGTTTCTCGACAAACCGATTCTAGTCGGATATTGATTAGGAGTCATTTTTTATGTGTTGCACTTAAAGTGTAAATTCAAGCTCTTAAAAACAGGCAAAGCAACCATGATTCGCTTTAATACCTTAGAAAAAATTTGTTCTGTTTTGAACTGCCATCCCGGAGATATTCTTGGATACGTCAATGAACCATAAATAAAAGAGGCCCTTAAGTTCAACACTTAAAGACCTCTTTTTTCTTTTCATTTAGCTTTTCCCCATTTTTGCTTGAACACCAAGTTTATTCAAAGTTGTTATGATATAATTAAGAAAATTTAAAAAACCCGTTTTATTGATAATAACCAATATAAACTTTTTCTTTAGATCTGTATTCGTAATATAATCTCGTCATGCCATTAAATTTTTTAGGAGGCACAGAAGAAAAGAAATACGTATAAACACTCCTGGGGAAAATTCCATTTTCTTGAATAGTTTGAATGTCTTGCGTATTAGCACCTGGGGAAGTTGCTGCCTGACCTACAATGGGTGAACCAAAAGCTATTATTGTACCCACCAATAGAATCATTTTTTTCATACTATCGCCTCCTATTTCATTAGTTTAAATCATAAAACATAAAATAGGGAAAAAATATCATAATCGACCCGTTTTTTGTCATAATCGGACTTTTTTACATAAGGAGGTAATAATTTATGGGTAGACTACTTATCATATTGGGAATTCTCCCATTATTGTTCTCTACGTTTTTTTTTAAATCAAAGAAAACCATACTCGATTTATTGATTAGTGGAGTATTGATACTTGGTATTTCAATAATTGCTCCCGTTTCAAGCGGAACATTGAAATCAATTATTTTATTCATCGTACTATTTTTTTCTTTTTATCACTCAGAACAAGAACCCCTTACTGCAGGAATATACTCTTGTCTTATTTTTATCAATGATTCCTTAGGTCCGTTCTTTACTAATTTAATCTATCGACATAACCCAGACTCCTTAATACTCTCTTTTTTTATCAGCAGTATGATTACATTAGTTATTGTATTATCTTTTGTAATAGTAGAAAAAAATCTTTTAATAATGTTTCAAAAAAGATATTCAAAATTTCGCATAGTGCCATTGATAATATGTCTTTTTCTTTTTTTCGAAATTCTAAAAGACAAATATTTGATAGAACTAACCACCTCTATTAATGCAAGTGTTTTAGAGAAATTATTATCCGACATTCTCCTAGCTGTCTTTCTTTTCTTAATTGTGATCGTCCTCATGGCGCAGCGCAGTGAACGAATGAAACTCGAAGCCGAAACAAAGAAAGCGCTCTATGAGAGTCAGTTGACTTATTTGCAGTCTATCGAAAAAAATGCTGAGGATGTTCGTAAGTTTAAACATGATTACCAAAATATTCTGCTGAGTATGGAGACTTTTTTGCAGGAAAATCGTTATGAAGAGTTGAAAGACTATTACTACACACAAATTCAGCATAGTTCTCAAAATCTGTTAAAAATGAATACACAGCTCTCTAAATTATCATTGATCCAAAATCTCGCTTTACGCAGTATTTTCTATGTTAAGCTCGGAACGATCGATACCGATAAAATTCGTTTTACCTTAGAGATCGACGAGCAGCTGCATATTGAAAAAACGGAAGAAATTCCGTTGGTTCGTGCTGTTGGAATCATTTTAGACAATGCTTTAGAAGCGTTGCGTGTTTTGGAAGAGGGTGCACTTCAGGTTGCCTTGATTGAAAATCAGGGAAGTCGATTGATCGTTGTTCAGAATACGTGCGCTAAGGATCTTCCGCCTTTGTATAAATTGGAAGAACAAGGTTTTTCAACGAAAGGCAACAATCGAGGCCTTGGCTTGACTAATTTGCGTGAAATCACCACGAATGCTGGTTTCATGGTGGAGACAGAGGTTCTAAATAGCCGATTTAGTCAAAAAATTATTTTTTAGAAAGGATAGGTCCATGCTGAAAGTATTCATATGTGAAGATGAAACGCCATTAAGAGAAACGTACGAAGACTATATTGAAAACCAATTGGTGATCAAAGAGCTGGATGCTCATTTAGTGCTGTCGACAGGAGAACCCAAAAAAATTCTCGATTACTTGCTGAATCATCCTGATACAACCGGCATTTACTTTTTAGACATTGAATTGAATGCGGAAATGGATGGCCTTAGCCTAGCTCGCGAAATCCGAAATTACGACGTATTGGGAAAAATCATTTTCCTAACCACCCATGATGAGCTGGCACCCATTACGTTTCAATACAAAGTGGAGGCCCTTGACTATATCATTAAAGGAGAACTAGAGAAGGTCAAAACATCGATCACTGAGTGTCTAGATACGATTTTTGCCCAGCAAAAGGTTCAGCCGGAAAAAAGAAAGCAGTTCATTATTAAAAATGGCAAGCATGAACGTTATATCGATCATCAAGACATGCTTTTTTTCCAAACCAGTACAGTGCCTCATATGCTCTATCTGCACACGTTGACTGGACGTATTCAATTTTATGGGACAGTCAAAGATTTGATCTCCATCGGCGATAATTTTGTGCGCGTTCATAAATCCGTAGTGGCGAACATGGACAATGTCCGTTCCATCGATAAAGAAAAGCTGAAACTGCTTTTTGTCAACGGTCAAAAATGTGCTTTTTCAAAGAAAAAAATCAAGCTGGTTCGTGATTATTTGGATCAAAAAAAGGAAACATGAGAGACGACTTCATCTCTCATATTTCCTTTTTTTGCATTACATTCACCAAGTGCATATCTTAAAATCCTAACCACTCAACAACACTATTCTCCGAAAAATCAATAAACTCCTCATCTTCTTTGTCATTTGTTTCGTGCAATCGAGTTGTGACAACCTCCTTGATCCTTTCCTCATCCATTGAATG
The DNA here is from genome assembly GCF_004309355.1 of Enterococcus florum. Lineage (GTDB taxonomy): Bacteria > Bacillota > Bacilli > Lactobacillales > Enterococcaceae > Enterococcus_A > Enterococcus_A florum. Next base: position 76,727 of record NZ_BJCC01000009.1, on the reverse strand, counting down.
TTCAACAACTTGTGAGACAAGACCTAAACTAACTACTACTCCTGCTGCTATGATTAATTTTTTCATTTTTCTTTTCCTCCTATTGATTAAAATCTTCGTCTTCTGGATCGTTCGTTTCATGCAAATAGGTCGTCACCGTCTCCTTCACAGCTTCTTTATCGATCGAGTGTTCCACGATTTGCGACACCACTCCGAAGCTCAACAAAATTCCCAATCCAATTAATCCTTTTTTCATGCTATTTTCCTCCTACCAATCGGTTTAAAAATGGGATCTTCGCCGTCCGTTCATCAATCAGATTGAATAATTCTGTTAAGACGGCCTTGCAGGTTTGCTTATCTCCAGTCGAAGCAGCTATTGCTTCAGCGATCTGATCCAAATGCTTTCTGCCGGCTTCTTTTAAGTGATTCTCTGCATATTTTTCATAACACTTTAAAACATTCTCACAAGTCTGTTGGCTTTCCCCACTACGCTGCGCAATTCTTTCAATTGTTTTCTGATGATTCATGTTCATTTCAATTTCCTCCTCTTAGTTGTTATCGTCGTTGTAATCTTCGTCTTCTGGATCATTCGTTTCGTGTAAATAAGTTGTCACTGTCTCTTTTACAGCCTCTTTATCCATTGATGACTCTAAAATTTGTGATACGATTCCTAGGCTAAAGATCAATCCCGCTGTTATTAGTAGTTTTTTCATTTTCTTCTCTCCTTAATGAGTAAAATCGATAAACGCTTCGTCTTCTTTGTCTTCAGATTCATGCAAATGTGTTGTAACCCTATGCTTCACAGCTTCTTTATCAATTGACTGCTCTACTAGCTGAGAAACGCATCCCAACCCAATGACTACACTTGCTAAAACGATAATTTTTTTCATGTTGCTTCTCCTTTTCTAGACCGACCGTCAGTCTATAAACATTTATTTTTTAACTCAATCGGGATGATTGAGTTAGTTTATGAATACTTGGATCAGTTGTTCGGTGGTTATTTGTTTGTTCGTCATTTCTTCATTGATTCCTAAGATGCGAAAGATAAACTCCACAAAGGAGATCAATTTCCTTTGGATCATTTCTGGATCATCTTCCAGCATTCGTTCATCTGACAGGGATTGAATGCCAGCAATCAAAAATTGAATACTTTCCAGCGGATACTCCGTTGAGAACTCCCCTGTTTGATTGCCCTCTTCGATCATTTGAGCTAGAACTGGACAAACATATTTGAGTGTTCCCTCTAAAGCCCGTTGTTTCATCAGCGCATTTTCGGTTTGGTGAAACTGTTCCAGCATCTCGCTTTTGCGTTGATTGCCAGCAGCCGATTGCTTATTTAAAAACAGCAATACTTTTTCCAAACTTCCTAAATCTGTTTTTAGCACCTCTTGCGCAATCGATCGATCCTGATCGACTACCCGCATGATAACAGCATCCATCACTTCTTCTTTTGACTTAAAGTAATGATAAAAAGTTCCTTTTGCTATTCCAATTTTCTTTAGAATATCGTTGATGGTTGTCTTTTCATACCCTTTTGTCAAAAAGAATTCTTCAGCAGTATCGATAATTTCAGTTCTTCTTGTTTCATGTTCCTTGACGACGCGCATTTATTTGCCCTTTCTAGACCGACGGTCGGTTTATTTATGAGTTAAGTATATTCCCTGTCGCTTTTAATGTCAACACTTTTTTCAAAAAAGTTTTTATTCACTTTTTCTGTTGTGATTTTAGAGAGAGCCTATCCTTTTGAAGAAAAACATATAGACAATTTTTTCACGTTTTTATATGCTTTTTTGATTTTTATATGATTTTTTCTATTTATCAGCTTCTTTTTATGTATAATAGAATCATATAAAACGTTTTCCGAAACATCTTTATTACACATAAACTTCTCAATGGAGGCATTTCCTTGAAAAACTCATTAGCAAATATTGATAAACGACATCGAGATATTTTAGATATTCTTGAAAAGAAGGAACAAATGACAACGCTTGAATTGGCAGAAGCACTAGATGTTTCCTTGAGTACCATCCGTAGGGATTTGCATTTGTTGGAAGAACAAAATGACATTATTCGCAGGTACGGGTATTGTATCTTTAATTATGAAAATAAAGCGGATGTTGATCATTCTGGTCCTGTCCGAATCAAGCAAGCGATCGCCCGCGAAGCCAGTACCTATGTTCACGACTGCGACACGCTATTTATCAATTCCAGCTCAACCGCACTTAAAACCATCGATTTTTTGCATGCAGAACACTTAACGATCATTACAAACAATTTGAAAATCCATTACTCTCCTCATAAAGCGAATTGCGATTATATTTTAACTGGCGGTGAGATGCGCTTTCCAAAAGAAGCATTGGTAGGAGATGTGGCCATAAACATGGTCAGTTCGATCAATGCAGATGTTTGCATCATCGGCTGCGGCGGGGTCAGCTTGGAAAGTGGTGTGACAACGAATATCATCAATGAGGCTAACATCAATCAATTAATGCTTGAACAAACGCTGAGATGCAAGATTCTTGTAGCCGATCATCGAAAAATCGGTACGACCTCAAAATGTAAAATTGCGGATATCTCGGCCTTTGATTACTTGATCACGGATCGTTTCAGCTCAATTGAAACATTAGAGGAAATACACAAGCTAGGAGTAAAAGTAATTCAAACCAATTAAAGGAGTGTGATTCTTTGGCAAACAAAAAACATCATTTTTTATCAACAACTACCGTTTTTAATTTTTTACTGGTGTATGGACTATCACTCACGATCATTCCCTTTCTCATGGATACTCCACAGGCATTGTTGGTTGGCATGTACAAAATCATTACCTCCTCCAGCAACTTGATCAGTGACTATGTTCATATCGCAGATGCACCAGCCGCTTTTTTGAACAGCGGCTTGCTGACCCTTAGCAGCTTGTTTCTTTTAAGAAAGCATAAGCATCATTTCTGCGGCCTAACTGTTTCTGTCATTATGATGCTTTCTGGCTTTTCCTTTTTCGGTAAAAACATTGTAAACTCGGCACCCATTCTTTTAGGATGTTTGCTGTACTTAAAAATTCACCATTCTGGCAGACAAGATTTGCTAGTGATGGGATTGTTAAGTACCTGTTTGTCTCCAATCGTTAGTATTATCTATACGTCACCGAATCACTTTTTTATTTCCAATCCACTCATCGCGCTTATTGCCGGATCATTGATCGGTTATACGATCCTGCCGATTTTCGATTATTTGAAGGTTCATACGAAAGAACTTAATCTCTACAATATGGGTTTTTCTGCTGGGTTTATTGGAGTGTTGGGCAATTTTGCCACTCGAAACATTTTGTCGATACAAGTGGTTCCTCATGCGCCTTCTTTTGATCATCACCGTGTCTTGCTGTATTTTTTACTTAGTTTATTCACTGTTCCAATCCTGGTCTTTTTGTATACATATAAGAAAAACTACTTTCATCAAAAAGGTCTATTGTTGGATCTGAAAAAAATTGTTCGTTTTTCTTTGTACGGCTATTTAGGAATCGCCTTTACCTTAGTCCTGAGAGTTCCGTTAAGCGGCATTTTGGTCGGATCGATTTTGACGTTTGCCGGATTCAGTATGTACAATTTCAAATTTCGCTACTACTTTTTTCCTGCTGCCGGCGTCCTTTTGAGTGCTCTTCTTTTTTATAGGGATGCTGCTACAACCAATAACATTGTGGTCATGTTGTTTGCCAGCACACTTTCGCCTATGACGCGCAAGTATGGCATGATCACTGGCACTTTTTCAGGAGGACTGTTCTCTTTGATCACACGAAATACACACCATCTGACTGCAGGAATCAACTTATATAATTGCGGGTTCGCAGGGGGAATCACTGTTCTTTTTATGGATTTTATCCGCTTATTATTCTTAAAACATGCAGGACTCAACGCTTATTCACAAAATTTTTATGCTCGTATCATTGCCTTTGAAAAGAGAGTATTGCTTAAATTTTCTCTCATGTTCCAGTCATTTTCTAAGGCAGATTGATCCTTTATCCAAAATAAAAAAGTCATTCAAAGCATTTTGTGCTCTGAATGACTTTTTTACATAAACGAACGCAGCATGGCAATCACATACCTTAACAAACGAAACAGGATGAATAGAATAAACAGATTCCCAAAAATGAAACTGAACAGGTTACCGATTCCTGCTTTTAGGTTGCCTAAACTAAAACGTCTTAGAAAACGCGGCATGCTGCTATACCCATTTCGTCTCAAGCGATACTTTTCTTCATACGTAAGATCCAGCATATCGTAATAAATGATTTGCAGCGGCTGTTGTGCGAAGAAGGTTTTTTCAAAGCCGACCATCATCGTGTATTGCTTGTTGTTTGAGGGTAGATTACGCACGCCATTCTTGTTCACGCGTACATCGTCCTCTTTTGCTAAATAGCTGTATTCATCCTCTTCGATTCGATCGATTTTTACTTCCGGCAGGTTCGCCTGTAGAAAGCGGTCATAAATTTCCGGAAATTTTCCTCGTTGATTGATTAGAAAGCCGATAATTGCTGCCAAAGCGATGATCAAAACGATATTTAAGAAAACAAATTCTTGTGAGAAAAAAGTGTAGAAAGCAATAATCAGCAATGCAAGCCCGACAATCAAAATTCGTTTGTTGTAGTATTTTTGATACATACCTTCTATTGTTCGCCGGTAATAATCAAAATCGTTTTTTACAAAATCCACTGGCAAATGCCTCCTTACTGGATAGAAAAGGCGATTCCTCTGACTGCAGCTGCAGGAGATTCCTCGCCTTGATCTTAAATGTTTTTTGGTACATAAAAGCTGCGGTTATCCATGCCAAAGATGCGTTCAGTGTAGGTTCCTGGTTCTGCATTTTTGACTGCACTGGAGAGCATCTGCATCGAGGCATCGATATTATCGATCTGATGCAGGATTTCTGCTTCCATGATTCGTGGACGAACAGGTGACCCGTATTCTAACAACCCATGATGAGACAAAACCATATGGCGCAAGATGACTACATCTTCATCCGCATCACTGATTTTCAATTCCGCACATGCCTTATTGATCTCTTCATCTACCAACACCAAATGCCCCACTAGATTTCCTACCACTGTGTATTCTGTCGAAGACGGCCCGGTCAATTCCAATACTTTGCCTAAGTCATGTAGAATAATCCCTGCATACAATAATGAAGCATTCAATTGTGGGTATTCCTTTACTAAGGCCTTGCCTAGACGCAGCATCGTCAAAGTATGAAAAGCCAATCCTCCGGCGAAAGCATGATGGTTTCGTTTCGCCGCCGGAAATTCGAAAAATTCTTTTTGGTATTTGTTCAGCAAGAAACGCACAATTCGATTCCAATGTGCATTGGTGATCTCAAACAAGGTTTGATTGATCTCTTCTTCCATGTCTTCCCGGCGAATAGGTGCTCGTTCCATGTAAAGACTAGGATCACTTGGTTCCTCAGGCTTTGTCACCCGCAGATGCAAAATTTTTACTTGCGGATTGCCTTGATAGACTTCGCGTTTGCCGTTCAATGCAACGACCTGACCCGCCTTGAACCTTTTGATTTCTTCTTCAGAGGCATCCCAAAATTTGCCATCAACAGTGCCAGAGGTATCTTGAAATGTAAAGGCAATGAATTTTTTACCGTTTTTGGCCAAACGCACATCTGCATTTTTGATCAGCACGAACATTTCAAACTGTTCATCGACAGTCAATTCTTTAATTTTCTTCATCGTGAAACTCCCTTCAATTCCCAAACTGGTTGGTGAAGCTCTTGGTAATAGCTTACCATTTCTTGGTCAGATGACAAACAGATGATTTGATAATCTTTACTAAATTTTGCAAATAATTCTGCCAGCTGTCTTTTCCGCTGGTGGTCATAATGCAGCCAGCCGTCATCGATCATGATCGGGCACCACGGGTGATTTTTTTGCAGGCTCAAGTAAGCAAACCTGACCGCCATGATTACTTGATCCTTTGTTCCAGTAGATAGACTATAAATGGGTCGTTGATTGACCGTTACGATCCCTTCTGAAAAATCCAGTTGAGCCGCTTCGTGATCCGTTAAAAGCTGAAAATAGCTGCTCGCTTGCCTCATTAATTCTGGTAATTGCTGCTCCGACATTTCAGTGGCGATGTCTTGCAGCAGTTGGCTCTCTAATTTTGCTGCGGTATACTCCTTCAATAACTGATTGATCTCAGCCCGTTGCTGACTCGCCTGCTGATACAAAGCATCTAGGGTTCCATCTGCTTGCATTTGATCGATCTGCAGGCGCAGGCGCTGTTCCTGCTCCTGCAGATGACGCAATTGTCCTAGATGCTCTTGCTGCTGCTCTTTTAACATACGCAATTGTTCGTCGATGGTTCCTAGGGTAGTGTTCTCTGGAAACAACGGCGCAACACTTTCTTCCAAATCTCGTAAGCGCTGCTGCTGCTGAACCAATTTTTGTTGCGCCTGCAAGAAAGCTGGTATTTCTGCCGGATAGCGTATCCCTAAATGTTCATATAATGCTCGATGGTCTGAGATCAGAACCTGCTGCTGTTTTTTCGTTTCATTCATTCGCTGTTGCAAAACGGTATTTTCTTGATACGTTTGAGCGAAGCGGATTTGCTCCATTTCTTTGACGAAACTATCCAAGGCAGCAAATTTGTCATTCAAATTCTTTTCTTGCAGCGGCAGCCATTCATACAAAAATGTAAAAGCTTGCTCTTGTTTTAGCAGTCTTTGCTGGACCTCCTGCTGAGTGTTGCGCCAAGTTTCCCGCTGCTGCAGCTGCTGAAGGTACTGCTGTGCCAATTGGTTATCCTGCTGGACCTCTATTTCCGTCTCTTGCAGCGGAAAATTACGTCGTTGCAATTCTTGCTGGATTTGCTGAAGAGCTCGTTGCTGCTGGTGTTCCAACTGGCTTATTTTAGTCTGCAGCTCCGCAAGCTGCCCTTCGTGAAGATCCAGCAGCCCCAGTTTTTCCTGCCACGTCTCTTTGCTGGTCGCTGGATTTTTTTTTCGCATGCCTACAAATACACTTCCGAGTGCAGCAACAACCGAAAGATAACGCCAAGGAGTCGGCAAGAAAAAGGCTGCCAATAAAGCTGTGATCGTTCCGACTAACCACCAAGGTTTTTGTGTTTGCGTCTGAAAAAGTTCAGGATGCTGCTTTTCATACTGGTTTAATCCCTGTTCGGCTTGATCTCGCTGCTCTTGAATCAGCTGCAGACGAATCAATTGCTCATCCAGCTGTTTACGCACTTGTTTAAGCGGAGCAAACAATGTTTGAATCGCTGATTCTTCAACAAATGGACGCGGCAGATGCTCCGCGCTCCAGATTTTATTCCCAGATTCCTGTTGAGCTAACTGCACAGACAACTGCTGATACTCGTCCAGCAAGCGAATGACAGCAACCTTTTGATCCACTATTCGTTGAATCTGCTCCTGGTTTTCCAAATAAAAATAATATTTGGCGGAATGCTGATCCATTCCACTGTGGCGTTGCAATGCCTGCTGTAATTTTTCCAGCTCTTTGTTCAGCTGCAGGTATTCCTGATAAAATTCCTGCAGTTGTTCTCGCTCCTTCGCGGTTCCCTGCAGGCTCAGATCCGTCTTCTGCAAGGTTTGGTATTCTACATAATTGTTCCAATTCAGGCGTTGCTGCTCCAGTCTTAATTGTTTCTGCTGCGCTTTTTGACTAGCGTCTTCTTGCTGTCGCACTTGCTGCTGCATATTATCTGCCTGACGGACCAACGCTTGAAAATCCGATTCCTGTGCTTCTTTTTGCTGAATTTTTTGCTGCAGGTTTTGCCAGCTTTGCAGGGCAAGATTCAAGGATTGTTTTCTTCCACGCGGTTTATAGATCGTTTCATATTTTTTTTGCAGAATGTTTTTCTTTTCAAATAATTGATTGCTGCCTGACAGTCCCAGAGAGACTAACGCCTCGTGCAGCGCATCTTCTTGTAAAGATTCTAGTTGCTGCAGCTGTTCCTGTTGAAAGGTGAAGACCTGTTGAAACAATTCTTGATTCAATGGATACAAGATGCTTTCCAATAATTCTTCGCCGCCTTGCTGTCCATCCTCTAATTGAACAGCCGCCTTGCCTTTGAGTTTATTTTTGAAACGCTCGACTGTGACCATGCCAAATTTTTCAGTCATCAGTGTTAGTCTTCCTCCGTAGCCGCTGCCGTCCTCCGGAGTATAATCTTGACCCTTTTTTCGTTTGCTTGGAAACCCAAACAGGATCGCTTGGATAAATTGGTAGAGGGTTGATTTTCCAGCTTCATTTAAGCCATAGACAAGTTGATTTCTAGGTTCAAATAGAAATGTCTCCTGCCGCCATTTACCAAAGCCGGTGATCTCTGCCTTTTTAATCCACATTGACTTTCCTCCTCGTCATTTTAATCATCCTGATTCACAAAGAAATCATGTGTTTTTTTAAGGGATTCGTCTGAAGTGTCCTCTAGGCGAAAACGATACGTTTCCTTGATCGTTTGCTTCAGCTCCTCGACCACCTCTTGCTTGAACTGTTCCGTCAGCAAAGGATGGATTAAAGGATTTTGATTCAATTCCTGCACCATCGCCTGAAATATAGCGGGTTCTTCATATGTTGTCAAAAGCTGATCAATCAACGCTTCTTCGACAGCCAAATAAGGTCGTTCCTCGGCCGGATCGGCTGCTGCCAAGCGCCATAAAAAGATATGATCAGGGAGTTCTTCCTGTAGGACCTGACGCAATTCATCTGAGGCGATCTGGTATTTCAATTCTTCCCCTAATGCCTCACCCTCAATGAGTTCAATGTGCAACAATTCGGGCAGTTCACTTTGGACTTGATCTTTTACTACCTGAAACAATTGTGCATTATTGCGTACATGTGCCAAAGACACTCTTTGCTTCTTCCAATGGATCGCCGCAATTTCAATCGGCTCAACAGTCGTTTTGCCTCTGCTGGCTTCGACCAGCTGAACTCCTGCCAGCGTCGTTTCTTTTTGCGTATGTCCCTGAGGTGTTCCTGGATACACGATCCATGGTGTGTTTGATAGAATCTGTGGAACATGGATGTGCCCTAAAGCCCAATAATCATAGCCCTTTTCAACTAATTTGGATATCGTAAATGGCGCATACGGAAAGTGCCCGCCATGATACATCCCAATGTGGAAGACATCGCTGCTTTTTACAGGAAATTGGTGGATCATTTCCTTTTCGATCGTAGGATGCTGAAAACTAAAGCTGCTGATTGCAACTGCCTCTCCATTTTTTGTATGGAACTGCTTCGTTTCAACCCTTTCTTTCGTGAACAGCTCCACATTTTCAGGAAATCGGAACCAATAACGTTCCTCTTGATAATAATCGTGATTGCCAAAATTCATGTACACCGGAATGTTCGCTTGATGCAATCGCGTCATCTCGGAAATGAAAAAGCGTTGTGTTTTTAATGTAGGACGATTTTGATGAAAGGTATCGCCAACGAGCAATACAAAATCAACTGCTTGATTTAACGCTGTATCGACTAGCTTGGTTAACATTTCGTGATTCGCTTTAGACAAATAAGGTTGAAAGCTGCTAGCGATATCAATCAATCCTTCAAAAGAACGATCTAAATGCAGATCTGCCGCATGTAAAAATTTCATAATACTGCCTCCAATCTTACTTATTTTACCATAACAAGGCGAAAGTTTGTTCGTATCGTCCAGGGAAACATGCATTTCTTTTCTCGATTTAAGAAACGATTTGTTCAACTCCTTTAGGTCTTTGGTCTCATTTTATTTCCGAACATCCATGGTATACTATAAAAGTAACTAGTTACTAAAAGGAGCCGTGCAATGGATATTCAACAGCTTATTGAAACGTTCAGTAAAAATCGAGACACGCAGCAACGGGCGATTTTTTCCAGCCTGTTTATTTTAGGAAATCGCCTGCAAACATCCTTTGACAAGCTTGATCCTGTCGTCACCTTAAAACAATTCATGCTGCTGACCATGGTTAAAAATGCGCCAGAAGAGGGATTGACTTTAACTCAGATCGGGGAGCTGTTAGGCAGTTCTCGCCAGACTGCTAAAAAACTAGCCTTGTCTTTAGAAAAGAAGAAGTTGGTCCAGATCCGACAAAGCACCAAAGATAAACGAAAATCGTTGCTCAGCATCACTTCCGATGGATTGAACTATTTTGGCAAAGTTGCTGTTTTGCATACGACTGCTTTGAATCGTTTGTTTGAAAGCTATTCAGAGGAAGAACTCACTCAATTGTTTACTCTATTTATGAAATTGTATGAAGGTGTAGATGCATTGGAACAACTGGAGTTAGAACAAAAAATAGATCCTGAAAAAAGCAGTTAAGCAGAATGGCAGAATACCTAATGTTTTCACCTGTAAGACAAGCTGCCAAAATCCCATCGCATCATGATGCTCGTACAAAAAGAATGGAGACTATCCAAAGCAAACACTCGTTAAAAGAAGCAAGCTATAACGAACCAAACGAGTTTACTAATCAAAAAAACTTTTCCCCCTCTAGCAAACAGTCATAAAAAAGGAGCTGAAACAGCTATGTCTAAATTAGTCACCGGTCTGATTTTCATACTCATTGCTGGGCTGATCATTTTTTTGGCAGCCCACATCTATTCAAAATCGGTCTTGAAAACTGTTTCAATTGCTCAGGTTGACCCGAAAGGATTACCTGATGGCACCTATTCAGGAACAGCTGAAATAAAACCGGTTGTTGCCAAAGTTGACATTACTATCGTCGAAGGAAAGATTTCTGATGTCCAACTTATCGAGCATCAAACCGGCTTAGGTAAAAAGGCCGAAACACTCACTTCTGAAATTATTGAGAAACAATCGCTGCAAGTTGATGCAGTCAGTGGTGCGACAATGAGCAGTCAAGCTATTCTTAAAGCTGCCGAAAACGCACTGACCAACGAACATTAGTCTTTTATCGGAAACTTAAAGAATCTGCTGTTGTGTATGAAGGATTTATTTAGCTTTCGAGTTTGATCGAATGGGAACCCTTTATCGCTCCGATATAATAAGAAACCAGACTGAGGAACTGTTCTCAGTCTGGTTTCTTATTATGTATGATCTTAGGCTTTGATTGGTACAATAATTTTTGTTTGGTAGCTCTCTGGATTTCCTTTGAACAGCTTGCCAGGTCCTTTTACATATTCTTCTCTCCAAGGCGTATCCAGTGTCAAATGGTGCTCTTTGGCATAATCAATGAGTGCCTTGTATGCCTCATGGAGACGATCGTATTCTCCGATATGCGTCGTACACAATGCTTTGCCAGCTGGAAAAGTGGTCATCTTAACGTTATCCGAAGAAAACGTCTTTTTGATCGGAACCCCCAGAGCCATTTTTCCGACCGCTTTGACTTCTTCGTCAAAATACAAACAAAACGGCGCACCATTTGCCCGTCCCTTTACCTCTTGGAACAATTTTCCTGTGTACTTTCCGATATCTTTAAACGTCCCTTCAAAATACCATAACGCAACATTCTTTGCTGGCAATTGTTCGACTGTCATTTGATAGCTCATTTGTTTTCGCTCCCTTGTTTGAGTTTTGTTCAGGAAAGCATCTAGTTGACGAATCAATTCTTGTTGTTTGGTGACTTTTTCTACCAGCTTTTGCCGTTTCTCGACGAGGTATTCGGCTAAATCTGTTTCTTCTAAATCGTAGGCCAGCACTTCCTTCATTTCAGCAATAGTAAAGTCAAATTGCTTCAACAAAAGAATCAGCTCGGCCTTTTCCAGATCATGGACAGCGTAGTAGCGATAGCCGTTTTCACCGCGAGCAGAAGGCTTCAGCAAGCCTTCGTGATCGTAATACCGCAATGTTTTTGCTGTCAGCTTAGATATCTTTGAAAACTCACCGATCGTATACATTCGACCCCTCCTTCTTCTCTACTATAAACCTTCCACTATAGGGGAAGGTCAAGCCCTTAAACAAAGTCGCTGTGCAAATGAAAAACAGCCGCTATTTATGTTGGTCTATCTTGCAAATAGCGGCTGTTTCTTTATGCTTTGATTTCTTCGATCGAGTCCACGATAACCCAATCTGCCATATTGTTTCCTCGAGCATATTGAAACGGTTCGATCGCTTCGATCTGTCCAATTTCATACACTGCTAATCGTTTTTTTCCGTTCCAGCGTTCGAACTGTTTCTGTGAAAGATTCAGCTCTGCTGTGTATCGTTGAAGAAAAGCAAGCGATTCATCTGGAGTCAGCTTCTCACTCTCAATGACTTGGGTGATCTTCCCGCGATGGGTCACCAGCTGTTCACCTCCGGTCTCTAAAAGATACACAGCCTCTCCTATACTGGCACGTCCGCCAAGAGGCAATCGTTTCCCAGCACCACCACGAACGACCATCGATTTTTCTTTGTTTAAAAGCTTCTCAAGCTCTTTGGCCTCCCAATTTAAATAGACGAGGTGCTCTTTTTTCTCAGCTTTTTCTTTCGTTGTGTGTCTCATTTACGTTCACTCCTTCATCTTTTATGGGCAGCCAAATTTCCAAACAAGCCTGATTTTCGATAGAGACATAGGTTTCTAGTTCGGCACCCGACGTCTTAACGTATTTTGTTTGAGGCAGCCACGAATTAAAAATACTTTGCTGCAATCGATGGTAAGCCGCTGAAACGTTCGCTGTCACACGATAATCATAGGGTTCACTGGTAAAAACAACATAGGTCTGTCTAGGAATCTCTAAGATCGTATGCTTATCGATGATACTCTGGTTTAGCACAAAACCAGTAAAATAGTTCAAAAATCCAGATTTTGGTGTTTTAGGATTTCCTACAGCAAAATAAGGTGCTCGATTGGCTCCAAAGAAATTTTTCTTCACCGCACTGCTCTCAGCTAAAGTTCTCAGAGACTGATCCATATAAAACGCTTCCCATTGCTTGCCAGTCTTGTTGAATAGATGTTCATCTAACTCGTACTGCTTCATTCTTCCGATCATTTTGAATCCAGGCAGTCGTTCAATGCGATAGTTCAAAAGATTTCCACCTTCGATTTGAATCTTCAAGCGAATGGGTGGAAAAAAATGAACGTTGGCCTTCGAATCTTTGACTTGACTGGGCGTTTGGTTATGAAATTTGCAAAACGCGCGATGGAAAGCTGACCGATTCGCATAGCCACACTGGTCAGAAATCTCATCGATTGTAAGGTTTCCGTTTTTCAAAAGATCTACCGCTTCTGAAAGTCGCCGATTTCGAACGTAGGTGGAAAAAGAATAGCCCGTTAAATAGGTGAAAAATCGATGGAAGGTGTACTCAGACAGCAGAGCCTGTTTAGCCAGCACTCCTAATGATATCTCTTCAAACAAATGATCCTCAATATAAGAAAGGGTCGCAGCAAATCGTTCAATATCTTTCGGCATAAAAATCTCCTTTATCCTATTAAGAATAGCACATTTGAAAAGACTGGAACCAGCTTTTTCTTGAAGCCCTCCTTTTTCGACACAGGTATCCAGATCTCTCTGACCATATCCTTCCATGTCAGGGCGGCCGAAGTCCTTTCTTCTATCCTTATAGCCTGTATTGAACAAAACCAGTCCACAGAGGAAAGTCTCTATTCGGTTACGATGGCATACTGAGCCTGTCACCGATCAATCCAACCGGCTCACCATCGATCAGCGGCAAGAAAAGCCTACTTCGTTTTGCTTGAATCAAGCTTATCATGCTGACAACAGGATAACCTCTCACATCGCAGACAAAAAAAGAGTCCTTTTGCTTCATTTCAGGCAAATAAAAATCCCTCAACCATCAGATACGATAGGATGGTTGAGAGAAACTCATTTGATTCAACTTATTCAAATTTCTGAGAGTATTCGACATTTTGCAAAGCCGATACTGGTTCAGATAAAGAAAAACGACTGAACATTTTTTGCATTTCCACGATCGTTTCCGGACGCAATGGAAAATCGACGACTAAACCAACAAGTTCTTTAGGGAGTCCATTAATTGAATAGGTTGTGAGTACACAATCATAGTGACAAGCCTTCTTATGTACGGTATTTAAATTCTTATTTAATTCTCTTAAAAGGTGAATGGTATAGTTGCCATACACGTTCGCATAGATTTTTTGCAGCAGACATTCCTCCTCAGACGGATTTAAATCCGATAGAAGCAGAACATTGAGTTGTCTGTCTTTTCCCTCAAAAAGCTGAACAACTTCAGGGAGCGTTGTCAGCAGCAAGTACAGGTAAGCATTTCGGCTGTCCACTTCTTCATTTCTTTGATTTTTCCAAAGGAATTGTTCGATCCATGAATGAAAAGCTTGTGCCGCACACTCATGCTTCGTAGAGAAATCATCGATCAATTGGTTGCGTGCTTCTCTTAAAATACTCAGCGGTGAATACATCGGTTCATAGAGATAAAATTCTTTGGTCAACAATTTGACCAGTCTCATTTTTCGCTCCTCATTGAACGAATGACCAATCAGTTTTTCCAGTTCGTCGATCATTTCGACATGCTCTAAAAACAGGCGCAGATACGTGGGATTCTCTTCACAGGCAATCCTATGATGTTCGTCATTAAGAATCACGATATCCAATGAAAAGCGCCATAAACAATCTTCAAAAAATAGTCTTTTCGGCAAATTTTTAAATTTCTGTCGCAGCTTTCGTTGAAACTCGTTTAACACATATTTATCTGAAAACTTCATAGGTGACAGCCGAAGGGTCTCATTTTCCAAGATATGACCGTTGTTTCCGCGCCAAAGAGCAATATAGACAGAGTAAACAGTCCTTTTGTATTCCATATAAGAATAAGCGACATTGTTTTCTGCAAAAAAACCAAGTATGGTATTTTCGATCAGTGTCTGCTCCTCTTTTTCAATTTTCGGCAGCTGATCATTGATTCCATCGTATTTTTCTAAGAAATACAACAGATAAAACTGCCGAATCATCATTTCATTGCCTTCGATGCGCAATGGCCGATGGGAGAGATGCAACCCGATTTTTTTCAGCATCACACCAATTTTTTTTAAGTATCTTTGAGTATTGGAAAAACTTAAAAACAAGTGATTGGCCAATGCATGAATATTTTCGCAGTCCTCATACAATAACTGTTCAATAATTTGAAATTCAGGCGAACTTTCCAAAATATCCGAATACAACGAACGAATGCTGAAACGTGAGTTTACCTCGACAGTGTAGATTCCCTTCTTCTTATGGATCGTAAAATTTTCCCAGTGACTGTTGATATACTTGATATCACTTAATAAAACCGGTGTCGAACAATTGATCTTGTTTTGCAGCTCTTCAAACGTAACACCTTTTTTGCTGTAGTACAATTCTTCAATCAATAATAAATATCGATGAACACTTGCACCCAATAAACTTCTAAAGTTCATCTTACTCCCTCCCAACTTTTCTTTCCCGAAGGGCTTGCTAGAAAGGAAATCCCCTAATATTTCCCCTTCAACCCTTCCTTCATTTTAACGGAATAAGATAGAAAAGACTTTTTTAACAAATGCTAAAAGTTTGTTATTTATTAACTGGTAAAAGCCAATTAAAACCCTAAAAAAAAGACTTTATATATTACTTTTCAATCAAATTCGTTATTAAATATTTTTGATAAAATCGTTTTTATTTTTTGATTATTCATTAACCATACTTTTTTTTAATAAATTAATTTGTTTGCTCTTTCATTAGAATAATTGATTTCATACCTTTTCGAGCCATTTTTTCCATTGTATTTCCCTTATAAATTCAGAAAGAAAAAAATAAGTGACAGGAAGAAACACTTACGGAGTGTCTCTTCCTGTCACTTAACCTAAAGTTAGTATTGATTATTCTGCTTGCATACGTACTGGCACAGACATGTAAATGTTCTTGATTCGAACGATGTGCTGACTGCAGCATGCCAATTTAGTTGGCTCACCTTTCACACATGATGTGCTGCGTTTTCCTACTAATGTAGCATTGATCATGTTGTCCATTGAAATTCCTTGCGGAGTAACGCTCAAGATTTGTCCTTGACCTTCTTCGATCGACCATCTGTAGTTCGTCACTTTTGCCATGTTACGTCTGATCGCAACGTATTCTGTCAAATTAACTGGAACACGCGGCTGCCAATTCAAAATTGGGTCATACGTATATTCCTCAATCAACGTCGCTTTGCTGCAAGCGCACAATGATGTTCTTTCAGCGTGCAAAGCACTCAGATTGCTTCTAAGATTACGTGAGATTCCTTTAAGTAAGCCGCCACACTCTGCCTTCACATAGCAATTGCGAGCATAAGCACCACTTGCTCCACCTTCAGAGATGATCTGACCTTTGCTAGTGGCAATTACGCTTGAACCTGCCCAAGTTCCAACACTATCATCATTGGTTGCCAATGCATTCACTACTGCTGTACAGTAAGATTTAACATTGCAATCTGCATAAATCCCGTATCTTGGTCCTTCAGCATTCAATTTTCCAGCTTGGATACATAGATCTCTTACGCGAACACCTGCTTCATTTCCGACAGCCTTCAATGTTCCTCTTCCACCACCACAGCCGCCGAACGCGTTAAGTGTTTGTCCAACATTGATTCCGTATTGGCCGCTTTGAGTGATCGCTTGCAACTCACCGTTTCCTTTGACAGTCAAACATCTTGTTGCATAGATCGAATCAATTTGTGCTGGTGTTGTATTTTTTAATACAATCGTTTGGTTTTTTGAACTGTACAGTTCCGTAGAGGCATCTAGTTTCCATTTTCCTCGTTTTGTAACGATGACGTTTTGAGCATTTTCTGTACGAATCTCAGCTGGATAGCCTCCTAAATCAACTCTAGCTGCAAAAGCATCTGCGCCACCCACAAATACCGCTGCGGCAATCCCCAATGCCAACACTGAGCCTTTCAACAAATTCCCCAATTTCATAGTATCTCTCCTTTTTTATTTAGATTTTCCTTACTAGGATTTAATGATAACACTTGTATTTTTTACACTTTTTTCTAAAATTAATTGTTTATTTAACGTTTATGAAAAAAAAGGGGTAAAAAAACATTTTATTTTAAAACTTTTTAAAACAAAACGGGTAAATGACTATCCTAATTGTTTAAGCAGCGATTATTTGCATCAGTACTAACAATTGATTTCAGCAATAACAGGTCTTCGATTTTTTTTGAGTAATTGGCTTTTTTCAAAAAATAGAACCCATACTCGAAAAAATAAAAAACAATTTTCAGTCACCTTTTTCCATCGAATCAATCAACAAACAGCATTAATTTGATCGGATAATAGAAACAACTATTGTTATTTTTATTCAAAAATAATTAAAATTACTCGAGTCCTCTTTGATCATCAGGATTTTCTTCACAAGCCTTTTTACTTCGCTTCAGCTGATTCGTAAGGAAGTATCGGTCAATCACCGCGTTCTGCTGATCTGCCTTTGCCGACTCTGTTGATTTCCACCTGCTTCTTTTGCTTTACAACCGCTCAGCAAGGCAACAGTCGAGGGGGTATACAAGAGAAATAGACCAATTATCATTCTGGTTGATTTGTTCATACACTTTCTCGCGTTTTGTTTGACTAATCGCGTAGGAAAGAGGCTATGACAGTGATGTCATAGCCTCCTTAAAAACCGTATTATCCGTGTGACTGAAACAGCTCTTTCGGTGCTAAACGCTGTTCCCTTTTTATTCTATAAAACGATTGATTTTATTCATCGAACGCCAGACAGCCTCGCTTGCTCCTACTAAAACAACACTTGATAGAGAAACCGAAAAAACAGGCTCCTTGAGTAAAAAAGTCAATCCAAAAAGCAATAAGAGGCTCACTAGTCCAGTGAGCATAGTCAAAAATACGGGCAATCCTTGTTTGATCACTTGCTGTTCGTTGGACCAATCAAATTTAGGATACATTTGATTAAACTTCAATCCGATGACGGCCATGAATAATCCAAAACAAGTTGGCAGCAAAACCAGCAGTACACCCGAAGCAACGTTCAATGAAAAGAAAACACCTAAAACGATACAACCCAACCATATCGCTGGAAGCACGATCAGCAAAGCCAATGCGACTTTTACCTGGTAGATGGTTTTTACAGGAATCGGCAAACTCGCATACTGCCATTGATTTTTTCCTTCCATGCTGATCGAAGCCATCGTGGGTGACCCCATCCCCAAAAACATAGAGACTCCGCATGGCAGCCAAAGCTTTAGCTGTTCCAAGCCAATTTCTGGCGTTAAAATAGTTGTTAATTGGTTCCAAGCAAAAGGCATACTTAATGCAGCGATCAAAAACAAAATTACGCCGATTGCTGAATTCATGACATACAAAGAGCTTGAAAAGTAAAGCCTCGCTTCCTTCAACAGCAAACTAAAGAAGAGCTTCCGTTGTTTTAAACGTTGACGATCCATCGTTCTCGTTTGTCTGTGCAGGCCTAGCTGCGTATTGATCTGTACATAATAACGGCTAATAACTTCCCAAAAAAGGGTCCCCAGCACTAGAGAAACGATCATGAAAGACCCAAGCCAGATCGCATTTCCCGCAAAGCCTTGCCTGATCCATTGAAGCAAAGGGTAATACGTTTCAAGCTTCACCAGCGCTGCTTGAATCATCGCAATCACTTCAGCATTTGTTCGATCGGCTGCTGAAAAAGACCCGACCATTAAGGCAACGATTCCTGCAATACTCAATAAGAGGATCACTAGCTGCTGGTACTTCGTTTTGGAGGCGATCAGCGAAATAATGGTGGTCAAGATCACACCCGTTATCAGTGGAATAACTGGTATAAATGGAATCAGCAAAAGACTCTGGACGATCGGCAGAAAATGCCCTCTATAAATGCTATAAACACCCATCGCTGGCAGCATTGCTGCAGCTGCAAACAGCGCATTCAATGCATACAAGCTGACCATTTTGCTGGCAGCGATCGTTCGTGTGGCAATTGGCAAAGCCAAAAGCGTATCAAAATCCCGAGAGCGAAACAATAAATGACTGCCCTTCAAAAAAGTCACCACTAAACAAATCACGGTGGAAAGGAGAACCATGGTGCCTGGAATATACGTCATGTTCCCTGTCGCTGCTAAAAAAATAGCGATTCCCAGCAAATAGCCGATCATTAACGCCCCAAACAAAACGACTCCCACAATAAAGAGGATTCGCCGCTTTTTATTTTGATGGAGAAACTGCGTAATCCCCATCCCTTTGACCTGCATGCGAACCAATGAACAAAACTTATTCATGGCCCACCACCTTCAAAAAAACTTCCTCCAGTGTTTGTTCGCCTCGAACCTCTTCAGTCGTCCCGCAGCGTTTCAGCTTCCCATGATCGATCAACGCAATTTTATTGCACAAAGTTTCGGCTACCTCTAACACATGGGTAGAAAAAAAGACTGCATTCCCTTTCGCACAATGCGCGTGCAATAGTTGCTTTACATGGTACGTAGCTTCCGGATCAAGGCCTACAAAGGGTTCATCCATCACCAGCAACTTCGGATCATGCACTAAAGCCGCAATGATCGTCAGCTTTTGTTTCATCCCATGTGAATAGCTGCTGATCAGATTCCCCAGCTGATCCATCAGCCCTAAACGTTGACTGAGGGCCTCCACTCGTTCTTGGCGAACAGCAGTCTCGATCTCGAAAATATCGGCGATAAAATTGATGTATTGTTCACCAGTAAGATAGTCATAAAGATCTGGATTATCTGGGAGGTAAGCCAAGCGTTGTTTACATTCAAGCGGGTGTTGTTGGATATCAAAGCCATCAATCAAAATCTTTCCACGGTCAAAGGACAAGGCCCCGACGACCGAACGCAAAGTCGTTGTTTTCCCCGCACCATTGTGTCCAATAAACCCAAAAATATCTCCTGGCTCGACAGTCAAGCTTAATTGATCTACTGCTGTAAAATTTTGTGAATAGGTTTTGGTTAACTCTTCAATCGCTAAAATCGGCATGTTCATCACTTCTTTCTATTTCCCGCCTACCTTAAGTATAGAAAGAACCTAGATAAGAATCAAAAGAGTTGTAGGCAACTAAAACGTTCTAAAATCAACCAGTGCGATACATTGTTGATTTTAGAACGTCTTTTTTTAATGATTCTTTTCGTTCGATCTCGTTAGCTCACAAACCAAGATATATTCTTCCTGATTTTCACCTACGATCTTAAAGCCAACCTTTTGATACATGCGTAAAGCATAATTGTCTTTTTGAACGGCTAGAGAGGTTCTCTGATAGCCGGCTTGTCTTAACTCATCCAACATGGCTTCCATCAGGTCAGTGCCGATTCCTTGTCCGCGGTAGTCCGGCAGCAGCGATATCGCGAATTCGGGGGTTTGGTCATCCACTGTTCCAAAGCCATCGATATTCCTGACCCAAACAGCTCCTATGATCTGGCCATCTCGTTTTGCACACAGACAATGATCGTCGGGAAGCTGTCCAAAATCGTTGATGTATATCCTTACAGAAGGCTGATCAATCTCTGATCTGGGGATTGGTTTTTGCGGATCACGTTGGAAAATCGCCTGATACAGAAATTCTCTCAATAAAGGATATTCCTGTGGATTCATTGCTCTTATGATAGCTTTCATTTTTCTTCCTCCGATTATTCATTCTCTAGATAATCAGATCGCTGTTCCACACATAGGACATCCCCCTTGAGCTTTTTTTCATTTTATCACATTTCTCGCAATTGCTCCTGTTCCTGCAGATAAGTCCTCTGCTCCTCAGTTGAAAGCTTGCGAATTTGTGTTGCCGGAAAGTTCTTAAACTGTGCCTGCTGGTACACTGGTTGAACCCTTGCTGCCGTTCTATTTTGTTTGCTTAGATAGCTTTCAAAAGCTTGCTGCGAATCAAAAATTTTATAGGATTTTCGGCCAGTGCTGCTGATCACTTCGTAAATGCCGCAATTTCTTTGTCGGGTCACATCCGCCGTGCACAAGTACAATTGTGCGGTCTCAGCTGTTCGAAACGGAAATCTCCAGCGGTACACGCCGCTTTTTCATCTGCCTGAATGCAGATACATCGCCCGCAGGCACCACAAATGTACTGCTGATGATTGACTAAACAGTCCTCAGCCTTCCACAAGGGTGGCGTTCGTTTTTGTTCACTGTAACATTCGGGACAAGCCATGCAAGCCCCCTCCTTTCACAAAAAAGCACCCCTTATTCAAGAGATGCCGTACAAAATTTATTTACTGACAACAAATCCGGATTCCGTGACCCAATTATCTGGATTAGGATCTTCGGCTGGGGAAACATGGCTGATGTTGATCATCGGTCCGACGATTTGATACTCGTTTGCTTCGATCCATTCCCCGATCGTTTGAGTAATCTGCGGCATTTGATCGAAGCTTCCGCTAAATGTGACAGAAGCCATTGTGAAAGCCGGAGCCTTTTTAAAATCGGCCGCTTTTGCTTCCGGATACTCGCCCACTACTGCAGCTTGAACCTCAACATCTGCATTTTTTTCGACAAACTCTTTGTCATGAAAAATCGTCATATTTAAAGGCGGCTGTTTGATTTTTGCATTGACTTCCTGCATTCCTTGCTGAAGCTTCATCCACAAATCACCTTCTAAGGTATAATCTGCGAGAGTTCCGCGCACACTTAGGACATTTCTTTCTGCTACTTCTTTGACTACTACATTGTATTTGGTCATTTCAATTCCTTCTTTCATGTGTTGTTTGAGCAAGGAGACCATGCGCTGTTTTTTCAAGAGTTCATCAAGATCCTCCTGCAGCTTTTGCTCCTGCAATGTATAATGCTGTTCTAAAAATGTAAGATCATTGGTTTCAATAATCTCCTTGATGGTCTTCAACGGCAGACCGGTTTGCTGCAGCAATTTGATCTGATTCAGCCGAGAGAGCTGTCCGGCTGAATAATACCGATAATTCGTAAACGTATCGATTGTTTCTGGTTCTAATAAGCCTAATGCGGCATAATGATCCAGTGTACGGACCGTTGTGTTCGATAATTTTGAGAATTCTCCTATTTTAAACATGTTTAATCGCTCCTTAGGGTATGCATTTTTTCGTCCTCGCTAGCTTACTTACAGTATAGAGTCACACGTAACGTGGGAGTCAACAAAAAATAAAAAACTTTTTTGATCTCAGACCAAAAAAGTTTTTTATGGGGGAGTTGCAGAAGACCACTTGCGACTTATTCTTTTTTCATTTTGATCGGATAGCCCAAACCGTTCAACGCAATCGGTGAAAATCGGCTATGTTTGTACCCGACGAATCCCAGATGTTCATATAGTCTTTTAGCATTCGTATTCTTGGACAACACTTCAATATAGTAGTCTTGATAGTCCGACAGCTGGAAGCAATGCTCGATCAGTTTGGTCGCAATTCCTCTTCCTCTCGCTTCTTTTGCTGTAGCAATCACATCCAAGTACAAATCCGTGTCTTTTTCTACTGCCTGACTTTGAAAAATGGCATTCATTTGGGCACAGATCATGCTGCCCTTCACACGCCCGAACAACTCCTTGCACTGTTTCTTGTCGAACTTGATTGGACGCACATTGTTGGTTGCCATCCCTAATACCCCTAATACTTGCTGGTTTTCAACATAAAGCAGCATATAAGATGGATGGAATGCTTTCAAGAATAAGGCACGTAATTTTTCAGCATTCTTCGTAAACGTCATCATATGACCAAAGCCTTCTAAAAAAACCTCGACTGCCTGCCGCTTTTGGCAATCTGTTGCTTTCGCAAATTCAACTAATTGACCGTCTTTCATAGATTCCCTCTCAATTCTACCTGATTGACAGCTGAGCGTATCAGATGATTTGTTCCTTGGCGATCCTTCTTAAAATGAAACGGACTTACTGATTTTTCAGCCCAGCTGCAAACAGACGAGCTGTTTGCGCAATAAATCGTTTCTTTTCTCTAGCAAACTGTTCATTCGTAGAAAAGGCCTGCAAAAATGCAAAGCCGACCATCGCCGAAAAAATGACTTGTGCTGTTTCTTTTGGATCGCTCGTATCATTACCGCCCTTTTCTTTCATCTTACTTAAATAGCTTTCCAGAAATGCCGTGTATGCAGTCGGAATTTTTTGAACATACGGCAGGGTTTCTTGATAAATTTCTTGTGCCCGCAGTCCTAACGAAAAGCGGACGATGTCAGGTGTGACCTGTTGGAAATAATGATCCATGATCGAAGCTAAATCGGCTTCCAGCTCCCCTATAAGCTGTTCAAAAAAAGTCGAATCGATCATTGGTATCCAATCCGCTTCTTTCAACGTCACCAGCAGTAAATCCTTTTTTGAACCAAACTGTCTAAATATGGTCGTCTCGTTCACCTGCGCCTCTTTAGCAATATCTTTTGTCGTCATTGTGCTGTAGCCTTTTTCAATGATCAGCTTCTTGACTGCATTCATAATATTGGTGCGTGTCTGTTTCACTTGTTCCTCCTTGATCCATGGGTGTAATTCCTGAAATGGCCGCACTTCCGCCTCGAACAATCTCTATTCGTTCTGAAAACAAGGGCTTAAGGTCCTTCAGGAATTGGTTATTAATACTTTCCTTTGCTACGCTCTCGATAATCAGCTGATCCTCACTGCGATCGATCACAGAAAATGAATAGTCCCTCTCCAATACTGAAAGAGCATCTGAGCAGGAGCCATTCTCCCACACCTTAATATACATGACCTCTTTTGAGAAAAAATCCTTTTCCGTATAATCCATGACCTCGATCACTTCCACCATATTGCCCAATTGATGTTTCACTTGTTCAAAAGTTCGATCATCGCTCACTACGCTAATGGTCATTCGGGAGGTATCGGCTTTTTCAGTTTCACCCACTGTTAAGCTATTTAAATTATACAATTTTCCCGAAAACAATCCAGCGACTCTTGCCAAAACACCCACTTCATTCTCGACGTAGACACTCAGCCATCTTTTTTTGGTATTACTCTCCATACAAAATCATCTCCTCTAAACTCTGACCGGGTGGAACGATCGGCAGAACCTTTTGCTGGCTCTCAAGGATAAATTCAATGAGAAACGGTCGCTCAACACTCTTTTTGGCTTGTCTCAGTGCCACTTCGATCTGTTTTTCTTCTACCACTCGGACTGCTTCAACTCCGTAGCTATGTGCCAACGCGATAAAGTCCGGAACATAGCTTCTCTCATCTGACAGCAGATCAGTAAATGAGTAGCGCTTGTCATAAAACATTTCTTGCCATTGTCGGACGTTTCCCAAGCAGCCGTTGTTGAAAATACAAATGATGACCGGTATTTTCTCAATGACTGCAGTCGCTAATTCTTGTAGATTCATTTGAAAACCGCCATCTCCAGTTATCACTAAAACATCCTTTTCAGGATTGCCCACTTTGGCCCCTAAAGCTGCTGGAAAACCATAGCCCATCGTTCCTAACCCGCCAGAGGTCAACAGCTCACGCTCTTGATTCACTTGTAAAAACTGTGTGGTCCACAGTTGATTTTGCCCAACATCTGTTACGACGATGGCGGATGAGAAGAGTTGATTGATCGCAGAAAGAATGGCTTCTGGTGTCAGACCCGATTCCGGCATATGGATCGGTTGATCGAGTGCTGCTTGTTTAAGCGTTTTGGTCCATTTCTTGTGAGTCTTTGCTGGAGATTCTTGGTTGATCTGTGCCAAAATGCAGCCTACATCTCCAACCAAGGATAGATCTGTTTCTATATTTTTTCCTATCGCCGCGGGATCAATATCCAGATGAATCACCTTGGCAGAAGAACAAAAGGAAGTGCTGTTGCCAGTCACCCGATCATTCAACCGAGTTCCGATGGCAAACAGGAGATCGCACGTTACCAAAGCTTGATTGGCAGAAAAACTGCCATGAATGCCTGCATTGCCTATATAACATGCATGATCACTGGGCAGTGCCCCTTTTCCCATGATCGTTGTCACAACAGGGAGTCCGTAATCTTCGGCCAATTTACACAGTTGCTGGTAGGCTTTTCCGCGATGAACACCACCGCCTACTAACAAGACGGGGGTTTGTGCTTGATTCAGCCATTCAATGGCTTGTTTAATTTTTTCTCCAGACGTTGTTGTTTGCGGATGGTATCCTCTGATCGCTACCGTTTTTGGATATGCCTCTGTTCCTAATTGCTGTTGAATATTTTTAGGAATATCCACGACCACCACTCCTGGTTTGCCTGTTTGCGCAATCGTGAAGGCTTTTTTGATGACTGTCCCCAATTCCTCTCGCCGTTTTACAGTGACTGCGTATTTTGCAACGGATCGACTGATTCCGACCATGTCCACCTCTTGAAAAGCGTCCTTCCCAATTAAATGAGTGGCTACCTGTCCGGTAAAACAAACCAGCGGGGATGCGTCGTACGCTGCCGTGGCGATACCAGTAATCAAATTAGTGGCCCCAGGACCGCTGGTGACCATACAAACGCCCACTTTGCCAGTTGATCGCGCATACCCATCTGCCGCATGGATCAATCCCTGCTCATGCCGAGGCAGGATCACACGAAATTCCTTTCTCTCATAAAGTGCATCGAACAAATCAATCGCCTGACCGCCAGGGTAAGCAAAACAAACCTCTACCTCTTCTTCGATCAATGCTTTAACGACTAATTCAGCTCCCGAAATCATCCGTTCAACCTCCTATCCCTAAAATGCAAGTAATTACTTGCATTTTAACACATAGACATTCTCTGTCAACGAAAGATTGTACAGTTCGTGCAACACAAAAAAACGAGATCAAAAAAAACATTTTGTCATCGCTTTTTTTATTGGTCTTTGTCTAGACAAACGATTTGAAGCAGAGATCACTCTTTTTACTCACGTCTAATCAGGCTTCATATAACTTTCCGAATCTCCTTCCACCTTCATCGCTTCCCCTTCTCAGTAAAGATGTTTTTACCCCAATTTTTTCCTAGTAGCCTACTCTATCTCTACTTCATTTGAGTAGTATGCACAAATAATTACCAACACTAATTTATTCAATTAGTCGATAAAGCCTACACTAAATACAACAAAAATAAGGGAGTGGATAACATGGCACGATCAATCAAAGACAGTACACCAAAAAAGGACGGCTATCGGATGCCGGGAGAATTTGAAGAGCATGAATGTTCTTGGATTATTTGGCCTGAGCGTACCGATACTTGGCGTGATGGCGGTAAACCGGCACAAAAGGTTTTTGTGGATGTAGTTGAGAAGATGATTCCTTATGAAGAGGTTCGGGTAATTTGTTCAGCGGCACAATATGAGAATGCGCGAGCTCGCTTACCTGAAGAAGTTCGTGTCATTGAAATGTCCACAGATGATTCCTGGGCACAGGACAAAGGACCGTTCTATGTCATCAATGACAAAGGTGATATTCGTGGAGTTGACTGGGGATTCAACGCGTATGGTGGTTTAGATGAAGGATTGTATTTCCCTTGGAAGCTGGACTCTCAGTTTGCTCAAAAATTACTAGAATTAGAAAACATCGATCGTTACGATGCCACTGCAAAATTGATTCTTGAAGGAGGCGCGACCCAGGTAGATGGGGAAGGAACCTTAATTATCACTGAAAACAGTGTCTTCAATGACAACCGCAATCCGGGAATGTCTCGCGATGAAATCGAAGAATTGCTGAAGGAATACATGAACTTAGAAAAGGTGATCTGGCTGAAAGATGGGATGGCCTTTGATGAGACCGATGGACACATCGATGATGTCTGCTTCTTTATCAAGCCTGGAGTCATCGCTCTTTCCTGGACGGACGACGAAGAAAATCCACAATACAAACCATTGAAAGAAGCCTATGATATTTTGAGTCAGGAAACAGATGCGAAGGGACGCAAATTAGAGATCCATAAAGTGCCAATTCCTGAGATTCTTTACATCAGTGAAGAAGAAAATGCTGGCATTGATATCAGTGATACTGCGGCTACGCGTGAAAGCGGCTTGCCGCTAGCGGTCACTTATATCAACAGCTACATGATTAATGGGGCCTTAGTAGTACCGCAATTTAACGATCCTATGGATGAAGTAGCCTGCAAAATGTTCAAGGAATTAATGCCTGATCGGGAAATCGTCCGTATTTGGAGTCGCGAATGGTCTTTGTGCGGCGGCAATATTCACTGCATGACCTTGCAAAAACCGAAACCTTAATCACTTGAGGACGCTGAGAATGCCGTCTGATTCTCAGCGACCTTCTTATGTTGTCACCGCTTTATTCATTAAAGCGACCAGCTGATTTCGGTTTTTACAACAAGTTTTGCGGTAAATATTCGCCGCATGTTTGCGTACGGTATGAACACTAATGTACATTTGCTGACTGATTTCTTCCATACTAGCCTCGGAGCACAACCAACGAACCACCTCTTGCTCCCGCTCAGTTAAATGGAACTTATCCAACGGTTGTTCAGCAGTTTGATCGGATAAAATAGGCAGACCATAAGGATATAACTGAGTCAGCTTAAGAGTAAAGTGCGGCTCTAAAATCGTTAAAAGGGTTAAATCCTGCTGGGTAAAATCACCACGCTTTTGAGAATTAAAAAGATTCAGCGAGCCATAGGGGATGTTTTCTCGTACAAAATTTATCCCGCAGCTGTAATACAGATCCATCGGCTTCAGCCATTGGTTGTACAAAGGGGTTTGCTCTCGCACTTCTTCAGTGACGATTTTTGAATCACAATAAACGACAGAATTTTTATGAAGCGAAAACATCCAGGAAACGTAATCGCCGTAGATAAACGATTCAAAATATTCATTTAATTTTTCCTGGCTGATGGTTAGAGATAATGGATTATAGTAACGTGTCTGGCCTTTTTCAATCCGGGCCATATCAAAAAAGGAACAGTCTGATACAACCAGCTCAGGCAGTTTTTCCAATATGGTCATGCGTAAAGCGTCCATGGAGTCTGTCTGATAGATCGCATAAATAAATGTATTGATTTTCTGCCACACCTCATCAGGAAGCGGTATCATTTTATTCCCTCCGATCGTTTTTCTTGATTATACCATTCTGCAAGCGTTGTGTTGGCTGATCCCTTTGAAAAAATCACTAAAAAAACGAAGGTTTTGCTTCAGTCCATGCAATACCTTGGTACACAGGAAAGGAATGAGTAAACCCATGGAAGAGAAAAAAGTAAGCTTGGTAAAAAGTATTTTGTTTACGATTTGCAGTGTTTTGGTATTGGATTCCTTCGTTGCCTCTTCAGCGATCGGGGTTTCGTCTATTACGATTTGGCTGATTACTACGGTGCTTTTCTTTTTGCCGTATGGTCTGGTTACTGCCGAACTAGGCAGCAATTATCCAGGAGATGGCGGAATTTATTTATGGATCAAGCGGGCCTTTGGAGATAAGGTCGGGGTGTTGAATGGCTGGTTTTACTGGGTAAATGTAGCCTTTTGGATGCCGGCTGTGTTTGTGGCCTTCTCCAGCTGGTTTTCTTATGCATTTATGCCGAACGCCAGCCCTATTTTTTTAGCAGGGTTGGCATTGATCATGTGCTGGTTGATCGTATACATTGGGATCCGCGGAGTGGATCTTTCTGTAACCGTCACCAATATTGCGGCTATTTTTAAAGTAGCGGTTTTGTTGATATTTGGTTTAATGGGGATTCTTTACGCTGTAAAACACGGATCAGCGAATGATTTTTCGGCTGCTTCCTTCATTCCCACGCCAGGAAATACGGTTCGCTATATTTCCGTGATCATTTATAACTTACTAGGCTTTGAGTTGATTGGTTCGATCGGAAATCAAATTGAGAATCCTGGTAAAACGATTCCGAAAATGACTGTCGTTGCAGGTATCGCTATTTCTGCTCTATACATTTTCGGCACCTATGGCGTGTTAGTTGCCGTACCAGCAAATCAGATCGATACGGTTGACGGCTTTTATTACGCTTTGCTGGAACTGTGCAGGGTATTCGGCGAGCTGCAAATGCCTGTCTTTTATATCATTATATTAGTTGCGATGAGCACCTTGATTTCCAACATGGTATCTTGGACCCTCGGAGCCAATGAAGTCTTTATAGCTGCTCGTTTGGATCAGCGAAATCGGTTCTTGAAGCACCGCAGCAAAAAATATGGAACGCCTGATGGATTGTACTACTTTATGGGGATCGTAGCGACTTTTCTGATCATCATCAATTATGCAACGACCGGAGATGCCAATGCTATTTTTTGGACGATCTTTTCGTTCAGTGTGATCATCTTGATGATTCCCTATCTCTTTATGTTTCCGGCAGCAGTCATTTTACGAAAAAAAGATGCAGAGATGTCCCGCATCTATCAAGTGCCTGGTGGGAAAACAGGGTTGATGATTTGTGTAATTTTAGGCGAAGCCTGTTTGCTTTTAAGCATTCTCTTCATGTTCATCACTGCTGATTCCGCTTTTGTGATCGGTACTTATGTAGTCGGAACCCTGATTACCTTTTTGCTGGGTATCTGGCTTTATCGTTCGAAGGAACAAATCCCTGAGGACAGAGAACAGCAGCTGTCAGACAAAATCTAACGAAAAATGAGCAGACAATTCAGCGCTGAATCGTCTGCTCGTTTTCTTTTTTTTAGCTAGTTGGTTGTAAAACAATGATGAATCCATTCTGAAGGCTTGCGACGTGTTTCGAACGCTTTATACCCCTTATGTCCATAAATATAGTCCAGCTTCCATTGCTGTTCTCCGACCGCTTTTTGGTCTAACAACTCTTGCAATGCGTTGCTTCGAGGATCTCCCCACAAATCACACTTGTTCGCAATATACACTAAATCAGTGACCGAGAGCATATAAGCCTGCGGAAACATAATATCCGTAATGTGCGGACTGATCGGTTTTTGATTGGAAAGTCGTTGATAGAAATGATGCTTCAGCATGTACTCCGCCCCCTGATGAATCATCGCTTGCACGGCTGGATCACTCTGACTCGTGTGTTCAGCATAAGCAATCAGTGCCCGTGTTGTTTTGCCAATCCCGATATAACAAGGGACCGATCTCAGACAGCCGCCGTGCTTACAAATCCCTTGATAAGGCCAACGAGTAGTTTTGTTCCGTTCAAACACTTGGTATTCTTTGATCCACGCCAACGCTGCATGAACTTCTGGAGAGTCCGCTTTGCCAAGTCGCGTATAGGCTTCCAACAGCATAGCGTTATAACAAGGAACAATGAAATCCACTTTTCCCGTATAAGAAAACCCTTGCTCTGTGGCCACTTCTTCTGTGACATAATCCAACAGCTTTTTTACATAAGGAAGTCGTTCTGCAAAGGGAATCTCACTGAAGCAGATTAACCGAAAAATCGCAAAAAACCGATTAGATTCCCAATCACGACTTAATTTTTCTACCAAAGCAGATTGGCTGAGTGCTTGGTCAATTTCTGAGTCTGAACCTGTTTTGCCCTGCTCATACGCAATTCTTAACTGCAGCGCTGTATCCATCTCAATCACTCCTTTCCTATACTATACTACATCCAACATTCGCGTATTGATGGTTTATCCGTTTTGTCACAATTCCTCTTATTCTTCTATTATTTAAATTCGATTAGATTAAATTTATTATTATTAAATTTATATCATAAACTGTTATACAGACGTTTCATCTGTTATACAAAATATGTAAATAACGAGAATTATTTTAATAAATCCAAAAAAAGACTGGAAAAACAGCATGCATTTCTGTTATACTCCAGTTACTAAGAAGCGCTTTCTTTCACGGTTTTATTTGCTCTTTATTCTCATTTAAACATTCCAATTGATAATCCCCTTCCAGAAAGTGTGATTAATCAAAGAAATGAGACAGCAAATGAAAGCAGAATATTTTTTGTAAAGCATTTCGTCTTACTATTAATCGATAAGGAGAATTTTTGATGGAAAACAAATTACGCTTTGAACAATGGAACGGGTTTGAAACCGGCAAATGGCAAAATGAAGTAAATACCTTAGACTTCATCAAACGCAATTATACGGAATATACTGGTGACGACAGCTTTTTAGAAGAAGCTGCTCCGAGCACGAAGACTCTATGGGATAAGCTGCAGGAACTATTCGAAGTTCAACACAAAAACAACGGCGTTTACGACATGGACACCAACATCCCAGCAACCATCACTTCTCATGAGCCAGGCTATCTGATCAAAGAAGAAGAAAAAATCGTCGGTTTGCAAACCGATGTCCCATTGAAGCAAGCCTTCATGCCCTTTGGCGGCATCAATATGGCCAACAAAGCTTTAGAATCAAACGGCTATGACGTAGACGATAATATGTCATTCATCTTCAGCAAATGGCGCAAGACCCACAACCAAGGTGTCTTCGATGCTTACACCGACGAAATGCGGTTAGCACGTAAAAACAAAATTATCACTGGTCTGCCAGATGCTTACGGCCGCGGCCGCATCATCGGCGACTACCGGCGAGTAGCTTTATACGGAATCGACTATTTGATGGAACAAAAGATGAAGGACTTGAAATTAGTCGGCAACAAAACCATGACCAACGATATCATTCAATTGCGTGAAGAAGTATCTGAACAATACCGCGCCTTGAAAGACATGAAAGAAATGGCGGCTTCTTACGGCTTTGATATTTCTGCACCAGCAGCAAACGCCAAAGAAGCCATCCAATGGTTATACTTTGGCTACCTGGCAGCTATCAAATCACAAAACGGCGCGGCTATGTCGATCGGCCGTATCTCAGCTTTCTTGGATATTTACATTCAACGCGACTTGGACCGCGGCGTGATTACTGAATTTGAAGCACAAGAATTAATCGACCACTTGATCATGAAATTGCGTATGGTGAAATTTGCCCGTACACCAGAATACAACCAATTGTTCTCTGGATATCCAATTTGGGCGACTTTGTCGATTGCTGGGATGAACATGGATGGTTCTTCATTAGTCACGAAGAATGATTTCCGTATCCTGCACACATTGACGAACATGGGACCTTCACCAGAGCCAAACTTGACTGTTTTGTATTCATCAAAACTGCCAGAAGGCTTTAGGACCTACGCAGCAAAAGTGGCAAAACAAAGCTCTTCGATTCAATTAGAAAATGACGATCTATTGCGTCAATACTGGGGTTCTGACGATGCAGCGATCGCTTGCTGTGTGTCGGCAACGGTTATCGGGAAAGACATGCAATTTTTTGGTGCTCGTGCTAATTTGGCAAAAGCTGTCTTGTACGCCATCAATGGTGGTGTGGATGAAATGACCCACATGCAGGTTGGACCAAAAATGCGCCCAATGGATGGCGACACCTTGGATTACGATACGTTTATTGAGAATTACAAAGACATCATGGATTGGTTAGCTGAATTGTATGTAAACACGTTGAACGTGATTCATTACATGCACGACAAATATGCCTATGAAGCGCCTCAATTGGCTTTGATGGATACTGACTTGAAACGAACCTTCGCAACGGGGATCGCTGGTATTTCTCATGCGGCTGACTCATTGATGGCGATCAAACATGGTAACGTGAAAGTCATCCGTGACGAAAATGGACTTGCCGTGGATTACATTCCGCAAAACGAGTTTCCAACTTACGGAAATGATATTGATGAAGCGGACGCAGAAGCCAACTGGATCTTGGAATACTTCATGGGCCAAATCAAGCGTCAGCATACTTACCGCAACTCAACGCCAACCTTGTCTTTACTGACAATTACTTCAAACGTTGTATACGGTAAAAACACTGGTAACACACCAGACGGACGTCGTGCAGGCAAACCGTTGGCTCCAGGCGCAAACCCAAGCTACCAAGATGGCAAATACTTAGGTGAAAAAAATGGTCTATTGGCCTCTTTGAACTCCACAGCGAAGTTAAACTACTCATGCGCGCAAGATGGTATTTCTGATACCCAAACCATCAATCCAGGTGCACTTGGCCGTTCAGATGACGAAGACATGCAGATCGACAACTTGCGCAATGTCCTTGATGGGTACTTTGACAAAGGCGGTTATCATTTGAACGTCAACGTTTTTGGTCGCGAACTGTTGGAAGAAATGGACAAAGATATCGACAATCCGAAATACGCGAACTTCACCATTCGTGTATCCGGCTACGCGGTTAAATTCCGCGACCTAACACCAGAGCAACGTCGTGACGTAATTTCAAGAACAGACCATAGCTCTCTATAAAAAACAACATCCGCAGGATAAGAACCTTTCTTCCTGCGGATGTTTTCTATGTCTAAAAATATTTTTCCTTCAACAGCTTCTTCATGCGCCTCGAAACCAGACACAGTTCCCCAGTCGTTAACTCCAGCATGCCCTTGTTCAAATTAAACTGCCGGATGTAGTTTTGATTGACTAAAAAGGAACGATGGCAGCGGATGAAGGAATCAGATAATTCTTTCTCCAGATTCGCCAGTTTATGGGTGATCTCTACCACTTGATTGATCGTATGAACCACCACCCGATGACTTTTGCTGGACGTCTCTACGAAAATGATTTCAGAAAAAGGAATCCGCACCAGTTCATCGCCGAATTTCACCTTTAATAAGCCTTCATTGGAGGCCTTCTCTGAGCTAGTCGCTGCCGCCTTCTCCATGACGCTTGCTAAGCAAAGTCCAATGCGGCCAGAAATCGTTTCCGGCTGATCTTTCACGATATAATCCAATGCTTCCAATCGGTATTTGAAGGTCTCAAACGCCAGCTCCTCAAAAGTCGTGACGAATACAATGGAGGCAAAAGGGTCCCTGTGCCGGATCTCCTTCCCCAGCTCGAAGCCGTTGATCGAAGAGCCGACAAGATTAATATCTAAAAAATAGATACTGGAAGTATGATCAATGGATTGCTGCAGCAGCTCTTGTGCTGACTGAGCTTTTAAAGCAACCGTCAGCGGATAATTTTTTTCTTCGATGATCTGCTGGATCAATGCATTTATTTGCTCCCGATAAATTCGTTCATCGTCACAGATGTAAACTTTTTTCATTCTGCTCACCTACATTTGAATTTTTAACACCTGTTGAAACTGTTCCTCCGAAATCACTGTTTTGGTAAAAACATTTGGGTATTTACTCAATATTTTTTGATAGCTGTTCAAACCAAGCCCTCGAGCATTGCCTTTTGTCGAGTAGCCTTCTTGTGTGATCTGAGAAAAATCGCGCGTTCTTCCCAAGTGATTCATGACGATGATCGTCACGGTCTCACTCTCCTGATAGGCAAGGAAATGGACGCTTTTCTCCTCTGCCAACACCTCCTCTTCCATCGCATTGTCCAGCAAAATACCTAAACAACGAACTAAGTCTTCCGAATCCAATGGAAGCGCGGCGATCTCATCGACTACCTCGATGTCCAGCTTGATTTTCTTTTGTTCCATCTGCAGCATCTTTGTCATCAACAAGCTTTTCACTTCAAGTGATTTGATATTGTTCAAAAAATTCAGCTGTTTGATGGTGAAGCTGACGTTTTTATCAAAGGACAGAAACTTTGCCTCCAATAATTCCTGCGCCTCTTTCAGTTTTCCTTCCTTCAACTGGAGGTAAAAGCTGGAAAGGATATTCTTATAATCGTGCTGAAAATGGCGAATGTCCTGCTGTACCTCTTCCAAGACTCGGTTGTAAGCCTGCTGCTGCTCCAGCATTGATTCAGCAAACTTCAGCTTATCCTGGTACAAGCGTATGTAACTGGAAATTCCAATGATTAACCCAAAGCTGAGACCAAAGAAAAGGTAAATACCAAGCAAAAACTGCCTGATCTGAACTCCACCAAATGCCCATTCATAGTAAAAATAGAAATAACTCATTACCACTGCAGTCATCAAAAGGGTATTGATAAAAGTGATCCTGCTGACATTCTTCGTCTGGAAGAGGTGATCGATAATCCGGTGTGCAAGCGTTGTTCTTAAACACAGATTCAGAAAGACACACATCAGCAGCTGCGTAATATAAGCGATGATTCGTGTCAGCAACACCGATATCACTTGCTCGCCAAACAAAGCTTTGCAAATGAAAGGAAATAGCACATCACTGGAAATGGTAAAAGACAGATGCAGACCTGTTAATACTAAACAAACACTGGCAATTTTAATAAATGAAT
Source organism: Enterococcus florum (assembly GCF_004309355.1). GTDB lineage: Bacteria > Bacillota > Bacilli > Lactobacillales > Enterococcaceae > Enterococcus_A > Enterococcus_A florum. Next base: position 41,874 of record NZ_BJCC01000009.1, on the reverse strand, counting down.
CCGTTGTTGCTCGCCAAATCAGCGGACTAACGACCAGCAGCACCACCAAGATAAAGGAGAGCTTTTCCGCCTTTAATCCGGCAACCACATAGACACCTAGATCAACTATAAAAAACAAAAGACCAAATAAGCAGGTCTTCCAAACCGGCACTTTCATTTTCAGCGCGGTAAAGAAGTTAAAAAAATATCCGCAGAAAATGAACCACAGAGGAAAATTATCTAGTAAAATGAGACCAAATAAAGATTTCATAGGGCGCTCCTTTTTTGTTCTAATTATGACACACTCTTAAATAAAAATTCAACGAGAAAGGAGAATTGGTTGATGAAAAAACTAAGCTACCATGTTTATGCACTACTGACTATTTTATGCTGGTCTATTTCGTATGTTCTTTCGCGGTTCATCATGGATGAATTTTCTGCCCTCTCCATTTCTTTTTTGCGTTACATCGTGGCTTCTGCCGCATTGCTTTTGCTGGCACCGCTTATTAAGCTGAAAAAAATCGATACACGTGATTTAGGATGGTTCCTTTTGACAGGAGCGATCGGCTTTTTTATCTACATGATCGCCTTTAATAAAGGGTTGGAGACGGTCAATGCCGCCACCGGAAGTGTGATTATCGCGATGGTTCCTATGATCTCTTCCATATTGTCTAATTTTATCTACAAGGAAAAACTGACACGTACCCAATGGTTCGCCAGTTTGTTGTCTTTTGTCGGGGTTTTATTAATCACCCTTTTACCTGGAGGGTTCACGATCAATGTTGGATTGATCTGGCTTTTTGGCGCTGCATGTTGTATGAGCTTTTATAACCTGCTCTCCAGAAAATTGGTCAAAAAATACGCAGCGATCCAAGTGACAACCTACAGTATTTTTGCAGGGACCCTTTTGCTGTCTATGTTTTCCGTCAGTTCTTTTCGCCAAGTCCAGCAAGCTTCTTGGTTGTCGCTTTTTTGCATTCTTTTAATGGGGGTCTTCTCCAGTGCAGTCGCCTATGTTTGTTGGGCGAAAGCCTTTGAACGAGCAGAAAATGTGGCTTCTGTCAGTAATTATATGTATTTGACACCGTTCTTCACATCCATTCTAGGCTTCATCGTAATTGACGAGGCTCCCGGCTGGTCCACCGTTTTTGGCGGTCTCTTTGTTTTGTCCGGATTGGTCCTGTTCAACAGCAAGAAAGCAAGCGCACAGGAAACGATTTGGTTTAAACAAGTCTCTGCAGAAGAAACTGAAGACTGTGCTGCCGTCATTCGCGCAAGTTTTGCGACAGTTGCAGAAGAATTCGCATTGACTATCGACAACTGCCCTACGAATGGTGCATTCACTCAAGCATATCATCTGGTTGAGGATCTTGAACGGGGGAAATTGTTGTATGGTGTATTTTATCAGAAGACGCTGATTGGTTTTTTTGAATTGCTGGCTAAACAAAATCAGGAATACGCGTTGGAAAAAGTGGCGATCCTTCCTGAGTATCGGCATCGAGGATACGGCAGCTTAACAATGGTCTATATAAAGGCGTTGGTCAAAGTCAATGGAGGAAAAGCGATCCAGGTCGGCATTATCGAAAAAAATATTCGTCTGAAAAAATGGTATGAGCAGCATGGCTTCATCCATCTGGAAACCAAACAAATCAACAGCCTCCCCTTCGACGTAGGATTGATGAAGCTGGAGATGAACTAATGGGCAAATGACTGTGTATCGCTTGCCTTAATGTTAAGGTTAAGGGGTATGATAGAACCATCTTAAGGAAAGAAGGAATACCCATGCTGAATGAAACCTTTACGTTGTCCAACGGGGTGGCCATCCCTAAAATCGGTTTTGGTACCTGGATGATCGATGATAGCAAAGTTGCCAAAGATGTTCGCGATGCAATCAGTGTCGGCTACCGTCATATTGATACTGCCCAAGCCTACGAAAATGAAGTCGGTGTCGGTGAAGGCATCCGTACCTCCAGCATCGCTCGAGAAGATCTGTTTGTGACGACAAAGCTGGCTGCTGAGATCAAGGATTACGAGAACGCGGTAAAAGCAATCGATGATTCCTTGAACAAATTGAACCTAGAGTTTATTGATTTGATGATCATTCATAGTCCCAAGCCCTGGGCCGATTTTCAAAAAGACGACAATCACTTTTTCGAAGGCAATCTGGAGGCTTGGCGTGCACTGGAAGAAGCCTATGCAGCTGGAAAACTTCGGGCGATCGGCGTTTCAAATTTTGAACAGGTCGATCTAGAAAACCTGCTGACGCATGCGAAAGTAAAACCCATGGTCAATCAAATTTTGGCACACGTCGGACATACGCCATTCAAGTTGATTGACTTTTCGCAAAAAAAGGACATCTTAGTGGAGGCTTATTCGCCAATCGCTCATGGGGAAATGCTGCGCAACGAAGCGATCACTCAGCTGGCCGAAAAATACAATGTTTCGATCCCACAATTGGCGATCCGCTATTGCCTGCAGCTGAATCTGCTGCCGCTGCCGAAAACCGAGAATATCGAACACATGAAAAACAACGCAGATATGTCCTTCACTATTTCTGCTGAGGACATGGAACTTTTGAAAGCCGTCGGCAAGGTTGACTATGGTTCAAATAGTGATATCCCGGTTTTTCGTCGCGCTGCGAATACCTAAATGATTCTCAACGAGGCTGTGACATGACTGTCACAGCCTCTTTTAAAAACTGTATAATCGGTGTGGCTGAAGCAGCTCTTTCGAAGCTAAACGCTTCTATCACAACCTCATTTTTCCGCAAAAAAGCCGTGTCATCACACACGGCTTTAACGCTCACATTGCTAATAAGGCATTTCCTAATTCTTCATCGCAAATCAGTACGTTGATCAGTTTGCCATTGATTGCGCCAAAGGTCGCTCTTGCCCGATTTTTCGAAGCAGCCGCACCGATACTGATCGGCGCAGATCGCAGAGAATCCAACGAACTAGAGATCGGGAACTGGTTGCGGTAGTGGATCTCTTTGCCATCGATGTTGAACGCTCGTCCGATCATCGTTCCGATCGCTCCTTCTGCTATCAGGTCGTTTAGATCCTCATTGTCCAAAATACCAGAAGAAACCAATGTATTGCGGGTCGCTTCGATATTTCCAATCCCACTAAACGCAATGTCCATCTTTCGCCCCAGCGAAATATTCAAATCGATCTGAGGCTGGGCCAGCAATTCCTTTTGCAAAGACTTCGACCCTACAAATGCTGGCGCATTGAAGAAATCATGCTTGCCGTTGACCTTTTGCGCCAACCGAAAAACCAGCTCGTTGCCATCCATCACTGTCCGATTAGGGCCTAAACTGCCTGTCAATTGGACGATTTGAACATTTTTCGTTTCCATCTCAGGAAAATGCTTGACCATTTTTTCTACTGTTACTCCCCAAGAAATGCCCATCAATTTTTCTTCTGTCAGCGTCGTGCTTAAATAATCCGCCGCTGCTTTGCCGACATTGTCCAGATCATACTCATAGTCGCCTAAGGATTTGACCACAATCACTTCAACCAGCTCAAATTTCCTTTTCAGTTCGATCATCAACGCATTGTTTCGCTCAAACGGGGCTTCGATACTGATTTTTACGATGTGTTTCTCCCGAGCTTCCTCCAGCATCCGTGAAATAGACGGCCGCGAAACACCGATAATTTTTGCAATGTCATTTTGGTTCATTCGATCTAAATAATAGAGCTCTGCCACTTTCAACAAAGTCGATATCTCATTTGCCACATTGTCTCCTCCTCAAATCCACAACTGATTGAATGGTCTCCAGTGCCTTGATCACTCCATTTTCGTCATTCGTCGGACAGTGCCATTTGGCGATGGCTTTTAATTCCGGAACTGCATTTCCCATTGCAAACGAATTGGGGAATTGTTCGAATGTCGAAAGGTCATTTTCATTATCTCCTACGACGAAAACGTTATCAACCGCTACATGATAATAATTCGCTAATTCAAGCAAAGCTGCTCCCTTGCTAGTTCCTTTTTTCGAAACTTCCAAAAAGGCTTCATACCCTTGAACACACGAAAAACGATCACCGAATACTTGCAAAAGAGCTTGTTTGTTCTGTTTGATTATATCGGGCTCCTCACAAATAATCAATTTCGAAAAGCGGGGTTGTTTCGGCAATTCTTCAAAACGGCGAACAAACAACGGGTTATGTGTCAACACGCAAAAGATCATGACTGCCGGATTGATCGTCGTAGAGGTTGTATAGACCCCGTGATCAGTCACGCCTGCGACCAGCAGGCCTTTTTCTTCACAAACCGCCAAAACCTCCTGATAATCCGCTCGTGACAACAGTGATTCACACAAGGTTTCCTCCAGTCCCGATTGAATGATCGCTCCATTGACCAATACATGATAGTTCTCCTCAGGAAGGTGCGCGGCTTTTATAAAGGGGTGGATTCCAGAATAGGGTCTTCCTGAACAAAAAACGATTTGCAGCTCAGGGTCTTGACTTATTTCAGTCAAGGCCGCCTGCACCTCAGGGGTCATCGTCCCTTTCTCATCTAATGTCGTTCCATCCAGATCCAGAGCAATCAAGTTCATATGTATGTTCCTTTCAATGTTTGTTTTGTATGTTGAAACCTTGTCAACGATCCAGCCGACAAAAAAGGGCTGGAATTTTGATTCCAGCCCCAAAGTATGTCTTCTTATTTCTCCATGTCCTTCAAAGCTGCCAATGCTTCTTCTAAGAATGTTTCTTCGTCTAATCCGGTCAGCAATCCCACTGAATTGATTTGAGGGATTCCTTCTGCATCTGCTGGATCAATCGGACTAGTGTACGCGATGAGGTCAATATCCCCGTTCGATACAGCCCCCTTGACCATTCCTGGATTGACTTCCTGTATCTCCACCTCATAGCCGTGCTCTTCTAATAATTCAATGATCCTTTCACCAACCATTGCTGAACTGACTGTCCCCGAACCACACACAGATAAAACTTTGATTTCCGCCATTCTTCATCCCCCGCATTCAAATTATTTCTCTTTATTGATAAAACCCTTCCAACCATTATACTACAAAACCAATTCTCTAAAATTCAATTTTTCCTAATACAGCCAATACTTCATCCGCTGTGGCTGCTTGTTCGATCGTTTGTAAATCCTCTTTATTTTGCAAGAAGCCCATCAATTGCCGAAGCAAAGCCAGTTGCTTCTTAGGATGCTCCATTGCCAATGGAAAGAAGATTCGTGTTTGCAGCTTTATTTCCGGACTGCCCATCATCGAAACCTCGATTGGTTCTTTTGTCACTACTACGCCGATTCCTGGACGCAAAACATGTTCCGGGTCCGTATGCGGAATCGCGATGTTGCAGCCGTCAGCCGCTAACCCGGTAGGAAAGACCTTTTCTCTTTCAATCACTGCTTGGGCATAAGTGGGTTTTACGATCCCCGCCTTTTCAAATTCTGTCCCAATCAATCGGATCACTTCTTCAAAGGTCGTAAGCTCCTGATCCAGAAGAATACAATTCTTTTCAACTAATTGATTGTTCGTCACCATGTATCGTCCTCATTTCATCTTTCGTTCGGCTGCAGAACGACTTTGATCTCCGTCCCTGCAATCGCCTCTTCAAACGCTGTCTCCCATTCCTCCAAAGGATAGATTTTGGTGATCAGACGTTCTGCATCGATTTTTCCACGTTCCATCAAATCCAGCGTCAACTGCCAAGTCGAAGGCTTTTGCGACCGCGAACCTAGGATGTTCATTTCTCTTTGTACGATCGAATTAAGATCCAGCTCATTGACATTTTTAGAGAAGACACCCATTTGGATCAAGGTTCCCTTCTGCTTCAAGTAATCAAAGGCATATTTGACAGCCGGTGCAGCTCCCGAACATTCGAAGCAATAATCCGCACCAGTCCCATTTGTAATTTCTTTAACCATAGCTACCGCGTCCTCTGCTTGGGTATCGATGGTATAATCTGCACCCAATTCCTTCGCCGTCGCCAGTCGATCTTTGTCCTGTGTGATGCCCATCACGATCAGAGTAGCACCCACGCTTTTCAATACTTGACTGAGGCACAGACCGATGGGACCCGGACCAATGATTACCGCTACATCTCCAGCTTTGACGTCTGTTTTCTCCATGCTGGCGTGTACCCCGCAGGCAATGGGTTCCGTAATAGAAGCGGCCAATAAACTGATGTTGTCCGACAAGAGATGGACGCTTTCTTCGCGCGTCAAGACATATTCTGCAAAGCTGCCATTAACCTGGCTGCCCAATCCTTTACGATTCAAACATAAATTGTATTCTTTGTTTTGACAAGACACACATTCTCCACAGGTGGCAAATGTAGTCTCACTGGTCACTTGATCTCCGACCTTCACCTTTTCGACCGATGCTCCGACAGCCTCGACGATCCCGGAAAACTCATGCCCTAGGACCAGCGGTGTTTTCAACCGATCGTATTCGCCTTTAAACCCATGAATATCTGTTCCGCAAATCCCTGTGTAGATCACCTTGATCAATACTTGATCCCCGACCGGAATTGGCTTTTGAATCTCTTGAAGTGCCATCTTATTATATCCTGGTGCTGTTTTAACTAGCGCCTTCATGCAACCACCTTTTCTGACGGTTCATCGTTTTTCTCACCTTCCAAGAATGCCCAAACAGCTTGTTTGTTTTTCTTGAACAGGACGTAACTTGCCGCATAGACTGCAACGACTAGGCCCATTAAGAAGTAATTTCCTGATAAGAAGGCCAGGAAAATCAGCGCCATGACTGGATTGTACAAGATCCCGAAGCTGGTGATCATCATGGCACCTTCTGGAATCGCCACACCAACCTGTGAAGCTACCTCTGTAAAGTATGGTGCTGTAAAGGTACAAATATACAAGCCGATCGAGAACCAGATCACTCCAGAAATAATCCCTTTAAAGATATTTCCTTTTGAGACACAAATGATCATTTCAACCATGTACGGCAAGGCAATCAAATCCACCAACGGCAATGTTTCATTTCCTGGCAGAATCATTGCAATCAATACCATGATGGGAATCAGGATCAATCCGGTCATCAACGTAGCCGGTTCCCCATAGCCTACCGCATCGTTGACAGAAAGCATCCATTCTCGACCAGATCCGCTGCCTTTTGCCGTTTTCTTACTCGCATTTGTCAAGCTCGTAAATGCTGAGGCAAAAATACTAGCTACCCGCGGGAACACCGCCATGACTGCGGAAACCGCTAATCCAATGGTAAAAACACTCCCCCAACCATCCAACGTATTCAGACTGCTCAGGTTCCCCATGATCCCGATCAAAAGTCCTAGAAACAATCCTAAAGTAATCGGTTCGCCAAGAAATCCTAATTTTTTCTTCAAGGTTTGCGGATCCCAATTCACTTTTCCGGCACCCAGCTTTTCTAAAATCCAGTTCATAGCGATAGCGTAAGGCACTGCACATACGTGGTGCGGAGCCGTCAACGTGGTTCCAGGCAATTTATAGTAATTTGCCCAACGTTTTGAAATCACTTCGCCTAAAAGCATGACATACAAATTCTGTACGATCATGCAAGCCATTGCCAGCATCATGTTGTCGGTGATCAAATAAATCATCGATCCCCAGACCATGAACGAGTAGTTGTTCCACATGTCACTTGGCATAAAAACATCCGTCCACTTAATTAGGAAGAGTCCCACTTGCAATGCCAGCCCTACGACCAAGAAGATCACGCCGATCTGAGTAGAGTAAGCGATGACTGATGTTGCCTGCCAGCCTGTATCCAGCACCGGCAGCTGAATTCCTGTTTGATCGACCATGTTGTTGATGACTGGTGTGATGATCGGTACGAATGAATTGACGATCAAGTTAAACCCTGTCAACCCGATTCCAGCATTCAATGCTGACTGAAATGCTTTCTTAGGAGTAACTTTTAAAAACAAAGCGACAATAAAAAGCATGACCGGTACAACAACTGCAGCTCCAAAAGAATTCAAGATATTTTGTAATAATTCCACGATGCTTCCTCCTTGTTTTGAAATTTATTTCAATATTTAGAACTTATGTACATTATGTCATAGCACCATTTCGCTGTCAACATGTTTTTGCAACCGATTACAAAGACAATTTAATGGTTATTTATTTTAAATAGTTAAACAAGTGGATAGAAATAAAAAAACTATAATATTGACATTTGTTCTATATAGTGAAATAATGTGAATGAAAAAAATGAATGGAGGTTATACTATGCTTGAAGAGCTAAAAAAACTCGTCTGCACTGAAAACAAAGCACTGCCAAAAAATGGGTTGGTTCTTTGGACCAGTGGAAATGTCAGCGCCCGCGATCCAGAGACCGGCTTTGTGGTTATAAAACCCAGCGGCATCCATTTTGAAGATTTGACCCCTGAGAAGATGATCGTCGTCGATTTGGATGGTGCTGTCATCGATGGAGAGTTAAAGCCTTCTGTAGACACAGAGTCTCATCTTTACGTTTATCGAGAATGTCCAGATGTCTTTGGTATCACTCACACCCACTCTCCTTACGCAACAGCTTTTTCGATCATCGGTGAAGCACTGCCGATCTATACGACCACTTCAGCTGCCGTATTCGGCAATGCGATCCCCATCTCGGAGATTGCAGCAGTCGGTGAAAAAGCGATCGGAGCCGAAATCACCCGATGCTACCAAGAAACTCGATGCCCGGCCATCCTATTAAAGAACCATGGCATCTTTACTGTTGGAAAATCCGCAACCAGTTCGTTGAAAGCCGCAGTTATTTTAGAAGAAACGGCGCAAAGTGTTTACTTCGCCAGAACAATGAACCCAACGATCCAGCCATTGAATCAAGAATATGTCACTGAAGTCTATGACTTTTACCAAAACCATTATGGTCAATAAATCACGTTAACGATTGAAAGGAGTTTTACCATGTCTCACAGAAAAACAATCGAAGAAGTTCAGCAGGCCGCCCATCATATTCGCAAACATGTATTGCGCTTAACGATTGAACGAAACGGCTGCTATTTGTCGCAAGCCTGTTCAGCAGCAGAGCTGCTGTCTACAATGTATTTACGCGTATTGAATCTCACTGAAAGCCGAGCGCCAAAGCTGCCAGAAGCATTTCCCGGCACTCCTTCTAAGGATAACATGGACTACATCCAAGGAGCTGAGTACCACGGAGAATTGAAAGCGCCTTACGACCGTTTCTTTATTTCTCCGGCTCATTATGCCGCACCTGTTTACGCGGCCCTGATCGAAGCAGGCCGTTTGTCCCCAGATTCTCTTGAAATGTTTAATCGCGATGGGTATTCAATGGAGATGATCGGTGCCAATCACACTCCCGGCTTTGAAAACGCTGCCGGAACATTGGATCAAGCGATCAGCGTTGCTGGCGGGACTGCCCACGCCCGGAAATTGCGCGGCGAACAAGGGACCATTTATGTCATGATGTCTGACGGAGAAATGCAGGAGGGCCAGCTTTGGGAAGCCATTCAAGCAGCAGCCTTCTATAAATTAGACAATTTGGTCTTATTGGTAGATGTTAATGGGCAACAGGTAGAAGGAACCACAGATGATACGATGAAGATCGAACCTTTGGCACAGCGCTTCACGGCATTCGGTGCTAAAACGGTTGAGGTCAACGGCCATGACATCCAAGCCATCGAAGACGCCACTCAGCAAGGTGAAAAGGATAAACCTTTAGTCATCCTCTGCTACACCGATCCAACACAAGGCATTCCATACCTGAACGAACGTCGCCCGATTTTACACTTTGTTCGTTTAAAAGCTGGAGAAGAATACGACAAATATGTAAAATTCTACAACGAAATGTAGATCTCAGGAGGGAAACGAGTTATGAAAATCGAATCGAATGTACATTCAGATAACATGATCAAATTTGCAAAAGAAAATGAGGATGTTTTAGTCTTGTCCGCCGATCTTGGCACCTCTTGTGAAGTAAAAGAGTTTGCCCAGGTGCTTCCGGAAAAATATTTGTCCATGGGCATTGCCGAGCAAAACATGCTGAGCTGGGCTGCAGGATTGGCTCGCGAAGGCTTCCGGCCGTTCCTTCATACATTTGCTGTCTTTTTATACCGCCGGCCCTTGGATCAGCTGGAAATGTCCATTGCCTATCCAAATCTTCCCGTATCCTTGTTAGGCTTCGTTCCTGGGATCACTACTCCTGGCGGCGTCACGCATCAATCCATCGAAGACGTGGGGATTCTGCGGACACTTCCGAATATGACGATTTTTGATTGCGGAGATGCCACGGACGTAGAATCAGCGCTGGATATCTGTAAGGAAGTCAATGGTCCGATCTATGTGCGAATGCTTCGTGGTCAAATGCCGCGCTTGTTTGATCCTAAGCAGCCTACTCAATTCAATAAAGGCCGGGTTGTCTCAGAAGGGACCGATGTCGCCTTGTTTTCCAGCAGTATTTGTACGGAAGAGGCCATCCGGGCTACGCAATGGCTGGAGAAAAAAGGCATTTCTGTTCAGCACGTCCATATCACGACCCTAAAACCTTTCACCGATCCATTGGTCGTCGAATCCATCGAAAAAGTAACACACGGTGTGGTCACGATGGAAAATCACGTAACAACTGGCGGATTAGGCACAGCAGTCGGAGAAGTCATGCTGGAGCACCAGCTGCATAAGCAATTGGTCAAAGTCGGCATCAATGACGAATGGACCCACGGCGCATCGAAACCTTATTTGATGAAAAAATACGGCCTAGATGCAGAATCTCTGATTCATGCTGTTGAAAAGGTGTTAGGTAAAAAACTGGATTTCAAAGAAGAAGAATTAGAGGAGATCCGATTAGAAGATTACGATCGTGTGTAGCAAAAAGGGTTGCAGAGAGACTTCTCCGCAACCCTTTTTATTGAATCAAGGTCGTGCATATTCCTGTATCTAAATATTCATTTATGGCAGTGCTCAGCAAGAAAGGCGACTTCGGGATCGCATCCACGGTATCGCCTGCCAGATGTGGAGTGATCGTCAAATTGTTTAAACGCAACAATGGATCGTCTGCTTGGATCGGCTCCTCCCACGTGACATCGATCGCCGCGCCAGCGATACGCTGTTCTGCCAACATCTGAACGAAATCCTCCTTGACCAGAATCTCCGGGCGAGCTGTATTGATCAAATAGGCGCTGGGTTTCATTAAAGAGAGCAATGTTTGATCGATCAAGTTCATTGTTTCTGGCACGACACGCAGATGCAAAGAAACAATGTCAGCTCTCCGAAACAGCTCCTCTAAACCAACGAGCTGTAACGAAATCCCGGCTCCTTTCAACTCCTGCGGATCGACAAATGGGTCGTACGCAAGAACGATCACGCCAAGATGATTCAGGTGTTTGGCTACCAGCTTCCCAATGTGCCCTAGTCCAACCAACCCGACAACATGTTCTGACAGCGTCGTTCGAAATGAATCATTAGGAAATGCTTTGGGCCAATTTCCGTTTTTCACCTGCTCGTGAGACAAAGCAATATTTCGCGTCACCGCATACATCAACCCGATCGTAAATTCAGCCACAGCTTCAGCATTGCGAATCACATGAAGAACCGGAATCCCTCGCTCCTTTGCTGCCGACATGGCGAGATGCTCCAATCCGCCGCGACAGGTCCCAATCAGTTTTAAGTTGGGAGCCGCTTGAATCATTTTTTTCGAGACAGGAGAAATGTGAACGAGCAAATACTCTGCTGTTGCCAGCTCCTCAAGAATGCCGTCACAAATCTCAACTTTCTCCGGTCCCTCAAGCTCTATCTGTTTGATCCTTTTTTGAAATTCTGATTTCGTCAGCTCTGCACCCCACTGAAATTCGACAATCTCTATTTTCCCGAGCAGATGCAGCTCTTCTGCTGCTTTACGCAGTGTTTTTGAAGAAACAAATGCATCACCGACTACCACGACTTTACTCATTTTCTGCCTCCTTGAGCAGTGACTCCGCTAACCCTGCATCCACAAACAAATAATCAATGCAGCCCCCTTGCAAAGCACCTTTGACTACCTTCTGTTTTTCCGTACCAACCGCAATACAGACCTTGTTTGGGGTCTTTTTCACTTGTTCGAGGGTGATGCCGATTCTTCGTTCCGAAATTCCAGTATCCACGCCTCTTCCTAGATCATCGATGAAATTTCCAGCGATATCGCCGACGATCCCTTGCTCTGTCAATCGCAGAAATTCCTCTTCGCCGAAATAGCCGGCCTTCACGATAATCGCTTCTTTGCTGATTTCACCCACACTAAAAACTACCGTGTCCAATCGATCATACAACGATAAAACCTGTTTAATGTGGCGGTCATTTTTTAGAGCCTGTGCTACTTCTTTTGTTTCTAAAATAGACGGTACCGGTAGCTGAAACCATTCACTCTGGTAGCAATTGGCGAAATTAGTGATGATCGCTTCGCTGTTGGTCTGCATGCTGTTTAAGGCTCCGCCGCCAGTGATTTGAGTGATAATAGCACCCTTTTTTGCTGTTCCAGTACAATGCTTAGACAGGTGGAACAGGGTTCTTCCCCACGAAAAGCCCGTCACACTTTGCGGCTGGATCAGCCTTTCCAAACAGCTGGAAAATTGTTTGGCCATCTCCTCGACGATCAAAGTCGTTTGTGTGGTTTGGGAGTCATAGACGAACACTTCTTTCAGCCCGTAGCGCTGCTGCAGTCTGTCTTCCATCCTCGTTTTGTAGCTTATTGGAAATGCCAACTCTACTTTGATATAGCCTTCTGACTTGGCCTTTTTCAATAAGCGCGAGACTGTCGGTTTAGACAATTGCAGTTCTTTCGCGATCTCCGCTTGACTCTGATCAAAATAATAATAGCGTTCCGCTACTTGTTTCATCACTTCCAGCTGATTTTGTTTCATCCTCAAGAACGCTCCTTATTCTTTTACTTGCCCGTATGATTGAAAGGCGGTTTTCATCCGTTCCATTTCATCGTCTGGAAGCACGACTGCACCACCAAGCAATGTCGCACCGATATGCAGACCCGCCAAACGTTCAATTTCTACAGCAGTTGAAAAAGCGGTCTGAATATCCTTTCCACAGGTCAAAAGCCCATGGTTAGCCAAAAAACAAGCGTATCGATCCTTCATCGCTTCAAAAGATGCTTCCGCAAGTTCTCTCGTTCCAAAAGTGGCGTATTCCGAACAGCGAACATTGTTTCCGCCGGCCAAGGCAATCATGTAATTCGTTGCCGGCAGCTCTTTGCGGCAGGTTGCGAGAATCGTACTACATGTAGAATGCGCATGGACGACCGCTCCGATCTCCTCACCTCTTTTTTGGTAGTAGATCAAATGCATTTGCCATTCACTCGACGGCTTTCTTTCTCCTTCAACCACATTACCGGTCAAATCCATCAAAACGACATCCCGTCCAGTTGTTTCAGCATAATCGATCCCGCTTGGACTGATTGCCATCAGCTGCGTATTTGGGTCAAAAATACTGACATTTCCCCCAGTTCCGCTTGTTAATCCGCTGTCGATCAGCTTTTTTCCGTAATCGACGATCTGCTGCTTGATTGTTTCTAGCATCGAATCCCTCCTGTTTTTGAAATTAATTTCACACAAAGAAATTAATTTCTTTTACTGAGCATAACACAATGCTTTGGCAGCGTCTACATCTATTCCATCCGATATCAAAAAATCACTGAACTCTGGCAAGAATTCAGTGATTGTCGCTTTTATCCTAATACTTTTTTCACCAGTTCGAGTAATTCCTCCACATCCTCCGGCCTTGTTTCTCCTGTCGTCGAATCAATGATCGAACTGTAGACATGCGGAATGATTTTTTTTACGCCTGCAGTGACAGCAATCTGAAGAATCGCTTCGATATTTTCCAGATCGATGCCTCCGGTCGGCTCAAGATAAAAATCCTGTGCAGCACACGCCTCAGCTACTGCCTGATATTCCTCTAAATGTGCCAAGCCTTTCATAGGAAAATACTTGATGGAGCTGCCTCCCATGTCTTTCAGCAAATTGATCGCTGTTTCGATAGGAACGATGCCTTCAGGTGCTTGTGCGCTTAAGGGTCCGGTCGCAATGTTGACGAATCCGACCTTTCCAGTTGGTGAGACTAACCCATTGATAAGCGTCTCGTTTTGACCAAGCAATGCCCGGGAAGTGCCCACACCAGTGAAGACCTGATTGACATGCTGCGGTTGAAGTACGGCAGAGATACGGGAAACCATGGCGCTTTGATTCGGATCACCCGCTCCCAACCCTACAGATAATGCGTTGTTGGTTGCTGCTTGGTATTTTTTCATATCCTCGATTGCTTCTTGATCGTTTGCATAGTTTTTTGACAGCACGCCTAAGATCACATGACCTTCTGCAGCTTCATAGCAGGCTTTCGCATTATCGACTGAATTAGCTAAAACATTCAAGCAAATACGATCTGCAAAAAAATTGGGTGTTAATGACATACGTTCTCTCCTTCATTCATGATATCCTGCAACCGTGAAACGATTTTTGTCATTTCTGTTTCGTTGACCGAGCGGACATCAAATTCAATGATGCCCTTGTTGGCCTGATATTCCCGTGTATAAATGGCCGGATCCGCATTTTTCAGCTCCGCTATGATCGCCGGAGCCGTTTTTTTACCAACTGCTTTGACACTTGCTCGATAGATGTCCCGACCGGCACCATCTTGAACGATCACAGCCTCTAACCCCGGGATTAGGTTGACTGTTGAGACAAACGGCAGCAAGCGCTGTTTCATCGCTTCTCCCGATTCCTTTTCCTGAGCCAAATAGTCAATGACTGCTTGGGTAAAGCCCAACACATTGTCTTTTCCGATCTTCATCGCTCTTGCGATCCCTTTTCCTTGCAAACGGACCCAGTCGATGTAAGCTTTTTTGCCGATGACCAGCCCTGCGCTAGGACCTTCGATTGCCTTTGCACCAGAATAGATCACCAGATCTGCTCCTGCTTGAGTGTACTTGAAAAGATCCTCTTCAGCAGCCGCATCTACGATTAATGGAATCTGATGTTTTTGAGCTACAGCAACCGCCTCTTCAACATTTAACATGCTTTTTTGTACAGTATGGTGACTTTTGATATATAAGATCGCCGCAGTATTGGGCGTGACCAGCATGTCCAGGTGCTCGCCTGTGCACATATTGGCATAACCGGCCTCGACAACTGTTCCGCCGCCTTGATTCACCATAACCTCGACAGGTGTTCCATAATCCACATTGTGACCTTTAGGAAGAAGAATCTCACGTTTTGTGATTGTTTCAGTGTATGGATGGTATGCATGGTACAAGCTGCCCTCTCCGATGACTGCTGCAACAGATTGAGCAATTCCCGCAGAAGCCGAAGAAACGATTTGAGCATCCTCTGTTTTCAGCAGGTTTGCTAAATAAGCCCCCGTTTGAATCATCAGTTCACTCATTTCAAAAAAATGTTCTCCACCAAAACGCTGGGCTTCCATCACACGTTCAGATACCTTGGAGACTCCCAAGATCGTCATCCTGCCTGAAGCATTGATGACCTCTTTTAAACCAAATGTTTCGTAACCAATCATGTCTGCACCTTCAATTATTTATAATAGTCCAAAGAAAGAGGCGATGATACTAATCACAACGATCGTCCCGATGATGATGCCGTATCTTGGTCCCTTCTTCACCATAAAGAAATAAATCGCAAATACAGCAGTCAGCGGCAGCAAGCCTCGAACGATCTGATCAAAAATGTCCTGTAAAACAATCGTTGCACCACCAGGAACCACGAACTTCATCGGGCTCGAGATATTGACGTAGCTGGCGCTCAACGCCCCCATCATCATCATTCCCAATACATTGGCTGCGTAGATCACCTGCTTGATTTTTCCATCCTTCAACAAGCTTAAGATCGAATTTCTCCCCAACGTATAGGATTTGTTGATCAGCATCCAGCTGATATACATCGTGACCGCGGTATAGATGATGATCGGCCCGATTCCGCCGATCGCATTGCCGTTTGAAGCCATCGGAATGAAAATCGAGATAATCAACGGCATTACGGCTGCCCAAATGATCGAATCACCAATTCCAGCCAAAGGGCCCATCAATCCCGTTTTGATCGAGGTGATCGCTGTATCGGTAATCGCAGCACCGTTGGATTTTTCCTCTTCCATTGCAATAACGATCCCTTGAATCGATGAACCGATCGTTCCTTCGGTATTAAAAAAGTTCAAATGGCGTTTCAGCGCTTCTCGTTGTGCTTCTTCGTCATCCGCATATAATTTTTTGATTGCCGGGATCATAGAAGCACAGAACACCAAGCTTTGCAGACGTTCGTAAGAATTGGACAGCTCACAGCCTAACTGATAGATCCAAAAGGAGCGAGACAGTTCTTTTTTCGTGATTTTCTTTTGTTCCAATTGCTGTTCGTTTTGTTCAGTCATCTGTTCCATTATGCAGCCGCCTCCTCTTCCAATGCTTTGTTTCTAACCAAGAATGCTACACAGATCCCAATGATTGCGACAGCCATCACTTCTGCTCCAAAATAAACCACTGCCACAAAGCCGATCAAAAAGTACGGGATCAAATGCTTCTTGCCGATCACCATGATCGTTAGTGCAAATCCTAGTGCCGGCAAAATCCCGCCCATCACTTCAAAACCGTGCATCAGCCAGCCGGGGATCACATCCAAAATCTGATTGACGATCGATTGCCCAAAGTAGTTGGCCGCAAATACAAGAGGAAAGCGAATAACAAAACCGGCAATTGCAGGATACAAGAACGCGGCACGATAAATCCCTGAATAATTTAAGTCCTCTGCATATTTGTCTGCCATGTGCACCCATGTGGCATTGATCGTACGGCGAAGCTGATCCATAAAGACACCTAATACGCCAAACGGAACTGCCAGTGCAATCGCGGCCTCTGCATTCATCCCAACCCCTAATGCAATCGGAATAGCAATCGCTGAAGCCAATGCTGGATCACTCGGCACATTTCCGCCTGGTGTAGAAGTAACCCCTAAGTACACTAATTGAATCCCTGCTCCAATAACCATTGCTTCTGCCAGTTTTCCGGTCACCGCACCAGCGATCAAAGCTGCCGAAAGCGGCTGAGACAGCATGCCGGAGAAGGTATAACCAAAACGCAGCCGTGCAAACCAATAATAGAGCCCCATTACAATTGAAACACCTAAAACACCCATCGTTTCTCCACTCCTTTATAATGTTTTGTATTTTTCGATCAATTTCTGAATCGGCACTGGATTTTCTTCAGGAATCGCTTGGAAGTAAACGTGGATCGAGCGATCTAAAAGAGCCTCCAAAATAGCCACATCCTCTTCAGATAAATTGATGTTTTTAACTACATTTTTGCGGTTTGGTCCACCGCCTAGCCCGCCCACTTGGATTCCTTCGGTCACGATCTCTTCTTCGACCATGGCCTTCAATGTCGGAAGGTCGGGAACTAAAAACAATACTTTGGTCTTTTTGCTTTCTGCTTCTTCTTTCCAATACCCCTTAACCGACTCGATGCCCTTGATGATCACCTCAACCCCCGGAGGAGCCGCCATCAAATAGATGCTCTGTAAAAATTCATCTTGCTCCAGCTCATCGCTCACCACCAAAATTTCGTTGGCTCCAGATTGCTGCAGCCATTTTGTGACCACCTGCCCGTGGATCAAGCGGCTGTCTACTCTAGTTAATACGATTTTTGACATCTTTCTTCATTCCTTTTCCTTAATGAATTTTTGGCAATTCCAATACCTGACAGCTGTCTACAACTGCTTTTCTGATTTCTACCGCACTTTCTTTCGTGAAGCCGCCTTCCGATTGCTTCATGACCGCTTCCAGCAGCATCGACGCACACAATCCGGAAATAGCGATGATCGCATAATCCTTGGATAGTCTCAATGCCACATTGCTGGGTGTACCTCCCTTAATATCCGTCAGAACTAATAAATGCTCTGACCATTCCAGCTGCTCGATCTGAGCTTTGACTCTGTCCATATAATCGTTTAGTGAGTCTTCCGCCTGTAAAGCCACCTCGTGAACATCATCGATCTCACCTACAATCATCCGGACACTTTTTAACAGCTCTTGGCCCCACCCGTTATGGGTTAAGATCAAGATCGGTTCCTTTTCCATAAATACCCTCCTCGCTCTTCACTTCATCCTTTTATAAAGCAACTACTGTGCCAAAAAAATAGCCCCCTCAAAAAGGGCTATTTCATCGGATTTATACATTGACCTCAAACAACAGTTCATAGATATATTTCATTTCCAGCGGCGGAATGATGACATTGTATGACACTTCGATCGGTCGGAAGGCCATTTTTATGACAGATGCCATCTCCGGCAGCTCACGATATGACAGTTCATAGGAGGTATGGTCATACTCCGGGTGTTGAATCTGTCGTTCGATCATACAAGCACAATGGATAATAAAGCGCAGCAAGCGTTTTTCATCGCTTTTTGTCTTCGTCTGCAGACAGATGTCGGAATAAATTTTTGACAGCTCAATCGTGATGCTCTTCGGATTAAGGATCGTTAAGAGATCCGTGATCGCTTCGATCGACAACCCTTGAATATACTTAGCCGAAACCTTTTGCAGTACTGCTTGGTTTTTCTCTTGTGTCAGATCGAACCCCAGCATTTGGAAAACCAGCTTGATCCCCTGATCAGAAAGCAGATTGTCTAAGGAAACAAACGGTATATCGGGAATCTCCGTCTTCACCGTACCAATGATCCCCACCAGCTTCTCATCCTCATGAACGAAGGAGTGAAGCCGCTCAATATCCTCCAGCTCCTTTTTCTCCAAAGTCATGATTCGAACATTGGTCAACAATTCCTGCGGGAAGGTGTTTAACAGCAGCCGCTCGATTTTTAAAGCTGTTCCCAACCCAGTCAAACATGAAATGATCAATACCTTAGAATCTTCAAAATTGCCTTTGCGGCAAATCAACGCCTTATGATTTTTCTCCTTTAATACAGGCAGCAAATAGTCAAAATCGGTCGAATCGTAAATGACTTCTCTGGCAACCTCCAGCAAGCTTAATAGATTGATGTTGCTGATCAGCAATACCTCCATCTGAAATTCTTTGCTGAGCACATTGCCAAAATAAACCAAAGAGCCAATATCCACCATCAGGATCAATTTGCTGTACTGGTTTTTCTGAACAAGAAAACGGACCTTATCCAGGGTTTCCTCCACTGATTGGTTGATCGGCATGTTGACAGAACGCATCAGACTGGTAGAAAACAGCACATTGGTGTACTCTACCATGCTTGAGGCGGTGGCACTCCCGTGGGCAACCACGATGATCCCGCATTTCTCATCCAGCTCATAGCGTCGATCATTGGATTTCAACCTTCGAATAAACAAATCATAAAAAATGATCTCGGTATTCGGCAGCTGCAGACCAAAATGCTGCTCGATAAAGCGTACGATCCGTTCTGCCAGCTGATAATTTTCGATCTTACCGGAAAACATGTTCTTCGTCAGATCAAAAAAATCCTGATTAATCTGAGCGGAATAGAAAATGCTCGAATACACATGCGCGGCCAACACATCCTTCAGCTTATCTGGGACAAATATCGCTACCTCTTGTTCGATATACTGCAGCACTTCATTTACTTGCAGATAAAACTGTTCATCGAGCAGCTCTTCACTCGGCTGATTGAAGAGGTCCATGTCGTAAAGCTGATCGACCTTGTTCTGCATCATCGCTACCGCATCTTTGGCGGAAATATTGACCTTCTTCAAATCCGCGTACTCTTTCAGCAGAAAATTGTAAAATCGATCATTTTGCTTGTCCTCGATCTTCATCAGCTGATCAATACTAGAATAGAAATAATCGTAGTGGATGGTGATGCCCTTGCTGGGAACAAACTCATTAAAGACTACCAAGTCTTTTGTGTTCACGTCGTTCTCATCAAAGTTTTCTGACGGCAGCTCGACTGACAATCGAGTTGTTTCGATATCGATCGCATCTAAGTAGGCCTGAGCGCAAATAAACTGGATCTCCGATTTCAATTCTCCCACATTGGCACGGTAATTGGAAAAAGTAAGATGTTTCAATGCATCGTACGAAAGAAATAGATCCTTTTGGATGCCTTGACTTTCTTCTAGAAAAAAGGTCAGGATCAATTGGATTTTTTCCTTGATCGACCGTTCCTCCAGACTCGGAATCGCCAACGTAACAGGAATCCTTCGTAAAAAGGTCTTCAAAAACGTCTTTTCTAATTCCTCGGTCGTCGCAAAGATAAATTTGATGGCAACATGCCGTTGTTTTTCAGCCTCTCCCATGCGCGTAAAGTACCCTTTATCCAGCAAGGTAAACAGTTTCTCCTGCCCTTCACTAGTCAGTCGATGAACTTCATCGAGAAAAAAGAATCCGCCATCAGCCAACTCCACCAGCCCTTGATGGTCGTTGTCTGCTCCTGTGAAGCTGCCTTTCTTGTATCCGAAAAGATGCGAAGTCAAGAGCTCCGGATTATTGAAATACTCGGCACAGTTGAAATAAATAAAGGGGACTTTTTGCTGTGTCTTGGCTTCGTAAAATTGATGCAAGTGCTCAGCCAGCAAGGTTTTCCCCACACCGGATTCTCCTGTCAGCATGATATTCAAGCCCTTAGGCGGATACAGGACAGCGGCCTTCAGTTTCTTGATACAATCCTTCAGACTCCCGTCATGCCCGATCACCTTGGAAAAAGGATTTAATTTGGAATCACGCAAATGACGCTGCTGCCTTTCTGCCGCCTGTGCCAACTCCTGCTGAAGTGTCTCCAATGATTTGTACTCATCTACTTGGGGTGCGTGCAGGAAAACCCTTTCCAGTTCCTCTCTCGAAAAGTACAGCACCGGTCGAGATTTTATTTTGACGACTTTTTGCTCTCTCGTCAACTTGGTCAGATCCTCACTGACGGCCGTTCGGGTATAGCCGGTCTTTAGACAGATCTCCTTGACCGTACACCCCACGAGCGTTTTGCTTCCTAACGGATACTCTTGGTGAAACTGAGTCAAGCACTCAAAAATATCATCGATCCTCATATCTTTTCTCCTTTGAGTTATTAGCTTGTTTGTACCATCTCTAGACAAAGAAAGCAATAGGCCGTTGTCTATAAAAGAAAAAAAGCCCAACAGACAAGAGACTGCCTGCTGGACTCTGAATTCGATTAGCCTTCGTATAATTCACGTATTGGCGCCATGATGATCCGGTTCAGATCGTTGATGATCGTACTGAATTGTTGTTCCTTAGACATCAGTTCATTGATGGCTGCTTCTTGTTGAACCTTTGTTGCTAAGTCTTGCGCTTTATCCGCGTCTTCATCTGAAAAGTCTTCACCGCGCATTTGTTTTTCTTGCAGGCTTTGCTGGAACGCTTGGAAATCCTTAAACAAAGCATACGCTGTTTCGTTTTTCTTTAATTCCGCAAAAGCTTCTTCCAAAGCTTGGAATTCTGGTAATTGGCGAACTTCACGTTCTAAACCATTTGCTGTGTCGTAGATGTTGTTTGCCATTGATATCCCTCTTTTTCTATAAAGTTACTGCTTCATTGTAACACGTTTGAAAACGAGTTCAAAGCTTAATTTCCTTGCTGCAGCCGATCTCTTAATCGATTGAGTCCTTCTTTGGCTTTTTCACCAAATTGCTGCAGTCCTTCCTTGGCCTTTTCACCAAACCCGTTCAGGCCCTCACTGGCTTTATCTCCGATTTTCTTCAACTCTTCTTGCCACTGCTCCTGCTCATCGGTCTGTCCGAATTCATCTGCAGCTACGACCTGTCCGCCAGTTGCATAAGCATCCGCGACATTGAAGGAAGACTGTTGAACGTTCGGCAGGATCGCCTCCGCCTCCGCCTTGAAGACCTGTCCAACCTCTTCCCCGCTGGTCCCGCTCAAATAATGGCTCTCACTGGTTTCTTCAAAGCCTAACCAGGTAGAGATCACGATATTGGGTGTATACCCCACGATCCATTGGTCATTGACCTTACTAGCATCGAAGTTGGTTTCTGTCGTTCCGGTTTTCCCTGCCATAGTGTATCCGTAAGGAGCAGCAGGTACAGCCGTTCCGTTCGAGAAGGTCCCCAGCAGCATACTGGTCATGCTGTCTGCCACTTCTTTTGAGATGACCTGTTCGTATTTAGGGTTGCTGTTGTCTTTGATGACTGCCCCTGTGGAGTCGATGATCTTCGTAATAAGATGCGGCTGATAGACTCGTCCTTCATTGGCAAAGGCACCGTAAGCAGCAGCCATTTGCATTGGCGAAGTTCCCTTTTCCAGACCGCCCAATGCAAGACCATAGTATTTATCTGATTTTTCGAGTGGAATACCGAAATCCTGAGCTTTATTGAAGCCTTTGTTCAATCCGATCTCATGCAGCAGCCATACTGCTGGCAAGTTCAAGCTTTGGGCAACAGCTTGATACATCGGTACTTCCCCCTGGTAAGTCCCATCATAGTTCTTCGCTTCGTAGTAGGACTGCGGCGTATCCTGTAAAATACTGTCCGGTTTATAGCCGGATTCCAGTGCAGGTGCATACACACTCAACGGCTTCATCGTCGAACCTGGCGAACGCTGCATCTGTGTTGCAAAGTTGAACCCGCGGAATACATGCTCCCCACGACGACCCACCAAGGCTTCAACACCTCCTGTTTTAGGATTCAACGCAACAGAAGCGGATTGCGGCATTTCACCATCGGCAGCATTCTCAGGGAAATTATAATTATTGGTATAAACAGCTTCCATTTGCTGCTGATACACTTGGTTCAAGGACGTATAGATCTTGTAGCCTCTGTTCAGCAGATCCTTTTCATCCAGTCCATACCGATCCACCGCTTCATCAATGACCGCATCAAAGTAGAAGGGATACTTGTAGCCCGCATCGCCAGATGAATACGTATCATTCAGCAATGAACCTAAGTCCACCTGTGCTTCCTGCTGCTCCTGTGCCTGGTCAATCTTTCCATTGTCGACCATGACACTCAATACGGTATTTCGGCGATTGGTCGCGTTCTCCAAGTTATCGATAGGATTATAGATGCTTGGGCCTTTCAGCATACCTGCGATCGTAGCGGCCTCGCCTAGGGTCACTTGACTGGCATCAGCACCAAAATATTTGTGTGCCGCATCTTGTACACCCCAGACCCCATTACCAAAATACGCATTGTTTAAATACATGGTCAAAATTTCGTCTTTGCTGTATTTCTTTTCGATTTCGATCGCCATGAACAGCTCTTTGGCTTTCCGTTCCAAGGTCTGATCAAGACTAAGATACGCATTTTTTGCCAACTGCTGCGTGATGGTACTTCCGCCGCCAGTAATGCGGCCTCGGACGACCCGTCCTAGAGCAGCACGGGCGATTCCTTTGATATCAAAGCCATGATGCTCATAAAAGCGGCGATCCTCTGTAGAGACTACCGCATCTTTGAGATAAGGAGAAATTTGTTCTCCCTCTACATACGTTCCCTTCTGGCCGAACAGTGTTCCCGCTTTTTCGTTTTTCTGATCATAGACTTCTGTTGATTGCTTCAAGCTCGCCTGCAGGGTTTCCACATTGACCGATTTTGCTAAAATATAAAGATAAATGCTCATCACTAATACGGCCACTAACGTCAACAGCAGCAAAATTTTATTGATATGGTATTTTTTCCAAACGCGTTTTCGGGCATGGTGAAATCGAATCAAATAAGGTTTGACCCATGTCCAGAATTTTACAAGATTCGTTTTGATCTTGCGCCATAATTCTTGAAAATCCATTTTCTGATCTCCATTCTTTTTAAATCAGACCTAGTGTATCACAGTCCCGTCAATCATGCTTAGGGCTCTAGACCGATAACAGTTTGCCATATTCTAGCATGACTTCTCAAGGAAAACCTGATTTTTTTCTTAAATATCTGTTAATTCGCACATTGCAGCCCAGCAAACGCACAGGCAGTCAAAAAAGCTTTTTGCTTTTTAGTCAAACCTGTTACAATAAGCTTCTAGGAAGTGAAAATGATGAAGTTTACAATGACCCTCCCTGCTGATGCACCAGCGAAAACGGTGAAAGAGTTATTGGAGGAAGACTGGCTGGTGCCTCGAAAGGTACGCCATTTTATTCGTACTCGAAAAGGGCTCTTAGTTAACGGACAGCCTCGTCATTTCCAAGAGCTGGTTCAAGGAAATGACCAAATCACTGTGATTTTAGAAGCAACTGATTATCCGGTGCGCCAAATCTTGTCTGGTGATCCAAGACAAATAGCGGTGCTTTACGAAGACGAGCATCTGATCATCGTCAATAAGCCTGCTGGAATGAAGACCCATCCCAATCAGCCTGATGAAAAGGATACGCTGCTGAATCATCTAGCTGCTTATTTGGCCCCTTCGGCAGAGCCGCACGTTGTCCACCGATTAGACAAAGAAACCAGCGGGGCGATCCTGTTCGCAAAAAACCCCTTCGTCCTGCCCATTTTAGGCCGAATGCTGGAGCAAAAAACGATTTTTCGCCGCTATCAGGCGGTCGTACACGGAGAATTGAACACTGACCACACGATCACCAAAAAAATAGGACGGGATCGGCATGATCGCCGCAAACGGCGGATCGATCAGAAACATGGCAAGGCTGCCGTCACCCATGTGACTGTGGCAAAACACTTGGGAAAAAGCACCGCAGTTTTTTGTCGATTAGAGACGGGACGAACGCATCAAATACGTGTCCACTTAGCCAGCATCGGGCACCCGCTAGCAGGCGACCCCCTTTATAGTCAAAAGGCTTCCGGGCGTTTGATGCTGCATGCGTTTGAATTGCAGCTCGTTCACCCCTTTACAAAAGAAACGATCCAGGTAATCGCACAGCCTAGTTTGTGGTAAGCAACGCTCCGTTGCGCCAATCCTAATGGGAAGCAACGAATTGGTTCATCAAATCAACTAGCTTTTTTTCAAGAGGATGAGATACAATGAAGGTAGCACTAGGAACGGAAATCAAAAACAGTGCGTAAAAAGGGCTTACCCAACAAGAACTGGCAGAACAGCTGAAAATTTCCCGCCAGACAGTGTCCAAGTGGGAGTTGGATAAGAGCTATCCTGATTTAGAATTGCTGGTGGGAATGAGCCAGCTCTTTGAGACCAGTGTCGATCACTTATTAGGCCTTGAAGAGGCTACCGAAACACAAAAACGTTCCATCCTTGATTTCTTTTTCCAGCGCAAATCAGAAGAGGTCTATCACCCCTCGGAAAAGGAGCGAAAACGAATGAAAAAGGTTTGTTTTGTCATGTACGTCAGTCAAGGATTGAATTGGGTCAACGCTTCTCCTTATGGTGGAAACTTTGGACAAGTGCAGTTGATTAAACAATTAAAAGAAGAATTGTCACCGTACTACGATCTTTCCTTCGACCCGACAACTATGGAAGAAGAACCCGATTTGCTGGTTATCCCTGAACGGTTTAAACATTGGAGCGAAAAAAATGCCGGCAACTACCTGATTTTGCCAATGATGCTTCTCTTTCAAAAGGATTATCCCGCGATCAAACAACGAATCGATGATTACTTCGAAGAGACGCAAAAAGGAGCCTGAGCTCCTTTTTTTGTTTTATTAGATACTGCATAAAAAAGAGACCCTTTGCAGAGTCTCGAAAATGTTAATTTTAATACCAGCCGTTTGACAACCAGAATGATTGAGCTGCTTCCCATGAACCGTAACGAGAAGATACATATTGATCTGCTACACGTTCTTGGTTTTCTGGTGAGTAATCACCGTTTAAATACGCAGCGCTTAATTGGTAACGTCCGATGTATTGACCGTTTGTTGCTGAGTAAGAACCGCCTGATTCTTTTTGCGCAATCCATTCTTTTGCAGATGAGCCAACAGGTGCTTGATAAGCAGGTGCTGCTGGTTGTTCCGCAGCTGGCGCTTGTTGGACAGGTTGTGCTGGTTGTTCTGCAACCGGTGCTGCTTCTTGAACAGGTGCCGCTTGTTCAACGGGCGCTGTTTCTGCAGCTTTTGGAGCTACTTCTTCAACTGGAGCCGCTGGAGCTGGTTGTACTTGTTCAACGGGTGCTGCTTCTTGAACAGGTGCTGCTTCAACTTTTCCTTCTTTATCGATCGTCAACTCTTGACCAGCATAGATTTTATCGATGTCTTCGATGTTGTTGTCTTTAGCAATAACCTTAATTAGGCTGTTGTCTCCAACAAATTTGTGAGAGATCTTTGATAACGTGTCGCCTGCTTCTACAGTGTACTTTTCAGCTGCGTGTGCATCCGTTGCACCGAAAGCTAATCCAGTACCTGCTGCCAATAGTGAACTAAATAAAAAAGTTTTTCCTAGTTTCATTATGTTTTGTTCCTCCAAATAGGTTTCTGCGTCTTTTCAACTACGAAAGTAACTTTATCATGCTTTCATGTTTCATGGGTAAAAATCCCATGACATTTCGTTACAATCCGATGTGAAAATGTAACAAAAGAAATACTGTCATGACACTTTCAAAATCTATCTAAACGTTGATGCATAAGGGTTTTGATTAAAACGACGGTTTTATATGCGCTTTCAAACTTCGCAATATTTTCATATTCTTGTAAAAAAAATGAAATATAGATTGTCGTTTTAATCGATTTCACTAAAGAAAATGGATCATTTCATGAAAAAACGAGACATGTTTTTCTTCAACAATGTCTCGTTTTTCCTATTTGATATGAAGCAATCGTCGCCATTTTTGTGCTTTGTTCGTTCCAACCAGTTTATCGACCATTCGAATCTTCAACGTCAAAAAGCCATACATCCCACTGGCCATTGCCGCGGTAATCAGACAAATACTGAAGGCCTGCCAACGATTTGCCGGGTCCAGCCAGAGATAGCAGATTTGTTTGACTAGAAATGTGAGCGCCGCGATCAGTACGGTGATCACACTGATCAGCAGCAGCCGTCGCAAAACCAGCTTGTAGTTGATGCGTGCTTCTTTTTTGATTTTCCAAAAGGACAACGCACAGGACAAGCTCAGGCCGATGATCGAGGCACTATGGGGACCGTAAATCTCTAAAAGCTCAATCAACGGCAGCTGCAGAATGCCTTTTAATACCAAACCAGCCAGCGTAAAATAAACAGCTAGTGCCATTTGACCAAAACTTTGCATCAAGACCGATGTGACGATAAAAAGACTTAACGCCGCCGCCATCAGCAGTGCTTCGATCAGCACTCGACTGCCCAACGGATTTGCTTGATACAAAAAGGTATTCAGCGGGTAAGCCAATAAAATCATCCAGCTGCCCAATGGAACCAGTACGTAAAAGCTTCGCTGCAGGGCATTGCTGACTAGACGGGTCGCTTCTGGAAACTGCTTGTTGGCCGCACGTTTTGTCAGCAACGGAATCTTTTTCAGTCCTATTGTACTGACCACCGCAGCGAGAAGCAGAACGAATGGTTCGGTATTTGCCCGAAACAGCGCGAAAAGTGTCATCAGCTGATCCGCACTATAGTTGGTATGTGCTGCCATCGTTCGAATAAAGGTCAATTGGTCGATCAACGGATACACAAACACACTGATACTAAGCAGCATGCAAGGAATTGCTTCTTTTAAGGCCTCCAGCAGCAGCTCTCCTGTAGAAATCTCTACTTTATTTAAACTGATAGGCAGCTGCACTTCTACTTTTTCCCGATCCTTTTTCAAATACAGCAGCAAAACCACCAAACTGCCTAATAATCCGATAAATGAAGCAAACGCTGCCTGATGAACTGCTGTTAAGAAATCGCCGGTAAAAACTTTCAAGATTGTAAAAGCGCTGATGACCCAATAAAGCGACTGCAGCAGTTTGTCTACGACAGAAGAGAAACTGAGCAGCGGCTGGTCGTTATTGCCTTGAGCGTACCCTCGGATAACACTGATGCAGGGAAAAAGTGCCATAGTTGGACTCATCCAACGAATCGTGGATGCCAATGCTGGTCCAGCTCCGGCGGCTTCCGCAAACAGTGGCGCTAAGAAAAGCAATAATGCACTGAAAACGATACCTAGCCCGACACTGGCCTGTATCCCTCGAACAAACAAACGGTGAGCGACCTGATATTCACTGATCGAGCGGTACTTGGCGACCTGCTTAGCAACGGCATTGGGCAATCCCATCGTTGATAGCAGCATAAATAAGGTCAGTACTGTATAAGCCATCTGGATCAATCCATTGGCTGCATTTCCTCGTTCTTCCATCCAGGCATACCAAGGGATGAGCACGAGAAGTCCCATAAAACGTGAAAAAACGCTTCCTACAGACAACCAGGAAGAGCCTTGAATCAACTTTTCATGATGCGTATCCTTCATTTGGAGCGGCTTTCTTCGATAATCCATATGATCCTGCTTTCTTTATCAGCATTTGTTTTCATTGTAAAAGGAAATCTGTCTCGTGACAATCTCTTTTTTCCGACAGGCACACTTTGGCTATGCTATAATAGCCTAGATCAGATTGTAACGGAGGTCCGTCCATGACATTAACTTTATCACAAATCCAAAGCCTGCTTGAACAGGAACACTTATTAAGAGAATTCATCACCCCGGCAAAATGGTCGTTGACCGCGCCTTTTGAAAAAGAATTCTCTCAGCTGTCTTACGATTCCCGAAAGGCTGATGCTGACACCTTGTTCTTTTGCAAAGGCAATCACTTTAAACAAAGCTATTTGGAACAAGCTCTGGAACAAGGCTTGCACGTGTATATCGCTGAACAGCCTTTTGAGGTCGATGCAGATTTAGCGATCATTGTCCACGATATTCGACGGACATTGGCAGTGCTGAGTATGGCCTTTTACGATTACCCGCAGGAAAAGCTGCAGATTATCGGTATCACGGGGACTAAAGGAAAAACCACAACCGCTTATTTTGTCAAAGAAATCCTGGAGCGGGCGACAACCCATAAAACAGCCATGTTCTCGACTGTCCAAACAACCGTGGACGGAGTGAACTTTTTTAAGTCAAAACTGACGACACCTGAATCACTGGAGCTTTATGAAATGATGCATCAAGCCGTCCAAAATGGTATGACTCACTTGGTCATGGAAGTTTCTTCTCAGGCATACAAGGTCGAGCGAGTCTACAAGCTGTTGTTCGATGTTGGCATCTTCTTAAATATCTCTCCCGATCATATCGGGCCGATCGAGCATCCGACCTTTGAAGACTATTTTTATTGCAAGCGACAATTGATCACGCATTCCAAACAGCTGATCATCCAAAATGAGACCGATCATTTGGATTTATTGCTGGAAATTGCGTTGACTCACAACATTCCAGTCACCACTTACGGAAATGCTGGAGCAGATTATTTTGTAGAAACGTTGGAACATCCTTTGCAATTCTGCTTGTCTGATACGAAGGCTTCCGAAAAAGCGGTTGAGAAATATGAAATACGTTTGGCCGGCCATTTCAATCAGGAGAATGCTGCGGCAGCTTTACTGGCCAGCAGACTGGTCGGTGCTGATCCTGTCAGCATCCAAACTGGATTGAAAGAAGCCTTGGTCCCTGGCCGCATGAATCTGCTGCTGAAAGAGAACGGGGCACACATTTACGTCGATTATGCTCATAATTACTTGAGCATGAAGAGCATCCTCTCTTTTGCCAAAGATAACCATCCTGATGGGACGGTGACCGTTGTGACAGGTTCCACTGGAAACAAAGCAGAGTCTCGGCGTGAAGGTCTGGGCCAAGCGATCGGCGAATATGCCGACGCTGCTGTTTTGACAATCGATGATTCGAACTTCGAGGATCCGAAAAAAATTGCTGAAGAAATCCACGCAGCCATCAACAATGATCACGTAAGCGTCAGCTATGATTTCGATCGAAAGCATGCGATCGAAACCTTATTGGCCCAAGCTGGTCCAAAGGATGCCATCGTCTTAGCCGGCAAAGGGACAGACACGTACATGACCGTCAATGGAGAAGATCTGCCTTACGAAGGCGATTATGCTATCGTTCAACAGTATCTAGCCTCTCATTGATTCAACTCACGACAAAAAGCGGCACGCCCTCTATCTAGGAGAGCGTGCCGCTTCTTCAGTTGAACAGCCGAGTTCGAGAGTGGTTCAAAAGACTTATTGAGACAACCCTTCTGCGATATTGTCTAAATTCCATTTCATCATCGCATAGTAGCTGTCGCCCTCTTCACCTTCTTCAGCAACAGAGTCTGTAAAGACGGTTGAATAGATCGGAATGCCGGTGTCTTTAGAAACCGACTGCATCGGTCGTTCATTGACACTGCTTTCGACAAATAAGGCAGGAACTTCACTGTCTCTCAACTCCTGCACCAAATGCTTGATTTGATCAGGGGTACCTTCTTCTTCCGTGTTGATCTCCCAAATGTAGTCGCTGGGAATACCATAGGCAGCAGAGAAATACTTGAAGCTGCCTTCACTGGTCACGATTCGCTTTTTCTCTTCTGGGATCGCTGCAAATTTCTCCTTGGCTTCGGCATCTAGTTTGCTTAGTTTCTCTACATAGTCCGCTAGATTTTCTTGATAAAACGCTGCATTGTCCGGATCTTTAGCAGACAACTGCTTCTCGATATTCTGTGCATAGATGATCCCGTTCTCCAGATTCAGCCACGCATGGGGATCTTCTTTTCCAGCTTCCGTTTGGCCTTCCAAGTAGATCACGTCCACGCCGTCGCTGGCAGCAAAATAGTCTTGGTCTTTTTTCTTGTCGGCATTGTTGACCAATTTCGTAAACCAAGCATTCCCGCCAGTTTCCAAATTGATGCCATTGTAAAAAATCACATCTGCTTGTGTCGTCTTTTGAATATCCTCTGGCAAAGGTTCATACTCATGCGGATTTTTCCCGACTGGCACGATGCTGTGCAAGTTGATACGATCTTGCCCAATCGTTTCGGTCATGTCAGCCAAAATCGAATTGGTAACAACCACTTGCAGTCTCTCATCCTCCGCATCATTAGAAGCGGAATTAGTAGAACAAGCCGCTAATCCAAACAAAGCGAGACCTGCAAAAAGAGCTCCTTGAATTATTTTTTTCATTGATTTACAACCTTCCTTCTTAAAAAATGTTGTTTCGGTGAAACAAAAAAGCTGATGATAAAAAAGCTGGTCGCTGTCAACACGATCGATGACCCTACAGCAAGGTTGTAGGTGTAGCCGATAAACAACCCAACCAAGGAAGAAAGTGCGCCTAAAGCCGCAGATAAAATCATCATGGCTTTCAAGCTGTTGGTATACAAGTAGGCCGTTGCTGCCGGCGTAATTAACAGGGCAACAATCAAGATCGTTCCCACACTTTGCATCGCAGTCACAGCTACCAGCGTCAGTAAGATCATTAACAAATAATGGTAAAAATTGACTTTCATCCCCAGCGCCTTGGCCATGAGAGGATCAAAAGAAGTAATCAGCAGTTCCTTGAAAAAGAGGAGAATCACTGCCAATACAACGACAGACACACCGATCGTGATCCATTTGTCGAGATCCTGAACGGCCAAAATATTCCCAAACAAAATATGAAACAGGTCCGTTGAACTATTGGCTACTCCGATCAATATGACCCCCAGCGCCAAAAACGAACTGAAGGTGATTCCGATCGCCGTGTCTCCCTTAACGACACTGTTGCTCTTGATAAAGGTGATCAATATTGAGGCAAAAATACCGAATGTGATTGCGCCAATAAAAAAGTTGATTCCTAAAATATACGAAATGGCCACTCCGGGTAAAACAGCATGTGAGATCGCATCGCCCATCAAAGACATTCCTCTTAAAATGATAAAACAGCCTACTATACCGGAAATGATTCCAATCACCAATGCAGTGATCAGGGCATTTTGCAAGAAATGAAACTCTTGCAATCCCTGTATAAAGTTGCTTAACATGTCATTCCTCCTATCTCACGAATTACATCGCCTGTTCTGTATTCCGCAGCTTTTCCTGAAACGGTCCGCTTTGAAAGGCAGATTCGGCATCTTGTCCAATAAAAATCGTTTCGCCGTACGCATGAATCAAATTCCGCTTGCAGAAGGTCTCTCTTGTTTTTCCCGCTGCAATCAGCTGTTTGTTCAGTAAGATCACCTGGTCAAAGTATTGCTCCACACGTCCTAAATCATGATGAACGATCAATATCGTCTTTCCTTCTGCCTTCAATTGCTGCAAGGTTTGCATGATGATTCCCTCACTGACAGAATCAATCCCTACAAAGGGTTCATCCAGAAAAATATACTCTGCTTGCTGGACAAGGCAGCGGGCTACCAAAACACGCTGGAATTGTCCGCCAGACAATTCACTAATTTGGCGATTACTGTAGTCAGACAGTCCCACCTGCTCCAGCGCGTGAGCGACATCCTGCCAATTTTTCTTTTTTAGTCGTTTGAATAAACCGACTGCTGGGTACGTCCCTAAAGAGACACACTCCTTGACCGTGATCGGGAAAGTAAAATCGATCGCACTCTTTTGCTCCACGTAAGCAATCGACGATAAGACTTTCTCAGAGGGCTGTCCATCGATCAGTGTAGCTCCCTTGTGTGGAATGACCGACAAAATGGCCTTCAGCAGGGTCGACTTTCCAGCACCATTGGGACCAATGATTCCTGTGATGGTTGGACCTTCTAATACGAAATCAATATCCTTCAAAGCAACGACTTGGTTGTTGTAGGAGACACTTAATTGTTTACATTCAATCATGTAGTTCACCTCTTTAAAATTATACAGCCTATCCTTTTTATATTTTTAGGCTAACCTAAAATAAAAAGAAAGTCAACTATTTAATTTAGGCATACCTAATTATGTTCTTAACAAATAGGTCATCCGGCAGATCCTAATTAGCTAAGTTTCTTTGCCTAATCAACAAAAAAAGCCTTGAAAACCAATACCTGGTTTTCAAGACTTTCAAACGGACAATCCTTTTAATTCGCCACGATGTTGACCAATTTATTTGGAACAACGATCACCTTGCGAACCGTTTTTCCGTCGATATTGCGTTGGATCAGTTCATCCGCCATAGCAATCTTTTCCATCTCTTCTTTAGCTAGATCGATTGGAACGATCGCCTTCGAACGGACTTTGCCGTTGACTTGCAGGATGACTTCAATTTCATTTTCAACTAGAGCTGCTTCATCATAGACTGGCCACGCAACATAAGAAATGCTTTCTTCATGCCCTAGGATCTGCCACAGCTCTTCACCAAGATGCGGTGCGATCGGTGCCAGTAATTGGACAAATCCTTCAATGTATTCATACGTCAGTGCATCAACCTTGTAGGCTTCATTGACGAAGACCATCAGCTGGGAAATGGCTGTGTTAAAGTGCAGATTTTCAATATCTTCAGTCACTTTCTTCACGGTCTGGTTATAAACCTTCGTCAGCTTGCCATCATTGAAGGTCGTGATATGGTCACGCATTTTTCCATCTTGATCCACGATCAGGCGCCAAACACGATCCAAGAACTTCCGGCTGCCCTCCAGCCCGCTTTCGCTCCAAGGAATCGCTGCATCCAGAGGGCCCATAAACATTTCATAGGTCCGCAAGGTATCGGCACCATATTTTTGGATCACGTCATCTGGATTGATGACATTCTTTAAGGACTTGCTCATTTTTGCCGGTCCTTCTTCTAATTCTTCGCCCGTTTCGACGTTGAACCAGCCGCCATCCCGTTTTTCTACCATGTTTGTCGGAACGAGAGCTCCTCGACTATCACGGTAGCTTTGCCCCAAGATCATCCCTTGATTGTACAGCTTTTGGAAGGGTTCCTTCGTTGGTACTACGCCGATATCATAGAGGAACTTATGCCAGAAGCGAGCATAAAGCAAATGCAAGACGGCATGTTCCGCACCGCCGATATAAAGATCGACTGGCATCCAGCGTTCCAATTTCTCAAAATCCGCCAACGTTTCTTTGTTGTGCGGATCGATAAAGCGCAAGAAATACCAAGAGCTTCCAGCCCATTGCGGCATCGTATTGGTTTCACGGCGACCCTTCATCCCCGTCTTTGGATCGACCACGTTAACCCATTCATCGATATTGGCAAGTGGAGATTCGCCGGTTCCGCTAGGTTGAATGTTTTCGGTTTTCGGCAAGACCAACGGCAACTCGTAATCTGGCACCAATCCGGTCGTTCCATCTTCCCAATGAATCACAGGGATCGGTTCTCCCCAATAGCGCTGACGTGAGAACAGCCAGTCTCTCAATCGATAGCTAACTTCCTTTTTACCGCAATTGTGTTCTTCCAGCCAAGCGACCATGTTATCGATTCCGTCTTGCTTATTCAACCCATTCAAGAAATCAGAATTGATATGCTCCCCATCCCCAGTGAAGGCTTCGTTTTCAACATCTCCGCCAGCCAAAACTGGAACGATCTCCAGTCCAAAAGTTTTCGCAAATTCATAATCGCGCTCATCATGGGCAGGTACCGCCATGATTGCTCCGGTTCCATAGGATGACAATACGTAATCCGCGATCCAAATCGGGATCTCTTTGCCGTTCACCGGATTAATTGCGTAGGCGCCTGTGAAGACACCGGTTTTCTCCTTTGCCAGATCTGTACGGTTCAACTCAGATTTTTTAGCGGCCTCTTCGATATAGGCATCAACAGCGGCCTTGTGTTCCGGTGTTGTGATCTCTTGGACTAAGCCTAATTCAGGAGCCATCACTGCATAGGTCGCTCCAAACAAAGTATCTGGACGTGTTGTGAAGACCGTGAATGTTTCCTCACGATTGGCGATCTTGAAGGTCACATTGGCACCGATCGAGCGGCCGATCCAATTGCGCTGCATTTCTTTGATGTTTTCCGGCCAGTCGACTTCTTCCAAGTCATCCAGCAAACGGTCCGCATAGGCTGTGATCTTCAACATCCACTGACGCATCGGTTTGCGCACGACATCGTACCCGCCACGCTCGCTCTTGCCGTCGATCACTTCTTCGTTTGAAATCACGGTTCCCAACTCGGGTACCCAGTTGACTGGTACTTCGGCTTCGTAAGCCAATCCTTTTTCGTACATTTGTTCAAAGATCCATTGTGTCCATTTGTAGTATTCAGGATCTGTCGTATTGATCTCCCGATTCCAATCATAGCTGAAGCCTAAAGAATTGATTTGACGCTTAAAGGTTTCGATATTTTTTTTCGTAAATTCCGCAGGGTCATTCCCAGTATCCAGCGCATATTGCTCTGCGGGCAGGCCAAAAGCATCCCAGCCCATTGGATGCAGCACATTGAACCCTTGTGCGCGTTTCATCCGGGAAATGATATCTGTTGCGGTATATCCCTCTGGGTGTCCTACATGCAACCCTTGTCCAGATGGGTAAGGAAACATATCCAGTGCATAAAAATTGGGTTGGTTTGGGTCGTCATGGGTATTGAAGGTGTTGTGTTTTGCCCAATATTTTTGCCATCTTTTTTCAATCACCTTATGATCGTAACTCACTCTTTTTCCTCCTATATGTCGGTTATTTGTATACAGTTTATCATTGAACAGCGATACAGCCCTGCTGCTGCAGAACCTCAAGAAAAAAAGCCCTATAGGAACTTCACTCCTATAGGACGTTATCAACGTGGTACCACCTATCTTTATCCGAAACGCTCGGACCTCAAAAAGATAACGGCTGTCTGGCCGGATCACGAATGACCTGCTCCAAGGTAAGTTCAAAGGTTCGCATACACACTCCCAGCTGCCGTGTGCTCTCTGAAATGCCAAAGCTTTTACTACTCCTCATCGTTGCATCGATATTCAAGTAGTTTCATCTTAGCAGATTCATTCGGGAAATTCAATTTAATTCGCTTTAAGAATGCGCAAAAAAGATTGAGCTGACCGGGCAACATGATATAATAGATTGCGTTTAGAAAGGAACGATTATGAAGAATAAATTGTACATGCAGACTGCTGGAAGTTTTACTTTGCTTTTATTTGCTGCTTTGGCTTATATTCTGCGCTTTTATCCCGATACACTTGCCGGCTTTGATCGAGCGGTCATTGAGACGGTTCATCGCCTGTCTCCTGGAATGAACAGCTTTTTTCTGTGGATCACTAAATTTGCGAATCCTTTGACAATCGTCATTTTAACTGTTGTATTTTTAACTTTATTTTGGCTCAATCGGCAAAAGATTACTGCACTCTGGTTTGCGATCAGCATGGCAGGGATCAGCGGTGCTGTCAACCATCTGTTGAAGCTGTTTTTCCACCGTGCAAGACCGACGATCCTGCCTCACATGGTTACAGAACACAGCTTTAGTTTTCCTAGCGGCCATTCGACTGCCAGCATGTTGATTTTCGGTACGTTGATACTGGTGGCGGAATTGTTTGTGGGAAACAAGACTGGACGAAGGATCCTCCAAGTACTGCTAGGTCTTTTGATCCTTGCTATCGGTGTCAGCCGGGTCTACTTAGGGGTCCATTATCCAACTGATGTGCTGGCTGGCTTTCTTTTGGGGAGCAGCTGGCTGTTGCTGACATATCCTTACTACCGGCAGTATAAGCTAGTCTATGACATGAAACAAATTCAGAAAAAAAGATCATAAATCGAGGCGAACCCATGTTTTTATATTCAGAAGATCCCACCAAACGATATCATTCGTGGAATTATGCTCTGCGTCAGGAGTTTGGTGGAAAAATTTTTAAAGTTCCGGTCGATGGCGGCTTTGACTGCCCAAATCGAGATGGAACAGTGGCACACGGCGGCTGCACCTTTTGCAGTGTCTCTGGGTCTGGCGACATGATCGTGGCGCCAAACGAAGCACTGCCGGTTCAATTTCAAAAGGAAATCGACATGATGCATCAGAAGTGGCCGGCAGTCGATCAGTACATCGTCTATTTTCAAAATTTCACTAATACTCATGCCCCAGTGGAAATCATCAGGGAACGCTTCGAGCAAGTGGTCAATTTACCTGGCGTCGTAGGCTTGTCCGTTGGTACACGTCCAGACTGTCTGCCTTCTGAGGTCGTCGACTATTTGGCCGAATTGAATCAGCGTTTGTATTTGTGGGTCGAACTAGGGCTGCAAACCACCTATGAACAAACCAGTGAACAAATCAATCGCGCCCATGATTATCCGACCTATGTCGATGCTGTGGCCCGGCTGCGGCAGCATAACATCAATGTCTGCACTCATTTGATCAACGGCCTTCCTGGAGAATCACTGGACATGATGCGGGAGAATGTTCGCCGTACCCTTCTAGATTCTGACATTCAGGGCATCAAGCTTCATCTGCTTCATCTGATGCGAAACACAAAGATGTTAAGAGATTACGCCGAGGGTCGGCTGCAGCTGATGAGCAAGCAGGACTATGTATCTGTGGTATGCGACCAGCTGGAAATGATTCCTCAGGAGATCATCATCCATCGGTTGACAGGAGATGCCCCTTGGGATGCGCTGGTGGGCCCAATGTGGAGCCTCAAAAAATGGGAAGTGTTGAATGCCATCGATCAAGAATTGCTCCACAGAGATTCCTACCAGGGAAAATTCAATATACGGGAGAAAACGCATGCTGCAAACCGCTTTACAATTTAGCCATACCTTGCTGCAGGAGGTCGTACAGCAAGGTGACCAAGTGATCGATGCCACAATCGGCAACGGTTATGACACTCGCTTTCTTGCCGAATTAGTAGGCGAAACAGGCCATGTCTACGGTTATGATGTACAAGAACAAGCACGTCAAGCAACCATAGACAGACTTGGTGATTTAATAGATCGTACAACTCTCCATCTCTCGGGTCATCAAACCATCGACGCTACGATCCCTGTGGATCTGCCGATTCAAGCAGCTATTTTCAATCTAGGCTACTTGCCGAAAAGCAACAAGCAGATCATCACTTTGCCGGAAACGACTCAGATCGCCATGGAGGCCATTCTTGAGCGGTTAACTGCTGGTGGCAGAATGGTAATCGTCATCTATTATGGCCACGATGGCGGAGAGAAAGAGAAGCATCAAGTACTCCATTACTGCAAAACACTTCCTCAAGAACAATTTAGTGTGTTGAGCTATCAATTTATCAATCAAAGAGGCAACCCGCCGATCTTGATTTGTGTAGAAAAAAAATAGAGCAAAGACGGAGCATTTACTCCGTCTTTGCTCTATTTTCGTCAAACATCCACTCTAACGCACGTTGGATCCATTGATCCCAAAAGACCCAATTGTGTTCGCCGGGCCCTTCCTCAAAAGTAACCGCTGGTAAGACAGCCTGCATCTTCTTCGCCACATACTGATTAGCCGGATACAAGAAGTCCTCTGTCCCGCAGGCCAAGAAAAAGCGCGGTTTCGGCTGACTACTTTTGACAAGTTCCTCAAGCATTACCAGCGGATCATTTTTCGAGCCCTTGATTTCTCCGATAGGTCCAAAGATTCCTTCCCAGTACGCTGCTTTTCGTGTAGCCAGCAGACCTTCTACACTGTCAAAAGAAAGTGCCCCAGACAAGGAAGCGATTGCCGCAAAATCGTTTGGTTTCTTTAACCCTAATTTCATCGCTCCATATCCGCCCATCGACAAACCGGCAGCAAATGTCTGTTCTCGCTTATGCGTGATCTGAGGAAACAGCTCATGTACGATCATCGGCAGTTCCTCTGCGACAAATGTCCAATAATTCATGTCATAGGTGGTATCTGTATAAAAACCTAAATCAGTCGAAGGCATCACTACAGCCAACTGATATTTGGCCGCATACCGTTCGATCGAGGTCCGACGAGCCCAGACGCTATGGTTTCCCCCCATGCCATGCAGCAAATACAATACCGGCACGTCCTCTGACTTCCCTGTCGTTTCCGTCCCAATTTTTTTATGCGTCGTTTGTGGAAGCAGAAAATTGATGGAAACTTCCATTTCTAAGACATTCGAATAGACACTCGCTTGTAAAAAAGCCATTTCGGTTCCTCCTTTTGTTCAAGTGTACCATTTTTTCGTTTCTTGCCAACCAATACTAAACATTCACTCGTCAGTGGTTGGTCCTGCAGTGAAGCAAAAAAGAGACGCTAAAAAACGTCTCTCCGATCAATTAGCCCTGTATACTCTTTTTCAGAGCCTCTGCTTTATCCGTCTTCTCCCAAGGAAGCTCAATATCTGTTCGGCCAAAATGACCGTAGGCAGCCGTTTGTTGATAGATCGGCCGCTGTAAATCCAGCATCTTGATGATTCCGGCAGGACGCAGATCAAACTGTTCACGAATTGCTTCGATCAATTTTTCTTCGGAAACCTCAGCCGTCTCAAACGTGTTGATAGAAATCGAAACAGGCTGAGCCACGCCGATCGCATACGCCAATTGCACCTCTACCTTGTCTGCTAAACCTGCTGCAACAATATTTTTTGCGATGTATCGGGCAGCGTAAGAGGCAGATCGATCAACCTTCGTCGCGTCTTTGCCTGAAAAAGCGCCGCCGCCATGACGTGAATAGCCGCCATAGGTATCCACAATAATTTTTCGTCCCGTTAACCCAGCATCGCCTTGCGGTCCGCCAATCACGAAACGGCCCGTTGGATTGATAAAGTAGCGGGTTTTCTCATCCAAAAGCTCCGCAGGGATCACCGCCCGAATCACTTTATCCATCACCACTTTGCGAATGGTTTCGTTGTCCGCTGATTCAGCATGCTGCGTGCTGATAACAACCGTGTCCACACGCAATGGTTTATCCTGTTCATCGTACTCAACGGTTACCTGAGATTTCGCATCAGGTCGCAGAAAATCAACTTCCTCAGATTTCCTCAAATCAGCAAGTCGCTTGACCAATTTGTGACTCAATGAAATCGGCAGCGGCATCAACTCAGGCGTTTCATTGACCGCAAAGCCGAACATCAAACCTTGGTCACCAGCACCAATTTCATCCAAGTCCGTCTCTTTACCTCGAATCTCCAGTGCTTGATCCACACCCTGAGCAATATCGGGAGACTGCTCATCGATTGCGACCAGCACAGCGACATTGTCTCCGTCAAATCCAAATTTTGAGCGAGTATAACCTATTTGTTTGATCGTACTGCGAACAACTTTTTGAATATCTACATAGGCAGTCGTAGATATTTCACCAAACACTAACACTAAGCCAGTAGTAACGGAAGTCTCACAAGCAACACGAGCTTGTGGGTCCTTTGCTAAAATCGCATCGAGGATCGCATCGCTGATTTGATCAGCCACTTTATCCGGATGCCCTTCTGAAACGGATTCAGAAGTAAATAATCGACGTTCTTTCATTTTTCCTATTCCCCCTAATATTTATTCGGTTACAAGGCATCTCTGGAGTCCTCCAGAGCCTATCGGGAACCTGCAACGAACTGATTATACCAGAAAACGCGCGAAAGTCACACTTTATCGTGATTAAACTCGAAAACACAAAAAAAGAGATGATCCATCATCTCTTTAAGCAATGACCCGTACGGGAATCGAACCCGTGTTACCGCCGTGAAAGGGCGGTGTCTTAACCGCTTGACCAACGGGCCTTTATTAAAAAACGGAGAAGGAGGGATTTGAACCCTCGCGCCGGTTTCCCGACCTACACCCTTAGCAGGGGCGCCTCTTCAGCCACTTGAGTACTTCCCCAAAAAACCAAAAATGATTTTTAATGGGCCTAAATGGACTCGAACCATCGACCTCACGCTTATCAGGCGTGCGCTCTAACCAGCTGAGCTATAGGCCCCTCATAAAAACTAAAGCGGGTGACGAGAATCGAACTCGCGACAACAGCTTGGAAGGCTGTGGTTTTACCACTAAACTACACCCGCAGCAGTGATATGGCGCGGGACAGAATCGAACTGCCGACACATGGAGCTTCAATCCATTGCTCTACCAACTGAGCTACCGAGCCAAAAGCGGTCCCGACGGGATTTGAACCCGCGATCTCCTGCGTGACAGGCAGGCATGTTAACCCCTACACCACGGAACCAGTTTTTTAGTTTTTACAATTGCGGGAGCAGGATTTGAACCTACGACCTTCGGGTTATGAGCCCGACGAGCTACCAGACTGCTCCATCCCGCGATAATAGTATTTTTGCCTCTACCTGTTTAAACAAATAGCTGCGAAAGGAGGATAAGGGATTCGAACCCTTGCACGGTTTTACCCGCCTGACGGTTTTCAAGACCGTTCCCTTCAGCCGGACTTGGGTAATCCTCCATAAAAAAAGTGACCCGTACGGGATTCGAACCCGTGTTACCGCCGTGAAAGGGCGGTGTCTTAACCGCTTGACCAACGGGCCTAAATTGTACCAATGGGCCTAAATGGACTCGAACCATCGACCTCACGCTTATCAGGCGTGCGCTCTAACCAGCTGAGCTATAGGCCCCTCATAAAAACTAAAGCGGGTGACGAGAATCGAACTCGCGACAACAGCTTGGAAGGCTGTGGTTTTACCACTAAACTACACCCGCGTGGCGGTCCCGACGGGATTTGAACCCGCGATCTCCTGCGTGACAGGCAGGCATGTTAACCCCTACACCACGGAACCAGTTTTTTAGTTTTTACAATTGCGGGAGCAGGATTTGAACCTACGACCTTCGGGTTATGAGCCCGACGAGCTACCAGACTGCTCCATCCCGCGATAATAGTATTTTTGCCTCTATCTGTTTAAACAAATAGCTGCGAAAGGAGGATAAGGGATTCGAACCCTTGCACGGTTTTACCCGCCTGACGGTTTTCAAGACCGTTCCCTTCAGCCGGACTTGGGTAATCCTCCATAAAAGAGTCACAATGGACCTTGTAGGACTCGAACCTACGACCGGACGGTTATGAGCCGTCTGCTCTAACCAACTGAGCTAAAGGTCCTGGCTCGAAAAAATCGCGGCGGAGGGGATCGAACCCCCGACCTCCCGGGTATGAACCGGACGCTCTAGCCAGCTGAGCTACACCGCGTAATTAAAATACTCATATTAAAAATGGAGCCTAGCGGGATCGAACCGCTGACCTCCTGCGTGCAAAGCAGGCGCTCTCCCAGCTGAGCTAAGGCCCCATCACTTTTAATATAATCGGGAAGACAGGATTCGAACCTGCGACACCTTGGTCCCAAACCAAGTACTCTACCAAGCTGAGCTACTTCCCGAAACGCGCCCAAGAGGAGTCGAACCCCTAACCTTTTGATCCGTAGTCAAACACTCT
>NZ_BJCC01000008.1 GCF_004309355.1 Enterococcus florum | reverse complement strand
AAATCGACCCCCAAAATATTAGATTTTTGGTCTAACTTTTGGGGGTCGGTACAATCGTAGCTTTTCCCCTGCTTTTTTTACTGGTAATTCTTTTAGCCGTCATGATGATTCAGTTTGAACGCTTTTATTTTGCTTATCTCCTGCTGATCAGCTATTTGCTAGTGCTGAATGTGTTTAATACCGTTGATTTGAGCCTGCCGCTCGTCGTAGTGTTTGGCTGTGGAATTCTATCCCTGCTGTTTAAACGCCAACAGCTGCTTGCTGGCAAATGGCTGATCGGCCTTTCCGTAGTTCTTGTCCTACTAGGAGTGCTGGCCTTTTACGCCCCCAGCACAGGAATTCGCACCACGCTGACGAACTGGTCGGCTCCCGTACGCAATGCCTTGAATGCCCGGGGATTTTACCAGGCGCTGCAGCATGTGACTCCTTCCGGGCCGTCTCGCACTGGATTTAGTGAAAATGACGGGCAATTGGGCGGTCCTTTATTGGACGACAACACCATTTTATTCGAGGCGACCCAGCAGCGATCCAGCTATTGGCGAGTCGAAAGCAAAGATTTCTATTCTGGAAGGGGTTGGGAAAACACAGCACCGGAGCAATCGCAATTTAGTCGCCGCAGCCCATTGGAACACGGTACAACCTTTTATCAGCATGCCTTCAGTGAACCCGAGGAAAGCACTGTTCATTTTTTCAATCATGGGATCTACGTACCGCTCCCTTATGGTCGGAGCATCGTCCAAGCAACAGAAGGTACGACTGGTTTTGTCTTTTTGGAAGAAACAGGCAGGGTCAACTTCATCGACTCCAACAACGGTGAAAAGGAGATCTTAAATCAGTGGTCGACTCCTGACTATCAGTTAAGCGATTTAGCAATGATCCAGCCGCAGCTGCCGCTAGAAAGTCAAGTCGATTACTTGCAGCTGCCGAATGAATTGCCAGCAAGAATTAGAGATTTAGCTGAGAGTCTGACGGCCAATGAAGAAACGATGCTTGGCAAAGTTACTGCGATCGAGAACCATTTGAAAAACAACAGCGATCTGCGTTATTCCAAAGTTGATACGGATTTTCCACCGGAAAATCAGGATTATGTCGACCACTTTCTGTTTGACTCGCAGGTCGGTTATTGTGACAATTTCTCAACGGCGATGGTCGTTTTGCTGCGTTCAGTCGGGATTCCTGCCCGTTGGACGAAAGGCTTCGCCCCAGGCGACGCTGGACAGGTCGATAGTGATACGACGGTGTACACTGTTCGAAACCAACACGCTCACTCTTGGGTGGAAGTCTATTTTGATAGTTATGGCTGGCTGCCGTTTGAACCGACTCCCAGCTTTTCTAACCCGGACCGACCTTCAACGGAAAACAGCTCTGCACCAGCAGACACAGCTGAAGAAAGCACAGATGAGGTGGATCAAGATACGATTTCCAGTGAAGCAGCAGAATCAAGTTTTGAAGAACAATCTGCAGATCAGGAAACGGATCAGAGATCACCGGAAAATCGCACGTTGACTGTGCTGCTTGCACTTGCCGGCGTGATTGCTGCCGGGTTCTTTGTTGGCAGACGCTACCTGCTGAGCCTTCAAATCAGCTGGTTCAACCGTTTTTCCAAGGAACCGGCACGCAGAATCTATCCGTTGATTTTAAAACAAGTAGAAAAAAGCATTCCGCGCCAGCCTTCTGAAACCTTACGAGCATACGGAAAAAGAGTTGAGGCGGCTGAATCTTTGTTTACTGGCAGGTTCATTTCTTTCATTGACTGTTATGAATTGATGCTTTACAACAAAAAAGAATTTGAACCGCTCAGTACTTCTGAACTAAACGACCTGGTTTCAATCACCGAGCGTTTGAAGAAAAACTAAAAATCACCGTCTGCCGCTATAGAGATAGGGCAAACGGTGATTTTTTCGATTAATGATTCATAGCCTGAAGTCGATACATATCCGCATAAAGTCCTTCCTGCTGCAGCAGTTCATCGTGGTTTCCTCGTTCTACGATCCGGCCTTTGTCCAATACTAGAATCAAGTCGGCATTTTTGATTGTCGATAACCGATGGGCGATCGCCACTGTCGTCCGTCCCTCCTGCATTCTTGCCAATCCTTCCTGAATCAATCCTTCTGTTTCTGAATCAATATTGGCAGTGGCTTCATCCAACACGAGGATTTTAGGCTCGGTCACCATCGTGCGGGCAAAGGAAAGCAGCTGCTTTTGTCCACTAGAGAAGCCTGCACCATGTTCGACCACCTTGGCTTGATACCCGCCCGGTAATTTTTGAATAAAGTCATCCGCCTGAACAAAGGTCGCAGCTGCCTCGATCTGTTCTTCGCTCAGCTGGCGATTAAACATGCGAATGTTGTCGGCCACATTGCCATAAAACATGAAAGCATCTTGCAATACGAGACCTAGTTTATCGCGCAATTCCACCATTGGAAACTCCCGAATATCAAAACCATCGATCAAAATTTGACCTTCGTAAAATTCATAAAACCGCATCAACACATTGATGATCGAACTTTTTCCACTTCCAGTATGTCCAACCAACGCCACGGTTTCCCCAGGATTGACGGTAAAGGAGATGTTCTTTAACACACGGTGTTCGCCGTCATAAGAGAAGCTGACATCGCGAAACTCAATCTTGCCTTCCGTAATCACCTTGTTGGCATCTGGGTGTTGGGCTGGTGCCAGTTCTTGCTCATCCATAATTGCCAAGATCCGGCCGCCAGCCACCAAACCATCCGAAAAGACACTCAAGTAATCCATCATCCGAGTCATTGGGTTGAAAAAGGCTTGAACATAACTCGTGAACGCATAAACCAGCCCGACCTCCAGCGGCGTAATCGTTGCTTCGATCCCAAACAAGGTCAATGCCATCGCCACAGCCAGAATGTACAATAAGTTGATAATCGGTGCCAACAGCAACGAATTGATTTTG
Organism: Enterococcus florum; assembly: GCF_004309355.1. Taxonomy (GTDB): domain Bacteria; phylum Bacillota; class Bacilli; order Lactobacillales; family Enterococcaceae; genus Enterococcus_A; species Enterococcus_A florum. The sequence goes on along the minus strand of NZ_BJCC01000008.1, from coordinate 163,950 downwards.
ACCATCGCCAATCTGGTTTTCAAATATTCTTGATTAATGTCCTCAAATTCCTGACTCAACCGCTGTTCCTGTTTGAACTGCTGAATAATCTGCATTCCAGAGATCGACTCGTTGATCTTCGTATTCAGCTGACTCAGACGCTCTCGCATTTGGCGGTAGGTTCGCGAACTGAATTTTTGATAGGTTGCCACCACAACTAGCAAAATTGGTAAAAACAACAGGTTTATCAGGGCAATTTTGCGATTGATCTGGAACATCCCTAGAAAAGACGAAGTCACCGCAAAAATCCCCGTTGCGACCATTAAAAACACCTGCCAAAATTCAAACAACGACTCAGTATCGTTGGTCACTCGTGAAACAGTTGACCCTGCTGGCACACGATCAAAATACCGCATGCCTAATGTGTGCAGCTTTTCAAACAACCGGAAACGAATGTGCTGAAACGTCTTCAATGAAGCAATCGAGTATAGATAGCTTTGGAAAAACTGAACGACCGCTTTAATTACCGTTCCTAAAAAATACAGCCCCGCGAACCCGAAAATAATTTGCATCGTGGCGGATTGATTGGTCAAATAATTGTCAATAAAAGTCTGGATCACTCGCGGCAGCAAGACATTCGTGATCGACAAAAGCAAAGCAAAACCGATTGCGCCAAGAAACATCGGGTAAAAAGGACGAGCAAAGGCAAATAGCTGCTTAACAATCGATAGTTGTTCCTTGAGCGGGATCGTTTGATTGATCACTTTCTTTTCCATCAGCTCTCTCCTCCTTCAATTTTGGCTTCCAGCTGCTGCCGCTCCCACATACGCTGGTACCACCCATGCTGCTTCAGCAACTCGTCATGCGTTCCTCGTTCGATGATTTCCCCTTGATCCAAAACAAGGATTTCGTCAGCATGCATGACACTACTCAACCGATGGGCCGCGATAATCGTGCTTTTTCCACTGCGCGAGCTGCGAATATTCGACAAAATAGCCTCTTCAGTCTTCGCATCCACTGCAGACAATGCATCATCTAAAATCAACAGCTCCGGCTGAACGATCAAGGCACGAGCAATCGAGATCCGTTGTTTTTGCCCACCTGAAAGAGAAACGCCTCGTTCACCGACTAAGGTGTCATAGCCATTAGGCATCTCACGAATGTCTTGATCAATAGCTGCAAGTGCAGCAGCGTGTTCAACCGTTTCCTGTGGCAATGTGGGATCAGCAAACCGGATATTTTCCAGGATCGTAGTGGAAAACAAAAAATGATCTTGTGGGATATAGCCGATCGAATCCAGCAAAGCATGTAATGAATAATCCTTAATATCATGACCACCAAAAACGATCGACCCGCGATAATCATCGTATTCTCGCATCAATAACTTCAGCATCGTGGTTTTCCCTGCCCCCGTCTTCCCGACGATACCGATGGTTTGTCCATCCTTCATTTCAAAAGCAACGTTTTGTAAAATCGGCGTTGGCTCGTCTGGATACTGAAAAGTATCGATCGCAAAAGCTAATTCGCCTTTTGCCGACTCTTGAATAGACTCGGCTTTTTCGACGATCGCGGTCTGCTTGCCAAGCAATTCGGCGACCCGATCATAGCTGGCATTTCCCCGCTCCAGCACGTTGAACAAACGACCGATCGCAAACATCGGCCAGATCAGCATCGCGATGTAGCTGATGAAGGAAACCAATTGTCCGATCGACAAGATGCCCCGCATGATGAACATTCCGCCCACAACAATCGCCGCGACATAGGAAAAACCGACGATAATCGTAATCATCGGATCAAACAGCGCATCCAAAAAATTGACCCGCTTGTTTTTGGCGATCGCATAGTCGATCTTTTTTCCAAAGTCCTGCACATCCGCTTGCTCCAAGCCAAATGTTTTCAGTACTTTCATCCCAGTAATGCTTTCTTGGGCTTTGTCATTAATCCGTGAAAAGGATTCCTGCGCATCGCGAAAGGCATCGTGCAGCTTTTCTCCTAAAATCTTCGACATCAAGGCCAAAAGCGGAAGCGGAAGCAACGCGATCAAGGTCAGCCGCCAATCCACGAACAAAATCATCGCAACCACCGTGGCTCCCCCTGTGATAAATGAATCCGCAAAAGTCAAGATCCCTGACCCAGCAACGTTTTGGATCGCCGTCAAGTCATTGGTCGCATGAGCCATCAAATCTCCCGTGCGATGCTCCTGATAAAAGACCGCATCCATCTTAGTAAAATGATTGAACAACCGCTGACGCAGATGTTTTTCCAATAGGGCTGCACCGCCCCAAATATTGGTCCGCCAAATATAACGAAACACATATTGGGCCGCACCTGAGCCAATCAATAGACTGACCCACAACGCAATTCGTTGAAAATTGACCGTCGACGTGTCGATCTCATCAATGATGATCCCGATGATTCTCGGCGGAAACACTTGGAAGATCGCCACGATAATCAACCCTGCGACACCGATCATGTACCTTTTTTTCTCTTGGATGAAAAACCATCTCAGTTTTCTAAAAATGGACATCTGTCCAACTCCGTTCTATGTAAAATCTCCTTGCGCCAATTCGCTTACTATATCACTTCACCCTTAGTTTAAGTCAAGCCCTAGGAAAAGAAAACAGAAAAAAACAGCCAGAATTCTCCAGCTGTTTGTTCATTCCTCATTATTCCGCTAAATTCTTTTTGAAAAAGACATTGTCAACGGCGATGACTTCTTAGTCCCCTAGTAAATCAGCCATCGTACACTTCACGAACGCTTGTTTCTTGTAGAACTTCTGGGTGGCAAAAAAATTAGTGACTGTCCTAGGCACAGCGTTTTGTATGGATGGAATTTGCAAGACGCCTATAAAGTCTCCAACAACTGGCGATCTACTGACTAGCCATCCAAAGTGATCGGAATCTTAAATGCCTCCTGATTCGTATTTCTTTTCAAACGGAGCGGTGAGTATTTCTGCTAGCTGCGTTCTTTCCTTTTCAGTCAAATCGTACAGCCATTATAACTCTTTACGTTGGATGATTCGAACGGATAATTTGAAAGAAAGGAATAAAATGAAAAGCGTGATCAGACCGCTGATTCCTACTAGTCGTTCAGCGGGAGTCTGAATCAGTTTTTGCAGCACTCCAGTGAAATCAAGGTTTAAAACATCAATCAAATTTCCGCCTAAGAAACTGAAAAAGAAAATGACGCCCATCACCGCAATCATGATCAGTCGGCTCTTGTCTCCCCCAAACTTCAGGTAAATCGGAAGCATCAAACTAATGTAGAGCATCCCTACGATAAATAGCAAAACCAATGTAAGAAAAAACAAGGACATGTTTAAGGTCTCTCCTTGCACCCAACACATAGTGCTAACCAAGAAAAATGAGAGCCCGACAGCAATCAAGCAAATCACGAATGACAATCCATATTTCTCAATTACATATTTTTTTCGTGAAATCGGTAATGTGAATAGGAAGGTCATCCCGTGATCCATCTCGTCATAAGTAATCGTTGTAAAGGCCAGTGATGTGAAAAAGAAAAGCATCAAGCTAGGAACGATCGCTGCATTCTCCAAATTCAATGAATTGATGACAGTCAAACTAATCATCGCTAGAAAAAGGAGCTTGTGCTTCATCAACATTCGAATATCCTTAATATACAAACCCTTCATGTTTCTCCCCTCCCATAACCATGCGTACGATTTCATCAATATTTGCTTTTTCCACAACATAATCAGGATGATTCTCGCGATAAAACTCTCGTTGATCTGTCAAACATTGATAACCAAAGCTTGTTGAAATCAGTGCAATGATGTATTCTTTCTCCATCCAAAGAAACTGTTCAGCTGTCACCTTCACAACACCGTACTGATCCAGCAAAACATCTGTGTCTTCCTTCAAAATAATTTTTCCCTGGTCAATAAAGTACAAGGTATCGCAAAGCTGCTCCAAATCCTTCGAAATATGTGAGCTGATCAAAATACTACGAGTCTCATCCTTTTCAAGATAATCCTGCAACAAGTTTAAGATCTCATCCCTTGCGACCACATCCAACCCCGCAGTGGGTTCGTCTAAAATCAACAATGATGCATGGTGACTAATCGCCACTAAGACCTTGAGCCGTGCTTTCATTCCTGTAGAAAATTCTTTGATCGGTTTATCAAAGGGCAATTGAAAAGCCGTACATTTGTCTACAAAGAATTCCTTCTGGAAATGGGTATAAAACGTGTTGAGCATTGGAATAATATCCTTAATCATTAGAAATTCGCTGAAGCCGGATTCCGCTAAAGAAATCCCTAATTTCTGTCGGTCATGATCCTTCAATTTTTCAATCGGCTTGCCAAACAGTTGGATCTCCCCAGACTCATAGGAGATCAGTCCCAGTGCTGCTTTGAATGTCGTACTTTTGCCCGCCCCGTTGCGACCAACTAAACCAATGATTTGTCCCGGTAAAATCTCCAATGAACAATCCAATTGAAACTCTCGATACGTTTTTTTTACATTTTTTAGTGTAAGCATTATGATTCCTCCAATATCAGCTGCACCAGTTCCAACAGCTCACCTTCACTGATACCGATTCTTTTGGCTTTTGCGACAATTAATTCCAGCTCTTCTTGGATCGACTTGACCTGTTCCTCCCATTTTATCGACGGATTAACCCCGCTGACGAAGCTGCCTTTGCCATGAACCGTTTGGATCATCCCCTCTTGATCCAATGCATCATAAGCTTTTTTAACAGTCAAAGCACTGATTTTTAATTCTTTTGCTAAAGCTCTCACCGAAGGCAGCGGATCATTTTCATTCAGAGTCCCCTGAATGATTGCCCCTTTGATCTGCTCAACCAACTGTTCATAGATTGGGATCATCGATGAGTGCTGAATAATAAGTTTCATGGCCAATTCCTCTCTTTGTAAACAGTGTATAACAGTACATATCAGTTGTCAACTCAAAAAAGCATCTGGCCGTAAGCAGACGCTTTTTTAGACTAATAACACAATCTTTTGATTACTTCTTTTTCTTCTTACGAACAAATACGCCTGCACTGCCAAGTGCGACACCTAATGCCAATCCCAGTGCCAGATTATCGAAAACGAGCCCATAGATCAGCCCTAAGGAGATTCCTATCCCTAAAGAGCTTCCGTCGTCTTTTTCCATTGTGAGACACCTCCTATTTTTTCTGAGTTTAGTATATCAGATTGGTGGGAGTGGATGATGGAATTTCCTTAATGGTTCAATTTCCGGCTAGTTTGGCAGTTTTTTACAAATGAGTTTTATAGGATGGATTATTCTCAAAAATAGACTTTGACGTAATAATTAAGATTAATTCATGTTTCATAAAACCAATCTAACATTAAAAAGCACGAAAGTCGTTTTTAAACCTAAACAATCTTTCAAAAGACAGTCAGCAAAAAAAGATTGAAAAGATTAAACTTTCTATTTTACAAATAGATTTCTTGTGTTACAATAATATTACAAAAAGATTACAAGGAGTGATTTAGATGAAAAAATTTGCTTTATTCAGTTTGTTGGCCTTGACCTTCCCCCTTACAGCGTTCGCTGAAACGACCGAATCCGTCCCTAATCCAACTGCAGCTACCCAAGAACAGACGCTTGAAAGTATTCCTGCAGCGGAAGAAACGATCGACCCTAGTACGGTCGTTAAGGATACTGAAGCAAAAATTGAGGGACTTGAACCAGAAGTTACCATCAATTCTTCTGAAACGAAGAATGCTGAGACCGAAACAAAAGAATCCCAAGAAACTGAAGGAACGAAGCAATCCGAATCACTTGAAACCAAGATTAATGAAGTAGAAACAAAAGAAACTGAAACAGAAAAGGAAAAAGAATACACGCCGGCGGTTATTCGTGATCATTTGAAAGATAATGCTTATGGAATCAGTCAAGTTGAATTGGACAATTACACGGATCAGCAACTGAGCACTGCATGGAAAATTTTTGAACGTTACAATTACGACATCACTGGAATGGATTTCGGCAGCTACGTCAGAGTATTGCGCAAGGCTTACAAAGAAAATGTGATCTCTCCTGAAAAAGTTGAGAAGGTTTTAGCTTTCAACCCTAGCCAATATAAAACGACCGACGAACTAATTCAGAATATTGATCAATTGTACGATTACATTCAGGCTCTTTACCCTAAAGGCAATGGATTTGTTGAACTTAGTCATCTTTCCAAAGAGGAATTGGTGCATATCCTAAACTTTATTGCTCCTGACCAAGAAAGGATAGCTTCTATAAATGGCAATCTATTCTCTGGATTCGTCAACTGGATTCAGGCAGCTCCTGTAGGCAACGCGCCAATTGATAACGGCCCTAAAAAGCCTGATGAGATAACAAATATAGCAACAAACAGTAATCAAACAGCTGACACACCTAAAAAAGCTGACCTCACAGTCGATCAGCAAACATCCACACAAAAACAATATCCAAAAACTGGCGAACAACATACAGTATACCTGACTGTAATCGGAATGGTATTCGTCATTTCCGCTGGGCTGATTACTTGGAGAAAGAAACTTGCTCGTCACTGACTCTAAATACTGAGCTGCAACAGTTATTTGTGAACAGCTGTTGCAGTTTTTTATGTAAAGATAAAAACCTTCATGCAAGGGTTTCACTCCCTTATAAGAAGGTTTCGTTTAATTTAATGCAAAATAAGAATGTTTGGCTAGAGTGATTCTTTGTTTCTTGTGGACTTCACGCCGATGACCCAGCTCTAATGCTAAAACAATTAACTTTTGATTATCAAGTGTACAGATTACGCGATAATCCCCGACTTTATAGCGTAACTTCCCGGCATAATTTCCGACAAGCTCTTTACCAAAAACTTTCGCATCCTCACATCCTTCTAAGTATTTAGATAACCACATTAGAATGATTTTTGCTGCAAATCGATCCATCTTCTTTATCTGTTTATGAAATTTTTTAGTTATTTCCAATGGTCTCGAAACTGGGGCCTCTAGGTATTCCTTGTCAGCTAAGTCACCTAAGTTACTTACTTGGGCATCATATGCATCTTCTAAAGATTCTAGTGTTTTGGATTTTAGTAACTCAGAGAGACTTTTTCCTTCAAATTCTGCCATTTGAACTAAAAAAATCTTTCTCTTCTTCACTTGCACGTACTGTTATTGTTGCCATGTTGCCGCCTCCTCTACACTTACATTATATACCCGAACACAAATGTGTTCAGTCTTTATAAGTCTGAATTTCTGTGGTTGATCATAAATTATTAATAATGCTATCAATAACTCCTCATCACCAAAAACTTCAATCTTTCTACCTGATCCACTTTCTCCCAGGTAAATCCGCCGAAACGATTAAAATGACCATACACCGAAGTTTGTTTAAATATCGGCTGATTCAATTGCAGCATTTCGATTATTCCTTTTGGTGACAGATCGAAGGTTTTCAGCACAGCAAGTTTTAGATCGGCCTCTGAGACTCTATTCGTTCCAAAGGTCTCAAGATCAATTGCCACTGGCTCTTCATAGCCAATTGCATAGGATAAAGCTACCTGGCAACGCTGGGCAAGCCCAGCAGCAACAATGTTTTTCGCAATATAGCGCGCCATGTAAGCACCTGAACGATCTACCTTAGTACCATCCTTCCCAGAAAAGGCACCTCCCCCATGAGGGATTATACCGCCGTATGTATCCACTACAATCTTTCGTCCAGTAAGTCCAGTATCGCCGAACGGCCCACCCACAACAAACCGCCCAGTAGGATTAATTAAATAGCGTGTTTTTGTGGTTAATAAGTGCGGTGGTAGAACTGGTTGAATGATCTTAGTCTTTAGTTGACTCCGCAAATCATCTATAGAAATGTCTTCTTTATGCTGCGCTGAAAGCACCACATCTGAAATCCTAAGGGGTTGCCGATTCTCATCGTAAAGGAATGTCACCTGGGCTTTCCCATCCGGCAGTAAAAAGGGCAGCTGTCCATTTTGACGCAAAGTATCCAATTGCTTGACTATTTCATGAGCTAAATGGATTGGCAAAGGCATAAGATCATCCGTATCATCACAAGCATACCCGTAGACACTGCCTTGATCACCAGCCCCAATGTCACCAGTCATTTGGCTGACACCTTGACTAATGTCAGGAGATTGTTGGTGAAGATTGGTTAAAACAATACATTTTTCTGCGTCAATACCGATTTGCTGGCTCGTATATCCCACCTCGGACAATACTTTCCTAGCGATTGCCTCCACATTCACCTTTGACTGGCTGGTAACCTCACCGGCTATTACCAGTAAATTATTGGAAATCATACATTCAATGGCAACACGGGAGTGCGGATCACTAGCTAAAAAAGCATCCAAAAGATGATCAGAAATTTGATCACAAAGCTTATCAGGATGGCCTTGAGTGACTGATTCAGAGGTTAAATAATTCATATATGTTTCGCTCCCTTTTAGTCGTCAAAAGTGTCAATAATACCCACAATAGTAGCATCAATTGGCGCTTCCTGATTTTTTGCAGCCATACGAGCTGAGCTGCCTTTGACGATCAGCACAAATTCTCCCCGACCGGCTCCTACAAGATCGACGGCAACAATCTCTTCCAGCTTTTCTTGATTGCTTCGCTGAATCCGCTCAACAATCATTAGTTTATAGCCTGTTAAGGACTCTTCCTTTTTGGTAGATACTACATTTCCGACTACTTTTCCTATATACATGGGCTCATCTTCTTTCTAAAATAATTGACTTAACATTGCAATACCGGTGGGCGTTACATAGCGCGGATGCACTGGCTTGAAGGTCTCAACACCAGTAATTGTTTCGAATACTTTCTCAAACTGAGGGAACATGGTTGCGCCCCCCACTAAGTAAAGACTTTCCACCGGCTTGCCATACTCCATGAGAAAACGATGGGTAATCGTCGCCATTTTTTCCACCACTGGCCGCAAGATTTGAAAATTTTGCGCTTGCCCAGCAGGATCGCGCTTAATCGTCTCGCTTTGTGCTAAGTCCACTTGATAACTGCCGGCTAAAACCAGACTCATGTGATGGCCGCCTGTCGGTTCATCTGCGGAATAAACCGGTCGGCCTTTTTCAAAAATACTGATGCCAGTGGTTCCACCACCGATATCAATCACTGCTCCATTGGCTACCCTTAGAACAGCTGCGGCGGCTTCCGGCTCGTCAAAAATCTGAGTGGCCTCTATTTCAGCAGCTTCAATGACATGCCCTACTGCCTTTTTATTGTTCCCAAAGGTTTGGGGTGGAATGGCCCCGGCAGCCGACAGCAAAGGTCGTTCTAGCCAAGCTTCTGCCTGCTGTTTTAACCGTCTGACAATCTGCACTGTTTCAGAAAAGTTGACGATCAGGCCGTCCTTAATGACTTCAGCTTCCTCCGATAAACAGACGATCGGCTCGTTGCTTTCATCTAAAACTACTAAAACAATCGAGGAGGTTCCAAGGTCAATACCTGCCTTCAACTTTTGATTTTCGCTCAGCTTGCTGCAAGGTTGATTCAAGGTTTGATTGACAGCCGTTAATAAGTGATTGGCTGTCAATAAATTCTGGCTCATAAAGATCCCTTCTTTCTTGTCCTTAATAATAAATAGAAGCTTTCTATTCATTATTGAGGACAAGAACTGCCCTCAATTGTGCTACAGCTTAGGTAAAATACTTTCTACATCAGTGTGGGGTCTAGGAATGACGTGAACTGAAACTACCTCACCAACATTGGATGCTGCTGCTGATCCAGCATCGGTTGCTGATTTCACAGCGCCAACATCCCCTCTAACTAATACCGTTACTAAACCGGAGCCAATTTGTTGGTAGCCGACTAATTGAACGTTGGCTGATTTCACCATGGCATCCGCTGCTTCAACTGCTCCGATAAATCCTCTTGTTTCTACCATTCCTAATGCATCATTCATTGCTTTTCCTCCTCTAAATTACTTCGACTTTTTCGCTTTTTTTCCTGCGTTCTTCTTTGCAGATTCCTCAGATTTCAGTTTGTTTTCTGTTTTTTTCGATTTTTCAGTCGTGGCCGTTTCTTTACTGTTCCCAGCTTTTTCTGCTGGCGTCTCGGTTTCAGCCGATTGTGCTGGCTCTGCGGCGGTTTCAATCACCGCTTCTTTAGCTGGTTCCTCAACTGATTCTTCGACTTCCGGCTCTGCTTTATCCATAAAAATATTGTCAATCGGTCGTGGAATGACTTTGCTGGAAATTAAACTGCTTTTTTGAGCGGCTAAATGCTTGCCGCAATCAACTGCAGCGTTGACTGCACCGACGTCCCCGAAGACCGTCACTGTCATCCAACCATTCCCCTTAGTCTTAATCAGCTCGCCTAAACAAACATTGGCCGCTTTAACCATCGCATCCGCAATTTCGATTGCCGCTACCAAGCCTCGAACCTCAACCATTCCTAAAGATTCTCTGTTCAAGTCATCTCCTCCTTTCCACTCGCCCTGTTGCCAAGTTCTTTTAACAGCTGATAATTGAAGTAACGTTGTTTTGCTACTACAAAGACTTTATCAACTTCCGCCTGCGTAAATTCTGAATGCTGAAAACGCGGTTGTTTTTGTAAGAAGTCTGCGAATAAATCAGCCTTAGGTGCTTTACTATAGAGCTTCATTTGGCCGTCGCAATAGGTGAACAATGGCCAATAGCCGCTTTTTACTGCTTCTTTGCTGCTTTGGACAGCAGATAAACTGCTGTTGTTCATCGTGCAAGGACTGTAAGCAATCACAATTGAAGTTCCAGGATACGCCTCTGCTGCCTGTAAAACCTTTTGGGTATGAGAAGGATGTGAAAATAAAGAAACTTGAGCAACAAAAACCTCACCGTACTGCATCGCATAAAAGCCAAAGTCTTTCTTCGGTCTTCGGTTTCCTTTAGAAGCAAATTTCACCTTCGCCCCAAATGGTGTCCCTTTAGACAGTTGACCACCTGTATTGGCATAGCCTTCATTATCTAAAATTAGAATGTTGCAGTCTGCACCACAGGAAATCAGATGATCTAGTCCCCCAAAATCAATATCATAAGCCCAGCCATCACCGCCAATCAGCCACTGGGTTTGCTTCACTAGAGAACCCTTCAGCTGATAAAGCCGTTGCAAACGCTCATCTTTGGCGTTTTTAATTAATTCTGCAAATTGTTGAACAGCTGCCAGATTCTTCCCCTCCAAGGCAACCAAGTCCTCTGCCATCCGGCGAATAGTCACCGAATAGTTTTCAGCAGTTGCTACTTCCTGCAGCAAACGATAAGCCTGCTTGTGTCGAAGCTTGAAGCCTTGCTCCATACCTAGACCAAAGGCGCTATTATTTTCAAAAAGTGAACTGGACCAGATTGGACCGGTTTGCTGTTCAGTTAAATGAAAAGCCGAAAACGGAGCACTGGCTGACCAAATAGAGGAACAGCCGGTAGCATTTGCGATATTCAATCGTTCTCCAAACAATTGAGTTAATAATTTTACATAAGGTGTCTCTCCGCAGCCGGCACAGGCCCCAGAATATTTAAGTACTGGCTCGACAAATTGACTTTCCCGAATGGTTAGTTTATCGGTCACAAGCTGCTTGTTTTGGTTAGCTGTTTCACTTTTTTCCCATAACCTTTTTCCAGCATCCCACTCTATCTGACTCAACGACTTCATCTTTAAGGTCCCAGAAGCTTTAGCCGTGCAAGCCTCTACACATAAGCCGCAGCCGGTACATTTCTCAGGGTTGATCAGTACTTGATAATCTAAATTCTGTTTGCCCTTATAGGTTCCTTGATTTTCTGAACAAGTTACAAATGGGCGAATCGCACCGTGAGGACAAAATGTCGAACAGATATTACACTGACGACAGGTTTCTGCTTGCCAACAAGGAACTTCTTCCGCCGGTGACGTTATCAAATAGCTGCTGCCGCCTAGCGGAATCGAGCCATCGGCCATTCCATTAAGCAGTAAATCACTGGTGGAAAGTTCATCCCCGCCACGCCTTTGAATCGGAGCAATAATTTCCTGTTGAAATTTGGAACGCTTTGGGCTAACTGAATTTATTGTGTCGTCAGATAAGGTTCGCCAGCTTGGATTCACCAGTAAGGTATCTATAGTTTCCAGGACGGCATCCATCGCCTGAAAAACCGCTTGGCAATAGTCTTCATCCTGCATAAAAGAATGCTTAGCGATCCGTTTTCGATAGCTTGACTTTCCTTGAAAATCACCCTTTTCCAGCAAGCTCGCTGTCATTAATGGGGCAATTTTAGGCCCTAGCTGATAGCTACGAGCAATCCGATTGGCATCAATCAAATACACCGTCAATTCTTTTTTTGCGACTGTCCGTTTTACTTGGTTGCTTAAATGCTGCGTAAGGTTTTCTTGGCGATAGCTAGTATTCAGCAGCAAAGTTCCTTTCGTTTTTATTTTCTCTAGTGGATTAAAATCATTCAAATAGCTTAGTTCATGGCAAACCAGATAATCGACTGGTTCGGTTTCATCGATGCCGCCAATTTTCTGTGGACTGAAAAATAATCGTGCAGTGGTGAACCCGCGAGACTTCGTCGCTGGATAAACAAAATCAGCCTTCACGTCCAAACTAGTTTCTGCCCCAATTAACTGGACGAAATCTTTTGCACTAGATAAGGTACCATCTGAGCCGACACCTAAAAATTCAATACTCGTCAAATCAGTTTTTTTGCTTCTCTCCACCGCACAAGGAGCTAAAGAAAGCTTCGTCACGTCATCGTTGATGCTAATCGTAAACTCTGATTTCTTGTGCTCCTTTTTCAACTCATAAAAAATCGCCAGCAGCTGATTCACAGTCGTTTTCTTACCGCCTAAGCCGTACCTTCCACCGATTACTTCGATGGAACGGTCTGCTTCTGAAATAACTCTTTGAACATCCAGCAGTAAAGGTTCCCCAGAAGAACCAGGCTCTTTGGTACGATCCAAAACTGCAATTTGCTGAACACTTTTCGGTAGTTTTTCTAAAAAAAGTTGTTTAGGAAACGGTCGATACAAATGAACAGTCAGTAACCCCACCTGTTCATCATGGTTTAAACATTCCTCCACCGCTTCCTTCGCTAAGGCGCTCACTGAACCCATCAGCACAATGACCGACGTTGCTGCTGAACTGCCATAATAATCCACTGAAGAACAGTTTGTGCCAAAGAGCGGATTCAACTGCTGGATCGTGTCTTCAACCACCTTACTCATTGCAAGCTGGAAAAGATTAGCTGCCTCCTGCTGCTGAAAATGGAGCTCTGGACCTTGAGCCGTCCCACTAAGCTTTGGTGAAAAATTCGAGCCTGACTGATTTTTAAAAAGACGAACTGCCTGCTGATCGATACAGGCGGCTAATTCGGAGTAATCAGGTAATTGTATTTTTCGCAGCTCATGGCTGGTATCAAAACCGTCAAAGAAATGAATGACGGGTAAACGCCCACGTATTGCAGCCAAGTGAGCCACCGCTGCAAAAAGCGCTGCTTCCTGTACACTGCTGGCTGAAAGCATCGCGGCACCAGTTTGTCTGACCGCCATCACATCACTGTGATCTCCCTGAATATTCAAAGCCGCGGTGGAAACAGAGCGCGCCGCCACGTGAATGACTCCTGGCAACAGCTCGCCTGTCAATTTGTACAATCCTGGAATCATCAATAAAAGACCTTGCGACGAAGTAAAGGTGCTGCTTAAAACTCCCGCTTTCAAAAGACCGTGCAGTGAACCAGCTACGTTCGCTTCTGAATCCATCACTAGCGGTTCCACTGGATTGCCAAAAATATTTTGCTTATCCTGCTTCGACCAAACCTCTATCAGTTCACTCATTTTAGAAGAAGGGGTGATCGGAAAAAGGCTAACTGCCTCAGAAAAAGCATAGGCAATATAGGCAGCGGCCTGATTGCCATCTACAACTTGTTCCATGCTCTTTTCCCCTCCTCCATTTATCCGCCAATCTTACATGGTACGCCGATACCTTCCACCAGCTCCTGCAAAATCGTCATCTTGCTCGTCGAGGGTGTATCAATATCTGCTGCTAAATAAGTCATGTCCAAATGACCATATTTGTTCGAACCATAAGGATGATACGGCAATAAATTGATTCTAGTCGCTTGAAGCTGCTTCGCGATCAAAGCGATGGCAGCAATCTCCTCAGGACTGTCGTTAAATTCTGGAATCACCGGAATTCGAATCACCAGCTCCACTCCTGGAAATTCCGCAATCACCTGAGCCGCCTTTAGGATCAGCTCATTGGGTTTTCCAATATATTTTTGATGCTTCACACTATTTAAATGCTTGATATCCAATAAAACTAAATCGGTAAAAGGTAATAGCTTTTCCAGCACTTCACGTTTAGCGTAACCTGTGGTCTCAATCGCCGTATGCCAGCCCTGTTCCTTGCAGGCTGCTAAAAGTGCCGTTGCCATTTCCGGCTGAGACAAGGCTTCACCCCCTGATAAGGTGATGCCGCCGTTGGATTTACGGTAATGAACCTCGTCCTTTTTTAATTCAGTAATGAGCTCTCCTACGGTCATTTCCTGTCCGGTCATCGTTAAGGCTTCGCTAAAGCAGACATCGGTACACTTGCCACAATTGGTACATTTATCCCGATCAATCGTTACTTCTGGCGTGTACGAGATTGCCCCATGAGGACAGATCGGTGCGCACATACCACAGTGGATACAGTTTTTTTGAATCACCATCAGCTGCTTAGTAAAAACTTGGCTTTCCGGATTACAGCACCAATCGCAGCGCAAAGGGCAACCTTTGAAAAAAACAATTGTGCGAATTCCAGGCCCATCATGGACCGAGAAGCGCTGAATATCAAAAATCATCCCGGTTTTTTCTTTGATCCCGTTCATACCATTCACCTCATGCCTGTTAGAATACTTGTTCTGTTCGGGCAATAATATCCTCTTGAATGGATTTATCTAATGAAACAAAATGCGCACTGTAGCCAGCCACCCGTACCACTAGATTTTTGTACTTATCTGGATTCTTTTGAGCATCAATTAATTTTTCACGACTAATTACGTTAAACTGAACATGCATCCCTTTTTGGTCGAAGTAGCCGCGAACTAAAGCAGATAAGTTACGCAAGCCTTCTTCTCCCTGCAACGCCGATGGATGGAATTTCTGATTCAGCAGCGTGCCATTCGAGGCAATATGATGATCCAGCTTCGCCACCGAGTTCAATGCAGCCGTTGGACCATTTTGGTCGCGGCCAGAAGTAGGTGAAACGCCATCAGCTAAAGGTTCACCTGCGTAACGTCCATCGGCAGAGGCTTGTGTTTCCATACCGCAAGAAACGTTAGCAGATACTGGATACAATCCTGGTTGGAAAGTACCGCCCCGTGGATTGGTGTACTTTTGAACTTCTTCACAGTAGATTAGGGCGACATCCCGTACGATTTCATCAACTTCATCGTTATCGTTACCGAATTTTGGCGCGCCGTTAATCAACAGCTGGCGAATGTATTCACCATCCTTGTTCCCAGCTTTAGGAGCCTCAGGTGCTGCTACGGTTGTTTGGGTTTGCTGCTCAGCTAATAAGTCTTTTAACAGGTCTACCAGTTTTTCGCTCGTCAGGTTAGTCAAATCAACATTTGTCAGGCTTTCAGCTGGAGCTGCTGCACTGACTGCTGCACCTTGACCAAAGTTGCTGTCTAATACTTTTTTCAACTCCGGCAAGGTCAGCTTGCCTTCTTCAAAGACGACTTTCTTAATCGCCATCAATGAATCGCCAGCATTAGCAATTCCTACTCCTTGAGGTCCGGTAAAGTTGTATTTCGCACCGCCCTCTTGCAGCGATTTTCCTTTCTTAATACAGCAATCAACCATAGAAGACAGGAACGGCAACGGAGTTCGTTGACCATGAGCCACATCAACTGAGTTATCCGCATTAATCAGCAATTTCACGAAATACTCCATTTGCTGTCTGAAGGCATGTTCTAATTGTTCATAGCTTTGATAAGAGGCCGCATCGCCGGTTTGCAAACCAACCTTTTTGCCGTTGCTGTAGCCATTGTTTAAAGTGATTTCCAAGACCTTTGGAATATTGAAGAATGCCGCATCGTGCCAGCCTTCGGTTTTTCCGCCAACCTGCGGCTCTACACAACCGATAATGCCGTAGTCGCGGGCATCTTGCAAATTGATTCCCCGATTTTCCAAAGCTGGAATGATTACTTCATCGCTATAGTAGGCCGGCATTCCTAAGCCCATGCGCGAAACTGCGCCAGCCTTTTGCAGCAATGTTTCAGGTGTCTTATTCCATACACGAATTGATAATGACGGCTGAGGTAATTTCGTATGAGCCGTTGCTTCTAAGCAGGCAAACGATAATGGATTCGTCGCATCGATTCCTCGTGCATTCTGACCACCAACAATCAGATTTTGGAACATTGGATAGCCGCCGAAAGCTTTAGTTGAGGCTTCATCTCTGATTTTGTTGACATCATTGAATTTAACCCATAAACAATCCAGCAATTCCTGCGCACACTCTTCGGAGATCACGCCACCTTCCACATCCTTTTGATAGAAGGGATACACATACTGATCAAAACGCATCGGCGAAATCGAATGTCCGTTAGACTCAATTTGAATAACCGCTTGGATGATCCAGAAGGACTGTAAGGCTTCATAGAAACTAGTCGCTGGATATTCGGGTACCTTACGCAGATTGGCTGAAATTTTTTCCAACTCGATTTTTCGCTGCATATCATTTGTACGATTGGCTTCATCAGCTGCTAAATTAGCCAAGCGATTGGCATAATGAACGACTGCATCAACTGAAATAGTCACTGCTTCTAAAAAGTGAGATTTGGTTACTGCTTCCGGGTCACCAAAATCTAAAGCAGCTAGTTCAGCTTGTGCTTCCTCACGGATACCTTTCAAGCCAACTTGTAAAACTTTGCCATAATCAACTGAAATATGTCCAACGCCATTGAAGTAGTAATTGCCAACAGTAAACACGCCAGCATTCATAGCATCTTTGGTTTCATCAAACATTAATTCGGTTGCCAATTCATTAGTGGTACGCCCCTTCCAATATTGGAAAGCTCCAGAAAGCTCCTGCTTCACCTGGTCAGAAATTCTAAACAGATCGCCGGTTCGTTGCTCGATACGGTCAAACTCATCGGCCAGCCATTGATTCGAAAATTCTGGGAAAATCTGCGTGCCACGAGGTGATTTAGTTAAATTACCGACAATTAATTCATCTGGACGAATTACTAAGCTCATGTTGCAGACTATTTTTTCTAAGGCCTTCGCTCGGCGAATAATGATCGGCTGATTTTCTGTTTCCTTGTAAGATTCTGTCACCAGCATTGCGCGTTCGGATTCAATCCGTGGATCAACCGAATATAAATCATCAATTAATTTATCAATACGTGTACTTTTTTCTACCATGTTAAAACTCCTCTCAATTTTCAATTTCTACTTTTGGGAAATACGGGACTAACAATTTTAAGTAAATAAATCCAGCTGTAATCGCGCCTAGAACCGGGCCAAAGATGGGAACAATTAAGCCGTACATGTTTTCACCTAAGGCAGTGGTTCCCCAGCCGGCAACTAAGGTAAACAATCTAGGGCCTAAATCTCGTGCTGGGTTCATGGCAAATCCGGTCAGGGTCCCAAATGCCAGGCCACAAACAGCTACCGTTAAACCAATTGCTAAGGCCGGTATTCCGCTTGAAGGTGCTCCTCCATTCGAAGCATCTGTTACCGCATAAATCACCAGCATTAAAATCATGGTAATCACAAATTCTACAAAAAAGGCATTGATCATACTGATTCCTGCTCCAGCGGACGTAGCAAAAATTCCCGCTGTAGCTGCACCCGTTGCTGCGCCGCGGGTAATATTATTGGCTGCTTCAAAATCACCAATCACTGAATGGAACAGTGCAAAGGCTACCGCCGCTGCTAAAAATGCGCCGATTAGTTGGGCTGCGATGTAAGGGACCACTTTTTTGGCTGGAAATTTCTTCCATACTGCCAGAGAAATGGTTACTGCCGGATTCAAATGCGCCCCGGAGACAAAGCCGGCAATATAAATTCCTAAGGTAACACTTAGTCCCCAGACAATTGCCAGTTCCCAGTAAGACATGGCTGTTTCCGTAACCACTAGAATCGCAACGGATCCGATACCGATTAAGACAAAAATGAAGGTTCCAATAGCTTCCGCCAGGCATTCTCCAAAGGTTCTATTTTCCATAGGACAACTCCTCTATTTTTAGTAAAGAGATTGATAAATCGCCGCTAGTGATGCTGCGGTAACCGAACGTGGGTTGGTTTTGGTACAGTCATCCTTTAAGGCAAATTCGGCAATTTGTGACGCTGCGTTTTGATACGTTGCTTCAGAAATTCCAAAACAACTAAAGCTTGATTCAATTTCTAAGGCTTCATTTAATAATTCAATCGCTAAAACCAAATTCGCGGTTCCTTCTGCTGCGGTTTCTGCCGGCAAACCTAAATGTTTAGCCAGCTGCTGATATTTAGCTCCATTTGCCGATTGGGCATTATAAGTAATCACTTTCGGCAGTAAAATCGCATTGATTCTTCCATGAGATAAATGATGAATGCCGCCAATTGCATGAGCCAAGCTATGATTAATCCCTAATGAACTATTTGTGAAGGCCATTCCGGCTAAAGCTGAGGCTTCGTGCATTTTTTGTCTAGCAATCAGATCCTCAGGTTGCCGAAAGACCAGCAACAGATTTTCAAAAACTAGCTGCACAGCTTTTTCCGCTAAAGCATCCGTAAAGACACTGGCATTCGTTGACACATAAGCTTCCAGAGCATGGGTCAAAACATCCATTCCAGTATCAGCAGTGATTTTTGGTGGAACGGTTTTAACTAACTCAACATCTAAAATCGCGACATCTGGAACTAAACACTGATCAACGTAAGGCTTTTTATCCTGACCGTTAGTAATTACCGTGAAGGAAGTCACTTCACTACCTGTCCCACTGGTGGAAGGAATCGCAATCAGTGTCGGTTTCTGATAGGTCGGTGACAACTTATAATTCGCCAGCACCATCCCTTTCGCCGTATCAATTGCTGATCCGCCGCCAATTGCGATCAGGCAATCTGGTTGAAATTGGTTCATTTGCCAAACTCCTTGAGAAATCGTCTCGATTGTCGGATCAGGAGTAATCTCCGCAAACAATGAAAAACGTTTGCCAGCCTGATGGAACTGTTGGCTGATTGTTTCCACGAAGCCTAATTTGACCATCATGGGATCAGCAACAATCATCGCTTTTTGATAACTGCTTTGGCTAAAATACTCTTTTAAAGAAGTATCAAAGATGACGTTGGACAAAATATTAAATTCTTTCATTCCCCGCTCCTTTCTAAGTCGTAGCTAATTTCTGCAAGGCTGCTTCGATGAGTTTTCGTACCTCGTTATCAGAAAGGTCAACTTTCAAACCATTGCTAGAAGTCGGGAGGGTTGTTGGTTCTTGCGCTGCTGCTCGCAAGCTTTCCAGGGATTTTACCCCATAGGCAGCTTTTCTAATATTGATCAGATTAAAAGGTGTGATATTGTCAGAAGTCGAACTGCCCCCCACAGCTCCACAGCCTAGGGTCAATGCTGGGGCAAGATTTGTCGTACCGCCAATCCCGCCTAAGGCTCCCGGTGTATTGATCAATATTCTGGAAACAGGTTTATTTAGAGCAAATTCTTTAATGACCTCTTTGTCCTGAGAATGAATACACAAGGTATGGCCTTGACCTTCAACATTCAATAGTTCAATCGAACGATTGCAGGCATCCAACCAGTTTTCTTCAACATAGAAAGCCAGAATCGGGCAAAGTTTCTCTTTACAGTAAGGATTCGTTGAAGCCACGGTTTCTTGCGGCGACACTAACACTGTTGTATTCTCAGGAACAGAGATCCCCGCCATTTTTGCAACAATTGGCGCTGTTTTTCCAACTATTTGTGGATTCATAGTGCCATTTGCTCGTAAAATGAACTCTGCTAAAGCATTGCTTTCCGCTTCTGAAAGAAAATAAGCCTGTTTCTTCTTCAACTCTTCCACTACCTGCTGAGCAATTACACTTTCTGTAACAATCGATTGCTCGGAAGCGCAGATTACACCGTTATCAAAGATTTTACTGGCGATGATATCAGCAACCGCCTTTTTGACATCCGCCGTTCGTTCAATGAAAGCTGGACCGTTCCCCGGTCCTACCCCGATGGCTGGATTTCCTGAGCTGTAGGCTGCCCGAACCATGGCTTCTCCACCTGTCGCTAATATTAGTGCAGTATCCTTGTGCTTCATTAGCTCTTCCGTTCCCTTGGCCGTCAATGTGGTCAAAGCACCAATGATTCCGTTCGGTGCTCCCGCTTCTGAAGCAGCTTGACGCAACAGTTTGACTGTTTCTAAAATAGCGTTCTTCGCCCCAGGATGAGGAGAGATCACGATCCCATTTCCTGCTTTGATAGCAATTAAGGCTTTATAAATAGTCGTTGAGGTAGGATTCGTTGAAGGAATCAACCCGGCAATCACACCCATTGGTACGGCTACTTCCATCACTTGCTGCTCAGTGTCTTCTTTTAAAATGCCGACTGTTTTCAAATCCTTGATCGTTGACCAGACGACATCGCTGGCAAATTTATTTTTCAGTGTTTTATCTGTAGGATTGCCAAAACCAGTTTCTTCACAAGCCAGCTTAGCTAGATAAGCTGCATTTTCACTGGCTTTAGCGGCCATTTTTTCAACGATGACGTCCAGCTGCTCCTGGGACATCGCTGCCAATTTCTTTTGGGCCTTTTTAGCTGCTTCGATCACTAAACGGGCCTCTTGAATCGATTGTAAATCTTTATCATATTCCACTATTTTGTCCCCCTTCTCCTGCGTAGTTTTTCAGGAACTCTCGTGCCAAATCGGTCATTTTTTGGGAAGAGTCGAAATAATCTAGCGGATTTTTCTTGACATCACTTAAAGTTAATACGGTTTTTAGTGGTGTTTCAATCGACGGATTCTTTAAATTTGACGGTTTCTTTGCCAAGTATCGTTCAAAGGCGTTCTTCCAACTCGACAGCGATAAACTTTCAACACCCAGTACCTTCAACTGTTCTTCGTATCCTTGATAAAGCTTCTTCATCTCTGTATTTTGGTCGATTTCTCTAAAAGCGGCATACTCATTCGTAGTAAGCCAGCAATGATTCGAAGCCAAAATCGGTTTAGCCATTAATAGTCCTTGATTAATCAGCGTTAGCGGCAAATTGTCTGCCATCCCCACGGCAAGCTTGGCTAAGCTGCTTCTAGTCAAATAAGGAATCAGGATCAAATCTGTCTGCTGTATTTCTTCAAGTACATGTTCGTCAATTCTGGAAATTACAGTGCCAATCTCTTGCCATATCTCCTGATTGAAAAAGGATTGATAGGCTGAAGAAAAGGCAAAACGATACTGACATCGCTGACTATGTCTTTTCAGCAAGGAAAAAATCTGTTCCTCCTGCTGATTGCTGCCAAAACCCACCACCAACACCTGAAGAAATGGTCTTTTGGCAAGTTCAGCTAATACCTTTGCTAATAACCCTTCTAATTCTTCTGCATCCATTTGTCTCACCTGTCTTTGATGATTTCGACAAAAGCATTCTTATTGCCTAAACCAGCTGCGTTGGCTTCATCCATGTCTAAATGACATTCCAATCGAAAGTGATCGTTGATGCGTACAATTGTGTCGTAAAAGGCTGCTGGTCTCTCACCGACTGTTTTGACAGCTACGGCTTCTCCTTGAACTACATTGAATCGTTTGGCATCCTCTGGAGACATATGAATGTGACGTTTAGCAGTAATCACGTGCTGTTCTAAGTGAATGACCCCTTTAGGTCCAACAATCAGTGCAGACCCCGCATTTGATAAGTTTCCTGATTCGTTTACTGGTGCCTTGATCCCCAATTGAAAGGAATCCGTACGAGAAATCTCAAGCTGAGACACTGAACGAAACGGGCCTAATACCCGAACATGGTGGATCGTCTTTTTTGTACCAACCACCGTGACCGTTTGATTCGCCGCGAACTGACCTGGTTGAGACAAGTAACTTTTAGGGGATAATTCCGCACCAGATCCAAATAAGGTGACAAAATCCGGTTGACTGAGATGAATATGTCGATTGGAAATCCCCACTGGAATTTGGTTCTTTTCTGATCTTTTTTGTGTTTCCTTGATTTGCTGCAATAGTTTGTGGGCAACTTTAGACAACTGCTCATCAGAAAATTGTATACTTTTCATCTGCCACCTCTGCCTAAAACAAGGTTGGTGTCGATGATGACGGTGCTGCTCCGCCTAATGCCTCTAGCGAAGCTAATCCAACTTCCTGTGCACTAAGCAACGCTTGCTTGACGGCACCTGAATCACCAGTAATTGTCACAATAATTTCATTGGAACGGGCTGTTCCCTGATCTGGACTGGCAAAGGTTACAATATTCACGTTCGCAGTTTTTACAGCAGTATCAGCCATCAGCAAACCAATCGCAGCAGGCGCACCAACGATAATACCGAAGGATTTGCCAACGGGTGCCGTGAAGCCCATCTCCAATGCCTGACTAGCTCGGGCTGTGTAGTGCAGCTCAATGTGTCCCGCATCATTGCCATAAACATTGCCGAAGTTTCGCTCTACCGAAGCCAAAGTGATTTCGACAGCCCGACGCGCATCAGAAACATCCTCCGCAGCAAAAATGATAGTCGCACCGTGTCCTGCTCCACCCTTGGTGTCTCGAGCCATTTCGATTTTCACAATTTCCGTATTTGTCGCCTTCACGGCTTCATCTGCTGACATAATATGAGGAGCACCGCCTGTCCGAGCGCTTAAAAAACCGATCGAACGATATTTTTTGTCTAGGCCTAAATGTTCATGCAGCTGCATATCGATGTTGGCGATCACCATACCAATCGTATCTCCCATGGCGGTGCCCACAAATTCTGTTAAGTGTACCTTTTGACTGCTCGGAACAGGTGCTGAATCATTTACCCTTTTCTGTGCTTCAGATAGGACTCTTTCTAATAATTCTTCATTCATTTTTCTTCCTCCTCAACCTTATTGATTTTTCAAAATGACCGATTCGATATCTGTATGCGGCCTAGGGATCACATGGGTAGACACGACTTCTCCTACCGCATTCGCAGCACTTGCACCTGCATCCACCGCTGCTTTCACGGCACCGACATCTCCTCTGACCAGCATCGTTACCAATCCAGATCCAATTTTTTCTGAACCTACTAATTGAACGTTGGCGGCCTTCACCATTGCATCAGCGGCTTCGACTGAAGCGATAAATCCCCTCGTTTCAATCATGCCCAAAGCTTCCTGACTCATAACATAACCTCCTAAAAATTTTTTGTTCACCTATCAGTTTAGAGGGAAAGCGTTTCCTTTTATTTGCTTGACTGGACGAATAATTGGTCAGAATAGACTTAAAAAAATATAACTAATATGACTTTATATAATAGAATTGTCTCTCTCATGTTCCTTATCGAGTCATACAATTCGCTAAAAAAATTTGATATAATGAGGGAAATCATTCAACTTCGTCTGGGGGGATCAATGTGTACTCAAAGGAAAAGCTGCACTTGACAGATGTCATTGATATCGATCTTTTGCAAAACGTACAGTATAAACTCTCTAAATTAGTAGATGTCTCAGTAGTCACTGTCGACTCCGAAGGGAATCCTGTAGGAGATTTAAACAACTTTACACCATTTTGCAATTTAGTACGTTCCTCAAAAGTAGGAGCGCAGCAATGTGTGGCCTGCGATGCACGAGCTGAGAAGAAATCCTTCTCCGAAAATCGCTCGATTATGTATGATTGTCACCTTGGGTTGAAGGATTGCTGTGTGCCGATCATCGTTGATGGAGAGCTTTTAGGAGCGGTGCTAGGGGCACAAGTTCTGATCAACGATCCAGACAGCGAAGAGGATCCTCGGAAGAATTTTGATGTGAAAAGCCTTGCCAAAAAGCTAGAGCTGCCCGAGACAAAATTACAAGCGGCTATCGATCAGATTGCGATTGTCGAAGAAAGCTTTTTACAAGATTGCATTGACCTTTATGAATTAATTGCCAATTACCTGAAGGAAATGGGCTTGAAATCAATTGCTCAAAAGCAATTTGTGAAGGAGTATCAAGAGAAGCTGGCCTTTGAAAAACGATTAAAGAGTGCAGAACTGAAAACGATCGAGGCACAAATCAATCCTCATTTTCTCTTCAACACTTTAAACACAATTGCCAGAATCGCCCTTAAAGAAAAAGCAGAAGCAACCGAGGAAATGATTTACACCTTGTCCGATCTGCTGCGTTATAATTTGCGGCAAACAGAAGAATTTCCTACCCTGGAAAGTGAACTTGCCAATATCAAACGTTATCTTTATATTCAAAAAACGAGATACCAAAATCGACTCGACTATACCATTCATGCACCGGAAGAGCTGCTTCAATTTTGCATCCCGAACATGATTATGCAGCCTATTGTTGAAAACGCCATCATTCATGGGATCGAACCTCTGCTGGAAGGCGGCAATGTAAAAATAACCATCTCACTGGAAGAAGAATCTATTGTCGTAAGCGTTAGCGATACCGGAGTAGGCATGTCTGGCTTTGTCCAGTCGACTATTTTGGACTATTCTGCCAGTAAAAAGCATCCTGGACTGGGTGTTAACAATTCCCATCTGCGGTTAAAAGATTACTTTGGTGAAACGTATGGTCTGAAAATAGAAAAAGAGAAGGGGTTTTCGACAACTGTTAAAATTGTCTTTCCTGCGTTTACTGATATTCGACAGCTAAAGAAAAGGGAGCGCGCATAAATGAAGTATAAATTGCTCATTGTTGAAGATGAAAATTTTGAAAAAGAAGCATTAGAAACCATCATTACTGAGACTTATACGAACATTAGCATTGTTGGTATCGCCTCAAGTGGAAAAGAAGCCATTCGAAAGGCCAAAATTTTTAAGCCCGATATCATTCTAATGGATATTGGTATTCCCGAACTGGATGGCCTGTCTGCCCAACGCAAAATTCTGGAATTTTTACCAGATGTTCAAACGATCATTTTGACTGCCTATTCTGATTTTCAGCATGCTCAAGAGGCGATTAATTGTCGAGTCGTAGAATACCTAGTTAAGCCGATTCGGACGAAAAAGCTGACCGACGCCATCGATCGAATCTTGCTTAATTTTCAAACCAATCAAGGCCATACCACCTTTATGCCGGAAACCTCTCAGATTACCCAGAATGAATTTATTCAGCAAGCTTTGCTTTATATTGAGAAGCATTATCTGGAAAACATTCAAGTCAGCGAACTAGCCAAAACGCTTTATTTGAACGCGCAGTATTTCAGCCGACTATTCAAAAAAGAAATGAACATTAGCTTTAGTGAGTTCTTGCTACTGTATCGTTTAGAAAAATCCAAGGATTTACTAATTGATACAGATCTTCCCATTTATGCAATAGCCAGCAGTTCTGGATTTACGGACTCCTCATATTATTGCAAGACCTTTAAAAAGTATGTACATATCAGTCCGTTAAAATTCCGAAACCAGCAAAAACGCCACGATACCCCTCTCTCTTAAAAAAATGTTACCGGTCAGGTTCGACATGAGCTTGATCGGTATTTTGGACCAAAAAAAACTGTTAAACTGAACACTCATGTCCAATTTAACAAGTTACGTTACTCTTAATTTCCATCAACCAGCCTTTCCTCCATTTACGTAGCCGCCCAAATCGTCTGCATTTACCTAGTTTCGACTAGCAATATCTTGTGACAACTCTAAGATTGCTTGCACACAGTTTTGGACATTGGCCGATTTCAAGAAGAGTTGCGTTTTCACCTGTTGCCTGTAAACCGAATAGCCTCTCAACGGCTGCTTTGATCCATCATTATTCCAGCTTAAATCCCTCTTCACTTCCTTTTTTTGATAACAGATTCTTATCATACTGAAAGTATAGGCTGGGTCACAATTGGTGAACATCACATTTCCTTGCAAAGTTTGATCCTTTCCAAAAAAGCAAAAACCGATGAATTCCAACGGCACTCATACATTCATCAGTCTTTACATAGTTTACGCTCCCGTCAACACAAGCGACAGAAGAAAATTTTTAATGGTGGTTTCTTGATCAATCAGAATATCCGCTTTGATCTCTGAAGACTCCGCATGATTCCGTCGATTGATCCAAACGGCCTTCCAACCAGCGTTCTTTGCACCAACCACATCATTTTCATAGGAATCGCCTACATAATAGGTGGTTTCTTTCTTCAGATCCATCACTGCTTCAGCCAACTCGAAAATACGAATATCCGGTTTGGCAACGCCCCACTCGCCTGAGACCAGCATTTGTTCTGTTGGCACCCAGCGGTTCAGGCCCAGCTGCTTGATTTTCTTTTTCTGGTGTTCGGCTGGCCCATTGGTGATGATCCCAATGGGAAAATGATG
This sequence comes from Enterococcus florum, assembly GCF_004309355.1. Lineage (GTDB taxonomy): Bacteria > Bacillota > Bacilli > Lactobacillales > Enterococcaceae > Enterococcus_A > Enterococcus_A florum. The sequence continues at coordinate 137,612 of NZ_BJCC01000008.1, read as the reverse complement.
CGCCACACACAGGTCTAGCGCTTCCTGCATGGCTGGGTCTAGCTGGATCTGACTTTGGTAATACTGATAGTTTGCCTGAAATTTTGCGCCCTGCTCATCTGTTATCTGAATATCGTAATGGGCCAAGGCCTTTCTGATACGATAAATCTGCATGTCCAGCTTGCTGATTGACCCGTTTTCTGACAGTTCAAAAACTTCATCGCTATAGATCCGACTGTACTTGAAAAGCTGTTCTACCGGAATTTCAGTATTCGGAAAATTCATAGTAAAAGCCAGCTGAAATGGGGTTAATTGGTCATACAAGGTGTCATCCACATCAAAGATAATTGCCGCCATCGTGTCCTCTCCTTTTTGAACTACTCAATCATGCTACACTAAAAAACACGAAAGGTCGAGACAATTCATGATCGTTTGAATGGAACGCCACTTCGCATAAAGTTCCTCTCATAAAGCTTTCAAGTTACAGAAACGGCCAGCCCTTCTTCTACCTCTGAGGATGAGAACGGCAGAAAATAGAGTTGGAGCCTAAGTCATGTGGATTCAATATTTCTTCACAAGACACCTACGATCTAGTACATATTTTAACTCCTTTGACCATCTTTCCAAAAGATGGTATTTGTCGCTTTACAAAAATGATTCACGCAGATTTTCAACTCACTCAATATGGCTTTGATCCAAAAAATGACAAATACCCAGCGAAAGAAAGTCCTCCTAAAAATTAGTAAATGGATACGAAAATTATTACGGCAATTTCATCATAGCAAGAAAAAATAATCCGTATTACAAGATTACGTAGAGTAATCTTGCAATACGGATTTGATATTACCTATTTATTTTACTCCTATCACTCATGGTACAAAAAGAATCTTCCCAAAGGAGTCAGAAGTTTCTTCCTTCATCAGCTCTTCAAAAATTTTCGGTCCTTCCTGCAGCTTTATCCGATGGGTGATCAATCGTTCCGGTTGCAGTTTCTTTTTTTCGATTAAATGGATGATCGTCTCCCATTCTTTCCCAGGAAATGGAGCAGAAACAGAATTCCAAGAGCCCCAGATCGTTAATTCATTTCGGACGATTTTCTCAAAATAGAATCGCTCGATTTGGATATCGCTATAGGGAATCCCTAAGAAAACGACTCCGCCTCCCTTTTTCGCATAAGCAAAAACCTGCGCAGAAGAATCAATCGATCCCGCTGCTTCTACGACAACATCGCCCATATCGCCTTCTGTAAGCTCAATGATTCTTTGCAAGATATTCTCCGTTCTTCCATTAATCAATACTGTGGCTCCGTTGGCCTGAGCACGATGTAGCGATGTTTCAGAAATGTCCACAGCGATGACCCTTCGCGCTCCATAAATAACAGAGAGTTGAATCGCCAACAATCCAATAGTTCCACACCCTACTACTACGACCGTGTCGCCTATTGTTAAATTCGTATGGAATAATCCATGCTGCACGACCGCAGCAGGCTCCAACATTGCTGCTGTCTCGAGATCCACCGAATCCGGCAAAAGTACGCAATTTTTTTCAGGCAGTTTAATGTATTCTGCGAATCCGCCAGGATAGTAAGCCCCCACTACCGTCAACTGTTCACAACGCGCATATTCTCCTTTCCGGCAGTAGCGACAAAGGTTGATCGACTGATCTTCGCAAGTAAGTGTAGGAACTCCAGAAATACGGGAACCAACTGTGACTTCCTTAACTTGACTGCCGGTTTCCACCACTATTCCTGAAAATTCATGTCCCCACACCATCCCTGGGACATAGGGCCCTTGCTTTTTGTAACGAGAGATGTCTGATCCGCAAATGCCGGCAGCTTTGATTTGAATGATAACATCGGTCCCTTTTTCGATTTTAGGATACGGTTGTTCTTCAAATCGAAGGTCTCTTTTGGCATATAATTTAAGCGCATTCATTGTATTTCTCCTTAATTGATCAGATCCAACGGTGATGTACTCAGATAAGTTGGGGTATTTTTGAACGCTTTGTGAGGGTTAAACCAAGTCACTCCTACTGAGTCGATCGCCGCATGTTCGGCGGCTAAAATGTCCATATCTGAATCTCCAACATAAAGGACTCGTTTTAAATCGATCTGAAAATAAGCAATGACTTTTTCCAATCCCTCACTGTTTGGCTTAGGATTCTTCACATCATCTCCAGTGATCTCATATTGAAAGGTTTCCTCCAAATTCAATGCACGAGCTGAATACTCATACGTTCTTTGGCATTTTCCGGTAACCATGGCGATTTGTTTTTTGTACTTTTTGAGTCGATTTAACATGATTAGAATATTTTTGTCTGTTTTGACTAAGGTTTCATGGTCCTCTTGATAAACCGAATAGAGCATTTTTTCAGCTTTTGGAAGATCGTTTTGGTCTTTCAGCCGCTGCTTTAGTATTCCCAATTCATTCGGACCGAACCACGATTCGATTTCCTGATCGTCAAATTCCTTCTGATTAAAGGATGCAAGAACTTTGCGAAAGCTTTCAAAATACAATGGTAATGTATTCGCGATCGTCCCATCAAAATCAAAAATGAACAGGTCATAATTATCTATAAATTTCATTGGCTCCACCTCGCAGTGTTGTTCACATTCAACGTGTACCCACTCTCTGTCTGGCAAAAGAGGGGAAATCACCATGATTTCCCCTATCCCCCCTTCTAAAACTCTGCTAAAATCGCTTTCGTCTTACTAATACCGACTCGGTCAGCTCCTGCTTCGATTGCTGCTAAACAATCCTGCAAATTGTTCAGTCCCCCTGCTGCTTTGACCTTTACTTTTTTAGAAACAGCTTCCCGCATGATCTTTAGATCCTCGACAGTGGAGCCGGATGCAGCAAACCCCGTTGAGGTCTTGACGTAGGCAGCTCCAGCCGCTTCCACCAGTTCAGCTCCTTTTTTGATTTCTTCTTTAGTCAGATAAGCATCTTCAAGAATCACTTTAACGATAGCCGGACTGGCATTAACGACCGCCTCAATATCTTTTTGTACTTTTTCATACTCCCCGTTTCTTAATGCACCGATGTCAATCACCATGTCCATTTCGACTGCTCCGTTACTATAAGCGTCCTTTGTCTCAACAACTTTCGAAAACGTCGTGTGTGCACCAGAAGGGAAACCGATCACTGTTCCAATCTTTACTTTTGTTCCTGCTAAAATCTCCTGTGCAAGTTTTAAATTGTGCGGGTTAATGCAGACGGAGGCACAACCAATCTCCTTCGCATATTCTAATCCTTCGATGACTTCTTTTTTAGTCAAATGGGGTTTAAGTAATGAATGATCTACATATTTTACAAATTCTTTTTTTGTCATTTCCATAAATGTTAGTCTCCTTGTTTTTAGAATGAATCATTGTTACGGAACTTTTACACCATGGACCGCAGTCCAGATCATATACCATTGTTCAGGAGTCAATGGGTACTTCAAGGCTTCAACTGGTTTCTTGACAAAGTCGATCTCTCCGGAGCCTGTGATCGGGATCATCCCTGCAGGATGCGAAAGCAGCCAAGCAAAAGCAATCTCATCGATCGATTGTGCGCCAACCTCCTCTTGAATAACGGTCAGCACTTTTCTCAATGCTTTGACATGTGCTTGATCACTGGTAAATATCCTTCCCCCTGCCAAAGGAGACCAGATCATTGGATGAATTCGATTCTCAAGGCACAAATTGATCGTGCCGTTTTCAAAATTATCCATACATAAAACAGAGGCCTCTACTTGATTAGTCACCAATTTTTCCTCGCAATAACTTTGCAGCATGCGAAATTCATGGGGCAAGTAATTGGAAACACCGAATGATTTGACCTTTCCAGCTTTCTTCAACTGGTAGAAAGCTTCAGCAACATTTTCCGGATCGCCAAACCAGTCAGGACGATGCAACAAAAACACGTCGATCGCTTCGATCTGCATCTTTTTCAAAGAACTTTCGGCTTGCCGGATAATGTGTTCGGTCGAGGTATTGTAATATTTCACTCTCGCCGCTGCAGACGGATAAACGATGCCACATTTAGTGACTACCTGCATCTGCTTCTTCAGATCATTTCGTCCTGCCAATACCTCTCCAAAAGCCTCTTCTACCGTATAATCTCCATAGATATCCGCGTGGTCCATTGTCGTGATTCCCAGATCCAATACCTGTTCAATAAAGGCAATACACTCTGATTTGCTTAATTTCCAATCAAGATACCGCCAAAAACCCAAGACAACTCTAGACAATTTGACCTCGTCAGTTAAATCAACATAGTCCATCTATATCCTCCTTTGTTATTGTTGTTCATTTGTTCATTACAAGTTCTTTTGTTCAAAATCATAATACCGCTTTCAAAAAGACTTGTCAATACCGCTTCGTTCTTTTTCTCATATATCGTTCATTTTAACGATTGTTCCAATTCTTTCTAATCAGCGCACAAAAAAGCCCGAGATCGATGAACCATCGACCTCAAGCCTTTATCCTTGTAATAAAAATTCTGCTGTATCAATATCCGTGATCAACACATCGACAAAGCCCGCCTCAATCGCTATCTTAGTTGTCTTGTGCTTTTCAAAGCCACCAACAACACAGACTTTCTCAGGGATACTTTTCAGATCTTTCCAATCGATCCCGATGCTGCGATCTGTAATCTCTTCTAGTATCGTCTCCCCTTTTTCATTAAGAAAAGCAATTGAGACTAAATCACAGACAGTTCCACTGGCCTTGATACGCTTCAGTTCATCCTCGCTGAAATAACCAGCTTTATGGATCGTACTGCGGTCAAATGAAGGAGAACCCAAACTAAATAGCGCTTTATTTGCCTGTTTTGTCCTTGAAATAACCTCGTTGATAAAAGTATCCTTCATTAAAGCGGTTTTATCCTTCTTCGAATTTACAAAAGCTGGAGCGAGTAATGAATAGGCCTCACCATTCAAAGCAGCCGCCAAATCAGAACAGATAGTGGTCGCATGAAGATTCAGCTGACTTTTTCCATGTCCGCCAATGATAGGAGAAAATGAAATTTGTTTCTTGAAATCTCCCTCGCAGTATTGAATAATCTCGTGGATCGTTGTCCCCCATCCAACGGCAACTAGATCCTCTTTGTGTAACGTATTATTTAGATAAAATGCTGCTGCATTGGCTAGCTCACGTTTCAGATTATTTTCGATATTTGGCACAACAATGACTTTGTCGAGCGAATAGTTCCTTTTTAGCTGTTTTTCAACTTCTAAATAAACGCCGCCATAATCGATCGATATTTTAACGATGCCTTTGTCCTTGGCCTTTTGCAGCAATCTAGAAATTTTCATGCGTGACAACCCTAGTTCATTGGCTATCTGTTGTTGCGTTTTACCTTCATGGTAGTAGTAATCGCTAACCTCAATCAATAATCTTTTTTCGTTATCCATAATATTTTCTCTCCAAAACTAATGTAATATTCCCCCAAAACATTATAACAAAAACACAACACTTTTGCCCTTAAAGGTTTCAAGCGGACTTTTCATTAGAGACTCACTGCTTGATTCATGATCTGGACGATGTCTGCTGGATCTTGTGCACTGATCAATTGCTTCATCATCGCTTCATTTGATAGCAGCTCGATCATGTTGCTGAGAATCTTTACCTGATTAGAGGCGTCAGCGATTCCCAAGACAAACAACATTTGTGCCTCAACCATTTTATCGGGTATTCCCATGTGTACGAAGGAAATTGGTTCAACAACTCTAACAAATGCGATAAAATTCTTTTCGACATGCTCGGCATCCGTGTGCGGGATCGCTACAGAAAAGGGCTGTGTTTCCAATCCCGTCGAAAATGCCGCCTCTCGTTCTGTAATGGCTTGGTAGAAAGAGCTCTTCACCCAGCCTAACTGCTGAAGATCTGCACAAATAGAGCGAAAGAACTCAGCTTGGTCGTGGTATTTTTTATCCAGAAAAACTAGCTCTTCATAAAATAATTTTTTGCCCATTCCTATACTCCTCTACCTAAAATAATGAAAATATCCGAACCAATGCCCAGGTAATAAAATTCGCACGGTCCAAATTGGCAATCTGTGTTGCCCCTTCCGGAATTTGGACACCTGCATCCATTGCCATGATGGTCTCAGCGGGTGATAGATTGGTGGCAAACAATAACACCAGCGTCATGACGATTGTTCCAGTAATCAGCGAGCGAATGACGTTTCCTTTAGACATCGCAGTAATCAAACAAACAATGAAAGGAATCACGGCTAAATCTGCAAAAGGCAGAATACGATTGCCCGGAACGATGAACGCCAAACCAATCGTGATTGGTACCAGCAGCAAGCCAACAGCTATGACAGAAGGTTCCCCGAGAGATACAGCTGCATCCAAACCGATAAAAATCTGACGGTCGCCGAAGCGCTTCGTCATGAAATCCCGAGCCGCTTCAGATATTGGAATCAATCCCTCCATCAAGATAGCAACCATTTTCGGCATCAGATACATAACGGATGCCATTGTGATCGCCAATTGCAAGACCTTCTCGATCCCTAAACCGCCAAAGATCCCCAGCAATAAACCAATGATCAGCCCCATCGACATAGGTTCTCCAAATACCCCGAAACGTTTACGAATCGTTTCAGGATCTGCATAAAGTTTATTGATCCCCGGAATCCGATCCAACACCCAGTTTAAAGGAATGATGATCGGCATGAATCCCAACGCCGTCAAATGCGGCAGTGAGATTCCCGGCATTCCGAAAAATTTTTCAATGTAAGGTTGCGTATAATCAGCCAGCACTAAAGCAATGATAGAAGATAATCCGGCTGCGACTAATCCCCACATTACACTTCCATTAATCGCCGTGACCGCAGCTCCTACAAAAGCAAATTGCCAATAATTCCACAAATCGACATTCATCGTTTTCGTCAGCTTCAATGTCAGCATAATAAAATTGATCACCAAAACGATCGGAATAACCAATGCTGAAGCAACCCACGCCCATGAAATAGACGCCATCGCTGGCCAGCCAATATCGATGATCTTCAAGTCCAATCCCAAGCGCTCAGTCATTGCCTGTGCAGCAGGTCCCAACTCGGATGTTAATAAATTAATGACTAAGTTGATTCCCGTGAATCCAATTCCAATCGTAATAGCCGATTTAAAAGAACGTGATAAGCCAGCTCCCATGATCAACCCAAAGAAGAACATAATAATCGGAAGCATCACCGACGCACCTAATCCTAAGATCCAGTTTAAAATTTCCACTGCGATTCCCCCTTATTGTGACGCAATTTCTTGCATCTTGTTCAAAATCTCTTGGTCAGTCCCCTCTTTATTCACACCCGTTAAGTAGTTGATAGCAAACACGTAAGGTGTTGTTACTGTGCTTGGAATTTGAGTACTGGCTACGATCAAATCGTAATGAGGTGCCATTTTTTCTACCTCAACAACCTTTACCTGATCCACCTTAACTTTGTATCCGTTGTCTTGCAGCAGATCTTTCACCCGGTTAGCGATCACGGTACTTGTTGCGATACCACTCCCACACGCGATTAGCACTTTGTACTGATCCATGATGTTTCCTCCTCTTTTTTGATATTTTGAACAATATAAGAACAAATGAACACCTAAAGTGTATGTTAGCGTTTACAATTTGTCAAGCAGTTTTTAGACTTTTTTCAAGGAAAAAAGTCTACCAGCTAAGTTTGTTGAAATAGAAATCCTTTCAAACTTGAATTTAAGAACAAAAAATACCAAAGAGAATCGATCAGAATGTTAGAAAAATAATGAGGTATAAAGTAAGACACGATACTACAAAAACTATCGCAAATGATATCAAGCCAAACGTATCAATCTCTTCAAATAGGTTCACTTGATCGTTAAACATCAAAAAAGCAAGGATCGGTTTGTACAGTCGATCCTTGCTTCGTTAATAAACGTTAAAACAGTTCCTTTTTCTTTTCCCGTGTTCTGACTTCAAAGGACGTATCAATCTCCTGTCCCAACGACAGCTTTTCTTTCGACCGTACCTTTGCCGGTAACGCAATAAAGTAAGTGCCGTCCCCTTTTGGCAGCATCGAAGTGTCCCATTTAGTATCCCCCACATTGGCTGTAATCGGGATAAACCCAAAATGAGCTGCCAAATAGCCCAGCGGTTCACTCAACGTCTCTGGCACAGGAACAAAATGCCAGCCGCCCTGCATCTCAAAACGTTCGATTGTTGCAGTAAATGTGTTCCCCATCCTTTTCAACTCCTTGATGTGAAAGATTTCCTCGTATAATCACCTTTATTCTAGCATATTTCTTTTCTAAAATTAGCCGAACCATGCAAAACCCTCTCTCAAAAAAGAGAGGGTTCACTAGGTTAATGATTCGCATCAACGACTTGCCATTCGATAGTGGCCTGATACGCACCAGGAAGGACCGCCTTTAACGAAGAAAAGTTGAGCTGAGCCTGATCAATTGAAGAAGTCCACGAGCCGCCTTTGGGGTTTTCATAAACAACGATCGGTTGATCCTTTTTCAAAGCAATTTCTTTTGTGTCAGGCAATTGGATGGTCAAGATTGCCTCGATCGGCGCTGCTTTTCCATCAATAGTAAAATCGGTCAGTCGGGCAACCAGCTTCCAAGGATCCTGCTGGTATCGACGATCCGTCACCTTTAGCTGCATCGGCTGCTTTTCAGACGGTGGCAGTGTCAGGCGTTTCTCCTTTGCCAACTCTGGATAAGGTATCGAGCTGAAGGAAAAATCCGCAACCTGATCCAACGTTAAATTGCCGGCCTCGACATTCAGCTGCACGCTATTAGTCGCAGTTTTCCCATAACTATTTGTCAAAGAAACAAGTACCTCATAGTTCCCTGTATCAAGCTGATGGGATTTTAGATCGATTGTTGCTGTTTGGCTTAGCTTTGCTGGAGTGCTGAGTGTATGATCCTTCAAATTATTGATTTGATAAGTGACTGAGGCGATTGTCCCTCTGCCTGGGTCAAGTTTGGTTTGGATGGTTATAGGCTGATCAGTTTTGATCGATAAAGGTATCGTTGGATCGATCCCCACAAAATCAATCATCGGCGGCTTGTCAACCACTGAAAATTGGTAGACCTGCGAGGAGCGCGTCGCATAATCTCCTTGGATCTCCACAGCCTGCTGGACATGTCCAGCTTTTTCCGGCAACAGTGTAAAGTGCAGACTCAAGGGCTGCTCCGCCAGAATCGCCCAGCTGGGGTCGTTGAAGCGAATGTTGAGGCGGCCGTCTTCAACTGAAGAATCGATATCGGCAGCGGTAAACGTCTTATCGCCGATCTGTCCAGTTAGACTTTCGGCAAACGTCTTGTCATCTGCTGACAACTGATCCGGCACAGGCACAGAAATCTTTAAGTTCGACCATCGGTCATAGTTTCCACCCACATAATTACCTTTGATCGTATACGTAAGTGGAAGATCCACGGGGATTTCCTGGCCATTGACATCCTTCCCTGTTGGGTCAGTGATGGTCATCTGGGTGTTTGTGTCCAATAAGCCAGCGATGTTGCGAAAAGCCAAAGCACCTTCCATATAGTATGCTCCAGTGGAGCCGGTCAAGCCCCAATAGATATCCTTATTTTTGCCGAATACAGCGACTGGATCAAAGCTGATGCTGGCCGTTTTGACCTCGTTTTGATTGAGCTGCAGCTCATAGCTAAAGGTATTGGTTTCGGCGTTCCAGCTAATTTTAAATCGTTTCCACGTGCCGTCCGTCAAACTGGTGATCGGTACGATCTGAGGTTGATAGTGGTGTTGCGAGGTATGATACACCTTGGTCCATTGAAAAAATCCTTCACGCGTGATTACCGGTGCCGAATATCCGCTAGGCAAAAAGTCCCCCTGTCCGCCGCCTGGAAACGCAAAGGCAATATCGGCATTGGTATCCCCCATGCTGTCAGCAACGTCCTGATCCATGTACTCACTGTTTTTGTACATATCGAATTCCAAAGCAAAACTCTTTTGAATGGCATACTTGCTGTTGATCTCATTCGAATCGGTTGAACGTTCGATTCCGGCCATGCCCAGCTGTGCGCCACGGGGCAATCCACCCTGCCCATCGCTGACTGCGATCGCATTAGTTCCACGTGGATCGGCTTGCCAAACAAGTGCCATGCCGTCTCCGACTTGGGTACTTCGATCGCCAAAGTAGAGATACATTTCCGCATCAAAGTCTTTGGTCAAATCCATCCGCAGATCGGCACCCGGCTGATCATTGGTCCAGATCCCCCCGGTTTGGTCAGGTGCATCGATTACTTGAACATACGAACCATCCGAACTGATTTTTGATGAGGTCGTAAAGCTGACCCGCGGTGCCTGCGTTCCGTTATAGCCTAAAACAGATCGGAAAAGCGACTGATCAGCGGTCTGCTGCTGGATGCGGATCGTGTCAGGCGGTGGAGCTGGAATGGCCGCATCCGCAGGAACAGCGGTCCAACTAATTAGTAGAAGAAAAAACGTCCAAAGGCCTTTACTTGTTTTGTTCATGGTGATCTGCCTGCCTCCTTTTCAAATCAATCATCAGGAAGAGGAACAAAAGCAGCAGTTCGATCCCCAAAAAAAGCAGCAGCCAATCCTTTTGATCGTTGGTTTGCGGGTACCTTCTCCACATGCTTTGATGTACTTCCGGCACACTGGTCCCGTTAGGAATCTGAATTGAGGGCAGCGGTTCTCCCGGGGAAACGGTAAACTGAACCGTACTTTGCTGCGCATCTGCTTGCTGGTCTCTCATCAAGAGCAGTGGAAGAAAGAGGAAAATGGTCAAAAGGATCAGGTTTCTTTTGTTTTTCATCACCCTTCGCCTCCTACTCGGTTTGTTTTCGCTTGCCTAATTTATAAGCTAGCAGCAGTAATATTAAAAGTAACAGAAGTGCGAGAAGGAGCAGCCACCAGTTAAAGCTCGGTTTTTTCAAATTCAAGGCTTCCTCGTTGACCTTTTTCGCATTCTGCGCCGTCACTGAAAAATCACGTGTAAACTGCCAGCGCTCTGTACCGGATTTGGCAATCAAAGTCAATTGATACTTACCCGCCTCGATCGGCTGATCCTGCCAGTCGATCGCAAAATCAAAATTAGAATTCGGGGCCATCTCCAAGTCTTTTTTCTTCGATTTTCGATACACCGTCTTGCTGCCCTTTTGATAGATCTTGGCCTCTACACTCATCGAGCTGAAGCCTTGAGGCTGACTATTTTGCAGGTTCGCAGTAACTGACGTCCGGGCATTGACTACTCCCGCTTGAACTGCATTCAGTCGAAGCTGAGGCAGGATGGTTTGCGAGGGGTCCTCCGTTAATGCAACGCCCAAAACCATTGCAAATTGATTGTTGATTCGGATCGCTGGCGCATTTCTATCTTTTTCGTCGGCTTTTCGTAGGGCATAGATTCCACCTAAGATCGTTCCATTAAAAGGTGTCTTAGGAACAGTCAATTGAAACGTGACCTCTTTTTCCTCGTTTGCCGCTAATGAAACCTCCTGAGGTTCAGAAAAAAGCTCTGGCAAGGTGTACTGTGCACTGCTATCTTTCGGATAGTCGTACTGGCTGTATTCGATCACTCCATTGTTGTTGGTGAACGCAGGGTTTGGTGAAACCTCTAATGTTACAGGCTGATCCTCCAGATTTTTGACTACAAGAGTCAGTGCCTCCCGCTGCTCAGGAACGACTTTCAAATCAAAAAAAGTGTTGGCACTAATTTGATTTTCCGGCAGCTTGGCTGAAAGCGCAAAACCAGTTGAAGCTGCTCGTGCCATCGTTGGCGTAGTCAGAAAAGCCAAAACGATACCCGCGAATACAGTCGATAAACAGATTCTTTTCATCGTCATATGTCCGATTTTCATTGAGTGCCTGCAGGTTTTTGAGTGGCTGTGTTTGACAAGGTCCAGGTCATATCCGCTTGATAGGTGCCTGGTTGAACATCGGCCTGTTTCGCAATCTCCAGAGTAGTCCCTGATGCAGTTGTTGTTTTTGTCGTTCCATTGGCGGTTTTTCCATCTTGGGTCCTTAAAACAGGAACCGCTCCGCCACCCGCAACGATCGCAGTGCCGTCTTCGATGGTTGAAATATTCGCACCTTCTTCGTTGGTGTTATCAGGAGCAGCCAATTTCAACAGCAAGCGGATACCGTCCAATTTACGTGTACCTTCAACACCGTCTGCGTCTCCACCATCCTTCGTAAAGTCGCTCAAAGAAGCGTGAACGTTCCATCCGGTTTGATTAAAGCGATAATCAGTGACCTGCAGCCCCCCGTCATTGTTTCCGTCAAATGCGGTTTTATTTTTCGAAGTGACCGAACTGGTATCTACGGTATTGTCAACCAAATCCAATACCACCCCATTGCTGGCAAGCGCATTGACGCTGACGTTTTTACCTTTAGAATCATGCTGACTGAAATTTAAATCAGGGACGCGATCCAAGGTCAGATCCCCAGGCGTGATAGTGAATTGGACTGTTGATTTACCCTCGTTTTCAGCCATAGTGGCAACATAACCTTCCCCCGCCTTCGTATTGCTCGAGATATTATTGTCCCCTGTTCCAGCAGCCAATGCCGGGCTTGCTGCCATCATTGCTGCTGCAGCCGAAGCGGTCAAAGTGATCAAAGATGTCCATTTTTTCATTTTGCTCTCTCCTTATTGCTTATTTAGAATAACTGCCGTTATTCTCATAAACAGTATTATAAAAGAAAACAGATAAAATGTATTTTGTGATCTCTGGTTAAACAAGAAAACTCAACCTTGAATTTACTGCGTCAGACCAATCTTTTGGCAAAATTCCACAAATTTGTTAGTGAAAGATGACTCTAAAACGACAGATTCACAAGGAATGTAAAAAGCCTCTTTTAGAGATAAAAGAACAGATTTCTTTTTCCTGTTTAGACTGATCTGATGGTAAAGATATTTACTTTTGCAAAGGTCAGCCCAAAAAAATGTTCCCTCTTCAACAGAACTGACTGCAGGTGTTTTTCTGGACTGTGTCCTTGAAATCGCCGCTTACATTTGCACGAAATCGATTTTAGCTTCGTTTCCTCTTCATTACTTGTTTGGCAGGATTTCTTTTTTTGCTTGGTTTCTTGGCATAAATGCCTACTATATAGCCAAAAAAATACCGACCTCAAAAAGTTTGCTATTTTGAGGTCGGTTCTATTCAACACGCTACTTTTTCAATTATTCCAATACTTCGCCATTGCTTCGAATCACCTGCTGATACCAAGCAAAACTATCTTTCTTCAACCGTTTTCCACTGCCTTGGCCATAATCATCCAAATCAACATAAATGAACCCATACCGCTTGCTCATCTCACTTGAAGAACAGCTGATGATATCGATCGGGCCCCAAGCGTAATAACCGCGAAGATCAACACCATCTTTGATCGCTTCCTTAATTGCCTTAATGTGGTCTCGGTAATAATCAATCCGATAGGAATCGTGAATCTGGTCCTCCTCTACTTCATCAAAATAACCGATCCCGTTTTCAGTAATATAAATCGGGCACTGGTAGCGATCGTAAAATTCGTTCAATGCGATGCGTAATCCTGTTGGATCGATCGTCCAGCCCCAAGGGTTAGCATCCAATTCTTTGTTGCGGTGCGGTCCCAAATCTTTCGTGTAGGATTCTTCATCGCATATTTGTGTGTAATAGTAAGAAAATGATAGAAAGTCTGCTGTATTTTTCAAAGCTTCTTCATCCCCACTGCCAAACACGACCTGGATTCCTTTGTCTTCAAAATAGCGAAATGCGTACCCAGGATAATACCCACGCAATAATACATCTGCGAAAAAATACTCCATTTGATTCAGTTTGACTGTGGCTAGTACATCCTCTGCCTTGCACGTAGCTGCATAGGAAGGTCCGCCGCACAGCATCATACCGATTTCATTGTCTGGGTAGTTCTCATGAGCGTATTTTGTAATCAAAGCACTCGCTACCATCTCATTATGGACCCCTTGGTACTTGGCGGACAACAAATCAGTTACGACATCTTCTCCGATCCCCAAGTGGTTAAACGACTCATGAACGATTAAATTAATTTGATTTACAATAATCCATTTTTTTACTTTATCATGATAGCGGTCCAAGACCACTTGACCATAGCGAACAAAGAAATCAATGACCTCACGAGAGTACCACCCTTTATACGCTGTCGTCAGATGGATCGGAATCTCATAGTGCGACATCGTAATCATTGGTTCCATCCCATTGGCGATAATCGCATCAAACAGTTCATCGTAAAACCGTAATCCTTGCTCATTTGGTTCAGATTCATCCCCGTTTGGAAAAATTCGCGACCAGTTGATGGAGGTTCGAAAGGTTTTCAATCCTAATTCCGCCAGTAACTTTAAATCCTCTTTATAGGTATGATAAAAATCGATTCCCCAGCGTTTTGGAAAAATACGATCTGTGCTTGCCATGGCCTCTTTCACATAAGCAATCGTCGTCTCCATGTTTGATTTTTTTTCTAACGCTACATCGTCACGGAATTCGTTGATGTCAGCAACACACCAGCCCTTGCCGTCACTGTCCCAAGCTCCTTCAGCTTGATTTGCTGCGATTGCGCCTCCCCATAAAAAGTGCTTAGGAAACCCTTCTGGTACTTTATTCATGCTCCTCCCTGCCTTTCATCTGATATTCTATCTGCTGAATTCGCTGGTCATACTTTTTGAAAATGGCTAGCATCCGCTTGGCAATATTCAGCTCACTGTAAATCGTCATCAGTGTGTCCTGTGCATGGGCAAATAAGACCGAATACTGCCCCGCTTTCCCAGAAGTTTCCGCCGTGATTACATCGGTTTGGATATGGTGCGCTTGGACGATTTCTTTGTTTGCTAAATACATTTTTTCCTCTGCAGTTTCAAAATCATCGCTCTCGATCGCTTTTAGTGCTTCCATACAATACTTTCGTGCATCTCCAGCATGTAAGATAATCTGCATGGCATCTTGGACTAACTGTTCATTAAGCATCTATCAACCCTTCTTCCAAATTTGAAAATTACCCCTTTGCAACAACTTCAGCCTCTTTTTCCATTTCTTGTTTTTCGTAGGCTTTAAAGAATGGATACCAAATCGCGAATGCAATGATAAAAATCAACAGCATGAGTAACAGTCCTGAGACAGAACGAGTCGTCAGCCAAGTTGCAATCGGAAAAGGACAATACCACATCTGAAACATTTCCATCGGGATTGGTGCAAAGGCGATCACCTTCGTGAACAGCCAGACGATCAAAGGTAAAATAATTCCTTGCAGCCACATGGGAATCATCAGCAGCGGATTCCATGCGATACAACCAAAGACGATCGGTTCATTGATATTAAAGACCGTTGGTGCCAAGGAGGCTGTTCCCAAGGCTCTTAATTTTTTTGATTTTGAGCGTATCAGCATAAACACTAATGGCATCGTACAACCGATTCCGCCAATCCACAGATACGCGGAGTAGATCGTTGGGTCAGTTACTAAATTGGTAGCCGTTCCATCGATATTAGCCTGAATTGCAGCCAGCAATACTGGGTTTAAGACCGGCGTCAATACCCAGGTAGAGATGCCCAAAGAATATAAGAAACAAACAACAAACAGCATCAAAGAAAATCCCCACGGCGTCTCAACAATATTTTGTAACGGCATAAAGATAGCTAAAACAAAATTGTAAACATCAAAGCCAATAATATCGACGACTATCCAGCCAACCACAACCACGATGCCGATTGGCAGCATCGCATCAAACCAAGAACGAACAAAGTCTGGAATGACTGACTCGTCACTGAAAAAGGAGAACTTTCCGAACAAATTTAGGACAAACCCGGCAAACAAGCCAGCAACGATAGCTACGAACATCCCTCCTGCACCTAAAGCACTGTGATTAAATCCAGGTTGTCCGTCTGTGATGACCTGCGGGGTGATAATGATAAGAAATAAAATGATACCAGCCATCCCCGCATTGATCCGTTGCTTGCGCAATCGTTTTTTCTCCATTAAATTAAAAGGGATCAAGAACGAAATGATCAACGAGATCATGCCCATTGTCCACCCAAACGGTATCCAAAAATTAGGCAGCCAAGGAAAATACTCATTCAATATTGCCAACATACAAAAGATGGAACCTAAGAAAATCAGCGGCAATGCCTGCATAATCGAATCCTTTAGTGTAACAATCCAAACATTATTATTGATCTTATTCATTCTCGGGGTAAAACTCGTTTCTAACCAGTGGATCAACGCATTCATTTTTAAACCCTCCTATTTTCAATCTACTTCATCTCTTCTAATAAATGCTCCAAGGCTTTTTCACCGTCTAATGTTGCATAATAGTCGGGTTTCATTAGTATGACCTTCACCGGTGCATCTCCTACAAATTCCTCTACCTCATCTAAAATATAGGCCAGATGTGGGCCGACCATTAATGCGTCAATTTCATCAATGTAGTTTTCGATCTCGCTTTCTCCACGAGCAGTGATTTTTAATTCCATTCCTTTTGCGGAAGCCGCTTTTCTGATATTCGCTGCCATGAATCCAGAGCTTGCTCCAGACCCGCAAACGAGTAATACATTTAGTTTTTTCACGATGATTCCTCCCGTTTTTAAGCATAGTTTTTTTCTAAGAGACTTTAAAAGTAGATTGATAGCGCTACCATCTATAGTTATACTATAAGAAAATGCATATGGTGAAACAAATATTTATTTGCACCATGCAGGTGAAGGAGAGGATTTTTTGAAAGTAAAATATTTACCGCTTCTACGCTACCTGAACGAGCAAGCTTCCTGGACAGCTTCCACGCAGCTGGCGGAAAAGTTTTCTTTGTCAAAGCGAACAATCAAATCCTATATTTCAGAGATCCAAGAAAACGAACCCGGATTGATTCTCTCCTCCAACAAAGGGTATCGGGTTGATCCTGTCCGTCTAGCGAATGTCCAAGAAAATATCCAGGTAGGCACGCCGGAAACGCCTCCTGAGCGAATGGCTTATCTGTTGCTCAAGCTTACCGCGACAGAAGAAGCCCTTGCAATCTATGACTTAGTCGAAGAATTATTCGTCAGCGAATCTACCTTGATGAAGGATTTGAAAAAAATAAAAAGGAAATGCGCTGAGCATTCCCTTGTGCTTATTCAAGACAGCGATTCTATTCAACTACGCGGATCGGAAAAAGCCAAACGTCAGCTGATCCACGCGATTTTGCTTTCTGAGCTGGAGCAAAACTTTGTAGATATCACAAAGCTGCAAGAAAGCTTTACTGATTTTGATTTAGACTATATCAAAGAGATCGTTGCAGAAATTTTCTCCAATTATGATTTTTTTACGAATGATTATGCATTGATCAATATCATCATCCATCTGGCGATCGCGATTGATCGGATGAAAAGCAACTTTCAATTCTCCGAAGCCGACAATCAAACGCCCAGTTCGATTCCACCTTTGATCAATCAGATTGCTGCAGACATCGCGGGAAAAATAGCAGACCATTACAACCTGCATTTTCCTAAAGAAGAAGTCCGTGATTTGGCCTTACTGATCTCTGCAAATGGTACGAACGTCAACTTCACACAAATCTCTGCAGAAGAATTGCGTGAAGTCGCTGACCAGCGCTGTCTCGATCTTGTAAAAAAAATCCTTTCAAAAGTATCAGAATTGTATTTTATTGACAACAATGAACCAGAATTCTTGATTCGTTTTACGTTACACATCAAAAACCTACTCTTTCGATTGGATAATGACTATTCTTGTCGAAACCCAATGACCGAGACATTAAAAAAAGAATGCCCGCTGATTTATGACTGTGCTGTTCAGGTGTCTCATGTGATTCAAAGAGAGTTGGCGCACACCATCACTGAAGACGAGATTGCCTACATTGCCTTTCATTTAGGCTACGCTCTGGAAGTGCAGAAACAACGGACTTCCAAAATCAATTGTGCCCTGCTCGTTCCGCTTTATTACAACATGAACATCCAAGTAATGAAGAAACTACAAAACCATTTTGGTGATGATCTCGATATTACAAACATTCTCACCAATGAAAAAGAATTGCAGCATATTCAAACGGAATTCATTATTTCCGCAATCAAATTAAAGCAAATCACGACCACCCCTTATGTCGTGATCAACCCTTTTTTCACGCTAGAAGATCGGCAGCAAGTATCTGAGAAGATTTTTGAACTTAAGGAAATCAAACGCAAAGAACAATTCAGCAAAAATCTCTTGTCAGTAGTGGATAAAAAGCATTTTATCTATAGAGAGAAAAAAATGGCGAGTGAGCCTCTCTTGCAGGAGCTGTGCACTCAAATGGAGCAGGACGGTTTTGTCGGCAACGATTTTTTTACTCAGCTGATGGAACGAGAAAAACTGTCTTCTACCGCTTTCGGTCCAGTTGCTCTGCCTCACACGCTAACAATGGATGCTAAAAAAACCGGCATCTTCATTGTTGCAGCTCCAAAAGGAATCCAGTGGGGCTCCCAAGTAGTTACATTGGTTTTTCTGCTCTCCATTAACTATCACAATCGGCATCTATTTCGAGAACTTTTTGATGATTTGGCTCTGATCTGTACAGATGAGCAAAATGTGCATCGACTGAGTCAGTCGAAATCCTTTGATACCTTCATCGAAAACCTGATGCAGTGCTTTACTACGATCCGATAAGAAACCGACCTTCAAACGTATCGCTGAAGGTCGGTTTCTCTTGCTCTTTCTTCTCACTGCCAGCTCTCGGAAATCAAATCGTCAACCATCCACCATCGACTGCAATGTATTGCCCCGTCGTGTCCAGCTCTTCCGGTGAGCCTTTGTGCTCTATTTGAAAAATTTATGAGAAAAAGGCTCGTCCCATTCACCAATAACGCTCAGCGCCACTGGTAAAATGGATAACAGCCTTTTAACCAAATATTAAAATCCTCAACAACATCTTCTCATTCACCTGTGCGATCCGTTAATCGCTATCGTTTCCAACAAACTTGGCAAGCTTCAGCTCATCCACGATTTCGCCGTCCTTCATAAACAATGTCCGTTCACTTTGAACGGCCACCTTGGCATCGTGTGTCACCATGCACATCGCAAGATCCTCGATGCCGGTTTTTTTCAGCAGCTCCTGTGCTTGTGCCGTCAGTTCAGAGACTTTTTGCGGTTGTCTCCGTATCACTGGTAAAATAATATAGCCCAGAATCGTCAAAATTTTGAGAAAGATCGGCTACTGAAACACAAAGCCCATGTGCGGACGACGCAAATCCGCCAGTTCGGTTTCTTTACAGGCCGTCAACTCCTGTTCCATAAATTGGACATTGCCCTGATCGATCGTGTCCATCCTGTTCAATACATACAGCAGGGTCAACTTTTCTGAACCGGAAGGGCTCATGACTGACACGAATTCTCCTTTCTGGATGTCCACTGAAACACCGCTTAACACCTCTCCACTCCTAAAAAGTCTAACTTTTTCGGGTCACTACAGGAACCCACCGTTCACATCGCTATCTTTTTTTGCTCTGATCATCTATTAAGTAGTTCTATACTTCTGATACAATTCCTCAGCCGTCTTGGCTAACTGATTCCGCAGCTCCAACGGACGGATCACCTCTGCCTCCGTTCCTAAAGACAAAAGAAAACTTTCCAGCCATGGCGTTTGCGGGACCTCTATCTTCAGTAAATAGCTCCCCCCTTGCCTCACAATTGACTTCGAAGGAAATTCATCGTACAGACGATCCGCAACCTTTGCTGTGCAACATACTTCCAAAGAAATACAATCAAATTTTTGCGGCTCTTGTTTAAAGGTTTGCTCCAGAGGAACAGTGGAACGAGAAAAGGAATCCTCTAAGATCACCACATCGTTAATCCGATTCAGTTTAAATATACGATGGCCTTTTGATTCCTCGTAAGCCTTCAAATACCAAGCTCTCTCTTGATACAACAGTTTGAGCGGACAAACAGTGCGTGTACTTTCCGCTTGGTACAAATCAATGTAAGAAAACGCTAGGTTTCGATGCTGAGTAATCGCCGTCATGACCGCATCGTAGGTTGCTTTATCCGAATGGCCCCAGCGAGAAAAATCGATCTCGATCAGCTCCGATCCGTCTGTTTGAAACAATCCTCTTAATTTATCCAGCAAAAAAGTCGTCTCCTGCCGGTCCGCTACCGTCCAGCTTTGCAGGGCAGCCACAAGCCGAGTCTGCTCCTCTTTCGTCAGTGTCGCTTTGCTCAAAACAAAGTCCGGATCAATAAATATCCCGCCACCTGTTCCTTGTACCGTATAAATAGGGATCCCTGCGTTGCTGAGAACATCCAAATCACGAAAAATAGTACGCACGGAAACCTCAAAATAATCCGCCAGCTCCTGAGCCTTCACAGCCCTTTTATTCAATAAATACATCGTCAGCTTAAACAACCGCTGAATGTGCATAGGACAATCCCTCCGAATCGACTCTATCCTGTCATTAACCAAAAAAGAAACTTGTCATCAGCTGTCATATTGATCTGCTACAATAGTAAGAAAAGGAGGTAATCAAATGACAACCAGTTTTTTTAAGAAAAAAGAAATCCAGCCTGACGAAGCAGCGTTGAAGCAGGCCTTGGGCAAAAGCTATACCCTTTGGCAAGAAGCATTTGAACACACTCAAAAGGTCTGTTCACCGGACAAGGTTACTGGGGAATGGAAATTCTACAGTAAAAAAGCTGGCTGGAGCTACACTATAAAGTGCAAAAAAAGAACTCTGTTTTATCTGATACCGATGGACGGATTTATCCGAAACACCTTTGTGCTTGGAAAAAAAGCTGTCGCAGCAGCACAGACGTCCGATCTACCTGAGGAAATCATCGAGCGAATTCTCTCCTCTACAGCCTACATGGAAGGTCGCTCTTGTTATTTAGAGCTACGAACAGCTAAGGACCTAAACCTGCTGAAGCAACTGCTGGCAATCAAGATGGCCCATTGAATCTTTCCAGCTTCCTATTTCCGCAAATAGAAAAAAATCGCCAATAAAGCTGCTCCCCCCCCCCCCGGCTAGAGCATACAAAATACACAAGAATGTTCTTCCCGTTTTGTTCTGAACTGTCATCGAAATCTTAATTCCACCCATCGCCAAAAAGACGATCAGGCTGAGCAAGATGCCAGTGATAGTCCGAAAAAGCGGCATCGTTAGATTCGCGTAGATCCCTACAAAGGGAAACAAGCACATTCCACCGATTAACGACACGATCGCAAAGCCGATGAAGAGCAGCCTTTTTGCAGTTCGATTTTTGATCCACAGTACCGTCGCAGCCCCACCAAATAAACTGATCAAAAGCATGGTCGCTCCAAATAAGAGGATCGATAAAATCATGACCAAAAAAAGCAATGGCAGAAGTATCAACATCAAATGAAACATAGCACCCTCCTCGTTAACTTCTATTATGAAGCAATCGCCTCTTCAAAACAACTACACAAAAAGACCCGAACAACATCAAGCAAGAGATGTTGTTCGGGCCGCACCTTTAGATCGTTCCATCTGGCGCATTCAGATAATCTTCAATATGCTGATTCATTGTCTCCACATACTCCCTATTTTGGAAGTTTTCAAAAAAATGGGTCAGCATTAATTGATAATCCTGTGTATGCTTTTCTACCTCTGGCTGATTTTCATAGGCCAAAACCTTCATGAAAAATAGTTTTTCCAAAGAGATGATTTTGCAGTATTCCCGTTCGATCGCCCCCTCTGAAAAGAAGGCATAATCAAACCGAAAAATACTGCGTAAAATTTCATATTCCCCTAGTGTCAAAATCAAATCGCCCCATTTGTCTCTTTGTCTGCCAGGATGCTGCTCCGAAATCCGAGCAAAATCCTCGCCAGTCACAATCAGATCGATATCTTTTCCCCGAGGCCGAATACCATAATAGTCCATCGCCAAACCGCCGATCACTAACGGCTTTTCCGAGAATGTCTCAGCAAATGCGGACAGGTCCATTTCATACGTCATGTTTCTTTCTCCTTTGTCTTTTAAAATGGTAAAAGACAAAGTCTAACGGGCAAAAAATCGTTTGCCTTCGTACAAATTTGCCCTAAAAGACTTTGTACGAAGTATTTTCAATCATTAACCTCATCTCAGCTTCACTCCTATTTTCTTGAATTCGTTGAATTTAGTATAACATGAAACCGACACCAACACGATATACTTCCACAAGAGTTTGGCTGAAGATTTGCTGTAATTAACTGGCCAAATCGATGACCTGAACGATACTATTCTTTTATAGTGAAAAAAGAAAACGATCAAAAAATCCCTTTTTCGATCTTTCGAGCAGTACAGTAGCTGGGACGTTGAATTTCCATTTGGTTCAGCTCCTGCGTTTTTGCTTTGATTTGACCCAATACCGTTTCGGCTGCCTGCGGGTCGGCGACAAAATCATAACGATCGCCATCAATCTGAATCTTCGGACACAAATCAAAGCTGTCATACCACTGATCATAGCGCTGCGTCACCATCCGATAATAGTCTTGAAGATCCGGATTCGTTGCCACCTGCTCGTAGTCGCGGCCGCGCTTTTCGATCCGCTCTAGCATCACCTCAAAGGAGACCTTGATGTGGACTAGCAGATCCGGTCTTTTCAGCGGAGCTACACTTTCCAGTTCCTTCAGCATCGTATCCAGCAGGTTGTCGTACTGCTGCACCTCGTCCTGAGTCACCCGCCCCAGATCGGCATTCAAGTGAAACAGCAGACTGTCTTCATAGATTGAGCGATCCAGAACATTGTCCTTTTGTTTCAACGCATCTTTCATCGCTAGAAAACGTTTATTCAAAAAGAAAACCTGAAGCAAAAAAGTATATTTCTCCGGATTCGAGTAAAACAGCGGCAGCACTTCATTGTCATCCACATTTTCATAAAACGGTCTCGAATTCATTTCCAAAGACAGCTTATTGGTCAAGGCCGTCTTGCCCGCTCCGATCGTTCCAGCTATCAGCAACATCGTCTCGTCCATCCTTTCATTTAATAAGTCTATGAAATCCTTGATAATCTTACCTCTAAATCCTTGTAATGTAAAGCCTGTATTTAGTGGTTTTAATAGCCTATTTCAATAACAAATACAATATGTAGTATTGATTTGAATTCAAAATCTTTTATATTCTTATTAGCTAATGACCTTTGACTCGGCTCCTTTTCCAATAATTTGAAACAAAAAAGGACACACCAAACTAGACGGACAACTATCTTGAAATTCTCGCAAGAACGTCATTGAACTTGTCCATCTATCCTTAATCCCCTTTAATCAAGAGCATTTTCAACTTCTAAAATAAGGATAAGCCTTAGAAAATCAGGATCAAATTTCAGCCTCTTATCTGTGCAGTAACACCCGAGACACAAAAATGGCTGTTAAATATCCTAAGATCAATAACACCGCGACAACTCCCGCTTTTCTTAACAATCGATTTATTTTCAAAACAAACCTCCATTATTTAAGTATTTCAATGATTATACACCCAGACAAAAAGGAAAGCATTAAAAATTTGATATTCTCTGAAAAATAGAATGACCTCCGAAACCCTTATTTTAACGGAAAACTGCTAGTCAGCTGCCCAAAATCCCTCTAAACTTAATATACTCATGTCTAAAAGATTCTTGCTGCTAAATCCTTCTTCTTCACTTTCGCTACTCAAAAAAGCAACCATCAAGAAACAATGGTTTGCTAGCTTTTTATTTCACTACAACGGCAGATTTTCTTAAATTATAGCTTGCTTCAAATCTGCTCGCTGATACCCAGTATGTGCCCGCATTTGGGTCAGAGATATGGTACGTGTTGTTGGATTGGTTGAATCCATCCAAAGTTACAATATGAGCATTATCGATTCCCGTTCCCCACCAATAGTTTCCATAAATCGGTTTAGCGTAATTTCCTGTTACATAAACGACAACAGGATTGCCCTTGCGCAACTCGTTTTTCAATCCATCCACAGAAGTCCCGCTGATATCAGCGACATTTCCATATTTGTTTCCCCATTGAGCTAATGGTTTAGCGTAAATTGAATGATAAATATTCGGCTTAATATCATCGGGCTTGCCAGAGAAACCATTGTTTGGATTATTATTTGGCGACATCGGCATTTCTTTGATAAAGCTCCTCAAATTGTATGACCGAGCGTATCCTTTTTGCTGCAGGGCTTGCAAGAGAGAAGCCGCCTCACAACCCATTGGGAAGCCCGCACTGTTCTGATTGATATAGGGTGCATTTAATAAAACGTAGGAAGCAGCAGCTTTTGCACCACCTTCATTCAAATAGCCTTGCCAGTTCCCATTGTCATCGTACAGTGAAAGATATTTTGATCCATTGTAATGGCGGTACCATCCCGTCACTTTATAAGTGTTCGCATACAAGTGTTTGGTGGAGTTGCCATTTTTAAAATTGAAATCCTTCCAGATCGTCCAATTGTCTTTTGTGACCGTAATGGACTGATTGATAAAATTCCGCTTTCCGCCTTTGTGACTCTCTGCTTGTATGCCATCTTCGTTCAGATAGCCTTGCCACTTATGAAGCCTGTGTATTGACCGTACTGTTGACTTCCGACTGCGAGTTGTCAGGCAGTGAGGTCTCTTCATTTTCAGCAGTTTTAAACCCCGCTAGCGGCAAACACAACATAACCAATAAACACGTTTGCCATAACACTTTTCTATTTTTCATAACTCTGCACCAAATAATCAGTTAAGACTATTCAATTCCCCCCAAACTTTTTAATTTTATAAGTATTTTATCATAATGATAGTTGATAGAGCGACCAAAACTCTTGATTTCTCTTAGTTTCGACAGTAACGACCGCATGAGAATGTTCAGAAATCAAACATCTTATCTCCCCGAACAAAAACAAATCGCCGCATCATTTTCTCGTAATGATACGACGACTTATTTCACTATATTTATCCTCCTACAACAGGAATCCAAATCTCGCTTTCATACCTCTCACTGCTCATATCACCTGCAGAATACCATTCGATTTCAGGTGCTGGGGTATGCTCGTAGCCGGTGGTTGGGAAAAACTCGGAAAAAATGCGTCCCCAGACATCACTCATGGCTTGAGGCAAGGGGCCTTCGATCTCGAAAACTGCCCAAGTTTGCGCTTCGATCGCCAGTTTTACGAACCCTTCCGGACACTCTTCTGTTGTGATTACACCGATATAATAGTCCGTTGTATTGTCCTCATACATCTCGCTGTAGGCGCCGACCAGACCGCCAGGATCCGCACGAGCCAGAGACCGTAATTTCCCCATGATTTCCTCGGTGACACTGCCCCACATTTGCCCAACACTAGCTCCAAGGTTATCGACATAAGAAAAGCGCTCCTTTATGCCAACGACAGAAAAAGCTTCCTTTTCGACAATTCGATATTTCATTTCCAAGACCCCCCTCAATGATAATGTGAAGCTAACGTGCGGTTGAATCTTGAGACGGACGCCTTTTTTTCTTGCGTGGCTAGGAGTAACCTGATGCATTGCTTGAAACGCCCGCGAAAAGGCATCGGCTGACGAATAGCCATACTTGACGGCGATGTCGATGACTTTGGCGTCGGTAGTTTGCAGATCCAGAGCAGCCAACGTCAGTCTGCGACGACGAATGTACTCTGACAAAGGCATGCCGATCAGAAATAAAAACATCCGTTTGAAATGATAGGACGAGCACAACGCAATGCGTGCTATTTCCTTTTCATCGATTTCTCCATCCAGATTCTCTTCAATATAGTCGATTGCCTTCGTCATCTGTTCCAAAGCATTCATCTACGTTTCCTCCTCAGTTAAAGTGTACTACAGTCCACTATTGCATATCCGACATTCCAGCACAAGAAAAAGTCGGGTCGATTAATCTTTTTACTGCGGGGAATTCGTTGAAGTTGATGCAGTATAGGCTGTCGGTGGACTATCTCGACCTGCCATCTCCCCTTTTTGAATCAGCTGAAAAAGCAGCCTTTGCTGTATCACTGGCAGACGGGGGGCGGACGGTTCCAGCATTAATAGATCGAGCAACACAAGTTGATGCATTCTCAGAATCGGTGACTTTCTTTAGCTTGTATACCTTTTATTTGATGTAGTTAGTTGATTTGCTGGGAAGGGACGGGGCTAGCTTCGCGGAGATAATGACAAAAAAGACTGATCCACCGACCAGTCTTTCCCTATTTATTCTGTTTTATTGATCATGCTCAGAATGCCATTTCTCGATCGCTTCCTTGCGTTCCTTGAAACGTTTTTCATTCCCCTGCATCGTTGGCAAATAGTACTGATGCCCTTCCAAGGACGGCGGCATCGTCTTCATTGAGGTCAGCTTGTCCTCGGTATCATGGGCATATTGGTAATCCTCACCATAGCGCAGATCCTTCATTAATTGTGTCGGTGCATTGCGGATGACCAAAGGAACCGGTTCGTTGAAGGTCTCATAAACATCCTTTTTGGCCCGATGATAGGCCGCATCTACCGCATTCGACTTTGGTGCCAAGGACAAATAGATGACAGCCTGCGTCAGATGGACATTACACTCAGGCATCCCCAAAAACTGACAGGATTGAAAAACAGTGTTGGCTAACTCCAGTGCTCGAATATCGGCCAGCCCAATGTCCTCACTGGCAAAACGCACCAGCCGTCTGGCGATGTACAAAGGATCTTCGCCAGATTCCACCATGCGCGCCAACCAATAGATCGCCGCATCAACATCACTGTTTCGCATCGACTTGTGCAAGGCAGAAATCACATTGTAGTGTTCCTCGCCATTTTTATCATAGAGAAACGATTTTCTCTCGATCAGATCCAGCAGCTTGTCCTGCTTCAGGGAGACAGTATCTCCATTTTTATCCCCATTTAAAACAGCCATCTCCAACGCGTTCAAGGCCACGCGCGCATCGCCGTTGGCATATGAGGCGATAGAATTCAAAACCTCGTCGTCCGTTTTAACGGTCAGACTAGGAAAACCTCGTTGGCTGGCAATCGCCTGCTTCAGCAGCTGTACAATGTCGTTTTCTTCTAATTGATTTAAGACAAAGACTTTGCTTCTGGAGAGCAAAGCCGAGTTAATCTCAAATGACGGATTCTCGGTGGTGGCACCAATCAGAATAATGCTGCCATTCTCGACATAAGGTAAAAAGGCATCCTGCTGAGCTTTATTGAAACGATGGATCTCATCGACAAAGACGATTGTTTTTACACCAAACGTCAGATTCTGCTCCGCATCCTTCATCACGACTTTTATTTCTTTGATACCGCTGGTAACGGCGCTGAAATTGATAAACTCCGATTCCGTCTGATTGGCAATAATCCGAGCCAAGGTCGTCTTGCCGACACCCGGTGGCCCCCAAAAGATCATGGATGAGACACGATCGTTTTCAATGATATCTCTCAACAGCTTCCCTTCGCCTAGCAAATGGCCCTGCCCTACAAATTCGTCCAGCGTTTCTGGTCGTACCCGAGTAGCCAGTGGTTCACTCTTTTCTCTTGATTTTTCAAAAATCGACCCTTGTCTCATCACACATCCTCCTAGCGGAAATTGGTTCGCTATCGAACTTATGTTCTTATTTTAGCATTTTTGAAGAAGGAATACAAAAACCCCGCTAATCAGTTTCATCGCTTCTTTTTTCAGAGAGAATAACTCCATCTGTATGAACGTTGCATCTATTGTTTTCCATAACTCTAACTCAGTCTTATCATTGTTCAGCGCTTTTTTCGGGCTTTATTTTTTCTATTTGACCTCTTAGTCCTGCCATCTCTTTATCGGTTTTCTGTGGTGAAGAATCACTGAACTCTTTCACTTTTGGTCGATTATCTTCGGCAACTGTTGCATTCTGATTATCGACAGTCCTTTGATCCATTGCCACAAAATTATTCAGTTTAATTAGTACCCTAGGGCAGTTTAATGCAACTCAAAGGATGCTGAACTGCACGAATAGCGTTTAGCGACTCTTAAAACCAGTTGAGTATTTACTCAAGCATACGATATAATTACATAAATACTTTTTCAGGAGGCTTATGATCGTAAAAGGGCTTCATCAATTTTCCTCATCTATGGCAATCATATCAAAGCTCGTTTGGTTCATTTCACTCTTCCTTCGTTACAATAATGGACTTTTTTTGGCACGGACAACCGATTAGCTTAAAAATATAGGCATGAGTCTGCACGCAGATCAGAACGAGCATTTGGAAATAAAATCCGGGTCATAGGAATAAAATTCGAGCTTCCTCTATTCTTCATATTCTCGATCTTAACTTTTCTAACCGCTTAAAATTGGCAGATGTCTTTTGAGTCCAACAGGAATCGCTGATCCATCATTTCAAGGTTCCATAGTCTCATCAGATTATCAATGTGGAATGCGTTATACGAAAAACGGAGGGAAACAATGAAATCTAAAAAAATCGTATTTGGTGCTGTGGGTCTGACATTTCTTTATGGCTTGTTTTTTTATATTTGTGCTTCCTTTTTATGGAGTAAAGGTTGGTTCATTTCTTTAAATGATATCACTCCACAAAATGTTGGATTCAAATTTTTTATGGACGCTGTTGTAAATCTATCATTTGTCTTCGTCATTCTTGGTTTGATATGGATGAATAAAAAATCCTTGGCTATAGTAGGAATCACGAATCAATCTCGTTTGGTTACTCTGCTATTGCTAGCAGTCTATGTGATTATGTTCTTGGCTCATGGAGATTTCACTATCAAAGGGATTTATTTAGCCTACTTTTATCTGGTAGTTGTCGCCTTCGCAGAAGAATTTATGTTTAGAGGATTCCTCTTTACACAAATTGAGCAACAATCTAATTTCCTAACGGGAATTGTCATTAGCGGTTTGCTTTTCGGCGCTATGCACAGCATTATGCCAACCATTATTTCCAACGGTTCCTTTGCAGACTTAATCGCTAAAATTTCCAATGATTTATTGGGTCAAGGAATTTTGGGTAGCGCTTTGTTTGCTTTCGCTTATAAAAAGAGCGGTACTCTATTTGTTCCAGTTTTGATCCATGCAATTTTAGACTATTCGGGAGTTGTGTTTGGATAAAAAAATTTACAAACGACTAAAAGATCATGTTACTCATGTTTTTTCTTCACTTTCGGTCTTTAAATGGAAACGCTCTGTTAGTTGTTCATGTACCCATTAATGGTTCAACATAAATTTGAGCAGTTCAGGCCCTAATTTCTACCACTTAAGAAAAAACGTGCCTTCTTCATTTTTTTCTTGCTATTATGTGAACATAATAAATCAGGAGGTTTTATCATGTATGAGTACAAATCAGAAATTCTATCGACAAAAACTAAATGGTTAACGGACAAAGCAGAGGAAGGCGATTTATTAGAACTGGATCAATTGATTAACAAACGTGCACAAGAGGGTTGGGATTTAGTTACCTATTCGTATATGTCCACTTCTATGCAAGTTAAAGCTGCCACCTTGATTACCTTCAAAAAGCTAAAAGAAACAAATTAGTTTGTTTGACTAACCGATTTGAAACCATCTATGTTTTTAGATGGTTTTTTTCATATTTTCCTTCCTTGTCCGTACAATCCGTCGTTAGTGGAATCAGATTCGTTTTCCCACGCTGCCCATTCACAATCGTGTCTTTTCTCTTGCACAATCGATTCTTCCGGTCTTTTCAAAGATACTCAATTTTTTAGTTTAATACTTTTTATCAAGATGTTTGAAGATAAGAATCCCTGCGACATACTGAAAAATCACATATCCGCCCAAATAGAAAAGTAAGATTTTTGAATTTTGAATAACCCCTAAAGACGATAGTATAGAAAAAACTACGATTGAAATACAAATAGTGATCAATCCCAATAGGTACGCATATCGACCAGATAAGTTTCTAAATTTTTCTTTGCGTTCATCCCGCAGGTTGATTTTTTCTTCATCCATCTTCTCGACATACTTTTCAACGTTTTGAGGACGTGTCCAGTAAACATATTTACAGATCATGGCTAGACCAGGAATGATCCCAGCCCCTGCAAATCCCCAAAATAGGCTATTTAGTTTTGTATCTAGAAAAATTCCACACAGCAAAAAGATGACCCCAACAAGGACGTACAAGAATCCACCCCTCAGTGTATTTCTTTTCATTTTTCAGCACTCCTCTCATTGATAAAAATTTCTTCAATAGACAGGTCAAAAAAATCTGAAATGGCAAAGGCCAACTCTAAAGATGGATTGTATTTGCCCGTTTCAATGGAACTAACCGTCTGCCTTGAGACTCGTATCGCTTTTGCAAACTGGTCTTGGTTCAATTTGCGTGCCTTTCTCAACTCTTCCACTCTATTTTTCACAATTCGATCCTCTCATTTTTGACAAGCTTCCTTTACACATAGTATAACTTCTTTATTCAGTTTTTGTCAAGTTTCCTTTACATGATGCTTCATAATCATTTAAGATTTATACTCTTTACCTTGTACTTTTGCCGTTTGATCTGTTCCAATTGCGATGACTTTTAAGGAATTGCTTGGATTTTTCTGTTAAAGCTTCCAATTAGTTTAGCTTCTCAAAACAATAAAGTCATCCTACATATTCCATGTAACATGAACTTTTCCTCCGGTACATCAAACAACTTTCTACGTGTATCTGCCAAACTTAAACTGTGGATTCGCATTTGGTTACTATTTATGCCCAAAAATTACAATTACTTGGTATTTTTTTCTAACCAAGTCGCTCAAGCTATTCGTAACTTATGCTCTATTCATACTTATCTCCTTTTCAAACCTAGGTGATGGCTTCGGTTACCGGATCTATTTACATAATCAGATCGATAATTTTATGAGCAAATTCAATTTCTTTTTCAGCCGATAACTCATCACTGCACCAAGTTATAGCAAAATCATATAGGATATCGCTGATTTCGTCTTCATCAATTGCTTCTACTCGTTTCTCAGCGATTTCGGCTGCATGAATCATTCCGCCACCTCTTTCAACCAATCTTCAATTTCTTTTTCTGTCAGATTTATGTCAGGGATATAGTTCTTAGCAGTCTCGAAACTTCTGCCCCACCGTTCCATCCACTCATCAACCGTTTGTCCCTCAAAGTCATACTAATTTGTTTCATGTAAATATTTGCTTAATCCTTCCTCTGTCCAATTCCAATGTGTTGGCGCATCGACTACATAGCTTATTCGCGTATACTTACCGTTTGGTTGTTGAGTGATTAATCCCACTATTTAACCCCCTCTTTCAAAATTTGAATTGCCTTTTCAATACCTTTTCGCTCAAATCCTTTTGCTCTAAATGCTAGACAGCTTTCTAAAATTCTAATCGCTTTTTTCAATTGAGAGCCCTCATTCCGCGAACGCTGCTGGGACGTGAATCTCTTCTAGATTATTCAAACGAGATAGAGCAATATAGGCGACATCCTGTTCGTCTTCTCTGGTCGTTGGATTTGCAAGATAACCAATAACACTAAAATAGCCATCACCTGTATCGGTGAACATTTCTTTCAACCACTCGAGAACTATCTGCTGGTTTTCGTTAAGTTCATATGGCAATATGTTTCTAAACTTTCCAGTATT
Organism: Enterococcus florum; assembly: GCF_004309355.1. Lineage (GTDB taxonomy): Bacteria > Bacillota > Bacilli > Lactobacillales > Enterococcaceae > Enterococcus_A > Enterococcus_A florum. Next base: position 106,217 of record NZ_BJCC01000008.1, on the reverse strand, counting down.
TTCTCTGATCCAATCTCTCAAATATGGATTGTCAATGTAGTAATGTCCGTTATTAGTCAGCGCATCTGTCAATACTGACTCATACGATTTTCTTGTTAAATGATGCTTCTCTATCCAATTTCTGACGAACTCAATCGTGATATTCTCTTCCATTATCACACCTACACTTTCTCGACTGACACTGCGAACTGCCAGTAACGTTCGTCGATTGATTTGATTTCCTTCTGAGTTAATTTGTATGCACTGCTATGCCAAAATTCCAATTCAGCTTGACTGACAAATTTGTGATCCTGCCTGCCATGAAACATTTTTATAAGATATTTTCCAGCAACCATTACTGAATATTTTGGTTCCTCCTCTTCATAACCATTTGATCAAGCCTGTGAAAACAAGTCTTGGTTCTCCTTGCTTTCAAACCATTTTGGCAAACCCTCTCGATCAGTAGCTCTTTGATAACTCCGCATATTGCCTTCATCCATAGCAGCCCTCAATGGATAGTTATTCCATTTACAATAATCAAGCCACATATAGATGATTGCTGGCACTTTGACTTTCTGAGGTTCGTCTAGTAGTTCGACAAATTTAATGCAGTCAGAACAACCATCGGCCAATCCTTCCGCATATAAATGATTCGAAATAACAGAGCTTCGCTTGATAGCGTTAGTTTGCATTCTTTTTATTCCATCAATAATTTCTTGTTTATTCATAAATACCTTCTTGATAGGCTGAGTTTGCAGATTTTTTTCAGAATTTACCCTTCTCACACTAAATTGATTCATTGAAAACTTTTTTACTAAAACCACTTTACAAATCCGTTTCAAATGTTACAATTGTGTTACAAGACATAAATCGGGAGGGTATCATGAAAAAGTTAATGACTATTCTATTGTTGTCGCTGTCACTTCTTTCTTTGTCCGCTTGTAATACTAAAAAGGATGCTTCAACTACCAAGTCAAAAGAAACTACCGTAAGCACAACAATCAAAAAGAAAAAGGAGTCTTCCACCAAAGCTGCTGAATCAAAGCAGTCTAGTTCGTCACAATCTATTCAAACACCAGAAACGTCGCCAACTGAACAGCCTAGCCAAAATCAGCAACAAGTACAAACACCCGAGGCGGCTTATGTCGATCCAAACCAGTCGAACCAGACACCGCAAACACCTGCTGTTGAACAACCTGCTCAAAATGCGGAGACACCAGTAGTAAATAATTGGATGACTCCTGATCAAAGAAATGATATGATTATGGGTGGAAAATTTGATCCAGCTTTTGTTGACAGCTTATCTCAATCTGACTATCAAATTGCAGCAGATCGTGCGCAGCAAAGGCTAGAAGAATCTGGCTATGGCGATGTAACACTTGTTTGGCACGAAATTTACAAGATGTATCCAGAGAGTACGACGCTTTTTGATAATAATACTCCTACAGAATAACTATTTGAGTTGATAAATTATCAACTCTTTTTTGTATGATCAATAATAAAAATAATACTTCAAATTTACTCTTTGATAGTCGTGGTTAGCGGAACTTTATTTCGTGGATGTTATTGGCTATAACACTGCGGAAATTTACATTCACAAGTAAATTGTCATCACCAGCCATAAAAGCACCGTTGTGAAGGATGACTTCTTCATTCCAACCAAAACCAGTGTCTTTTTCCTCATCATCGATGATTGTGATAATATCGCCTACATAAATCTCAGTACCATTCTTGTCCTTAAGGCCAGTTGATTGTCCTATTGTCTCAATATCAACGTACTGGGCTGTATGATTAAATATTTGTGCATATGAGAGTGTAGAAGCACCGCCAAACTCTGGCATGATGAAGCAAGTATTTTCATCAAACTTAACGCAACTACCATGAATCCAACCGCCATCGTGACATCTCCTCTAAATTTCGGTATCATTCGCCATCCTCCATCTCCTCAAACATTTCGTCTATTACATATTCCAGATGTTTTGCTTGCTCGTAAGCAAAGTTCAATGCAACAGTTCGACTTATATAATGCCGTTCCAACTTCATTCTGTTTCGCTGATACCATTTCACTTTCCCTGAATTTCTGATCGCTCTTTCGCCCTCATCAGAAGCTCTGCGCTCGCAACTTAAAGTAGATAATAAATTTTGTATTTCTTTTTTTATTTGTTTTCACTAGTGTTGCAAAGAATTCCCAATCACTAAATCCTTGATTTACCGCTATCCAACAACAAAAAAGTCCTTTATACTACTCTTGGATGACTTATCCAAGACCAATAAAAAGGACCAACGCATGGATAAGTATAACGCAAAAACATCTTTTCAGAAATGGTTTTCCGCAATTAAATTTGACGAATTATCTAAAGAAGCCAAAAATTGGATTCTTCAATTTGATTCGTATAGTAAAAACTGGATTTCACCACCGCAATCAAAATTCTGTTACACGCCGTTTATGAAGAACTACCAAGCTTTCGCGAAATGGATCGTGCTTTTATGGATCGCAGACTCTGTAAAGAAATCGAGATTGAGTCTCTGTGCTATAGCTCACTCTCTCGTAAAACCGCTGAAATTAGTCAAGATGTTCTAATGGAGATCTTTACACAGTTGTCTCGGAAAGTATCGAAAGAACGACCCAGTTCGAAAACAACAAGTCTTCAACTCGTTGATTCGACCACGATTCCACTGAACAAAACCCGATTTCCATGGGCAACGTTTCGGAAAACAAAAGCAGGCATCAAGCTTCATTTGAACCTCTGTTATCTGGATAGAGACACTCAATATCCAGAGCGTTTTACGATCACCAATGCCGAAGAACATGACCGGAATCACTTCGAATGCTTGGTGGATAAAACGGAATCCACCTATGTCGTAGACCGTGGCTATTTTGATTACAAGCTGCTTGACCGCTTGCACAATGACGGCCATTTCTTTGTGACACGGACAAAATCCAATACGACGATCACCGTCTTAGAACAAATTGAACCTACCCATCGAAAGACGACAGATGGCCAAATCATCAGTGACCAGCACGTCATTTTAGGCGGTGGAAATAATCATGTCACCGAACGTTTTCGACTAGTGACTGTTTTGACGAAAGGGCAACGTCTCTTGCGAATCGTGACCAATCGTTTTGATGTTTCGTCCACTGAAATCGCCGACATGTATCAGACACGTTGGCAGATCGAACTGTTCTTCAAGCATTTAAAACAGAATCTGACGATCAAGCAGCTTTACTCACGAAGCGAACAAGGCGCGATCAATCAAGTGATTCTTACGCTGATTGCGACACTGTTGACTTATTTGATAAAGATCGAACTGAATTCAACAGCGACACTCTTTCAGCTGAAGCGCTCCTTCCATTATCTGCGTTTTGAACTCGCAGAAGTTTGGCTGGAACGATATAGACCTGGTTGATTTTGATTAGATAAGTTGTCGTCACTTATAGGGTTCAGCTAAATAGGCACTAAAATTTTCTGGAAAAAATTCATCCGTTGCGTAAGCACTCGACTTTTTGAAAACTTTAGCGAGAGATAGTTTTCAGATTATTCTGACTATATTTGTGCAACACTAGTGATTTGTTTTAAATTATTTTCCAATATTTAAAACCTCCTTGATAGCTTTCGTTACTAAAGTCTTCTAATAAAAATTTAAAAATTTTTATACTCATCATAAATACTTTCTCGAATCATTATTCTTGGATATCTCACTTCCAAAATATACATTCCATTTATCATCTCCATTCTTTGCTCTAAGTCAATCTCGTTATTGATCTTTCTATACGTACTTAAAACAGGATTGCTTACATTTTTACTATATTCAGCTGGACTTATCCGAATTGTGTAGTTCATTTTAATGAAGACGTTATCTCTTATTTTAGGGTCAATAACTCCATTAATTTTTATTCCCATGCCCGGATTATTTTTATCATCTGGATTTCCAATGTTTTCAATATGATTATTTATAATTATTGGAGAAATCCAGTTGTAGATTCCAATGCCGTGACTAGTACAATTTTTAATATAGTTATCTCGAACGACAATATTCGCATGTGGACTATCAGGTGTGAACATGTGCGTTCCGATTGCGGATGGTAAGTTTTCAAAAATGTTCGCTTGAATTAAAATATTTATGTTTGGTGTATTATCTTGACTACTGTATTTTCCAGGAAACCCTTCTGTGTTTTTATCAGGAACATCCAAATTTATGGCCTCTTTGCCTGCTTTTGTTCCTATTGTATGACTAACAAACGAGCATCCTATTATTTTTATATCTTTTGATGCAGCTAGTTCAATGAAATGAGTATTCCCGTACATATTTGTTAACCTAATTTGTTGTATAGAAACATTTGACGCATGCCCCATTTCAAAAACAACATTTTTATTTCCCATATTATTAATCGTAGGCGGAGAAGATTCTGCTCCAATGAATTCGATGTCACTAACTCCCTCATACTTCTCATACTTCGATTCCTTGATTCTTTCTTTATCAGCAAAAACAAAAATCGGAAAATTTTTCTCTCCCAGTGTTCTGATTTCAGTATTTTTCGAGAAATTTATCTTTGTATTTGAGGGTACATAAATTGTGTCATCAAAAGTTATATTATCCATTTCAATGTTTACATCGGTTTTTCTTGATGTGTTATCCAAATAAGATTGTAAAACTAATCGGTTCTTAGTTTTTTTTGAGTATTCTCCTTCATGCTTGATATTTGATATGCTTGGAATCGGTTCACTTTGATCTGTAAAACGAAAAGCAGTACAATTTTTAATTGATTTCTGTAATTTATCTAAAAAAGAGGCACACATTTTTCTTGTGCAGTTATCGTTAGGATTAAAATTGCTATTGCTAGATGATATTACGCCTACTTTATAAAGCCGTTCAACAGACTGTATAGCATAACTTGGGATTTCATTCCTATCCTGGAAATTTATTTCCCCATGATTTATGTCAGGAAGTTGGAAATTTTGACTTTTGATATAATTATCTAAAAAAACTATCATCTGTGCTCTCGTCAAAATTGAATTTGGTTTGAAAGTTGAATCATTGGCCCCATTCACAATCTTCTTTTTTTCTGCCCAATATAAAGATGCTGCGAACGAATCATTCTTGTAATTCACATCCATAAATTTGCCATTAATTTCCTGTTCCTCAGAAGAAAAATCAATTAATGCATTTGAAAACTTAGCTAGAGTTTCAATCATCTCGCTTCTTTTCATTTCTTTATTAGGATAGAAATTTGAATCTGGGGATAATTCCATCCAATTAGCTTTAATACTCGTTATAATACTTCCATAAGCCCAATCATTTTCGGAAACATCTTTCGGAATATTTATTTCTCCAGCATTTGCTTGCTGAGAGAAAAATACAAATACCATAAAAAAAACCACCAAAATTATTCTCTTTTTCATCGCCCATTCCTCCTCTAATGCCTCCGCTTACTGTATCTTTGCTTAATATCTTTGCTTAATATCTTAATTTATGACTTCACCTTTTCGCCAAAGCCTTGTTTGAGTGCATTTCACAACAGCGTCATCGAGTCTGATTTGCTCTTCTATTTTCAATCGTTCTTGCTTTTCACGTCAGTTCTCCTTAAAAATATTAGGATTGTTTTTCGCATTTTCCTTAATTCGTTTTTCTTCATAAATTCCTCCGTTAGCGGAACTTTTAATTAGCAGGTTTCATTTATTTTTTATGGTACAATTTTCTAAAACAAGCTTGGAGGTTCTATTATGAAAATTGGAATTGTTTGTGCTATGGAACTGGAAATCCAACCATTGATAGACAGGCTAGCCCCCGTACAAAAATTCGAATATCTGGGCAGAAAATTTTATGTATCAAATCAAGTCAGCCACCAATTTATTTTACTGTGCTCCGGTCAAGGCAAAACAAATAGTTCAATTTTTACCCAAGTGCTACTTGAAAAGTTTTCTCCAGAGTTGGTTCTTAATATTGGTATTTGTGGAGGAATATCTTCTAATTCTTCTTTATCAGATATTTATCTCGGAAAGAAATACTGTCATTACGATATTCGAAAAAAGCAATCGCAACTTAAATTTCCTTATCAACTCTTTTACGAAGCCGATAAAGATGCAATTCATTTGTTCTCAAAACATGATCCTTCATTAAAAATAGGTAATTTTGGTACAGGTGAAGGTTTCGTCACCACTTCTGAGCAAAGAACCACTTTAATAAGTGAATTTCACATTGATTGTGTTGACATGGAATCAGCCTCAATAGCCCAATGTTGCTTTTTGAATGACATAAACTTTTTATCCATACGTATTGTTTCTGACAAGGCTAATTCACAAGCGGTCAACATTGGAGAAATGAAGCAAAAAAAGTTAATGTCAAAAATCTTTAATCTAATCTGCTTAATTTTCAAAATAGAGTGAGCTTTTTTATTTAACTATTAATTCAAGCATTTCTACGTGATAGTCCCAACTACATGAACTTTCCATTCCATACTTGTTTCCAAGCTGCCTAATTTTTACATTTAGTATATGTTACAAAAATCGTCGTAACTCTTCTTAATAGCTAGCTTTTAACATTTTATGATTTAAGAGAAATGTGTCCCCGCACTAAATTGAGCGCTGTTTCGCTTTCTTATCTGAAGAAAATTATTTTGAATGTTTTGCTGGCTTATTGTATTTTTTTATTATGATTTTACCCGCTAATGATTTTTCTGTACTATTCTCGGCCAGTATTCAAACGAGCTGTACTTTTTTTAAAAGGGCAGCATGATAAATTTTTACCTATTTTATTTAAGGATTGTTCTTAAGCCATCAACTGGGTATTTTTCATAGGATTTCCTGATTTTCTATAGAACCATTTTCTCATAGACTTTAAATCAGAAAAGGAGAAACAGCCATGAAACAAAGCATCGTCCACATTGCTTTGGTCGTAGAAGACTACGATAAAGCGATCGATTTTTACACGAATAAGCTGGATTTTATATTGGTGGAGGATACCTATCAGGCTGAACAAAACAAGTGCTGGGTGGTGGTTTCTCCAAGAGGAACGAACGGTACTACGCTTTTGCTGGCGAAAGCTTCTGAGCCGATCCAAAAGGACTTTGTTGGCAATCAGGCAGGTGGCAGAGTCTTTCTTTTTCTAGGAACAGACGATTTTAACCGTGATTATCGGACGATGCTGGAAAGAGGGATTGAATTTGTCAGAGAGCCTAAATCAGCGGACTATGGCGAAGTGGCTGTTTTTAAGGATTTGTACGAAAATTTGTGGGATTTGATTCAGTTTAGCGAGGGACATCCGATGGGGCGCCGGGTGGAGTCACTCTGCTCAGGGAACTCTTGATCCATTCTCTATTCCCTTTGCCCCTGCGACTTGGTATAATAAATACGGACCCACTTTGACCAAGAAACCCTTTAATCTACCTGCGGAAACGGGTGAATTACTTTACAACTTCTTGGTCGGGTTCTTTTTTGTGCTGATTTGTAAAAGTTTATAAATATGGTGGGCTGCCCACCCGATTTTTCCGGAGCGGATCGATGTTTAGTGATCGGCTCTTTTTCAATCGGAAAAACACAAAAAAGCTCTCCCGCCGCTAAAAGTCAGGAGAGCAGAAAACAAGGCTGCGTTATTCATTTTCTGAAAGAATCACGTTGTCATAATCGGTATTGATTTGATCAATAACCTGTGCCTTGACTTGCGATGAGGCGAATGCTCCGTGAATCGCATTGAGGGTCAGCTGCTTCATATCAGAGTAGCCTAACCCGCAATGTTTGGACAATTGATCAAATTCGTTGGTCAATGTTGTTTGAGAAACCGTTCGATTATCCGTATTGATGCAGCAGTTGATCTGCTGTTCCATAAAGTCGCGAATAGGGTAATCCTCCCAGTTTTCGATCGCGTTTGTTTGAATGTTGCTGGTTGGACACATTTCTAGCAATGTGCCTTTTTGCGCACACTCTTGCATGATTGAGGGTGAATCCTTGATTGCCACGCCGTGTCCGATGCGAGCAGCTCCTAAACGAATCGCCGCAGCTACGTTTTGGGCACATCCACATTCTCCAGCGTGCAGCGTCAGGTTCAGTCCTGCTGCTGCAGCATAGTCTGTACAGGCTTTGATAGTGTCGTTCGATCGCTGCTGCTCATCACCGGCAAAATCGAAACCAGAAATGACCGCACTGTTCATATACTGAATGACATCTACAAGCTGCTGGTTTTCTTCATCTGAGTGGTGGCGCATCGCAGAGACAATCACCTGTGCATATACAGGAAACTGCTGCTGCGCTTGCGTGACTCCATCGACTACAGCCTGCAGAACTTGTTCAATGGACAGTCCTTCTTCTTGATGCAGCTTGGGTGCAAAGCGGATTTCAATGTAGCGGATTGCCTCCGCGTGGGCCTGTTCAATTAGATCATAAGCAGCGATCGCCAAATTTTCTTCACTTTGAAGCAGTGGTAAAATCACGGCGAAGCTTTCCAGGTATTCCTTCAAATGCAGACATTTTTTTGGTGCTGCTGCTTTCGACAGTTTCTCTAAAGGAAATTGTTCCTTTTCCGCTAATTTCCTCAAGGTACTTAACTGGATGGAACCGTCCAAATGACAATGCAATTCAACCTTCGACAGGGAACGAATCGTTTCTTTATCCAATGGTCTCTCCTTTTTGGTCGTTTTAGTTCAACGCTTTCTCCTATTATAAACAAAGAGCGGCGAATGTCTCAATGCTTGATTGCAACAGCACTTAAGACTTACTTGTCACCTCATTTTCTCTCAACGATCGGTCTTTTTATCGCACTTCGCGTACCTTAGTTAGTTAAAGAGTCAGTTCCTCAAAATCAATGCCATTGACTCTTTCTAGCAGAAAAACATCTTCTTCGTTGAATTGCGGAGGGATGCCGCCGCAAATTCTCACCGAGAGTGCCCGGATTTTTCAGTGACTCCTCCTGAAGCAACGCCGATTTGTGCTGCCTTTAATAGCTGGCATGAAGCAACTGGATTTATCTTCGGAGGATTTGCTTACTTCTGCGGCATATATATTTACTTTTCTGGATGGTGATCGGTGATGCGGAGTGTTTTCTCCGACTTCAATAATAAGTCTTCACTGTAAGTAGAATGTAACTTGTTAAAACAGATTTTTTGTCAAAAAAAGAAAGGGAAAGCCCTTCCTTTTTTAGGGATCAATAGTCGGTTTCTGGCCTGAACAACACCAGGTTTTTGTCTGAATCCTCCCTCAAGGTATATTGGATCTCCTGCGGGATAAATTGCTGAATCTCTTCTTCATTGAAGCCGATCTGCAATCGCAAAGAATCGATAAGGATCGGTTGCCTTAACAGGTTTGGTTGCTCTTTAAAGTAGTCCAGGAGCTCTCTAAATGATAAGTGATCAAAGTCGATCGTTAGTTTTTCATAGACCTTGGATCGCAAGGAGATAATCTCCTCAATACTGATTTCAGATAGTGAAAGAATATGTTTGAGTTCTTCTTCGGTCAATGGCTCAACTGAAATATCCCTCTCCTGAAAGGCCAAACCCTTCTTTTTCAACCAAGTACTTGCCTTCTTGCATGAAATACAGTTAGGCATGCCATACAATTGAATCATTGATTATCAATCTCCCTTTCTTCCGTAAACGCGTGAATCATTGTTCATTCGAGACATTCCTATATAATCAGATTTCCTACTTTTTTAAGATCTGTTAACTAGTTGAATCTATTTTAAAAAGAAAAATAAACAAGTGACTTTTTCCAATCAAGTCATCGGAAGTATTAAAGAAAAGTGATTGCGTAAAAAGAAGGGTTACTAGGCAAATATAACGGGCCAGATGGTAGCGAATAAAATGAGTCTTTGATGCCAATCAACATCCGCCTTGCAAAAAAACTACTGTTAGGCAGCTGTACGAACATGCTCGATTTTACTTAATTCATTGACAATGGCGATTACGAAAAATAGACTTACAGCTATTACTCCAATCAAGAATATGGTTGAAGGTAGCCAGCTTTTTCATGATACTCTTCTGTATGTAATTACTTAAAGTTAGTGTATCATGTTTGTTCTGTCAGAATTTTCGGTTTTTTCTCGTTTTTATTAAAGAATTGAAAAAGAGGAAGGCATTTGGCCTTCCTCTTTTAAACGTTGCTCTTCCCCCACTCCCCCGTCTTTCGATACGCATCCGCACAAGCTTCTGCTTGACGAACAAGCTCCGGATCATATTCGCAGTGGGCCAAAAGCTTGATAGCATTGCTGCCGGTAGTTGCACCGGTTTTCAGCACATAATCGAATAAAATATCTTCTGCAGTTACGACTTCCTGAAAGTGGTAATTATCGTAGCAGTCATGTAAAATTCGACTCAGCTCCATGTCATGAGTAGCTAAATACAAGAAGCAGTCCTCGGAGGCAAAACGTTTCAAAATAACAGAAGCAGCAGCGATGCGTTCCACCACATTGGTCCCTTTGAAGAGTTCATCTAAAAAAATCATCGGATAACCTGAACCAGCAGCCACCTCTAGCAATCGTTTGACAGATTTGACCTCTGCAACATAGAAACTGTCACCTGCAGTCAGATCATCCTTGAGGTTCATGGACGAATAAACTTCGCAAGGACGGAACCGATATTGCTTGGCAAGACAGGTATTGAGTAATTGTCCAAGGATCGTATTGACGGCTAAAGTACGGGCAAAAGTGGATTTTCCGCTGGCATTGGAACCAGTGATTAGAAGCTTATTGCCGAGAGTACAAGAATTCGGTACTGGTTTTTTCAGCAAGGGATGGACGATCTCTTCAAATATCAGCTGTTCCTCTTCATGAAATTCAGGCTGACAATAGTAAACCAAGCTGTCTCGATAGGAGGCCGTTGAAATACATAGCTCAACAAATCCGATGCAGCGATACAATTCCAGTGCTTGCTGGCGGTGCTTGCACAGCATTCGCACTACTGCAAAATACGCAAAACCGTATAGTCCAAAATAGCAAGTAATGATTATCATCAGGCTACTGTTTGATCCAGACACTTGGATAATGTAATCGGCCAATGCAGAAATATTTTTAAACACTGAAAGATTCGCTTTTAAACAATCTGTTTCCCGTTTAAAGGCAGGTGGATCTTCCTTGATGATCTGTTTGGCTGCTCGCACCATCCGAGTGAACATACCCAAAGTGACCATAGAAGCATAAATTTTTCGCAGCACGATTGAAAACAAGATCAGCGAGGCCGCAAAGCCTAATGTTGTTGCCAAGATCCCATAGTCTGGATCCAGTCTCAGCCAAATCAAAGCTGCTACATTGGATAGCGTCATTAATGTGATTAAAATGATTGGAATTTTTGGAAATTCTGTCGGCTTCAACAGCAGTTCGATCAGACCATTTCCTGTTTTGCGGCCGATCCGGTGAAAAGCAAATTGCAGCGTTTGCCGCAGCTCTGCATTTTGCTGCATCGCTTGGACAGCCGCTTCGAAATAAGCACTGTCGGAATTGTGCTGCTGACGGAATAGGCGGTAGCAATATTCATCTCCGATACTGGATTGTGTGTTTTTTACTCGTTGGAACACCAGATCCATGTCTAGATCCTGCCAGGTGATGTCGTCGATCTGCGGCTCCTTCAACGGATCACACTGGTAATACCGCCGCATACTGGCATAATCCCGCTCGTCCGAAGACCAGACCGGAGCCTTGCCATACTCAGCAGCGATCCTTGCTTTGACCTTCTGATTGTGTTGGTACAATAAATAACTATATCCGATAAAAAAAACGCTGACGATCCCTAAAATAACTGCATAAACGATCACTGTCTCTTTCCCCCTCTTCGGACTCATCAACACTGTAGCAAATTCTGCCGGAAAAAAGCGGAAATTTCCTAAATGACTGTTTTTTTGTCTTAAATGTAAAAGAAGAAAACATAGCGACGCTAAACTCTGCGGCTTCTTCTCACTGCTATTTGAAATGCTTGGCTTATTTATTATTTCATCCCTCGCAGAATGATCTGACTCGCAAGTCCGAAAAGCAAAGCCAGCAAAAAAACATCTCAAACGATCGTCTGAAAAAGCACCCCAGACTTAGTGCCGCTGTCACTAGAATTCCAAAAAGACGGACGAAAATCCTAAACATACGGAGGACATCTCTGGTTTTTCCGTGAGAGATCTCACTTCCTTTGGATAAAGGCAGTTTGGCTTATCCTAAAGGTAAAATAGTTGCGCGGGCCCGTACAAACCTATTTCTCTCGTTTTAGTTATGCAGTCAAATTTTCGAAACCTGAAATAGGGGAAATTGCTACTAAAACTAAAGACAGCTTTGGCAAAAAGGATTTGTCAAAATAACCCTTATTTTTCTTTTTTTTCATGATACACTACTACTAACGATGGCAACGGGCAAAGGAGAAAAGCAATGAAGTGTGTGATTTTCGATATGGATGGAACCTTGATCAATTCGGAAAAGTGTTACTATCAGGTCTGGGAAAAGCTGATCGGCCAGGCAGGCTATTCGCTAAATACGACTTTTTACAAAACGATTTTAGGCTGCCCGACTACTGAGATCGAGGAATTGTTCTTGGCTTATTTCGGCGCAGATTTCCCTTTTAAGGAATTGTTTACGGCGTTTATGAAGACGCGGAAAGAATACATCGATCAAGTGCATTTTGAGTTGACACCGGGGATACTACGCTTTTTCGACTTGTGTGAGGCGCAAAGAGTAACCTGTGGTGTCGCTACTTCTTCACATAAGGATGAAGCGACTCAGTTATTAAAGTCGATCGGGGTCTGGAACCGGCTGCACTTTTCGGCCTTCGGAGATGATATAAAAATGGCAAGCCGGATCCTGAAATTTTTAATAAGGCAGTCCAACGTTCGGGCTTTTCCAAACAAGACATAGTAGTATTCGAGGATTCAAAAAATGGCCTGCTGGCTGCTAAACGAGCGGGATTATCGGTGTATCAGATCAATGATTTTATTTCATTAGATCGTGAGGATGAACAGTTGGCAAAACAAATATTCCGTGATTTTGATGAAGTGTTGGCGTTTTGCGGAGAGTCACCAAAGATATTGGAATAATAGAAAAAGGATCGATGGAGGGGCGCACTTCAAACAATGTCCCTTTCATCGATCCTCTTTTAACGATTTAACAACATATAATGATTTGATAGAGACGCACGCTACAGATCAATCTTCTCAATCATCTGTATGTCCGATTGTAATATCTCACCATTATAGTCTTTAAGCAACTCTTCAAAAGTTAGTTCTTCTGACTTTCTTAGCACGACCCTTTTGCCTTCCATCCTCACTTCCCAAATACCTCCCTTTCTGAAAGGGCAATATAAACATCTTCTCCACACACATCGATTTTGATTGTCCTCGTCAGATTCCCTTCTTTTCCCCTTAATGATAAGCCCATTTTTTTGAAAACACACGCATAGCCAGTCTCTTCATGCGAAAAAAGGGTCATACCCATCACGGCAGCCGATTCAACCATTTTACAATTTCCGGCTCACTGTCGTCTACGTCATTGCGGTTCACTGAGTAACCTTCTTCCACCACGGTTGCCTCTGGTTCTTCTTTTGCAATGGAGGCGATCGTATCGGAAAATCCGCTGCCGCCGTGGACATTGAATGGTATGACGGTCTTCCCAGACAAATCGTGTTCATCTAGAAAGGTGTACAGTACCATCGGCATGTCTCCCCACCAATTCGGATAACCGACGAATATCGTATCGTACTCGTCAATGGTATCGATCGTTGCTGCTAGAGCTGGTCGAACATTGTCTTCTTGTTCCTTTGAAGCCAAGTCAACCAATTTTTCATGATCCGTCGGATAAGGCTCTGCGGGTTCAATCCGGAAAATATCCGCTCCGATGTTTTCTTGAATCGTTTGGCCTACAAATTGCACATTCCCAAGAACCTTTCCGTCGACCACCGTTGCGCTGTTGTCTTCTTCAGTCGTCATATTATCTGGGTCCTCTGTTTCAGGTTGAGAAAAATACACTACCAATGTTCTACCAAACTTGCTGGCTAAATCGGTGGAGGGTTCAACCGAGCGGGCAAAGTCTGCCGATTCCGTGCTGCTCGGATTACTGGAGCCAGCTCCTGAATCATTGTTCGCACAAGCGGTGATGCCGAACAATACCGCTCCTAAAATCCCCATTTTTATCATACATTTCATACACATTCTCCTTCTGTCATTTTTAATGATTTGTTTTTCTTTAAAGCAAAGTCTACTCTATGAAGTTAGCTCAAAGGCAAGGACTATTTCATTTTTTTTTGATTTTTAGAAGACTGTGAGTCGTTTTATTTCGTCATATACTCAAATAATAGAGAATTATTTCAAAAATACAGACTTTTCTCTTGCCTTGGAGTCCACTTCATAACTTATACTCTAATTAATCAATGATGAGAACTACTCTGTTGGCAAGAGTGATTCCTGTTTTAAAAAGGAAAGGAGATGCGAAAGATGAACATTAAAGAAGTGGCCGAGATGTTTGGTCTTACTGTGGATACCATTCGATATTACGAACGAATCGGGGTAATACCCCCGGTGACTCGAGATGAACGCGGGTATCGGGTATTTATGAAAAAGGACCTGAACTGGGTGTTTTTAGTCAAGAACCTGCGAAATGCGGGGGTCTCAATCGAGTCGCTAGTGGACTTTGCAGCATTGTCCCAAATCCATGGGGATGAACGACTGGCTCAAAAAGACATTTTGCGCCACCAGCTGGCGGAGCTCGATGAAAAGTTGGCAGAGATGACCAAGACTCGTGATTTGCTGGAATACAAGATCGAAACTTACGATGAGCATATCGCCAAGTTCAACAATGGTGAAATGACCGAGGACAAGATCGAAAAGCTGTGGAAAATGAAACATTTCAACAAGTCTGCCAAATGAATCCAGCTAAATATCGACTAGTCTTAAAAAATAGTCTTAAAAAAATTTTTTTATTGGAGGAACCAATCTATGCAATCAATCAAATTAAACAACGGCATCACTATTCCTATTTTAGGTTTTGGAACATATCAAATCACTGACCCTGCACAAGCTGAACAAGCGGTTTTGGATGCTATCCAAGCTGGCTATCGTCACATCGATACTGCGCAATCGTATATGAATGAAGAAGCTGTCGGAAAAGGCATTGCCAAATCTGGTGTGCCTCGCAGAGAACTGTTTATTACCACGAAAGTTTGGGTGGAAAACGTTTCTTATGAAAAAGCTAAATCCTCTGTGCAACGGTCATTGGATCGTCTGGGTTTGGATTATTTGGATCTGTTATTATTGCACCAACCATACAATGATGTCTATGGGGCATGGCATGCACTGGAAGAATTGCAGGAAGAAGGCAAGGTTCGGGCCATTGGTATTTCCAATTTCGCTGTCGATCGTGCGGTGGATCTGGCCGAATTCAACAAAGTCACACCCCAAGTCAACCAAATCGAGATTAACCCCTTCCAGCAACAAACAGATGCTATCGCTGCATTGAGGGAAGAAGGCATCGCCGTCGAAGCGTGGGCTCCCTTTGCAGAAGGTAAAAACGACATCTTCCAAAATAAGGTGCTGACTGAAATTGGCAACCAATATAAAAAATCGGTCGCTCAAGTCATCGTGCGCTGGTTAGTCGAGCAAGAAGTAGTTGTGTTGACAAAATCAGTCAATCCTGACCGGATGGCTCAAAACATTGATGTGTTTGATTTCGCTTTGACCGATGAAGACAAACAAAAAATCGCCGAACTAAATATCGGCGAAAGTCAATTCTTCTCCCATGCTGATCCACAAATGATCAAATGGATGGCTGGGCGAAAGATGAATGTGTAGATGTTTTTGGTGAGCCGTTAGACTTTGTGGGTTTAGCGGTTTTTTAATGGGGTTTTTCAGGTTTATTTAGAAGACTTCTCATTCATCCTCTGCATAAACTGATCAAAATCGATCTCCCCCAGCACCAGCTCTTTGCTCAACAGGTACATGTCAATCGCTGGAGAAATCGGTGTGTCCTGCTGCTTCTCAATCCACTCCTCTTCTCCTGCCACTGGCTGGTTCACGGAACGTTTTTTCGAAAAAGCCGCGTAATAGCGCAATCCGAATTTCCGCTGTGATTTGGCATTCATGTGGATGCCATCAGGATTGGCGGATAAGCCTTTCGCCGTCACAAAACAAGTATTCTCGTCCTTTTCAGCTACCTGCTGTATTTTCTGATTGATCTCTTGGTACTCCACTGCACTGGCTCCGAAGCCGCTTTTGCCTAAAAAGTCGCCTAGACCACCGATCAAAATCGGTAGATCCGGCTGGCCCAATTCCTGTCTCAAATAAGCAAACAAAGCGCGAACTTTTTCTTCGTAGACCTTATAGCGCTGATCCAAGCTGTCATTTTCGCCTTGGTGCCACAAAATGCCGATCAATTCACTGTTTTCCAACGCAAAGCGCGCTTCGGAAAGGGCGTGCTGGGTCAAAATTCCTTCTGGTGCCCATTCGTCGATGCTGCTGCCGCCTTCTGCACAAGGGATCAAACCAAGCGTTTCTTCTGGATGATTCTCGACCCATTCCCAAGCAAAGGACGCCGCTGGCCCAATTCCAGCCACCTCCCGGTCAAAATGAATCGGCTCAGCCATCATTTGCCAACGGCCGTTGCGCAGCATCTGGATTCGTTCATGGTAAATCGGCGGAACCTCTCTCACAAAACCTCTTCCAGCCATATTGGATTGTCCGATCAGTAAAATCGATTTCACGTGTCTTCCTTCTTTCTCAGTGCTTTACTATCAGTGAGTATAGTGCAAGGTGTTGATGAGGGCAAGGAGGAAGATTTTTCTATTTTCTCTTAGGTAAAATAATCGATGATACGAGCTTCGCAAATAATGCTATTTCTCAAAATACTCATTTGCTTTAAGTATAAGCAAACGGATTTTCGATCAACGGCTGAATCTTATGACTTGCTGATTGCTCCGCCAGCTGAATCGTTTGGTGATAGACATATCGGACTGGGACTGAGCCAATACTCACTTTGTGCACACCGATCGCTGCTAATTTGGCAGAATCGTTGAAAACACTGTTTGAAATGATGCTGATCATCATGGAATTTTCTTGTATCAGATTCGTGACTACCTGTTTTCAACCAGTGGCCGGGAGCAAAAACACAGTCAGCATCTGCTCCAAGGCATTTTCCTTCACAACTTCTTTTGATTCACTGCAGCCGCTTTCAAAATCCATTGACAGCGGTATATTGACCCGTGGAGTTTTTTGACCTCCTCCAGCAGCCCTTCAAAAGGAATATCCTCACCATCCGGATAACCTAGAGCGTAGGGATTCAGGTACTGGAGGTCGTGATCGCTGCAAATCCCTGTTAGGCAAAAACATACTCAATGCCGACATTCCATACATTTGACGACTGCTTTCTGTGCTTCGATCTTTATTGATGTAAAATAGGAAAGAATTTAGCTACTTCAACAACCTCCGAATCCATCCCAGCTTCTTTTCCGTATAAGGCGGAAAAATGAACGGAGTATCCATCTTCTTCGAGGAGAGGATACTGCGGGCGTTGGAAAAGGTCTCGAAGCTGTATTTTCCGTGGTAGGAACCAATACCCGCTTTGCCTACACCGCCAAAGGGCAACTTGTCTGAAACCAGATGCATAATCGTGTTGTTGATCGCCACACCGCCGGAGCTGGTCTCATGGATGATCTTTTGCTGTTCTTTTTTATCTTGGGAAAAGATATACATGGCTAAAGGTTTGGGCAATTGATTGATCTGCTGAATCGCTGCATCGAGGTTCATGTAAGAAATCACAGGCAGGATCGGACCGAAAATTTCTTCCTCCATCGCTCCTGATTGCCAAGAGGCTTCCACCAATGTCGGTTCAATATACCAATCATCTGGATTGACCAGTCCGCCGAACAGCCATTCATCATGGGTCTTCTCTAAAAGATCAACGAGGCGGATGAAGTGTTTCTCGTTGATGATCCGGGCGTAGCTGTCGCTTTTTTCAGGTCGGGTGCTGTAAAATTCTTCGAGCACCTTTTTGGCTTCATGGACAAAGGCGTCCTTGACCTGATGATGGACCACGACATAATCGGGAGCCACGCAAGTTTGCCCAGCATTGAGGGTCTTTCCCCAGAGGATTCGTTTAGCAGCCAAATGCAGATCAGCCTCTTTGGTGATGATCGCAGGACTCTTCCCGCCTAATTCCAAAGTGACCGGGGTCAGATTTTTGGCAGCCGCCTGCATGACGATCTTGCCAACTTTTTCGCTGCCGGTGAAAAAGATGTAATCAAATGGACAGCTGAGCAGTGCGTTATTGGTATCGACTCCGCCTTCGACTACCGAGACGTATTTTGGATCAAAGGTCTTAGTGATCATCTGACTGATGATCTTGGAAAAGTTCGGAGTCAGCTCGGAAGGCTTGATCACTGCACAATTTCCAGCAGCGATTGCACCGACAAGCGGCTCGATCAACAGCTGAAACGGATAATTAAAAGGCCCAATAATCAGTGCAGTTCCATACGGTTCATAATGAATGCGGCTGGTAGAGGGCCACAGAAAAAAGGGCGTTGTCACCCGCTGGTCCTTGGTCCAGCGAGGAACTTTTTTGATCATGCTTCTGAGACTTTTCAATACAAAGCCGATCTCGGTGGCGTAGGATTCCATCGGATGCTTGCCTAAGTCCTGCTGCAAGGCGGTCATCAAGGCAGCTTCATGATCCATGATACTTTGTCTAAGTTTCTTTAATTGTGCGACACGGAAATCGGCGTCTTTTGTCTGGTGACTGGCGAAGAATGCTTGATGATGTTTCAGCAGTTGATTGGCCTCTTGTTCCGTCCATTCGTTTGCCAATGGGATCCTCTCCTTTTTATTCTCTTACCCCTACTATAACGAAAACGGAAGAAAATGAATATTTTTTCGCTTAGTTGACAAAAAACCTCGGAAAACCAAGTTTTTCGAGGTTTCTTGTCACACTAGATCATGTCATCCCGCAATGCATCAATAATATTTTCTTTGTTGATTTTGCTGACTGCGTACAGCATGGTAATCAGAACAATCAAAAAAACACTCACTATACTGATGCTCAGGCTAACCCATGGGAAAATGAACACAATATTTGAGCCGTCAATGAAGATGCCTTTGTAAATCAACCAGGAAATGATACTGGACGCAGGCACTCCAATCAGCAGCGCGCGCACTCCGTAAAAGGAACACTCGAAAACCATCATTTTGTTAAAATCACGATCGGTCATGCCGACAGAACGCAGCATCGCCAGCTCTCTTCGGCGCAGTCGGATATTGGTGGAGATCGTATTGAAAACATTGGCGATCGCGATCAATGAAATCATGACGACAAAGACATATGTGAAGACATCAACTACAAACAGAATATTGCGATTTTGCTCGAATAATTCATTGACGTTGTAGAAGGTATAGGTCGTATTGACTGATGCTTCTTTGAGAATCTGTTCCATTGCCTTGACGGATTGCGCTGGATTCTTAGAGGAAAAAGTCAGTCCTTGATTGAGCTGCGTTCCTGAAGGCACCAGCTGTTCCTTCCACTGGAAAGGTGCCACGACAATAAAAACAAAGGGATTGACCGCTGCTCCGGACTGACTGGGCAAGGTGTCGATCGGTATTTTGTCAATGAAGGTCACGTCGATGGTTTGTTCTGGGCCGACTGCTGTCCCTTCCCGCTGAGGAACGATTGAAAAACGTTGCGTAGATTGAGTGAACAGATCGACGCGTTTTCCTTGGGGATGTTTCTGATCCTTGGATTTAGCTGCGGCGACCATTTTAGCATTTGGACCAGTGTATTTTTTTAGCGGTAAATTCAAGCTTTCAATAAAGCGCTGGTACTCGCGGTCTTCAATAAACTGAATTTCTACCGGCAGCTGGATCGGGGCACTGGAAGCTTTGATTCCTGCTGTTTTTCGGTAGTCCGCTGAAAGCGTTTCTGCGTCAACATTCGTCGAATAGGCGGCAATCGTTTGATACGAACTGTTGGTCACTCCTTCGACCGTTTTAAACCTGTCATACAGCTGAAACAACAGTTGCTCCTCCATATCTGAGGTGGTAAACACGATATCGTAATCGGTATCCACTGCAGAACGCTCCGCTGCTTGCTTGAGATGCGCGCCAAAGGTACGAGCTGACACAAACAGCACAACACTGAGTGCTAAAGAAAACACGATACTGCGGTAGCGTTTTTTGTTGCGCTTGAAATTTTTCAAAGCCAGCATCCCCTCAAAGCCATATATTTGCGCCGCTAGAGGAGCAGTTTTGACCTGCTTGGATTCAATCTTGATTTCATTAGTCTGACGAATATTGACCATAATAGGCGTTTTCGCTGCTTTTCTGGCTGGCAGATAGGCGGAGATCAAGATCGTGATCAAGCTGACTCCCACTGCTGCAGCCAGGATCGGCAGGGATATGGTCATCGTCAACGGAACTTCTGAAGAGGTGATCGTAGTAAAATTCTGCGCAACCAGTTGGATCACCAGCCGAATACTTGTCAGACCCGCTAAGACACCGATCGGAATCCCAATTGCCCCGATACACACTCCTTCAAACAAAACCGAATAACGCAATTGTTTAGGTGTCGCGCCGACAGAAGCAAGAATCCCAAATTGTCGGGTACGTTCATTCAGCGAAATGACAAAGGAGTTGTAGATTAAGAAAATCGAACCAATCATGATCAACAGCACTAGGATGCTGCCTACTGAATACAAGAAAACATTGAAAACTGTGTCATCAGATGCCCCCATGAAGCGCAGAAGATTGTCATTCAGCATATAGCCCGGTTTCCCAACCAACGCTTTGGCAAACGACTTGGCTTTCCGCGGGTGCTTAAGCGTCACAAAGAGACTGCAGCTGCCGCTCTTATCTACACTTTCCTTCCTGGTTATCAGTGTATAGCCTGGTGCAGCGCGCTTTTCAAATATCGGCCGAACAAAGGTGCCGACAACCGTGTAGATTTTTCTTTGGTCTGGCTGCAGTGCTTCTTCAGCGGCATAAGGCTGGTCCTGTCCCAAAGAGTGATCTCCCATTTGCCGCGTACCTAAATCAAGAAAGAGTGTGTCTCCCACAGCATAAGTGACTCCTCCGTTTGCGGCTACATGAGACGGAACCAACACTTCGCTGCTGTTTTTTGGCAAACGTCCTGCTGTAATTTTGATCGGAAAGGTGTCAAAGGCTTTCGTGTCAAAACCAGCCATAAAAAGATACGGCTTGTCAGGATTTTTCCCGCCCTCAAGCGTGGCATAGCCAACGTTCTCAAAGGGGACAACAGCCGCGACTTCCGGATCTTTTGCCAGCTTTTCTGCAAAGGCCGCATCCACATCAAAAACTTCCAAATGCCAATTACCATACCGGACCATAGATTCTTTAACCATGTAGGACTGCAAGGAAAGCGCAAAGGTTGCTACACCTGTGATCATCGCCGTTGAGAGGATCACACCGATGATAGTGACCAGTGTTCGTGTACGGCTTTTTTTCATATTTTGCAAGGTGACTTTATTGAAGACGTTCATGACTGCGTCATCCTCTCATCGCGAACCACTTGACCATCCGAAATACCAATGATCCGATCGGCCTGCAGGGCAATATTTTCATCGTGAGTGACCAGAATCAAGGTTTGATGGTACTTCCGGTTGCTGAGCTTTAGGAGATTGACAATTTCGTGTCCGTTGCGGCTGTCCAGACTTCCAGTGGGTTCATCGGCCAGCATGACTGCCGGCGCATTCATCAGCGCCCGGCCGACAGAGACCCGCTGCTGCTGTCCACCGGATAATTGGTTAGGCAAATGCGTTTTCCGTTCTTCCAAGCCTAGCAGCTCCAACAGTTCGTTTAGTCGCTGCTGATTGACTTCACGTTTGTCCATCAGAATGGGCAAAGTGATGTTTTCCACGACATTCAGTGTAGGGATCAGATTGTGGAATTGATAGATCAGCCCGACTTGACGGCGGCGAAAAATCGCCAGCTTTTCATTGCTTTGGGCATAGACATCTTGCCCATCCAGGTAGATTTTGCCGCTGCTGGGCACGTCCACCCCGCCGATCATATGCAACAGGGTCGATTTTCCTGAACCGGAAGAGCCGATGATCGCTGTAAATTCCCCCTTCTCGATCGTCAGTGAGACATCATTTATCGCGGCGACTTGCTGTTCGCCAGTGCCATAAAATTTGCTGAGGTTTTCGATTCGCAATAGCTCCATTTGGTAAGACTCCTTTCTTTGCCTACTTTCATAATAGAGCTTTTCCCTTTCAGCACCGTGACTTTCCGGTGAGAGATTCGTCACTTTGGAAACTGCAGGAGAAACACAGCCCCACCTTTGGGATGATTTCTCGCTCTAATCGTCCCATTCTGTTGCTTGATGATGCTCTTGCTCAAGGACAAACCGATGCCGTACCCAGCCGTTTCAGAGGGTTTTCCCCGATAAAAACGCTCAAACAAATGAGGCAGGTCGGAAGCGTCAAAACCTGGTCCGTCATCGTGGATGCTGATTTCAACAAACAATGGTGTGTCGCGGCAAACAATTTCGATTGTGCCCTTCTCCTCCGCATTTTCCAAGCAATTCTTGAGAACATTTTGCAAGGCTTCTGTCAGCCAGCCCCTGTCTCCTTGTACCTGTACGGATTCGGCAATGGTTTGCTTTACGGTCACATCGCGCAGCTCCAGAGGAATCAGCAATGGACGCAACGCCGCTTGAACCAGCACTTTTACCTCGATTTCCTCCTTTTTAAACTGGACGACACCTGCATCCAAACGCGACAGATTTAGTAAAGCCGTCAGAAGCCAATCCATTCGATTCAATAATTCCTCAGTTTCCCTTACAAACAGCTGACGTTGCTGCGCCTCTGCTGTGCTGGAAATCAGAGACAGTGTTAGATTGGCCGAAGTCAAAGGAGTGCGCAACTGGTGAGCGATATCTGCCATCGCTTCTGCCAACCGTTCTTTTTCCCGTTTCAAGGCTTCATTTTGTTCGCGGATTCGCCTGGTCATTTTCGTAATCTCGCTTTGAAGGATCGCCAGCTCCCCTTCGTCGCTTTCTTGGATCATCAATCGATCGGCATCATGCAGCACCAGATCTATTTTGGCGGAAAGCCGGTTGATATGCTGGTATCTTCTGCGAGTAAACCAATAGAACAGCACAGCAAAAACAGCGGCAGAACTCATAACCAGAATTCCTGCCGCTGTACCTAGTCGAAAACCGAGGGCGCTCAAAATGATGGCAAGCAAGACATACCCTCCTGCAAATCGTCGAAGCTCCTTATTTCGAAACATGTGTATTTCCTCCTAAGCGATACCCCGTACCTCGAACCGTCAAAATAAGCTGAGGTCGGCTCGGGTCCTCTTCGATCTTCTCCCTCAGTCGTTTGATATAAACCGTTAAGGTATTGTCATTCACAAATTCGCCTGCCGCATCCCACAATTCTTCCAGCAGTCTTGCTCTGGGAATAATGCTTTTGGGATTGTTGACAAAGACCAGCAGCAGCCGGTATTCCAGTGCCGAGAGAAACAGCTCCTGTCCATGCTTCTTTACCACTCCGCTGTTGGTATCGACCTGCAGCTCCTGAAGCTGAAAGACAGCTTGCTGAGGGCTGCTTGTTCGCAAGGCATTTTTGATTCGGGCCACCAATTCTCGCGGGCGAAAAGGTTTGGTCACATAATCCTCCGCCCCAAGCGTCAAGCCAGTCACCACACTGGCTTCATCGCCGGATGCGGTTAAAAAAATGACCGGAACGGCTTGTTTAGCTTTGATCTCCGTATAGACAGTGAAGCCATTCCCGTCCGGCAAAGAAATATCGACCAAAGCCAAATCAAACGTTACTGATTCCAGCAAAGCTAGAGCCTCCTCTCGAGAAGACGCATGAAGCAGCTCAAACCCTTCCGCCTGCAGCAGAAGCATCAGGTTTTTAGCAATGCTTTGATCGTCTTCCACTAAAAATACCCGTATCATTCGTCCATTCTCCTATCTGAAGTGCTTAGTCAGCTAACTGTAAAATTCCTGCGGGATCTTCAGCTTAACCATGACCTGTTCTCCTTCTTGCGTCACGCCCAGGATCTCGATCTCCGTATCCAGCGATGTCCGGTATTTGTAAGCCTTATTGTAGCTCTTGATATCATAAGGTTCCAAAAGGGTGACTGATTGAAAATCCATCCCGCAGCAGTCCTTTACAAAGGCTTTGAGAATATGTTCCGACCCCTTTGCCGTTAGCATCTTCTTCGACAACAAATCATTCATAGTCCTATGTTTTTGCATCGTGCTCCTCACTTTCTTTCGATAAGAAGCTGATGCCTTCAGTATAGCATGGTGCATCGTTCCCTATCAAAGTCGTTCTATTCTGAAGATACGCAAAAACCTGTTAAAAAAGGCAAAACTCTCTTTTAACAGGTTCCACTTTAACTTATTCAGCTGGAGCAAACCGAATCAAGAACGACCCAGCACACCAAACAGCACCCGCAGGTCTGGTCCTTGTTTGATCACATTTTCGGGAATTTTTTCGAATGAAGCAGCAAAACTGGAATCAGGTACCATGACCGTTTTGAGTCCAGCCCCTTTGGCTGCAGTGGCACCGGTGATAGAATCTTCCACTGCCAAGGCCTGTTCTGCGGCGATCTCTGCACGTTTTAAAACCTCCAAATACACATCTGGACAAGGTTTTAAGTTGGCAACATTGTCGCCAAAAACCGGGAACTGGATGTATTTTCGCAAATCCAGCGCTTCCAGTATTTTACCGGCCCGTCCTTCGTAAGAGGAGCTAGCCAAGCCTACTAAATAATGCTCGCTGGCAAAAGACAGAACTTCTTTGGCATACGGCTTCAGCTCTACCTGCTGATCATATAATTTCTCAAAGAAGTAAGCTTCACGGGTCGCTCGAACTTCATTGGTCTTTTCTAAACTTCCTGTGTATTCGATCATTTCTTGATTGATGATCTTTGTACCTTTTCCACCCCAATTATTGACGACTTCATCGGGAATTACTACCTCATGCTTCTTGATCGCATACAGCCAACCGTCCCGATAGACCCGTTCAGTATCGACCAGTAGGCCATCCATGTCGAAAATAATCAGCTTCCACTCTTGATTTGCCAAAAAAACCCTTCTCTCTTTTTCGGTATCGTTTACTTTTAACAGTATACTATGGTTGTTTCCTTCCATACAATCGTTCTCGCAAAAAAAGGCAGTATTTTTTCAAATACCGCCTTTTGACTAAACGAACTCTAAATTTTCATCAAGGATCAGACCTTGGATTACTTGATTGGTGTCCCCGATCAAAAAGAGGTCCTCCCCCTCCACGTTGACCTGCAGGGTACCGCCTAAAACTTCTACCATGACTGGATTGGTGGGTGTCAGTCCTTTTTTATTCAGTACATAAGCTGTCGAACCTGTGCCGGTTCCGCAAGCTAACGTAAAGTCCTCTACCCCGCGTTCGTAGGTCCGTTCCACCACGGTCCCATCTCGCAATAGGTCATAGAAGTTGACATTGGCACCTTTTTTAAAGGTCGGATGGTGACGAAGCTCTCGAGCCATAGTCTGGATCGTTTCCAGCTCGGTCATGGCCAGATCAGGATAGTGAACCACCAAATGCGGAATTCCCGGATCGCCCAATTCCACATAATCCACCATCAGGTCTCGCCCGGAAATTTTCAAGACCAAGCTTTCCGTGTAAACCGTCGGTGAGTTCAGCTGAACTTGATACAATCGTTTCCCTAATCGCTTCGCCGGAACATCGCCGGCCATTGATTCGATCACCATGGTCTCCTTGGCTAATCCGGTTTCATAGGCAAAGCGAGCCACACAACGGGCACCGTTGCCGCACATTTCAGCCTCCGAACCGTCTGAGTTGTAATAACGAGCATAAAAATCCCCGTTTTGCTTCGCCGCCTCGATAGCGATCAGGGTGTCCGCTCCCACAGATACCCGGCGTGTACAGGTTTGTGCGGCCAACCTACTGAGTTGTTTACTGGAGAAGCCCAGCCCGATATTGTCGACCACGATAAAATCGTTGCCGGCTCCTTGCATTTTACTAAAGGGTATTTCCATGCTTTCACCTCATTTCAAATAGTCTGGCAGTACTTCGTTCTCGATCATCTGCTCCAAGCTCTGACGTTTCACGATCAAGTTAGATTGCCCCTCCTTGACAAGTACTACTGCAGGAATCGCTAATTTGTTGTAATTGCTGGCCATCGAATAACCGTATGCGCCTGTCGAAAAAGTGGCAAAAATGTCGCCTGATTCAACCGCAGGCAATTTCAGGTCTTTGACTAAGATATCCGTGCTTTCACAAGCTTTTCCGGACACTGTCACAGTTTCAATTGGTGCTTGATCAGCCTTGTTGGCTAGAATTCCAGTGTATTCCGCATCGTAAAGGCCGGGGCGAATATTATCGGTCATTCCACCATCGATACTGACATATTTGCGGATTTCAGGTAGTTCTTTGATCGCTCCGATGGTATGCAGCGAAATCCCCGCCTCCGCCACGATGCTGCGGCCGGGTTCGATTACTACCGCGGGTTGAGTAAAGCCTTCTCGTTCACAGAAATTCAGCACTCGCTCCATCATTGGATCTAAAAAATACGAATACGGCTGCCGAACGTCTTTGTCCGTATATTGCACACCATAACCACCGCCAAAATTCAGCTCGCTCACTGCATAGTCAAAACGAGTCCGCACTTCCTTCATCAAATCCAGTGCGATATCCACCGCCCCAAGATGAGCCTCATTCTCAAAAAGCTGGCTGCCGACATGGAAGTGGAAGCCTAAAAATTCGATCCCTTTTGCCTGAATCGCTTTTTTCACCAACGGGAACAGAATCTCCTCATTGATCGGTATACCAAATTTTGAATCCTTTTGCCCGGTGGAAATAAAGGAATGTGTCGCCACATTGACCTCTGGCGTGATTCGGAACAGCACTTGGATCGTTTTGCCTTTTTCCTGCGCCAGACTGGAAATCAAATCAACCTCGTGCAGGCTGTCGACAATGATTCGACCGACACCGTGTTCGATGGCCATTTCAACCTCCGCTAGGGATTTATTATTGCCATTGATTTCGATTTTTTCCGCGGGGAAGCCGGCTTGAATCGCCGTATGCAACTCGCCATCAGAAAGAACTTCTAAACAAAAGCCCTGTTTTTCGATAATTTTCATCATCGCCAATGTGGAGAAGGCTTTACTGGCATAAGCCACACGAACATTTTCATATTTGTCGACAAAATCTCGCTGCAACTCTTGCAAACGCTCTTCGATCATCGTTTGCGAAAAGACATACAAAGGAGTGCCGTATTCCTTTGCCAGTTCAACAGTGTCGCAGCCATCCCATATCAAATGTCCGTTTTCTACAGTATAATCCATCTTATTCCTCCTCGTTTAGTGCGCCGATCAAATCGACGAAGGTCTGAATGCCTAACAACAAATGCGTTTCATCAAATTTCATTTTCCCGCTGTGCAGTGGATAGGTATAGCCCTTTTCCTCATCACGAATGCCCAAGAAGAAAAACATTCCCGGCATCGCTGTTTGGTATAAAGAGAAATCCTCCGCAATCAAATACGGCGGTGTTTCTTCGTAGTAGGCTGCTGCGGTCTTTTCCAACGTGCGTACCATTCGCGGATCATTGTCCACCACCCGATACATATGGTTGAAGATCACTTCGGCCCTGCAGCTGTAGCCCTCCGCGATCCCGTTGGACAGTAATTCGATCCGACGACAAACCTCATCATAAACTTGATCGTCAAAAGCCCGCATCGAGCCATGTAAGACAACTTCCTGCGCCACGATATTCATCGCTTCCCCACCATGGATCGTCCCAAAGGTCAACACTGCATTTTCCAGCGGGCCAATATTGCGAGAAACAATCGAATTCAACCCCGTCACGACAGCTGCTGCGGCGACCACCGCATCTTCTCCTTGCTGCGGTTGCGCACCATGCGAACTCACACCAATGATCTTGATCGTCACTTCCGCATTTCGAGCCATCATCGGTCCAGGCCGACAGGCGATTTTCCCAGCGGGCAGATCAGGAAATACATGCATCCCGACGATCTCCTCTACCCCCAGCTCCTGCAAAATGCCAGTTTCCAAGATCAGCTTGGCTCCGCCAGGTCCCTCCTCGGCAGGTTGAAAAACAAAAACGAGCGTACCCTGCACTTTTTCAGGATGACTAGTTAAATAAGAAATAAATCCCAGCATCGTCGCCATATGTCCGTCGTGACCGCAGGCGTGCATTTTCCCAGGTGTTTTCGAGGCAAAGGCATAACCCGTTTGCTCCGTCACCGGCAATGCATCGATGTCCGTCCGATAGGCGATGGTTTTCCCTGGACGCTCGCCGCGCAAGACAGCCACCGTTCCCGTTCCGATCACCTCATGGATTTCTGTAATTCCAAAAGCCTTTAATTTTTCTCGAATGTACGCCGCTGTTTTGAATTCCTCCAGGCCTAATTCTGGAATCTGATGCAACTCGCGGCGTGTCCTCGTCACTTGTTCCTCTAATGCTTGAATCTCCTGATCAATCATTGAATCACCCTTTGCTTCAAAAGCATTCTAATAGTTTCATTAGAATGCTATCGATAGTTTCTAATCATTATAGTATAAATGCGGTATTTATCCAATCAGAAAAACAATCCATGACGTTCATCATTTATGAATCACAAAAAAAGTCTAGAAAACTAGGTTTGAGAAATGGGATTCAGCTGTAAAAATATGGAAAATATTGCTGTTATATTCTTTATAAAGTCGCTCCAGTACCACCTGAGTGTAATCGAGACAAGGAAGCAGCTCGCCCTCAAAAGTTACCTGATGTCTAGGAACACTCTGGACTATTCGTATTTCTATACCACATGAGAGTTCAAAAAAATAACCTAAATGTCCATCGCCTTGAAGGAAGTCTGAGACAGTCAAACTATTTTGCAGATCGCCTTTGACTATGGGGTCTCGCCGCATGAAGCCTTTACGTGGACCTTCAAACTCGCATATAACCTGCAACCAGCATCTACCGCAAACAGCCACATCCAGTCTTACTCCTCACCCAGATCAACCTATTTAACCGCTGCCTTATTGGGTTAAGATGTCAAAATGAGCGCTACGACTAGCGGCAGCAAGCAGCGGACAAGCCATAGGCTGCCTCAACGATTCTGAGAGGCATATGTGTGGTGGATTTGGCGTTTTCTGCGATCCGAGCGCTACGGGTTGTGCTTGACGCCTACCTATTCTGGTGAAGTGCCTGCACAGATGCAAAGGATCGACGTTCTAGAAGAATATGTGGTGGTTGAACACGAGCCTTTCATCTACGAACTGGAAAATCGTGAAATCGAAGAAAAGATGGAGTAGTCCATGGTTGCTCTTATTTATAATGAGATGGGTATCAATTCGATGCTTCTGAAGGCAGGATCATATACTTCTACCATGACTCTGAGCGCTTTTGGAAGTATATCCGTCTGGCTCGCCGCGCCAAATATTAACACAACAAAGAACAGCCAACCCGTTACTCCCAAGGGTTGGCTGGTTGATTGGCATAGATTATGTTAGCAGTTCGTAGAGCTCTTTCAAGGCCATTTCGGTTTGTTCCAACAGCTCCCTGCCCTTTTCTGCCTGTTCCTTTTTAGAAGAAAGAGTCAACATGATTTTTTCTTCCAACAGACCATAATACAGCCCGTAACCATCTTTATCGACGGGTCCAAAGCTGAAGGATTCCAGCAGTTCGTAAGGAATGCCTGTGGTGGAAATGAAATTGCTGGTGACGGCTTTTAAGCAATCTGTCGAGAAAAAGGCATCTGGACATTCTGTCGGTTCCAGCATTTTTTGCAAGCCAAAAAGATGGCGTTCGACACCCAAGCCCTGCTGGCACTGGCGAATACGTTCTCCGTGAGCCTTGGCGGCCAGCTGAAAGGCTTCCAGCACCTGCTCTTTTGTGGCCGCTGCGCATTCATACTCCGTCAAAAATTCGATAAATTGTTTTTTCTCCTTGCTGACGGCACGGGCACACTCGGTTCGTCCTTGATAAAAACCCCGCATCGCTACTGGTTCATAGACTGACTTTAGACAGTGGAAAGTTCTAAACTGTGCCATGGTCAAAGCAATATGAAAAAAGGCATCTGGACTGGTTTTGGACTGCTTGATTTGTTTTTTTCCTAGACAATTTACGACTTTGTGCTGAATGGTGTAGGAGTTGTTCTCAGCTGCCACCACCGTTTCACATGCCGCCAGGGCCGCCTCGTCATCTTTGGTCAGCTGCCACTCCAGTCGTTCTGCTAAATCCACCTTCGAAAGACGACCTGTCTGCAGCGGCTCCTGTTGAAATCGCTTGAAGACCCTGGTCAAAAGATTCATGGCTGGAACGCCATCTACCGCCGTGTGCTCGATGTTAATGCCAATCCAGCCCTGTTGAGTAATGGTAGCCTGCAGCGTTTTTGTGATAAATTGATCATGAGGATTCAGCAAAAGATCAAAAATCCGTTCCTCCACCGTATCGTCTGGACCGGCAGAAAAATTTACCGCAAACAAAGCATCTTCAATTGACCGCAATGCAGCTTGATTGGTTTTTGTCGCCCTCAGCTGCTGGTACAATGTTGCCGAAGCCTCGCGGGGCAAGCCTGTAAAATGAGCAAGACGCTTTTCAGCTAGGGTGGCTTGATCTTTTTGCTGCAGGATCGTCTGGAGGGTCTTCACTAATTGTTCCAAAGAATAGGGTTGGCCGACTTCATCAGTGACCTTGACTTGATAATAATTACCTTGATGGATCACCAATACCGAACTGTTTTCAGCTGTCATTTCTCCGCGATAGAAACGATCGATGTGGCTCCCTGGAATTCGGCAGCTTTTGAAAAAATTTAAATAAAAGGACATATCAACCTGACGATCATCCCGGTTTTTTTCTAACGGATAATGTCCTTGGACCAACTCAAAATAAATCGCTGATAAACAGTAGATCAATCGGGCCGCTTTTTCAGCTTTAGAGGAAATCTGGTCATAATAGCTCGGCTGGATCACCAGCGCAAAGTTGGATTCGCTTTGCAGACAACCACGGCTTTCTAAATACATCTCCTGCCAAAAATCTGCCAACCAACTGCCCGCAGTTTGGGCTTGGTGAGCCTTCAATCTCTCCTGCAGCACCTGTCCCTGCGACTTTTCAAAAGATTCGGTCTGTGCTTTAAAGGCGGCTAATTCTTGTGGATCCGTCACCGGTTCCGCCCAGTCCAGTAGCGCTTTCAAGGTATCTGCTAAATCCGGCAACGGCAATTTAGGAATGTGTGGCAGTAATTCTTCTTTATAGATTTTCAATATTTGTAACAACACCCTTCATTTTAGAAAACGCTTTCCTTCTATTATACGCATTTTTTGGAGTGAGAACTATCCAAAATTTTTATTTTGATCACGTCCATTCAATTTCTACTAATATGTACGAGTTTTTTTACTTTCTCAGCTATCTGTTTTTTTAATGAGAAAAAATAGACAAAGTCTCATTTTATCGTTATAATTCGAGATACTAAAGCATTATCCTCCAGCAATGGAAACATTGTTCGGAAATTACACACAAAGGAGTGTTTGATTTGAGCATATTTGAAGGCACAGCAGTTGCGCTGGTTACACCGATGCATGAGGACGGGGCTGTTGATTTTAAACGATTAGATGAACTAGTAGAATGGCATATTGCAGAAGGAACCGATGCGATCGTTGCTTGTGGGACCACAGGAGAGGCCTCTACCTTGACCAACGAAGAACACATCCAAGTGATCGAAGCCGTCGTCAAAAAAGCGGCTGGACGTTTGCCTGTCATTGCGGGAACCGGCGTCAATGATACCAACCATGCGATTGAATTATCCACAGGAGCCGAAGCAGTAGGCGCAGATGCCCTATTGGTCGTGACCCCTTACTATAACAAAGCCTCTGATACTGGGTTGTTTTTACACTACGAAAAAATTGCCCAGAGCGTTGATTTGCCGATTATTCTTTATTCTGTTGCCTCCCGCACCAATCTCAACATCACTCCAGAAATGGTCAAAAAACTGGCAACCATTCCAAACATCGTCGGCATCAAAGAAGCCAGCGGCGACATTTCGCAGATCGCTGAAATCTGCCGGATCGCCCCTGAAGGTTTTACTGTCTATTCAGGAAACGACGATCAAGTGCTGCCATTGATGGTGCTAGGTGGCAAAGGCTGCATCTCCACTATCGCCAATATCGCGCCAAGACAGACCCATGCGCTGACCCAAGCGATTTTAGACGGCGATTACGAAAAAGGCCGAGAGTTGCAGTTAGCACAATTGCCGTTAATCCACGCGATCTTCTGCGAGGTCAATCCGATTCCTGTAAAAACCGGTGTAGGTCTTTTGGGCAAAATCGACCCGAACTTCCGCCTGCCATTGAGTGCAGCAAAATCGGAAACCATCGAACGCGTGAAAAAAGAAATGGCTGCCTACGGATTGGAGGTCTAAAATGATCAACGTAATTTTACACGGCGCAAACGGCCGTATGGGAAAAGTGTTACAGGAGATCATCGCAGATCAAGAGAACATGACTGTTGCTGCTGGGATCGATCGTGAAACGTTTGCCGCCGATTTCCCAACTTTTCAAAGCCTAGACGAATGCGATGTCTCAGCCGATGTCGTAATCGATTTTTCTCATTACACGGCGGTCCCTGCTGTTTTAGATTATTGTGTAGGCAAGCAGCTGCCGGTAGTGATCGCCACTACGGGTCTGAACGAAGACACCAAAGCTTATTTGGCAGAAGCCAGCAAAAAAACTGCGGTCTTTTTCTCTTTCAACATGTCGTTAGGAATCAATCTTCTGGCCAAGGCGATCCGTGAGATCACGCCCCTGCTGGAAGATAATTTCAACATAGAGATCGTTGAGAAGCATCACAATCAGAAAAAAGACTCACCCAGCGGAACCGCATTATTGTTGGCAGATGCTGTTAACGATGCTGTTCAAGAAAAAAAGACTTATATTTATGGCCGCCACGACAATGATTTGGCCAATCCTCTCTCCGAACTCGGGATCCATGCCGTCCGCGGCGGAACGATCCCAGGAGAACATACCGTGATCTATGCGGGTCCCGATGAAGTCATCGAATTGAATCATTTGGCTCTGTCACGCAATGTTTTTGCCAGCGGCGCCGTCAAAGCTGCAAAATATATCAGCACCAAAACCATAGGGCTGTACAACATGGAACAATTAATCGACGAAAAGTGAGGAATTTGATGTCAGCAAAATTAACCGATCCTTATGAGATCGCTAAGTTTATCAAAAATGCAGAAAAAACTACGCCCGTAAAAGCCTATGTTCAAGGTGACCTAGCCGCAGTCAAAAGCGATCAGGTCAAAATTTTTGGCCAAGGCCATTCCTGGATCTGGATCGGCAACGCCGAAGATGTAAAGGCCTTGATGAGCGAGCACGATGATCGGATTACTGAAAGCCACATTGAATATGACCGACGCAGCTCGGCAGTACCGATGCTGGATATCACCGAGGTCAACGCCCGAATCGAACCCGGTGCGATGATCCGAGATCGCGTATCGATCGGCGACCACGCTGTGATCATGATGGGGGCCATCATCAATATAGGAGCCTCTGTCGGTGAAAGCACGATGATCGACATGGGAGCTATCCTAGGTGCCCGCGCAACTGTCGGCAAACGTGCCCATATTGGTGCAGGAGCCGTTTTAGCAGGCGTATTGGAACCGCCTAGTGCTACCCCTGTAATCATCGAAGACAATGTACTGGTCGGTGCAAATGCCGTCGTTTTAGAAGGAGTGCGTGTCGGAAAGGATGCTGTCGTTGCAGCCGGAGCGATCGTAACGGAGGATGTTCCTGCCGGGGCTGTCGTCGCTGGTTCGCCTGCCCGTGTAATCAAAATGAAAGACGAAAAAACCGCTGGTAAAACC
This sequence comes from Enterococcus florum, assembly GCF_004309355.1. Taxonomy (GTDB): domain Bacteria; phylum Bacillota; class Bacilli; order Lactobacillales; family Enterococcaceae; genus Enterococcus_A; species Enterococcus_A florum. Next base: position 72,464 of record NZ_BJCC01000008.1, on the reverse strand, counting down.
GAATTTCTTGACGATCTGCGGAAATAACCAACTTTTTTAAAACATCTTCAAAAAGAAGATGTTCTTTTTTTTGAAATCCCCGATCGACACCGGTCTCCCTTGATAAAATGGAAGTGGAAAGCGAGGGAGATCTACCATGACCGACAAATTGAAAAAAGAAATTGTTAACAATTACCTGTCTTTGGAATCCATGCTGGAAGATTATTATAAATCAAAAAATTACCATCCACAGTGGCGCTATGCCTACAAGGGTCAGAATCAATTGCTGTCGCTTCTGAAAAAGTATCCATTAATCAGTCAAAAGGAACTCGTGTCACTGGTCAATATGCGGCCCCAATCGGCTTCGGAAATGATCGGCAAGCTGGAACAAAAAGGACTGCTGAGACGGTATCCCTCCAGATCAGATCGACGAATCCTGATGATCGAGCTGACAGACAAAGGCCGAGCATTCAGCTACAAGATTCATACGGAAGACACGATCTTTTTGAACCGTTTGACAGAAGATGAAATGATTCATTTGAATCAATTACTTAATAAATTATTGTTGTCTGGAGAAGAATTGCTGAAGCAAAATGGCTTGAACGATCCCTTCTCTACCAGCTAGAAAAGGAGTGTTTTATGGCACAGCGTCCGGTATTCGTCTTTGCCCCGGCAACGTTCAACTTGGCTGAAACAACGCGCATGATCGAGGTAGCCAAACAACTGTCTCCCCGTTATGACTGCCAATTTTTCGGCTTTTCCCGAACCTTCGCAGACTGGATTACGAAAGCAGGTTTCGCCTTTACTCTGTTGACTCCCGTTTTAACGAAGGAGCAAGAGAGACAAATCATTGCCCTCGATCAAATGAAGGGCTTGACTAATCCTTTTACCGAGGAAATGGTGGCACAACGAGTTCAAAACGAACTGGCTTTTCTGCAGCAGCAAAAACCAAGAGCAGTAGTGACCGGCAGCAACGTTACGATCTTTCTCAGCGCACGCATCGCCAAATTCCCCTTGGTTTATATTAAGCCCTATGCTTTATCACGGCCACAGCTGACTCACCAGACAGGCTCTTGGGCAAAAAAGAGCGTGGACCAGCTGATGTTGAAGATCCCCTGGAAACCGCGAGCATTTAAGAAAATCGCTCAGCAATACGATCTCAAGCTTCCCAAGTATACGATCGACATGCTAGATGGCGACCAGAATCTGATCACGACCTTCCGCGAATTTACTAATGTATCAGAGTATCCACCAAATTACCATAATGTCGGACCGATTTTCGCACACTTGGATACACAGCTGCCGGCAAATATCCTGCGACTGATCCAAGAATCTCAAGAAAAGCCGATTGTTTATCTGGCCCTCGGCAGCTCAGGCAATCAGCGTTTGGCGAAACGGATTTTAGCGATTCTGAAAGAAACCGAGTATGTCGTCTTGGCTCCTCTGAAGCAATACTTGGTTCAGGAGGCGATTCAATCATTTGCTGGAACTTCAATTCACATCACGGACCTACTGCCGGCGCCTTTGCTGGCCCCTTACGTGCAGTTTTCAATCATTCATGGCGGAGAGGGCACTGTGCAAACTGCTTGTTTGTCCGGCAAGCCCTTCATCGGCTTTGGGTTGCAGCAAGAACAGAAAATGAATCTGCACGATTGTCAGGAATACGGAAATGCCATCCGGCTTGACCCTCTTGTGTTGACACGGAAGAAATTGTTGACGGCGATTGAGACCATCCAAACACCATCTTATCTGAAAAAAGCTCAAGAGCTGGCACACATTTTTGATGGTGACGGTGCCAAACGAGCGGCGGCGTTTATTGAGAAAACGTACGAGCAATAAGTAACCTGGCTATTCGTCAGTAAATTTGAATAAGAAAGAAGCCATTAAAATGATCAGCTTATTGTCATTTTAATGGCTATAAATATCTCATTTTATTTCTATTCCTTCTTGCAAAACTACGCAGTTTGAGTATGATTTCTTTTTAAAATTCAAAACCGCAGTGCGGGCATTTGGCCTTCCCAGATATTGCATTCGAGCTGTAAGATGTACCACCGCACTTTGGGCAAGTTCTCGGTTTACTTGGATCCCAACCTGTTTGCCCTTCTAAATAATACGTATAAGCCATTATTTCACCTCCTCTCAAATTTTTTTAACAGTCTCTGTCCAAGTTGACGTTTAGAGCTATTTGTTTAGATTGTTGACACGAGACTGAATTTCTAGCTCTTTATAGACACTATTCAACTGATTTATAAAATGATCATAATGATTTAGATACTCTCTCCGGACATTCTTAAAATCACCGAATTTAGCCAAAAATGGATATGAGCGGTTAATTTCTTGAGAATGCTGTGTGATCATCTCAAGAGAAGAGAAATCCCCACTGCGAACGGCTGCTTGCAGCTGTATTTCTAATTCCTCAAGAGAAGCAATAAGATCTGCAATTTTATTAAAGGTTTGATGTCTGAACCATAATGCAGGAACGACAATAATAGCAAGTATTACAATATATTTCATTTTCCTCACTCCAAATCTTTTTTCGTTTGATTCTTTAGGCATACCCATCAAAAAAGCCACGACCTGATTCAATCGCACTCATTTTCTTCTAACTTTTGACAATCGACTCGATAACGAAAATGATCATAATCAATCAACCAAAGAATTCCTAAAAGGGCAAAATTATCGTATCCTAGTAATTCAAAATTGTCTCTATGCGCATCGCTAAAAAAATTACCCATTAACTTTTTAGCTAATTTTTCCTTTTCTGGATCTCGTAATTCACCATTCACATTTTCAGCTAAGAAAAAAATCCAAACCAAAAGAATAGTTGAACGACTATCTTTCGAGCTTAGTTCCATGCAAGGAGCGATTAGATCGTTGATGCTGACCATACGCGTTTGATTGACAAGCTCATTAAATTCTGCTGCTGCCCATTCAAATTCTGGATAGGCTTTAGCGATAGTATTAGCCATAGTTTGACAGTGGCCAACAGTACGAATGGCAGTAACGATATGATCCGGTTTGTCCTGTGACCACTCCAATTTTTTGGCAATGATTGAAAGTGAATGGATCATGCGTTCTTCAGTTGTATTCAAAAAAACAACTCCTTTGCACTATCTATAAAATGGGGAACAGAATAACAGCCTATAGTGATTTGTTTCCCTTCAAATGCTTGCATTAGATTAATTACTCATCTTCTTGTTCTTCTGGGTCAGAGATAAAACCCGCTCTTATAAAAAGTCTATCCTTCCTACTATTTGCAAATCCCCTTTGTAAACTCTGCAAAATTTGCTCTCTCATCTTCAATTCCTCCTGTTTCCTAAAAAAGTTTTATTAAAAACAGCTAACTTTGGATAGGCTGCTTTTTAATAATAAAATTCTATCATTTTCTGAAAAGGCTTTTTTAAAATCTTAAAAAAAATCTCAAACGGGACATAAAACGCTGAATTATTAGGTTTTTTGACCTGTTCAGATGGAATACTCCACCAATATTTGTCACATTTTTTCTTTGAAAAAAAATTTGAAAATCTCATTAATTTGCTTGCTATTTTATTTCTCCGCCTTACAATGAAGATGATACAGTCGTTCTGTTTTTTCGAAAGGAGGAACGTCATTTTGAAAGTAAATCAAGCAGAAGTACAAAAAATTATTGGATATAGTGTGGCGAAGCTTTTTGATCTAAACAAATTTTTGAATTATTGTGAAAGAAATGCAGAAAACATGACCCTGCAGACATTGAGGAATTGGAAAGAGAAAAACACAGCACCAAGTAAGTCTCTTACAAAATCAGCTTTAAATGTGGTTATTTTGGAAAAAAATAAGTTGACTATTGAAAAAAAATACTTGTCGAATCCTGCTTTATTAGGGCCATTTTTTGATGGATTCAATCAAGCACTTGACAAACTTAATCTCGATACCGAGCAGCGAGCACCCGAAAAAAAACTGAATAGTTTGCAGGACATTGTTCCAGAGTTTGCTGCTTTTTGGAAAGAATTTCAAAACAATAAGTTTCAAAAAATCCCTTTTCGAATGGTTTGCGGTGATAATCTGGATGGTGAAGTGACAGAAGATTTACCTTTTTACCCTTTTCCAACATACCTTACGATCAGCACGCAAACATTCAACTTCTACATTGGAAGAGAAAAGCAGCAAAAGGATATGGACGAACTATTTGTTAGGTTTAAACAACCTATCTATCTTCCTTCGATTGGCGGTATGGGTAAAACGACTTTCGCCAGACATTATTCTAGACAAAGTTCCCGAAAGAACCTTTTTATCACCGTCCCCTCAGATGAGGTAAAGGATGTTCGTCTTCAACTGTTTGATGCGATTGATCCAGAAATGCTGAAAGGATTGAATAAGGTCGAAACAGATCAGTTCCTTACAAGTATGATGGATGATTTTGTTTGTAAAATGGCTGAATACAACTCATCAATTCTACTGATTATTGATAACGTAACCACGACCGCACAGCTCCTTTCCTGTGAAAAACTGACGCCCCTTTGTGAGATTGGCTGGCAGATTTTAGTTACTTCAAAAGCCAATGCGGATAATGATACCATCCCAACGTATAGTCAAAGATTGTGTGACTTTCCGCCGCTTTCTGAAGAGAACTGTCTTGACCTATTTCGTCACTTTTTCAAATCTGAGATTTCAGAAAAAGATCGACCTATGCTTACAACGATCTTCCGTCATCTCGGTTCCCACACTTACCTGATCAAGCTGTTGGCTCAGGTTGGGTTTATGGGCTCCCTCTCTATTGAAAAATTGCAGGAAATTATTTTGACTAGCAACAGCCTGCTGCCTGAAGACTTTCTGTCTTTTGAAGTTCGTGACAACGATGACACTTACCATACAATCCAAGAAATAATTTTTCGCTTGTTTATCAATAGTGGACTAAATCAAAAAGAAAAAAGAATCATGGTCTATTTTGCTCATTTACCAAACACATCACTCAATCAAGAATTATTGGTAGAATTGATGGTAAAAAATCAGCATGAAGTCCTCAAGAATGAGCGAATTACGGCTACAGAACTAAAACTGATCTTCAGAAAATTATTTGAAATGGGCTGGTTAATTAAAAGAAATAATTCCACCAATCAGATCAATTACGAATGCCACAGCTTAACGCAAGGAGCATTGAGAATAAAATTTAAAAATATTAATGAAATTGTACGTCCCTTTGTTAAAAACGTAGGGAAATTTTTCTCTATCAAAGAAAATGGGGAAGAATATCTTGAAAAATTTCATACGCTAGGAGTTGCAGATGCCGTTTTGCAAAAATATAAAGAACCTACGATAGAACGATTCTATTTATTGCAAAATTATCTGAAATTCCGGGCAAGGTTCTCTAGCTACAAAGCAGATAGCGATGCTCAGAATGAAGAAATGTGGCATTTATTCAACCTACTGCACCCAGAAGAAGATTCATATAACTACAAGTTGAAAAAGGTGCAGTGTCGAAATATCTACTTAACGGTTTTTTATGAAGTATCGAAAATGAAAGGAAAGGCAGTTTGGCTGCTGGAAGAACGATATAAGATTTTTAAAGAGACTGCTGATTTTCTCCCCAAAGATGACTTGACCTATATTCGAATAGAGCGGAAATGGGCCAGCATGTTAACCCATAATGGTAAATGTTCAGAAGCTATTCACCGCTTGAAGGATATGAAAAAAAGAATCAAGAAAAAAATTGATCATCAGTTTGGGGATCAAAAGCAAGAATGGTTGTACGCCTATTTCAAACTGCTTAATTTACTTGGTATTGCTTACAATTCAAAGTATTTACAAAAAAAGGACCGATCCTTTTTGCGACAGGCTCTTGCTACTCGAAAAGAATATCTGAAAGTTGGATATGAGGTTTTACCTAAAGATAGCTATACTATTCGTGCTTGCTACAATGACCTGGGGATGACTTATTGCTATATGTATGATGAATACGACAAGGTGAAATATCTGGAAAAAGCCAAAGGATATCTCCAGTACTCACTTGAGAAAGCGATAGAGCGTTATGGAAGAAACTCACACCGTGTTGCGATTGCTCAAAAGAATTTTTCTAGCTATCTTATTCGAAATGGAAACTGCAATGCAGCGATTGATTTAACTGAAACCGCTGTGAAATATCGGATGGAAGGGTCAGCTATCATCTTTCGGCGTATACATGTAACAGACTATCGTTTCTTAGGAATTTTGTATTTTAAGCGTTATATTCATGAAAAATGCCTAACCGATTTAAAAAAATCGTTTTGCCATTATCACTTTTCTCTTCACCTTTCTGATTATTTGTTTGGATCAAAAAATAATTGCTTGAGCAAAAGTACAAATGAGTGGCTGAATAAAGCAAAAATAGAAATGCACCACTGCAATATTCTATGTTGGCTTCCATATGGTTTTTTTCAAGCAAATGTGCATCGACGATTGCTTGACCCTCAGATACTGACTAAATTATGCTGACTAAGTACCTATTTCCCATTTCAGCTGAAAAAGCCATTGAAATGAGAGCTGTCTCCACATTTCAATGGCTTTTTTGATTGAACAATCACCAGTACCTGCTATTTCACCTTCAACGCCTCTAGCTGCGTTTCGATCTCTGCCTCTTCTGCCCCAGCTGCTATCAATGCACAAGCAGTATAAGCACCTTCAACAAAGGCTGCATCAAAAAGGGTAACCGATTTCTCTGTCATTTCAATCGCCAGTTCCAAATTCATCTTGGCGCTGCCTAAATCATAAAAGGCTAGAAGCTCATCGGCACTATTGTCTTCGATTGCCTGTAAGATTCGTTCCATTGAAGTCCCAATTCCGCCGTCTTCTAAGCCGCCTGCTGTTGTGACGGGTACATCTTTTGCCACTTCCCCAATCAACCGCTTCAGGCCTTCAGGTATTTCTTTTGTATGAGAGATTAGCAAAACACCTCTATTCATCAAACACACCTGCCTCAATCATCGACTCGAACAGGTAAGCAGACGACATTGCTCCGGGATCAATGTGACCGATCGAGCGATCACCCACATAAGAAGCTCTCCCTTTGGTTGCCTTGATATCTTTGGTTTTCTCAGCCAGTTCCTGCAGTTTTGCTTCCGTCAATGCCCCGTTTTTCACTACGTCAATCGCCGGGATCCACAGGTCCAGCATGGTCTTTTCTCCTTGCTGAGCACCTCCACGTTTTTTGATACCTTCAGCTGCAGCTGTCAACAAAGTCGCCGGATCGCTACTCTCTTTGCTGGCTTTCATCATTTCCATCATCGCGGTACCGTACAAAGGCCCAGATGCGCCGCCCACTTTCCCGATCAACGCCATCGCAACGGTTTTGAAAATCGCGGGCAAGTCGCCGCTCAAGTCGGCTGCTGATACTGCATCCATGCCTCGACCCATGTTATTGCCATGGTCGCCATCACCAATAGGTGTGTCCAATTCGCTTAAATACTCTTTTTTGTCTTGAATTTTTTGATTGAATCGCTTGAAGGTCTCTCTCAAATTATCTGGTGTAAACATTTGTCTCGCTCCTTGTCCTTTTTACCAGGCAATCGTATGCACAGGCTCGTTCAACAAGCTCACTCGTTTGTCGTCGAGTTTGATGAGTGTCACTGAAGCACCTGCCATATCTAACGACGTCATGTAATTGCCAACTTTGGTGAATGCTACCTTGATACCATCTGCTTCCAACAAAGCTTTGACATCGTTAAAATAGATGAACAGCTCCATCAGTGGGGTTGCTCCCATCCCATTGACAAATACCCCGTAACTATCGCCAGACTGCCAGCCGAATTCAGCCTTCAATTTGCCTACGACTTCTTTGGCGATCTCGCTGGAGGTCTTGATTTTTTCCCGGCGATACCCTGGTTCGCCATGGATACCAACGCCATATTCCATCTCATCATCGTCTAGTGTAAAGCCCGGTTTGCCAACCTCTGGTACAGTTGCGCCAGAAAGCGCAATCCCCACCGTTTTGATATCCTTGACCAGCGCTTCGCCGTAAACAGCCAGCTCGTTGACACTCTTGCCTTCCCGAGCCAAACCACCTAAGATTTTGTGCACCAGCACGGTTCCGGCTACTCCGCGGCGGCCTTGGGTATATGTGCTGTCTTCTACCGCAATGTCATCATCGACCAAGACTGAAGCCACTTCAATGTCTTCCATCTCTGCCATTTCTTTTGCCATATCAAAATTCATAACATCGCCAGAATAATTCTTAACGATCATCAAAGCCCCTTTACCCTTGTCCGTTGCTTTGATGGCCTCATAAATTTGATCTGGGGTTGGCGACGTAAAGACTTGTCCGCAAACCGCCGCACTTAACATGCCATCGCCAACAAAACCTGCGTGAGAAGGCTCGTGTCCACTACCTCCGCCGCTGACCAATGCTACCGAATCAAACTCATCCGTTCGTGCAACAACCAACGTTTCTGGTACTTGTTTCAAATAGTCAGGATAGGACCCGACCAGTCCTGCCACCATTTCTTCTACAACATCCTTTGGTTGATTAATGATTTTTTTCACTTTTTTCCCTCCTAGATCTTTTTTTAAAGCAGAGGTTTATAGATCTCCACTTTTTTGCCGAAATCAATTAGACTATCCATCCTTTTACTGCCAAAACGGCGTTCCACTTTTATTCTAGCACCAGACCTTTTTAGCGAGAAGTTGTCTGGGTAATCTCGGCAATAATTTCTTACTCCGCAATATAATTGTAATTTCAAAGCAAGGACAGCCTGTGCAGACTGTCCTTGTTTTTTGGTTAAATTGGCAGCACCATAAATAATCCAGCGGCTAAAACAGCACCGATGACTGGTCCTGCGATTGGAACCCATGAATAGCCCCAATCAGAATCTCCTTTGTTAGGGATCGGCAAGAAAGCATGTGCGATCCGCGGTCCTAAGTCCCGAGCTGGGTTGATAGCATATCCTGTAGTCCCCCCTAAAGACAACCCGATGGAAATGATTAAGATCCCAACTGCGATCGGATTCAGCCCGTCACCGAAGTCTCCCATTCCAAAAGCCAATAAAGCAAAAACCAACATAAAGGTGCCGATGATTTCACTGACTAAGTTCATTCCCAAGCTGCGAATCGCAGGCCCTGTAGAAAAAACACCTAAAATCGTTGCCGAATCCTGAGTCTCTTTCCAATGTGGATAGTATTGGATAAAGACTAAAATTCCGCCTAAGATCCCGCCTAGAACTTGAGCGAGGATATAAGGTGTAACAGCATCCCACCCGATATTTCCGGTCATGGCCATGCCGATCGTTACAGCAGGGTTCAAATGCGCAGGCGACATATACCCGGCAGAATAAGCACCGATCGTTACGGCAGCCCCCCAGCCAAGCGTGATGGCGATCCATCCAGCCCCTTCTGCTTTTGACTTTCTCAAGCTCACTCCTGCTACGACACCGTCACCTAATAAAACTAGAATCGCTGTACCTAAGAGCTCGCCAATAAATTGTGTACTCATGGTGGTATCCATTCTGTTTCCTCCTCAAAATTTCTTATTTTGTATCGGATGGTGCCAGAAAGTTCTGCTATTCTTTTGGTTGGTGCTTGTATTGCATAGTTGCTTTTACGGCTTCCTGCCAGCCCTTGTACAGATCATCAGTACGCTCTTGATCCATCTTTGGATCAAAACGAGCACCCTCATCAATAAATTTCTTGATGTCTTCGATGCTCTCCCAATAACCAACAGCCAAGCCAGCCAGGTAGGCTACACCCAATGCAGTGGTTTCCAGGAAGGATGCCCGTTCAACTGGCGTTTGCAAAATGTCTGCCTGGAACTGCATTAACAGATCATTTTTCGAAGCACCGCCGTCTACCCGCAACAATTTGATTTCCTGTCCAGCATCTTTAGACATGGTCTTCACAACGTCAGCAGACTGATACGCTAATGATTCAAGAGTCGCACGAATGAAATGCTCTTTCGTCGTTCCGCGAGTCAATCCGAAGATCGCACCTCGGGCTTCCTGGTCCCAATAAGGTGCACCCAGACCGGTAAAGGCAGGAACCATGTAAACATTGTCGCTGTCTTCCACTCGTTTTGCGTAGTCTTCTGAATCTGGTGCATTCGGGAACATGCGCAAGCCGTCCCGCAGCCACTGAATCGCTGAGCCGGCTACGAAAATACTTCCTTCTAAGGCATACGTGATTTTTCCATCAATGCCGTAGCCAATCGTCGTCAGCAATCCATTGTCAGAAAGAATTGGTTCTTCCCCAGTATTCATCACGATAAATGCACCGGTTCCGTAGGTATTTTTCACCGTACCTTTTTCAAATGCCAGCTGCCCAACTAATGCTGCCTGCTGGTCACCTGCCATCCCTGCGATCGGTACCTTATTGCCATAAAAATGATAGTCTTCAGTATAGCCGTAAATTTCTGAATTTGATTTTACTTCTGGCAGCATCTCTTTTGGAATATCCAACAGGTCTAAAATTTCTTGATCCCATTCGAGATCGTAAATGTTGAACATCATAGTTCTGCTGGCATTGGTGTAATCAGTAACGTGGACGTTTCCGCCTGTCAATTTCCATACCAGCCAAGAATCGATCGTTCCGAACAACAGCTCCCCATTTTTAGCCCGTTCGCGTGACCCTTCGACCTGATCTAAGATCCATTTCACCTTGGTTGCGGAGAAATAAGAATCGATCAATAATCCGGTTTTCTTTTGAATCATTTCCTGATGTCCTTGTTCCTTTAATGCGTCGGCAATACTGTTGGTTTGTTTTGATTGCCAGACGATCGCATGATAGATCGGACGTCCGCCGTCTTTTTCCCAAATCACTGTGGTCTCACGCTGATTGGTGATCCCGATCCCCTCGATTTGGTCCGGCTTGATACTGCCTTCGATCAATGCACCGGCGATTACAGACTGTACGGAGTTCCAGATTTCATTCGCATCATGCTCTACCCAACCCGCTTTTGGAAAATATTGTGTGAATTCTTTTTGTGAGGACGATACTTCTTTCCCGGCTTTATCAAAAATAATTGCACGTGATGAAGTGGTTCCCTGATCGATCGACATAATATAAGATTTCATTGTCTCACTCCTATTTTCGGCTTTAGTTTTTAAGATCCCTTAACTGTGTTTCGGCAATTTGTGCTTCGAGTGTCTCCATGTGCTGCTGCTTTTCCTGTTGATCCCAACCAAGAAAATCAGCCATAGCGTCAACGATTGGCTGTTTGATACGGTCAAGTTCCTCATAGATAAACAAAAGATAGTTGCTGCGTCGTAGCAAATAATCCACAGGTGTCATGATCATTTCTTCTTCCAGGGCATACCGTAAGGCAAGTGACTCTCCATGTGTCAATCCGTCAAAAACAGGTTCCTCTATTTTCTCAAAGACCGCTGGTGCATTTGAGCCGTAAAGGTCAGCAATGTAACGCGCATCCTTTTCACTCAGGCCTTTGTCAATCCCTTTCTTGCGCAGGGCTTCCAGCTCTTCATCGACTTTTTCGGGGTCGAATTTGCCGCCAGAAACTGAATATTTTGCTGAATCAATGACTTTTAATTCTTTGCCTTGGTCCGCATATAACGTTTTCAGCTTTTCCATCGCACCTAGGGCCATCAACCGGTAATCCGTCAACTTCCCGCCAGATAGCGTCAGTAATCCGTCGCTGGCGACTGTTAAATCGCTGCCGCGAGAAACCGCGGAAGGATTATCCTTTGAATCACCGCTGGCGGTTTGAATATTTTGGATCGTCCTCTCTACTGTTTGTCGGCTGATTTCCTGATCCAGATATCCTTTGACCGCATCAATGATTCGTTCAAAACTCTCGTCGTTGATTTTGCCGCTTTTAGCTCCATTATAATCCGAGCCGGCATTATCAGAAATGAGCGGCCGCAATCCTACCCAGCTAGCTTCGATATCCTCCAGTGTCAAGTTGGCGTCCGGGTAACGGGCATTGACGATCTCCAGCAAATAATCCACATCGGACTGATCCACCTTTGGATGAGTAAAATCACCTGTATAGTCCGTATCCGTCGTACCAAAATAGGTTTTGCTTTCCCGAGGGATCACGAAAACCATTCGCCCATCTTCTTTGCCGGTATCAAAATAAGTCGGCTGCGGTACTTGCAATTTCGTGCCGTCAACCACTAGATGAACCCCTTTTGTTGGACGCATGTGCGGCGTATGATCAATCTGCTGGTCTGTTTCCAACACTAGATCAGACCAAGGGCCGCTGGTATTTGCCACAAAATCAGCAGAAATCTCAAAGCTTTGATCTTGGTACAGATCCTTGACCTCTACTCCGTTCGCTTTTCCATTTTCATCATGACGTATTTTAGTCACCTTCAGTCGGCTGACTGCTACTGCGCCATCAGCGACCGCTTGTTTGATATTTTCAATAACCAATCGAGAGTCGTTGTTGCGATAATCTAAATAGACGCCGCCGCCTAACAAGCCTTCTTGCTTCAGCTGCGGTTCTCGTTCCAAGACTTCTTCTTTTGTTAACATATAATTTGCATAAGGGCCACCCTTGATTCCAGCCAGATGATCGTAGAGATCCATCGCGACCTTCACAGAAAATAGATCGAAGGTGGAGCCCGGTTCATCATAGATCGGTAAAATCATCGGATCTGCCTTAGGGATGTGCGGTGCGACCTTTTGAATGACTGCTCGTTCACCAACGGTATCAGACACGACTTCCACATCAAAATTTTTCAAATACCGAATGCCGCCATGAACCAATTTGGTGGAACGTGAGGATGTTCCTTCTGAAAAGTCCTGCATCTCGACCAGCGCCGTAGACAAGCCTGAAGCAGCAGCCTGCAAAGCCAGTCCCGCTCCGGTGATCCCTCCGCCGATAATCAGTAAATCAAATCGTCGGCTTTTCAATTGTTCAACCAATTCAGGGCGCTGTTTCACTGAAAACATAAATTCCCTCCTCTACTGAATGCAACGCGAAAAACTACCCACCTCGTTTCTGTCAATTGACTTCAAATCTCTAATACTATTTCAGTGTAACACAACAAAAAACGCTTTCAAAAGAATATAACTTGTAAATTTTTGTCATTTAAGTTGTACAGTTTTTTGATCTTTCGGTATACTGAAAGGAACAGTAAAAGACCTTGAAAACACATGAAATATCAGCGACTCTTATCCCTTTCTTTATGTTTGACTTCTCTATTCGCAAGAGATTCATTTAAATAAGTTAGAGCAAGATTTTGTTATAGTGAGACTTCTCACTTTCAAATAGCTGTTCCAACCTCTTCAAAGTATATTGTCGAGGCTCATTGATTATCAGGTTTTAAACAAATGAATGATTATTTAGGAAAGGATGGACTCATCCATGCACTCAGAAAAAGATTCCCCGCTGGTACGCTTTCTCGGGGGAAAAACCTCTTACTATGTCTTAGGCTTGATCGCGCTTTCTGCCTTAACGATCTTTATCATGACCAAGGTTTCGTTTATCTTTCGACCCTTTGTCGTTATCTTCTCAACGATCTTGCCGCCATTGATCTTTGCTCTTTTGCTGTATTATTTGATCAATCCGATCGTCGATTTTCTCAGCAGGAAAAAAATCCCCCGCGGAATCAGTATCCTGATCGTCTACGTGGTGGTGATCGGCCTGCTGGTATTGGGAGGCTTCCAACTGTTCCCGACGATCCAGCAGCAGGTTGAAGATCTGGTACGCGACCTGCCGAACTACTTCAACGATTTTCAAGACGGGGTCAAACGCTTTTTAGACAGCACCCCCTTCTCGACACAATCGGATGAGGCTTTAGCGTCCATCGACAGCATCGTGAACCAAGTGACCAGCTATCTGGCAGATAATTGGCAAGACGGAGCAAAGGGTTTAGGCACTTTCTTCTCTGCTGTTTCCAGCATCGCCATCACCTTGTTCACTGGACCGCTGGTTGCCTTTTTCCTAATCAAAAATCCGAAAAAGCTGTACGATTCTTTTCTTGCGATCATTCCGCCGAAGTTTCGTATGGACACCAGAGAGCTGACGAAGATCGCCAACCAGCAATTGGGAGCCTTTTTAAAAGGGCAGATCATCGCATCGCTTCTGCTGGGAGTCATTTATTGGGTGGTTTTCATGCTGATCGGTTTGGACTATGCCTTTGTGATTGCCATGGCTGCCGGGATTCTCAGTATCGTCCCTTATATTGGCGCCTTTTTAGCCTTCTTCCCAGGTCTGTTTATCGCTTTTCAAGCTTCAACTTTTATGGTCATCAAGTTCGTGATTGCCTGGTTTGCCGTTCAATTGCTGCATGGCGACCTCGTTGTGCCACGGGTCATGGGTGATCGTCTAAAGATCCATCCAGTGACCATCCTAGTAGTTTTGCTGGTTATGGGTGATCTATTGGGATTGGTCGGTGTGATATTTGGGATTCCGATCTATTCCATGATCAAGCTGATCGTGGTCTTTGCCTTTCGAAAATTTAAACAGCGCTACAATAAGTTCTTTGCCGAAGAAGGTACGTACGAAAAAACCAACTTCTCGGAAAAAGATTACTTCTAACTTCACAAGCGGCTGGTTTGTTTTTCAAGAACAGAAGTGCTAGGCTTGATTCTTGAAAAGAGGTGTGGAAATCATGGAAAAATTCTTGAATGAAAAACTGATTGAAGCGAAAAAAGAAGTCGAACGTTTAGAAGACCGCCGACAAGAAAATCTTGGCAACTCTATCAACTTTATTGAAAACGAAATTCAAATCCAACGACTTTACGCACAAGCTGAAGCCTATGAAATTGCTTTGAACCACTTGAAAAACTAATTTTTGTAAAAACGATTCGTTCTCTCGATGAGTGGCGGATCGTTTTTTCATACAAAAAAGGATTCCGTTTCTTCAACAGAATCCCATTGTGCGTTGATTAATAAAAATAGACGGCCAAAAACATCAGCAACGCTCCCAGCATCACGAACAAGTGCCAAACGACATGCATGAACTTTCGTTCCTTCATACTGTAAAACAAAGAGCCGATCGAATAGGCGACGCCGCCAGCCACGAGAGTCAGCACCCCCTTGACTCCGATCGTTTGATAAAGGACAGGCAACGCAATCACGACTGCCCACCCCATCACATTGTATAGAATCGTGGACAACTTAGAAACTCGCTTGGCTTTGGTCAAAGTCAGGCTTTTATAGATGACTCCAGCAACTGCAGCGATCCAAATCACTGTCAGCAGTACGATCCCCATCACCCCTTGAATTCGCAACAAACAAAAAGGTGTATAGGTGCCAGCAATCAGTAAAAAGATCGAACAATGATCAAAGACTTGAAACACCTTTCTCGCTTTGGTGAATATCAAGCTATGGTAGAGGGTCGAAGCTAAAAACAACAGGATAAGGGTTATTCCGTACACGATAAAAGAAACGTAATCCAATGCCGTAACAGCCTTTTTCAACAAGAATACAAACCCAACGACACTTAAAATCACGCCAATCCCATGAGTGACTGCATTCAGAACCTCGTTGGTGATCAAATATTTCCGACTAAATTCTCTTTCCATACCTTTCACCTCTCGTACATTTCTTGCTTGTAGCTTAACACCATTTATTAAATAATGCAATCTAGTTACCGAAACTATATTATAAAAGATGGATATTTACTATTTCGTTAAAAAAAGAATCTGAAAACGTTCGCTTCAGCATTCAGCTGAAGTTCGGAATATGCAGACCTTAACTCTTCCAAAGCTTTTCGGTCTCTAGACTTTAACAGTGAATGAATTAATGGTGTCTATTGATCAAACATTGCTTATTTGGGAACAAGGTCTTCCTTTTTACTTGCTCCATGTTGTTTGAGATAACCATAACCCCAGTAAAGTTAAACTAGTCCCCAACACTAGAATCAGGGTCAAAGGTTCTTGCAGGATCAACACCGAAGCTGCAACTGTAACCACTGGAACTAAGTAAATATAAACACTGGTTTTCACTGCACCTAGCAGAGCGACCGCCCTGTTCCACGTCACAAAACAAAGTGCGGAAGCTCCGAACCCTAAAAATAGTATATTTCCAACAGCCGTAAAAGAGGAAAATTGGCTCCCTTTTAAATTAAAATCCAACAAAAAAAGCATGGGGATCATCACTATTATGCCATACAGAAATACTCTGCGTGTCGTTTGGATCGTAGGAAGATTCACCTGACTGATTTTGCGCGTCAGAATTGAATATACCGACCATGCCCCGGCCGCCAGCAAAGCCAACAAATCCCCCATCGGATTGAATTCCACCGTGCTTCCGTTGAAACTAATCAGAGCAACCCCACCGATCGCCGTTAAAAATCCTAGATAAAACGATTTTTTGGGTTTCTCTGCCTCTAAGAAAACTGCCGACAACAGCGCTGTAAAAAAAGGCGCCAGCGTGATAATAATGCCAACATTACTGGCAGTCGTAAACGTTAGGGCAATATTTTCCAGAAGATAATATAATGCAATTCCACTGACCCCTGCTCCGACAAATAACCACTCTGTCTGAACATTCTGCAATCTGAAACGTCTCGGATACAGCAGCAGCAAAGCCAAATACCCAATCACAAACCGCACAAATAAAATCTCAATCGGCGTAAAGCTTCGCAATAAGATTTTCGTGGAAATAAACGTTGTCCCCCAAATCAAAATCGTGACCAATGCCATCAAGTGCCCTGTGGAATTCTTGGTTCGCGGTAAACTCATGGCTGCTCCTCCCGAAAAATCAGTTGGTAAACACCTGGAGTGACCCCAATAAATTTGTTGAAGTAACTGTTCAGATGACTTTGGTCTGAAAATCCTGTTTGAAAAGCCGCCTGTGCAGGCTCAACTCCTTTTTCCAGTAATTTTTTTGCTTCATTGATGCGAATGGTCTCTAAGTAACGATAAGGCGTGATTCCTTTGTGCCGTGTAAAAAGCCGGATCAAGCCAAACTTATTCAGCTTAGCGATCTTGCTTAACTGCTGCAGGGTGATTCGCTCAGCATAATGCTGTTCCAAAAAGTCGCATACCACACGAATTTCCTGCCGCTCCTTCGAATCAATCTGCTTGTCTTCTTTAAAAACCGCGTAGGTGGTAATCAATTGCTCTAAACAAACTAGAAAAGCTTCTTCCTTTTCCAGCTCTGGCCCTGCGGTCATGATCCTGTCGTGAAGGTTCCGAAACATCCCGCCTGCTTCAGCTTGATGCTGTACAGGGACTTGAAACCTAGGCAGCCCTGCATATCCCTTCACTTCATGAAAAGCTTCCGCCATTACCTCCTGCGTGATGTTTAAGCAGCGATACCTTAAACTGCCGCCATCTGTTTGTTCACACTTATGATTATCTAACGGATTAAACGTCATCATATCCCCTGGACCAATCGTGTATTCTTGGTTATTGACGATCAAACGCCGCTGGCCCTCCTCAATCAAGCCGATCACATAATACTCGTGAAAATGATTGGGAAAGACTTGTACGATTCCATTGAATTGATACGCCTCCAGCCGCAACTCTTTGTCATAACGAATCTCTTTTAATTGTTCAAACACTGCACCTGCTCCTTCGTTCCCTGTTTTTTCTATTATAGCGGAGTGAGTGGTGATGTATTGGAGGATATTGACTTTTGGAAGTAGATTTTTTGCTTTAAAGAACAAGGGGTGAAATTTTTCTTCAGAAAAATCCAAATTGGTGAGAAAAATAGAAAAGCCAACCATTCAGCTGAGAAAAGGCTCTAAGTCAAGAATAATTAGCTGTTATACTCATATTGACGGGAATGTGTGGGAATAAAAAAGTATTGATCATAGGTTATAATACTATAACTTTTCCATGAAATAAACAGAATGATTTTGTTTTCATTATACACTATGAAAAATAGCTATTTTTCAAAATGGAGTAAAAATAGTTTGGTAGACGTTGATAAAATTTTTGTTTACCTTTATTTGACATTATCCAAATATACCTTTTTGGCATTCATACTACACTAAAACTTTTCTGATTGTTTTGTGACTTAAATTAGACGTTTTTTTGAATGTCTTTTTTCACATTTTCTTTTGTATGTAATAGAACTAATGATACAATTAAAATAAAAAGGGGTGTTTGCCTTGAAAGGTGAAACAATTTGTTGGTTTTGTGAAGAGCCATTGAAAATGCTAACAACCGTTAAACTAATTGATGATAGAAAGATATGCAATGATTGTCATTCAGAAATTAAGCAGGATTTGAATTTGGGTCTATTTAACTCTAAAAAAATCACTATTGATGATATTATTCAGGGTTATGAAGACTTGGATAGAGACATTGAAGCTGAATTTGAAGAATTGCGTTCAATGAGAGAAGACATCAAGAATACTGGCATTTTTTTACAAGTAGATATAGATATTGCTTCTGGGGCCTCGGCTATCGGAGTTTCTGATAAAGCTACTTTGTTTCAACTCAATGATAATAGAATTGTTCTTAACTTGAAGTATCCCCAATTCTACTATTTATTATCAACTGATTTTGACGGTCCTACTTATAAAACTGTTTTCGACAGCAGTTCATCCGGTACTTCTACTACTGATTCAAGAACTAAAACTAAGAAAAAAGGGAAAACTGGTCGCGTTGCCGCTGGAGCGCTTATAGGTTCCGCTTTATTACCCGGTGTAGGTACTGTTGTCGGTGCTTATGCAGGATCGAAAGGCAAGGATAAAAAGAAGAAAAAAGAGAAATCAAGAACAGATCATGATATTAAAACTACTGAGACAACCCAAGAGATTGAAGTAAAATCTCTTGCTAAAATAGTTTTGTATAGTATTTTTGATGAAAAAACAATTACTCTAACTCTGAATGCCGATACTAAGGATTACAACGAACTACTTTCTTTACAACCACACCAATTAGATGACTTAGAGGATAATGTCAACATAAATGAGAATGAAGATGGGGCTTCGGTTTCAAGGGAAGAAGCAATTTCCAAATTAAAAGAAATCAAAGAGTTAGTAGATTTAGGTATTCTTTCAAACGAAGAATTTGAAGAGAAGAAAAAGTTATACATGAAACATATTTAGATAAATACCCCTCATTCTGAAGTGAGTGAGGGGTTATTCATGCTATTTTGCCTTAGTAGCAACTATCGTGATATAAGCAATCTGATTGAGATCGGTGTGGATATGATTGTCATATCTTACTTAAATACAGCAGATAATACTCCATCGATGTAAAACCAGGCTTTTTCTGTTGCATATTTATCGAATTATTGGGCAATCTTTTACAATCTTGTAGAGGATTTGCCCATTTTTATCCCTACCTCACATTGTTTGAGTCTTCGATGAGGAGAAATTACTTTTTTGAGATATGCTACTGCAATCAATCGCTTACCTTAAAAATATTCTGGTTATTTAGCGACTTAGTTTGGTCGTTCTTTTTGAGCGTCTTTTTATTTTTCACTTTTGTAAGAAAAAAAACTAATGATACAATTGTCTAAAAGATGATCAGGAAGAAAGTTGGTATAAAAATGAAAAAGTGGATGTTATTAATATTGCCCATTGTCATACTTTTTTCGGGTTGTAGTTTTAACGAATCTTTGAACAAAGATGATCTTCGTTCCATAATGGATTATTCAGCAAACGGATTCGCTGAGATTATGTTAGAAACACAAACCAGTGACGAAACAAATGATTACTTCGAAGAGAAAACTAACGATTTGATTGAAGGCATTGAAGAGAATAATGAAAAACTTGATGGTGTTACGACGAATGAAAAATCCTTAAAAGAGGATATCGAGGAATATAACACTATGATAATAAAAGCTCTTCATGATTTCTTGAATAATGACACAGAAAGTGAAGCGTCATTTAAATCTGGGCAAAAGTTAACAGAAATTGTAGACCAATACTTTGATGGAAGATACCCAAAAAAAGTCAACAAACTTTTGGATTACTATGATAACTTTGATAACGAGACCCTTGATAATAATGAAACTCTTACAGATTTTTCAACTTCTCCAGATCTACACGTAGCTGAGCAAGAGACTAGTAATATTACAATAATGTCTGAAATTCCTAGCTCCGAGCAAACATCGATTTTATCAGAATTAGCTCAGCAGCAGTTTAGTCAGGAGTTTCCTTACAAAGGGAGCAAAATTCACTCCGTTTTAGGAATTATTCAAGATTGGACCGTATCCGGAGAACAATGGTATTACAAAGCTGAAGCAACAATTGTCAATGAATCAGGAGCCAAAAGGAATGCCAATGTTGAAATACACATCACCCCTACAAGTGCTAATAGTGGAATAGTGACAATAACTGCATATTAAAAAACAACCTCTCAACCAAAATTTTGAAAAAATAGTTTATCTAAAATTTTAACTCTTAATAAAAGCATACAAACCATAACTAAAAAAACAGCGGGGTCAAAAACAAAAAAGCCAACCATCCAACTTAGAAAAGGCTCTAAGTCAAGGATAATTAGCTGTTATAATCATATTGGCGGGAATGTGTGGGAATCGAACCCACCCAAGAAGCTCTTAACTCCTCATACTGGTTTTGAAGACCAGAGGGCACACCAGAACCCATCCACTCCCGAAACAAAACAATCATATCATTCTTTGAGGGTGAAATCAACTGCTTTTTATAACTAAAATCAAGAGAAAATGCGCTGGCAGAAACAGGGAGAAATGAAGCTTTCTTCAAGGTTTTTCCAGCGCATGTACAATCTTGAAAAATTACTGAGGCGGGTAGAGATCCGTAGTGGTCTGGCCGCCATTTTGAGAGAAAATACTGGTGGATTTTACGCCTTTTTTGGTTTCAAGGGCACTGTTTTTCTCATCCAACTTGTGATAGTCATAATCCTTAGCCTCAACAGGAGTAAAGCCTTGAGGTGTGTAAAAACGCAAAAGGTTTTCCTGGTTCAGTTTGTCAGAAAGCGATAACGCTTTTTTGACCTGCTGCTGGTCCTTTTTGATTTCTTGAGTCAGTGCAGCCGTGGACTCCAGAAGCTGTCCGGTTTGATTATCGTAGGTTTTTCCACCTAATTCTGTAAAGGTTGGCGTAACAAAGTCGCCATTGCGGAATGCGACAGTTTGATCGTGTTGAGGTGAAAAAAGATCTGTACCGAAATGCACGTAAGCTTTGTCATCGATCCCCAGCAGGTGCAGCAGAGTTGGCAGAACGTCAATTTCACCTCCATATTGCGGTTGGATCCCGCCGTTGGTGTATCCGGGAATATGGAACATCAGCGGCACACGCTGCATTTGAGCATCGTCAAACTCACTCCAAGTATTCGGATCTTTGCCTAATGCTTTTGCCAAATCCTTGTTGTTGGTATCAGAAATGCCGAAATGGTCGCCGTAGATCATGATCATGGAGCGATCATACAGTCCAGAGGCTTTTAGATACGTAAAGAATTGCTGCAAGGATTCATCGAGGTAATGCGCGGTGCGGACATAATCATCCACAACATTGTTGCCCGTATTCAATGATGGAAATTCAAAATGTTTATCGTCTGTGTAATATGGAGTGTGGTTGGTTACCGTAATAAATTTGGCGTAAAAAGGCTGCTGCAAATGTTCCAGATGCCCTACCGATTCCTTCAGCATGTCCTTGTCCAAGATTCCATACCCAAGACTTTCATCTTCGGGATCAAAATAAGAACGATCAAAAAAGTTTTGATAGCCGAGGTTTTTATAGACATGATCTCGATTCCAGAAACTACCGACATTGCCGTGGAACACTGCACTGGTGTAGCCGGCTGTTTGATTCAAAATTGCCGGAGCCCCTTGGAAAATATTGTCTGATCCTAATTGCGTAAACAACGACCCCTGCGGCAAACCAAATGTGCCAGTCTCCAGCATGTTTTCCGCGTCGCTGGTTTTGCCTTGGCCGACCTCGTGGAAAAAGTTTTCGAAGGATAAAGTTTGTTTGTCATTGTAGAGACTGTTCAAAAATGGTGTGATCTCCTGCCCGTCGACTTTCATGCCGATTAGAAATTGCTGAAAGCTTTCTAAGTGGATTACTAAGACATTGCGTCCTTTGGCAATCCCGAACATCTTGGGATCAGGAGCAGCATAGTGCTCTTTCGTATAATCGGTCACTTCCTCGAGACCATTGCTGGAGGCGTGTGCTCTCACACTGTTGGCCTGAGCTGACTTGATTCCGTCGTATACTGTAAAGGCATCTAATCCAAGGTATTTCACGATATAAGACCGATCAAAGGTCCGTTGCAGCAGCTGCGGGCGATCTGCTTCACTAGCAGCTAAATTGATCGTAAAGATCAAAATCGACAGTGCTGTCACGGCTACTGCGGCACTTTTTCGAATCGGCTGGCTTTGAACAGTCTTCTTTTTAGTCAAAACATACAACAATCCGACCAGAAAAGCTGCAATGTCCAGCCAATAAAAAACGTCATGCGGACTCATCAAAGCAAAGGAACTGCCAGAGATGCCGTCTGACACCTTCGAAAAGCCCAGTACCGACTTGATCGTTACGAAGTCGGTAAATTCGCGGTAAAACAGAATATTCAAATATAAAATCAGTGTATTGATCGAGTCTACCGCAAATAAAACGACCAATGCGGGTTTAAATTTCTTCACATACAAAAAAAGTCCAAATATCAGCAATGTAGTGGCCAGCGGATTCAGCCACAAAAGAATACGCTGTACGGTCCCCTCCACTCCTAATGAAAAATCAAGCTGGTACGCCAAAATCGTTTTTGCCCAAAACAGGACACTGGCAACGATCAATAAGCACCATCGATTGGAAAAAATCCATTTTGCTCGGTCCAAAGAAACCACTTCTTTCTACTCTAAAATTCTCCGTTATCTACTATAATCCTTTTTCAAAAAAGAACGAGCTTAAAACAGGGATTGTTTAGCAAATTTATAGAATCGTTGAGTTGAGCATCAAAAAACAAGAAAATCTGCGGAAAGTACTGACTTTTCAAATTATTTTTTTGACATAATTTTTACTTTTTTACCATAAAAACTTCACATTTGATGCAGTCTGTCTAAAAATAACAAAACAAAGAATTGGATCTGCTATTTTAAGACCAGTGTGCGGTACATCCAGACTGTCAGTGTATAGTAAAGGAAGTACAGTAAAAAGAAAATGCCAAATGGAATCCATAATTGGTGATATGGACGACTCAACAGACCAGCAAACATCTTAAGCCCAAACAGCACATGGACGGTACCTAATATTGCTGGGGCTAAGAACAAGACGCCGATTTCTTTGGCCATGGATCGACGCAGCAAATTTCTCCTGGCTCCAATCTTATTCAGCATCTCGTAGCGGACAGCATCCTTTTGTGCGCCAGATAGAATTTTAAACATCAAGCAGCTGGCCAGCATAGCTAAGAAAGCCAGTCCCAAAAAGAAACCCATGAATTCAAAGCCGGAAAACAATGTATTGTAGGCCTGATAGGCTGCTGTTTTCTGATTCAATCCAGACATCCCTGCATCGTCTAGAACGGATGGATTGTTTCGTCCATTTTCAGCGGCTAATTGTTTAAGAGGTGTCAATTGAGCGATAAAACGCTTGACCTGAATCAATTGCAGCACCATCTCCTCCTGAGGCAACGCATTGAATTCGGTACGCGACAAGAACTGAATTTCTTTGCCCTTTTGTTCAGGCAACTCAACTTCTCTCAAAGCATCCTGTGCAGTACTATTTTTTGAAAGTTTGGTTCCAGTGAATTTTTTCTTAGTATAGGTGCCTACCTGATGATATTCGTGTCCAATCAAGGGATTCTGGTCAAACTCTTCTTTTACATAATAAACTGATTGCTCGTCTTCTTTCTGATGATAGCGGGCATTGGTGGTGGGCTGCAGCTGATTGATCTTTTGCTGGTCAATTTTCTGGGCATTGTTCAGCACTAGATCATAAGGAGTGACAGCATCGGCCATTTTAGGGATCTCATTGCGAAATCCAATACCGACAGTCAAAGCTCCTAACGCCAGTGCAACCAGCATTGCAATCATCGAAAGCATCCGAGTGTATTCCTGCATTCGAAAGCTTAACTGCGACAACGTAAAGTTATTCAACTGCTTGAAGGCGATCCGGTCGATTTGTTTCAGCAGCGATAATCCAAAAATGATGACGGAATGAAAGAAAAAGTACGTACCAAGAACGATTGTGACGAGCGCGACCCCAATCCCGATCAGTTGAAAGGTTACGATTTGTTTCATCATAAAATAGCCGATACTCAAAAAAATCAGTCCCAGCAGGGTTTCCCCCAGAAGAAAAATGCCTTTGCGTTTGACCTGAACCGGTGTCTGATCTTCTTTTAATAAAATCAGCAACGTTTTTTTCGTGATCGAGGACGCATTCATCACTGCGGTGATCAAGAACAACACTGCAAAAAAGAGCGTGGTGATCAGAAAGGCTTTGCCGCTGACAGGAGCGTAGTGAGTGACCGTCATCCCTAACTGCTCCGTCAATAGGCGATACACCAGTGTCGTCAGACCGATTCCGACTGTCGAACCAAAAAGGGTGGCTAAAAAACCGATAAGAAAGGTTTCGACAAAAATCATTTGAGCAATTTTCTGGGCATTTGCGCCCAGCATCATGAACATGCCATATTCCTTTTGCCGCATGGACATTAAAAAACCATTGGCATAAAGAATGTAGACGAGAGTGATGATCCCTAGCAGGACCGATCCAAAATGAAAAATGATCACGATCGAAGAGATCAAAGAATTGCTCTCTAAAAAGCTCTTATTGCTGGCAATCGACTCAAACATGTAAAAGATCGCCGCGGCTGTCAAAAGGCCGGAGAACAGCACGAGATAGTCTCTCAAGCGGCTTTTGATTCCGTTTAAGGAAAGTTTTACTAACATGGGTATCTCCCTTCTATTGTTCCAAACTGCCGATGGTGGTCAGGATTTCTTGATAAAACGCTTCGCGGTCTTGAGACTCTTTCTGGATTTCCTTGTGAATGACCCCATCTTTGATAAAAAGAATCCGCTGGCAATAGCTGGCCGAAAAGGGGTCATGGGTCACCAGCAAGATCGAGACCGCATCTCGTTGGTTCAAATCTGTCATCGTGTCCAGCAGATCGCGGGCGCTTTTTGAATCCAAAGCACCTGTGGGCTCATCGCCTAATAAAATGGTTGGCTCTGTAACCAATGCTCGCGCCGCTGCGACCCGCTGCTTTTGTCCTCCTGAGATCGCTGCCGGGTAGCTGTTCAAAATCCCTTCAATTGATAGACGCTTGGCAACCTCCTGCACGTTTTTTTTGATTTGTTTGGGTTTCTTACCTTGCAGAGACAAGGGAATCGCGATGTTTTCTGCAGCGGTTAAATTTTCCAACAGATTAAATTCTTGAAAAATAAATCCAATCTCCTGTCCCCGAAAGTCAGCTAACTGGTTGCCCTTTAAATGAGTGATATTTTTGTTATCAATCTGGACAGTGCCCGAGGTGGGTTGATCTAAAGTGGACAAAAGATTTAAGAGCGTTGATTTCCCTGAGCCGGAAGCGCCCATAATTCCTACGAATTCACCTTTTTGAATCCCAAAGGAGATCCCTTTCAAGGCTTCGGTTTTTTTCTCTTTTTTCTTTCCATAGACCTTTGTGACGTTTTCAACAGATACAATCGTTTCCATCCTAATTGGCTCCTTTCAAGGCTTGTCTTGCGGATTGGGGGATTTGATTTTCGGAAACCTCTTCATAAGAAGTTACTCCTTTATTTTTGTTCCAAGTGACTTTTAAAAATGCTTCTTTGCGTAAAGGACGTTCCTTGTTAGAGGTGAAATCCAATTGCTTTTCTGTTCCCTCTTTGTCGTAGCCAGGCAAGACGTATTGATAATCGACAAAGGCTCTCCCCTGGTCGTCTTTTTTTTGTAGCTTTTCTCCATCCATGGTGATTTGCACATAATAGCTGTCTCCCCCCATCACGATCTTATCCACGATTTTTAATCCAGCAATGGCTAAAACGACGACCACCACAAATTCAATCATTACTTTTTTCATTCTTGCTTCTCTCCTCTATGCTTTTTCAGAAGTATACAAGCTTTTTTTTAGGCGCTCCATCGAAGCCGGTGTCACTAAACTAACAATTTTGTCACGTAGAATGGCTGGTAAAGAATTTTTTGCAGATATAGATGGGAGAATGCAGATAAGGTGCAGATAACGAAAAAAATTGATTAATTGGCTAAGATTATTAGGGAGCGTGGGTTTCCTATATCGCGGCTGTCGTGTTCAGACCTCTACGTTCCCCTAGTTATCGATGAGTGGAACAAGCGATCAGTGATTTAAGTGCCTTCGCTTTATGAGGTCTGCAGCATCGTATCGATCATGATGATTTATGTTTTTTTCAGCGAAAGCTGACAAAGGGAATGCGAGTGGGGACGTATTTGTTTTACGGATTTCAAGCAGGTAAACCAATGTAAAGTGAGTGATTCTATTGCAGTATTCGCTCAGTTTTGAGTAATGAAACGGATTTTTTGTAAAGAAAAGAGGCCGTGACATCATCACTGTCACAGCCTCTTATACATCGCTCTTATTTCCAAACTTTTTGCTTATTCCTTCAATGACCAACGTAAATTCTTGCGGATCGATCGTGCGGACATCTAAATAATTCCAGTCATTTTTGATGCGGCTGATGATTGGTGTATCCGCATTTCGCATCGCTTCCTGCAACTCATCAGCGTTCAAAGACCCTTTCAGTGCCACCACATAAGTTGGCAATAAATGTTCAGGGTATGAACCACCACCTACCGCACTGCTGTCTTTTTCAATTTTGACCTCGAGAGTCGTCATCGGCCTGAGCAATTCGGCCAATCGCTCTGCTTTGTTCAAACAATCCTGTTCGGTCTGTGCCAGCATGTTCAGCACCGGCACCTCTTCGATCGCTTGAGCCTCATCCAAGTATAGCTCGAAGGTAGCCTCTAAAGCTGCCAGCGTCATTTTGTCGATTCGCAACGCCCGCAGCAATTGATTTTGTTTCATTTGCTGGATATATTCTTTTTTCCCAACGATCACTCCTGCCTGAGGTCCGCCCAATAGTTTATCGCCGCTGAAGGTCACGATGTCGCAGCCTTGCTCCAGCGCTTCTTTGACTGTCGGCTCATGGGGCAAACCAAAACGACGCATGTCGATGAACAAGCCACTGCCTAGATCATTGATCAAAGGAAGCTGTTTCTGTTGAGCCAGTGCCGCCAATTCCTTTATCGTGACACTTTCGGTGAAACCAACGATCCGATAATTGCTGGTATGAACTTTTAAGATCGCTCCGGTCTCTTCAGTAATCGCCTGTTGATAGTCCTTTAAATGTGTTTTGTTGGTGGTACCAACTTCGACAATGGTTCCGCCGCTGGAGGTGATGACATCTGGAATGCGGAAGGCACCGCCGATTTCCACCAATTCTCCCCGCGAGACCAATACTTCCTTTTTCTGTGTCAAGGTGCTCAACACCAGCAGTACCGCCGCAGCATTGTTGTTCACCACTAACACATCTTCTGCACCCGTCAGTTTTTTGAGGATTGCCACTAAATGGCTGTAACGAGAACCACGCTGTCCGCTTTCCAGATCAAATTCCAAGTTGGAATAATGAAAGCTGATAGCCTCTAATTGTTCTTTGATCCGAGGGCTTAAAGACGATCGGCCAAGATTTGTATGAATCACAGTCCCCGTCCCGTTGATCACTCTGCGCAGGGAAAAAGAGTGTATTGCTAATTTTTGCTGGATCCTCTCGCGCAGTTCTTCTTGTGTCGGCAATTCTTCTCGCTCCTTCGTTAGAACTGCCTGACGAATGTCGGCTAAAACAGTCTGAACAGCCTCTTTGATGGTTGCCCGCGAGTACTGGTCCTCAAGTGTTTTAATAGAAGGTTCCTTCAGCAGCACATCGACTGACGGCAAGTGTGCCAAAATTTGTTGAATGGTGTTCGCCATATTTTCCCTACTTTCCGTTTACAAGCTGTTTGATGGCCGCAAGTGCCTGATCGATCTCTTCTTTCGTCGTGAAGCTTGAAAAAGAAAACCGGACAGTACCCCGCTCAGCAGTTCCTAGTGCTTCATGCATCAACGGCGCACAATGATACCCAGGTCTAGTAGCAATCTCAAAATCAGACCACAACAGATCACTAACTAAAGCAGAATCGGCCTCGGCTAAATTCAATGAAAATACTGGCACGCGTGCTGCAGAAAAATCGCCGTACAAGGCAACTTCCGGGATTCGTTTGATTTCTTCGACAAAGTAATCGCTCAGCGTAGCCTGCTTATCATGCGCATCGCTTTGTTCCCTTAGCCAAGCGATACTGGCTCCCAAGGCAGCAATCCCTGGTACGTTTACAGTTCCGGCTTCTAGCAATGTCGGCAATTCCTTTGGCTGGGTCTTCGAGAAGGAACGCATGCCGTCACCGCCAGTAAGCACCGGCTCCAGCGGCACATCTTTGCGGACACAGATGCCTCCAGTCCCTTGAGGACCATACAATGATTTGTGACCAGTGAAACAGATCGCCGCGATTTGTTCGTCCTCTAGATCAATTGGGATCACACCGGCTGTTTGTGAACAGTCCAGCACCAAAAACAGCTCATGTTTTTGACAAAACGCTTTGATCCACGCTAAATCTAACACATTGCCAGTTACATTGCTGGCATGATTGCACATAACAACGGTAGTTTCCGGACGTAATTTTTCCTCAAATTCATGATAATTCAACTTCCCAGTCATCACCTGACTGTTGACGATGTCTAACGTCACCCCCTGCTGCTCCAGTTGATAAAGCGGCCGAAGTACAGAATTATGTTCCCAAGAAGTGGTCAGCACATGATCCCCTGAATGGAGCAGTCCCTTCAGCACCTCATTCAATGCAACTGTCGCATTGTTGGTAAAAGCCACCTCATAGTTTTCTGTCGCTTGAAAGAGACTCTTCAACTGGCTACGCGTCTCAGCCACCAATCTGTATGCATTCAATGAATAGCCGTGAGCCCCGCGAGAAGGATTGCCATAGCTGTCTGAACCGATGACCTCCGCCATTTTTTGCGCCATGACCGCCGGCTTTTGAGCAGTTGTAGCAGCATTGTCAAAATAGATCCCCATTGCTATTCCCCCGTTTCTGTAGAAGCCCCCAGTATTCGATAATTATCTACACGTTGAGTGATTTCCTGTTTATCCATGTACTCCAAGATTAGCATCGATGCTTTGCGGCTAGACGCCGTTATATCACGAAAATCACCAAGTGTGATTTGCTGATGCTGCTGAATGTATTCTCGAAGATGCTTGACTGCCTGCCAATAGGTTTTGGCCAGCAGCACATATTCATGGGTCAAAAAAATCACTGAATCGCCGCTAAGAGCTTCTAATACTTCTTCTGCATTTTTGTCTAGATCAAAAAGCTCTTCCTTTTTGACGGGTGTATACCCATTTTGGCTTAAAGTTTGCTCAATTTTTTCTTTAGCAGCCTGCTGGTATTTGTTGAAAGTCACAGTAAAGTCGACCGCAGCAACTTTGTCTTGTTGTTCCTTGATACAGCCATGCTCCTTCAGCAGGCGGATCAACGCGGATAACTCTTTTTCAGACAACTGATCCCGCATCCGTGAACGGAATTCTTCTACGGGTATTCCCGGGCGCAGACGATACTTCTTGTGGTAGTCGTGCAAAACGGTTTCGGCTTTGGCTTGGAGCTTTTGATAACTGGATTCAGCCAAAAAACCGGCCTTGGTTTCGAGGACCTGCTGTTCCTCTGCCAGGGTCTGCAGTAAAGGGCGCAATTCTTCCTGTGATTGGCCTAAATATTCGTGCAGTTCCTTCAAGGTAGTAAAAGGCTGTTTTTTATTGGTCATAAAATCTAAAATAACCTCTTCAATACTGCCTGCCTCTTTCGCCCTCAGACTCTCCAAGATCTCCACTTTGTAGCGCCGGTGTTTGTGAGGAGCAGCGTCCAGCACCTCGCCGCCTGCGATCGTATGCATTGGTGAATACGTGCGTAAAATGAAATGGTCTCGTTCTTTTACCGCTACCTGTTCTTCTAAGCGCAGCTGCAAAAAGCCATCCGTTCCTGGCTTGATCCATTCTGTTCCCAGGGGCACCGTCCGAGCCATGACTTCTCTAGTACCGATCAATAGACGCACCCGATCCCAAAGCCCAATCCCTGCCTCTACCTCTGGCAGACATTTGATCTTCACGTCCAGCATCCAAGTCGGCTTTAGATTCTCGCTTGCCGCTAAGACATCGCCGCGCTCCAATTCTTCTGTGGCGATGTTGGCCAGGTTCAAAGCTGTCCGCTGCCCTGCCTGAGCTTCTTGGACATCTTGTTCGTGTACCTGAATATTCCGAACGCGTACTTTCTTTTTACTTGGGAAAACATACAGCTCATCACCGGTTTTGATTTTTCCATCCAGCAAGGTGCCTGTGATTACTGTTCCAAAGCCTTTGACGCTAAATACTCGATCAATATTGATTCGGGCAAGCCCTGAACTGCTGGTTTCCGTCAATTCCTCAGAACGTGCTTGGATCGCCGCTAGCAATTCCTTGATTCCATTACCGCTGACTGCATCGGTTTCGAGGATCTCTGCATCGGCCAATGGGGTCTCCGCCAGCTGGTCACGAATATCTTCGACTACTAGTTCCTTCAATTCAGGATCAACGGTATCCACCTTGGTCAGCACCACTAAAAAGTCCTGAATGCCCAGCAAGGTCAAAATGTCGATATGCTCCTTGGTCTGCGGCATGATCCCTTCGGCGGCATCGATCACCAGCAGCACCAAATTGATGCCTGGCAAGCCGGCCACCATGTTTTTGATGAATTTCTCATGGCCTGGAACATCGACGATCCCTACCCGCTGCTGGTTAGGCAGGTCCAAATAGGCAAAGCCTAAATTGATCGACATGCCGCGTTTTTTTTCTTCCTTCGTCGTGTCGGTCTCGATCCCCGTTAAAGCTTTGATCAAAGTGGTTTTCCCATGATCGATATGTCCGGCCGTCCCTATTACGATATGTGCCATCTGCTAATCCTTTCTTCGTTCATACTCGGTCTTCAACCCGTCGCGTGTCGCATGGTAAAACCCTTCTGTCTGAATCTCCATCTGCTGGAAAAGGGCCAGCAAGTCGGCTTCATTGCTCAATTCATATTTTAAAGAAAAGCCGCAACTAGCATGGATTTTCTCTGGTGTCGGGATAATTCGCACTTTTAGTTGGGCCTCTTTGGCCGCCTTCTCGGCCTTCATCGCTTCGTGGGTCGAGTCAAAAAGGGTCACTCCATATGTTTGCATCATTTGCTCCTCTTATGGTTTTACTACTTTTGGTGCTTGACGCATCATTTCCACGATTCGATACATGTTGGTAATTTCACCGATAGCTACCTGCTCTGTCAGTTCGAAGAAGTTCAGACAGGCACCGCAAGCATAAATCTCCACACCTTGCTCCGCCAATGTTTGCAGATCTTCTAAGGAATCTGACTCTTTCGTTACTAATGACACACCGCCATTGTAAAAGATTACTTGTTTCGGAAGCACGTCTTGCTCAGTCAACGAATAGATAAACATCTTCAATAAATTTTTTCCAAGGTCATCTGAGCCGCGTCCCATCACGTTAGTATCAATCACCACCACGTAGTCGTCTGTTGTTGCGACCTCTTGTACTTCTTCTAGGTCTGTCAGTTCGACTAGATCCTGATTGCCTTTTGCGATCACCACGTTGTAATTGTCTCCTGTTGGTTCCATTTGATAAATGTAGCCTAGCTGATCAGCCATCTTTTTCAGATTTTGGGTCGCAATTTCATTGTCCACCAATGTCTCTACAACATCGTGTTCTTTTAATGCTTTCTTGGTCTCGATCACCGGCAAAGGACAAGCTTTCCCAATGGCATTGATTTTATACATTCGATCACTCCTTAATAAACGACAATGTCTTTTTCTATGCGTTCCGTGACAACACCAAAATCCTTCGCCGGAACGTTCGCTGCTTGCAGCTCTTCAACTAGAGCTGATGCCCGTTCAGCAGGTACACTCACCAGTAAGCCGCCAGATGTTTGCGGATCAAACAACAATTCCTCGATCGCAAAATCCTCCACCACAAAGTTGATTTTCTCCGCCATGTAGTTTCGATTGCGCTGGCCGCCAGCCGTTAAAATAAATTCCTTCGCACCAGTATAAGCTTCTTCAAAATACGGCAATTGCTCAGAATAAATTTCTGCAGAATATCGCTCGTCCAGCATTTCGTACAAGTGCCCTGCCAGTCCAAAGCCTGTGACATCAGTACAGCTGGTGACTTTGTATGGGCGAATAATGTCCATTGCATATTTGTTTAACATTTGCATGCTGTCTGTAGCCTTCTCAAATCCAGCCTGACTGATCTCGCCGGCACTATAGCCGACAGTAATGATGCTGACGCCTAAAGGCTTGGTCAAAATCAAATGATCGCCGGCCTGACAAGTATTGTTTTGATAAATCTTTGCTGGATCGATCGTGCCTGTAACCGACAGCCCATATTTTACTGAAGCGTCGTGGATTGAGTGTCCACCAGCCAAGATCGCACCGGCTTCCCGCACCTTTTCCGCCCCGCCGCGCAGGATTTCTTTTAAAACCTTTAGATCCTTTTCTTCCGGAAAAGCCACAATATTCAGCGCAGACAGCACCTCTCCCCCCATCGCATAAACATCGCTGAGGGCATTGGCGGCCGCAATCTTTCCAAATAGGTACGGATCATTGACCATCGTTGGGAAAAAATCCAGCGTTTGAATGATCGCCAAGTCATCACGCAGCTTGATTACCGCTGCGTCATCAGCTGAATCAAAACCAACCAATAGATTTTCATTGGTAGATTTTGGTAGATCTGCTAATAATTCTCCTAAATTTCCAGGACCGATCTTTGCATTGCATCCGCCGCAGACGATTAGTTGTTCGATAGTTTCCATAGGTATATCATCCTCCACTTTTCCTATTATAACAGGTTGTATTGCGTTTCTCTATGTAAGTTTTCTAGGCAAATTATCAATAAAAATTAATTGGAATTTCTGCAGCGAGAGCCATTTCAAAAGGGGATGAATCCTGCTGCTATGAACGAGGACAAGTTGGTTTTATGTAAGGAGACTTTCACCTGTTCGCGGATGTGTTGTCCAACCAATTGTTGGATCTTATGACAACTGAGATCCGTGCAGTTGGCGGTGTCACCATCTTGGCGATCGACTTGAACATGCTGAAGCTAACAACCTCGCATCTTCTTTCCAGCATGCTGGTATTGATTGTCATCATGTTTGTTCGCTATTTCTATTTTTAACCTAAAAAATTCCAACCCTCGCAAGTTAAAACCTGCAAGAATTGGATTCTTTTTTGATTTATGCTGCAGCCGGTTTGCGGCTTTTGCGAATATAAGTGATTCCAGTATAAATAACTACGAAAATAATGATCCAAACCAAGATCGATAAATCTAAGCCAGTCACAAATTTTGCTGCAATGATTACTCCAACAATTCCGCCAAGAGCGATTCCTAAACTAACTCGCCGAGAATAGGCACCCTCTTTGATAAAGTTTACGCTGGCCACAGGCATCAGTGCGCCACATGAACCCGACATGATCGGAAAAGCAACCAATGGACTTAATCCCAGCATGTAAACCATAGCCATACATGGTGCATACAAACCAACACCGATCGTCATCAACGCACCAAAAATTCCATTTCCGATGATTCCGACGATCAGCAGGCCGCCTGACAATCCAGTGGCTGTATTTCCAGCACCTAAGAGGTCAATCAACTCTAATTGACGCAGTGCCATTAGGACAGCTGTAACGATCAGAGCCCAACCCATCCAAAATTGGACAGTAGAAGCGGGCAATTTTGTTACGGTCTTTGAGCCCAGCCATGATCCTACAATCGAAGCCGCGATCAAAGAGAACAAGGTAATTGGATCAACATCCACGACAGTGATAAAAATAAGGCCTTCTAATAAACAAGAAAGTGCGTGTCCAACATTCAATGTTCCCGGCAGATCTTTCGGTGTGTCCAATTGCTTAGTGACATCCAACAGCATCGCAGTCGGTGCAAAACTCCCGATCCCCAACGTATCCAAAAAGTCGGTCACAAACCCGATCCCGATCGAGATCGGCCAGCTGCCGCTCCCTAGATTATCCTTATGTTTGATTAAGTCCCTTCCAAAAACAACAATGTGCAGCAGTGCGAATAAACCCAAAGTGACTAAAACGATCTGTACCATTTTTCTTCCTCCTACTAAATTTGGATTGAAACACTAAAAACTACTTGTCCTTCAAAAGAAGGACGAAGTAGTTTTAATCATACCATATTACAATTATGCTGCAGCTGGTTTCATACTCTTACGAATGTAAGTGATACCAGTGTAAATGATAACTAGAATGATGATATAAGTTAGAATGTTCAAATCCAATCCGGTAACGAATTTCGCAGCAATAAATACCCCGATAATTCCGCCGACTGTAATCGCTAAACTTACTTTACGTGCATAATCACCTGTTTTCACAAAGTTCAAACTTGCAACCGGCATCAAGCCAGCACATGAACCCATCATTACTGGGAAAGCAACCAGCGGACTCAACCCTAGCATATAAACCATTGCCATACATGGTGCATATAAACCAACACCAATTGTCATCAATGCCCCTAAGAAGAAGTTG
Source organism: Enterococcus florum (assembly GCF_004309355.1). GTDB lineage: Bacteria > Bacillota > Bacilli > Lactobacillales > Enterococcaceae > Enterococcus_A > Enterococcus_A florum. The sequence goes on along the minus strand of NZ_BJCC01000008.1, from coordinate 38,057 downwards.
ATAACCACACCGATGACCAATTTAACACCTGTCAAGGCAGTCGCAGTATTATCTGCACCTAGAATATCGATCCAGCCTTGTTGACGTGCAAACATCAAGACAGCTGTCACGATCAAGGCCCAGCCCATCCAAAGTTGAACTTTCTTCTCTGGCAAACCGGTTACGAATTTTGATCCGATAAACGCACCGATTGTTGCTGAACCAACTAGAGCAAATAATGTTACTGGAGATACCTCTACTACAGTTGTAAAGATGAATGCTTCTACCAGTACGGGAATCCCGTGTCCAACATTCAAAGTTCCTGGCAGCAAGCGGTCATGACTTAACTGCTTAGTGAAATCCAACAACATGGTGGTTGGAGCAAAGCTTCCGATTCCTAAGGTATCTAAAAAGTCTGTAATAAACCCGATGATTCCTGAAACAATCCAATTGCCATGTCCTAAATCATCTTTGTGTTTGATGCAGTCGCGTCCCATGTTTACTGCATGCAGTAAAATCAATCCAACATAAATCGCTAAAATAATTGTTACCATGGTACTTACCCCTCCTTCACTTCTATCCTAATAGGAATCCATCCTTCAAGGAATCTTTCGGATCAACTAAGAATGTATTGTATCCAGTGACATACGCTGAACCAGATACACGAGGGATAATTGCTTTATATCCGCCCACTTCTGCTTCTTTTACGATTTCACCTTTAAACTTCGTGCATAGGATACTCTCATAAACAAACGTATCTCCAACATTCATTTCACCTTTGCCGTACAATGTCGCAAGTTTAGCACTTGTCCCTGTTCCGCAAGGCGAACGGTCGACTTGCCCATCACCGAAGACAACCACGTTTTGGTACGTTGCATCGGGGCTGGTAGGCGGTCCGTAGAATTCGACCAAATCTACACTCTTAATGTGTTCCAAAGTAGGGTGTTGAATCTCAACCTGTTCATTAACCGCATCGCGGATGATCATGCCCAAATCATTGAATTTAGAGGCATTTTCTGGTTTGATTTCTAATCCTACAGAGGAAGCAGGCAAAATCGCAAAGAAGCTTCCGCCAAATGAGATATCCATTGTCAATTCGCCAACTTCAGGAACATTGACTTTGACGTTTTCTTTATAAAGGAATGATTCCACATTCTCGAATGAAACAGACTCTGCTGAGAAGTCCTCATCCAAGTGGACTGTTCCACGAACGATTCCTGCAGGTGTGTCTTGAACGACTTTGACTTCGCGATCGCCTTCTTTCACTTCTACCCAGCCTTGTTCGACTGCAGAAGTCATGGCAGCGATCGTATTGTGTCCGCACATGTTCAAGTACCCGCCTGAATCCATGAAGATGATGCCGTAATCGGCTTCATCGTGAACAGGTTCTGTAATAAATGCGCCGAACATATCGCGGTGACCCCGTGGTTCTAACATTAACATTTGACGTAGTGCATCTTGCTGTGTTTCTAAATATTCTCTTTTTTCAGCCATTGTCTTACCAGGGAATTTAGGAATTCCTCCAATAATCAAACGTGCTGCTTCTCCCGCTGTGTGTGTATCGATCGCTGAGATCATTTTTGATACTTTCATTATTTTACCCTCCAGGTTTTTAGCTAGTGCAATTCGCTCCTCAATCAGCCGTTAACAATACATTGGATACGACTTGCTGCTACCTAATTTTCTGATCGTCTTTTCGCATTTTCAATTTGATTGAAGCTAATGCCTTGACTGCATCAAGATGATTGATCGTATTTTCACCAACTACCTCAGTTTCGATGCCCTTTTCAGATTTATTAAAATCCAAAACATGTTCTGTGTAGCTGTTTTCCACAACAAACTTCGCTTGTGAACCAATGAACTTTAATCCGATCACGCTAATGTCCCTTTGGCCGATTTCTTCCAGCATATTGGCAAAATCCACATCAGAATTTCCCCAGCCGTCTGTTGAAGCAATCACACCATTCGTGCGCATTCCTTCAAGCCAAGCTGCTGCTCGACGGCCGACTAAATGCTTCATTTTGTTGCTCTGCGGTGTCCCCACCACGACTACACCTTGGAAATCAATGTCCGGGTCCTGCGATAACAGGTCCACTAAAGGGTCTTGAAAATGATGCAGCGAGGTTTCTTTGGTTGATGGGCCGATCCCCATAAACGTCTCCTCCTGTCCGATTTCAGACTATACCATTGAACGGATAACACCGTCGCGATATTCATTTGCGGAAAGAAAAACCGGCATGTTGTTCACGTCTATGATCGAGACGCCGCCTTTGAACCCGCTTGGTTCTTCTGGAAACAGCAGCATATCATACATAACGCCTTGACCGGCGACCTGTTTGACTAAGGCTACTTTCGGTTTTCCAGAATGGCTGGTTTCTTCATAAACATGGGTTTCAACCGCCTGATTGCCCTCCAGCATTTTCATTCGTTCCCGAATTTCCTGAAGATAACGATCCACGATTTCAAACATTTTTAGACTTAGCTCACGGTTAAAAGGAGTGCCCTTTTTCGCCACTAAATCAATCCAAATAATAAAATCCGTGTCTTTCGGTGTTCCAGATTGATTCAACCTCAAGTGATCCCGCAAGAATCCCTCGGATGAACCAAACTCATGCATCTGTTCCCCTTCCTCAATGGCACCAGTCATGACAACTGCGACACCTGTCAAGGTATGGGTGATGCCTGTTCCCAACGTACCCAATACCTTCGTGGATATCGGCATGACATCCATGATGGTATTGGTCTCAACGTCTAGTTGATTGGGTTGGAGAACTTGAATGGTTAGTTCCTGAATATCGGGGCATTCACTATCAAAGTGTTTGTTGATCTGTAGACGATCGTGTGCCATATGAAACTGGTCGCCAATAGTGACCTCACTCATATGAAAAACTTTGATTTTTAGTGGTTCGCCTCGCATAAATTCACCTAACTTCTATACATGTGCAATATATTCGTAAGGTAATGGAACGATCTTTCCTGGTGTTTCAATTGTTACTAAGTTGGTTAACGTATCTTTCAAGATACCTGTTTGCATCTCAATATTGTGTGGTTCGCCAGCGTTAGCGCCCATTGGTACCATCGGTGCAACCGCACGTGGTGATCCATTCTGACGTACTACTGGTGGCAATGCTGCAATTAAAATAGTAGGAATTCCCGCTTCCTCAATAGCTCTCTGCACGATCACGGCAGTTCTATGACAGGTTCCTCAGCCAGCGGTCATTACGACAGCGTCAACTTCTTCGTCCACTAGTTTTTGTGCGATCTCTGGACCCGTCACATCGTGAAATGCTTCTTGGTCGCCCCCGCCGCCCATAAATGCGTAATGTACTGGTGCTGCTTCTTTAATGAAGCCTTCTTTGACTAATTCATGCAACCGATCAATTGGGAACATTGCGTTCACATCTCGGTTGACATCGGCATTGTCATACCCGCCGTGAGACACCATTAATTCATCACTCGGCGTGCCATCTGGTACTTCGCGGTATGTCGTATCCCCTGCTAAATTGAATCGTTTGTCACTCTTTAAATGAACACCTGCTGCCGTAGCTAAGGCAACACGCATTTCTTTCAGCTCTTTTTTGACCGGAGTGAAGACAGATTTCGGCGTGATTGGCACGAAAATTTCTGACTGCAATCCTTCAAAGACAGTTAAGCCCATGTGTTAATTCTCCTCTCTGTGTGTCTGCTCGCGGTTTTTCTGATTTTCCAAACGACGTCGTTCATGCTCTTTGATCGCCTGAACATAATGATCGTTTGGTTCCTCTTCCAAAACCTCTGGATAGGTCATTAAAAATCCGACTTCCTGACCAATGGCTAAATCGTATTCAGATATGATCATTCGTCGAGGAATTTTTAATTGACCCAAACGTCCTTTGATATCGATTGTTACGCTTGCATCGTGAAGCTCAACAATAATTCCCTCAAACATTTGTTCCGTTGAAATGTATTTGAGTCTGTCCATAATTTTTTCGTCACCTAAATCTAGTCTTTTTCGTAAATCTCTTGACGTTTTTTGCTCTTAGGTAAAATTTGTTCATTGTCCACCAGGTCTACTTTCTTACCGGTAGTCTTTTCAATGATTTCAATATTGTTTAGCTTCACATTTGGATTCCACTTGCGTTCAGCCGCTTTGATTTCGCCGCCGCCCATCAGTGTTTTCAACATAGCCAAGTCGCGAATGGCATCTTCTTTACACAACGTATTGTTCGACAAGATTTCATTTTCGATCCCTTGTTTTGATTTGTTGTTATCCACCATTGCGCCCATTTCTGGGTTTCCGACAACTAGCGCCCCTTGAACGGCTGAGTAAGAATCACCCACAACCTTCACGCCGCGTTTACCGATTTCTTCGATATGTGACGCAAAGTCAATATGGTTATTCCCGAAGCCTTCAGTGGTAACAATCGCGCCGTCAATATCCATGGCTTCAATCGTCATTCCTAGACGTTTGGACACATAGTATTTTTCGGTATTTGCTTGCGGTGAACCCACAAACATCACACCTACTAAATCAATTTCTGGATCTTCCATGGCTTCCATCACCAATGGCTCTCTCCAGTAATGACGAGACGTTTCTTTTGATGCTGGTCCAATACAGGTTAATGCATGGATCCCGCCATCTAATACTTCTGTTGGTGCCAACATGATTGGCAGGTTGCCCAGGTCAACGTTTGGTTTTGCACCAAGGGTACCGACTGGTTCAACCGGCATAATCAAGTTATCGTGCATCGCCCCTTGACCCATAATCTCTTTCACGATCAAGACACGCTTGTTGCCGAAACGGCGTTTTTGCACGATTTCTTCTGACTCACTAACCAACGCTTCGTCTGCTTTCTTAATGGCTTCGCGAATCTCTTGGGTAATATAATCCGACGCTTTATGAGCCGCCAATGGACCTGGACGTTCCATATTGGCGCCTTCTTTAATCGTTACTTGTGTTTTGATGAAGATTTCGCCTTTTTCTGGTGCACCAGGACGTCCCCACATGATGTTGCGATCCAATTCGCCTTCAGATGAACCGAATTCGCCGATTTGAACACCATTTGCGTCTGTTCCTGTGACCACCAATACTACACCGTCTAATACTCGCGTTACCCCATGGCCGATTTCGCCTTCTGCTTTTGCGGCAATCGGTTGAACGTCCATGATGGTTTCGCTGTATTCGTTGTAACGATCTGGCGTAATGATTTCAAAGGTCATGCTTTCCACGAGTTCTTCTAGCTCAACGGCTTCGGCACAAATCTCTTCCATCTTACGTAAGATTAAGGTGGTTCCTTCAATTTTCGTTTCTTCGCCAAACTCTACCTTGTCGATTTTTAAGTAGTCACGACGAACGGAACGAATAACTTTTTCTTTTACCTCTGCCTCCGCAGCTGGTGCCTGCGGTGCAGGAGCGGCTGCTTGTTCTGGTGCAACTGGCGCAGGTGCAGGCGGTGCTGCCACGCCCATTGATCCAGCAACTGACATAGGGACTTCTAAGTCAATGCCTTTTCCTTCCGCAATGTGGATCTTGATGGTTCCTCCAGCAAACGGTACTGCTGGTGCTGCTGGGTGAACAGGTTCAGACGGTGCAGGTGCAGCTGGTTCTTCAGCCGCTTCTGGTGCTGGCGCTGCTTCCACTTCTTTCACCCCATCAAGAATCTCTCTTGTTAAAGGAATCAACGCATCTGTGGTTTCCTTTAACGTAGTACCAAGTACTTGTTCGATTGTTAACGCATTTTCAGGGATTTCTAACAGCCCTGAATCCTCCAAATCTTCAAAGATCGCTGGATCTTCTAAATCATCTGGTGCGATCACTTTGCCTGCTTCGGCACGGCAACATAATACTGCAGGATCTTTTGCATGTTCTTTCGCAGTTTCTGCTGTAATAGACATTCGTTAATTCCTCCTAAGATTTTTTTCTTAATTTGTCGGTAATTTACGATATAGTCTGTGCCCGTCTGCTCGCAGTACGTGATCTGTATGATGATAAACCGGAACTCCTAACCTAGGAGCTACACCCATGACGGTGTTTGTTCAATCAGAACAGGATCCGGTCATAACGACTTCAGCGCCTTGTTTCTTCAAGGACATGACTGTTTTCGCTTGACCTGGACATATACCTGGCAAGGCACACCTATATCTTCCATTTACTTCTACCATTCGTTTGCAACGTTCGGACGCCACGACTTCTGCACCCATGTTGTTGACGATCTCAGTCATTCGTTCTGCTGAGCCGCCGCATTCACAAATCAATAAACCGACTTTACGTTTTTCCTGTGGAAACGGCATGGCAACGAGTACACCGCCGCTGGTTTTTGTAATCGGTGTCGTTTCTTCACCGCTGCGACCAGTCATTGGTCCGCCAATCACGATCTCCCCGTGAGGCTCCACGTAGCCGCCAACATTGTTGATCAATGTTTTGACCGGCGTTCCGATCGGTACATCCACAAACACCGTTTCTTTTTGCTTGACCCGTCCTGAAACGGTCAAATCCTTGTCAATAAATGGTTTACGGTCTTCAATCGCTTCAACAATTCGTTTGATCGTTTCTACGTTGTCTACGACCGCTCCCACTTCTGTTGGGATCTGACCTGGTTCTAAAACGATCTCCATAACTTCCCGAATGATCATTCGTTCATCGCCTGCTGGATAAATATCCGGCAATTGATAAACCGAAATCGCCTTTTCGGCTTCCGTCGCCTTGATCAAGCGCATCACTAACTGACGGTGTTTGCCTTTAACAGCGATCACACCCTTTGGTGCTTTCGTCATCTCCATGCAGTATTTCACACCGCGAATCAATTGATCAATCTGCTCGCTCATTTGTTTCACATTATGAGCCAATAAAGCCTCGCACTCAGCACCGTTTGCAATAAACATACCGTTAGGGATTTCACAAGCCAATTTCAAGAAAGTTGGGAATCCAGCCCCGCCGGCTCCTACGACTCCTGCTTCTTCAACTGCCTGTTCCATCGACTCTGTTTCCGGAATCGGAACATAGCTTGAAAAATCTTGTTCTTCGTCAATTGTCAAAACAACATTTTCTTCACTCACATCAACCACTTTTCCAGAAAAACTCGCATGAATTTTTGCCCCTAAACCATTTGGTTCCGCAATCAATTGGCCTCGTTTGACATCTTCTCCTGCTTTGACGACTCCTCTGCACGGAGCGCCGACATGTTGCTTCAATGGTATAAGAATTTGTGTCAATTCATTTCACCTCCCCTGCATCTATACTTGTTCGAACTTGAGCAAATCAGCCGCCCTTAGTTCGTTTAAATCATATCATATTCATGTTAGTTATAAAAGGTTCTTTCGCTATTTAATTGATATTTTTCGCGAATCTAACCCTGCTATCACAAGCTTTTTTTTAGTCTTTTTAAAATTTGTGAATTAATAAATAACCCCATGTATAAAAAACGGTTCCAATCGCAATATCACAATGATAAGTCAAATAAAACAGAATAAAGTTTTTTCTAATTCAATTCTACTCGAATTCTAATTTAGTTATTTTTGATTGTCGACACTCGACCTTATATATGTTATTTTTACAAGGAAGGTGTTTGGGAAAACTGCCTTTCTATAAGGACGGCTGATCGTTTGTTTAAGAATCAATCAATGCAATATATATGTATATTGATTCACATAATAAACGAAAATAACTTTGTTCAACTAGATCGATTTTTTCTTTATTGGCCAATAAGCTTAAACAAAAAAGACCTGCCGGTGAGTAGCCGTCAGGAAAGGCGATAAAAATGCAAAAGGGGTAAGGTTGTTTGTTGTTATACTACCTCTCATTTATAAACGAATTGTAAATGGAGCCTTCCCACAATGCAAAAGCTTTGTTTCGTTTATAAATCAAAGGATCAGTACTGCTGAACCCACGTTATAGAGCAAATGCAGCAAAATCGCCCCATACAAGCAACCCGTTTTCCGATAGACCGCTGAACAAAAAAGATGCAGCAGGAACAGCACAACGACATAAGAACCTTCCAACGTCCACAAAGAAAACCCGCTGACAGCCCACTTCACTGGATAATGGCTCAGCACAAACATCAGACCGGTAATGACAATACCAGCTCCTTCACTATGAAAAGCAGCGCTCACTCTTGGTTCGATATAGCCTCGAAACGAGACCTCTTCTGAGACCACCCCAATAATAAACAAGACCAGACTATGTACTCCGATCGATCCCAAGACTGGGTTTACTTTTTGCAGATGACTTGCTTCATAAAAAGAAACACCAAGCAGTAGTATCAGACCGCCAATGGCCCCTATACAAAAACTTTGAGCCAGCTGCTCTCTTTTTAGTCCAATAGCAGACACGGGTTCCCGGAAATAAAACAACAGGCCTCCCACGAACAACAGATCAAACAATGGAACCACTATTCCAATCGTTTTGATCCAAACAATCGGAAGCTGAGTCAAATAAAGCAATCCTTGAATGTAGTTAAGAAAAAAAGAGCAGAAATACAACAGCCACACCGAGTTGGCTTGGGCTTTTCGTGAACGAACCTTCAGCGAATCAATCTTCTCCTTCTTTATTTTGATTCTTTCAGTATACCTGATTAAGGAGCTGATTTTTTGCATTTTTGAGACAAAAAACCAACCTCCGAAGAGATTGGTTTTTAGCAAAATACTTATTCGGCTGTCTCCAATTTATCCAACGACTTGCTGCCGAACCATAGAATCAATCCTAAAGCGATAACGACTGCGGCTAGTACACCATAGCCCATTTGGAAATCTCCTGGAACATCAGTTTCTAGCAACGCATAAATGACTGGATAAATCATTTGAGAGAAAAATACTGCGATTGTCCAGACGCCTAATAGTAATCCCATTAGTTTCGCTGGTGCCAGTTTTGCAATAAATGAGTTTCCTAAAGGAGAGAAGATCATTTCACCAACTGACATAAGTATGCTGACCAATACTAACCAGATAATTGATGTACTTCCTTGACCGACCATGTCCGCAACGACCATTGCCACATAAGAAATACCCACTAGGATCATTCCTAGTGCAGTTTTCTTGAACATACTCATATCTCCTTGAGGGCGTTTGGCCAATTTAGTCCACAAACGTCCTAAAACAGGACCTAAAATAATACAAGTCAAAGCATTCATAGAATCAAAATAAGAAGTTGGTACTTTGAAGCTTCCAACTAGCCAGTTTGCCCGTTCTAAGAATCCTGCACCATCTCCGTGCCCAAAGTAGAAGTATGCTGGCATATAAGCCAAATACCACACCGTCCAGAAAACTACCGAGAACAACGTTACCAAGATAATAGCGATGATCCGCTTCCAGTCACCAGAAGTTAGTTTTGTATTTGCTCCCTCTACCTTTTTACCAGCAGATTCAAATTGACGTTGATCAACCTTAAATGGTTTCTTACCTGCTTCACCTAATGAACGGCTGTTGAAAATAAACCATAATGCATCAATAAACAGCAATATACCACAAATCAGGAATACAAAGTTAAATCCAAATGGATCAATCAACAGTACCAAGAATGTGGTCCCACAGAATGAACCAATGTTAACAAAGGAATACTGGACAGAAAATGCCTCGTTCAATTCTTTCTCATCATCAAATAATAGCGCGTTTACCCCTGAGAGATTTCCTTTGAATAATCCAGTACCGACAGCGACCAAAATAATCATTACCCAAACCAAAGCCATTGAATCCGCGAACCAGGTCATCACATACCCAGCTCCCATCATAATCATCCCCGCCGCAACAGATATTCGTGGACTTAGCCAATAATCGGCAATTAGGCCTCCAAATGTTGGTGTGATATAAGTAGCTGCTACAAACCAAGCAGAGATTTGAACTCCCTGTGCACTTGTCATCCCTAAACCACCCGATGCTGCGTTGGTTGCAATCCAAATCGCCAGCATATATTTGGCAGTATAAAATGCCATACGCTCAAAGGTAAACCCTAATGCGCAGACATAAAAGCCAAAAGGTTTTTTCTTTTTAACCGGAGTTGTTTCCATGATGTTCCTTCTTTCTTAAAAAAATATTTTAGTCGTGAGCAGAAAGCCACGTTTCTAATAGATCCATGTATTTCTCGCGTTCTTCAACAAATGGCATATGGCGACTGTGGGCAAATAATTCCCATGTTGCTCCTGGAATCGCATCAAACATTGTTTTAGAAACCAGCGGCGTAGACAAATCGTTGGTGCCGCTGGTGATCAGTGTCGGTACATCAATCGACGGCAATTTGTCTGTGTATTCATAAGGTTGCAGAGTTCCTGTCGGCATGTACTCGTTTGGTCCCCAAGCCGTCACATAGCTTTCTGTTCCCGGCACCTTCTTGCGACGCAAAGGCTCAGGAGAGTCCTCTGTCGGCACAGCCGCTGCGTGGCGTACCATAAAACGATCATTGGCTGCTAAATAAGCAGGATCATCGTAGTTGTTTTCTGCTTCGGCTTTGGCGATCGCCGCTTGATCTTCTTCGGACATGAATGAGATCATGCGATGCTGTTCCTGTGCCCAAAGGCTGGCAGAAGAAAGAGTGCTGGATAAAATCATACTCTTGATTCCCTTTGGCTGATAATCACACAAATAAATGATTTCCAGCATGCCGCCCCAAGATTGGCCCAGCAAATGAACGTCATCTAATCCTAAATGTTCTCTCAACGCGATCAATTCGTTGACCCAGGTCTCCTTCGTCCAAAGGGAAGGATCTGAAGGTACCGCTGATTTTCCGCAACCCAATTGATCGTACATAATCAACTGGCGGCCATCGACAGCCATTTCATCTAATACTTCAAAATAATTGTGGGTCGATCCTGGTCCGCCGTGCATCAAGATCAATGGTTTTTTGCCGTTAGCTTCTTCTCCGACGATTCGGTAATACGTTTGATGACCTAAATAAGGCATGTAGCCTTCTTCTACTTTCATCTTCATCCTCCTAAATTTTCATGAATGAGTCTGATTTCCTTGGTTCTTGGGAACCACTAATCCTTCTTCGATCCGCATTGAAGGCGGATCGAAGAAGATATCTGTTAGCCGATGATTTCTAAGTCTTTTGGATAATGGTTCAGGTTTTCACAACCGTCTTCAGTCACGATCACTAAATCTTCGATCCGCACACCGACTTCTCCTGGAATGTAGATCCCTGGTTCGATCGAGAAGATATTCCCGACTTCGGCCACATTGTCATTTGCTGCAGAAACGTCGCCTGCTTCATGGCATTCGATCCCAATAAAGTGTCCTAAACGGTGAGTGAAGTATTCGCCATAGCCCTTTTCTGTGATGTAATCACGCGCAGCCGCGTCTACATCAGACAATTTCACACCTGGTTTTACAATGTCAATCGCCCGCTGGTTAGCCTCTTTAACGATTTCATACACTTCACGACCTTTGTCAGAAACTTCTTTGTAGAAGAAGGTCCGGGTCATGTCAGACGCATAAGAATTTTTCACTCCGCCGATGTCCAAGATAACACTGTCGCCAGGCTTCACTGTGGAATCATCTGTTTCATGGTGAGGGTCGGCAGCATTGGCACCATAGCCCACGATCGGGTCAAAGGAGAAGCCGCTGTTGCCTAATTCTTTGTAGATCTGGCCTAATCTGTCGGCCATTTCTGCTTCTGTCAATTCTTCCGGCAGTAATTTTTTCAATCGATCGATTGCTATTTCGTTGTCCGCTTGTGCATCACGCATCAATTGTTTTTCTTCTTCATCTTTGATCGCCCGAACCGCGTCTGTCACTTCAGAACCGTTGCCCAATTTAGCATCGGGAATCAATTCCAACAAACGCAATAAGAATTTAGCCGGCCAGAATTTATCGACACCGATCTTTTCATCTGTCTTCACGTATTCAAGAACTTTTGCGACCGCATCATCTGTGTCATCAATAAATACTTTTTCTACACCCAAATCTTCTTCGATCGGGAATAATTTGTTGACAATCAATGTGTTTTTGTTCTCAGGAGTAATCACCAATACCAATAAACGTTCACCTGGATGGATCCAGCGTCCTGTTAAATAGAAAATCGTTGCAGGATCAGATACCAACAGTTGACCATAACCTTGTTCCTTCATCTTTTCGATAACTCTTTCGACACGTTGTTTCTTCAAAATCCTTCACTCCTTTGCTTTTTTTCGCTACAGACATTTATTAAAAACAGTCGCTCCTGTTTTTACCACTTTTCATAGTACGAGGCTGGATAGTAGAGAAAGAATCTCTCTGTCCTCTCTTTCACAAAAAAAAACACTTCTTGATACACAAGATAAAATAACTTAAAATAAGAATGCTCTCTAAATGATACTTATTAAAAAAATGTTTTTTTCCTATTTACCCCGTTTATAAGTTTACTATAAATTTCATGATTATGAAACAATTCTTTTGACATTTCCGCAAAAATCCGCTTTTTTCTCATTAAAACCCTCTATTAATGAAGATTCAACGCCAAATAGACACTTTTTGTTCTCGACAAAAAATGCCTTCAGAAATCCCTATAGTTATATTAAAACGCCATGAGAATATGATTTAAATAACATTTTCAGTTTAATCCTATTCTTATTTTATTGAAAACAATTCTCATTCTTGTATTTTTATGAACAAAAAATCCCTTGCACTATCGCAAGGGATCGTAAAGCCGTCGGATTTTCGAGCAGAAATGTATATTTATTTTAATGCTTTTTGGCGTCTCCGATAGGTAAAAAAACACTTAGGCGACAGCTCATAGCCCACAGTAATCCCTAAAGAGATCGCGATGGCGATTTTTAACACTTGAATACCGATTTGTGCGGCCTGGATCGAATCACCAATGAAAAAGTTATAAGTAAAATTATAAATTCCTAATCCTGGTACTAAGCAGAAGATTCCGCAGATCAAAAAGATTGTTACTGGCGCCCTCAAAGCAAAAGAGGCTTCACGAGATAAATAGATCAACGCCAATGAAGCTACGAACGTCGCGGTAATCGGCATGGTCCAAAAATGCATAATGACAAGATAGATCAACCAACCAAATGCACCGATCGCTCCGCAATACAAATAATACTTTTTTGGTGCCTCAAATAAAATGGCAAAAGAAATCGTTCCAAAAAAGCCAGCGATTACCTGAAGAAGCATGGTCATCCGCTCATCCCTCCCTTTCTACAACCAAAACCAATTGAAAACACGCAGAACCATCCCGACACCGACAGAGATACACAAGGCAGTAATCAGTGCATTAATCATCTGTCCCCAGCCAGAGCTGTAATCCCCATCAAACAAATAGCGGATACCATTCACGACGGCCACTCCCGGCAACAGCGAGATGATCCCGCCAGTAACTAAACTGGTCAATTGTAAAACAGGAATCAGTTGAACCATCAAACAGGCCAAAATACTGACAAACATACTGCTGGAGATATTCCAGATAATTTGCGACATGTTTAATTTTGGTGCTACAAAAAAAGTGAACATCGCCAAAAGCGATCCTAGAAAAAGCGCACCGATCGAATCCCACAGCGTTCCGCCAAAAATATAGCAAAAGCACGCACTGCCAAAAGCATAGGCAGAGACCTTCAATGGGGTGGAAGAAAAATTCTCCTGCTTGATCCGATTTAGCTGTTCCCTGGCTTCTTCCGGCGTATATTTGCCCTCTGTGATGCGGCGTGATAAGGTGTTGATCTCTTCGATGCGTCCAAGATTGATCGGTGAAATTGGAACATCTTTGACTCGAGCCTGTACGGTTTCATCCTTCAGACGGGCGGTCATAAAAATACCATTGATCAGCACAAAACTGTCAAAATCCTCCAGCTTCAAGGCATCGGCGACATGTCGAATGGTGCTCTCAATCCGTTTGATCTCGGCTCCGTTTTCCAGCAAGGTTTCTCCTATATCATAAATCAAATCAAAACGGTCCTTTTCGTTCACACGATGACCTCCTTTTCTAGTGGATGCTAAGGTAGTGAATAGCTCCTGTTTTTATTGTTTGGCTCCGTTGTTGATGTTCTGCTCTAAACTGATTCATCGTACAAAAATGCTGGACGGCTAACTCATTAAGTTTTGAGGGGAGCTCTGGGGAAAATCCTTTTTATTCTCGTACGCATACCATTCTGCTAAATGATGCGATTGGTGGATTCAGCTCAGTTTCCTCTATCTATTTCTATTAATTAATTCTGAGAAAAGCAGGACTTACAATTGGAAAAACAACGACAGCGGAAGCTGTCGTTGCCCTAGTATAGCCTATTTTCCTCTTACAATTCAATCAAATCATGAGAAATGCTGATCATATTTTCATAGCCGTCATCGGTGATCAATACTTGGTCTTCAATGCGTACACCACCCCAGTCTGGAATGTAGATCCCAGGTTCGATGGTCATCACCATTCCCGTTTCCAAAACATCGTCGTACTGCTCATCAATATACGGCAATTCATGAACGAACAGACCAATGCTATGGCCGATATTGCGGTACGTAAACTGCGGATACTCGGTTCCTTCTAATGGTTTCAAGGAAGCTTGATAGATATCCTTGACGGGAGCACCATTTTTCATGACTGCTTCAGCGGCTTCTAAGCTTTGTTTTTCATATTCATAGACTTCACGCTGCTTGTCGCTGGCTTTTCCGACTACTACCGTACGTGTCATGTCGGACATATAGCCATTGTACTGACAACCAAAGTCCATCAAAACGAAGTCGCCATATTCAACTGCTTTTTTCGAAGGGATGCCGTGCAGCAAGGAAGTATTCGCTCCAGAGATCAGAATGTTGCCGTAAGGTTGAGTATCTGCACCTTCTTGCACCATGTACAAAGATAATTTTGCCGCCAGTTCTTTTTCGGTCACACCAACACGGATATCCTCTAAAATACGGGTGAACGCTCGACAGGAAATCTCGCAGGCATTGCGCATGTATTGGATTTCTTCTGGCGATTTGATCGCTCGCATCCGGTCGATCACTCCACCCGCCTGAACAAATTCCGCGATGGCTTTCTTAGTAAAATCAGAATACATGTCATACGTTAAATAATCGGCTTCAAAAGCGATTGTTTTTAAGCCTTTTTCTTCGGCCAAACGAGCCACAGTATCACCGACAGTCTTGCCTGGCAAACGCCAGTTGATGATTTCGTAATGAGGTACTTCGATAGCGGCTTGTTCTGTGTACCGAGGATCCGTTAGGAAAAATTGCTCATTTCGTGTCAGTAAAATAAATGAGTCATCTCCGGTCCAGCCGCTGGTAAAGCGTACGTTGACCCGCTTGGCAATGAAAAAAGCGTCTAGGTTTTCTTTTTCTAAATATGCGCGAATCTTCATTTCATTCATCTTTCCGATACCTTCTTTTCTTTTAGTTTGATTAAACTTATCGCCTGCATCTAGTTTCAGGGTATCAAGCAACATTTACCCGGTCAAACCGTTTTCACAAAAAATTATCAAATCCTCATTTTGCATGCATACGGTTTTTGGTTTCCTGTTGCATGGGGCTTTCTTCGATCTCACGGTGCAAAAAGTAAGAAATCACTGTCCGAATCACTACGACCAAGGCTAATTTGATAATGTCTTGAAAGGTGGGGTTCAGAATCGACTCGATGATATCTGCCACGATCAAAATTTCTAAGCTTAACAGGACATAGCTGCCTAAATAGGCTTTGATGAAATTATTTTCCAATGCAAGATCCACCTGATCGGTCTGACTTCTTATCAAATTCAAGAAAAAATCTTTACTGGCCGTCGCTGCTCCCCACAAAATAATAAATATGGAGACCATATTCAGCAAAAAAACGATCCAGTGAAAGATCGGCATAAGAAATTGCAGTACACTATCCGTTGTTGCTTCCATATTCATCACTCCCTTGATTTTGCTTTAGCACTCGCTCACGGAACCGGCTCATCGTCTCTGTGAAGAGATGTTCCGTTTGATACACTAGCTGGACAGGGTTAAACAAGCGTTTTTCTTGAAATCGCAAGCAGACGACCTGTTCCTGGTACTGAGATTGCGTGACCAATTGCTCCGGCAAGAAAGTTATTCCCGTACCAGTCGCCGCCATGGCCAATAGTGCAGGTGAATTGATACTGGTCATCATCGGATCTGCCTGCTTTTGTTGGATGAATAACCAACTGTCCAAAGTATCCCGCAGTGCACTTCCCTGCTCTCGCAGGAGCAGCGGATAGCGTATAAATTCCTCGACCGTCAGCTGATTTTTCTGGGCCAAGGGATGGTGTTTAGCGACCACGACCACCAATTCATACTGGTCAAAGACCTCGACCGTCAGCTCCTTGTTCGTGATCACTCCCTCTAGCAAGGCCATATCCAATTCCTGATTCAATAAAGCTGTAACAATCGTTTCAGCTGAATCCGCTCTAACCGTGAGATGATTGCCTTCTTCAATAAACGCAGGCAATAACTGCGGCAACCAAAAATTGGCAATCGTCAGGTTTGCCCCGAGCTTCATTGGTGCCTTTTTTTCCAAATAGCCTGCAAAGTCCTCCAAGGATTCATATTCACGAATGAAATGCTTCACCCGTTGAAAAAAGGCGTTTCCGGCAGGATTTAATCGGATCGATTTTCCTGGACGATCAAATAATCGAACACCGATCTCCGATTCCAGCTCTTGAATCGTTTGACTGACAGCCGGTTGGGAAATGAATGATTTATCCGCTGCTTCCGTAATATTCTCCAATTCCGCTACAGTTAGAAACAATTTTAGCTGTCGAATATTCACTTAAGATCCCTCCTTAATAAGTATTCACTTATAGATTTGATAAATACATTGTATTTCACTTATGACCTTTTGTCTCGTATACTTAGTTAGGAAGGGGGAAAACTATGTCTTCATCCTATGTTCGTTTATTTGGATATAACTTTTTTATCAGCACCTTTACCTTTGGTGGTGGGTATGTCACGATTCCCATGATGGAAAAATACTTTGTGAATCATGGTGATTTATCAAAAGAAGAATTGCTGGACCTGGCAACGATCGCTCAATCTTCACCTGGAGCCATCGCTGTGAATTTATCTGTCCTGGTAGGCAAAAAAGCTCGCGGGTACAAAGGTGCCTTCGTTAGCGGAGTTGCGGCGATCATGCCTTCTTTCGTCATTTTGTCGTTGATTTCTTTGGCATATTCTGCCTTTCAGAACAACCCTATGGTTCGAGCTGTACTGCAAGGGATGGAAGCAGCCGTTGCGGCGATCATTGTTGATTTAGTGATCGATATGTACTTCGCTCTGCGGCGGGAGAAAAATCTCTGGCTGATGATCCTTCCGTTTTTTGCTTTTGTGGCGAATGCCTTTTTCAATGTTCATCCTTTGTGGATTTTAATTTTGGCGGCAGTGTTCGTAGTTCTTCAAAGGAGAGTGGCTAATGCATGATGTTATTTGAAATTTTTCGCAGCTTTTTCTTTATTGGGCTGCTTAGTATTGGCGGCGGGTATGCGACCTTGCCATTGATCCAAGCCGAAATCGTCGCTGAGCAGCAATGGCTGACGATCCAGGAATTCAGTGATATCGTGACCATTTCCCAAATGACCCCCGGACCTTTAGCCGTCAATAGTGCCACGTTCGTTGGATTGCAGGTCGCAGGACTTTTGGGAGCTATTTTTGCAACGGTCGCCTGTATCAGCTCCGGGTGTGCGATTGCATTGGCCTTGGATTACTTTTTCAGCAAAAATAAAGAAAATGTCCTAATGCAGCAAGTCTTTTCCGGCTTAAAGTCTGCAACGGTCGGTTTGATCGCAGCAGCCAGTTTGTCCATGATCACCCTTGCCTTCAGCGGAACGCTTCACTGGTATGAGGTTCGCAGCTTTAATTGGATCCCCATTGTGCTGTTTGCCGTCTTTTTTGTTTTATTGCGTAAAAAGAAGCTCAGCCCAATCACTTTACTGGTTTTGGCAGGCGCCATCGGATTTTTGGTTTACTAAAAAGGAAAGAAATCAGCTAAAAAGACGTTCAATACTCAAATTACGAGTTTTGAACGTCTTTTGTCTACAGTCTGAGCGACCCACGTCGTGTGATCGCTCTTTTTAGCGTTTGGTTCGGCTCTTTCTTTCTGGCTTGTTTTTCTGAACTTTCTTTTTTGAGTTGACTTGTTTCTCACTAAGTTCTTGCAGCCTCGGAAGCCATTTGAACAATGCATTGCCTAAAAATGCCGCCGCCCATACCCAAAGAAACAATTTCACTGGGAAAAACAGTAAAAATAGACAGGCGGTCGCAAACGGTTTTTTCAAGATCACTCCGCAGGCGCTGGCAGTAAAAATTGCCACCAGCAGACCCGGCGAATGAGGAAACACACGAACGACCGCGAACGCAATCGCCACGCTTGAAAAAATCATCGGAAAAATCGATCCCCCACGCCAATTACACGCCAAGCAAACCATCGTAATCAGCATCTTGCCAACGCCGAACGCCAAGATTACAAAGGCATTCATCGTCGCAGCTTGTCTAGTAAAACTCAAAATCGAATGCTCCCCGGAAAAAAGAAAGACCGGTGAGATCATCCCCATAATCCCCAATAAAATCCCTGCAGCCACCGCTAATGGAACTGGATTTTTGATACGCTGGTTAAAGGACTCCGTTTTTTCCAGCAAGAAAGAAAATAGTTTCCCAAATAGTGCGCCCAATACGATCACCGGTACCAGCAATAAAAAGCCGGGAACAGTCATTGACGTTGACATGCGATGGATCGCAAAAATCTGTTCTTGATTTGGAAAGAAGCTATACGTGATCAAATAACTGATAAAGCCCGTAAATGTCGCAAAAATATACAACACATATTTTTTTATTTTACTTTCCGATAGATCCTGCCAGCGTTCATTCTCCAACGAACTGCCAACACCATACAACGGAGCCATAAAAATCACGCCCATGACCGTCCCGCTGCCGAACTCTAAAAAGTCTTTTCGAACGGCTGGTTTAACCTTTAAACGATCTGCAAAATAGGTTAATGAACTAGCGATGATCCCGATCACTGCCGCTTCTGGTCCGACACTGGCACCGAATAGCAATACTAGCAAGGAGCCTAAAACCGTGCGCACGATTGTCGCTTCTTTATAGTCGAATCTGCCCTTTTTTTGGATCTCTTGGGTAATTTCAGCTGCTGTTTTCGGGTATTTGCCAAAATAGCGAACAAAAAAACCGATCGAAAGCCCTCCAAGGATACATACCAAGAGCGGGTACAAACTAGGGTTGCCTAACGAATTGGGGACTGTCTGCCAAAGCCACTGGTTCCCGATCTCAACA
The DNA here is from genome assembly GCF_004309355.1 of Enterococcus florum. Lineage (GTDB taxonomy): Bacteria > Bacillota > Bacilli > Lactobacillales > Enterococcaceae > Enterococcus_A > Enterococcus_A florum. The sequence continues at coordinate 18,923 of NZ_BJCC01000008.1, read as the reverse complement.
AACCCCATAAACAGCGCTGCAATCATGCCCACAATCAAGCCGACCAGCCCACTGTACGCAAAAAAAGTGCCTGTAAATTTTTTCATAACACAAACCTTTCTGAATATACTCTGCTACATTATAGCAGAGAGAGCCGCTCTTAAAAGCAAAAAAACCGAATTTTTAAGCAATTTCTTGAATTTTTTTCCATTTTTCAGTGGAGAGTACGTGAGAAATACAAGAAAATGTTCGTTCCAATTCAGGTGTCAGCTCATAGTGATCCACCAAATATTGCCGGGTTTTCTCCGTAAAATACCCCTTCATGAAGGAAAAAAAGAATGCTTGCGGATTGCGTACCTGCTTGTACCGATACATCTGCTCGACTGCTTTGGCTACAGCATCAGCCAAGCCTTGTTGGTAATAATCATTGCCCTCAAAGGTCAGAACATCCGATTCAGCGGGTATTCCTGCCTGAATAAATTGCCGATTGCTCACAAATTTAGCTTTGAAGATCGTATCGACATACCACTTGGCCTGCTGATAGTCCCCTTCGCAAAATGGCAGAAAACGAGTAAATACCTGCGCTGGAATCAGGTGGACATACCGTGCTTTTAAGCCTGCGATTAAGCTCTCGGACTTTTCCACAGGAGCAGTGTCCGTCATCTTTGAAGCGGCAGCGCATGTTGCATTTGTTGGTCTTGTTGTTTTTTCTAGCTGTTTTTGTGTACTTGTCTGCAAATCTTGCGTTTTCGTGCCCGCAGATTTTGCAGGTCGGACAGTATCTGTAAAATCTGCGGCAGATACCAGTTGTTTTGATGTCGTATAATTTTTGAAGGCCAATTTGACTTCGCTGTCTTCAGCAGGAGCCTGAGGATTTGCTACATAGATTCGGTAGTGTTTCAGACCATGGCGAACCACCTTGATCAAATCGAGTTTGGCCAACGTGTTTCTTAGATTCGTGATTTTTCTCTCAGAAACTTTTAATAGATCTGCCGCCTCTTCGTTTGAAAAATAGATATAAGGCAGGCCGTCCTGATCCAACCAGCTGCCGTCCTTTTGGCTATTGTAAATACTGCAAGTCATGCGCATGGTATACAAGGCATGCAAAAACAGAGCCTCGATTGGCAATTCTTGGTATTTTGGATTGTTGATCAAATTTAGATCGATTGGTAGATAGTTACTGTTGGGTAAGTTAGCAGCAGTCATGAGCTGCGAAGAAATTGTGGTCATAGTGCTCCCTCCATATTCATCCGTGAATCATAAAAAAACAAGGATTTGAGAGTCGTCACACTATAAATGATTGAGAAAAAAGATGTTTTATAGTATAATAAAGAAAGGTTAGACAAACGCCAATTTTTCTAGCCGATACGCTTAATTTATATGTGACAAGCTAATTCGCCAAAATTAGCTCAAACCTTGAGAGTTTAAAGATCGCCAAATCTTTGGACTCTTTTTTTGATTCATTTATTTACATGTTAAGAATAATAGATATAAACGCCGTTGTAAAGCGATTTGTGAACATCTTTTTTTGAAGTTTACTTTTATAAATGTTGCTAAATGAATTATAGTAAACTTCAAAATAGATTTTAAATGTTTTTGGGTAAACTATAATTCAATTTGAAAAAGTTAAAAAGGTAAACTTAAATTTAAAAAATTCCTCTGCCCTCTTTCGAAGAAACTGTGGATAAACCCAGAGAGATATGCGAGTTTAAGCAAATTTTATCCACAAGGAAGACTAGGTAATTCTTAAAAAAAAGTAAACTTTCGAATTTGAAATACAACATTTTGAAGTTTACTTTATTCTTGAATAAAATAAAAAAAAGTAAACTTCAAAATACCTTAGAAAGTACTTTGTGGTTTACTTTTTTTACCGCTATTTCTCATCGTTTTCTAATTCTTTAAATAATTTCTGGTACTTTGGCTTCTCTTTGTACTCTTCCATGGCGGTTTCTTCGACATGGTTCAAGAAGTTTCGGTCATCCTTTGACAACTCTTTCTCAATGTAGTATTCATAGAGCCAATCAAACATTTTATCCGGTGTAAAGCCGTCAAATTTGGCATTGATCAGGTTTTGAATCCGGATTTTTGTTCGTGCAGAGATCTTCTGCATTTCAAGCGCCTTTAAACGTGGATCATAGTATTGCCGTTTACGCCCTCTTTTCCCCGCTTCATGATTATTTTCTTCTGAAACAGGTTCTGGTTGACGATATGTTGTCCGCAAAGGTGCGTCTTGCGTAGTCCTAAACGAAGAATGTTGCTGTCTAGCAGGAATTTCCCGTTTGATCGGTGCATTGGCTAGAAGATCTTTTGAACTAGGTTTTGGCTGTTCCGCTTCTTTTTTATCTTGTTTAGTGTATTCAGACATCTTTTCAATGCCTTTATTCTTCTTGTTCGCGGTCAAAAGCGAGTCAAGCTTCATTTTCTTTGCCATTTAACCTCCCCCTACTCCACTTCTGATAATAAAATACGATGCTCATCAATTTCGTCAAGGATTTGCATGAAAACCTCGTGTGCACGGTTATCCCACTGCTCTACCTTACCATTCTTGTTGATATCATAGGTAATCCCGGACCCATCGTAGCGTTTTAAGCGACTTTGGTTTAAGACGACCGTTTTTAGAAGATGGTCACCATAGATATCCTTTGCGGTTTCGTAGATCTCCTGATCGACAGAATCACGTTTTTGCATCATGAACGGGACGATCCCTACTACTTCTAGGTCTGTATCGTACTGCTCCACGAAGAAATTCATATAATCAATGTAGTTCTGAGCCCCTTTTAGGGATTTTACCTGAGTCTGCAGGATCACAATGACATATTCCGCTACGTACATTGCAGCATTTGAGTACGTACTGATTGTTGGCGGAACGTCAATGTAGATGACGTCGTAAATCTGTTTCAAAGGCTCGATCAAGCGTTCCATATATTGAAATTGCGACAATTTGTCGCTTGGGTATTTTTCGATCATATAATCTGGAAAATCAGAAAAAGAAATATTCGCAGGAATCAAGTCCAAATTTGGAAGGATATTGTAGATAGATCCCGCGATATCCCCTGTTCGAACAGCTTCCCAAATCGTCGAATCGAATTCATCAGGGAGATCCATGTTTCCGAAATTTTCAGCCGTTAAAGACAACACATCGCTGGTATTGCCCTGAGGGTCTAAATCGATCACTAACGTTTTTCGATGCTTTCGAAAGGCACTTTCAAAGGACAACATTTGGACAGTTGTCGACTTCCCTACTCCACCTTTAAAATTCCCCACTACATAGGTCTCTGCTTTTTTATTGGCCATACGGTAAACTCCTATTCTGCTCATATTCTTTTAAAGTTTACTATAAAAAGCAAAAAATTACAATACGGTTTACTATAATGATGAATAATATGGTAAACTTTATTAGACGGAACTAAAAAAAAGAATAATGGTTTACTTTAATTCGATAAATAGAACAGGTCACTTAAATTTCTAAAAAGATACTTTTCACCAAGATTAATTAGAGTAAACTGTTTAAAAAAATGGAGTAAACTTTAAAATATAAATAGAGTTCACTTTTATTAAAATAAGAGTAAACTATTTATAGTTCGTAGTGTTGTAATAAAAGCTTTTACGCAAAAAAAAGTATACCTAAAAGAGTAAAAAGGTAAACAATATATAAAAATTGAAGTACACTTTAATATAGATATTTGTATAATGAAGTTTACTTTTTAATTGAAGTTTACTTTGAAATAATATTATACAGTAGACTTTATTTAAAAATAAGGTCTACTTTTTCTAAATAAAAGTAAACTTTTGACATGGCTAATAGCTATAAAGTCAGTGAAATTCACTTTAAAAAGTAAACTTTTAATGTTTATTAGGTAAACTGCAAATCGAATTGTAGATATATAGTTTACTTTATATATACATGATTCGATAAAAGTAAACCTTATATATAAAAAGTAAACCTTTTTGTTCTATGAATATTGATATAAATGTATATAGACAAAGAAAAAGTAAACTTCATAAATAATAAAGTTTACTTTAAAATGAAGCGATGAAGTTTACTTTATATTTCTAGTATAGAGTAAACCATAAATGAATTGAAGTGAAAACTTGTTTTATTAAATGAGGTCTACCTTGTAAAAAAAGTAAACCCTAAATTGATTAAACTAAATAAGGTTTACTTCATCGTATAAATATAAACAATAAAAAACCTATTGAAGTATACTTCAATAGGTTGGGGGTAAACTTTAATTAAAGAGACTCTACGATTTGGATCGCTTGATAAACCTGTTCTGGGGTTATCTCAGGATCGATCATTCTAAAGGTTTCTTCTAGAGATGCAGCATGCTGTGTACAAGGTGCTAAACCTTCTTTACTTGTGTCTAAAACATCTAATTCAGCAAGCTTGGTCGGCAATCCTGTGTTTTTGTAGAACGTGTGCAGCTTTTTGATCTCATCAAGTTCATTGGTATGTGCTAATTGAACCAATATTCCGTAAGCAACTTTGTTTCCATGAAGCTGTGCATGAGTCGCTTCTAGGTAGGAGAGACCATCGTGAATAGCATGGGCACCGGCAGAGCGTCCATAAGTGGCTGCAAAGCCGCCGGTTTCACCTGCCAAACCAATGATAGTATCCGCAACGCGTTCAAACGCTGGGGTAATCTGTTGCTTTTTAAGATCAGCGATTCCTTCGATCGAATCGCTTAATAAAATGTCTAGGATTACTTTCGCGCTGGCGATTCCCAAGCGGATGTAGGCCGTTTTTTCTTCTTCACTCAGCTGCTTGGTGATGCCGATTATCTCATACCATTTAGCGATTGTATCGCCAATGCCAGCGACAAAATAATCTTGTGGTGTAACCAGTAAAAACTGATAATCGATCAAGGTCAGAAAAGGCGCTCTAGGCATAAAGCCCATCTCGCGAAATGTTCGATCCGGGTGGTAGACCGCCACGATCGGTGTGAAGGGTGCACAGTTTGAGATCAGGGTAGGGACGGCGATCATTTCGATATTCATGACCTCGGCAACAAGTTTGCCCGTGTCCAGTACACGGCCGCCGCCGATGGCCAGAATCACATCGGCTTCACCGATCTCATCAGCGATTCGTTGTGCATCCTCACGACTGGCACTGCCGTTATAGCGATAAAGCGGATAATTGAATTCTTTTTGATAATAGTCGGAAAAAATTTGAAAAGAAATTTCTCCAGTGACCACAGCAACCTTTTTAAAAGGAACTAAATAAGCAGGCAGATCCTGCAAAATTCCTTTGCCGGTGGCGTAGCGATTCGCTCCGGGTCGAACTTCAACGGTGATATCCATAAAACATCGTCAACTCCTAGTTTTTTAAATTGAGATTAGTCTAAGCTTTTCTAAAATTAAAGTCAACTGTGAAAAAGATGAAAATTGACTGTTGACAAATGAATTTCGTCTGGGTATGATACAACTCATAACAAATCGCTAAAAAGAAAAACGTGATGAAGAGAAAAGTATAGACAACGAAGCATCAAAGAGAGTCTGGGCAGGTGAGAGCCAGATATGCGGACGTGTGTAGAAAATGGTCTCTGAACGGCACTGTCGATAGGTAGACGGTGACGGGGTAGCGCTCGTTAGGAACGCTCTAGTATGAACACGTACTAGTTAAGGCAGAGGTCGTGAGACATTCTGCAAAAAAAGGTGGTACCGCGAGTAAGCTCGTCCTTTTCCAACTCTTAGTGGGTGGAAAAGGGCGAGTTTTTTTCTTTTGGCAAAAAATTTGAGGAGGAATCATTCATGAAAAAAGGAATCAAGCAAACGATTTTAGCAGGAACAGTTTTAATAGCCGGAGGACTTCTGTTGGCTGCTTGTGGAGGCAGCAATAAAAAAGAGGCGGCCTTAGACGAGGATAAGGTGACGATCGGGGTGACTTCGGGTCCGCACCAGCAAATCTTAGAAGAGGTGGCAAAACAAGCAAACGAGGATGGTCTGACAATCGAAGTAAAGACCTTTGATGATTACAACACGCCGAATACTGCGTTGAATGACGGCGATTTAGATGGCAACAGCTACCAAACCTTGTCCTTTTTGGAGCAACAGGCGAAGGACAAAAATTATGAGATTGAGCAGGCATTTAAAACAGTTGTTTTTCCACTGGGCGTCTATTCAGAGAAGTTGAAATCGCTGGATGAGTTAAAGGAAGGAGACAAGGTCGGTGTACCAAATGACCCGACTAACGAATATCGCGCATTAAAACTACTAGAGGAGGCCGGTGTTTTGAAACTAAAAGACGGCGTCGAAGTCCAAGCAACCAAAAATGATGTAGCAGAAAATCCTAAAAAAATCGAAATCGTTGAGCTGGAGGCTTCGCAGATCCCGCAGCAGCTGGGCGAACTGGCCGCAGCCGCCATCAATACCAATTTTGCCTTTGGTGCTGGTCTGACGATCAATGATGACGCTGTTTACCATGAACCACAGGAAAACAATCCGTATTTTAACGTGTTCGCTGTTCGAGTGGCTAATAAAAATGACAAAGTCATTGAAAAATTGCGGGAGTATTACCAGTCAGAAGAGACTAAACAGTTTATCGACGAGACCTTTAAGGGATCTGTCGTGCCAGCATTTTAAACACATTGAAGTGGGGGAAGACCATGATTGAATTAAAGCACGTATCGAAAACCTACCAACAGAAAAAAAATATGGTCGAAGCGGTCAAAGCCGTCGATCTGACAATTCAAAAGGGCGAGATTTTTGGTGTCGTCGGCTATTCAGGTGCTGGAAAATCGACCTTGATCCGCATGGTCAATTTTTTAGAGGCTCCGACGCAAGGGGAGGTCTGGATCAACGGCCAAAATTTGAATCAGCTGAGCAAGAAAGAGCTCCTTCTGACTCGGCGCAAGATTGGCATGATCTTTCAAGGCTACAACTTGCTTTCAACCGCCACCGTTTATGAAAACATTGCGAAACCCCTGCAGCTGGAAGGAATCTCTGCGGAGGTGATCGAAAAACGAGTCAATACCTATTTGGCGTTAGTCGGCTTGTCTGATCGCAAGGACAATTATCCTGCACAACTTTCCGGCGGTCAGAAACAGCGAGTGGCGATTGCTCGTGCGTTGGCTCATGAACCAGAGATCCTACTGTCCGATGAAGCGACCAGTGCCTTAGACCCAGAAACCACCGAAGCGATCTTGGAATTGCTGCTGAAGATCAACAAGGACTTAGGGATCACGATCTTTTTGATCACGCATGAAATCGATGTCGTTCAGCGGATTTGCGATCGGGTAGCAGTGATGGAAGAGGGAAGAGTGATCGAAGAAGGCCCGGTGATTCAAGTCTTTACTCAACCTCAAAATCCAACCACTAAACGGTTTATCGGGGCGAATGAACACTATGATGTGCCAGAAGAAGTACTGGACGGATACAAGTCGACAGGGCGATTGCTGCATCTGCAATTTATCGGTGAGGAAGCTACAGAGCCTGTTTTGGCTCAGGTTGCCAAACGATATGATCTGCTGCCAAATATTTTGAGCGGCAATATCCGCTATTTAAAAGACCAGCGCCACGGCCAGCTGCTGGTGCAGCTGACAGGCGGGACAGAAGCCGAATTTGCTGAGGCGAAAGCTTATATTGCTTCGCAAGGAATTATTATTGAGGAGGTACACGCATGAGCACATTTGCGCAACAATGGGGATCGGTCATCGTGGAAGGGACGGGGCAGACGCTGATCATGGTCAGCATCGGACTGCTGGTGTCGATCCTTATCGGGATTCCTTTAGGGGTGTTTCTAGTTTTGAGCCGTGAAGGCGGCTTGAACAGTAATCCAGCGACGTATGCAGTGTTGAACTGGGGGATCAATATTCTGCGTTCTCTACCTTTTATCATTATGCTGTTCCTGATTTTACCGTTAACGAAATTGATTGTAGGCACAACGATTGGTGTGCGAGGGGTCCTGCTGCCGTTGATCGTGTATACCGCTCCTTATTTGGCTCGTTTAGTCGAGACCTCGCTTCTGGAGGTTGACCAAGGTGTCATCGAAGCCTACCAGTCCATGGGCATCAGCCACTTTAATATCGTAAAAACCGTACTGCTAAGGGAAGCGCGAGGCGGGATCATCCGCGGATTGACGATTGCATTGATCGGCTTGATCGGGGCTACGGCTATGGCTGGTCTGGTTGGTGCAGGAGGTCTCGGCAGCATCGCCTACCAATACGGATTTTTAAGGAACGAGCCCACTGTGATGTATGCTACAATTTGTTTATTGATCGTATTAGTCCAAGTGGTCCAATCGATCGGTAACAGCATCGCAAAACGTTTAGATCGGAGCTAACAAATGAAAATTACTTTGATACAGATGGATATCTGCTACGGCGAACCAGAGAAAAATTTTGCTCGAGTAGAAAGACTCATCAAACAAATGGTGTTGGCAAAAGATCAGCTGGTGATCCTGCCTGAAATGTGGAATACCGGCTATGATTTGACGCGTCTATCGGAAATCGCAGACGAAAATGGGCGGCGGACCCGAACATTACTGAGTAAACTGGCTCAAGACTGCGAAATTTACCTTTTAGGAGGCTCTGTGGCGGTGAAACAAGAAAAGGACTACCGCAACACCTGCTTTTTGTGTGGGCCCTCTGGCGAGCATTTAGGAAGGTATGACAAAGTCCATTTGTTCCGTCTGATGCAGGAGGAACAGTATTTGATAGCTGGCGATCAAGGCGTGACGATCCAAATGGGAGATTTCAAGGTTTCGCCGATGATCTGTTACGACCTGCGGTTTCCTGAATGGTTCCGCAGACAAGTCAGTAAAACAGGAACCGATTTGTTTGTGGTGCCTGCACAATGGCCGATCCAACGCTTAGCTGCTTGGCGCAAGCTGCTGCAGGCCAGAGCGATCGAAAACCAGTCCTATGTCGTCGGGGTCAATCGAGCCGGCGAGGACCCAGCAAACCGGTTCGCTGGTCATTCGCTGGTTATTGATCCTTTTGGCGAGATTCTGCTGGAGCTGGGGGAGCAAGAAGAGACGGGAACGATCGAGATCGACCCAGCACGTGTGGCCGAAGCTCGTCAAGCAATGCCCGTGTTTGAGGATCGAAGAACGGAACTGTATTAAGACGTATTTTTGGGACTTTCCGATTATGGGAAAGTTCCTTTTCTGATAAATAAACCTCAATAGACAAACGTTCGTTCCCGCTCTTTCGTTTGTTATGGTACAATCATAGTTGCAGGAAGTTTGTGACGGTTGGCAAAACGATCGAAGGGACAGATGCCTATGAGTTTAAAAACTTATCGGCGGTACTCAGATAGAAAGGATTGCCTGATTTGTTCTCCATGGATCAACTCATCGCTCTGATAGGTGCTGCGGCAGTGATCGTGACCGCGATCGCGAAGGCCAGTGATTCCTTCTTGGCGTGGGTGAAGTTCAAAAAAGAGCAAAAAAAATAGACCGTCTCAACTTTGGCGAGTTGACGGTCTATTTTTGAACCAAAAAAGATGCCACCGTCTTAAACGGTCTGCAAGGAGGAGTTGTTGCCACAACTCCTCTTTTCGTTCCTATTTTATCATAACCGCCCTCGAATTTCAAAGAGTCAACAGGTTTTCTATCGACTGATTGACCATCCAAATAAGCAAGCATCGATTTAAACGATTTGCGGCAGCATGTCTTTTTGATTGCTCTCAAATCGTCTTTGACAATCGCTTGTAGTGCTGATCGATCAGCAAAATCGTCTCCTGTCTTTTATCGGAAAGCTCGTCAAACGCATTCATCAGAGGCAGACTGGCAATGATCGCGAGGATGTCTGAATAGCCTTGGATCAGCTCCTCTATTTCCTTCATTTTACCATATTGACCCTCAAGTAAGATTCAGTGTTATGCTGAAAAAAATGAAGCGAGGTGGAAGCAATGAAACATCTGATTTTCTATTTTTCTGGTACCGGCAACAGTCTGCATGCAGCAAAAACCATTGGCAAAGCATTCCGTCCGTGCAGGATCCAATCAATGAGCTGTCCGGTGTGTCCTTCACTAACAGGAACATATGAAAGCATTGGGTTTATTTATCCGACGTATTTTCAAGGACTGCCGCGTCAGGCAGAACGATTTATTCGACAACTGGATCTTTCTCAGTGCCGCTGCGAGTATGTCTATGGGATCACCACTTTCGGCGAATTGTCCGGCAATGCCTTGTCTCAACTGAATGGCTTGCTGTGTCAGAAGGGTCAAGCCCTGCATTACAGTGCCAAGCTAAAAATGTTTTCCAACTATGTCGTGATGTATGATTTGAGCCGAAAGCTGGAACAAAAGACCATTCAGGCTGATCAGGCGCTGCAGCACATCGTGGAAGACCTGCGGATGAAAACAATTAAGCAGACCCGAAGAAACATCCCATTGCTTGACCGCTATTATCGTTGGCAGATCCAGCGGGCCCAGACCTCCGACCGTCATTACCAAATCAGTCAAGCTTGTGTCTCATGCAACTTATGCGAAAAAGTATGTCCCGTAAACAATATTGAAATGCATGACGGACAACCAGCTTTTTTGAACCATTGCGAACAATGCCTCGCTTGTGTCCAGTATTGTCCGGAAAAAGCCATTAACTTTAAAGAAAAGACTCAAAAAAGGCGCAGATACCATCATCCTGAGATCCCCGCAGCAACCTTGATCCAAAGCAACCGTCAACGTCAAGAGTGGGGCTGATCCCAAAACATTGAAATACCCGAAAAATTACTAAAAACATGAATTTTTTCGTGAATGCGAGGACTTATTCCTTTTTTCAATATTTGATTGTTCCAACGGCTGTCCATTGATATGATAGAACTATCAAAAGGAGGACAAAAGATGAAAAAGGGCAAGATAATGGGGGCAGTATTGTTGGTGATGATTGGCTTATCCGGCTGCGGAGCAAAGCCTCAAACAGAATTCTCGGAGGCTTTAGCAAGTCAATCGGGTCAAACTGCGGGAACATTCTCAATGGCGATTGATGATCTGACGATTTCGGGGGAAAACACGGCAGATGCATCTGAAACAGCGATGTACAATATGATCGCCAATCAATTGAAAGCATTGAAAATGAGCGGGGATTATTCTGTTGACAAGAAAAAGGAAGCTCTGGCGATGGACATGGATATCGACATGCTGGGACAGAAGATTCCATTAGAGATGATCTTGGATCAAAAAAACCAAAAAGCCTATGTTTCCAGTAATTTTTATCAAGCACTGATGAATTTTGCGGGGAGCTTGTCGGGGGAAAACATCGGGGGTGCGATGAATGACCAGCTGAAGGACAAGTACATTTTGATGGATGAAGAAGAATTAGAAGAGACCTTGCCATCAAAAGGTTCGGGAAGTATCGGAACTACGGGCTTCTCAGACAAGAAACTGTTCAAAGAGTACGTGGAGACCTTAGAGGGAGACTCTTTTGCCAAAAAAGAGGATACTCTAACACATACGTTTACGAAAAAAGAATTGCTGGGCTACTGTAATTATATAAAAGAGAACGGCAGCAAAAAACAAAAAGAAGCTGTCGCTGAGATGAAAAAAACACTTGAGGATGCAGAAAAAATGAGTGTTAAAGTAGCCATTAATCCGAAAAAGAAGACTCAAAAGATGAAAATTTCGACCACTACGGAAAACGATGGGAAAAAAATCAATCTTCAATTGACCTTTGATACGCAAAGCAAAGACAAAGGAAAAGCGGTCAAGATTCCAGAGAAGAATGATACCATCACGCTGGACGAGCTGACGGAACAGGCGACGCAGGAGGCTATGAACGGTCTAGGGTACGATACAGATGAATATTACGAAGAGTTAATGAACAATATCCGCCAAATTGGCGGACAGCTAGATAGTGCATCGGTAGAACAGCTGAAGGAGAATAACAAATCCTTGCTGACTGACGAGCAATACGACGAATTTGTTAAGCTGCTGGATGAAGTCACCGCGGCTCCAGCCATATAATTTTTTTCTTAACCAAACCAACAAAACCTTCTCACAGAACGGGTGAGAAGGTTTTTTAGTGGAAGTAATCGAAGGATACTACTTCAGAAAAACAGCAAAAAAATAGATATAATCTGGAATCTAAACATTTTTTGGTCTGTACTATTTTGAATATTCCAGAGCAATCCCACAATACATTTGGTTAATCCTATTCACGATCGGCGCAATTACTTGGTTTGAAATTTGGCTCCGCCTTTGGAAAAGGTGAGTATTTGGATGAGTAGGAGGACGACATCGGTCTCTTCAAAGTATATGATGGGAAAGGCTCTTTTCTTTCCTTCCTGCTTCAGGAAAAAAAGAGTGTTAATTTTTAGCGAAGGGGCGGATGAAGAAACACAATAATTTGCAGATTATTTCTTTAGGAATCGTTTCATGAGCGGCAGCCTAACCTCCCTCATTTTTTAAAAAGTGTTTTAATAAATCTTATTTTTCCATAGACTTCCTTTTTGAAAACGGATACAATTGGCTTAACGCTAACTTTTTTGTTTGCGAGTGTGGAGGAGATAAGATGGATTTTATTGGTGTGTTGTGTCTGATTTTGGTCAGTGTTACCGTAGCAAGCCACTTTTCTCGAAGAATGGGGATACCCATGGTGATCGGGCAATTACTCGTGGGGATCTTGCTGGGAAATGGTGGCTTGAAAATCGTTCACCCGGATATTTTGGTGAAGGATTTTTCGGAGATTGGCGTCATTTTATTGATGTTTCTAGCCGGGATCGAAAGCAATCTCCCCTTATTACGAAAGTATTTTAAACCAGGAGTCTTTGTTGCTTTGCTGGGGATCTTGTTTCCCTTGGTATTGGGTACAGGAGGCGGAGGTCTTTTTGGCGTACCGATAAATCAGTCTTTTTTCATTGGATTAATCTTAGCGGCGACATCGGTCAGTATCTCGGTGGAGGTATTAAAAGAGCTGAATGTGGTTAAAACCAAGGAAGGTTCGACGATATTGGGTGCTGCGGTGGTAGATGATATCCTAGTCGTTTTGATCATTAGTTTGTGTACCCCTTTATTGGGCGGTGACGTCGGCGGTGTCGAACAACCACTGGGATTCTTTTTGATCGCACAAGTCCTTTTTTTCATCGCTGTTTTCTTTCTGATTCGTTGGGGTGCGCCGTATCTGATGAATTTAAGTAAAAAAATATTCGCCCGCTCTTCCGTGATTATTGTTTCTCTGACGTTGTGCTTGAGTATGTCTTACCTGGCTGATTTTATCGGATTGAGTTCGGTCATCGGGGCCTTTTCGACTGGGATAGCGATCGGTCAAACCAGTGTTTGGAAGGATGTACGGTACAACATCGAAGCGATTGGCTATGCGGTCTTTATTCCAGTTTTCTTTATCAGCATTGGGCTTGAAGTAACCTTCGATGCACTCAGCAGGCAAATCGTGTTTATTCTCTTTTTTACCATCATTGCGATTATTTCAAAGCTGGCTGGTGGATTTATCGGCAGCAGACTCTCCGGCTTCGGCAGACAAAGCAGCCTGATGGTCGGTTCCGGGATGATTTCCCGCGGCGAGATGGCGTTGATCATCGTTCAATTAGGCTTTCAGACTCATCTGGTCACAGGAAACTATTACTCATCGATCATCTTGGTGATTTTGTTCACCACCTTATCCTCACCATTCTTATTGAAATACTTCACGAGAAGGCTTTATTTCAAATAGATCATTCCTGTCATGTTCAGCATGGCAGGTTTTTTATGTGATCAGATGAGAGTGTTTGCTTCACTAAAATCTTCTATCTGTAAATATAAACAATTTTTTATTGTTATATACAGTGAACGGTTCATTAGTTAAGAGCAAAGGTGTGTTCAGTTATTACTTCAATGATTTGGGTATTTTCTTGAGATGAGTTTATTCTAGAATACTGAAAGGAAACAGTGATTATCGAGGGATCTTTCGAGCTTGGATTTTTCTAGCAATACATAACGGTTGGTCCATCTAGCAAACCAATAAAGATTTCTTTATACTAAAGTGAAAGAGCGTGTAGGGGAATTCCAGTAGAAATGAAAGTTCATCAGATAAAAAGGAGAAATCGTGTGATAGAGAATCGATATTTTACAGAAAAACTGAGCGCAGAGGAGAAGCAGGCAGTGCAAGAATTACGCTTTAAGATCGAAGAAAACGGGATTGCGCATAAATTGGACCTGAATTATTTGGATTCTGAGGAGCAGTCGAGTCATCATTTGCTGCTTTGGCGAAAAAAACGACTTGTTGGGTATGCTTGGTTATCCACCTTTGCACCGCGAGAGCTTGAAGCAACGCTGCTGCTTTTGGAAGGAGAAGACTCTTTTCAAATGGTGAATGACCTGCGCAAGTATTGTCAGGATCGGCAGATCGAGCAGTGTCTGTTGATCGTGGATCATCAGTATAAGAAGCTTGTTGAAATTATGGAACAAGCGGAGTGCCGCTATGATTGTTCTGAGGCCTATATGGAGCTGGAGCAGGAATACTTCAAACAAAAGGCTTTATCTACTGTACAGTTCGAGAAAGGGACTCTGGATCAGGCGGAAGAAATTGCTCGTTTTATGAATGAAGGGGCAGATTACAGTCTTAGTGCCGATGATTTAGAACATACGCTGCTGTACAAAGAGGGGGAAGAGCTTTTGGCTTGCTTGAGAGTAGATCAAGTAGACGGACGTTTTGGAATCTATGGCTTGGTGGTAAACCCAGAACATCGAGGGCAGGGAATTGGACGTACTGTTTTGTCAACGGCGATTCAAGAGATTTTAACAAAAAAACCGGAGCAAATTTATTTGGAAGTAGCGACGACCAATCACAGGGCCCATCAGCTTTATCAATCATTAGGCTTTCAAGATAAAGTAGTGTTCGATTATTATCGGATAGAATTGATTTAGATGATTTGGCGAAAATATAGGAAGAAAATGATACGAATAGAGGATGCTTAAAGAATGCAAAAAAGACCGCGGATAAACAATTCGCAGTCTTTTTTTGTCTGTCAGAAACCTTCCTTTATCCTCACACGTTTGTAAGATAAGAGTGTCTATAAAAAATGGTCCATTACAAAAGAGATGATTAAAATCACCAAAAATCCTAGAAAGAAGGGCGAAATATACGTGAAAGTAAAATGGCAATACATTTTGCCGATGCGACGTTCATCCTTAAAACGCGGATCATGTAAGTCCCTAATGAATTCATGAGGAAAACGAGCCCAAAAGAGGCCATTAGTTTGTTTCATGAGAATGGCCATCAACAGCATGACTCCTGTGATCATAATTCCTACATAAGCAACTTGTTCCATGGAAAACTCCTCTTTTCTATCGGGTCAACAGAAAGACAAAGACGAAAGTACCGCTAAACAGCAACCGAATGATCGTAAAATAAACCAAATCAGGAAAGTTTTGTCTTTTCAACAGACTATCATTGGGGGAACGATCTGTGGTCAGCCAGGAAAGACTGCAGGTGTGCATACACATCCTTCATCGCAAACCACCGAGCTTCTTACTCCTTTTATTATACTAAGAAAAGTATCGTAGTTGAAATAGGTAATTGTGCCGAAAGTACATGTGATCGCATGTGTTATCTTTTGTTAGTAAAACCAACAGCCACAGCATTTAAGCCTGACATTGCGTTAACTACAACGTTGATCACAGTACCATCGTGGGGGAAATAGCCATCTTTTTCCTTGTTATTATTAAAGTCTTTGATTGAAAAAAGTAAAATGTGTTTGAATTGCATTGAAAGCCCTCCTATTTTTGTGATTAGTATAGCATAAGAGCTATAAAAATGGACGATCTTTTCAGTAAGAAGGAATAGATTTGATAACTTAAAAAAAGAAAGGCCGACCACTAAGTGATCGGCACAGAGGAAAATGTGGTGGGGTAGTCCACGTTATTAGTCTATCGTATTGTTGGTTTAATCACAAAGAATATGCTTAAAAAAATAAAAATCATCACTCGTTTGACGAGCGATGACGAGGAATGATCAATTATTCAAGTTTTGTATAGCGTACTCGGCTTCTTCTGGGGTAAATTTTTCACCGTAGTCCGAGGTCAGCTGGTCCCGAATCGCTTCAGGAGACATGGACATGGTGTCTTGATAATTTTTTGCAGTTTCCAGCGCATTTTTATTCCAGTCGGCGGCAACATTTTCGATGGCATATTGGGCTTCCTCCGGAGTGAATTGCTCCCCATGTTCTGAAATCAGCTGCTCGTAAATACCTGCTTTAGACATTTTCATGGTTTTGGCATAGGATTCGGCCGAAGCCAGCGCATTTTTGTTCCAGTCGATCGAGAGATTTTCGATAGCGTACTGGGCGGCTTCCGCAGAAAATTGTTCGCCATACTCGGAGGTCAATTGATCGTAGACACCTTGCTTGGACATCTTCATGGTTTTGGCGTAAGATTCAGCCTTTTTCAGAGCGGACCGGTGTTCGGTAGGCAGCGAGTTATCTTCTGTTTGGGCTGGAGAGGTCCTTTCTGGTGTGGATGTCTCGGTTTTTGGCTCATCTGTAGGCTCATCCAATAGAGTCGCATCGTCTTTGTCGGGTTCTCCTAGCTGGTCGATATCAGGTTCGGTGTCTTTAGCAGTATCTTCTTCAGTCAATCCACTGCCAACGCCGCCGATCAAAAGGATCACCACGATCCAGAACCAGATCTTTTTGTAAAAAGGCTTCTTTTCTTTTACGATATATTGCTTACCATCATTCCCAACTACTTTTTTCTTTCCCATTTTTTCTTCCTTCTTTCTCTGTTATAATAAAATTGTCAGGACGAGAAAGTGGTCTTGGGTCCGTGTTCCCAGCACGGGCTTTTTTTATATAACAATTGTCATATTAATAAAAATGAATAAACCTAATGCTTTTTAATTTAAAATTTAATCATTTTATAATAACAACTTATCAAGTTTTTGATCTTCTGTCAACGATTTAATTGGAAGCCTTTTTATGAAACGCGACAACAAAAAAAGCCCTCTTTTTCAAGAGGACTCAGACTGTAGACAAAGTCCATTTTATGGATGCTGTCTACAGTTTTTTCTTTTATAATGGATTTATGAAATCGAATACAAGGAGTGGTGTTTTATGATGTCCAAAAACAATACGAACGGCAGAAATCAATTCGCGATGCTCACGATTGATGATCTTGTTCCCAAAGATCATCTCGTTCGAAAGATCGATGCCGCGCTTGATTTTAATTTTATTTATCCAATCGTCGAAGCCACTTACTCTGATTTAGGGCGACCAAGTGTTGATCCAGTCATTTTGATCAAATTAGTGTTTATCCAATATTTATTCGGAATTCGTTCCATGCGGCAAACGATCAAGGAGGTAGATACCAACGTTGCTTATCGCTGGTTCTTAGGCTATTCCTTCGAAGAAAAAATTCCCCATTTTTCAACCTTCGGGAAAAATTATGTGCGACGGTTTAGAGAAATCACATTGTTTGAGGATATTTTTGCTTATATTTTGGAACAAGCAGTCAAAGCCGGTTTTGTGACAGAGGATAATTTGTACCTTGATTCGACTCACATTAAAGCCAATGCTAATAAGCATAAGTTCACAAAGGAAATGACCCATGACGAAGCGAAAGCCTATCAAGATGAATTAGAAGATGAGATCAATCGTCAACGAATCGAAGCCGGAAAACGCCCTTTTACTTTGGACTTAGAAAAGGAAGTGAAGCTGAAAGAAAGAAAAATAAGTAAAACCGATCCAGAAAGCGGCTACTACGTCAAAGGTGAACGAGAGAAACAATTTGCTTATTCCGCCCATACTTCATGCGACGACAACGGGTTTGTTCTCAGCACGATAGTAACTCCTGGAAATATTCATGACAGTCAAGTTGCCTTTCAACTCGTCAAACAATCGAAGAGTCTTTTTCCTGGAATCAAACGAGTGGTTGCTGATGCTGGCTATAAGACACCTAAATTTGTTCACTTTTTGACTCATTTGAACCTTCGCCCTTGTTTGCCTTATACTAGGACTAAAGGGAAAAAGGGCTTGTTATCAAAAAATGAGTTTCTTTACGATGAGTATTATGATTGTTATATTTGTCCGAAGGATCAACTGCTCGATTTTTCAACGGTCACTCGAGAAGGGTACCGAGAATACAAATCCAATCCAAAAGAATGTGTGAACTGTCCGCTGTTAAAGACATGTACGGAAAGTAAAAACCACCAACGAGTCATTACGAGACATGTTTGGGGAGATTTAATGGATGAAGTGGAACATCTTCGTCTGACAGATTTGAATAAGGCCGTTTATAAAAAACGAAAAGAGACGATTGAACGAATATTTGCGGATGCAAAAGAAAAGCATGGGATGCGTTGGACCAAGTATCGAGGCTTGGAAAAAGTTGCGACGCATACGATGCTGGTGTTTGCTGCAATGAATTTAAAGAAATTAGCCACTTGGCTATAAAAAGGCAAAGAGCCTTTATTTTTTTGTCCTAAATTTCGAAAGAAATCAGCTAAAAAGACGTTCAATACTCAAATTACGAGTTTTGAACGTCTTTTGTCTACAGTCTGAGCCCTCTTTTTCAAGAGGACTTGTACTTATGCTTTGACTAAAATATTGTTGTCGAGGATGCCGCTTTCGTTTTTTAAAACAAAGCTGTTCAATCGTTGATTGAAATCGATCAGAACCTCTTCGCCAAGAAACAGCTTTTCGCCATCAGAGATATAGATCTCAAAGGGCTTGCCAGCCAGCTTTTCTGTGTAATTGTCTTTTGGACCATCGGTAGCGAAGATTTGGAATTTGTCTCCGATAGCACAGGAGCCGCCGACCGTGGAAAATTGATTGGACCCGTCATTTAAGGCAAGAATGAATGAAGAACTGTTAAGTTTTGTTTTAAGCGCCGTTGCAGCACTTTCTGATACACGTATGTTCATGCTGATTCCTCCTTTAGTAGTCCATAGTATAACTACTTTTTGAAGGCTTGTTAAATGATTTGCCTCAAAATGAACGATAGCCATCTCAGCAATGAGATGGCTCAGACTGTAGACAAAGTCCATTTTATGGATGCTGTCTACAGTTTTTTCTTTT
>NZ_BJCC01000007.1 GCF_004309355.1 Enterococcus florum | reverse complement strand
AAATCGACCCCCAAAATATTAGATTTTTGGTCTAACTTTTGGGGGTCGGTACAAGACGGCAAGCTGTTTTTTTGTGATCGCCTTTTTACAAACGCCAAAAAAACACGCCAATTTTTTTCATTTCGCAAAAGACGCAGAGGAGATTGGTTCTGTATAATCGTAGAAATATCTTGAAGGGGGAATAAGTATGCATGAAGAAAAGAGCAATCAGTCATGGCAAAGCCTGGCATTTGTTTGGGCAGGTGCAATGATTTGTGTTCCTAGTTTGATGATTGGCGGCACGTTGGTAACGGGAATGTCCTTCATTCAAGCATTATTGACCGGGTTGATCGGGTACGGAATTATTGTCGTATTGATGATTTTGCAGGGAA
Organism: Enterococcus florum; assembly: GCF_004309355.1. Classification (GTDB taxonomy): domain Bacteria; phylum Bacillota; class Bacilli; order Lactobacillales; family Enterococcaceae; genus Enterococcus_A; species Enterococcus_A florum. The sequence goes on along the minus strand of NZ_BJCC01000007.1, from coordinate 154,613 downwards.
TGCAGGGGACGGATCTGCACAAACCAACGGTAAGTACAGCTTCACAGGTTTTTGGGAAAGTCGGTTCGCAAAAGATCATATCTATTATTCTAATGATTGCATGTCTGGGCTGGTTCGGGATCCAAGCCAATGTATGCGGACAAGCCTTTTCGACTTTTTTGGCCACTTACGGCGTCGAGTTGCCAATTCAACTCTCCTCACTAATTTGGGGAATCATCATGCTGGTCTCTGCCCTGTATGGTATTAAATTTTTGAATATTTTAAATTATGTGGCAGTACCTATTTTGGTGATTACTTGTGTTTATGGAGTGGTGGTTTCGATCAGCAACACAGCAGGCGGCTCTATCTTTGATTACCAAGGAAGCGGAGAACTTTCCATGGCTTCTGGGTTAGCAATTACCATCGGTTCCTTCGCTCTGGGAGCTGTCATCGCTGGGGATTATTCACAATATTGCGGCAGCAGAAGAGATGTTGTTAAAGCAGCAGCTTTAGGTATCTTGCCTTCAGGTGTGCTGATGATCGGTGTCGGAGCAGTTTTGACAATTACTGCAGGGACAGCGGATATCGCGGAAGTCTTTATGGGCATCGGCTCACCGATTTTAGGTGTGATCGCTTTGATCCTGGCTACTTGGACGACCAATGCGGTTAATGCGTTCTCAGGCGGGTTGGCGATGATTAATGTGTTCGACATTTCAAAGGAAAAAGAAAAAATCGCTGTGGCAGTTGCTGGAGGGATCGGCACGATATTAGCGGTTGTCGGTATTTTAAATTATTTTGTACCGATTATGTCAGTATTGTCAGCGATGGTTCCAGCAGTGGCTGGTGTGATGATCGCGTCATACTGGGTCGTGCAAAAAGGGGATCCGGCGAAATGGGCGCCGGTGAATGGTGTAAACTGGTTGGGGATTATTTCGTGGCTGATTGGTGCGGGGGTTGCTAGTGCACCAGTTATTTTAAGTTTCTTTCCTGCCTTGCCTCAACTGCCGAATCAACCATTGATCGGGATTGTATTATCGTTTATTTGCTATTTGATTGGGCGTAAAGTTTTTGCAAAACAGACAAATGTAGAAATCACTAAAGTGGAGGAATAAAATGATGCGCTATTTAGACAAGGAAGCGATTGAAAATATTGCTGTTGGAGCAGCTTTTTTAGGTACCGGTGGCGGAGGCGATCCTTATATCGGAAAAATGATGGCTCTGTCTGCTATTCAGGAGCATGGACCTGTTAAACTGATCAGTCCAGAAGAGGTTAACGACAATGACTTTTTCATGCCCTCTGCAATGATGGGTGCTCCGTCTGTATTGATTGAAAAGTTTCCTAAGGGCGATGAATTTGTGCGTGTCTTTGAGAAATTAGGCCGTTACTTAGGCGTGGAAGAGGTCGCTGGGACCTTTCCGATGGAAGCTGGCGGTGTGAATTCCATGATCCCAATCGTTGTTGCTGCAGCTTTAAATATTCCGCTGGTAGACTGTGATGGGATGGGGCGGGCCTTTCCAGAGCTTCAAATGACAACCTTTCATTTAGGCGGCATCTCCGCAGCCCCTATGGCTATCACGGATGAAAAGGGCAATATTGGGATCATGGAAACCATTGATAACAAGTGGACAGAACGTCTGGCCCGTGTGCAAACAGTCGAGATGGGGGCTAGTTCATTAGTCAGTCTCTATCCTTCTACGGGAAAACAGCTGAAACAACACGGAATCCATCATATCATGACGTTCTCTGAAGAAATCGGACAAGTAATCCGCAGCAATGAACAAGATGAAGCGACTAAATTTGCGCAGCTGCTGGAGTTGACTAACGGAATTGAGCTGTTCCAAGGAAAAATTACCGATGTGATCCGGCGAGTACAAGGCGGCTTCAACTTTGGCGAGGCTACCATTGAAGGGCTGAATCAGCAAGCAGACTCACAAATGAAGGTCTGCTTCCAAAATGAAAATTTGATCGCCGAAAAAGATGGTGTACCGATGGCTATGACCCCGGATTTGATCTGTATGGTTGATCTTGAAACATTGATGCCAGTAACAACGGAAGCACTGAAATACGGCAAGCGTGTTCGAGTATTGGCTTTGCCATGTGATGAGAAATGGCGGACCGATAAGGGCATTGAAACAGTCGGGCCGAACTATTTCGGGTACGATCTTGAATATGTACCGTTAGAAGAAATCGCAAAGCAAGGAGGAAACGCTCGTGTATAAGATTGGGATCGATGTAGGCGGAACAAATACGGATGCAGTCATTATTGACGAACAGTTAAAGCTTGTGCATGGAGTAAAAGTGCCCACCACTGAAGATATCCAGACCGGGATCGAACAGGCACTTCACAAAGTAATGAAGGAATCAGCAATTGATCCATCAAAAATCAGCCATGCCATGTTAGGGACGACGCAATGTACCAACGCGATCGTTGAGCGAAAAAAACTATCTAAGGTCGGTGTTCTCCGTTTGGGCTATCCGGCAACAGCCTCGGTAAAACCATATACGGCTTGGCCAGAAGACATGGTAGAGACTCTTGGTAAAAACTATGAACTGGTTCAAGGAGGCTATGAATATGACGGACAGCCTCTTTCCGCTATGAATGAAGCAGAAGTGAAGCAAGTCTTGACCAGGTGGCAAGGAGAAATTGAATCTTTGGCTATTATCGGCGTCTTTTCTTCGCTGAAAAATGACCAGGAATTTCAAGTGGCCGAATGGTCGAAAGAAATTCTAGGAGAAGCCGTTCCAGTTTCTTGTTCTTCTACCATTGGTTCGGTAGGACTGATCGAGCGAGAAAATGCGACGATTTTAAATGCTGCATTAAATAAAGTAATGAGTATGACCAGCAATGGATTTGAACGAGCATTGGAAAGCGAAGGTATCCGGCAGGCTGAGGTTTATCTCTGCCAAAATGATGGGACCTTGATGTCGATCGAGTATGCGCGCCAATTTCCGATCCTTACGATCGCTTGCGGACCGACCAATAGTATTCGTGGGGCTTCGTACTTGGCAAGACTAGAGAATGCCATCGTTCTTGACGTAGGCGGTACAACGTCGGATCTGGGTGTACTAGCGGACGGTTTTCCTAGAGAATCCTCTTTGGCAGTCGATGTTGGCGGAATTCGCACCAATTTCCGGATGCCCGATATCGTTTCCATCGGACTTGGTGGCGGCAGTATTGTTCGTGAAGGAGCTGAAGGAGTCACCGTCGGACCGGACAGTGTCGGATACAAAATCACGACAGAAGCAAAAGTCTTCGGCGGAGAACAAGTCACGGCGACTGATATTGCTGTTCGTTTAGGCAAAGCTGCAATTGGTGATGCTGCGCTTGTGGCGGATATTCCTCAGGAGTTTGCTGAAAAAGCCTATCAAAAAATCAAGTCGATGACAGAAGATGCGATTGATAAGATGAAGACCAGCTCCGGGGATGTGGACCTTGTGTTGGTGGGCGGCGGCGCGATCATCATACCTGATGATTTAAAAGGAGTCGCTAACGCTTACGTGAATGAACATGGCGGGGTGGCAAATGCGATTGGTGCCTCGATTGCTCAGATCAGCGGACAATACGAGCAAATCTATATCTACACGAAGATGGAGCGTTCGGATTGTCTGAAGGATGCACAGCAAAAAGCGTCGCAACAAGCCGTGCTGGCTGGTGCTGTTGAAGAGACCATCGAGCTAGTTGAAGTGGAAGAAACCCCGTTGGCTTACCATCCAGAAAATGCCACACGCTTACGAGTGAAGGTAGTAGGCAAAATGAAATAAAGTATAAATGAAGCGACAACAAAAACTGAACGGTTTTGTTGCCGCTTTTTTTATTGATCAAATCAGCGCCAATAATGCATCGATCTCGGTTTGTCTGGTTGCCCAGCTAGTCGCGAAGCGAACAACTGTGTGTTCCTCATCGTAGGCCTCCCAAAAACTGAAAGCGACCTGGCGCTTCAATTCTGCCATCTTTTGGTTTTCCAAGATGATAAACTGCTGATTTGTAGGCGAATCCAGCAACAGTTTATAGCCTTTTTCTAGAAATCCGGCCTTTAATTGATCGGCCATCTCGATCGCGTGTCGAGAAATCTCAAAATAAAGTTTTTCTGTAAACAGAGTATCAAACTGAATTCCTAACAGTCGTCCCTTGGCCAGCAAAGCCCCTTGCTGCTTCATATGGGCAAGAAAATGTGCGGGGGTATTCTTGCGAGTAAAAACCACTGCTTCTCCCAACAAAGCGCCCACCTTTGTTCCTCCGATGTAAAAGACATCACAATAGTCAGCGATATCTGCAAGGGTCAGATCATTTTCTTTACTTGCTAAGCCATAGCCTAAGCGAGCACCATCCATGAATAATGGAATGTTGTACTCGCGGCAGATTGCAGAAAGCTGTTTCAAATCCTCTTTGGAGTACAAAGTGCCATACTCAGTTGGCTGAGAAAGATAGACCATTCCAGGAAAGACCATAAATTCGTGGTTTTCATCTTCCCAAAACCGTTCCAGATAATTTTTCACATCCTCTGGCTTGAGTTTGCCGTCTGTTTCCGGCAAGGCCAAAATTTTGTGTCCAGTAAATTCTATGGCGCCTGTCTCATGGGTGCTGATGTGCCCTGTCTCCGGAGCAATCACACCTTCATATTTATTCAATAGGGAAGCAATGATTAACGCATTGGTCAAGGTTCCGCCTGAAACGAAATAAATGTCTGCATCGGGGCATTGGCAGGCTTCTTTGATTTTCTCTTTTGCGGATGATGAGTAGGGATCATTGCCATAGCCGCTTAATTGTTCCTCATTGGTTTCTAAAAGACGCTGCAAAATCGTTGGGTGAGCGCCCTCCAAATAATCTGATTCAAAATTTAACATACGTGCTCCTCCTCTTTTTTCTTTCCCTCAGTGTAACGAAAAAATGCATAAATTTGTATAAATTTTACTAAAAATGCAAAATGTGGGCTTTATTTGTCTGTTTATTGTTACAATGAAATAGAGGAGCCAGTGAGTGAACTGGAATATGCTTGCTAGGAACGAGTCAGAAGAGCAACATATTTTTTTACAGCATCTAAACAAATCAAGCCTCACGTAGTGTTTGGAGAAGCAAGTCACTGCATTTCATGTTTAGGAATGCATAGAATAGTTTAGGGAGGAATGACTATAGATGAAGAAAACGTTCAAAGAAGTAATTATTGCTATTTTGCCAATGACCATCTTAATCGTTTTGCTAACCATCATTTTTGCACCTTTGGACAGTGAGTCCATGATTTCGTTTTTGATCGGTGCAGGAATTATGATGTTGGGAATGGCATTGTTCTTGTTCGGGGCAGATTATTCCATGATGGAAGTTGGCGATTTATTAGGGAAATTTTTGATTCGCAAACGAAATTTTCCATTATTAGTTGGACTAGCATTTCTAATTGGGATCGTGATCACGATCGCGGAACCATCTGTGCAAGTGCTGGCGCAACAAGTAACGGATATCTCGGACGGGACGATTTCAAGGACGATCCTAATTGCTGTGGTGAGTATCGGTACGGGGATTTTTCTTGTTTTTGCAGTATTGCGAATGGTATTCAAATTCTCTTATTTGAAAATGATGGCTGTCGGCTATGCGGCGATTTTGGTTGCCTCTTTTTTCACTGATCCGCAATTTATGCCGATCGCCTTTGATGCAGGCGGTGTTACGACAGGGCCGGTGACGGTACCGTTTATCTTGTCGTTTGCAACTGGTTTGACCAGTATGGTCCGTCAAGGAAAGAATGAGAATGATAGTTTTGGGATGGTCGGCGTTTCTTCGCTCGGCCCCGTACTAGCCGTCATGTTGTTGGGAGTGATTTTCCGATGAGCATTGACTTTAACGAATTGCTGCGGCAGATCATACACGGGATCGATGATGTCGCAGGCGATGTAATTCTTTCTGTCGCACCGATCGTCTTAATCTTTATCGTGTTGAACGCTACCAGCTTTAAACTGCGCAAACGACGCTTTGCCCGTATCATGAAGAGCTTTTTGATCACGACCGTGGGCTTAATCTTGTTTTTACATGGTGTAAACATTGCTTATCTACCAATCGGCGAACATTTAGGCTCGACGATCGCGGCGATGGACGCCAACTGGATCCTGATCCCTTTAGGCTTTTTGATGGGCTTTCTAGTCGGATTTGCTGAACCTGCGATCCACGTAATGGTCAAGCAGGTGGAAGAACAAAGCGAAGGGCGAATCAACGGCAATGTTTTGCTGGGGTCTGTTTCTATCGGAATCGGACTGGCAGTCAGTCTATCCATGTGGCGGCTGTTGGCAGGATTCTCGTTGTATTACTTTTTGATTCCAGGATACATCTTGGTCTTTCTTTTAGGAAGAAAAGTCGATAAAATGTTCTTAGCGATGGCGTTCGACAATGGTGGTGTTGCGACTGGACCAATGTGCTCCACCTTTATTTTAGCGATGTGTGTGGCGATTGCCGCTCAAATAGAGGGGCGTGATCCAATGATCGATGGGTTTGGTGTTGTAGCAATGATCGCATTGACCCCGATCTTAACGACGTTGGCTTTAGGATATGTTTATAAATTGAAGGACGAAAGAGACCAAAAGGCAAAGCGCGCTTTGCAGGATAGCGAGGGAGAAGAATGAGTAAATTAGTGGCATTGCATTTAAAAATGATTGTAACGATTGTGGATGGCGGAAGTGGTCAGGATGTCGTTGATTTTTCAAAAGAAGCTGGAGCAGTCGGCGGAACGATCCTGCACGGGCGAGGCTCAGGGGTCCATGATAGCGGAAAATTTTTTGGGCTGGATATTCAACCGGAAAAAGACATTGTTCTAACGCTAGTGCCAGCAGATATCGAATTGGATATCATGGAAGCAATCGGCAAAGGCATCCGTATCGACAAACCAGGCAACGGTGTGTGCTTCTCCATTGATATCGATAAAGCGATGGGCATGACATCCATCAAGTCTTTTGGTGAAACCAAAACTATGAATGAACTAAACAACTAACAAACAGCGTGGAGACAGATGACAGAGCTCCACGCTGTTTTTGTGCTGTTTATCAAAAAGAACAAGGGATCAAAGTTCAATTACCTGACCAACCTCCATGATTTCGACGACACCCTCTGGTAATGCTCTTACCAGTTGTTGAGGGTCTTGTTTGATCAGAGGGAACGTATTGTAATGGATCGGAACGACTTTTTTAGTGTTCAGCATTTTTGCCGCCTCGACCGCATCCTCAGGTCCCATTGTAAAGTTGTCACCGATCGGCAAAAAGGCGATATCGATCTCAAATTTGCGTCCCAATAAGGCCATGTCCCCAAAAAGTGCAGTATCTCCTGCATGATAAATCGTTTTTCCTTCGGCTTGAAGCAAGAAGCCGGCCGGTTCACCAAGATAGATCATTTCGCCATCCTTTTGATAGCCGGTACTATGCTGAGCATGGATCATTTTGAGTTTCCCGAAAGAAAACGTGTGACTACCGCCGATATTCATGCCGTGAGTTTGTTTAACGCCCTCTTTTTCTGCAAAGGTACACAATTCGACGATTCCAACAACCGTTGCGTTGTTTTGTTTAGCGATCGGGACCATATCGCCAACATGATCCTCATGCCCGTGAGTGATCAAAAGCCAATCCGTCTTCACCTCAGCTACGTGAAGATCGGTCAATGGATTGCCAGTGATGAATGGATCGACCAAAATTTTTTCCCCATTGTCCATTTCGATAAAAAGCACAGAGTGTCCATGATACGAAAGCTTCATTTTTTCTACCTCCTAGTTTTCTTGGTTTCAAGTCAACGATTGTTTTCATTTATTATACTCGATTCTTTTTGAAGATGAGAAGAATTGATTTACAGACTGTTCGTTTGGAAAAGAAACAGGTAAAATAAGAGCAAAGATAGGAGGAAACGAAATGAAGGTTGTTATTGAAGACCATTTGAAGAAGCTTGGCGTTACCTTGGCCTACACAGTCGTTGAGTTTGAAAACGAAACCTACAGTGAAAAAATTTGGCAGGAGCTGCTGAATCCGCTGCTCCAAACCATCGAAGAAAAGGACAGTATTGAAAGGATTAAGGACGATGAAGCGATGATCGCTACGAAAAAGGTTTATCGTGCGCTAGGGAAGGATCCGGCTCGTTTTCGCCCATCTTCAGACAGCTTGTGGCGCAGAGTGATTCAGAAAAAAGGGCTGTATCAAATCAATAGCTTAGTAGATTTGAATAATTATTTTTCACTAAAATACAAGCTTCCTTTTGGGAGTTATGACGCAGCTAAAATTGCTGGTGAGATAAGATTAGGTGTAGGCCAGGAAGGTGAAAGCTATTCGGGAATTGGAAAAAAAGCAGTCAATATCGAGAATTTGATGGTTCTGATTGACGCAGCAGGTGCCTTTGGTAGTCCAACCTCCGATTCAACGCGTGCCATGATTAGTGATCACACAAGCCAAGGCCTGATCGTCGGTTATTTATTTGGCGGAACAGACGCGGCAGCAATGCAAAAGGATATTGCTGTTTTAGTAGAATCATATTTGAAAAATGGCAAAGTGGTTGAACAAGGAATTGTATAGAAAAAGGAGTTGGCCTCTTCGCCAACTCCTATTCTTATGCCCAGTTGTTGCAGACATCGACCCAATGCTGAGTGTTTGCGTAGGTTTCCAGTTCAGGTATCGTTAATTCAATGGCACTATTGCTGTCGCCGCAAGCAGGAAAGACGGTTTCGAATCGTTTCAATGATTCGTCTAGATAAACCAGGACATCCGAGGGAATGGCAAAAGGGCAGACTCCGCCGATGGGATGGCCGACTTTCTCGACAACAGTATCCACTTTGAGCATCAGGGCACGTTCATGAAAGGTTTGCTTGAATTTAGTATTGTCGACCTTTGCATCCCCCGCAGCAACGATCAAAATTGTTTTATCTGCTTTTTTCAGCTGAAACGATAGAGTTTTAGCAATCCTTTCAGGGGCACAACCCAAGGCTTGAGCAGCCAACTCAACAGTGGCACTAGACACATCGAACACAATAATGCGCTCTGCCATGCCGTATTGAGCAAAATATTCTTTCACTTTTTGAAGACTCACAGTAACTTCTCCTTTAATCATTTTCTTATGATAGTACACCGGTTTTTTCCATAAGTAAATGAGATTCCGTCCAAAAAAATAGCAGATCGTTAAAAAAAAGAAACAGATTTTTCAGTTTTGTTTTGTCAAAAAAAACACCATTCGGTACAATGTTAGAAAGGGGGAAGAACAGTGAAGAAGTGGAAACAGGGATATGCAAGGCTGGACCTTGTCAAAAAAAGAAGATTGTGGGTATGGCTGATCGTAATGGTTCTGTTTTTCTCCGTCTATATCGGGGCAACTAGTTTTTATTTGCACAAGGATCGTACACAGGAAGAAAAATACTGGACACACTATTTGAATGAAAAGGATCAGTTAACGCCTCAAGAAGAGACGATTGCTGCCGGCGCAACGAGAGTGAACGTTGGCTTATACATGGAAAATATCAACGAAATCAACATTCGTAACTCGTATTATACGGTCACCTTCCAAGTTTGGTTCAAATGGCAGGACAATCCTGCACTAGACATGATCGAAAATTGCGAAATCTATCAGGGACAGATCATTTCTTCTGAAACATTGAAGGACACAACGACCGGCAATATTCGCTATCAGCTGGCTCGAGTCACAGCAAAGGTGTCTAAAACCTTTTGGACGACACGTTTTCCCTTGAGCTCGTATCAGCTACGTATGTATCTAGAGCCTAAAGCCAGTATAGAAGACATTTTATTTGTTCCCGATAAAGAAAATGCTACGATCAATCCGAACATCAATGTAGCCGGCTTTGACCTGCAGCGTTTTGATACCAATCTATTTGTACAGGAATATGCGAACTCCAAAGGCGATCCGGAAATCGAAGCGCAGAATGAATCGTATGTCGTGACTGAATATTTGGCAGCAATGGAGCTGAATCGCGACAGTATCGGTCTGTACATCAAATGTTTCATCGCGTTAGTCGGCACGTTAGGGTGGGTCTTGATCGTGCTGTTCATTTGTACGTATCACAATGTTGATCCATTGAGTATGATCCCTGGTGCCTTGTTTGGGACAGTCAGCAATATCTTAGTTGGGGCGAATTTGGTTCCCGATGCGTTACACACAGGATTATTGGAATTCGTAAATGTTTTTGGGATTTTGATTATTTTGTTCGCCTCGTTTGCGATCATCACGATCAATCGAATGCGGACGTACCATGAGGATGATCAATATGCTTCGTTTTTCGGAAAACATGTCTTTTGGCTGTTGACCTTTTTTACCATTTTAGGCAATGTGGTCATCCCAATGGCAGCTTATAACTTTCATTGATTTACGGTGATCCATCAAGATAAACTGTTGATGGATCACTTTTTTGTTATATTGAAAAAAGGAGCAAAGAGATGAAGGAAGAAAAGAAAAAGTTATTGGCCAAGATCGCTTATATGTATTATGAGCAGCAAATGACTCAAGCGCAGATCGCGAAGGAATTGAATATTTATCGGACAACGGTCAGCCGAATGCTCTCTCAAGCCAAAGAAGCTGGCATCGTGGAAGTAACGATCCATCATTTTGATCCGGCGCTGTTTTCGTTGGAAAAACAACTGGAGACCCGTTATGGATTGAAACATGTAGAGATCGTCTCCAGCAGAAGTCAAGCAACGGAAGAAGAGAAGGAAGAGACTCTTGCTCGATCCGCAGCTAGCTGGCTTAGAAGACAATTGACCGATGACATGGTAATTGGGGTTTCATGGGGAGAGAGTGCAGGAATGACCGTCAATCAATTGGAGTCGAAACTATTGAATCATGTGACGATCGTACCTATCGTTGGCGGACCAAGTCACATCAACTCACGGTATCACGTGAACACATTGGTTTACGAATTGGGAAAAAAGACCAATGGACACAGCTTGTTTGTCAATGCCACCGTTATCCAGGAAACGCCACAATTGGCCAAAGGAATCGTTCGGTCGAAATACTTTCATGATCTAAAGGAGTATTGGCAGAAGTTAGATCTTGCGATCGTAGGTGTGGGTGGTCCATTAAGTTACAAGAAAAGCCAGTGGCGCGATCTGTTGAATGAACAAGATCTTGAAGAGCTGAAATTGCGAGAAGCGGCAGGAGATTGCTGTTGTCGATTTTATGACCGATTTGGCAAGCTGCTGAAGGGAGAGTTGGAAAAACGCACGATTGGATTATCGTTAGAAGAGCTGGCTCAAGTGCCCCAAGCGGTAGGCATCGCTCGAGGAGAGATCAAGGCGCGATCTATCCTGCCTTTATTGAAAAAGAATTATTTGAATACCTTGATTACTGATCAGGAAACAGCAGTTAAGATTTTAGAAATTGACAAAGAACAGAAGTAGCACCATTCCTTTCAATTGCACATTTGTGCTATTCTTCAGCTTGTTTTACTGGAAAATGTTGATTTAGCAAGCTTTGTGGATTTTTACCGCGGCGAATGCTGAAGAAGTACAGGTTAGATGATATGCTATAGTCAACAAAACAATAAAGGAGTTTAATTAAATGGAATTTATGCTGGACACCGCCAATATTACAGACATCAAACGTTATGTGGATGCGTTGCCGATCGCTGGGGTAACATCAAATCCATCGATCGTAAAAAAAGAAGGAAAAATTGATTTTTTCCAGCACATGAAAGAGATTCGCGGCATCATTGGCGAAAATCGTTCACTGCATGTACAGGTCGTAGCGAAGGATTATGAAGGCATGATTAAGGATGCAGAAACAATCTTGGAAAAAATTGATCAAAAGGTTTTTATCAAAGTTCCTGTCAGTGAAGTCGGCTTGAAAGTAATCAAGGAGTTGAAACGCCGAGGCGTGAATGTGACAGCTACTGCTATCTACACGAAGTTTCAAGCCTACTTGGCCATTGCTGCCGGAGCAGATTACGTGGCACCTTACTTCAATCGAATGGAAAACTTGAACATCGATCCAAGAGAAGCGATTTTTGAAATCGCTCAGGAGATCAAACGTACTGACAGTCCAACAAAGATCGTAGCGGCTAGTTTTAAAAACGCTGGTCAAGTCAATGTTGCTTTGGAAAATGGCAGTCAAGCGGCGACGATGGGGGTGGATATCATTCAGCAAGCCTTAGCAATGCCATCGATCGCTCAAGCAGTGGATGATTTTACAGCGGATTGGGAAGCAACCTTCGGAAAGAGCAGTACCATTACCTCACTTTAAAACAATCAGCACGCCGTCCTATTGGCGGACTATCCGTCAATAGGACCATGAAGTAATCAATGATTTTAGAGCTGCTCTTTCCTCTTTGGAGAGTAGCTTTTTTATTTTTTCAAACAGTAATTGCTGCGCGATCGGGCGAGTGCTTTTTCTTTGGGAGGGGGAAGTATCCTAAAAGAGCTGCTATCGAAAGAAATGTCGTTCTCGTTTTAAACCATCCATTTTTTTAAATATTCTTTCTTGATTTGAATGGATATGATACTCTAATAAAAAGTTGATGATGTCCTTTCAATGTGATACAAGGAGGTTTCCATGAAGAAAAATCAAGATATCCACCCAGACCTGCAGGAGGTTGGGCTATTGGCGGTCTTGCCAAAAATCTATTCTCGCAAGACCTCTGCTGTCGCAAACCATGTTCTATATAAGTCGATTGGCCATCAAGTCCAGAGTCCTTTTCTGCGAATGGAAGAGCATTTCATCAAGCGCTCGGATGGCAGTCTCCTTCGGTTGTGTGTCTATCTGCCAAAAAAGACAACGAGAGAGATGCCGGGCTTAGTGTGGTTTCATGGCGGCGGCTATTCGATGGGGATCCCTGAAATGGATGAACGTTCCTATGAGGCATTGATGGAGACTAGGCCTTCTGTGATCGTAGCTCCTGATTATCGCCGCAGTATCGATGCCCCTTATCCAGCGGCACTGATTGATGGTTATCTTGCTCTGAAGTGGTTGAAAAAGCATGGAACAGATTTTGGCTGTCGCTTGGATCAATTGATGGTAGCTGGCAACAGTGCTGGTGGCGGCCTGACCGTTGCTCTGGCCTTGTTGGCACGGGATAGAAAGGAAATTAATCTGGCTTTTCAAATGCCGCTGTATCCGATGTTGGATGATCGAATGATCACCGATTCGGCTCGAAGCAATCGGGCACCTGTTTGGAACAGTCGGGCTAACAGGATCGCCTGGAAATTGTATTTGGATAATCAGTATGGGAGTAAGAATGTATCTATCTATGCAGCTCCTGCCAGAAATAAGGATGTCAAAGGACTGCCGCCAGCTTGCACGTACGTCGGCAGCATCGAACCATTTTTTGACGAAACCGTTGCGTATGTCCGTAGGTTGAAACAGGCAGGAATTCCCGTGGCATTTAAAATCTTTCCGGGTGCTTATCACGGGTTCTCACAGGTGAAACCAGATACTGAATTAGCGAAACAGGCACAAGCATTCATGAAAAAAAACTATGCTTATGCAGTCGACCATTTTTTTATGGAACAAGTGGAGAAGTAGATGGAGTTTAAGGAGAAGCAAAAGGAATGGGCTGCTTGGAAGTATTTCGTGATGGCTCGTTCTCAAAAAGAATACCTTTATCTGCGCGGCCTTTTTTCGGGAAACCAATGGTCATCAGAAAAGACCAAGCTTTTCAACGAAGCGTTAAAAAGAGTTCAGAAAATGCCGGAAAACAGCAAGGCCAAGAGAAACGCCTATGAGCATGTGTGGGGATACTTTAAAAAGCAGGCTAGTGATCAAGAGCGAGAAGTTTTTTTTGAAAAGCTGGCAGGGTTGTCGGATGAGCAAGATGAGGTATTGTCCTATTTAAAAAAGCTAAACCAAAAATACCGCGTACCGTACTTACAGTCCTCCAAGCTCTTTAAGGAGTAAAGGCAGATTGTTTTCGAGTTTGATAAAAGTCACCTATACTAGTTAGTATAGGGAGGAATCAATAATGGATACACGAGCAATTGTCATTGAAGAATACGGTCATGAAGACCAATTAAAAGAACAAACAATCACACTGCCCGAATTGGGAGAGCATCAAGTCATCGTAAAGGTGCATGCGACCTCGATCAATCCCATCGACTGGAAATTGCGAGAAGGCTACCTGCAGCAAATGATGCCTTGGTCATTTCCAATTATTTTAGGCTGGGATGTTGCTGGAGAGATTGTGGAAATCGGCGAAGCTGTAACAGGCTGGAAACCCGGTGACCACATTTTTGCCCGTCCGGAAACAACTCGCTTCGGAACATACGCTGACTATACGATCGTCGATGATCATCTATTGGCAGCAAAACCAGAGAATGCGTCCTTTGAAGAAGCTGCCGCAGTTCCATTGGCAGGCTTGACCGCTTATCAAGCGTTGTTCTTACATGGACACCTCAAGACTGGAGAAACGATCTTGATCCACGCTGGTGCCGGCGGAGTAGGCACTTATGCTGTTCAATTGGCAAAACTGACTGGTGCGAAGGTGATCACTACAGCCAGCTCAGAAAATGCTGCCCTTTTGAAGGAGTTAGGTGCCGATGAGGTCATTGACTACCATACGACTGATTTTTCAGAAGTACTAAATGATGTCGATCTGGTTTTTGACACACTGGGCGGTGAGATCCAAGAAAAGAGCTTCAAAGTTCTCAAAGCAGGCCGCGGCCGTTTGATTTCGATCGTCGGACAGCCTGATCTGGATTTGGCCAAAAAATACGATATTCTGTTAGCAAAAAGCATTTGGCTTGAACCTAACGGCACTCAGCTGAAGGAAATGGCTGGTTTTATGTCTGAGGGCAAAATCAGAAGTATCGTCGGACATACCTTTCCTTTAACAGCAGATGGAATCAAAGAGGCACACGAATTGAGCCAAACGCACCATGCCAAAGGAAAAATCGTGATCACAAATGAAAAATTGAATTAAGATGAAGAGTCGGTTGGATCAGCGATCGGCTCTTTTTCTGTGATTGACAGGCATGTCCTATCTTTGTTATCGTTAAAAGAAAGCGTTTTAGGGAGGCTGTTTGATGAGTAAAATAGTGGAAAGTATTGCTTTTTTGCAACAACAAAAATGGATTGATCTGACCCATGAGGTTTCTGCGGAAATCCCTTATTTCCAGTCTTTTAAGCCTTTATCAGAAGACACGCTGTGTACCTTAGAGGCAGACGGATTTTACGCGAAGCAATATCATATTGTGACTCAGTACGGCACGCATCTGGATGCGCCGATCCATTTTGCGGCAGGGAAAAAAACCTTGGATGAACTGGAGCTCCACCAGTTTATGCTGCCTTTGGTCGTGATCCATAAGGAAGAGGCAGTTGCTAAGAACGCGGATTATTGTCTGACCGTCAAAGACATCGAAGCGTTTGAAAAGGAGCATGGTCCAATTCCAGCAGGAAGCTTCGTAGCCTTTGCCAGTGATTGGTCGAAACGCTGGTCAGATCACACGGCTTATTATAACTTGGACGAGAGTGGACAAGCGCATACGCCGGGGTGGTCGATGGAAGCATTGAAATTTTTAAATGAAGAAAGACAGGTGACTGCGATCGGTCATGAAACCTTAGATACTGACACTGCAATCGACTGTACGAAGAACGGCGGGTTGTTGGGAGAGCTTTATTGGTTGTCGCAAAACAAATTCCAAGTGGAAGTAATGACCAATTTGTCCCAGGTTCCGGCTGTGGGCAGTGCGATCGTTCTAGGGGTACCGAAGATCAAAGGAGCGCCGGGTTTTACGATTCGAGCTTTTGCAGTTGTTCCTAAAGAGTAAGCTGTTTTTTTGAAAATACGGCACCAAATAGCCGTGGGAATCCCGCGGTTATTTGGTGTGTCCTACGATTTAAAACACGAAGCCCTGTTCTTTAAGAAATGCCTTGGTATGCGAGCGTCTTGGCTCATAAAAATGGGTCAGCATGTTGGTTGACCAATCTGTTTCTGATGGATTGGAGCTGCGCTTTGCATAGTACGATTTCATGACCTTGTCGTATTCGGTGATCTGTTCAATGGTTATCGGATGATAACTGTCCATATGATGGATATCAGCGATCGGAAGACGCGGTTTCACTTCGTTTTCATGATCGGGATAGCCGACAGAAAGTCCGAATAAGGGAAACGTATATTTCGGCAACTTCAACAGCTCTGCAATTTGAAACAGATCATTGCGAATTCCACCGATGTAGCAAATGCCCAGCCCTAAGGATTCTGCGTAGACACTCATCGTCTGTGCGGCAATTGTTGCATCAACGACAGCAACCGTGAAGGCTTCCTCGTTTTCGAGTGCTTCTAAGGAATGCTGGTGGTACTGCAGGATTTGTGCATGCTTGTTGAGGTCGGCCACAAAGATGTAAAATGCACCGGCCTCTTTGATATAGCCAATGCCATTTGCAAGACGTTCGATTGCTTCCAGCTTTTGCGGATCAGACACTTCAATGATCGAATAAGCCTGTACGAAGTTGGAGCTGCTGCCGCTTTGTGCCGCTTTAAGCAGATTCTGCCGGAGTGTCGGGGAAAGTTTTTCCGCGGTAAAGCTTCGTACAGAGCTGTGTGTAATTAGTTGCTGAAGTAAATCCATAATGATTCCTCCTGTTCTCTTTCTCATTTATCATAAAAGAGTGTTCTGAAAAAATCCAGTAGAGAAAATGAACAGAAAAAACCGAACATTTATGAAAATAAATGAAAAAATATTCATCATTTCCTCATTTCTATTTAGAGACTGTGCTATAATGATAAAAATCAATTTGGAGGGATCGTTATGCGCGGCATCGTGACTGTTATTGGAAAAGACAAAGTAGGGATTATTGCAGGTGTCAGTCAAAAGCTGACAGAGCTTGAAATAAATATTCTGGATGTATCTCAGACAATCATGGACGAGTACTTCACCATGATGATGTTGACAGACCTTGGAAATGCAAATCAACATTTTGATCGTATTCGGGAAGAATTACATCAGCTGGGGAAAGAATTAGGCGTGAAGATCAGCGTTCAAAATCAAGAGATCTTTGATGCAATGCACAAATTATAGAACATAGAGGCGAAAGACTTCTTTCATTGAAAAGCAGGAGGGGCTACATGGAAACCAATCAAATACTTGAAACGATTCGCATGATCGAAGAAGAAAATCTGGACATTCGGACGATCACGATGGGCATCTCATTGCTGGATTGTATCGACAGCGATAGTGATCGGGCCTGTGAAAAGATTTATCAAAAAATTACTTCAAAAGCGAAGGACTTGGTCAAAGTCGGGCAGGAGATCGAATCTGAATACGGCATTCCCATTATAAACAAGCGGATCTCGGTCACGCCGATCGCGATCATTGCGGCAGCCAGCGATGAAACAGATTATGTGAAGTATGCAAAGACATTAGATCGTGCGGCAAAAACTGTCGGCATCGATTTCATCGGCGGATTTTCCGCACTCGTTGAAAAAGGCTATCAAAAAGGAGATCAGGTGTTGATCGATTCGATTCCTCAAGCATTAGCAGAAACAGATTATGTTTGTTCTTCTGTGAATATCGGTTCAACTAAATCGGGGATCAACATGGATGCCGTGAAGCATATGGGAGAGATCATTAAAAAAACGGCTGCGGCCTCCGATCTAGGATGCGCGAAGTTAGTCGTTTTCGCCAATGCGGTGGAAGACAATCCGTTTATGGCTGGCGCTTTTCATGGTGTAGGAGAAGCAGACTGTGTGATCAATGTTGGAGTCAGCGGACCGGGCGTAGTGAAGCGCGCTTTGGAGAAGGTGCAAGGGGAACCCTTCGATGTGGTCGCGGAAGTCGTGAAGAAAACGGCCTTTAAAATTACCCGAATGGGTCAATTGGTTGGCCGAGCTGCTTCTGAACGGTTACATGTGCCTTTTGGAATCGTTGATTTGTCCTTGGCACCCACACCGGCGGTCGGTGATTCGGTGGCTCACGTGTTAGAGGAAATGGGTCTGGAAACAGTTGGGACCCATGGAACAACTGCAGCATTAGCATTGTTGAATGATGCTGTCAAAAAAGGCGGCGTGATGGCCTGCAATCATGTGGGCGGATTGTCAGGCGCATTTATTCCGGTCTCTGAGGATGCGGGAATGATCGATGCGGTAAACAATGGATCATTGAATATTGAGAAATTAGAAGCGATGACTGCGATTTGTTCAGTTGGGCTAGACATGATCGCTATCCCAGGAGATACACCAGCTGCCACGATCTCAGCTATGATCGCGGATGAGGCAGCTATCGGAGTCATCAATCACAAAACTACGGCGGTTCGGATCATTCCGGCTGAAGGAACAAAAATCGGCGACACTGTTGAATTTGGCGGTTTGCTTGGTCGGGCCCCCGTGATGAAAGTTAATCAGGCCAGCTCCCTTGACTTCGTGGCTCGCGGCGGACGCATTCCTGCGCCGATTCATTCTTTCAAAAATTAACACATACAATAAAGTTCAGAAAGCTGTTGGCTTTCTGGGCTTTTTGATTTGGCTTAATTACTCCAATCAAAGGTAACACTAGAAATAACTCAGAATGATTATCCATCGTTCGTCTATCCAATTTTCAATGCATTAAGAAAGAGGCAGGAGAATGGATCCCCTAGCTCTTCAGTATATTTCAGTACGATAAACACTTAACAACAAGGAGCAGACTTTCTGTGCGCTCATTGTTTTGTAGTCCTTCAACCAGCGAGTGATCAAGCCGACTGAACCTTCGACAAAATACGCAAGATACAGCTCCATTTCATCGGTAGTCGCTTCTGGAAAGAATTGTAAAAAGTGTTTGAAGGTTTTTGGTTTGATTCGTTCCAAAAGTGGGATCAACAGAGTACGGGTGTTGTTTCCCAGTACGAGAATCCGAACTTCAGGGCTGTCTTCGATTTTTTCTAGCAACGCCGTCAGCCAGTATTCCATCGGCTGATCATTCAATTGGATTTGCCCCAGCAGATCAGACAAGATCTCTTCTTCTATTTTTTGCAGCAGATCAAACGTATCCTTGTAATATTTATAAAAAGTTCCGCGATTAATATCTGCCAGGTCTGTGATCTCCTTGACCGTAATCTTTTCGACTTCCTTCAATTCCAATAAGTGCAAAAAGGCTTCGCGAATGGCTTTCTTCGTGTAAATCGTTCGACGGTTGTTTGCAGTCCCTACCACTGACGTTCCTTCTTTCTATCAACAGATACAACGAAACTGTCGTTTTTATAACGAGACGAGAAGATTTGTTTCTTGTCCTTTGGAATCGAGCCTAGTATACTAACTACAGATCAAAAAAGCAACACATGTTCAATTAATGGAGGCTGTTGGATGAATTATGTAGAAGTACAACATGTATCAAAACGTTACAAAATGGGAGAAACGGTCATTACCGCAAATGATGATCTGTCCTTTAGCATAAAAAAAGGGGAACTGGCGGTCATTCTTGGCCCTAGTGGAGCGGGGAAATCGACGGTTTTGAATATATTAGGTGGAATGGATGCGCCAGATGATGGAAAGATCCTGATCGATGGCACTGACATTGCGCAATTTTCTGAGAAGCAGCTGACTGCCTATCGAAGAGAAGATGTCGGTTTTGTCTTCCAGTTTTATAATTTGGTCCCAAACTTAACAACAAAAGAAAACGTTGAGCTGGCAACAGAGGTATCGCCAAAGGCATTGGATCCGGAAACGGTCTTAAAGCAGGTCGGTTTGGACCATCGTTTGAACAATTTTCCTGCGCAATTGTCTGGCGGGGAACAGCAGCGGGTATCGATTGCAAGAGCATTGGCTAAAAATCCAAAGCTTTTGCTGTGCGATGAGCCGACAGGGGCGTTGGACTTTGAGACCGGCAAACAGATTTTGAAGCTTTTGCAAAATGCCAGCCGCATCGAGGGAAATACGGTGCTGATTATCACCCACAATTCTGCGATTGCACAAATGGCAGATCGTGTGATCCGCATCAATGACGCACAGGTACGCGCTGTGGAGGAAAATCCGCAGCCCATCTCCATCGATGAGATCACATGGTAGGTGGATCAGATGAAAAATAGAACCTATCTAAAAGCCAGTTTTCGGGAAATCGCCTATTCGAAAGGTCGTTTTATCGCGATCATTTTGATCATCTTTTTAGGCACCATGCTGTATGTGGGGATCAAAGCCACGGGACCGATCCTAAATTCCTCCGCCAGCCGCTATGTGAACCAACAGGATCTGTCGGACTTTCAGATCGTATCAACGGCTGGTTTGACTGAAGAGGATGTTGAGGCAGCGGAAGCAGTCAATGGTGTCGAGGTCGAGCCAGGCTATCACTTTTTTTACGCAGATTCCACCAAAAATGAAGTGGCTCAGGTTTTTTCGTATGCGAATAAAAACCAGCAGAACCAGCTTGTTCTAACCGAAGGACGATTGCCGAAAAAGCAGCAAGAAATCGTTTTAGACAGCAAAGCCAAGGATTTTGGCTATCGTTTGAATCAGAAATATGGATTTGATCAACCCGATCAGTTGAAAAAAAGCGACTATACGATCGTGGGTTTTGCCAATTCGCCGATGTTTATCAGCACTGAAGAACGTGGATTAACCAATGTAGGAAATGGCAGTGTCGATTATTTTGCCTACATTCCAGAAGAAAACTTTGATTCCGAAGTCTACAGTATTCTTTACCTGCGCGATCCTTCTGCCGAAGCCTACCAAACGTATGGCTCGACCTATGAGAAAAAGATAGAAGAAAAGCGGGATGAACTCAAGGAAGGATTTTCAGAGCGTCCTGAAGAACGGGCAGAGGAAATCCAGCAAACTGCACAGGAAGCGTTGAGGCCTGAAAAAGAAAAACTCACTTCTGGTCTGGCGGAAGTAGAGGAGGCCCAGCAGCAGCTGGATCAGCAAAAGGAAATGATCGAACGCCTCCCAGAAGAACAACGAGAGCAGCTGAATCAAGCCCAGCAAGAACTAACGAAGAATCGCCAAGCGTTAGAGTCGGGCCAAAGAGAGATCGCTGAGCAGGAACAAGAGATAAACGCGATGAAGACACCTGCCTACTCGTTCAATGTTCGCTCGGATAATCCAGGCTTCCAAGAGTACGGGGACCTTTCCGAACGAATTGCAGCGATCGCCAATGTGTTTCCAGTCTTTTTCTTCTTCATCGCGGCTTTGATCACTTTCACGACGATGACACGAATGGTAGAGGAAAATCGCCGGGAGATCGGGACCCTCAAAGCTTTGGGCTACAGTAAATTTGAGATTGCTAAAAAGTACATTATTTACGCCACACTGGCTTCAGCGATCGGTATTTTGTTAGGCAGCGTGATCGGTACGGAAACATTGCCAAGGTTGATTTTCTTCTTGTCCAGCGACCGCTACAATTTTACTCAGTTGAACACCTTTTATTCAGCTCGGCCGATCCTGCAAGCTGCTGCAGCCTTTCTGATTGCCAGTCTCGGTTCAGCCTTGGTGGTTTTACTAAACGATTTGCGGGAAAAACCGGCGCATTTGCTGCAGCCTAAGGCACCAAAACCTGGGAAGCGCATTTTCTTAGAATACATCAGGCCTCTGTGGTCGCGGTTAAGCTTCAACCAGAAGGTCAGCTATCGGAATCTTTTGCGCTACAAATCCAGGATGGTCATGGCGATCATCGGGATATCCGGCTGTGCTGGGTTGATGGTGGCCGGGGTTGGTCTGAAGGATTCGCTGGGTTCTGTGACCGAAAAGCAATTTGGTCCGATCATTGATTATCAAGGAATCGTCACTTTATCTGAAGATCATTTGGCTTCAGAAGATCGCGAAGCGGTTGAAACGATCTTGAACGATACGAAGCAAATTTCTTCCAACCTGCCGTTCTTTAGTTCAACGGTCGATGTTCGAAAATCCGGTCAGGCAACGCAGCAGGTGACCATGATGGTTCCTGAGGATGCAGAAGCCTTTGAACAATATGTGCATTTGAGAAATAGTGCAGGCACAGAAGACAGCTTGTCCGATGAAGGTGTGGTTGTAACTGAAAAGCTGGCTGATCTTTTTGATATACAGGCTGGAGATGCGCTGACGATCTATGATGAGGATCAGCAAAAGGTGACCTTGCCGGTCGCTGCTGTTGTTGAGAATTATCTAGGAAATTTTCTTTATCTTTCCAAAGAATTCTACCAGCAGCAGTTCGATCAGGAGCTTCAACCGAATGCGTTCTTTATTCGAACGGAGAACATGACTGAAAAGCAAGAGAAGTCACTAGCTGAGCGCTTATTAGACAGCAAACGGGTCGTCAATACCTCGTTTATGTCTGACCAGATAGAAGCTCAAGAAGAATCGATGGCCAATTTGGATGCAATCGTATTAATTTTTGTGGTCTTGTCGGGCTCACTGGCCTTTGTTGTTTTGTACAATTTGACCAATATCAATGTTTCTGAACGGATTCGAGAACTGTCCACGATCAAGGTATTGGGTTTCTTCGACAAGGAAGTCACGATGTATATTTTCCGAGAAAATATCATCTTTACATTACTGGGCATCGTTGCAGGATACGGCGTTGGCTATTTATTGACTGCCTTTATTCTGCACCAAGCCTCAATGGAAACTATTATTTTTCCCTTGGTGATCAATTGGACGGCCTACGCTATTTCAGGCGGGTTGACCATCGTTTTTACATTGATCGTGATGCTGGTCACGCACGTGAAGCTAAAACACATCAACATGATCGATGCATTGAAATCAAATGAATAAGGCATCTAGAGCAGTGGAAGGCAGAAATTTCGATTTCTTCTTCTGCTGCTTTTTTCGACTGGCAGTATTCGAACCACGTCCAATTTTACCGTTAAGCAAGGTGAATTCGTCAGCGTCATCGGACCTTTAGGTTATGGGGAAAGGACTTTTCTAACGATCGCCGGCGGGTTACAGACACTGACGAGGGAATGATCCGCATCAACGGCTAAAACAGTACCCCTCTGTCTGAAAAGAAACGTAAAACCCGCTTTAAGGAAATCGGCTTCATTTTACAAAGCGCCAATTTGCTTCTCTTTTTAAAAATCAGTGAACAGTTTGAGTTCGTTGAGAAGACCGAAAGGAAAAGAAACACCGAAAAGGCAGCGAGTGGCGATCGCTCGTTCCCTGTTCAATGAACCGACGGCCAGTCTTGACTCAGAACATGCCTATGACGAAGTCAAGCTGTTGGCCCGAGAAGCACATGAACGGCAAAAAGCGATCGTCATGGTGACACACGATGAGCGGATGACCCAATGGAGCGATAAGGTCTATCACATGGAAGACGGCCGCTTGAAGAATGAAAATAAATAGTTGCCAACTCCCTGAGTTCCTGTGGTATGATAGCTAAGTTATCAATTAGGAAGTAGGGAAACCATGGATATCTATTTAAAAAAAGCGGCTTTGCATATCATTGATCGTGAATCCGGCAGTCCAATTTTTAGCCAACAGGAGTTGGATCTAAGCAAGGAGTATGTGCGTGAGTATTTAATCAAAAAAATCCAAAAGCTCTCTTCTGCACAGACTAAAACCGGCATTCTAGCGGAAGATTCTGACTTTGCCCAGCTTGTGCGACAATCGGAGCACGATTTTTTAACCTCAAGCGAAAAAATCGTGGAACGCTGGTATGCAGCTTACGCGGAAAGCGAAGAAGCACCGAGTGCAGACGCTTTTGTTGCATTGTATGAAGAGGATACACAATTGTATTTGGCCTTTTTGAAGGTGAATTACCATGAAGGCTACACCCATTTAGTCGATTCTGACGAGACCGGCTTGAGGAACGAATTAATCGTTCACCGTGCATTGTTGTCTGGTAAAACCCAGAAAGCAGATGAAGGCTTGACTGTTCATCTCAGCAACTTGAGCTATGAGTTGATCGAAAAGAAATATCCTTTTTCTGGTGAAAAGCGCTTGTACTTTTCAACGCAGGTTATCGAAAGTGAACCCGTGCCTTCTTTAGAAGAGAATGTCAAAGTCATCAAAAAAGTCGCTGAGCAAATCGGGACAAAATTTGAAAACCCTAAGCATGACATCATTGCCGATGTAAAGGAAGCGGTCTATGAATCGGTGGAAGAAAATGGCGCATTGAATGCCAAGGCTGTTGCGAAAAAAGTCTTCAAAGACAACATTTCAGCACAGCTGGCCTTCCAAGAAGAGGTCGTTGAAAAAGGCTATGTCGATCAGGCGACGCTGCCTAAAGAAGTCATGGAAATCACGGAAAAGAAATATAGCAAGCAAAAACTAAAACTGTCGAATGGCATCGAATTGATCGTTCCTTTGGAGGTCTATCGAAATCCTGACTTGATTGAATTTATCAATAATCCAGACGGTACGATCTCGGTAACCATCAAGAATGTGGACGAAGTCATCAATCGGCTGTAAAGAATCAAGTTTCAATCTTTCACAACTGTAAGCTGCGGGATCCTTTTGTAAGTAGAATCATAGGCACCAGGTTGATATGATAAGAACAACAAAAGGACAAAGGAGCGGGTTGAAAATGGATCAAGTATTAGTATCAGCAGCAGCGGTAAGTGCAGCGATGATCGTATCGGTGCTTCGCAAAAGAAAGCAAGCAAAGAAATAAGGGCATTCACGGAAGCCATCGATCTTAGTAGAGTTCGATGGCTTTTTCGTCTTTTCTACTAACTGAGAATTCTTCTCAAATATTGTTTTGAGAAACCCTTTTCGTTATACTTTGGGAGAAGAAAATGTTTTTTGAACGTGGGAGGTGGAAGAAATGTTTCAATTGCATCTATGACTGTGACACTCGGGCAATCTTAGAGGTTCTAAGTCCGTGAAGTTCGTTTCTTTCCACCAGTCGACGCTTTTTTATTTCGCATGAAATGTGAGAGTATTCACATTTATTTGAGTTGCCCGACTGGAGACATACTGCAAAAAAGTATGTTTTTTTGTCGTGGACTGATATTCTTCGGCAAACAGGAAGAAGCAGACTTCTATTCTGAAAAATAGGAGAGTGTAAACATGTTATTCGTATCATTTGTCATTATGGCTGCAGTAATTTATGGATTGATTTATCTAAAAAAGAAAAAAGTACCTTTCTCGAAACGTGTTGTCTTGGCTTTAGGAATCGGAGTCATCTTAGGGATCGTGTTCAATCAGCTATTGTCTTCCACTGATGGGACTGTCTTTTCTGACTGGATCAGCATCATTGGCAGTGTCTATGTCAAGCTGCTGCAAATGATCGCCATTCCCTTGGTTATGGTTTGTGTCTTACTTGCTTTTACAAAAATCGAAATGAAAACCAACGTGGTCAAATTAGGGGTGACGATCGTAGGAACCTTGATTACCTTTGCGGGAATTGCCGGAATGGTGGGGATTGCGACGGGGTATTTCGCCAATATCGACGGAAAAACCTTCACGCTTTCCCAAACGGCATTGAGTGCTGCCACCGAAATTGAGCAGAATTATGTAGCCGGTGGCGACCATACGTTGTCACTGCCGCAAAAAATCATTGCTATTTTCCCATCTAATCCCTTTTATGATATGACCGGACAGCGCGCGAGCGCCACCTTGGGAGTTGTGATTTTTACCCTTTTCTTAGGCATTGCTTATTTAAAGATCAAGGAAAGAAAGCCACAGGAAGCTGCCTTTTTTAAACAATGGATGGATAGCATTTATGAAATCATCATGTCAGTCGTGCGTCTGTTCCTTTCGTTTGCTCCCTATGCAGTATTCACCATTATGGTCACGACAATCGTGAACAATGATCTTTCAGCGGTTTGGAAATTGGCGCAATTTTTTGTGGCTTGTTACGTGGCGATGCTGATTGTCTTTGCTCTTCAGTTAGTGATCATCGCCTTCTGCGGCATTTCGCCTTTGCGCTATTTGAAACGGGCCTTTCCGGTGTTATCGTTTGCCTTCATTACGGCTTCAAGTGCCGGTTCTATGGCGATGAATATTGAAATGCAGGAAGATCTTTCGATTCCGAAGGGGATCTCAAGCTTGAGTGCTTCGTTCGCCACTTCTATGGGCATGTGCGGCTGTGCCGGGTTATATCCAGGGATCATCATTGCAATCGTGGCAATGACGCAAGGCATCAATCCGATTTCACCGCAGTTTCTTTTCTATGCGGCCTTCATGATTGCGATGACCTCTTTTGGGATCGCAGGAACAGGTGGCGGCGGAACGGTGGCGACAATCATCACCTTATCTGCGTTGGGTTTGCCAGTTGGGTTGGCGGGCGTATTTATCGCGATCGAACCGTTAGTCGACATGGGGCGTACTGTGGTCAATTTGAACGGTGGTGTGGTGGCTAGCGCAGTGACTTGCAAAGTCAACGGCATTGATTTGAAGGAAGCGAAAGCATCCGATCTTACCTTGAATTAGAAGAAGCAATCGATAGAATGGGGAGGAAAACCAATTATGAACTTACAAACAGAACTGCCTGAAGTATTTGATGAATTTGGAGAAGCACGCAGACAGGGCTTCTTAACCGTAAAAAAATTGAAAGAACAAGGACAGCCAGTGGTTGGCGTGTATTGTACGTTTATGCCGGAGGAACTGGTGATGGCCAGCGGTGCGGTGCAGATCAGTCTATGCTCGACCTCGGATGAAACGATCCCGGACGCGGAAGAGGACTTGCCGCGGAATTTGTGTCCGTTAATCAAATCCAGCTATGGCTTCGGAAAGACCGATAAGTGTCCGTATTTCTATTTTTCTGATCTAGTGGTGGGAGAAACTACCTGTGATGGGAAAAAGAAGATGTATGAATATATGGAGGAATTCAAAAATACCTATTTGATGCACCTGCCGCATAATCGAGACAGCGAAGCAAGCAAGCAGCTTTGGTACAGTGAACTGGTACGCTTTAAAGAAAAATTGGAGGCCTTTTTTGAGGTAGAGATCACAGAAGAGCAGATCCAAGAAGCGATCCGCTTAAAGAATCGCGAACGTCGTGCCAAACAGAATTTTTATCGGTTGGGCCAACTGAATCCGCCAGCAATCAGTGGAACCGAGATTTTTCAAGTCATGTACGGATCCCAATACAAGTTCGACAAGGAAGAAGTCATCCAGACGCTGGAAGAAACTACCGAGAAGGTCAAGCGCTCCTACGCCGCAGGAGAAAAGCTCGCTAAACAGCCAAGAATTTTGATCACTGGTTCTCCGATGGGCGGAGTCACCGAAAAAGTGATCCGGGCGATCGAAGAAAATGGCGGGATTGTCGTGGCTTATGAAAATTGTACCGTAAGCAAAGCTGTGGAGCGGTTGGTGGAAGAGGATCAGGCGGACGTTTATCAAGCGCTGACAGATAAATACATCAATATCGGCTGTGCCTGCATGTCGAACAACCAGCCTCGAAAGGAATTGTTAAGCAAAATGATCGATGATTATCAGGTTGATGGAGTTGTCGACATGGTCCTGCAAAACTGTATTCCATTTTCTGTCGAATCCTTAAAGATCAAGCGTTTTTTGAACGAGGAAAAGAATACCCCGTACCTGTATTTGGAAACCGATTATTCCACGTCAGACATCGAGCAGATCAACACACGGGTAACCGCCTTTATTGAAATGCTGGAGGAAGAAAACGCATGTACTACATCGGTTTAGATTCAGGCTCGACCACGACCAAGGGGGGTTTGTTCGAAGAAGAAACGTTGGTCGATCAATACTTGATCGCAACGGAAGGCGATCCTCGAGGGGCCATGCAGGAGGTCATTGATTTTTTTCAACAGAAGCATGCCATCGATGCGGACAAGCGAAGACTGGTTACGACGGGCTACGGCAGAAAGCTGTTGACGGCTGACTTGGTAGTTACCGAGATCACGTGTCATGGCAAGGGAGCAGAGTTTTTATTCCCTGGCATCAAACAGGTGATTGATATTGGCGGTCAAGACTGCAAAACGATCCAGTTAAATGGAAAAGGCACCGTAACAGAATTTAATATGAATGACCGTTGTGCGGCTGGAACTGGCCGATTCGTTGAGGTGATGATGCGGACATTGGGAGAGCAGATCGAAAAACTGGATCCGTTCGTAGCGGATGCTTCGCCGGTCATGATCAACAGCATGTGTACGGTTTTCGCTGAATCTGAGGTAATCGGTTTGATCTCCAAAGGAGAAAGCCGGGAAGCGATCGCATCGGGGGTTCTGCATTCCATCGCGAAACGGATCAGCAGTCAATATTCTAAGCTTCGACCTAAAAGAGGCGAAGAGGTGCTGTTCACTGGCGGCCTTTCCAAAAGTATCGCATTTTCCAATATTCTTTCGGAATATGTCCATGCCCCCGTTCATCGCAATGAGCTGTCGCAATATGCTGGTGCGATTGGGGCTGCTCAAATCGGATTAAAGAAGCTGTAAAACGTTCAGGTCGGCAAAGATGCTGGCCTGTTTTTTTGCAGAAAAAAGCTTGCATTCATTTCGAGAACCGTCTGTTTCTGTGCTATCATAAGGAAGAGAAAAAGTAGGAGAAGAGGCTGTTCTATGGAGAGGGTCAATCATTATTTTAAGATCGGACACTATACAAACAAAGAGGCAATGACAGGCTGCACGGTGATTCTGTCAGAAGAAGGAGCGACTGGCGGCGTCTGTGTAAAGGGTGGTTCGCCCAACACACGGGATACCGATGCCTTGCGTTCGGAAAACAACCGCAAGCATTTGCACGGTGTCACACTTTCTGGCGGCAGTGCTTTTGGATTGTCGGCCAGCGATGGGGTCGTTCGCTTCCTTGAAGAACGTGGGATCGGCCGTGATGTCAGTCTAGGTGTGGTTCCGAATGTCAGCGGAGCCAGTTTGTTTGATTTGGGAATGGGCCGAAAGGATATTCGTCCGACCGCGGAGGATGGGTACAAGGCGTGTCAGTCTGCGTTCTCTAATCAAGTGTTTCTATCAGGAAACTTTGGGGCGGGTACTGGCGCAAGTGTCGGAACGGTCAATGGTTTAGCGAATGCTATGAAGGGCGGGATCGGCATCTACACCGCAACAAAGGGTGAATTATTTGTCACGGCTGTCGTGGCAGTCAATGCAGTTGGAGATGTTTTTGATGAGGAACGCCAGCGAATGGCCGCCGGTGCCCGAGACGGACAGAAGATGGGGTGTTCGGAGGAAGTTTTTTTAAGAGATTACGAGGATTTGCGAGATATGTATTCTGGCAATACGGTCATTGGTTGTGTAATGACCAACGCAACATTTCCAAAAGCTAAGGTGAACAAGCTAGCCGATATTTGCCACAATGGGATCGCTCGAGCGATCCGTCCGGCTCATACGACTTATGATGGCGATACCTTATTTGTTCTTTGTGCAGATAAGATCCATGCGACATTTGAGGCAGTCTCGATTTTAGCGATCGAAGCAGTCAGAAAAGCTATCCTGAACGGAGTATACGAGGCTGAGACGTACGAGGATTATTTATCAAGTCAAGACTATTACAATAAAAAGATGCTGTGACAACACTGTCACAGCATCTTTAAAACCATATAATCGGTGTGACAAAAGCAGCTCTTTCGGGCTAAACACTTTTGTCACAGCCTTTTTTATTTGAGGTCGATTATTTTACGCGTGGTTCTGATTCAACATTGTCACGTACTTTATCGGTACCGCGACCGATTGCTTTCCGTGCTTTTGTAGTTTGTTTTGAAGCGAAATCACCTGTGGATTCTGCGGCACTGCCGACTTTGTCCTGCACAGTTTCACTGTCTTGTTCGTATTCAGCGCGTGATTTGATGTCGACCACATTTACGTTGACTTCGATCACGTCTAAATGCGTCATGTTTTTGACTTCTTCAACGATCAAGTCTTTCATTTCATCATAGATTTTTTCGATGTCTTTGCCGTATTCAGCAACGATGTCCATGTCGACCGCGACTTGTTTTTTACCTACTTCAGTGTTGATCCCAGTCGTTACGTCATCACTGTTGACCAATTTTTCTTTGATGTTCGAGAAGAATCCGCCGTCTACAGTCAGCAGACCATCGATGTGTTCGATTGCGATTCCGACGATTTTTTGAATCACCTTATCTTCGTAAGTTAATTCACCTCGTACATTTGTATTTGCTGTATTTGCAGCTCCTGTATTCATAGTTGTTGTGTTTTCCATTTTCGTTTCCTCCTATTTTTTCAAATATTCATCTAAGATGCCATTGTTTTTCAAATAATATCCTAGTGCGATGCCTAATGCAGTGATAATGATCAATAATATGGTTTTAAAAAAACCAACGGTGAAAAACAAGACCGCCAAAATAAATCCCAGCACTCCGAAAATAAGAGGCAGCTTGTCTTTGGTAATAAATTCTTGCATCATATTTCCTCCTATTCTACACGTGCCCCGTCCGACGGTTGAGTTTGATTGGATTGATTTTCCTCAAAGTTTACGTATTTTACGTCCACTTTGACTTTTTCATTAGGGCCTAATACACGCATTAATTCGTCTTGGATCTGGGTGGCCCAAAGTTCAGTCTTACCGATCATCGACGAGGTGCGTTTTAAGTTCCCTTTGACTTTGACTTTGATTTTATTGTTCGTGGCTTTAACATTTACTTTTGGAGAAGCCATGAAATCTCCTTGCTTGATACTCGAACGAACGTATCCCTCAATGGCTCTTTTATCTAAAGACAATTTACCTTGGTTGTCCTTCAGGGTAAATTTTCCTGTTGTCTTTGGGAAAAAGAGGATGACTAAGATGGCAACGATCAATAAAATCGATAAAATCGCTGCGAGCCAAAAGAAATAATTTTGAGCGAAATAATTGGTTAAAGCAAAATGCCTTGCTTGTCCGAAATGCCACTGTGCACCGAAGATATGAGAATTAATAACAATCATCGGAACGAATATCGTCAGCAGAATGATGGACAGAACGATCAATAAAAACTTCAAACCCTTGTTCATAACACCCCTCCTTAACTTTCGTCAAATTTATGAATTACTTTACAATGCGATGATAAAATAAACCGCCTGCAATGTAAAATGATATGCTTAACAAATTTCACAAACCTATTGACAATAGGTTTGTTCTATGCTTAACAAAAAAGGCTGCCGCTTGTTCGGCAACCTTTCACAGTACTATAAATTGATCGCTTCTCCGCCAGTCACGCCATAAATTTGAGCAGTTACGTAGCTAGCATCATTCGAAGCTAGAAAAACATAAACAGGTGCTAATTCGGCAGGCTGTCCGGCACGCTGCATTAAAGAATCTTGTCCAAATTCTGGCAGGGCGTCCTTCGGCTGTCCTTGGTCTAATTGCAGTGCAGTCCAAATTGGGCCAGGTGCCACACCATTTACGCGAATCCCTTTTTCTGAAAATTGTTTTGCCAAACCGATCGTAAAGTTGGCGATCGCTGACTTGGTCGTCGCATAATCCAACAGATGAGGGCTTGGATTAAAAGCTTGTACAGAGGTCGTCGTAATGATTGAGCTGCCTGCTGGCAAATGCGGCTCTGCGGCCTGCACCAAAGCGAACATGGAAATAATATTTACCATGAAGGTATCCTTGACTTGAGCCATCGGCAATTCGGTAATATCTGGGTGTGAGATTTGCTGAGCAGCATTCAATACCATCGTGTCGATTCCGCCTAATTCCTTGACGGTCCGATCAATGATTTCTTGCGGGGCAGATTCGTCGCGCAGATCATACGAGAGCAATACGGCTTTGCGTCCAGCTTTTTCGATGTAGGCTGCCACTTCTTTGGCATCCTTGTCTTCACCAGGTAAATAATGAAGAGCAATGTCTGCACCTTCTCTTGCAAACGCGATCGCGGCTGCACGGCCGATCCCCGAATCACCACCGGTGATCAGGACACGCCGATTTTCTAACTTGTGATTTCCTTGATAGCTTTCTTCCCCACAATCAGGCTTCGGCATCATGTCTTCTTCCAATGCGGGAGTATCCTGATCCTGCTTCTTAAAGCCGTCTTGACGATAAAGCGTTCTAGGGTCTTTTAAAGTTGGTTCTGTCATAAGAATGTCCTCCTTGTTTGATTGACTAGGACTTCTGTCCACAACTTTAAGTGTACGGGGAATTAAAAAGATAAGACAGAAATATGCTTGTGCAATTTTCGGGAAGGCAAAAAAGCACGATGAAACGCTACCTCATCGTGCTTAACCCTCTATTTTTCACGCCATTTCTTATAACGTCGATACAAGCTTTCAGCTACCAGAAACAAGATCGACAAGGCTGCCGCTCCATAGCCGAACATCCCTAGATTTGAGACGAATGTTTGGCCGTCTGGAGAGGTTTGTACTAGCAAAGAAGAGCCAATCACCAAGGCCGATAAAATCAATCCGATGACCAGTCGATTGACCATTGCCTCTGCCCGGTCGATCAGTGTTCGTTGGTTTTTCAGCTCCAGGTTTAGTTTCGCTTTCCCTTTTGTGAAGGTGTCCAGCACATTCAATGCTTGACTGGGTAGTTTCGGCAATGCCTGCAGCGTGGACAGATAATCCAGACTGGTTTGCCGCAGTTCATCCTTGAAATCAAATTGTTGGATGAAATATTTTTGGGCAAACGGAGCGATGACCTCGAATAAAGACAATTCAGGATTTAATTCTTCAATCACGCCTTCAAGGGTTCCAAAGGCTTTGATCAGCATCGTAATGGAGTCATCGATCTGCAGGTTATTGTCGTGACAAATCAAGATGACTTGTGAGAAGACCTTTTGAATGTCGATCTCCTTCACGGGCAGATTTAAATAGCGTTTTAAAAAGTCATCCAATTCCTCGGTAAATTTTTCTTCAGAAAACGGCCCCGCTTGCTTGCAAATCGCCAGGACAGTATTGGCGATTCGCTGCGTATCCTTGCTGTAAATAGCAATAATCATGTTGCTCATTTTCAACTGCATCTCGCTGGAAATCTCTCCCATCATCCCAAAATCGATGAAGTTTAATCGATATGGGTGCAGCGACACATTTCTAGAAATATGAAGTTGATAAGGGATTGAGGCAAATTCACCTTGGAATTTTTTTGATTTTGGCTGTTGATCCTGCTGGTTTTCTACTTCTGTCAAAATCTGCAAAAGCATATTGCCTGTATGCGGATCAGCATGGAAAAACCCGTCTTCAAAAACTTGCTTCATAAAATGATCGATCAGCAATTCACTGATGTCTTTCTTCAATTCTTGATTGGTGATTCCATCATAGGCGATGGCATCATTGGATTCATTGATCAAGGTCTCCAAATTTTTTCCAGGCATGAATTCCATGACGATCACTTTTGCGGAAGAATAAGCTTCCTCCATCTTTGGGGAGCGTACTTCCTTCCAGCCGTGATTTAAGCGGTAAAAGCGTTCGGCGTTTTGAAGCTCCTTTTTGAAATCTAATTCGTTTTGCAGGGATTCGCGCACTTCTCGTAAAATGCTTTTCAAATCAACGACTTTGCTTTCCGGCACCCAGTTGGCTAACGGCAGCGCTTTTTCAAATAAGGAAAGGTCACTGTTGATTTCTTCATCGATTCCTGGATGCTGTACCTTAACGACCACTCGCGCATCATTCTTCAACGTGGCATGATGCGCTTGTGCGATCGAAGCCGAAGCAAAGGGTGTTTCTTCAAAGAAGTTGAATAATTCTCCCAGCTCAAAGCCCAGCTCGCTTTCCACCAGCGCCTTGACCTTGTCAAACGGATCTGTTTTGACATTATCCTGCAGTTTGCGCAGCTCCTTTGTGAAGTTCAACTGAAAAATGTCGTTGCGAACAGACATCATTTGCCCCATCTTGATGAAGGTCGGGCCCAACTCTTCAAAGGCTTCACGGACCAGCTCAGGGTGGGTTTGCTGAGTAATGTTCTTGACTAGCTTATATTTATTAGCGATGGACACGATTTGTTTTAATCGTGCGGTTTTTGATGTGGCTGACATAGAATCTCCTCCAGTCCTCCCTTCTATCATACAAGAAAAGCCGGAAAAACGCTTGTATACAACAAAAAAAGACAAGCCAAAACTTGTCTCAACACATCTTATTTTGCAGCGATCGTTTGGATCACTTGCATGAGGCAATAGGTGATGCCGGCCGCAATCACAGGTCCCGCTGCGACACCTTTAAAAAAGACTACTCCGACGATCGTTCCGAAGACCAGAGCGACAGTAACTTCGGGAGAAGCGGCGATCAATCCGACACCTCGGGCTGAAAGCAAAGCAACCAATACTCCGCAGATCGTGGCGACCCAGCCAAGCGGCGACTTCAGGGTGTTCAGCAGATCCTTCAAGGCGATGTCGCCGGTCGCGATCGGAACTAGAATCGTTGCAGAGATCAACGTCACTCCCCAATTGATGCCCTTTTGATTCAAAGTGGTTAAAATTTTATCCGAATGCGGCAAAAGCTTCAAAAATAAAACGGCCGCAGTGGCAATCAGCAGGCTCTGATTTTTTGCTGCGAGGGCCACTAAAAAAATAATGCCTAAAAAAAGCCAGCTTTCCATTGTTTCACTCCTCTTTGATTACGATTGACTGAATGAAAAAGAAACGAGTTCATCCTTCATTACTATACAAGAAAGCGGCAGAAAGTGCGAGAGGCGACCGGCTGATAAAGGACAGATCGATAGTCGAAGGGCTATTACTCCTCTTTTCACAAGAGATACGCTACAATTAAGGTGTATCAAACATTGAGGAGGAAATTGGCATGAAGGTAATTGTTTTAGGCTCTTCCCACGGCGGCTATGAAGCAGTGGAAGAATTACTGCTGACGCAGCCCGATGCGGAGATCCAGTGGTATGAAAAGGGCGACTTTATCTCATTCATGGGATGAGGCACGCAAATGTATCTCGAAGGTATCGTGAAAGATGTGAATTCGATTCGCTATGCCACGGCCGAAGAGATGGAACAACGCGGGGTCCGCGTGTTTACAAATACTGAAATTACCAAAGTAGAACCTGACAGACACCAAGTAGAAGTACGGAACCATGTAACGGGAGAAACGCGAGTAGAAAGCTATGACAAACTGATTTTAAGTCCAGGCGCAAATCCATTCATTTTGCCAGTACCGGGAAATGATCTGGCAAACATTAAAACAATGCGTGGGCGTCAAGACACCATCGATTTGAAAATGCTGTCGGTCGACCCGGACATTGAGCATGTCGTGGTAATCGGCGTAGGCTATATCGGCATCGAGGCCGCAGAATCCTTTGCAGTAGCTGGCAAAAAGGTGACACTGGTGGATATCATCGATCGTCCGCTGGGAGTTTATTTGGACAAACAATTCACCGATGTGCTTGAATCAGACATGGTCGACCACGGCATCACCTTGGCCATGGGCGAATCAGTGGTTGAATTTATCGGCGATGACGAAGGCCATGTTAAAAAGGTCGTAACCAACAAAGGAGAGTATCCAGCCGATATGGTGGTTATGTCTGCCGGCGTTCGCCCGAATACAGACTGGCTGAAGGATGCAGTGGAATTATTGCCAAGCGGCATGATCAAAACGGATGAATATATGCGCACCAGCGAACCAGATGTATTTGCCGTAGGGGATGCCACATTGATCCAATACAACCCTGGAAAGACGGAGGTCAATATTTCACTGGCCACTAATGCTCGCCGCCAAGGTCGTTATGCTGTCCGTAATCTGGAAGAGGCGAATCATCCTTTCCCAGGTGTTCAGGGTTCTTCTGCTTTGCGTGTATTTGATTATAAATTTGCTTCAACCGGTCTGAATGATCAGATGGCCAGCAAGCTGGGTATGAAAACAAAATCCGTTTTCTTGGATCAAGATACGTTGATGGATTTTGTACCGCAAAGCTTAAAGACTCGAATGATGTTCAAGCTGGTCTATGATCCGGAAAATCTAGAGATCTTAGGGGCGCAAATCATGTCGAAGGAAGATTTAACAGCCAACATCAATGCGATCTCGATTGCGATCCAAACGCATTTTACTGTAGAGCAACTGGCTTATGCGGATTTCTTCTTCCAACCAGAATTCGATACCCCGTGGAATTTACTGGGAATGGCTGGATTGAAGGCCTTGCAGCAAGAAAACAACGCGTAACTATTTTTGACTGCATCCTTGAGGGTGCAGTCTTTTTACATATGGATTTTCAAAATAGTGTACAATGGATAAAAATGAGAGACAAGGAGCTTACCTATGAAACTTGGGTTACGAACCGTCAAAACAGCGATAGCCGCACCGATCGCTTTGATGTTGGCGAATGTGCTGCATTTGGAAAGTGCAACGGCCGCAGCGATCATCACCGTATTGAGTGTCACCAATACTAAACGATCGACTGCACGAACGGCCTTTAATAGAATCATTTCTTTGACTTTAGCGACCGTGATCGCGGCGGCTGCTTTTTTGATATTAGGGTTCAATGCCGCAGCCTTTGGGGTGTACCTGATCGTCTTTATCCCCGTCTCGGTCTATTTTAAAATCGGCGAGGGCATTTCGGTCAGCTCGGTGCTGATCACCCATTATCTGTCCAGTCAAAGTTTGGCTCCTTCTTTGATACTAAACGAGTACCTGTTAATGATCCTCGGCGTTGGCTGTGCATTGATCGCGAATTTGTACATGCCGAATACAGAGAAAAAAATTCAAGAAGATCAGCAGGTGACTGAGGTCATGCTGAAGCGCCTGCTGGCAGATATTTCGGATTCCTTAAATCAAAAGGTGAAAGAACAAAGCTTGTTCGAGGAATGTCGGACATTGGCCCAGTTTATTAAAGCGGCACAAAAACGGGCCCTCCAATTTGAAGAAAACCGACTGTGGTCGCCGAACAGCTACTATTTCGAATACTTTGCGATGCGGCGCTTGCAGATCAAGACCCTGTCAGATATTTTAGAAGTGTTATCCCATCTGCAGGCCACAGAAAGTGAAGTGATCGAACTGCGCGAGCTGTTTTCGTTTACCGCAGAAACCTTGGCTGAAGAGAATGATGGGCAGGCGATTTTGCGCAAGATCGACGAAACATATCAGCGTTATCGGGAAAAGCAGCTGCCGGAAAATCGCCAAGCCTTTGAAAATCGGGCGATGCTGTTCCATCTTTTTCAACTGTTCCAGGATTTTATTGAGATCAAAGCAGGTTTTTACCGAGAGGTTCAACGGGTCTGAGAGAAAAATCAGACCTATGCCGTAGGAGGAGTTCTGCCATTTGCTTTATGATTAAAGAAAAGAGAGCAGGAAAAGGTGGCAGCGCCATCGTTGGGAGGAAC
The DNA here is from genome assembly GCF_004309355.1 of Enterococcus florum. Classification (GTDB taxonomy): domain Bacteria; phylum Bacillota; class Bacilli; order Lactobacillales; family Enterococcaceae; genus Enterococcus_A; species Enterococcus_A florum. The sequence continues at coordinate 117,700 of NZ_BJCC01000007.1, read as the reverse complement.
AGGTATGAAAAAGGTAATGGTTGGTTTGGTATTAGTAGGTTTGGCGGTTTTCAGTTTTACGAGCATGTACGTTCACAACCGTCAGGCAGAGCAGCAGTTTGAAACTAGGGCAGCGATCGAAGAAATCGTGGTGGAAGATAAAAATACACCTGTCACGGTTGTCGGCACAAAAGGGCAGGCCACAAAGATTCGTTATACGGAAACCCGGAATAAAAAATATCAAGTCAACCGCAGTGGGAAAAAAGTCACACTCAAAAAGAAAGAGTCGCGCTTTTTCTGGAACACGTGGTTCAATTTCACTCGGATGCGGGAAGAAGTCATTGTTGAAGTACCCAAAGATCAGTTGAAAAAGTTGTCAGTGAAAACCAGCAACGGCGAAGTTTCGGCAGAGAATTTGTCGCTGTCATCGGCAAATATTCAGAGCTCCAATAGCGAGATCCAACTTTCAGACATGAAAGTTCAAAACACCCTTGAAGCCAAAACCAGCAACGGCGAACTGATCTTGGATCAGCTGACGATCGGTCATGGGGACTTTGAAACCAGCAACAGTTCGATCGAAATCGACGAGCTGGATTGTAAAGACGGAGGGTTCAAAACCAGCAATGGCGACATCTATTTCGACCAGCTGGGGGCTGAAAAGTCGTTGACCATCGAAACCAGCAACAGCGAGGTAGGAGGTATACTGAAGGGCTCAGCAAGTGACTATGATATTGAGAGCCGCACCAGCAATGCTTCGAATAATTTAAAAAATGTGGGCGGCTCAGGGGATAAGGACCTGAAGGTAACGACTTCCAATGGGGATATCGACGTTGACTTTGAAGAATAACAGCTGGAGACAGATCGAAAGGGATCTGTCTTCTTTTGTTATAAGAAGAAATGGTTGCCTATGTTTCTTCGATATCGCAGATGAGATGAGCCGATTTTTTGCCAGATGTTGAAACCGTATTCTATGATGGAAGGTAGGAGAGGTGAAGAATATGGAAAACCAGTTTGACAAGCAATTTATTGGCGGACACTGGAAGACAGGCAAGGATTCTGAGCACGTTAATGAGAACAAAAATCCTTACACTCAAGAAACGATCCTAACAATTCAAGGTGCCAGCACCGAAGATGTAGATGAAGCCTATCAAGCTGCCGAAAGAGCGCAGAGGATTTGGATGGATAAAACGCCTCAGGAACGCAGCGACATCCTGCAAAAGGCAGCGAATCTGATCGAAGAGAAGCAGGCAGATATTGCAGAATGGCTGATCAAGGAAGGCGGAGCAACAACCATCAAGGCTGGACTGGAAGTCAGTCTGGCACAAGGAATCACTCAAGAGGCTGTCAGCTTTCCCATGCGGCTTGAAGGCAAACTCCTGCCCACGAATAAGCCGCAGGAGGAAAGCTTTGTGACGCACCGCCCGGTTGGAGTCATTGGGATCATCAGTCCTTGGAATTTTCCGTTTCATTTGACGATGCGTTCGTTGGCTCCAGCCTTGGCTGCAGGAAATGGTGTCGTCATCAAACCGGCCAGCGACAGTCCAGTGACAGGAGGTCTTTTGCCAGCTAAGATTTTCGAAGAAGCCGGCGTGCCAAAAGGACTGGTCAATGTGACGGTAGGCAGCGGCAGCGAGATCGGGGATTATTTCGTAGAGCATCCGATCCCAGACTTTATCTCCTTTACTGGGTCGACAGCCGTGGGAAAAAACATTGCCAGCCATGCGATGAGCGGCAAGAAAATTAAGCAGGTGGCTTTGGAATTGGGCGGGAATTCTCCTTTTATCGTCTTAGAGGACGCTGACCTTGAAGAAGCCGCTCATGCGTTGGTGGTTAGCAAATTCATGCATTCTGGTCAGATTTGTATGTCGGCCAACCGAGCGATCGTTGCTGAAGAAATTTTTGACGACTTTGTCCATCGAGTAGTGGACAGGGTGAAGGAATTAGGTGTTGGAGACCCGTCGAATGAGGGCACGGTGGTTGGTCCGATCATCAACCAAAAGCAAACGGATCAAATTCGGGATATCATTAAAAGAGCACAAGAAGCCGGCGCCAAATTTTTAGTTGAGGGCACGATCCAGGATCAGATGATCGAACCTTTTGTACTCGTATCGGAAGACCCGGCATTGGAGATTTTCCACGAAGAAATTTTTGGTCCGGTTCTGCCGATTCTGAAAGTAAAAGATACCGAATCAGCGATTAAAGCAGCAAACGATACGGAATATGGCTTGTCCAGCGCTTTGTTTACCAAGGATCTAGCGAAGGGCAGACAGCTGGCGAATGAAATCGAAGCAGGCATGTGCCATATCAATGGGCTGACAGTCGATGATCAGCCGAATGCGCCGTTCGGCGGAGAGAAAAATTCGGGTATCGGACGTTTCAATGGTGAATGGGTATTGGAAGAATTTACTCGGGTACAATGGGTCACGACAAACGCTGGAAAGGGCCACTATCCTTTTTGATCTAAAGAAATAATCCTGCAGCTGGACTGCAGGATTATTTTGTGTCTTGGAAGTGTTCGTAATGGTAAAAGCGCCAGAGCAAGAAGGATTGGCTTAGGGCTAATGCCAAAAATAAGCTCGAAACCAGCAGGATCGAAGCTTCGCCCCAGGAATGGTAGGAAACCACCATCCCGATCACGCCGGTTAAGAAGGCGAGCACGACGGATGAATAATGGAAAAAACGCTCCTTTGCCGGATCCTCGCGATGGATTAAATAGTCGTACAAATTCGTTGCCACCCCTTTGAGATTTCCGGTGGTAAACAGATTTGTATAAGCCAGTCCATTAATTTTATCAAAGGCCACCCATTGAATCGCCGTTGTAAAGGCAATCAAGACAGTGATTATCGAAGGGTGGGGGGCCAACTGAGGCAAGCTGCTCAAAAAGAATACGACAGCTTCAAAATACAATAAAAATAGACGCCAAAAGTGGATCTCCCTTGCTCTGAAATAGTCGATCAAGTATTTGGCCAACAGAATACCCAAAAAGAAAAAGAAGGTGGATAAAAGCTTCTTTCCAACACTGGTCCATTGGTGATCCACTGCTTGGGTGACTGCTAAGATCAAGTTTCCTGTTTGAGCAGAGGCAAAAGCCTCATACCGGATATAAGTGTAGCTGTCTATCATGCCGCTGCTAAACGTCAGCAGCAATCCCACGGAACGCTGCTCGTGAAAGCTGGATTGCATGAATTCTCATCTCTTTTCTGGAACTATCCTATCACAATTTCAAAAAGAAGGGAAAGGGAAAGTGGGGAAATCTGAACTTGCCTTAGTGCGTGAAACGGAAGCCACCTCTCTGATCAATGTGCAACTGACCAACGCCAGACCCGAAGTATCTAAGAAGCGAAAGCGACTGATGGATCGGATTCAGCGAAGGTAGCCGGACAAAAAGGGCGATTACTTTTCCAATTCCTTACAGGACCACTGATGGTGCTTGAAGAAGCATGTTTCCGTAAAGATTAATTTCAGTTTCAGAAAAGATTAATGAACAGATACATTCTTACACCTTTATGTTAGAATGGGAATGCTTTTTTATCTTGATGGTTTGGAAGGAATCATGTTCATGTTAAATCAGACATCTTGGAAGCAGGCCTTTACGGCTGTTCTGCCCTTGTGCCTCAGTTATTTGCCAGTTGGACTGGCCTGCGGAATGCTGCTGCAGAAGGTTGGTTTCACACTTTTTTTGACGGGACTGCTTTCGCTGCTGGTCTTTTCTGGAGGTGCTCAATTTTTGATCGTATCTCTGCTGGCGGTCCATGCGTCATTTAGCTCGATTATTTTAATGGTTTTCTTTTTGGAGCTGCGTTATGCGCTGCTGGGATCGAGTCTTTCTTATTTTTTCAAACAGGAGAACCGCGGTTTTTTAGCGATCTTCTCACAATCAATGAACGATGAAAATTATGCAGTTAATTATCTGCATTTTTCGACAGACGTTAGCTGGACGCATCGCAAGGCCTTGATGGTCAATTGGCTTTCCTTGCTGGCTTGGACAGGCAGTACGCTTTTAGGGACCTTGTTTGGTTCGGTCATTGCGATCGATACGGAGCTGGTGCATTTTGCGTTGACGGCTATGTTCATTTTCATGTTCATGATGCAGCTGAAAAACCGCTTGCTGCTGATGATAGGGCTCTTATCAGGGCTTTTGGCCGTGTTGTTTGTGCTGCTCTTAAAGAATACCTTTGGTCTGATTCTAGCTACCGTGCTGGCTTCCTTGATCGGCTATTTTGTTGAGCGTAACTTCACTGAAGCTGGCAAAAAGCTGCCGGCAGCCAAGGAGGAGGTTCCTCATGAGTAAGCTGCTGCTCTTTGGTCTGATCTTGTGCTTATTTGCTGCGTCTTACCTGCCAAGAGTCGTGCCGATGCTGTATTTTTCACAACGTCAGGTCCCTCACTGGTTCAGTGAGTGGATGAAATTTGTGCCGATTTCTTTGTTTGCGGCTTTGGTCTTCAAGGATGTGTTCATAAGTCATGAACATTTTGAACTGGGCGGCAATATTCGGATCATCGCTATGTTTCTAGTGGCCGGAGTAGCCTACAAAACCAAATCAATGGCGTTATCAGTGATCACCGGTTTGGCGGCCGTCTTTTTGCTGTCGTTGATGTGACACTTTTTTCACTTTCAGAATCAAAAAAGCAATCAGCTAGTCATCTTCCAGAAGGGCTAGCTGATTGATCGTTGGTTATCCTTGGTATTCGGCTAAAGGGCGGTAGGTCATGATCTGCATTTTACGGTAGAATTCTGCCGGCAGGTTTTTCCAAGAGCGCAGCAGATTTACAAAATAGCTGTGGTCTGCCTTGATGACATACTCATTCAATAGCAGGCCAAAGGATTTTCGTGTGTCTTCTTTCAACAATTGATCGTAGGCTTCTTTTGCTTGTTCTTTGTTATCAGCGACATACAAGGTGCGAACTTCTACATATGCCCCTTCGATGTTTTGAGTTTCTTCAATAAAGTAAATAGGTTTCGTTTCCTGTTTCATGAAGATCTTCCTCTCTGTATAAACAGCATACTTAAAAATCGTTAAGGATTTGTGAACGAAGTAGGATTTTTATCTTGCTTTTTTCTGTTGTTTGGCAAAGTGACCTGAAAGGTACTGCCAAGGCCCAATTGACTTTGAACCTTGATGGTACCTTTATGCAAAACAATGATTTGTTTGACTAACGCTAAGCCTAATCCATTGCCTTTGGTTTGGCGGCTGGTATCTGCCTGGTAGAATTTTTCAAAGATCCGGGCCAGCGTTTTTTGGGTCATTCCGATGCCTTCATCAGAGATAGCGATACGGATCGTTTGTTCCTCAACGACCAGCTGGACACTCAAGGTGCTAGCGTTAGGACTATACTTGATCGCATTGTCCAACAGGTTCAGCCAGACCTGATACAGCAATTCCTCGTTGCCAACATAAACCACCTTGGTCAATTCGATATTAAGGTTGATCTCTTGTTCCTCCCATTTAGGCTGCAAAAATAAAATTACCTCTCGAATTTGTTCATCTAAACGAAAGGCTTGATTGGGAAGGTGAATGCCCTGTGTCTCCAACTTAGTCAGCTTTAAACTATTTTCCGCCAGCTGGGACAATTGTTGGGTCCCATCAAGCATACGTTCCAGGTAGGCTTTTTTTTGCTGCGGGGTGAGCTGATTGTTTTGCAGCAGCTGCACGTAACCGCGAATGGTCGCAACCGGTGTTTTGAACTCGTGAGATATGGTAGACACAAAGTCATTGCGCAGGGTCTCAATGCTGTTTAACTCTCGGACCATCACATTGAAGTCATGGTACAGCTGCTGGACATCTTCAACCTTTTGTGATTCGGGCAGTTCTATGGAGAAATCGCCTTGGGATACCTGGTTCATCGCCTGGCGCAGTTGGGCGATCGGCTTCAAAATCCGTTTGGTGACGACTGCTGAAACAGTAGAACCCACGATCAAACTGATCAGGCCGATAATCGCCAGTGGAAACAGGCGGCCGCGGTGACTGGGAATCAGAAAATCAAATCGACGCAAGAGCAAGATAGAAGAAATAAAAACCAGCAGCGTCAAGACCATGATCAGGAAAATGATGCAGGTAAAATAAATTCCTAAAGAGGAGTGGACCTTTTTTTTCATGCGCAGATCACCGCTTTGTAGCCCAGCCCTCGAATGGTCTCGATCGAAAAATCAGGATTGTCCTGAAATTTTTGCCGCAGCCGTTTGATGTGCACGTCGATCGTTCGCTCATCGCTGTCAGAATCTAGTCCCCAGATTTCATCCATCAGTTGTTGGCGGGTAAAAATTTTATTCGGATAAGCCAGCAGCTTATACAGCAGCAGAAATTCTTTTTGCGGCAGAGTCTCTGTTTTTCCTTGTGCATGTACTTGGTACGTTTCTTGGCTCAACTGAGTATTGCCCATCTGCAATGTTTTCGTATGAACGATCTGGGCCCGCCGCAGCAAAGCCTCCACCCGCAAAACCATCTCATTCAAATCGATCGGCTTGACCATGTAATCATCGACACCGATGCCAAAGCCTTTTTTCTTGTCTAGAAAAGAATTCTTAGCCGTGATCATCAGGATCGGCAGGTCATAGCCGGCTTCTCTAAGATCGGTGGTCAATTCATACCCATCCATATCTGGCATCATAATGTCAGTGATCATCAAATCAATGTGTTGTTTATCTAAAATAGCCAACGCTTCTAGCCCATTGGCAGCCAGTGAAACGGTAAAATCATGCTGCTCCAAAATCGATTGATACAGGAATAATAAGTTTTCATCATCTTCTACGATCAACAGGTGATTCATTTGCGTTAACCTCCCTTTTGCTTGATAATAGTAACTAATTGTTGTGAACTCAGTATGAAGAGTTTGTTCATCTTGAGTTAATATAGCTCTGCTATCTTCAACGCTATACTAATCATAAAGGAATGAACGCGATGTTAGAACTAAAAAATATAAAAAAACATTACCACGTTGGCGACACCACGACGAAAGCACTGGATGGTGTCTCCGTCGCATTTCGTCGGCAGGAATTTGTCGCGATCCTCGGTGCCAGCGGCTCGGGGAAGACCACTTTGCTGAACGTTATCGGCGGCTTAGACAACTACGATTCCGGCGACATGGTTATCAATGGAAAGTCTACCAAAACCTTTAAAGAGGGCGACTGGGACGCCTACCGAAACAATTCAATCGGCTTTGTATTCCAAAGCTATAACCTGATCAGTCATTTGGGGATTATCGACAATGTCGAGCTGGGGATGACCCTGAGCGGTGTCTCAAAAGAAGAAAAAACCAAAAAAGCAGAGGATGCCCTGCGCAGAGTCGGCTTGGGCGAGCATATGCACAAAAGACCGAACCAGCTTTCCGGAGGACAAATGCAGCGGGTGGCCATTGCACGAGCGTTGGCCAATGATCCTGATATCCTGTTGTGTGACGAGCCGACAGGTGCTCTGGATACGGAGACCAGCGTGCAGATTATGAACCTGATCCAGGAGCTGTCTAAAGAAAAATTAGTCATCATGGTGACCCATAACCCTTCGATCGCTGATGAATACGCCGACCGTATTATTCGTTTCTCAGATGGAAAAATTATGAGCGATTCGCATCCCCATCAGGAACGACCAAAATCGGACCAATTCATTTTGAAGCGCACCAAAATGAAATTTATGACTGCCTTGAAGCTGTCGTTTAATAACCTGCGGACGAAAAAGGGACGGACTTTTTTGACCGCCTTTGCTTCAAGTATTGGGATCATCAGCATCGGGATCGTGTTGGCCTTGTCCAGCGGTTTTCAAAAACAGATCGATGAAACCCAGTCAGAAACCCTGGCACAGTTTCCAATCACGATCTCACAGGTCGCTACTGACCGCAGTGAAAACCGACGTGAAGCTTTAGGAACAGACGAGGCGACTTATCCAGACACTGATCAGGTGACCGTAAAGATCAGTGACCAGGATCGGGCTCAGCATTCGAATAAGATCGATCAAGAATACGTGGATTATGTTGAAAATATTGACCCAAATCTCAGCAACAACATCGGTTTTACTCGATTGGTCGGTATGAATTTGTTAAGAGAGGTCGATGGAACAGCGGAACCAGTCAAGCTTTCCAACGATGCACCTGACAGCGCCAGCGCCGGCATGACCAATGCGATGGCCAATATGACAGGGATCGGTGTGTCTTCCTTCCCGACACAATTGGACGGAGGAAAGAATACCTTCCTGCAAGAAAACTACAGCCTGTTGAATGGCGAATATCCTAAAGCAGCCACGGATGTGGTTTTGATCGTTGACGGCAACAACAGCACCAACATCAATTCTTTAAAGAACTTAGGCTTTGATGTGAAGGACGGCGAGAAGATCGACTTTAAAAACATTGTAGGTACTACGTTTAAGCTGGTCCACAACAATGATTATTATACAGAATTACCCACAGGCAACTTTGTTCCGAATACCAACTACGAAGAAGTCTATAACAAAGCGGACAATCAAGAATTGAGAATCTCCGGAATTTTGCGGGTCAAATCCGATTCAACTATGAACCTGCTGGCACCCGGGATCGCCTACAGCAATGAGCTGACGCAAACTATTGTGAATGAGAACCAGGATTCTGCCATCGTGACCGCACAAAGAGAAAGCGACACGAATGTAATGACCAATGAGCCTTTGGATGAGTCGACTAAAGAGAGCACCTTGGCCTACCTTGGCGGTGACAGCATTCCTTACAGCATCATGATCTATCCGAACAACTTTCAGGACAAAGAAGAGGTCTTGAACTATTTGGATAAGTACAACGAAGGCAAGAGTAAAGAAGACCGGATCATCTACCAAGATTTAGCAGGGACGATGACTTCCTTAACAGGCGGATTGATGGATGCCATCACTTACGTCTTAGTAGCCTTTGCAGGCATTTCACTGGTGACCAGCATGATCATGATTGGGATTATCACCTATACCTCTGTGATCGAACGAACCAAAGAGATCGGTGTGCTGAAGGCCTTGGGCGCTCGGAAAAAAGATATCACCCGCGTGTTCGACGCAGAAACCTGCATTTTGGGCTTGGCTTCGGGGACTTTAGGTGTGTTGATCGCCTGGTTGGCCACCTTCCCGATCAACCAGATTTTGTACAACATGACGGAGCTTGAAAACGTGGCTCAATTAAATCCCGTTCACGGCATTGTATTGATTCTTGTGTCGACAGTGCTGACCATGATTGGCGGACATATCCCAGCACGAATGGCTGCCAAGAAAGATGCAGCGATCGCTTTGCGGGCAGATTAAGGAATCCAGAAGGCTCTTGAGTCACTCTCAGGGTCACTGAAGAAATTCAATAACAAAAAGGAAAAAATCCGTCTGGGGTAGTGATTGTTGCCAATCCTATCCGTGACGGATTTTCTGTTTCTGGGCGACAAGCCTGTGAATCGAGACCATCAGTGTGTTATTACGGGAGGCAAAAACATGCATGAATCATCTGATTTTCTGGGATTGAATTCGGATAAGGAGATTAGTGATCCAAGGTTATTAAGTCATTTTCGGCACCGATGATTAGCAGATAAAAATAAGGAACAGTTTTCTTATAAAGAGACGCTCTCAAAAAGACAATCTAAAAAAGGGCGCTTTCAGCAGTTCCGGTATTCTCTAGGCTTTTTTGACAAGACAAGAAATCGTTTTGTTCGCTTATTTGAAAGAGAAAAGGGTATGATAATAGAGGATAGAAAAAAGCCGAAACCTGGCAGTTTCGACTTCATTTAAGAGGTGAGTAAGTAATTGGCGATCGCCAACAAAACAGAAAAGAGTGTGATCAGACTGCACATGACGATATGCACACGTTTTTTCATGACGAGGATCGCGACAAATTCTCGCAAAAAAGCGTTGGGCAGGTAATATTTAGCCGTCTTGGCACCAATGCCATCTGCTTTTAAGCCCACCTGATCGGCATACATTCCAGCCCGGAAAATATGGTAGTTGTTTGATGCGAAAATTGCTTGATAGCCCTCGGGCTTTTCGCGATCCATAATTTCTTTGCTGAAGCGCATGTTTTCCAAGGTCGTTGTCGATTGGCTTTCCATCAGAATCTCTTCTGCGGGAATTCCCTGTTCCACCGCGTAGGTTTTCATGGCGGCTGCTTCAGGAATCTTTTCGTCTGCGCCTTGTCCACCCGACATAATAAATTTCGGAGGAGAGAGGGTCTCGCGGCTCTGCTTCCAATAAAAAGCGATCGCACGCTCGATTCGTTTGGCCAGTAGCGGCGATACGGTTTCACCATTGGACAAGCCGGCGCCAAGAACGATAACATAGTCCTGATTCAGCTTCGGCGCATTTAGCTGATAGATGAATGAGATCGAAAGGAAATTCCAAAAAACGATGAAAAAGTAAACAAGAATCATGGTTGGAATGGTCAACAGAGTCAACGACCAACCTGGAAGGATCGAGGGTCCAAAGTTGTTAAGAACCAATAAAAAAATAAGGCCCAGCGCCAAAATCAAAGTCAGCAGATTCGGCAAGGAATGCGATTCCCGCTTGAAAACCAGATAGCTGTTGCCGATCAAAAAGGCGACCAGTGCATAGACGCCCAACAGTAGGACCAGCAAACCAGCAATTCCTAACAGACCCAGCAAGCCGATGATGATCAGGGAATAGGTGGAAAAAGCAATGATAGTCAAGTAAATGAACAAACTGACCAGAAACAGATTGAACAGCCAGCCGTTTCGCAGACGCGGCTTGTCTCGTCGATAAAAAAAATAAAATAGTCCAAAAAAGAACAAAGGGATCACCATATAGAGGCTTCGATCCTGAATTTCCAAGAAAAGTAAATAAAGCAGCAGAAAGCCGCCAGTAAACTGCAGTGCTCGCAGCATCTTTTTAGGGGATTGTTTCCGTCTAAGTCCGCTGAGCAAGCCAATCAACGACGCGAAATAAAGTAAAAATGCAATCACATCCCGGGAAATATTCATATCAACACCTCTTTCAAAACAAGTATAACAAATTCGTCAACATATTCAGAACTAAATACTCAAACCCAACAAGGAGGAAACAAAATGGCGATAAAAGGAATCAACCGGATTCAGCTGCCCAGTTTTGTTGTGATCGGAAAAGAAGGCCAAGGCCTAGCTGAGGAAGCCAGCTCGTGGGTAGCGCTGCTGTGGGACCAAATGAATACCCATTTCGATGAGATTTCACCCCTGATCAATGTGACTGAAATGAGCCAACTGCATTTATGGGGCTTGATGAGCGACCGGGAGAATTGGCTGCTGCCTTGGCAAACAGAAGGACGTTATTTGGCAGGCGTACAGGTTTCTGCAGAAGCCGCCGCGCCTATTGGCTGGACTCGCTGGGAGATGCCGGCGATGGAGTATCTGACTGTCAAAGCCTCGGCGGAAAAAATTGGCGAGGCCACCGAATTGATGCTGGGTCAAGTACTGCCTTTAGAAAAAGTTCAGCTGGCAGGATCAGTCCAAGAGCATTATTTACCAAGTTTTGCAGAAGGCGAAGTGGAATTGTTCTTTCCCATTCGGCCCTTAATCTAAAAAAACGATCAGCTTCAGTCGCCAATTTGGTTTCTGAAGCTGATCGTTTTAGGTTAGTTGAAAAATGCTAAAATACGTTGCCATAGCAAAACAAAAGCATTGGCCTTATCGACATCGCTTTTTGCGACGATGTCTGTTGAAGGTGCCTGACCTGGCTCAAGGTAGCCTAGATCATCCTGAGCTAATGCAATCGTAGCCTTGCCGATTTTTTCATTTTTGCTGACAGGGGCGATTAATTTGCCTTCGTCCAGCAAGGATTCATTCAAATCAGCCTGAATCGTGTATTGTGTCAAATCCATGTCGTTTCTGACCCAAACAGGCAGTTTTGATTTTAAAACAAGTCCAACAGTGTCTTTTTTTCCTTCGCTGACAGGAACAGAGTCATGTTCTGGGACAGACTGCCCCGATAAATCCACTTCTTGCAGGTGCCAATTGTTGAAGCAATAATCCATCAGATTGCTGGTCTCAACAAATCGTGCACCAGGATCGATTTGTTGATTCAAAGCGTTTAAAATGACAGTGATCACGCGGCGGCCGTCCTTTTGGATCGTGCCGACAAAACAAGCGCCGGCTTTTTCAGTGGTCCCGGTCTTGAGGCCATCAACGCCCTCTTTAAAATTCGGTCCGCCAGGAAGCATTTGATTCCAGTTTTCTAATGCGACTGGTGCCTCAGTTCCTTCACCGAACGTGGCTTCTGTTGTTTTCGAGGTTTCTAAAAATTCCGGATAATCCGTGATCAAATGATCGGCGATCACCGCTACATCACGGGCAGATAATTTATTTTCATCTTCTAAGCCCGATCCTGGATAGCGATTGTCTCCCAGATACATATTATTTAATCCTGAAGCGTTCAACAGTGTAGCATCTGTGATTCCCCAGTCGGCAACCTTTTGCCGCATCTGATCTACAAAAGCGTGCTCGCTGCCGGCCAGCAATTCAGCCAGAGCAGCTGCTGCGGCATTCGCAGACTGGATCACCATGGCGTCATACAGGTCCTTTACGGTATACGTTTGACTGGTGTACAAAGGGACATTGGATAATTCAGGAACGGCACTTAAAGCTTCAGCGTAGGCTGAAATCGGTACGGGGGTTTCCCAAGTCGTTTTGCGTTCTTTTACAGCCTCTAAAACCAAATAAGAAGTGATGATTTTGGTGATCGAAGCGATCTCAAGCTTGGTATCTCCATTTTGATTGAACAAAATTTTTCCCGAATCCACATCAATGGCGAACCCTGCATTGGCATTGACTAAAAAATCGTCAGCTGCTTGTGCGGGAACAGCAGTCAGGGATTGAAAAAAGAGGACCAACAGCGAGAAGAACACCCAAAGCTGTTTCTTTTTTTTCATTCGTACTCTCCTTTTTTCTCTTAACTTTAAAAGTTTAGCAAAGTATCTTAGTGAATTCAAGTTGTTCTCTTAAGGATTTAACAAAAGAAGTTTATTTTTCCGCAAAATTCAAAAAAAAATGAATTCTGCAACGGAGTAAATCTTTTTTTTACAAATCGCTGCTCTTTGTTTGACGGTAGTATTTTCCAGGGAAATCACGTATAATAAATATCAGTGATTTTAAGAAAGAAAAGAGGATGGATATGGCCTATCAAGCACTCTATCGTGTGTGGCGTTCGCAGCGTTTTGACGATATCGTTGGACAAGCTGCGATCACTAAAACCTTGAAAAATGCAATCAATCAAGAGAAAACGTCGCACGCTTATTTGTTTACCGGCCCGCGGGGAACGGGGAAAACCAGTGCCGCAAAAATCTTTGCGAAAGCCATCAATTGTCCAAATAGCGTGGATGGTGAGCCCTGCAACCAATGCGAAATGTGCCGTTCCATCACGGAAGGCCGGCAAGAAGATGTGATTGAGATCGATGCTGCCAGCAACAATGGGGTAGAAGAGATCCGGTTCATTCGGGATCGGGCCAATTACGCACCAACAGCCGCAAAATACAAAGTGTATATCATTGATGAAGTCCATATGCTATCCACTGGGGCCTTCAATGCATTGTTAAAAACCTTGGAGGAGCCCAAGGAACACGTCATCTTCATTTTAGCAACGACAGAACCCCATAAAATTCCAGCAACGATCATCTCACGTACACAGCGTTTTGATTTCAAACGTATTGATGTCCAAGCCATCATCGGACGGATGGCGTTCATTTTGAATGAAACCAATGTGGCCTATGAAGACCAAGCGTTGACTGTCATCGCGCGGGCAGCAGAAGGCGGCATGCGCGATGCGCTCAGTATTTTGGATCAGGCGATTTCCTTCAGTGCTGACAAGATCACGCTGCAGGATGCTTTGGCAGTCACAGGAAGCCTCACGACAGAGATGATGGATCGGTTTATCAGTGCTTGCTTGGCGCGCAATGTCGCGGAGGCTCTGAATGCACTAGAAGAGATCCTCTCCGAGGGCAAAGAAGCGCGCAGATTGACTGAAGATCTTTTACTTTATTGCCGTGATCTATTGATGTATCAGCAGGCACCGCAGCTGCTGACTGATCGAACGGCTTATTTGACAGATACATTTAAACAGTTGGCAGAACAGCATGCAGCAGAACGCTTCTATGCCATGATCAAGATTCTAAGCGAGACGCAAAATGAGATCCGATTTACGAATCATGCCAATGTGTATTTAGAGGTTGCTACTGTCAAACTAGCTTCAACCGACAGCGCAAGCCCTGCTGCGGCCAATCCGGACAGCGTTCAATCCGTAGCGCCGGTTTCTGGAAATGAGCTGGCAGAGCTGAAGCAAACCATTCTTCAGCTGCAAAATGAAGTCAAACAACTGAAAGAGCGTCCGGCAGCACCAACTGCTAAAAAAGAAGAAAGCCCCGCCCGTCCGGCCAAGACGGTCAGCGCGTATCGGGTGCCGACGGAGCGTGTGTATCAGGTGTTGACGGAAGCGACGAAAGACGATCTGCAGGGTGTGCGAAACGTCTGGGAAGATCTCTTGATGGCCCTGCCAGTGACGCAGCGTGCGATGATGAAGGCCAGTGAACCAATGGCTGCCGGTCCGAAGCTGCTGCTGATCGCATTTGATTATGAAATTGTTTGCCAGCGGGCCGACAGCAACGAGGAATTGCGCTTAAATATGCAAAATTCGTTGAGCATGATGATTCAAAATTATTCCCCCGAATTTGTTTTCATTACTCGGGAAAGCTGGCCGAAATTGCGCCAGTCGTTTGTTAGCCAGCATGCAGAGAAAAAAGTCGAAATCCATGAACCAACAGATTCAGGAGAGATCGATTTGATCCCTGAAGAGAACCAAGTCGTCGAGCAGGCCAAAAGTTTGTTTGGTGACCTGGTCACGATCCAAAACGATTAAACTTAATGATAAAGAGGAGACGATAGATATGATGCGCGGAATGGGCAATATGCAAGGTATGATGAAACAAATGCAGAAAATGCAAAAAGAAATGATGAAAGAGCAAGAAGCGTTAAACGAAAAAGAATTTATCGGCCGTTCTACAAATGACCTGGTCAAGGTAGTTTTCTCAGGAGATAAAACGATGAAATCCATGAAGATCAATCCCGAATTGATCGACCCGGAGGATCCAGATATGCTGCAGGACATGATCATTTTGGCAGTAAACGATGCCTTGACTACGATCAGCAAAGAAACAGAACAAACCATGGGCAAGTATACTAAAGGACTCCCTGGATTCTAAGCAGCCTTTAGTTGAAAGGAAGAAGAACATGCAATATCCAGAACCAATCGCAAAACTGATTGACAGCTACATGAAGCTGCCGGGGATCGGACAAAAAACAGCGACCCGTTTGGCTTTTTTTACGATCGATATGAAAGAGGAATCGGTGAATGAGTTTGCCCGCTCGCTGATCAGTGTGAAGCGGGATCTGCATTTTTGCAGTGTCTGCGGCAATATAACCGAAGAAGATCCGTGCGAGATCTGTCGAGATACGACACGAGACCGCAGTACGATCTTAGTAGTCGAGGAGCCTAAAGACGTGATGTCCATGGAGAAAGTTCGCGAATACCATGGCCTATATCATGTCTTGCACGGTGTCCTGTCTCCTATGGAAGGAACTGGGCCGGAGGACATCAACATCGCGCCTCTGATCAAACGATTGCATGATGACGAGGTGAAGGAAGTCATCATTGCAACGAATGCCACCTCCGAGGGGGAAGCGACGGCGATGTATCTTTCGCGGTTGATCAAACCAGCAGGGATCAAAGTAACACGACTCGCGCATGGCTTATCCGTAGGCAGCGATATCGAATATGCCGATGAGATCACTTTGTTAAAGGCTGTAGAGGGACGTCGTGAACTCTAAATTTTTAATTCACGACAGTTTTGTGTACAATGGATGATAAGAATCAATGGAGGCAAAAGTGTGAAGGGCTTATTTATAACGATTGAGGGACCGGATGGCGCTGGGAAAACCAGTGTTATCGAAGAATTATACCCTCGTTTGCAGCAGTTAGCTGCTTGTGAAATTGTCAAAACGAGAGAACCAGGCGGGATTCCGATCGCGGAAAAAATCCGTCAGGTGATCTTAGATCCGAAAAATGACCGGATGGATGATCGGACAGAGGCGCTGCTTTATGCCGCGGCCAGAAGACAGCATTTGGTGGAACGTGTTTGGCCGGCTTTAGAAGCAGGCAAAATCGTTCTATGTGACCGGTTTGTCGACAGCTCATTGGCCTATCAAGGCGCTGGCAGAAAAATCGGCGTCGAGGAAGTCGCCAAAATCAATGAGTTTGCGATCGAAGGGACCATTCCCGATGCAACGCTTTATCTGGATATTGATTCAGATACCGGACTGCAGCGGATCATGCGCACCCGAACCAACCAAATCGACCGTTTGGATTCAGAAGGCCTGCAATTTCATCAGAGGGTCCGACATGCCTATTTGAAACTTGTCGAAGAACATTCAGAACGAATCATCAAAATCGACGCCAGAAAACGTTTGGAGTCGGTAGTCGAGGATTGTTTTGAAGCATTGATTTCGCGGTATCCAACGTATTTTCAAAACGAGAGAGGTGTAGAGAATGAAGCTGATTATGGCGATCGTCCAAGATAAAGATTCAAACCGTTTAGCCAATGAATTCATCGATGCCAACATTCGAGCAACCAAATTGTCATCGACCGGCGGCTTTTTAAAAGCGGGGAACAGCACCTTTATCATTGGGATCGAAGATGAGCGGGTGGAAGAAGCACTTGCATTGATCAAGGAAACGTGTCAATCACGCAGTCAATACGTGACGACACCGGTAACTTTAGATATTTCACTGGATGGTCAAGTCCCTTATCCAGTGGAAGTGGAAGTTGGCGGTGCGACCGTTTTCGTTATGCCAGTTGAAGGGTTCCACCAGTATTAAGATGGACGAAGCGAACTATCTGGAGAAGATCCAGCCGATCGTCTTCCGTCAATTGCAAAATAGTTTTAAGCATGGACGTTCAGCCCATGCTTATCTTTTTGAAGGGGATCAAGGGACAGGGAAAGCAGAGATGGCGTTGTGGTTTACAAAGCATTTGTTTTGTCTAAACTTAACAAACGATCTGCCTTGTGAAACATGTAATAATTGTATGCGTATCTCAAATCACGAGCATCCGGATGTGGTCGAGGTCGCACCGGAAGGTCAAACCATTAAAGTCGACCAAATTCGTGCACTGCAAAGCGAACTGGCAAAAAGTGGGTTTGAAACAGTCAAAAAGGTCGTACTGATTCATGAAGCTGAAAAAATGAATACCAGCTCGGCCAACAGTTTATTAAAATTCTTAGAAGAGCCGCCTGCCAACTTCATGATCATTTTGGAAACACAGGCACTTGGCAAAATCTTGCCGACGATTCGTTCACGTTGTCAGATCATTCATTTTCAAGGACTGTCTGCTGAACAGTTGAAAGAACAATTGATCACGCAAAATCAATTGTCGCACAAAACGGCAGAACTATTAGCGAATTTAACAAATAGTTATACAAAAGCAGTTGAAATCTCAAATGATGAGTGGTTTAATGATGCTAAGGATACTGTTATTCAATGGTATAAATACCTCGAAAAAAAAGACCCGCAGGCATTCATCTACGTGCAAAAGAAATTAGTGAAAGTCTTTAAGGACAAAGCCCAACAGCAGATGGCCTTTCAGATACTGACTTTCTATTTCAAGGAAAAGCGGGACGAACTGCTTCAACTGCAGCCAACAAAAGCAGCTGCCTACAACCATGTGTTGGAAGAAGTGCTGCTGGCCAGTCAAAAATTAGAGGCAAATGTATCCTTTCAAACAATCGCAGAACAGATAACATTGCACGTCGTTTTTGTATAATGTTATTTTACAGAGAGTAGGGAAACCAATGGTCGAAGTTGTCGGTGTACGCTTTCGTGAAGCTGGACATATTTACTATTATGCACCAGGAAAAAATGATTATCGTTACAATGACAAAGTATTAGTTGAGTCTCAACAAGCCCAGCAGATCGCGACGGTGGCGATCCCCAAGCTTGAGATGGATCCGAGTGATTTATCCGATGATGTGAAAACGATTTTACATAAAGCGTCTGCCAAGGAACTGCAAAAAGCGGAGGAAAATCGTCTGGATGCTCTGGCTGCATTTAAAGTAGCCAAGGAGAAGATCCGTGCCCATGAATTGGAAATGAAACTGATCCAAGTAGAATATACATTTGATCGCAGCAAAATGATCTTCTATTTTACTGCGGATGGCCGTGTTGATTTTAGAGAATTGGTCAAGGATCTGGCATCGGTGTTTCGGACCCGAATCGAGCTGCGCCAAATCGGGGTGCGTGACGAGGCAAAAATCTTAGGTGGCATCGGTCCTTGCGGCCGCCAGCTTTGCTGTTCGACTTTTTTGGGAGATTTCATTCCGGTGTCAATCAAAATGGCGAAGGATCAAGGATTGTCATTGAATCCAACCAAAATATCAGGACTTTGCGGCCGTTTAATGTGCTGCCTGAAATATGAGAACAGCGAATATGAATTGGCGAAAAAAGAGATGCCGGATTACGGCAAGGACGTCGAAACGCCGGATGGCAAAGGTCGCGTCGTGGGACTGAATTTGTTGAGCCGCATTGTCAAGGTGCGTTTCCCGGGAAGAGAAACCGCTGTGGAATACAGTCATGAGGAATTATTGACAGTCAAAGCAGGTGAGCGTAATGATGGATAAGCGTTCGCTTTATGACGGACTGAATCAGTTGGAGCAGAAAATGCAGCACAATTTGACTGAATTGGTTGAAATGAAGGCCGCACTTTTAGAACTAGTGGAAAAAAATGCGACGCTTGAAATGGAAAACGAACGCCTGCGTGAACGAATCCGCGAAGTGAATCAAAAAAACGCTAGTGCGGATGAGCGTCAGGAGCTGTCAATCTCCCGAATGAACTTGGAAAAAATTTACGAAGATGGCTTTCACGTCTGCAATCTTCTCTATGGCTCAAGACGAGAACACGATGAACCCTGTGCGTTTTGCTTAGATGTGATCTATCGAGAAAGCAAACAAGGAAAATAAAACCGGGACACCTGTTCCGGTTTTTTTATCTTTTCTTAGAAAGGAAGACCCTATGCACACACAAAAAAGCTTTGCCAAGCAATCATTTGGAACATTGTATTTGGTTCCTACCCCCATTGGGAATCTCGAAGATATGACTTTTCGAGCGGTCAGCACACTGCAAACAGTGAATCTGATCGCCAGCGAGGACACACGCAATACGCAGAAACTGTTAAATCATTTTGAGATCAAGGTACCTCAACGAAGTCTTCATGAACACAATTACAAAGAACGAATCCCTGAACTGATCGAGCTGCTGAAGCAAGGAAAAACGATCGCTCAGGTCAGTGATGCAGGAATGCCTTCCATCAGCGATCCTGGATATGAATTGGTGCAGGCCTGCATTCTCGAACAAATCGCTGTCGTGTCTTTGCCAGGTGCGACTGCAGGAATGACTGCGTTGATCGCCTCTGGTCTGTCACCGCAGCCCTTTTATTTCTACGGCTTTTTGCAGCGCAAGAAGAGCCAGCAAAAAAAGGAACTGGAGGAACTAAAGTATCAGACAGCGACCTTGATTTTTTACGAATCGCCGCACCGCGTCAAAGAAACCTTGAAGACGATTCAAGAAATCATGGGCGAGCGAGAGGTCGTGGTTTGTCGAGAGCTGACAAAGTTGTATGAAGAATATATCCGTGGGACAGTCCAAGAGGTATACGACCATCTCTTGGAGCATCCCTTAAAAGGAGAATGCTGCTTATTGGTAGCGGGCTCAACGGAAACTGCTGAAAAGCCCCTTATCGAAGGATCCTTAAAGGAACAGGTGGAGCAGCTGATCCGTGAAGGCAAGTCTAGCAAAGAAGCAATCAAAGATGTTGCCAAACGAAATCAGCTGAAAAAGCAGGATGTGTACAAGTCGTATCATGAACTATAAGAAGCTGTCGAGGTTGGCTTCTTTTTGAATCCGAAGAGCTGCTATGCCTCAAATCCTTTTATAAATAATTTCGCCCCCTGATCCGTGGAGAATCAGGGGGCGTTTTTTAGCTTAGAATTTCATTTTTCAACTTTTCAAAATCTTCTTTGGTAATCAGCTGATCATCCAGCATTTCTTTAAACTTGAGTAACTGCTCGGCAGCTGATTCAGGAGGAGTGCCTTTTTCCGATGACGAATCAACAGAATGAAAAAGCTGGTGTCGGAGACTTTGATAGATATCCTCTGATTCGTATTCTGTCAGCATGATCTTAATCGGACCATCTGCAGTATGGAGCTCGAGCAAAGCAGTAGTAGAGTCTTTATGCAGGCGAATGTCCTGAATGCTTTGCAGCGAAAGACTTTTGATGTCGTCACCCAGCAGTTTTTTCTGGCCCATCATCAATCGCTGGTTGGTCAGTGCGTAGGCATAAAACCCTTCGTTGCTGGTGGCCGAACGACGGTTATGCACGCCGACAAAGCATAAAAGGACTTCTTCTTCTGGTGTCAGATATTTTTCGATCACTTCAAACAATTTCAAGGTAAATGATCGATCAGATCCGGAAAAATAGCCTCTTTCCTTGCAATAGGTATACATTTGTTCAGCATGTTTCATGAGTATTCCCCTTTTGTTAGTCTTCATTTTATTGTAGCAAAGACTTCTGCAGCAAACAATCACAAAAAAAACCACCATAGCCGTCACTATGGTGGAAATGAAGGTTGTTATTTACTCTTGGTAGGAGTAAGTATGAAAAAACCAATTCGGGATAATTGGTATGTCTTTATCATAAAGGAAACGCTTCAAAAAATCATGAAACTTGCTTAGTTAATTGCTAAGAAAATTATGAGAAAAACATAAGTAACGTTTAGGATTCAAACAATTTTATGCTTATAAAGACTTTTCTTGCGTATCGTTTCGAGGAATTATGCCCCTATGGTACACTGAGCTTGTAAGATTTTAATTTAGGAGGGGTTTATTTATGGCATTGATTAGTAAAAAGTTACTCGCTGAATTGACTTCAGATGACGCAAAGGGACCATTTATTACGTTTATGTTGAATACCCACGTGGCGCATCAAGAGGTTGAGAAGGATCAAATTCGTTTGAAGAACTTTGCAAAAGAGGCCAAAAAGCGCTTTGAGAAACGTTATGCAGATCAAAGCTTTGCACCATTCCAAGAAAAAATCGATCGGTTGCTTGCGGATCCATCCTTTTGGAGAAGCGCAACGAAAAGTGCTGCGATTATTTTAGGCGCGGAAGAAACGTATGTTCATCGCTTGAATATCGAAGTAGACAATCAATATTATGTCAGTGACCTGCCTTACCTGTTGGCGATCATCAAAAACGCGCAATACAATTATTCTTACTACCTCATGGGGCTGAATCGTGATTCCATGAAGTTATATGTCGTAAAAAATCGTGCGGTCCAAGAAGTGGCGCTTCCAGAAGGGGCACCGAAAGATGTGGTGACCGCTTTAGGAGACGAATTGACGGGCGGCAACTTAAATTATTCCTCACAAGGAAGCTCTCAAGAAGGGATCGCCTATCATGGTGTGAATGCGAAGGATGAGGAAGTAGAGATCGACTGGGTCAATTATTACCAGGCTGTAGACAATTTCCTGAAGGACGGCTTAGACAACCCAGACAAGCTTCCTGTGTACTTGTTCGCCTTGCCAGAAAATCAAACGCAATTTAAAAAGATTGCCAAAAACAGCTATTACTCTGACCAAGCAGCTGTTTCAGCTTCACCGGCTCAGCTGGGTGTAAAAGATATTGAGTTAGGTGCTCAAAAAATCAACGATGAATTAGCCGCCGCA
Organism: Enterococcus florum; assembly: GCF_004309355.1. Lineage (GTDB taxonomy): Bacteria > Bacillota > Bacilli > Lactobacillales > Enterococcaceae > Enterococcus_A > Enterococcus_A florum. The sequence goes on along the minus strand of NZ_BJCC01000007.1, from coordinate 95,993 downwards.
GAAGCCGCCGGTTATCAAAAGCTAATGAACAAAAAATTCATCGATCAACTGGTCGATATCGCTCAGGCAGCCAAGGAAGGGAAAATCTCCCATCTGTTCATTGCGACTTCCAATCTAGTGGATGGATTCGGCGAAGATCCTGATATGGAGTACGATCGCCGTCAAGTATTGAATGAGATTGCCGACCATGTTATCAAAAACAGCGGGCAGGTCTTTATCCTTGATCAAAAGGACGCTCCTGACGAGAAGAGTCTGCTGGCGATTTTACGCTACTGATGAAAATGGTTTGATCCGGTTTTAAATAAAATTTTGAGCAAATTAAGTGGAGAATTCAAAAGGAATGTGTTATAGTTATTCATGTAGTTTTTGTTAGGTAATAAATGGCAAGCTTGTTTCAAACAACATCTTCCTTATCACCATGCAAGTAATTACAAATCAATAGTTATCCTAGGAGGATGTTTAACATGGAACAAGGTACAGTAAAATGGTTCAACGCAGAAAAAGGTTACGGATTTATTACCGCTGAAAACGGAAACGACGTATTCGTTCATTTCTCAGCTATCCAAGGTGACGGCTTCAAGACGTTAGAAGAAGGCCAAGCGGTTACTTTCGACGTAGAAGACGGTCAACGTGGACCTCAAGCTACTAACGTAAACAAAGCTTAATTTGAATCAATCCTGACTCGAGTACATCTGTGCTCGAGTTTTTTTGCGTTCAAAATCAGCGTGATCTCCTGAAGCCGTTCAGAAATTTTGTGATAGTACGGGTTCAGCACCCGCTTTTTAATGGTCATGTCTGTTAAAAAGCGGCAGAATCCGCTATAATTCCATAGGAAGGAGGATATCATGAAAAAAACGTACGCTGTTGTCGATATCGAGACAACCGGAACCGATGCCGCCACTGATCGAATCATCCAATTTGGCTGTGTTCTTGTGGAGGACGGAGAGATCGTCACACGTTTTGCGACAGATATCAATCCGGACAAAGGCATTTCTAAACAAATTCAAACGCTGACAGGTATCACGAATCAGCGTGTTCGGCAGGCTCCTTTTTTTGAAGATGTGGCTGAAACGATTTTTAATCTTTTGGAAGATACGATATTTATTGCCCACAACATTTTCTTTGATTATACCTTTTTAAGTAACGAATTGACCCGGTGCGGCATGCCGCCATTGACGATCCCGGGAATCGACACAGTGGAGCTGGCACAGATTTTTCTGCCGACTTCCTTGAGTTTCCGTTTGAGTGATTTGTCAACGGAATTAGGCTTGGCGCATCGTAATCCTCATCAAGCAGACAGCGATGCGGAAGTGACGGCGCAGTTGTTTTTAAGGATTGAACAGAAAATCCGCTCACTGCCTTTGGTGACGATGGAAAAAATCAGCAGATTGACAGAGCACATGGCTTTTCAAACAGGTGATTATTTGCAGGACTTATTTGACGAAATGGCCCATCAGCCGAAGGAGCTGTCAGAAGACCTCCAGATCGTTCAAGGAATCGCATTGAAAAAGAAGTCTGTTGCCCTTTTTGAAGAGACTTATTACGGCAATAAAGCCTACCCTCGAGCAAAAAAGGCCAAGGAGCGTCTGTATCAGGATCAGTTAGTCTTTCGGCGAGAGCAATCGCGTTTGATGAACCTCGTCTATGACTTTTTCACTAAAAAAACAGAGAAAAACACCATCGTTGAAGCGGCCACCGGACTAGGCAAGACTTTGGGATATTTACTACCGATGAGTTATCTGGCATCACCGGAAAAACCATTGGTCATCAGTACTGCTTCCTTGCTTTTACAGGAACAGATCATCACACATGATCTGCCTTTATTAAACCGATTGCTGGATCAGCCTTTGCAGGCAGTGATCATGAAAAGCAGTCGTCATTATATCGATCTTGTACGTTACCAGCAAACGCTGCAAAAAAGAACGGAGCACAAGCAGTACAGCTTTTATCAAATGGCTGTGCTGGTGTGGCTTACTCAAACAGAGACGGGGGATTTTGACGAATTGAATATGACCAGCCTGCAGCATGCTTTTTGGCGGGATGTGGCACATCAGGGCATCGAGACCATCAGTCCGGCAAGTCCTTTTTATACTGTGGATTTTTTGCGGCACCGTGAAAAGAAGGCCAAGCAATCGAATGTGTATGTGACCAATCATGCTTTTTTGGCGCATGAAGGGCAGCGGCGATCGTTTCAATTGCCAGAAAGTCCCTATTTGATCATTGACGAAGCACACCACTTGAATCGAATCCTTGAACAAGTGAGTACCCATCAAGTTAGTGCGCTGAATACAAAAAAACATCTCAATCGCCTGGCAGAGACCGAAGCTTTTGATAAATGGAAAAGGATCGCTGAGTCGGATCGTTCTGCTGCACATATGCTGGATCTATTGGAAGATATTTTGACTGAATTGGTGGAAGACTTGCTGGACCTGTTTGAAACCTGCAAACGTTTGGCTGCTAACGGCAAGGAGCCGATGATCTCCAAGGAACAGTTGGATCAATCGTCTTATGAAGGAGAAAAACTAATCCAGCGAGTGTCGCTGTTGTATGATGAAGCGCTGCAGGCCTCTCAGCAAGTACAGGCGTACTTTATGAGTGAAAAGGATCGGTTCAGCTTGAAGCAGCAGGGACAGTGGGGAGAATTTACCGATCTGTACCGCAAGCTGGAACGCCAAAAGGAAAGCTTTGAGCTGTTTTTCGAGCAATGGAAATCACGGTATATCCATTGGCTGAAGGAACAGGACCAATCCTTTCATGTTCAGGATTTGGCCGCTTCATTGTTGCCGGAAACGGCTTGGTATCAGCGATATCAACAGATTCTTTATTTAGGCGGCACGATGAAAATCGGCAGTGATCGACGCTATTTTGCCAGACGCTGGGGGATTCCTGAAACCGCGTTAAAGGTAATCCCGAGTCCGTATGATTATGAAAAACAAGCTCGACTGTATATCCCAACTGACGGGATTGCAATCCAGGAAACCTCGCCTGAAAAATATGCCAACTATCTAAGCAAGCTCATCTCTCAACTGGCAAAAAAAGAAAAACGCCCTATTCTCGTGCTGTTTACGTCTCATGATATTTTGAATCGGGTCTATCATCACATGAAGGTTCCGTTGCTGAATGAAGGTAGAGAGGTTCTGGCTCAGGGCATCGGCGGCAGTCGGGAAAAATTGCTCAAGCGCTTTTTGCTTTCTGAGGATGCGCTGCTTTTTGGGGCCGACAGCTTTTGGGAAGGAATCGATCTGCCAGGAGAGGTCTTGCAAATTCTAGTTGTCACACGATTGCCGTTTGAGAATCCGCAACGCTTGCAAGTAAAGGCCCGCAACGACTTTTTGGAGCAGCAGGGGATCAATCCCTTCTTTCAGGAATCCGTTCCTCATGCAGCGCTTCGACTGCGGCAGGCGTTAGGACGATTGATTCGTTCAGAGACCGATAAGGGTGTTATGCTGTTGCTGGATCGGCGTTTAATCACGGCTAGATACGGAGGCCAATTGCGCAAATCATTGCCAAAAGAGCTGCCGGTCGTAGAGGCGCCGTTCGACGAGGTACTGGAGGAACTCAGTGATTTCTTAAGTTCCGACAAAAATCCAAACAACCAGTGAGCCCAGCGCATTCTTTTGGTATAATGGGTTTTATCTGAAGGGAGACAAACGTTTTGGGTACACGAAGAAGAGCGCCAAAAAAAGTAAATAAACGTCTTGTTGCCATTATTGGAGCCATATTTGCGGTTTTAGTCGTTGTAACGATGCTGTTGATTCGTGCAAATCAGCCAAGACAGCAGGCAAAAAATGAAGCGATCCAAATTGCCAAACAGCAAACAAATCTGAAAACAGTGGAAAACTTTTATTGGTTCAATCGGGAGAAAACCTATTTCACTGTGGTCGGTCAAGACGCGGAGGGCAAAGAACTTGCAGTGATCATTCCAAAATCCGATCAGCAGATTCATGTCGTGAAGTTATCTGAAGGCCTGTCTGAAAAGTCGGCTCGAGACCGAGTCAGTCAAGAACAGCCTGATCTTTCGATCAAGCAAGCGGCGTTAGGTCTTTTCGAGGACCAGGCGGTGTGGGAAGTCACTGGAAAAGCAGCGAATGGATCAATCGAGTATTACTTACTGTCCTTCAAGGATGGACAGACAATCAATGTTATCAAAGGTAGTTAAAAATAATTGGTAGGAGTTGTTGAGGATGAAATTAGCGAAACGTATCAAAAAACTTGAACCATCAGTCACTCTAGCTGCAACGGCGAAAGTAAGAAAATTAAAGGCAGAGGGACACAACGTGATCGGCTTGACCGTTGGTGAGCCTGACTTTACTACGCCGGACAATATTGAAGAGGCAGCGATCGAAGCAATCAAAAGCGGGAAGGTCAGCTTCTATACTGCTGCCGGCGGAACCCCTGAATTAAAAGAGGCGATTATCCAAGTAACGAAACGAGATTATGGGCTGGATCTTGAACCGAATCAAGTGATCGTGACCAGCGGCGCCAAATTTGCGTTGTATACCTTGTTCCAGACCATTTTAGATCCCGGAGATGAAGTCATCATCCCAGTTCCGTATTGGGTCAGCTACGGCGAACAAGTAAAGCTGGCTGAAGGCGTACCAGTTTTAGTGGAGACCAAGCTGGAAAACGAGTATAAGATCACGGTAGAGCAGCTGGAAGAGGCATTGACGGACAGAACCCAAGCGATTTTGCTGAATTCTCCGTCGAACCCGACTGGAATGATCTATACAGAAGACGAATTGCGGGCAATCGGTGAATGGGCCGTGGAAAAGGATATCTTAATCATTTCCGATGATATCTATGCACGATTGGTTTATAATGGCAAGCATGCACCTTATATGGCCTCGCTGTCTGACGAGATCGCGAAACAAACCATTATCATCAACGGCGTTTCTAAGACCTTCGCAATGACTGGCTGGCGCATTGGCTATGCGATCGGGAATGCAGAGATCATCAAAGGGATGGCTTCGATCGTTTCTCAATCCACGAGCAATCCAACTGCCGTGAGTCAAGCGGCTGCTCTTGAGGCCTTATTAGGAGATCAGTCTACCGTTCGAGAAATGCGGATCGCCTTTGAGGAGCGCTTGAACACGATCTATCCTAAAATCGCAGCGTTGCCAGGCTTCAAATTGAAAAAACCGCAGGGCGCGTTCTACCTGTTCCCGAATATCAAGGGAGCAATGGAGCTTGGCGGCTACGACAACGTAACGACTTGGGTCAACGACCTGTTAGAGCAGGAACATGTTGCCTTAGTAACTGGTGAAGGCTTCGGCGCACCAGAAAACGTGCGTATGAGTTATTCCAGCAGCATGGAGGATCTGGAAGAAGCAGTGGTTCGCATCCGCCGTTTCATCGAAAATAGCCAAAAGTAAAAAAGACGGTTCGGGATAAAAGATAGGAGAGACATTTGTGAAACAGATTCAAATTATTGATGCCAAAAACCATGTTGGCGAGACCGTAAAAATTGGTGCTTGGGTAGCTAACAAGCGCTCTAGCGGGAAAATTTCTTTTCTGCAGCTTCGTGACGGCACAGCGTATTTCCAAGCTGTTGTGGTAAAAAACGAAGTAGGGGAAGAAATCTTTCAGCTTGCCAAAGAGTTGACCCAAGAAACCTCGATTTGGGTAACAGGAGAAATTCGTGAGGATACTCGATCCAAATTTGGTTATGAATTAGGTGTCACATCAATTGAAGTCGTTGGCGAAAGTCATGATTATCCGATCACACCGAAGGAACATGGTGTTGATTTCTTAATGGATCACCGTCATTTATGGCTGCGTTCGTCTCATCAACACGCAATCATGCTGATCCGTAACGAAATTATTCGCGCAACCTATGAATTCTTTAACAACAATGGGTTTGTCAAAATTGATCCGCCGATCCTGACCGGCTCAGCACCAGAAGGCACAACGGATCTATTTGAAACCAATTATTTTGACCAAAAAGCGTATTTGTCACAAAGTGGTCAGCTTTACATGGAAGCTGCCGCAATGGCTTTAGGCAAAGTTTTCTCATTCGGACCAACCTTCCGAGCAGAAAAATCTAAGACTCGTCGTCATTTGATCGAGTTCTGGATGATCGAGCCAGAAATGGCCTTTATGCATCAGGAAGAAAGCTTGGAAATCCAAGAGCAATACGTGGCTTACTTAGTGCAAAGTGTCTTAGACAACTGTGAATACTCACTAGATGTTTTAGGCCGCGACAAAGAAGTCTTGAAACGCTATACGCAATTGCCTTATCCACGCATTTCTTATGATGATGCGGTAGAATTATTGAAGAAAAACGGTTTTGATGATATTGAATGGGGCGATGATTTTGGTGCACCCCATGAAACCTTTATTGCCAACTCCTTTGACCGACCAGTCTTTATCTTGAACTATCCAAAAGCCATCAAACCTTTCTACATGAAGCCACATCCAACGAGAGAAGATTTGGTCATTTGTGCAGATATGATTGCACCAGAAGGCTATGGTGAAATTATCGGCGGCTCGGAACGGGCAACGGATTACGAATACTTGCTAGAACAAATTCGTGAAGCGGGTCTGGACGAAGAAGAATACTCATGGTATTTGGATTTGCGCAGATATGGCAGCGTGCCGCATTCCGGCTTTGGACTAGGCTTAGAACGGACGATCACTTTCCTTGCGGGAATCGAACATGTTCGTGAAGCAAGCCCATTCCCACGTCTGTTGAACCGAATTTATCCATAAGCAATAGATGTAAGCGATTGGGCATAGATAGTCTAGTCGCTTACTTTTTGATTAAAAATAAGCTGGAAATCCGAGGATTCGAAAGCGAACGGATCATTCTCCGCTGAGGCAAGAGCTATCAAATTAAGCAAAGCCTTTTATCAGCAATAGGTGGACCATCAAAAAAGAAAGTATGGAGCCATTCTTCTACCAGACTGGCCATTCAAAAAATCAAAAAATAGCCATCGATAAAAGTGCAAAATAGTCGAAATGATCAAGAGACGAGGGTTCTTTTGATCATTTTTTTATGACCGTTTTTTTAATATTCTGGAATTAAGTAAAACACGAACATTTATATCTGCAGCTTGGAAATCGAGTACGTCATGTTCTGTATCCATTTGAAAAAAATAGTCAAAATAATGCTAAAAATTAATGACTTTAGCGTTAATATTGCTTTGGACTGAATTATTGACAAAATTGTATTGTCGCTGAGAAAAAATTCGTATATACTACATCTATGTTAAAAACGAACGAGGAGTTTAAAATGAAGAAAAACGTTCCTTATTTCATTCTTTTGCCAGGGCTTGTCCTACTGATCTTCTTTTTGATGATGCCTTTGATCGCAAGCATTTTCCCTAGTTTTCTGCCAGAGAATGGCGGCTTTGGGAATTACCTTGCTTTTTTCCAGGATGAGTACAATCGTGGGATTTTCTGGCGCACCATCCGTGTGTCAAGTATTGTAACATTGGTTTCGCTGATCTTTGGCATTCCGACTGCCTATTTTATCGCTGGATTGAATAAAAAATGGCGCGGTATTCTAATGGCTATGACTTTATTTCCGCTACTGACCAATTCCGTGATTCGGAGTTTTGCCTGGATCAATATATTGGGAAAAAACGGAGTCTTGAATACGCTACTGCTGAAAACCGGATTAGTTGAGCAGCCGTTAAATTTGTTGTACACAGAGTTTGCTATTATTATCGGCTCGGTGTATTTATTTTTGCCGACGATGATCATGACCTTAGTTGGTGTGATGGAAAATATTGAAGGCGAAATGCTGGAGGCTGCTGAAACACTAGGAGCATCTCCCTTTACCGCTTTTCTGAAAATCGTTTTGCCTTTGTCGATCCCTGGTGCGATCGTCGGAAGTATTCTGGTCTTCACTGGGACGTTGACCGCTTATACGACACCGCAGTTATTAGGTGGGAATCAGAAAATGCTGATGTCGACTTTCTTGTATCAGCGAGCAGCTACCTTAGGAGATTGGAACGGTGTGGCTGTGATTGCTTTAATTATGATCGTTACGACCTTAGTAGTAATGAAGGTCTTGAATTTCATTGCGAAACAAGTGGATAGGAGAGAATTTCATAATGCGTAAACAAAAAGGGATGACGATTGTTGCGATTCTCGTATTTGCCTTCTTATTTTTACCCTTGGTACTAATTGCGATCACCTCTTTCGGGACGGCTTCAGCGATCCAGTTTCCGATTAAGGGCTTCACCTTGGATTGGTATGCCAATGCCTTGATGAATGAGTCGATCATGGAGAGCTTTCGTTTGAGTTTGCTGATCGGTGTTTTGGCAACTTTGCTGGCTTTGGTAGTCGGGGTACCGGCTTCTTATGCGCTGGCACGGTTTCCGATGAAGGGCCGTAGTTTAATCAAGAGCTTTTTCTTATCCCCAACTGTGATTCCGGGAATTGTCGTGGGTTATACACTATTTCAATTTATCGTGGTTTCACTGGGCTTACCAGTGTTTCAAGGCCTGTTGATGGGACATTTTTTGATTAGTTTGCCTTACATTATTCGAGTTGTCGGATCTAGTATGGAGCAGCTGGATTATTCGATGGAGGAGGTGGCTTGGACGCTAGGTTGTACGCGTCTGCGGGCCTTTGTCCAAATCGTTTTGCCAAATGTATCATCAGGAATTTTTGCTTCGTTCATGCTGGCCTTCGTTAATTCCTTTAACAATGTTCCAGTGTCAATGTTCTTATCTGGTCCAGGCGTTACGATGCTGCCGACTTCACTGTTAAGCTATATGGAGTACAACTATGATCCGACGGTCTCAGCGATTTCAGTGATGCTGATGCTGTTGACGATTGGCTTAATGTTTTTGATTGAACGGACTTTGGGATTGGCATCTATCGTTTAAATCCCCAGCAACCACTTACAAACTAAGAATAAACAAGGAGCGAACCTATCGTGTCATTTGTAGAATTAAGCGACATTCGCGTCAGCTATGACGGCAAGCAAGATATTCTAAAGGATTTAAATATTTCCATGGAAAAAGGTGAATTGGTTTCATTATTAGGACCAAGTGGTTGTGGGAAAACAACGACTTTGCGGGTCATTGCCGGCTTGATTCAGCCGAACGATGGAGATTTTATTTTAGATAGCGACAATTTAACCAAGGTACCGGTGCATAAACGGAACTTTGGCATGGTGTTCCAAAGCTATGCGCTATTCCCTCATTTAACTATTGCGGAAAATGTGGCCTTTGGTTTGAAACTGCGTAAAGAGAAAAAGGAAGTCATGGATCAAAAAGTTGCAGACATGTTAACAATCTGTGGGCTGGAAAATCTTGGCGACCGTTATCCTAAGCAACTTTCTGGTGGTCAACGGCAACGGGTCGCGCTGGCTCGCGCTTTGATTATCGAGCCAAAGCTTCTATTGTTAGACGAGCCGTTGAGTAACTTAGATGCCAAATTGCGGGTTGCGATGCGCATCGAGATCAAACGGATCCAGCGTCAATTAGGAATCACGACAGTTTTCGTTACTCATGACCAGGAAGAATGCTTCTCGATCTCAGATAAGGTGGCAATCATGAATGGGGGCGTGATCGAACAATACGATACGCCGGAAAATATTTATCGTTTACCTAAGACCCAGTTTGTGGCTCATTTTATTGGATTTGAAAACTTTTTTGACGTAACAAAGAATACGGATGGAAGCTATACAACGACCGATGGTACGCTTGTTTTCAGCAAATTGTCTCAAGGAACAATGGAAAAAGCAGTTGCAACCATTCGTCCAGAAGATATTGAAATTACAGCCGATGGCCCAATCAAAGGTACTGTCAGTGTGCGGACCTTCTTAGGCAAGAGCCATCAGTATGAAGTGGAGTCATCATTAGGCAAGCTGCTGGTCAACGGCGGCGACCAACAAGTGTTTCAAACAGGGGACAGCATTGCGCTGAGCTTCCCTGCTGAAAAATTAGTCATTTTAGAAAAATAAAAGGAGCTAAAAGGATGAAGAAGAAATTTTTAGTGGGTATGGTCGCATTGGCAAGCATTGCATTGGCAGCATGCGGCAACAGTGATGCAGGCAACGGCGGAAGTACAGGAAGTTCAGATGACAACAGCTCAAGTGCCGGCAGCAAATCATTGGTCGTTTCGACCTTTGGATTGAGCGAAGATATCGTGAAAAAAGACATAATGGACCCCTTTGCTAAAGAAAATGATGCTAAAGTGACCCTTGAAGTCGGCAACAGTGCAGACCGTTTTACCAAATTAAAGAACAATCCAAAAGCTGGCGTGGACGTGATTGAATTGGCGCAAAACAATTCAACCGAAGGCAACCAGGACGACTTGTTTATGGATATTACTGAAAAGGATGTCCCTAACTTGGCAAACCTGACTGATGGTGCAAAAGAAGTTTACGAAAGCGGTGCTGGTGTACCGATCGCAGTAAACAGTATCGGGATCGTCTACGACAAAGAAAAAGTTGGAAAAGACATAACCAGTTGGGATGACTTGTGGAGTGACGAGTTGAAAGGCAAGATTTCTGTTCCAGATATCACTGTAACTGCGGGTCCACTGATGATGTACGTGGCTAGCGATCATGCAGGCAAAGACATTGCTTCTGACAAAGGCGAAGCTGCCTTCAAAGCAATGGAAGAATTAAAACCAAACGTAGTAAAAACTTACTCTAAATCTTCTGATTTAGCTAACATGTTCCAATCTGGGGAGATCGAAGTAGCAGTCGTGGCAGATTTTGCTGTCGATATCATCAAGGGCGCTGCTGAAAACGTAGAATATGTGGTTCCTGAATCAGGTACTTACGCGAACTACAACACGATCAACATTCCAAAAGAAACTGAAAACAAAGACTTGGCACTGGCTTTCGTAAACCACCGCATCAGCGAAGAATCCCAAAAGGCCAAAGCGTTGTCGCTGAACGAAGGACCGACCAACAAAGACGTTGAATTGACCGACGAAGAAGCAGAAAACAAAACATATGGTGCGATCGCTGAGCGAGCAGAAGCCGTTGATTTCAAGATGATCAACGAAAATCTGTCTTCTTGGATTGACCAATGGAACCGTACGATGAATAACTAAATAATCGAAAAACGAGCTCACATCTGCGATGATGTGGGCTCGTTTTTGTGAAGAAATGGGTGTCTTTGCTTCAAAAAGAGTTTACAAAAAATAGTACTATATAGTACTATTTAAGGAAGTAGAGGTGAGAAGTGTGCAAACTCAGGGCGGATTTTTAATGGCTCAAATTACACAGATCAGCGGCAGGATCTTTGAACGCCTGCTGGCAAATGCTGGTGTAGAAGAATTTAATGGTGCGCAGGGCCGGATTTTGTATGTGTTGTGGCAGAAGGATGATATCTCGATCGTTGAGTTGTCGCAAATGACCAGTTTAGCGAAAACGACTTTGACCAGTATGCTTGGGCGGATGGAACAAGCTAACCTAATCCAGCGCGTCTCTGACCCGGACGACAAGCGGAAAATTCGGGTCTCTCTGACAGATACCGCACGCAAATTAAATGACGATTACAATAAAATTTCTCAGGAAATGAATGACGTGTACTATGCAGGCTTTTCGGAAGAAGAAGTAACAGCCTTTGAAAAGGAGCTGCAAAGAATATTGGCTAATCTTAGCGCAAAGGAGAAGAATCTATGAAAAAATCAATCCCGCTTTCCAATCATTTTTGCCCGCAAACCTTGTTTGTCTATGGAACGAACAAAGCGGATGGCACAGCGAATTTTGGGTTGTTCTGCTGGCTCAGTTATTATTTTGACAAGGAGATGGGAGTAATGGCCTGTATTGGGGGCGATAAGCTGACGAAGGATCGAATTCGAGCAACTGGCATCTTTTCCGCAAACCTTGTTACTGAAGAATTGTTACCTATTGCAGATTATTTTGGGAATACAAATGGGTATGAAGCAGAAAAGATGGATATTTCGGTCGAGGTCGAAAGAGGCAGTGTTTTGGATGTACCGATCTTAACGAAAAGTCCGTGGGTCTATGAGTTGGAGGTCGACCGTTCGATCCTGCTAGATGACGGAGAAGTCTTTTTGTGCAAGATTCGCAACGTTCTTGCAGAGGAATATATTTGTGATGAAGGCTTGAGTGTCGAGCAGCGTATGCAAAAGCTGCTGCCGATTCTGTCAGTCAGACAATCGTACTTTAACTGGGACGGAACTTCTCCGGGAGATTGGGGAGAACCGATGAAAGAGCTGGTGGGTGAAGCGCATGAGTGATCTTCTTACATTTAAAGACAGAGCTGCGTTTCAGGCATGGCTAGTGGAGAATGCCACCAGCAGTAAAGGTGTTTGGCTGCTTTTTGGGAAAAAGGGTGGACCGACGACTCTTTCGGCGAACGATGCGTTGGAAGAAGCACTCTGTTATGGCTGGATAGATGGCCAAATGAAAAGCTTGGACAGCCATTCCTACAAGAAATATTTCGCCTGCCGACGGGCCAACAGCAAGTGGTCCGAAAAAAACAAAAAGCTGGTGAAAAAACTGGAGGAGCAAGGCCGGATGACAAGCCTTGGTCGAGCAAAAATTAAGGAAGCCAAGGAAAATGGTCAGTGGGACAAGCCCAAAGCTCTGCAAATCACTGATGAGGATATTGCAGTTGTTGCGGCTTTGCTGAAGAAATATGAGCCAGCCTTCACTAATTTTGAAGCCATGTCACCTTCTGTGAGGAAAACCTATACCCGAGCTTACTTAGATGCCAAGACCGATGCGGGTCGCGAAAAACGGTTGGCCTGGATGGTGGATCGTTTAAATCAAAATTTGAAGCCGATGTAATGAGATGAGTCACCGCGAGTTGGAAGGGAGTGCACTATTTCCAACTCTTTTTTTTGTGTAAAATGTGAAATTCCTTTTGGCAGGGGAGATTTGGTTTGCTAAAATGAGGGATAGAAAACGAAGGATTAGGGGAAAAAGCATGCGAGTAGACAAGATCATTAAAAATGCGCAGGTGTTCCAAACACCAACGCGAACATTTAAAAAGCAACATGTGGCAATTAAAGGCGAAAAATTTTATTATATCAGCTCTTCTGATGTAGATCAGCTTTCCAGCGAAGTGATTATTGACGCGGAAGATCAGTACATGATCCCTGGACTGCTGGATATTCATATGCATATTGAAAGCTCTATGACGACGCCAACAATTTTCTCTGAATCAGTCATGCGTTACGGGGTAACGACGGTTGTTGCTGATGCTCATGAGATGGCGAATGCGTTTGGTTTAGAGGGCTTGAAGCATTTTATGGCGGCCAAAACAAAACTGGATATTTTTCATGCAATTCCGTCATCGGTGCCTTCCACCACGCCTGAGTTGGAAACCACTGGTGGCATTATTGGTTTGTCAGAAGTGAGGGAACTGCTGCAGAACCCACAAGTCATTTGTTTGGGGGAAGCCATGAATTTTAAGGGTATTGCCTATGAACCGGATTCTTTGATTGCTGAAATTATTGCTTTGTGCAAAAAGGAACGCCCAACCATGCCGTTGGAAGGACACATTCCGAAAATTTACGATCAGGAACTGGCTGATTTTCTATACAGCGGGATTACGTCTGACCATACCCATCAATTTCCTGAACATTTATTGGAAAAAATTCAGGCAGGATTGTTTATTCAGTTCCAAAATAAATCAATTACGCCGGAAAATATGGCGGTGATCACGGAGCACCAATTGTACGACTTTGCTTGTATTATTACCGATGATGTTATGGTCGATGATTTGTTAAATGGTCATTTGAATGAAAATTTGAAAAAGGCAGTTGCGGCAGGCTTACCGATGGAGCAGGCGATTTACATGACTACTTATACCCCAGCTCGTCGGATGAGCTTGAATGATCGCGGTATGATTGCGCCCGGCAGAATGGCCGATTTCATTTTGCTGGATAATCTAGCGGATTTTGCAATTGCCGCTGTCTACAAGTCTGGCGAGCAGGTCTATCAAAAGGGCGACGCTTTTTATCATCCTGAAGTGGTGGAAGCTTTCCCAGCTGAGTATCAAAAGAGTGTTCGCTGCCGTGAGTTAACGCAGGAAGACCTGCAGCTGAAAGTACAAACAGACAAAGAAACTGTTCGCTGCAATGTGATTCAAAAACAGATTATTGGGACCTTTACCCAACCGATCGTCAAAGAAATACCGGTAGTAAATGGGGTTCTTGATTTAGAGACGGCTGACTGTAGTTTGCTGTTGGTAATGGAACGCTATGGCATCAATGGAAATATCGCATACGCCTTAATGAGTCAGCCGATTACAGCTAAGGGCGCTATCGCAACGACTTGGGCTCATGATCATCACAACCTGATGGTCATGGGAAATGACGAAGCTTCTATTTTGGCCGCACAGCATAAGCTGTTAGAAATTCAGGGTGGCTATGTGGTAGTAGAAGATGGGAAAGTCACAGCCACTTGTCCACTGCCGATTGGCGGGATTTTGTCTCAAGCACCGGTTAGTGAGTTAGGACATGATTTGCAGAAGGTTCGAGCAGCGATGCAGGCCTTAGGATATGAAAATATGAACGAAATCATGTCCTTCTCCACTTTATCGTTGCCGGTTTCACCAGCTATCAAGGTGACCGATAAAGGCATGATGGATACGAAAAACCAAACCTTCTATCCAGTGGTTTTCCCAGAGGACGGAGTGTTACTCAATGAAGCAGCTGATTAAAAATGTCCATATTCTCACGATGGATGAAAAATGGACAGAATACCAGAATGGGTATCTTTTAATAGAGGATAATCAGATTAGCCAGTTGGGGGAGATGACTGATTCGCTCCCTCAGGCGGATCGAGTGATTGACGGCAAAAAGGGCATTTTATTACCGGGGATGATCAATACCCATACTCATACGGGGATGATTCCCTTTCGTTCCTTGGGAGATGATGTGCCAGATCGTCTACGGCGCTTTCTTTTTCCCTTGGAACAGGTGATGACACCTGAATTAGTACGGACTTCAGCGGAATATGCCATGGCAGAAATGCTTTTGAGTGGTGTGACGGCTTTTTGCGACATGTACTATTTTGAAGATCAGGTAGCTCAGGCTGCTGAACGGATGCAGGTTCGGGCTTTATTAGGGGAGACCATCATGGACATGGCTACCTGTGATGCGAAAAATGCGGGTGAGGCGCTCGCCTATTGTGAGCAGTTTATCCAGAAATGGCAAGGCCACGAAATGATTACGCCGATGATTGCACCTCATGCACCGAATACCAATGACCTAAAAACCTTAGAAGCGATCGTGAAGTTAAGCCGTAAATATCACGCACCAATCACGATGCATGTTGAGGAAATGACTTATGAGATGGAGGAGTTTGCCAAGAAGCATCAGCAAACGCCAATCGCTTTCCTTCATGGATTAGGTTACTTTGAGCAAGACTTTGTGATGGCTCATTGTATTTTTATGACCGAGGAGGATATGGCTTTAGTTGAACAGTACAAAGAGCAGGTGCGAGTGGCTCATTGTATCGGAGCTAATACTAAATCAGCCAAAGGGGTAGCACCTGTCGGGGATATGCTGAAGCATCAGATAACAGTTGGTTTAGGTACAGACGGGCCAAGCAGCGGCAATACCTTAGACTTATTTACCCAGATGCGGATGTTTGCTAATTTCCATAAGACATATTTAGCAGATCGCAGCGCTTTTCCGGCGAGAGAAATTGTCTGTCTGGCTACAGCGGGCGGCGCTAAGACGCTGGGCTTGTTTGATCAAGTAGGTTCTTTAGAAGTTGGAAAACAAGCCGATCTTACCTTAGTAGAAACCCAGTCAGTGAATATGTTCCCGATCTTTGACGCCTATTCAGCTTTGGTTTATTCAGCCAGTGCCAGCAACGTGTCGGATGTATGGGTGAACGGCCAGCAGCTAGTTAAAGAAAAGCAATTAGTTAAAAAGGATGTCCAAGCATTACGAACAACGCTTTACCAGCAAATGGACCGGTTTGTAGCGGAAGCAAAACGAAAAGCATCGGAGGTTTAAATTTGCTAAATAAGAGTGGGTTCTTGTAAACTAAAGAAAACACTTACCAGGAGGTTTCTATGGCAGAGCATCGCATTTTCACCATGAGCGTAGCCAGTGTCTATCCCCATTATGTGACTAAGGCTGAGAAGAAAGGCCGTACCAAGGCAGAGGTCGACGAAATTTTTCGCTGGTTAACTGGTTATAGCCAGAAAGAATTGGAGGGGCAGCTGGAATCCAAGGCTGATTTCAGAACCTTCTTTGCTGAGGCCCCTGCGATGAATCCGTCGCGAGAATTAATTAAAGGCGTTGTTTGCGGTATACGTGTGGAAGAAGTCGAAGATCCCTTAATGCGGGAAATCCGCTATTTAGACAAGCTGATTGATGAGCTGGCGAAAGGGAAAAAGATGGAAAAGATTTTGCGGAACGATGTGTGAAAAAGCGATCCTGCAGTGAGGATCGCTTTTTTGTTAGGAAGCCTCAGCTTATTTTAACCAGCAACCAGATCATTCCAAATATCACAATCAATTCAAAACTAAATTCTAGAAAACGATACTTTCTTTTTAAAAAGGTAGCGCCCAGTCTGTTTTCTTGAGGCAGCAGATCTCGCAAAAAAACGCTGCTCACTAACAGAAAGAAGGTAACAACATAAAAGCCCAAGCCTGAGCTGGTTCTTGAAAACATAAAGTATCCGTAGGAAATCAGCAAAAAATCGGCAATTATTTTAATACGTCGGATCTCTTTTGACGGCATCATAAATTCTTACTCCTTGCTCCGTTGATACCTCTAAGTATAGCATTTCCATAAAATGAAGCTAGCTTTTTTGTCAATCAGAAGTAGGAAGGGCTGGTTCGTGAAATAAAAATTCCCATCATTTCCCTTCGGATTCATCTGATATAATGAAAGGAAAAAGGCAAAGGATGAATTTATGGATAATAGCATTGAAAACAGGAGGCTTGACGCAGCGACCTTGAAGCTGTTGGCGATCATCGGCATGACACTGGACCATATTGCGATCGTATTTGCGCCGCAGTTGTCTTTAGGGATTCGTATCCTCTTTTATTCTTGTGGAGGAATCACGTTTCCGATCATGGCTTACTTGTTGGTTGAAGGGTATAAGCATACATCGAATGTGAAACGGTATGGGCAGCGGCTGCTCCTATTTGCACTTCTTGCATTTGTTCCCTTTGCTTGGGCGATGCATTCATTTGTTCTGAATGTATTATTTACATTATTTTTAGGGCTGGTAGTCCTATACTTGTATGACCGTATGAAAAATCGTCTTGGCTTTTGGAGCATTTTTATTGGCTTAACACTGCTTTCCGTAGTCATGGATTGGGGCCTAATCGGTCTTCCAATGGTTCTGCTGTATTATATAGTCCCTGGAAAATGGGCTCGTTATATTCTTCCCTTGGTGCCCTCGATTCTTTTGATGACTCTATTCGTTTTTCTGCCGATCATTGTTTCTGGCGGATCGCTGGAAACTGGTCTTCCGCAGCTTGGGTTTGCCTATATGGGTGGTACACTGAGTGTTCTGCTGTTGAAAAACTACAACGGGCAGCGTGGCCGCCCAATGAAGTATTTGTTTTATGCTTATTATCCAGGCCATTTGCTTTTGTTGGCCCTCCTTCGGGAATGGATTCAAAGATAGGATGAAAGCTGTCAGGTGGTGACGGCTTTTTTTGTTACTTTCAAGAAAGATATCGAAACAGCAAAACGCAACAGATTATTTTTTGTTATTGACATATGAATACATAATCATATATAATAAACATGAAGAGATATTCATATGAGAGAAGGGACAAATCATGGAAAAGACGTATCGCTTAGACGGTTTGGATTGTGCCCATTGCGCAGCCAAGATCGAACATGCAGTACAGGGGATTAGTGGGGTAAAACGAGCTACTGTCGATTTTATGACGACCAAAATGATTATTGAAGCACCGGAAAAGGACATGCCGCGTATTTGCGACGAGGCTGAAAGGACGGTCCATCAATTTGAGCCAGAGGTCGAGATGAAAGATCTGACGGCACCTAAGGAAGAGGAAAGTCAGACAGGAAAAATTATTCAGATTGCAGTGGCGTTGGTTGCCACCGCAGCGTTGGTTTTACTCGATCCGACAATGCCTTGGAAATTTGCGGCTTACTTAGCTGTTTATTTATGGATTGGCTGGGATGTGTTAAAAACAGCAGCTACCAATATTCTGAAGGGTCAAGTTTTTGACGAAAATTTCTTGATGTCTGTAGCGACGATTGGTGCCCTGGCAATCGGGGAGTATCCTGAAGCCGTAGGGGTAATGCTCTTTTATCAAGTGGGTGAATTTTTCCAAGATTATGCTGTGAACCGTTCCCGAAAATCAATTAGTGCTTTACTGGAAATTCGTCCAGATTATGCCAATCGTTTAGTTGATGGGCAAGTAGAAAAAGTAGCGCCGGAAAGTGTCAAAATCGGTGAGACGATAGTCGTAAATCCAGGTGAGCGAGTGCCTTTAGACGGCGAAATCATTGATGGGCAATCCTTTGTGGACACGTCAGCTTTAACAGGAGAGTCTGTGCCTAGAAAAGTCGTGGTTGGAGAAGAAATTTTGAGTGGTTTTGTGAATCAAAGTGGCCGTCTAACCGTTAAGACAACCACAACTTTTGGGGAATCGACTGTCAATAAGATTCTGGACTTAGTAGAAAATGCCAGCAGCAAGAAAGCACCCGCGGAAAACTTCATTACCAGCTTTGCTCGTTACTATACCCCCATTGTCGTTGGTTTAGCTGTTCTTTTGGCAGTTGTACCACCGATGATTTTAAATGAACCATTCCAAATGTGGGTCTATCGCGCACTGACCTTCTTGGTCATTTCTTGTCCCTGTGCTTTAGTCATTTCCGTTCCGTTAAGTTTCTTCGGTGGAATTGGCGGTGCCAGCAAAGCCGGAATTCTAATCAAGGGCAGCAACTATATTGAACGTTTGGCGACGATTGAAACCTTGGTCTTTGATAAAACAGGAACATTGACTAAGGGAGTCTTTGCCATTCAAAAAATGGACACTACAATGGATCAGGAAAAATTCCTGCAAGGTGTGGCCAGTGTTGAACAAAACTCCAGCCATCCGATTGCGCAATCTATTTTGAAGGCTAATCATGCACCGCTGTTGCCAGTTACTTCTTTAGAAGAACGGGCTGGTTACGGGGTCGATGCAGTAGTTGAAGGGCAACACTACTTAGTCGGAAATGCCAAACTGCTGGAACAGGCCGGTGTGGTCTTTGAGCCAGTGCAGGAAATTGGCACGGTGATCTATGTTGCTATTGATCAGCAGTATGCGGGGTATTTACTGATTGCGGATGAATTAAAGGCCGATGTGGCTACAACCATGTCTGAATTGAAGCAAACCGGCATCAAACAAACAGTGATGCTGACAGGGGATAATCGGACAATCGCTGAAGCCATCGGCAATAAGATTGGTATGGATAAAGTCTATAGCGAACTATTGCCTGCGGATAAAGTGACCCAATTGGAAAAGCTTTTGGATCAAAAGGTGGCCTTTGTAGGCGACGGAATGAATGATGCACCGGTTCTTGCCAGAGCGGATTTAGGGATTGCTATGGGCGGCTTAGGCAGCGATGCCGCGATCGAAGCGGCGGATGTGGTGATTATGGATGATCAGCCGGCTAGGATTCCTGCAGCAATCAAAATCGCTAGAAAAACGATGCGCATTGTAAAGCAAAACATTGTCTTTGCTATTGGAATTAAGATTTTCGTTCTCATTTTAGGCGCTTTAGGCATAGCTTCCATGGGGGCTGCGGTCTTTGCCGATGTCGGTGTAACCGTATTGGCAGTGTTAAATGCGATGCGTTGTTTGAACAGTGGAAAATAGAATGATCAGTCAACGGCGGAGGAATCGATAGGTTACTTCGCTTTTTTTTGATGCACGTAAAAAAATGCGTTTTTTTTACTCTTATTCCTTGACCTTTTCCAATTACAAATGTAAACTATGTCTGTAATTACAAATGTAATCGGAAAGGAGGAGTCAGATGTCTGTAACGTTGGAACCAGTGAAGATCAGTGATTCTGAATGGGAGATTATGCGAGTCGTCTGGACCTTGAAGACCGCTACGGCACAAGAGATTATCGACATTTTAAGTGCCAGCAAAGAGTGGAAACCAGCGACGATCAAGACACTGCTGGGTCGTCTGGTGAAAAAGGAAGCCTTGCAAACGGAGCAGGATGGTAAGAAATACATTTATTTTCCGGCTGTCAGTGAAGCGGAGACGGTCAAGAGTGCGACGGAGAATTTGTTTTCTCACATCTGCGCCAAACGGATTGGGAAAACCATTAGCGAGCTGATTGATCAAGCGGAGCTGACCCAAGAGGATTTGATGCTGATCCAAGAAAAGCTGCAACAAAAGCAGCCTGTCAAGACGATCGAATGCAATTGTATTCCAGGCCAATGCGAGTGTAAGCATCATCGTTCACTAAATGACTAAAGGTGAACCAGCAAGTAAAAAAATGAAAAAGGGGAGAATTACCATGAAGCAAAAATTTACAATCAACGGAATGAGCTGCAATCACTGTGTAGCGACAGTCGAAAAGGCAATCAATGAGTTGCCGGGGATCGACAAAGTCAAAATCAATTTGAAAAAAAACGAAGGTATCGTGAAATTTGATGAAAGCCAAATCAATGCGCAGCAAATCGCAGAAAAAGTCACCGCAGCAGGTTTTGATACTGAGGTGGTTTAATTGGCTGAATCGATCGAAACCTACGTCATCACAGGCATGACCTGTGCCAATTGCTCGGCGCGAGTCGAAAAGGAATTAAAAGAAACGCCAGGCGTTGTAGAAGCTTCTGTCAATTTGGCGACGGAGAAGGCTACTGTTCGCTATGATGAAACGCTGACGGCTGATCAGATCGCTCAACGGGTCGAAGACATTGGCTATGGCGCCATTGTTTTTGATGACGCTCATAAACAAAAGATTGCAGAAGAAAAGGCGCGTTACGTGCAAAAAATGCGTCGAGATCTGATGATTGGCGCTGTTTTGACAGCACCTTTGATGATCGCCATGATCGCGATGCTTTTAGGGAGTCATGCAGGATGGGTTCATTTTTTTCACCTTCCTTGGGTCCAGCTGGCTCTTGTCACACCGGTGCAGTTTGTGATCGGTATGCGCTTTTACAAAGGGGCCTTTCATGCGTTAAAAACCAAAGCACCCAACATGGATGTACTGGTGGCGATGGGTACGACAGCGGCCTATCTGCTAAGTGTTTATAACGGCTTTTTTAACCCCTACAATTCGGATCTGTATTTTGAAAGCAGCGGGATGATCATCACCCTGATCCTGCTGGGAAAGTATTTGGAGCAAAAGGCCAAAAACAAAACCAGCGAAGCGATTAAGCAACTGATGGCTTTACAGGCAAAGACTGCTTCTGTGATCCGAGAAGGCAAGGAGCTGACGATACCGATTGAAGAAGTAATGATCGATGAACTCGTGCTGGTCAGACCGGGTGAACAAATACCAGTGGATGGTATGATCGTTTCTGGGCAGACAACGGTGGATGAAAGTATGCTGACGGGAGAAAGTTTGCCAGTGGATAAAACAATCGATGCGGTCGTTTTCGGCGGAACAGTCAATACGACAGGAAGCATTCAGCTGAAAACCACACAAGTCGGCAGTATGACAGTCCTTTCCCGGATCATTAAGATGGTTGAGGAAGCTCAAGGTCAAAAGGCACCAATCCAGCAGATTGCCGATCGAATTTCTCGGATATTTGTGCCGACTGTTTTAGGTGTTGCATTGCTGACACTGATCGCTACAGGATTGATCACCGGCGATTGGCAGCAGGCGATCGTGCATAGTGTCTCTGTCTTAGTAATCGCTTGTCCGTGTGCGTTAGGCTTGGCTACGCCAACAGCGATCATGGTTGGAACTGGACTGGGAGCCAAAAATGGCATTCTGATCAAGGGCGGTGGTGCATTGGAGAAAATTGCCCATTTAACGACGATCATTTTCGATAAAACCGGTACGATCACTGAAGGAAAGCCTGTAGTAACGGATTTCAAAACGACCGATGACCAAGCATTG
The DNA here is from genome assembly GCF_004309355.1 of Enterococcus florum. Classification (GTDB taxonomy): domain Bacteria; phylum Bacillota; class Bacilli; order Lactobacillales; family Enterococcaceae; genus Enterococcus_A; species Enterococcus_A florum. The sequence goes on along the minus strand of NZ_BJCC01000007.1, from coordinate 74,032 downwards.
GCCTTGTTGACCAGTTTGGAAAATCAGTCCGAGCATCCACTTGCCAAAGCCATCGTTGCTTATGGCAGCAACCAATCAGTACTTTTACCGGTTTCCGAGTTCAAAAGTTTGACGGGATCAGGAATTATTGGTGATATTAATAATAGAAGATATTTTGTAGGTTCAAAACGGGGAATCATTGAACGGCAGTTGTCCTTGGAACCCTGGCGAGAGATGGTTGCACTGGAGGCAGAAGGCAAGACCGTCATGTTTCTGGCAGATGAGCAAGCAGTCATCGCGGCAGTCGCCGTCAGCGATCAAATCAAAACGACCTCTTATCAAGCCATTCAGGAGCTAAAAAAGAACGGTTTGCACGTGAAGATGGTGACAGGAGACAATCAGCAAGCAGCCCGTTTTATCGGGGCTGAGGTCGGTTTAAATGAAGAGGAGATCATTGCTGAAGTATTGCCGGAGAACAAGGCTGAGATCGTCAAAAACTTGCATGACAAACATGAATTGGTTGGCATGGTAGGAGATGGTATCAACGATGCGCCAGCCTTAGCCTTGGCTGACATTGGGATCGCGATGGGCAGCGGAACAGATATTGCGATGGAAACAGCGGACATTACGCTGATGAAGAGTGACTTAACAGCTGTTGCACAAAGTATTCAGCTTTCTCGCCTAACCTTGCGCAAAATCAAGCAGAATTTGTTTTGGGCATTTCTTTACAATGTGATTGGGATTCCTTTTGCAGCGTTAGGATTTTTAAATCCGATTATTGCAGGCGGTGCGATGGCCTTTAGTTCAGTCAGCGTGCTGATCAATTCCTTGAGTTTGAACCGGAAAAAAATTTAGTGGAGTGGCGTAGCCAAAGAGTAGTTTCCTTTAGACTGTGATTCATTGCTGTAAAATGATGAGCCATTTCCACCTACGTATAGGAGGAATTCGACATGGGACAAAAAAAAGAAAAGCATGAGCATTCAGCTCATGACAGGAAGAACATGGACCATTCAACACACATGACTCATTCATCAGAAATGGATCACCACGACATGGAAGGCATGGATCACTCAATGCACATGGGAAATTTCAAAAAGAAATTTTGGCTGTCGTTGATTTTGGCGATTCCAATTCTTTTGATGTCGCCAATGATGGGGATCGAGATTCCTTTTCAGATCACCTTTCCTGGCTCGGAATGGCTCGTTTTAGTTTTGGCAACGATCCTGTTCTTTTACGGAGGACAGCCATTTTTCGCTGGGGCCAAGAGTGAACTAAAAGCCAAAAGCCCGGCGATGATGACCTTAATCACGATGGGGATCGTTGTTGCGTATATTTACAGTGTGTATTCTTTTGTAGCGAACTTGGTCAATCCAGCTGGTCACGTGATGGATTTCTTCTGGGAGCTGGCCACACTGATTGTTATTATGCTTTTGGGTCATTGGGTAGAGATGAATGCTGTGTCAAATGCCAGCAATGCGTTGCAAAAATTGGCTGAGCTGCTGCCAGATGAAGTTACTTTGCTGCAGGCAGATGGACAAACGAAGCGGGTGAATTTGCAGGAGGTCAAAAAGGGTGATCGATTATTGGTTCGAGCGGGCGACAAGATGCCAACCGATGGCACGATTTTAAAAGGCTCGACCACAGTAGATGAATCCGCAGTCACAGGCGAGTCGAAGGGCGTTGCTAAGACAGTCAGCAACTCTGTAATCGGCGGATCGGTCAATGGCAGCGGCACGATCGAGATCCGTGTCTCTGGAACTGGTGAGGACGGCTATCTGGCGAAAGTAATGAAGATGGTCAAGGAAGCTCAAGCAGAAAAATCTAAACTTGAAACCTTGTCCGATCGTGTCGCTAAGTGGTTGTTTTATGTTGCCTTGGTGGTCGGGATTTTGAGCTTCATTGTTTGGCTGTTCATCGATGATCTGCCACAAGCGTTGAATCGCATGGTGACGGTATTTATCATCGCTTGTCCCCACGCACTCGGACTGGCTATTCCCTTGGTCATTGCTCGTTCCACATCCTTAGCAGCGCGCAATGGTTTGTTGTTGAAAAATCGGCAAGCGTTGGAGCAAGTCAATCAGATGGAATACATTTTCTTAGATAAAACTGGAACCTTAACGGAAGGCAGATTTACTGTTACAGGTGTTGAATTGTTAACAGATTCGTTAGACCGCGAGGAAGCACTGCGGTATATCGGTGCGTTAGAAGCGCAAACCAACCATCCTTTGGCGATCGGTGTGATGAATTATCTAGCCGAACAAAAACTTGACGCCTACTCAGCAGAGGAAGTCAAAACACTGGAAGGTGTCGGAGTTACCGGAAATGTTCAAGGGAAAAAAGTTGTTTTAGCCAATCAGAAAGAAATCGAAAAACGCGGATTGACTATTGATGAAGCGGCTCTGAAACAGTATCAGGAACAAGGCAATACGATCTCTTTTCTATTGCTGGAGAATCAATTAGTGGCGTTTTTTGCGATGGGTGACACGATCAAAGCGGGGGCGAAGGACTTTATTGCTGCATTGAAGGCCAAAGGCTTGCGGCCAGTCATGATTACTGGAGACAACAAAAAAGCTGCTCAAGCTATCGCAGCCTATTTGGGCTTAACGGAATTTTACAGTGAGCTATTGCCAGAGGACAAAGAAAAGAACATCCAATCTTATGTAAAACAAGGCAAAAAGGTGATGATGGTAGGCGATGGCATCAACGACGCCCCTTCACTGGCAAGAGCATCCATTGGGATAGCGATCGGCTCAGGCACTGATATCGCCATTGATTCAGCTGATGTGATTTTGACCAGCAGTGCGTTAGAGGATATTCTTAAGTTCATTGATCTAGCCAAAAAGACGCGCCGTAAAATGGTACAAAACCTATGGTGGGGTGCAGGCTATAATATCCTTGCGATTCCACTGGCAGCGGGGATCTTGGCTCCGATAGGAATCCTCCTGAGCCCAGCAGTTGGTGCAGTCTTGATGTCGTTAAGTACGATCATCGTGGCGATCAATGCGCTATTGCTAAATGTCTAAAACAAAGGTGGTTATCTCTTACAGATAACCACTCTTTTTGATTTAAAAATGATTCGTGATGACCTGTTTGAAGACAGCACCTAAGGACATGAGTGCAAAGCAGTTTAAAAGCGGAGACTGGAACCAATCACAGGTTAAAGGTTTTGTTGTTTTCGTGGAAATGCTATAATGAATAGAACTAGTCTGAAGGGGAGAATCGTATGGAATTAAAAAAGTTGGACGTTCCAACGTCTTCTATTACCGAAGTGAAAAAATCGCCAATGGATGTCTTTGCTCAGGCACGCAAAGCGGGGACCGGTGTGTATATTTTTAACCGCGAAAAAATCGCGGGAGTCATGCTGACCAAGGAACAATACGAGCAATTATTGGAAGAATTGACTGAGTTGAGAGATAAACAATACCAGCCAGTTGAACGTGAATTACCAGTGCCAGAAGAATTAGAAGAATTGGCTGCAGCTTTGCGCTCCGTCGTTGCCAAAGGCGCGGTCATCTCTGCTCGGCAATTGGATGAACGAATGGTTCAATTGGGCTTTATTACGAAAAAAACCGGCTTTGGCGGAGTCACTGAGATGGTCAAAGAACTCGGGGAGGTTGGCAAAATTATTTACCAACTACGCCGAAGAGAAAACCATAAAACCATTTACGCAGAAATCGTCGGCGACCTAGAAGACCTGCGCCGAGGGACAGACCGTTTAGTAGTTCGAAAAGTCAATTTGATCGAAAGATAAACAGCTTAACGGCTGTTTATTTTGTCAGTTCTGCTTTTTACAGCGACTTCATTTCCATCAAAAACAAGATACAAAAAATGAAGATAATTACTTATTCGAGGAGGCAGCATATGGAAAATCAAGCGATTCAGCAACGTATCGAACGATTCAAAAAATTCGGCAATTCACTAACAGGAGCCAAGGTTTATTTTCGGGAGGATTGGGAGACCAATTATTTTGACTTGATGGGCAAACAGTTTGGCATGATGAGCCCTGAGGCAACTCCAGAAGCTCTGATTACTTTGAAAAATGATCCGCAGAAAAATGAGGAATTAAGGGAAATGTATCCGCAGACGATCATTCCCGGATACTATGCGAATAAGAAGCACTGGAATTCTATCAAATTGGCTTCTGATGAATTATCGGATGAGGAAATCGAAGCGATGATTCGAGTTTCGCACGAGTTGGTTTTCAAAAAGCTGACGAAGGCACAACAGGCGGAATTATTAGACTAAGCTTATTCCTGTCTCTATTGGTCTGTTAGAGGATTCTTATTTGTTTGTGAACGCGTGTTCGGGTATAATAAGAATGAGGTGAGTGCGATGGGAGGGCTATACTTTCCATTAAAAAATGATACAACTCGAAAAATCATTCATATTGACATGGATGCCTTTTTTGCATCAGTGGAAGAACGCGACAATCCCGAATTAGCGAAGCATCCGCTTGTGATCGCTCGCCATCCTTCTGATACAGGCGGCAAAGGTGTCGTGACGACAGCGAATTATAAGGCTAGAAAGTATGGAATCCATTCTGCGATGAGTGCCCAAAAGGCGTTTGAGCTTTGTCCGCAGGCTATTTTCAAGCCAGGAGATCACGAGAAATACCGGGCTGTTTCCCAGCAAGTGCGAGAGATTTTTCACCGCTATACCGATGTGATCGAACCGGTGTCTATCGATGAAGCTTATTTGGATGTGACTGTGAACAAAATCGGGTCGACTTCAGCTATCAAAATTGCCAAGATGATCCAGCACGACATTTGGCAGGAACTGCATTTGACCTGTTCTGCGGGAGTCAGCTACAATAAATTTTTGGCGAAGCTGGCCTCTGATCATCAGAAGCCGCGGGGGTTGACGGTTGTGATGCCGGATCAGGCGGTTGATTTTCTTAAAAAGCTGCCGATCGAAGAGTTTCACGGTATTGGGAAAAAGACAGTGCCTAAAATGAATGAGCTGGGGATCTTTACAGGGGCAGATTTGTATGAAAAGGATGAGATGTTCCTGATTCGCAATTTCGGTAAGATGGGTTACTCCTTGTATCGGAAGGTTCGTGGTATCCATGATTCTCCAGTCAGTGTCACTCGAGAGCGCAAGTCGGTCGGCAAAGAGCATACCTATGGCAACCCGCTGCGGACAGACGAAGAGGTCTTGGCACAATTGCGGCAGCTGGCAGAAAAGGTGGAGGAGTCCTCCAGAAGAGTACAAAAACATGGGAAAACCGTTGTGGTCAAGATTCGTTACACGGATTATACAACGATCACCAAACGGGCGACGCTCCCTTATTACATAATCAAAAAGGAAGACTTGTTTTCACAGGCTCGCTTGATCTGGGAAGAGATCGGCGGTATTGAAAAAGGGATCCGGCTGTTGGGCATTACCCTAACGAACCTAGATCCCTTGACTTATGAAAATATCGTACTACCTTTATGGGAAGAGCGGACCTATTAGATTAGGCTGCTCTTTTTAATTTGCTCAAAAGCCTTTTCTGAGTCGTTCAACCTTTCCCAAATCACGACTTCGCCTTGTTTCAAAGACTTTTTGACATCGATAATCCGTTGATTGAGACTGCCGCGAAATTGCAGCATCAGGTTCTTTTGAGTGATATCAAACCGTCCATCCACGAGAATATCGATCTGCTGCAGCATCTCCAATTTATCCTCGCTGTCCATAAGGAGTTCTTCAAATGTGTAGCCGCTCCAGGACCAGATGTCTTTGGTGTCGCCAAATTCCTGCTTCATTCGCTTGATCACTCGCAGACAAACCTCCGTATTCAGAAACGGTTCGCCTCCTAAAAAAGTGATGCCTTGTACGTAGTCATGGGCTGTATCTCGAATCAGTTGATCTTCTATTTCTGACGTGTAGGGTTTGCCATAACGGAAATTCTGAGCGGCTTCGTTAAAGCAGCCTTCGCAGGCAAACGGACAACCGCTGACGTATAAACTGTTGCGGACCCCTTCACCATCAACAAAATTAAAAGCCTTGTAATCAGCGATGAAATTTTGACTCAGCTCGCTGGCCAGCCATTCTTTCGGTTGTGGATTGCGCATATCATTCACCTAGTTTCTTTCAGTTAAGGGCATCAGGGTTAGAAAAAAGCGTGGGAGAAACAGATCCAAGATCTTTCTCCCATGCTTATTAATCCATGTGTTTGACCCGTGAAGAAATTTCTTTATGGCGTCCATGAACCATTGGACGCTGTTGTGGATTTCCTAGATATCCGCAGGTCCGCTTCACCACATCACAGCTTTTTGGATCGTGGTTGCCGCATTGCGGGCATTCAAAGCCGCGCTTCGTTGGATGGAAGTCGCCTTCGTAGCCGCATTCGTAGCAATGATCGATCGGTGTGTTGGTACCCAAGTAGCCGATTCGGTCGTAGCCATAATCCCACACTGCTTCCAATGCGGTTGGATTTTGTTGAAGCACTGGATATTCACAGTAATGGATAAATCCACCGGAGCAGTATTTTGGATAATCTTTTTCAAAATCCAATTTTTCAAACGGTGTTGGATCCTTACGAACATCGTAATGGAAGCTGTTTGTATAGTATTCTTTGTCGGTAATGTTTTCAACGATGCCGAAGCGCTCTAAGTCTAGACGACAGAAACGATCTGTCAGGCTTTCACTAGGTGTTGAATATACACTAAAGTGGTAGCCATATTCATTGCCCCAAGAATCAGTGTGCAGCTTCAGGTTCTTTAAGATATCCAACGTGAAAGCTTTTGCTTCTGGATTGGATTCCCATTCTCCACCATAAAAGGCTGCTGCTACTTCATACAGTCCGATATACCCAAGGGAAATAGTCGCACGCTTGTTTTTGAACAGCTCGTTGACGGAATCAGTGCGTTTCAGACGTTTGCCGAAAGCACCATATTGATATAAAATAGGTGCATTTGCCGGTGTGGCTTCCTTGCAGCGTTCTACTCGGAAGACCAAAGCATCTTTAGCGGTTTCCAAACGTTCTTCCAGCAGATGCCAGAATTTCTCTTTGTCGCCGGCCGTTTCCATAGCGATCCGCGGCAGGTTCAAGGTCACGACGCCTAGATTCATCCGGCCAACATTGACTTCTTCACCGTTTTCGTCTTTCCAGCCTTGCAGGAAGGAACGACATCCCATTGGGACTTTGAAGCTGCCAGTTAATTCAATCAGTCTATCGTAGTTTAGAATATCTGGATACATCCGTTTTGTCGCACATTCCAATGCTAATTGCTTCACATCGTAGTTCGGGTCTTGGGCTTCCAAGTTTACCCCGCGTCTTAATGTGAAGATCAGTTTAGGGAAGATCGCAGTGCGTTTTTCACTGCCCAGCCCGTCGATCCGAATTTGCAGGATCGCTTTTTGGATCTCGCGTTCGAACCAGTCAGTCCCCAGACCAAAGCCTAATGAAGTGAATGGTGTTTGACCGTTGGAGGTAAACAAAGTGTTGATCTCATATTCCAGACTTTGCATCGCATCGTAAATGTCTTTGCGAGTTTTTTGTCGCGCAAATTCTTCACGGCGGTCTGCGTTGTCAATCCACTCTTCCGCATCTTTTAGATGTTTAGCATAGTTCAAACGGGCAAAAGGTGCTAACAGTTCATCGACACGATCGGCAGAACAGCCGCCATACTGACTAGAAGCCACATTGGCAATGATCTGTGAAATTTGTGCTGTTGCTGTTTGAATTGATTTAGGGCTTTCGACTTCCGCATTCCCGATTTTAAACCCGTTGTTCAGCATGCCTTTGAAGTCGATCAGGCAGCAGTTGGTCATTGGTGTGTACGGATGATAGTCCAAATCATGGTAATGAATATCGCCTTTTTGATGGGCGTTAGCCACATGCGGCGGCAACATTTTCAATCCGATTGATTTTCCAACGATCCCGGCTGTCAGGTCGCGCTGGGTATTGAAGACATCGCTGTCCTTGTTGGCATTTTCGTTGACGACAGATTGGTCTTTGTTGATCAACTTGCTGATCGTAAAGTTGATATCGGTTGCCTTGCTGCGGGCAAAGTCGCGGCGAGTCCGGTAATTGATGTATTCCTCTGCTAATTCGTATTCATTGTTTTCCAGCAAGGTGTGTTCAACGATGTTTTGGATCTCATATATTTTCACATTGTCCGTGAAACGTTGAGCGATTTCTGCATCGACTCGTTCCACGATACGCTGGATCCGTTCATACGTCAATGGGTCGATCGTTCCATGGATCTTGGTCTCCGCTTTGATCAACGCGTCATAAATTTTTTGATCATCAAATGAGGTATGACGTCCGTCTCGTTTGACTACACGCATCGTTTTGAGCGTCGGTTGAAAATCAGTGGCTGTATCATTTGTTTTGATTTCCATCATCTCTATCAGCTCCATTCCTTAAAGTTCATTAATTATCATATAGTATTTTGAGGAAGGTTGCAACGATATATAGTATATATTTTTTGAAAAAAACAATCGGACACACTATATATAGTGTGTCCGATTGTGAAAATTAAAATGAAAGCAATCCACCATGCCGTTTTTTCTGAAGTAAAATAACAAAAGAAAAAGTGACAAAAACGTAAGAAATTTAGCAGGTGTCTGACACCTGCATTCACCTTAGATATGATACCATAAAAATAGAAAAAATCGCTGGGATTTTTAGCAGAATTTTTTTAAAACCGCAAAGGAAGTGAGACGAACGGCTTAAGCTCAAGCTTCAGCACGTTTGAACCATGAAAAAAATAATTGAAGTAAATCATTTGACCAAGAATTATGGAGGACGCAGCAACAAAATCACTGTTCTAAATGACCTAAGCTTTTCGATTGAGTCTGGTGAGTTCGTCGGTATCATGGGACCTAGTGGTGCTGGAAAAACAACACTGCTGAGCATCTTGTCTACCGTCCTGCTGCCTTCTATGGGACAGGTGAAAATCGCTGGAGTAGACATTAGCAAGATGCGTGAGAACCGTTTGACGGATTTTCGTCGGGAAAATCTGGGGTTCATCTTCCAAGATTTTAATTTGATCGATAGTCTGACTGTCGCAGACAATATCCTGCTGCCGCTGACCGTCGATCGAATGCCTAATTCACAGATGCAGGAGCGGTTAGCTCATTTGGCGAAGCTGCTTTCGATCGAATCCTTGTTGGATCGGTACCCGGAAGAAATTTCAATCGGCCAGAGACAGCGCACTGCTGCAGCCAGGGCACTGATCACTAAACCTAAGCTCTTGTTCGCGGATGAACCGACAGGGGCTTTAGACTCCAAGTCAGCCGCAGATTTTCTGCATTATTTATCAGAAGTCAATTTGCATGAGGACACGACGATTTTGATGGTGACACATGATCCATATACGGCAAGCTATTGCAATCGGGTGTTGTTTATCAAAGACGGACGCTTTTACGCGGAAATCGTGCGGCGTTCTTCCCGCAAGGTCTTTTTTGAAAAGGTAATCGATATGCAGGCGACCATCGGAGGTGGAGGAAAGACCAATGCTGATTAAACTGGCCTGGCAAAGCTTTAAAAAGCAGTCCCGAGGCTACCTGTTGTTTTTCTTCAGTATGTCTTTTGCCGTGATGGTCTACTATTCGTTCACGACGATGACCTATGAACAGCCGCTGGTCCGCCAAGTGGGCAACACGACGAATATCGTGAATTTCTTGGCCTTTGGCAGTGTGATGATTGGGATGGTGCTGCTGTTTTTTCTGTTGAGCACCAGTCACTACTTTATCGAAAGCCGCCGCAAGGATATCGCAATTTTTCACTTATATGGTCTGAAGTATGATCAGATCTGTTTATTGTTCATTTTAGAATTATTTTTCATTGGCGGACTGTCTTTTATTGCCGGTATTGTTTTAGGGATCTTGCTTTCGCGGATGTTTAGCATGATCTTATTAAAGGCAATGGGTCTTGCGATCAATGTCAATTTTTTCTTATCCATCAGAGGGGTCTGGACGACGGCTTTGGTCATGCTCTTTATTTTAAGCGTGGTCTCGCTTCAGGTATTATGGCGTATTTCGAAGCACAGCTTGTCTTCAATGAAAAGAAAAAGAGCGGATACACGCAGGCAGATGCGGCTCTCGAAGCTGCAAAAGTTCGGCGGAGTTATCGGCTGTGCACTAATCCTTTTCGGCTGGGGGGCTGCTTTGAATTTTCCTTTCTTAGTAAAGATTTTGGCACAGGGACACGACTTATTTACCGGAACGCTCTTTTTAATGGTTGGCATTTTCCTCGTTTGCGTGTTAGGGACCTACCTTTTTTTCAGCTTTACTATTCGCTGGTTCCTGGCCAGACGAACGCATTCTGACTATCAGACGCTGCGGTTCTTGTCTAAAAGTGAAGGGCAAAAGCAACTATATACCGAACGTTTTTTTCTAGCGTCGGTAACGATTTTACTAGGCTTGGCGTTGACTTTTCTGGGCGGAATCGCCGCGCTTGTCTCGATTCAAATGAATGGTATCACTGAATCAGCACCGGTTTCACTGATGATTGATCAGCGATCATGGCAGGACATTCAGCCAGAGATCATTGGGATACCGATCACTCAGCAGCAGGATCTGCATTTTAAGGCAGCAGGTGCTAAAACACCTTTGGTGATTATAGGTCAATTGGATCAAGAGGAGCCGCCGACCACCGTCGATTTGATCGCTTTATCGGAATACCAAGCTTTTCGAAGAATGAACCCGCGAGTCCCTGCGGTCAAACTTTCAAATGAATTGGATACGGTTTTGTTGATTTCTTCGCAAACCGTGTTCAATGATTATCTGCGGTACAGCCCTGAGCTGGAGCTGAGTCAGCACTCGTTGCGTGTTCAAGGTATCAAAAATAATAACTTAGGGGATTGGAACCTGCGGTATAGCCGTAACCTCTTTGTTGTTTCTGACGAGCTGTTTCGGCAAACGGAAGGGATCAGCTATACGGTAACCGCTGTTCAAGTAGCAGAAGCGGACCAGTCTCAGCTTGAAAATCAGCTTAAACACACACTGTCAATGGATTGGATCGCGCCGATTCAAAACGATCTGCAGTTCCAACAAGGAACAATTATTGGAACGATCACTGAAGGCGAAGGAGACAACGCCGTTTATCGAGTCAATTATGTTTCTTATCCAGAGACCTATCAAACCACCAGAAATCGAACTGGACTGCTGCTGTTTGTAACCACCTTTGTCACGATGACCTTCATCATTATTACCGCCAGTACGATCAGTTTGCGGCAATTATCAGACATGAAGGGTCGTCAAAGGCACTATCAGCTGTTAAAAAATCTTGGGATTTCCAGAAAGCAGCGCAATTGGCTGATTTTCCGGGAAAATCAATGGATGTTTTTCCCATCTGCGATCTTGGGTGTCGGTCACAGCTTTTTTGCGATCTATGTTCTTGCACGATTGGTCGAAAATGCTGATTATTGGTTCGTTTACCTGTTTTGCGGTATTCTGTTGGCTGTTTATACCAGTTTCTTCTATATTACTTATCGTTACCAGCGGAAACTGTTGAAATAAGTCCAAATTTGTAGTTAGGAAGCAATTTTCTATCTGATAAGATGGAGAAATTGCTTTTTTATTTTGTGCTATTCTTCAGATTCAATCTTGGTTTTCAAAGGACGTATCCCTATTCCCTCTAGCGGGGATCTGGCGGATTTTTTTATGGTTTATGTTTTTCCAGGATTCTTTTTCGCAGTCTGCTGAGAAAAATTTTTGGTGAAAAACTGCTCTTGCTCGGAGATTCTTTGACGAGCACCTTGGCCGCTGTTTTTGCAGAAATAGCTCTTTGCTCTATCATGGGCATCTTTTATGGGACGGCTTCCAAGTCCAGTGCAAAGCGGTTGGTGGTTCTGAAGGTTTCAGTTTTCGAGTTGAACAATTGGCGAGAGGGATGTTTCTCTTTTTTTGCTAGTTTGATTGTCAAACAGCATTCGATATCGGCCGATGTCTATAAGGTAAAGCCTTTTGGAAAAAGTTAAAGTACTCCGTTTGGTCAAAATGACGGCTCCTTTGCAATAGTGAAAACCAAAAGGCTGATAAACAGGCTTCTGAATTCAGAAGATACAGACATCGACAAAAACGAAAGTTCAAGGAAAGTCTTAACTTGAGAAAAGAGTTCAAAAAAACGGCCTCTTTTGTGAAAGCCGTCTGCTGCATTTGTGATTATTGATATTCCTGATAATAAAAGATTGCCAGCTGTGTTCGATCCCGTACCTGACACTTATCCAGCAATTGGCTAATGTAATTGCGAACTGTTCCTTCGCTTAAAAACAGGCTTTGAGCAATCTCTTTATTGTTTTTTCCATTAGCAACAGCCAGAAGGATCGCCTCTTCTCGTTCGGAAAGCTCGATGCACTTGGGCTTTTCTGAGCTGCTTGACGGCTGGTGGATGAATTCGTTCAGCTTGCCGACGATCTCGGTCCCAAAGACAGACTGTCCATTACTGACGGCACGAATCGCTGGCACGATCGCGGAAAGATTTTGCTTGATCAAATAGCCCTTGACGCCTAATTCCAGTGCCTCACGAATGTAATCATCGTCAGAAAAGGTTGTCAGCAGAAGAATCACCGCATCCGGTACCTGCCGAAGTATCTCTTTGGCAGCTTGAATTCCAGTACTTTCTCCCATACGAATATCGGACAATAGCACATCTGGCCGTTCCTGCAAAAAAAGCGAAACTGCTTCGGAAGCTGAGTGTCCGGTTCCGGTGACCGTGATCTCCTCACTGGCTTCTAAGATCGTTTTTAACGATTCGGTCACTAGTCGATCATCATCGACGATCACGACACGTATCATGTGACTCCTCCTTTGGCAAAATTAGATTGATTTGAAAGCCTTTCGCGCTGTGGGAAATGTGCAGTTGGCCATTGATTTTTTGAGAGCGTTGCCGCATGCTGGCCAAACCGATCCCGTTGGAAAAGCCTTTTGATTGTGTGGTTGTTTTTCCGTTATCGATGATTTTCAGCCGGTAAAAAGCAGGCAGTTCATCAAAAATCAGTCGTACCTGTGTGGCTTGGCTGTGCTTCATCACATTTGAGAGCGCCTCTTTGATAATGGCGGCGATCATGGTTTCCTGTTCACTCGTCAGCTGCTGTGGGATCTGTCCTTCGACAAGGATCGGGCAAAATTGAAACTCTTCGATCATTAGCTGGACGGCTTTTTCGAGTTTTAGAGAATCACTGTGCAGACCATGAACACTCTTGCGAATGTTGTCCATTCCGGCGTGGACCGTGACCTTTAACTGCTCCAATAATTTTTGTACAGTCATATCCTGATTGACCGCTTCAATGGCACCTAATTGGATTAACGCACTGGAGAGCAGATGACCAACATTGTCGTGAATGTCTCTGGCGATTCGGTTGCGCTCCTCCGCAACCTGCAAATCCAAAAAGTTTTCCCGTGTTCGTACCAGCTCCGCATTTTGTTCCTTTAGCAGTTCCTGCTTTTCCCAGCTGTCGTCCTTCAAATCCAACAGATCTTTATTCAACTGGAACATCAACCGATCCTTCAGACACAAGTAGATGGCGGCGATGGAGAGGCTGAATAGGATTGTTTTTAAAGAAACAGAAAGCTCTTGAAAGAAAAAAGCCAGTAAAAAAATAAAAACGATCTGTTCATACGGCTTTTTCTCCCGATAAAAGATTCGCAGCATTGCAGGGAGAAAGAAGAAAAATTTCATCCAGATCATACTTGAGAAAAATTGCAGCAAAAAGCTGGTCCAAGTGCCTATCTGAGCAGGCAGGAACAAAATAGGGGCTAAAAACAGCAAGCTCATCAAGACATAAAAAACATCCTGCGCAGCAAAGCTATTTTCCGATAAAAATAGGGCGCCTAACAGCAATAAAAAGGCATAATCAAACCAATAGGAAGTATGTTTCATGGTACACTCCTAAATATGTGACATTTGTCATGTTCGTTTTAGTAAAAACTCACTTATTTGACATTTCTTTTTCCATTATAGTCATGGTAAGAAGAAAAAGAAAAGAGGATTTTGCCATGATGATCGAAATTGAAAACTTAGTGAAACGCTACGGTGATTTTATTGCCTTGAATCATTTGAACCTACAGGTAAAGAAGGGGGAAGTTTTAGGGCTTTTAGGACCAAACGGCAGCGGTAAGTCAACGACGATGAACTGTATCTTATCACTTTTAGCCTATGATCGCGGAAGCATCAAGCTGTTCGGGGAGGAGATGACCCCGGAAAAATACCATCTAAAACAAAAAATCGGTGTCGTGCCCCAAGAGATCGCCGTTTTCGAAGAACTGACGGTAAGAGACAATATCGATTATTATTGCGGCTTATACATCAGCGATAAAAGTCAGCGAAGAGACCATGTCGAAGAAGTAATCGAAATGGTCGGTTTGGAAGAATTTTGCAAGTTCTACCCAAAACAGCTGAGCGGTGGATTGAAACGGCGTTTGAATATTGCTTGCGGAATCGTCCACAAGCCTGAACTGATTTTCCTTGATGAGCCGACGGTCGCGGTCGATCCGCAAAGCCGCAACAAGATCTTGGAAAGCATCAGGGAGTTAAATCAGCGAGGCGCTACGATTGTTTATACCACACACTACATGGAAGAAGTTGAGCTGCTGTGCAACCACATCGTGATCATCGATCAAGGGCAGGTAATCGCAGAAGGAAGCAAAGAGCAGCTGAAAAACATGGTCCGTTCCAATGAAAAAATCGTGATGGAAGTACCTAATTTAACGCAAAAGCATTTGCAGGAGATCAGTGAGATCGAGGGGATTTTGGAGCTCAACTACAATGAGATCCATTTGGTGGTTTATACCCAAGAGCTGCGGCAATCGATGCTGCCGCTGTTGACTTACTTTGAAATGAAGTCGATTCCTTTCGCGGATCTGCAGACGCAAGAAGCGACGCTGAATGACGTCTTTTTGGAAATCACTGGGAAAGAATTGAGAGATTAGGGGGAAGAAACATGTTTTGGCGTTTATTTATTTACCGAGTCAAAGTACTGCTGAGAAATCGTGTGACGCTCTTCTGGACCTTTGCTTTTCCGATTGTATTAGGTCTGCTGTTTAATTTGGCTTTCAGTTCTTTGGATGAAGCGGGGCAGTTAGAAACCACTTCTGTTGGGATCATTTCTAAAAATAATGAAAAAACTGAAGCCTTTGAAAAGGTGCTTCACTCCATTAAAAAAGATGGAAAATCAATTTATCAAAGCAAGCGGATGAATCAAAATCAGGCTGCTGCTCAATTGGCGGAGGACAAAATCGCCGGCTATTATCAAATCGACGACGAGGATGTCTCTATGTCGGTCAGCCAAAGTGGTGTTCCTCAGACGATCATGAAAGAATTTTTGAACCAATATGTGCAACGAACGGCGGAAGTGGAAACCCTGCTGACCTCTGGTGCCATTCAGCCGCAGGATCTTTCGGCGGATATGTTTGTGGAAGAAGATTTTGTGGAAGAGGTCCATGTCAGTGAAAATTACAGTATCAAATCCTTTTACTTCTTTACACTTGTCGGCATGAGTATTATGTACGGCTTCATGTGGGGCTTGAAAAATGCCAATGACCAGCAGGCCAATCAGTCGTCAAACGGCATTCGTTTATCCCTGATTCCCAAGAGCAAGCTGACAGTCTCGAGCGCAAACATGTTAGCTACCTTGCTGGTCTTCTATGTGCTGAACATGATAATTTTGGCGGTCTATCGTTTTGTTTATCAAGTGGATTTTGGGGATCGCTGGAGCTATATCTGTTTAGTCTATTTCTTGGGCTGCTTGGCCACTATCTCACTAGGTACACTGATCGGAAATGCTTTTTCCAAACTGACCTATCAGCAAAAATTATCCATTGGCCTTTCTGTTTCCATGGCGATGAGCTTCTTTGCGGGGATGATGGGCTCGCAAACGGTCAAATACTGGATCGATCAACATTTACCGCTTCTCGGTAGGGTCAATATTGTTAATGTGATCAGCGACAGTATGTATCAGCTGTTCTATTATGAATCCTTAAAGCCCTTTTACCAAAATCTGATCTGGCTTTCTGGATTTGCGATCGTTTTTATTCTTGTAAATGTCTTTTTTGAAAGGAAGGTTCAGTATGACAGTCTATAATGCCATTTTGCAAATTTTAAAGCGCAACAAAGGAACTCTGCTGCTGGGTTTGATCATCATGACCATTATTACTTTCTTTTATTCAGGTGCTTTAAAAGATTCAACGAATGAACTTGAAGGAGCAAAGGTTGCGGTCTTTGATCAAGATGACACTGCCATCAGCCAAGGACTGATCAAGCAATTAAAAGGTCAGCATGAGCTGGTCAACTTAGAGGATTCTTCACAAAAAGGCTTGGACGATGCCTTGTATTTTAACCAGGTCGATTATATTCTGACAATTCCTAAGGACTTTGCGAAAACACTGGAACAAGGCGAGCTGGCAAAGGTTGAAACCCAGACCAAACCAGGAACTTTTACTAAGATGCTGGTCAACACGACCATTAACCATTACTTGAATACGTATTTGACCTATCAGAAAGAAATGCCGCACTTGTCATCTGCAGAATTGCTGAATCAAACGGCAGAGACTGTCGAAGAAAAAGGCACTGTCCATTTTGATCAAACCTATCATCAAAAGAGAAAACAGATTGCCAAAGGACGGATTTTTGATCTCTTGGCTTATGGGTTGTTTATGACTGTTTTCAGCGGATATGCTGTCATTAACTTGGCCTTTAATCGCGAGCACATTCGTAAACGAAACAGCTGTGCACCGGTTTCTCGTCGAAAATTGTCCCGCTATTTGTCAATTGGCAGTTTGGTGTACTCTTTCTTTTGCTTAATTATATTCACTGTCTTTTTGCTGGTGATCACAAAGAGCGGCTTTGATCAGCTTACCGGCTACTTTTTGCTTAATATTTTGGCCTTCTTTTGCGTCATGGTGGCCTTCTCCATTGCTGCCACCAGCTTAGTAAAATCAGAGGAAGCGATCAGCGGGATCAACAACGTCTTTATCATGGGCAGCTGCTTTGTTGGGGGGATCTTCGTTCCAGCAGAGCTGATGCCGGATATCGTTAATAAGATTGCCTCCTTCACACCAACCTACTGGTTTGCCCAAAACAACGCTCTGATTGGGAAAACAGTGGAATTCAATCAGTCTTTCAAAGATCAATTCCTTCAGCAAACCCTGATCCTGCTGTCTTTTGCAGCTGTCTTTATCGTCCTTCATTTGATTACCATGAAAGAAAAAGGCGGACTGAAAACCTTTTCGAAAAAAGAGACTGTGGTTCTAGAGAAATAAGAAAAGAGCCGAAGCGGAGGCTTCGGCTCTTTTTAGTAAGTCTCAAATATTTTGGGCAAAACTTCATCAATAGCAAAAAGCTCCTCTCGGGACAAGCTTTTGCCGTCCTTGCGCCAAATAGTGACTCGTCTTTGTTTTTTTTCAAGAAAATAATCACCGGAGACGTAGTTAGCATGAGGATTATTTGCCAGTGTTCGAATAAATATCGTCCGCAGCTCACTCAATGATAACTGATTTTCTCCTTGCATCAAAAAGGGAGATTCGTAAAAGTAGTGTCTTTGATTTTCAGAAACGGTACCGCGCATCTAATGACCTCCTTGAAAAATTCAACTTAATCTTCGAAATAAATAGTTTGCTTCTCACCAAAAAAAATCGGCAGCAGTTCGCTGAGTGTGCCGGCAAGCGCTTGCCCCTTCAATGCTTCCTTAGAAACCCAAAACAGGTTCGGATCAGAGACCTCTGTTGAAGGCGTGACAGCCCGAAAGAGCAAAGCCAGTTCACGAGTGTCCCTTTCTAAGTGGTTCCATTCGGCTGTTCCCATCAGCTGTGGGGTAATCGTCAGACCTGTTTCTTCTTCGATTTCTCGAATCGCAGCGGCCTCAAGTCCCTCGTTGGGTTCCACATGCCCGCCTGGAAACGTCCAGCCCGGCCAATCCTGCTTTTGTCGATCCTGTACAAGGATGTTTCCTTTGGTGTTTTCAATCATCACCATCATGGTTAACTCGATTGCTAATTCGCGCGCCAACTTCCTCACCTCCCTTTGATTATAACAGGAATAAGCGGGAATAGTACGCACATTTTTTTCGATAATGGTATACTAGAAATTGGAATAAAGGAGGGGTATTTTTGGAGAAAAAAGAAGAACAGCTTTTGATTGATCTGACTTCTGCACGCGGAATCGCTGGAAATGAAGAGGAAGTTCGGGAGGTTTTTAAGTCCTATGCCAGTGGCTTTGCCGATGATATCTTTTTTGACGGCTTAGGCAGTGTGATTGCAAAGCAAGGGGCCGGAGGCGGACCAAAAGTTTACATCTCAGGTCACCTAGATGAAGTGGGCTTCATGGTTACTAAGATCACCGAAAAAGGCTTTATAGAATTTCAGACGATCGGCGGCTGGTGGAATCAGGTCATGCTGGCTCAGCAGGTCGAGATCAAAACGATGGATGGAAACATTATCCATGGTGTGATTGGTTCTAAGCCGCCGCACGTATTAACTCCTGAGGCACGCAAAAAGCCTTTTGAGATCAAGGACATGTTTATCGATATTGGGGCATCCAGTCAAGAAGAAGTCAAAGAGTGGGGTATCCGCCCGGGTGATATGGTCACGCCTTATTCAGAGTATCGGCGAATGAACGGCAGTAAATTCTTGTTAGCAAAAGCTTGGGACAATCGAATCGGGACCGCCGTTTCGTTGCGCGTGCTGGAAAATCTGTCAAAACGGGAGCATCATAACGTATTGTTTGCAGGAAGCGACGTGCAAGAAGAAGTAGGCTTGAGAGGCGCGCGAACCAGTGCGCACATGGTCAATCCCGATGTTGCCTTTGCACTGGATACAGGAACTGCTGGTGATACCCCGGGAATGACACCTAAAGAAGCTGATTCCGTGCTGGGAAAGGGACCACAGATCCTAATTTTTGATGCTTCGATGATTCCTCACAAACGACTGTTGAATTTTGTCATTAAAATCGCTGAAGAATTGGAGATTCCTTTCCAATACACCGTGATTGCTGGGGGCGGCACCGATGCTGGACAAATGCACTTGACCCGAGATGGCGTTCCTTCACTGGCCATCACCGTGCCTGTACGTTATCTGCATTCCCACAGCACGATCATTCATGAGGAGGACTACTTGAACACCGTCCGTTTGGTTACCGAAGTAGTGGCTCGATTGGATAATGAAGCTTTAGCAGAAATCAAAAATTATTAATAGAACACGCCTTCCTCTTTGCTCGGCTGTTTGGCCAGTGCTTCTAGAAAGTAAGAGGAAGGGCAGACCGTTTAAAACGAGTATGTAAATAGGAGTGAAAAAAATGAGAATTGGTGAGTACAAAGAAATTGCAAAGGAACGTCTAAGGGGACAATGGGGAATCAACGTTGGAATGATCTTCTTAAATTCTCTGCTGGTAATGGCTATTGGCCGCGTCAGTGAAATGTTGAACCAAGGATTTGTTCAAGGAGTTATTGCTTTATTATTGAATGTATTTATTATCTTTGCTTTCGGATTCGCGATGTATTATGTGGCTTTGTTTGTCGTTCGTGGCGGACGGGCAGATATTGGACAACTCTTTGTCGTCTTTCAACAAAAGTATTATGTGCCGATGTTGGTGATCAATATCGTGTCTACGATCGTTCAATATCTGGTTGGTCTGGTGATCTTTATCCCGGTGATTTTACAAGGAGGGCTGGCAGTTTACTTTGCATTTGTGATTGGCAGTGGGGCCAATAGTGCTCAACTGCTGCCTTTGTTGGGAACTGCTGGTTTTGCTTTGCTGTTCTTAGCGACGTTTGCGATCTTCTTGCTGGTAACCTCGATTATTAGCGGACTCTTTCGTTTTGCCGTGTATCTGAAATTTGACTACCCGGAACTGGCACCAATGGAATGTATCAAAAAAGCTTGGGATATGATCAAGGATCGTTGGGGACAATTCATTTTGCTTCAGCTTTCTTTCATCGGCTGGTATATCGTGGGAGCGTTATTGTTAGTAGTCGGACTTCTCTGGGCGGTTGCCTATGCAAATACGGCGAATGCCGCTTTTTATGATGAAGCATTGAAGGAAAAAGCAGAGCTTATTTAAGAAGGGACTGACTTTTTTGAACTTAACAGTTTTAGGTTGTCTGGGTGCGTACCCTTACGATGGACAAGGGACGACGAGCTATTTGCTGCAAAGCAACGGCTTTAATCTGCTGCTGGATGCTGGCAGTGCAACATTGGTAGAATTGGAAAAAGAACTGGACCCGTTGGAGCTGGACGCAGTCATCTTGACACATTATCACCACGACCATATCGCAGATTTAGGGGTGCTGCAATACTATTGGCAATTATATCCGACCAAAACACCGAAGCCAGTGCTGCCGATCTATGGTCATACCGAAGACGCATTTCATTTCAGTGACCTGACGATGGAGGGGGTTACCGAAGGGCATGCGTATTTTGAGGCAGAAGAGTTGAAGCTGGGACCGTTTCTTGTTACCTTTATGAAAACGATCCACCCGGTCCCATGTTTTGCGATGCGTTTTGTTGAGGAAGCGACTGGATCAGTCTTTGTGTTTACCGGAGATTCAGGATACTTGGAAGACTTCACCGAGTTTGCCAAAGGAGCGGATCTTTTCTTAGCCGACACTTATCTATTCAACGGCAATGAACGACACAAAGCGCATTTCACAGCACAAGAAGCTGGGACGTTGGCTAAAGAGGCGGGTGTGAAGAAGTTAGTTCTAACACATCTTCCGCAGCAGGGGGATCTAGAGCTATTGCGTCAACAGGCCCAAGCCGTTAGTGGTAAGATACCAGTGGAATTGGCCGAACCGCATAAAAAATTTGTCCTATAGGAGCTGATTAGATGCTTTACGTACCAAATGACAACCAACGTGATCCACGGATCAACTTAGCCATCGAAACCTATTTATTAAGAGAAATGCCGTTAGATGAACCGATTCTATTGTTTTATATTAATGAGCCGTCGATTATTATTGGTCGAAATCAAAATACGATCGAAGAAATCAATAAAGAATATGTCGATGCACATGGCATCAAGGTCGTTCGCCGATTGAGCGGTGGCGGGGCTGTCTACCACGATGAAGGCAATTTAAATTTTAGCTTTATTATGCCTGATGATGGCAATTCCTTCCGCGATTTCAAAAAAGTGACGGAGCCGATCGTCGAAGCGCTGCAAAAGCTGGGTGTTGCCGATGCGGAGCTAAAGGGTCGTAATGACCTGGTTATCGAGGACAAGAAGTTTTCTGGGAATGCCATGTATTCGACCAATGGGCGGATGTTTGCTCATGGGACGCTGATGTTTGACAGCGACATTGATGAGGTCGTAAACGCACTGAAGGTGAAGAAGGACAAAATCGAATCCAAAGGCATTAAATCGATTCGTTCCCGGGTAACGAATATCAAACCTTACCTCTCCGAACAGAAACAAGCCATGACCACAGAAGAATTCCGCGAGGCGATCCTGCTGCAGATTTTTGGTGTGGACAGTGTTGAGGAGGTCAAAACCCATGAGCTCAATGAGGAAGACTGGCAGGCTATCAATGCCATTTCTGACGAATACTACCGCAATTGGGATTGGAATTTTGGTCATTCTCCAGCATTTGATTTAGAACGTCAGCAACGTTTCCCAATCGGATCGATCGAGATTCGCTTGAATGTTGCTGAAGGAATAATCAAAGAAGTGAAGATCTTTGGGGACTTCTTTGGGTTAGGGGAGATTGAGGATGTTGAAAAAGCGCTGACTGGCACGCAATACAGCAAAGAAGAATTAGCTAAGGTCATCGACACCATCGACATCAGCCACTATTTTGGAAATATAACAAAAGATGATTTATTATCACTGGTTTACTAAAATTCTTTTTTTTAAAAACGAATATAAACAACAGATAATAAAACTCTCGTGCATGTTGCAGAGCCATCGAAAAAGGTTAATAATAAGAAAATCCGTTGCGGGTAATGATTGTTGCCAATCCTATCCACGGCGGATTTTCTGTTTCCTAGCGAAAAATCGCTACAGATTCTATTCAAAGGGCATGCAATCTCTGCCTGCTAAAAACCAACAAAATGACTATGCTCGTCAGTTGATTAAACGCAGCGACGCTGACGGGACCAGTGGAAGACGTCATTGGTGATAAGGACTTATACAGAAAAAATCTGAAACTGACAGCTGAAAAAGAGAGACTGCTTTTCTCAAAATTGAATCCGATTACTTTCAATCGCCCACGTGAATAGGATGTAAGCTGGTTCAATACCATCACTAGCATGATATGCTCCAAGGGACATACACGCTCTTCACCACCAATGTCAAACGAACGATCCGATTAGAAGATGAAAAATGAAGAAGTGAAGAACAATCCCTATCAAGTAATTGCTCACAGTCAACCTACACATAATCAAAATACATTTAGCTCAGAAAATCTTTCGGGTAAAGGCATCATCATTACAAAGGCGCTGGTGAGTACAGACTTATGCGTTCACTAGACGAAATGAATACTGGAATAGAGTTTTTACAGCAGATAATCCGAAATTCAAAGTCACTTGTTAAGCGGATGGAGAGATGGTGCTGGCTGAGGAATTGTTCCAAGAGACAATCAACAATCAATTGACTGCTGAGCCTTTACTCTTCACAGGAAGACTGATTTTGATATTAGGAATTGCTGCAGGAGGACTGTATTGCATTTCAAGATAGAAGGAAGAGAACAAAGTTTTAAAGATAAGAGCATTGCAAAGAGAGAGTTCCTTCTATTGCAATGTTTTTTCGTGTAAAAAGAATCACGGAGGCTATTTTTTTTTGCAGAATTTGAAAAAAAGTATAGTTGACATTCTTCATTTAGGCTTTGATTTTTAAATAGAATAGGTGAGAGCCTTTTCGCTTTATAATAGTGATGTTCTTTTTGGAGGTCAAAAAAAATATTTACTCCCCTAACCATAACTAATATTAACGATTTCTATTCATATAAACCTCATTTTAAATAACTTAGCAAATCTAAATTAATATATAGGTAGATTATATAAAAAAACACATATCGAAAAGTTTTCAGCATTTTTTTTTACTGGAAAATGTCAAATTCAAAAAGAAAAAAATTGTTTTTGATTCATGAAAAATGAGTTTTCAATGAAATAATGCTTTGCCACGGGCACCCATATCATCTTTTTGCCCTTTCAACCGTTGATTTATAAGCTTTTTTATAAAACGAGGAATAATTTATTTTATTTGAAAATAATTCAATAATTTTACTTAGTTATAAAGATATAGGGAATTCGTTTTGTTTATATAATTTAAATTTTTTTGTAAAATAACATTTGTAAAAAGTGGAAAGCGATGTTTAAAAGCATTTTTTTTATTAATAAAAAATTAAAATAACTAATTTAAAAAATGATGCCAAATGGATTAAAAAACTAAAATTATTTAAACTGATATCGCTAGGGGGAATTTAGATAGGAAGTGAGGTAGGAGTTATGAAATGAAAGAAACTGAGATTGTTGATGGTTCTTACGATGCTGCTTTCATTAATTTTGGAGGTATTGCCTCTTGGAATGCAAGCTATTGCTGAAACAACAAAAACAGTTTTGATTGATGAAGATTTCTTGTCCGTCTCATATGAGATGGAAGCAACGGGAAAAGAAAATGTCTTTCGAATAAAGTACCAGCATGATGCACAAGAAGAAAATCATCAGCAACGTCTGAAACTCCAAATTTTAGACGAAGATGGGAACGTCATTGATTATCCGACCACTAGTGGAATGGAGGTGGAAGATGGTTGGTTCATTGAAAAATCTTTTACACCCTCAGCAAAAAAAGAATTTTCAATCACCATTCCGAAATCGCAAAAAAGGCTTCAACTGTTTGTCGAAATGGACGAACAAGTATCTAACGGCCAAAAATCCAGTAAAAAGACAACAAATCAAAATATCTTAGGACTGGGAGAATCATTTTGGCTGGAAGTTCCAACTGATTTAACAAAGAGTTCCGAAGAACCCGCAAAAAAAAGCTCTTCGGCAAAAAGTACGAAAGCCTCAAAGGCAGCCAGCTCAAGAGACGCTTCAACATTAAGTACGATCTACACTGCGAAGATCCCGGAATACACTGAGGATACTACAGGGAAATATCCCAAACATCCTTGGGTTCCGGAAAATCAAACCAATGTGATCAATCACCAAGGTGGACAAAGCACAGAAACGAACTGGGATGGTGTAACACAATGGGATGTGGCTAATGATGATAACACTAAATCATACATCCATTACGGAAATAAGCAAAATCCCAACTTGTCTATGCGGGCACTGGCTAAACAAACAGATGTGAAAAACGAATTTGATGTTCAAATGAATGTTCGCGGACATCTGAATTACGAGCCCGGTGTTGATATTGTCTTTCTATTGGATAATTCAAAGTCAATGGATAGTGCGAGTGGAACAGGCGGTAATAGAAAAGCGAATGCTGTGAAGGCGATGGGGGACTTAGTTGAACAAATCTCGAAGCTTCACGTTCCAAGCACGAATAATATTCGAGTAGGAGCAACAATTTTCTCAGACTTCATGCCAAGCAGCGACAATAAAAACTTTGCTGTTTCGGGAAATCCGGATGACTGGAAAGATATGGTTGCCCAATACGGTTCTACAGCACCAGAAGGTGGTACCTTTACCGAACGTGGACTGGCTGAAGCAAACGATCTTTTCGAAAGTGCAGGTAATAGAAAGAAACTATTATTTGTCTTAACCGATGGAGTTCCGACGTATAGTTGGGAAGGATTGTCTGCCGTACAGGATTCCGACATGTATTATGACCAAACCTATATCACTGATTCAAGAGATAAAGATGGCTCAGGCAATTATCTAGGCTACCATTCAGGTTACATTTCTGGAGCAGGCCCTGGTTCGACAACCCAATTTGCTGCCTCTCAACCGAGATCAGTTGATGGACATCCGTTAACGAGTCATATTACTACTACGAATTCACGTGCAAAGCGTATTAAAGCTGAAGGAGTAGAAATTCATTCACTTGCGTTCAACATTGCACCTCTGCCGAGTTATGAGCCGATAGAACACTCGATTCCTGATTTGCTTCGGGGACTATACAAGATGTCTTCTAAAAAAGCAAATGCGACAGGTGATACTGAGGATGATTATTTCTTCTATAACGCGGGTGATAGTACCGAACTAGGTGACTACATCACAAACTGGTATGACATTATCAGCCGGACCGTTGACCAAGGAGAAATCATCAACCAACTAGGTGACATGTACGAAGTGGTTGGCAACCCAACTGTTCAACAGGTAAAAGCTGGAGAAGCTGGTTGGGGAAATACGATTCCAAACGGAGACCTTCCAAAAGCAAGTAAAACCAATAACGATCGTACCATCGAAGTCAAAGATATCAATCTTTCGGCTGGGCAAGAGATTCAGGTGAACTATAAAGTCCGTTTGAAGACGACCCAATTAGGCTTCAAGTCTGAACATTGGTATCCGATTCATAAATCATCGACTTTGGCGCCAATTCCTCAGCGAACACAAGATATATTGCCGTTTGGTATTCCTTCGGCTCGGGCATCAATCAAAGACTTTGTGATTCCTGTTCGAATCGATTGGGATGATTCGCGAAACGCTGCTGAAGATTTCTGGAAACTGCGACCATCAAGTGCCAAGATCATCTTGCAGGAGCAAGATGACAACGGGACGACATGGAGTACGATCGAGGAAATTGAGCTAACAGAAAATGGCAATTGGAGTGGAAGTTTCCCTCCTGTGATGAGTGGACCAAATTACACCTATCGGATTGTGCAGCAAGTAGGCAGTGAGGAAAGAGTGTTAGGGTATGCGAAACCGACATATTCGAACAACACGAACAATTCCTTCAAACCTGACAGCCTTGTATCGAATACACCGATCGTTATTACGAATACGTTGATGACGACAAACTATTCGTTCAAGAAATTCAAACATGACGGAACACCGTTTACTGGAACAGATAAGCCTAAATTTACGATTACACGAACTTCTGGGACACAAGATGTAGTTGTTGAGACAGGTATCGAACCAGAAGCGGACGGCACTGTCACTGTGACTGGCTTACCAGTAGGCACGTACAAAGTCGAAGAGACGCACGTTCCATCTGGATACGCAAAAATGACCAATTTCAACATTGAGGTCAAAGAAAATTCAGGTGGTACAGCTGTCGAGGCATCTGTACAAGGTCAGTCTGGGTCGCATGAAGTCATTAATAGGATCGCCGACTTTGAACTGAAGGTGGACAAAATCGATGAACGTGGCAAAGCACTGAACGGAGCCTCTTTCCGATTAACCGGACCAAATGGCTACGATCAAACCAAAACGTCAGGTTCAACCTTTACTTTTACCGGACTGAAACCAGGAGTGTATCAACTGGAAGAAACAGTGACACCAACTGGGTTTGTCGGTCTGGACAAGAAAATTGCAATCACGATTGCGGAAGACGGAACAGTCACGATTGAATCAAATCCGCTTGTGACAGGTTCTGGCGGAGCAACCAGTGCGGGCAATAAAATTGATTTAAAAGTAAAGAATGCGATGGGTAAAGTTCTTCCGAGCACTGGTGGTTCGGGCGTTCAGAAACTAATGCTTATTTCATTATCTTGTCTAGCTGTCGGAGGCAGCTTGGGAGCAGGGTACTTATTCTTAAACAAAAGGAGGGGCTCACGATGAAAAAGATCAAACTTTTCCTTGCGGTCCTTCTAACCTTTCTAATTGCAGGTATTACAGCTTCACCCGCTCAAGCAATTGAGGATACTACGGTGGAGGTTCTGATACACACAAAAATAGAAGGAGGAGAAAAAGTACAAGGAACGGAAGACATTACGTTTATGCTCTATGACATCACGTCATGGTGCAAAGCGAATAACTTTTCCGAAAAAGCTGCCAAAGAATTCTTACTAGATAAGTTTTCGAAGACAGGGGAAATGCAGGAATTTCTTGAATCGGAAGACCTTGAGGCGTTGAATGAAACACCAATCGGTGTAGATGCACAAGGGGTAGCGAAAACAACTGTTGATCGCTATCAAAACGATCAAGAAGCGGCGTATTTGATCTTAGCAAGCGGCGAAACAGGCAACTACCGCTTTTTACCAGTGGTACTGTTTCCAGCACAGCTTCACACCATGGATACAATGGTTGACAGCAGTGAGCAGCTAATGGTCTACGGCAAGTACCTAGAGATCGAAGAACCAGCACCATCAGAGCCGACACCATCATCGGAAGAAGAGCCGCGTACAAGTTTGCCGCGGACACAAGGGGTTACTGAAGGAACAACGACTCGAAAAACTTTGCCTCAAACCAATGACGTGGTAACAAACTACCTCGCAATCGGCGGTTTGCTTTTAATCCTTGGGATCTTAGGGCTCAGGAACAATACTAAAAAAATCAGGGGGAACGAATAATGAAACGCAAATTAATGACAATGTTAGCGGCAGCAGCATGTATTGTGCCGTTAGCAACAGGGCTGTTTGGATTGGGTAGCACCGCTTCAGCAGCAGAAGAAGTGAATGTAACACTACACAAAAAGAAAATGGATCAACTTCCATCTGAATCAATCAAGAACACGGGTAAGGTTTCAAGTGCCTTTGATCAATATCAGGGACTACCTGATGTAGAATTCACGCCTTGGGATGTTACAGAAGATTTTTATGATGAATTAGCTTTGACAGGAAACGAAACAAATGATCAAGCTAAGGCAAAAACTGAAGCTTTGATGAAAACATATAAGCTTAATAAAGCTAATGCTACTCAAGCTGCACCAACTGCTAAGACGGATGCTAATGGAAATGTAACATTTAGCGGATTGGAAAAGCGTGCTGCTGATGGAACATACAAAGTTTATTACTTTGAAGAAGCTATTCCAAATGGTTATGAAGGCGACAGATTTCCAACAATCTTAGTATTGCCAGTAATGGACGGTTCTAATGAAATCGTGGATATCCATTTGTATCCGAAAAATAGATCGACTGACAAACCTGGACCAGAAAAGGAATTGGTTGATGAAAATGGGAATCCATTACCAACTCTACCAACAGGCGAAAACAACTATGTATTTGAAGTTGGTAAAGTAATCAACTACAAAGCATCATTCAACTTCCCAAGCCAAATCGGTGATATCTTAACTGACGGAGCGACGGGTGAACAAATGACTCGTTACAACAAATTTGCATTTGTCGATAGAGTATCAAAAACAGGTGTGAAATTTGAGGGCATTAAGAAAATTACGATTAACGGAACTGAATTAACTGGTGCTGCATTGGCTGAGTTTAACAACCATACAACATTGACTCAGTATGGTGTGACAGCTCCTTACAGTGACGCAGCTGGATTTACTTTGGCAGCGAACTTAAACGCTGGTAAAAGCACTGATACACCTTCAACTGATTTCACTACATCAAAAGCAACTGCAGATTACTTGAAGCAATTTGCAGGACAAAAGATCGAAATCACTTATGCAATTTCATTAACTGACTACACAGAAGTAGACACAGAAGTGAAAAATAACTTGGGAATCGAAATGACACATGACGGTGACCAAGAAGACAACAGAACAACACCAAACCCTCCTCCAGGAGTAAGAACTGGTGGACGTAAGTTCAAAAAACACGAGTCTGGCAATGAAGCACAAGGTTTAGGCGGAGCAGAATTTGTCGTTGTTAAAAAAGAGGGCGCATCAGAAACATTCTTGAAAAAAGATGCAGCTGGAAACCCAACTTGGGTAGCCAATAAAGCAGATGCGGACGTATTAACTTCTGCAAATGATGGCGCATTTGAAGTAACTGGCTTGGCTAAAGGCACTTACTACTTGCGTGAAACAAAAGCTCCAAACGGATTCTTGTTATTAGACGATGATTTTGAATTTACAGTTACTGAAGGTTCTTATACAGAAACTTCTGCGTTGTCTAAAGTACCAAACGTTTCTTCAGGCGGATTCCTACCATCAACTGGTGGAATGGGTATCATTGCCTTCCTAGTTGTAGGTATTGCATTGATGGCAGCAGCTGTTATTAAATACCGCAACATCAGAGAAGAAGCAATCTAAAACAACTATAAAAAATAGATGATGGGAATTTTCCCGTCATCTATTTTTTTAGATTCGAATAATCAAACAGTCTTCCAGCTGTTCATAGTGACCGCACCTCTTTTGGATCAGAGTGGTGAGGTGATGGAAGTACAGACGAACATCGGACTCAACTGGATGATCCAGCAGGTCTTTTTCGTAATGAGCCGAATGACTTTCGATGGTCCACTCCCCGTTTCTTTGCCTGATTACCACATGAACAGGGAATGGCATCTGCTTGCTGAGCTGCCATAGCTTTTCAAGCAGGTGAACCAACAGCAGCAGCTGTTCTTCTTCGAGCGCCTTGGAAGATTCTTCCAATTGCAGCTGATAGGTGAATGGGACGGTCAATGCTTCAAATTTCTTTTGATAATCGTGGTGTAATTCTTCCAGTATTTCTGAAACAGAATAGTTACGATTATCCAGTAGTTCCTGATAGCCAGCAGCAATGGCTTCCGGTTCTTTTTTTATTTCTATTAATCGTTTATGTGTGCGAATATACGTGCAATCTTCCCAATAATGGTAGCTGAATAATACGATTGCCAGACAAGTAAAAACAATCATTGGCCAATCGATGGTCAAGTTGGCAGCACCAATAAACAATTGAATGTAGAAAAAGCAATGAATAATCGCTGCAGTAATAATTCCTGGCGAACAAATGATAAAAAAGTGATTCTCATCTGACGCCTCTAATAAGGAGATCAAGGCTGTGTAAAGTGTGTTGAAGACATGGAACCCTACCGCAAGATTTAATACAGCAGGGATCGGTGTCCGCATGAAAACAACACAAGCCAAATTAATAAGAACGATCAAATAACCGATCAGCATCATCGGAAAATACCAGCGGAAATAGCGTTTTGTCCGCAGCAGGTAATAGCTAGTTAAAAAAGTCGGTATCAGCAACAACGACAAATTGTACAAGGTTGATGGCAATTCAGGGTTTACATGTGCCATCATTGAAGGCGGTGTGCTGGATAATGCATGTATGCCGATCGAAAAGATAAATGCGATCAGCGAACCACTCATAACTTTACGTCTCTTCGAACTCGTTTGACGTCGTTTCAAGCATATGAGGATGACTCCTGAAAAACAGATGCTCAATAGCAAAAGCACCCTCTGAGGCAAGGTATGAATACGCAGGAAGCGCTGGATCGCCTCTTGACTGCCGATAAATACCTGTGCAGGGATTCCAGAATAAAACGAATAAGGACTTGTTGTGACGATCCTTAAAGTATTGTCGTTGAAGTGGCTGGGGAGCTTGACCGAGGTGAATAAAAAACCGGGTCTTTGCTCTTTGGCTGTTGGCTGGTATTCGTAGATCAATTGATTATCGACGAACACTGAAATCCATTGATGATTGGTTCGCAGTGCTAAAGTTGTGATTTCAGACGCAGTCGTCAAATTCTTTTGCATGATCAGCGGTTCTTCCGCTTGGATCGTGGCCATTCGTTTTTTAGTGGAACCAATTAATTGCTGGTCGGTTCGATTTTTTTCAGAAAACAGCCAATCCTGTTCAAGGACCTGCACCGCCGATACCGGATGAAGCAAATTTGTCCAAATGATAGTAATTGAAAGAATGATTAAAATAACTGTTGTGATGATAACAGTGATGGCTTTCCAGTGAACGAATAAAAAGGAGGTCGGTTGTTTATTTTCAGTAAGCATTAAAAGATTCTCTCGCTTTCAGATAAATCTATATTTTTTAGTATTCTTTGATAATCCTAACACATCAATGAAAAATAAGGAATGTTATTTGTGATCAATATGATAAAACTGGTTGGTAATTGATTGTTTAACCAAATATGTTATCATAATATTTAAAGAAATAAATCATTTTTCCGAAGGAGTCTGTGGCAGGGTGAAAAGAAAAATAACGTTTATTATGGGTATATCTATTTTGTTCATGTTCTTTTTATCAGCGTTGACGATCGTTGTTCCGCGTGTTTTTAATGTTAGTCCGTATATCATTGGAGACGATCACATGGCTCCTGAGTATAGAAAGAACGGGTTGGTTTTCGTCAGGAAGCAATCCCGTGATATTCGGAAGGGTGATCTGATCACCTATTATGAAAATCAAGGAAAAGCCATCAAAACCAGAAGAGTGCTTACGGCAGACAATCAGCTTGGCGGGTATTTTGTCAAAGGAGATCAGATGCTGCAAGCAGAGATGGGTGTCATTCATGCCCGAAACATTATCGGTGAGCCCGCGTTTTACGTTCCGTATTTGGGTATTTTGATGAATGACTACTATATGAATATCATCAAACTCCTCCTGCTGCTGTCATCTGTTTTTTTGACCTTGGCAACATTGTTTTCCCAGCAGGACTACCATCGAAACGTGTTTTTAGAATAAAGTTCGTTTGAAGCCGTCTCTTCATTGTGATACGATTCGATCAGAGATGAGACCGAAAGGAGCAGACAATGAAAGTAAGTGAATTGTTGAAGATCAAGTATCCGATTTTTCAAGGAGCGATGGCTCAAATCTCCACACATCAGCTGGCCGGAGCTGTATCCAAAGCAGGCGGGTTAGGTATCATTGCCTCGAATGGATTGACACCAGAAGGATTACGGGACGAAATTCACGCGCTGCGCCGAATGACCGAGAAACCGTTTGGTGTGAATCTGATGCTTTTGATGAAGAACTGCCAAGAATTTGTCGAAGTCATCGTGGACGAAAAGGTGCCCATCGTTACCACGGGAGCAGGAACGCCGAAACGGTTTATGGCACAATTCAAGGAAGCAGGCATCAAAGTCATTCCAGTGGTCCCGAATGCTTCGATTGCGCGCAAAATGGAAGAAATCGGTTGTGATGCAGTCATCGTAGAAGGAGTAGAGTCAGGAGGCCATATCGGGAATGTCTCGACACTGGTTCTGTTACAAAAGGTGCTGCAGACAGTTTCGATTCCAGTGATCGCTGCGGGTGGAATTGCTGCACCGAACGGCATGGCAGCTGCGTTAGCGGCAGGAGCATCTGGAGTTCAGTGCGGGACCATATTTCTGGCAGCGAAAGAGTGTCCAGTTTCTCAAACGTACAAGGAAAAAATCCTGCAGGCGAGAGAAACGGATACGGTGGTGATCGGCTCAACCTACAAACGACCATTGCGAGTTGTGGCTAATAAAATGACGAATGAATATGTTGAACTAGAACGTCAGCAGGCCGCAGATGATGTCTTACAAACAAGAGTTAGCAAATCGTTCAGCGCGATTAAAAAAGGCGATGCTGATTTTGGAGCGGTGATCGCTGGTCAGAGTGCGGGATTGGTCGATGAGGTCAGAAGTGCACAGGAGATCCTAGAGTGGTTGTATGAAGGTGCAGTGGAGCTGGTGAGGCAGGCTGTGGAGAATTTGTAAGAAAGAACGGTCAGCTGATTTTAATAAGCTGACCGTTCTTTCCATTCTTGTTTTTGAAGTGCCAGAAGGGATTCGAACCCGCGATTGCCCACTTAAAAGGTACATGAAAAAATATATCTAGACGCTTTAAAGTGGAGCAGAGCAGCCTTATATCAACGATAAGTAGTATTTTATCGAGTCACAGAAATGGAAGTTTATGGTAGCAAATTGACTAACAAATCAATCAAATGTCATCCCCCAGTATCTAACTACGGGGAGTAAATACTAAATTCATAACCTTAATATCACTAGGAATTATGAAATGATCGTGTTTTTCGATAAAGTGTAGAATGAGGGAAATTTCCCATTAAGAATTTCTTGTAATTACTCCTAAAAAAGTTTCGAAGCAAGTAGGTTTAATTAGCATGAATTCACTACAACTAGCTTTAAAAATCTTTATTGTGATTGTACATTAACAGAAAGCAAGTAAGAAAGACGTTCGAAAAAGAACGTCGCTATTTCAAAATGTTGAAAAACTAAATCGACTCTCTGATAATCAATTCCGTTCGGAGATCATTAATCGGTTCAGAAAGGTCCTTGTTCTCGATCTTTGAGATCAGCATATTGGTCGCGCATTCTCCCATCTTGTGGATCGGCTGTTGGATTGTCGTAATTTGTGGATAGGTGATCGAAGCGATTGGCTGATCATCAAATCCTAAAACGGCTAAATCATTGGGGACAGTAATTTGAAATTTCCGCGCTTCACTTATGATACCAGCAGCAACTTCATCGCCATTAGAGAAGACCGCCGTTGGCCTATCTGCCAATTGAGCGTACCGCTCAACAAAGCTCCGCCCCCCTTCGATCCCCAAAACATCGTCAAAAAACCATTCTTCTTTAAATTCTAGTCCATGGGTGGCCAGCGCCTTCAGAAAGCCCTTGAAGCGATGGTCGTGAGGGTTCATGATATTTCCGGTACAAAAGGCAATTTTTTTATGTCCTTTTTCTATCAGATATTCTGTTCCCATGAAGCTGGCTGCAGCTTCATCAATTTGAATCACCGGCAATTTTTCATCGCCAATGTAGCGATTACAAAGGACGATTTTACCATCGTCCATCAGATCGATTACTTCTTTGGTGGCGGTTTCTAAATTGGTGATAATGATGCCGTCTAATTGCTTTTTCTTGATCATCTCAATATAAAACTTTTCCAGCTGCTGATTGCCTCGTGTTTGCATCACGACTAGATGATAGCCTTGATCCAAGGCTGTTGTCTCGATCGCATCGACTAGATAGGCGAAAAAGGGATTGGTGATATAAGAAATGATGACCCCGATCATTTTTGAGCCTTTCCCGCGTAGTTGCTGGGCGACATTATTAGGGTAATAATTCAAATCTTCCATCGCCTTGAATATTTTATTTTTCGTTTTAGCAGAAACATACGGATGATCATTCAAAGCCCGTGAAACGGTGGTGACCGATACGCGTGCTTTTTTTGCTACATCTTCTATACTAGGCATAATCTTTTCTCCTTGTTTGATAAAATAAACCTATTTCTATTATAGACTAAAAAGTTGATATAGCAACAAAAATGGATATGAAATCGTTACACATATTTTTTATGAAAACGATTGACATATGAAAACGATTGACATATAATCGACTCAGATAAAGAAAGCGAATACTTTTTGTATCAAATCCTGCTTAGGGAACCAAATATTTTAAATGAGGAGACGTTTTTATGAAGAAAAAAGTATTATGGTTGGTTTCATTGCTATGTGTTTCAGGAATGTTGGGAGCTTGTGGAGGTTCAAACGAGGATAAGGCTTCTAGCAAAGATAATAAGGAACCTTTGAAAATGTGGGTTGGTTTGAATCAAGCAGACACCTATCGCAAATTAGCAAAAGAATTCGAAAAGAAAAATGATGTAAAAGTAGAAGTAATTGAGATTGAAGAAGCTGATGACGGATTATTAAAAGATGGGGAAGCTGCTGCAGATGTGATTCGTTTGCCTCACGATCAACTTGGACAATTAGTTGAAGCGGGTTCTGTCTATGAAAATGAAAAGTACGAGGATGAAATCAAAAAGACGGATATTCCAATGGCGATCGAGGCAGCAAGTTATGAAGATACAATGTATGGGTATCCAGCCAGTGCGGATGCTATGTTCTTGTATTACGACAAACGCGTCTATAACGAAGACGATTTAGCAACATTAGACAGTTTAACAAAAAAAGGAAAAGTTGGCTTGAATATCGCAGAAGCTGGTGCCGACTATCGATTGACTCCGTGGTTTATTGCTAATGGTGCGTCACTATACGGAGAAAAGGGTGACGATGTTGATGGCTCGACGTTGAACAATGAAGCGGGGCTAAATGTACTGAAATGGGTCGGAAAAGCAAAAGAAAACGAGAATATTGTTGCGGTGAATTCTGATGAGATCAGTGCATTACAAGAAGGAAAAATTTCTGCCTTGTTCAGTGGCGTGTGGAATGCTCAAAACGTTAAAGATATTTTAGGCGAAAACATGGGTACAGCTGTTTATCCTAAAGCGGACTTTGGCAATGGACAAGTAAATTTAAAAGCATTCAGTGGTGTGCCGATCTTTGTAGTCAATGCAGCGACTAAAAATCCTGGCAAAGCGATGGATCTCGCACGGTTCGTAACAAATGAGGAAGCGCAATTAGAGGTTTTTAAAGGAATTAGCACCGTACCTAGTAACAAGGCTGCTCGTGAAAGCGATGAGATTCAAAGCGATCAAATCGCTAAAACAGTTTCTGTGGCAACAACCGATGAGCACTCAGTTTTGATGCCTAAATTACCAGAAATGAAGAACTTCTGGCCAAATATGAATGCTTTGTTAGTAGATACCTATGACGGCAAAGTGACAGAAGCGGATATGCAGAAAAAACTAGATACACTTGTGAAAGATATTTCTAAACCTGTAAAAGAATAATTATCTAATATTGAGGAAGGTAGCAGGCTACCTTCCTTTAATCTAAACGAGGTGAATAAGATGGCATCAGAACTTCCGATGACGAAAAAAATCGGTGTGATTTTTAAAGAAGGCAGTTCGCTGACAAAGGCTTCTTTTTTAATCATGGGTATTCGAAATTTAGCTAGTAAGCAGTTGGTTAAGGGAGCATTATTTTTAATTTCAGAAATAGCATTTATTCTTTTTATGGCAACCAAAGGAGTACAAGCGCTTCGGGGACTGATTACTCTAGGAACAAATACGCAAGGCTGGGAGTTTGATGAAAGCTTAGGATTTAAAGTTAGAGTGGCCGGGGATAATTCGATGCTGCTGCTGATCTTTGGTATATGTACAATTTTACTATGTTTCGGAATGTTTCTCGTTTGGCGAGCAAACGTAAAAAGTGCTGGGAAGATTGATTGGCTGAATCGTGAAAAGAAGCATATTCCTTCTTTTGTAGAAGAGGTTCATGATCTTTTGGATGGTCGCTTCCATTTGACACTATTAGCTATTCCGACAGCGAGTATTATCTTTTTCACCGTTTTGCCGCTGCTTTATATGATTTCAATTGCTTTTACTAGCTATGATCATAATCATTTACCGCCAAAAAACTTATTTGATTGGGTGGGTGTTTCCAATTTCGGCAATGTACTGAGTGGGAATATTTCTGGTACGTTTTTCCCATTACTGGGCTGGACATTGATCTGGGCAACTTTAGCGACCTTTACTTGCTTTTTTTTCGGTGTCGTTTTGGCCGTATTACTTAATGCTAAGGGAGTTGTTGGGAAAAAGGTACTGCGGACACTTTTTGTGATCACGATGGCGATTCCGCCATTTGTTTCTTTGTTAGTGATGAGGAACCTGCTGCATGCTTCTGGACCAGTCAATACACTGCTGCTGAATGCGGGATTGATTACCAGCCCAGTTCCTTTTTTAACAAATGGTTTATGGGCAAAGATGTCGATTATTTTCGTTAATATGTGGATCGGTATTCCGGCATCTATGTTGATTACGACAGGGGTAATTATTAATCTGCCAGAAGAACAGCTGGAGGCCGCGCGGATTGATGGGGCGAATTCCTTCCAAATTTTCCGCAATATTACCTTTCCACAAATATTGACGGTGATGGCGCCTACTTTGATTCAGCAATTCGTCGGTAACATCAATAATTTCAATGTTATCTATTTACTAACAGGCGGGTTGCCTTCCAATAGTAATTATTATGGCGCGGGCGAAACAGACCTGCTGGTAACTTGGTTGTATAAGTTGACTGTCGATAATGCGGATTATAACTTGGCCTCTGTTATCGGAATCATCACCTTCGTACTGAGTGCCGGTCTGTCACTGATCGTCTACACAAGAACCAGTTCCTATAAAGAAGGGCGGAATGCTTAATGAAAAAGAAAATTAATCTTCCGATCAATATTGTCTTGCTGCTATTAGTCATTGTCTGGATTTTTCCAATCTTTTGGTTGATATTGACGGCGTTTCGCGGGGAGCCGGGGCAGTTTGTTTCTTATATTTTTCCGAAAGAATATACCTTAGAGAATTTTAAATACTTATTTAGAAACAATCCTGATTTTCCTTTTTTGAAATGGGTGCAGAACACACTGATTGTTTCGATTGCTTCTTGCATACTAAGTACCTTTATCACCGTTTCCATGGCGTATGTCATGAGTCGTCTACGGTTCAAATTTAAGAACAACTATTTAAAAATTGCCTTAGTTTTGAATATGTTTCCGGCATTTATGAGCATGATTGCCGTTTACTATATTTTAAAAGCGATTAATATGACACAAACTCTGACGGGACTTGTCTTGATTTATTCTTCAACAGCGGCGTTGACCTTTTATATCGCTAAAGGCTTTTTTGATACCATTCCGCTTTCGTTAGATGAATCAGCGATGATCGATGGTGCCACGAAGGCTCAGATCTTTACGAAGATTACTTTGCCGATGTCAAAACCGATCATCGTCTACACCTCATTAATGGCGTTTATGACACCTTGGATGGATTTTATTTTTGCCAGAGTGATCATGGGCGATCGCGTCGATAAGTATACGGTTGCGATCGGTCTGTTCTCTATGATCAATAAAGAGACCGCGCAGCAGCTTTACACGAAGTTTGCAGCAGGTGCATTGATCATCGCAGTTCCCATCACCATCTTATTTATCTATTTACAAAAATACTATGTCGAAGGGATAACCGGCGGCTCAGTTAAAGGATAGTGACTATGACAATTAAGAATCAAGCAATGCTTATTACTTATGCGGATTCTTTAGGTAAGAATCTAAAAGAATTGAATGAAGTATTAGAAACCTATTTAAAAGATGTGATTGGCGGACTTCATATCCTGCCTTTCTATCCTTCAAGTGGTGATCGCGGTTTTGCGCCAATGAACTATCAAAAGGTCGATCCTGTGTTTGGTACGTGGGAGGATATCCGAACGCTGTCAGAAAAGTATTATTTTATGACCGATTTCATGATTAATCATCTTTCGCAAGCTTCAGATGAGTTTCAAGATTTCTTATTGAAGCATGACGACTCTCAATGGAAGGATTTGTTCATTCGTTACAAGGAATTTTGGCCTGACGGTGAGCCGACAGAAGCGGAAGTGGATTTGATCTACAAACGAAAACCTCGCGCCCCATACTTTGCGGCCCATTTTGCAGACGGGTCAACCGAAAAAGTCTGGTGTACCTTTGATGAGCAGCAGATTGATTTAGATGTGACGACGGAAACGACGAAACAATTTATCAAAGAAAATCTCAGCTTTCTCGTCGAACAAGGTGCGGACATCATCCGCCTGGATGCCTTTGCGTATGCCAATAAAAAGCGCGGGACGAATTGCTTCTTTGTAGAACCAGAGATATGGGAAACGTTGGAGGAATCTGCGGAGATCGTTCGCAGCAAAGGAGCAGAGGTCTTGCCGGAAATCCACGAGCATTACACGATTCAGGAAAAAATCGCCGATCACGGCTACTATGTGTACGATTTTGCTTTGCCGATGCTGGTTCTTTATAGCTTATATTCAGGAAAAGCAGATCGGCTGGTTCATTGGATGACGATTTGTCCGAGAAATCAGTTCACAACACTAGATACCCATGATGGAATCGGTGTGGTTGATGTAAAAGACCTGATGACAGATGAAGAAATCGAGTTTACGCGAGAAAAACTGTACGAGCAAGGGGCGAATACGAAGAAAATCTATTCCTCCGAAGCCTATAACAATTTAGACATCTATCAAATCAACTCAACCTATTATTCCGCGTTAGGGGATGATGATGAAGCTTATTTGCTGGCGAGAGTATTGCAATGCTTCGCGCCGGGTATTCCGCAAATTTATTACGTTGGATTACTGGCTGGTAAGAATGATATTGAACTATTGGAGCAGACAAAAGAAGGTCGAAATATCAATCGACACTACTACGAGTTGGATGAGATCAAAGAGGAAATTCAACGCCCTGTCGTACAAAAGCTGTTCAATTTATTGAAGTTTCGCAATACTTGTGACGCCTTTAGCGGGGATTTTCAGATTGAAAAGTTAGAGGATCAGGCGTTGAAAATTGTTTGGGATGCTGGATACAGTAAAGCCATACTTGTGGTGAATCTAGCCAAAAAAGAGTTTTCAATTGTAGAAGAGAAGGATGGATCAGAAGAAACGATCCAATTTTAGTTAGGAGAAAAACAAGTGAAAAATGAGTGGTGGAAAGAATCTGTCGTATATCAAATCTATCCAAAAAGCTTTCAGGACAGTAATGGCGATGGAATTGGAGATTTAAAGGGAATTCAAGAACGATTGCCTTATCTGAGTGAACTAGGGGTCGATGTTATTTGGCTTTCGCCGATCTATCGTTCACCAATGGTGGATGGAGGATATGACATTTCGGACTATCAAGCAATCGATCCCATGTTTGGCACGATGGAGGATATGGATGATTTGATCCAAGAGGCAGATAAATATGGCATCAAGATTTTAATGGATTTTGTAGCCAATCATACTTCTGATCAGCATCGCTGGTTTCAAGAAGCATTGAAAAACCCTGAGAGCAAGTATCGCGACTATTACATTTTTAAAGAAGGTTCTGATGGAAAAGCCCCAAACAACTGGCGCAGCTATTTTGGTGATTCTGCTTGGACAGCCGTTCCAAATGAAGAAAATATGTTTTACCTGCATGCCTTCGCGCCAGAACAACCAGACTTAAATTGGGAAAATCCAGCAGTCAGAGAAGAAATGATCGACATGCTAAATTGGTGGCTGGATAAAGGTTTAGGCGGCTTCCGGATTGATGCGATTTTGAATTTGAAAAAAAGCTTTGAGTATGGACAGTTTGAACCAGATGGCGAGGATGGCTTGGCCTGGATCGGTCGTTGGATCTTAGACCAGCCGGGAATCGAGCTTTGGTTGAAGGAACTGGATGATAAAGCTTTCAGAAAACATAATTGCTTAACGGTGGCTGAAGCGGATGTATCGATGGAGAGACTGGAGGAATACATTGGTAAAGAGGGTGTTTTCCGAATGGTCTTTGACTTTACTTACACAGATATTGATGTACCGCAGACTGGTGAATGGTTCAAGCAATCAGGCTGGACGGTAAAGGATTTAAAAGAGGCGATCTTTACAGATGAGCTAGAAACACAGGAAATCGGTTGGGGAGCAAAATATCTGGAAAATCACGATCAGCCGCGCAGCATCAATAAATATATCCCGAAAGAAGCTATCTCTGATCGCAGCAAAAAAATGTTGGCGACCCTGTTTATGATGCTTCATGGCACACCATTTATTTATCAAGGCCAAGAATTAGGGATGGAAAATACCTTGATGGATTCAATGGAGGATTATGATGATATCGCGACACACGATCAATACCAACGCGCACTATTATCGGGAATGAGCGAAGAGGAAGCCTTCAATCACATGTTCCAACGCAGCAGAGACAACTCTCGAACACCGATGCAATGGTCGGATGAGAAGAATGCTGGTTTTTCTGAGGCAGAAGAAACCTGGATGAAGGTAAATCCCAATCATCTAACGCTTAACGCAAAAGAAGAAGGACAAAACCCTGCTTCCGTGTTGAACTATTATCGTCAACTGATCGATCTACGGAGAAATAGTGCATATAAAGAAGTTGTTGTCTATGGCGAGTTTCAACCAATCGAATCTGAAGAAACATTGATTGCCTATAAACGTGTACTCGACACGAAAGAATTACTTGTTTTGAATAATTTTTCCAATAAAGAGACAACGTTCGATCTGCCAAACGAGGATGAAAAAATCTTATTAGCAAATTGTGAGGTACCCGTGATTGAGGGAACGATCAAACTGGCTCCCTATGCCAGCGTCGTATTAGCAAATGGTTGAACTAAATAACTGAGAATAAGCTAGAAAAGTGAGGATGGAATTAATGAAGACACTTTCCATGCAGCATATATTTAAAAAGTATGACAATGCCGACAACTACACGGTGACCGATTTCAATCTAGAAATCAAAGAAAAGGAATTCATCGTATTCGTAGGTCCTTCCGGTTGCGGGAAATCGACAACGTTAAGAATGGTGGCTGGTTTAGAGGATATTACGGAGGGGACATTAAAGATTGGCGATAAAATCGTTAACGATGTCGCACCGAAGGATCGAGACATCGCAATGGTCTTCCAAAATTACGCGCTATATCCGCATATGACCGTATTCGATAATATGGCCTTTGGTTTGAAGCTGAGAAAATACTCTACAGAGGACATTAATAAGCGAGTCACTGAGGCCGCAGAGATTTTAGGATTAACGGAGTACTTAGAAAGAAAACCAGCGGCTTTGTCTGGCGGGCAAAGGCAGCGTGTTGCTCTTGGACGAGCGATCGTCAGAGATGCGCAGGTGTTCTTGATGGACGAGCCGCTGTCGAACTTAGATGCAAAACTGCGTGTCTCCATGCGGGCGGAAATCGCAAAATTACACCAGCGTTTAGAGACCACCACCATTTACGTAACCCACGATCAGACCGAGGCAATGACCATGGCGGATCGGATCGTCATTATGAAGGACGGTCTGATCCAGCAAATTGGGACACCTAAAGAGGTCTACGATCTTCCGGCAAATGTTTTTGTCGCCAGCTTTATCGGCTCGCCTGCGATGAACTTCTTTTCGGTTACATTGAAAAACGGTTATATCACTAATGGCAGCCAAATCCGACTGAAAGTGCCAGAAGGTGAAAATAAGGTGCTAGTGGCGAAAGGGTATGAAGGTAAAGAATTACTTTTTGGTATTCGTCCAGAGGATATCCGCAGCGAACAGATCGTATTGGATACCGTTGTCGAGAGCACGATCCATGCGACGATCGTCGTATCTGAACTCTTGGGTGCAGAGACGTTGTTATATAGTAAAATAGGTGATACAGAGTTTATTTCGAAAGTAAACGCACGTGATTTTCATCGTCCTGGCGAAACAGTTCCTTTAGCTTTGGACATTTCAAAAGGACACTTTTTTGATAAAGAAACAGAAGTGCGGATTCACTGCAAGTAATCGCACCAATTTTCTCTGAAAGTAAAGGAGACAATGCATGAATTCCTATGTAGAAATTCCCAATTTCAAAAATGAATTGATGTTTCGAACATTTATGAATGATGGAATGACGATTGCATACCCTCATTTTCATAAAGAAATTGAAATTATCTATTGCCTTAAAGGAAGCGTCAATATCGGTATCGATGACCGGTTAATGGCATTAGATGAGGGGGAAATCATTATTTTTTCCAGTGGCCAGCCCCACAGCTTTTTGTCATCGCCTGACAGTGAACGGTTTGTTTATCAATTTGATCTGCAGGTTTTCGACGAGACCATCAATCAAGAAGACCTTTCCTTGCGTGAACTGTTCGAGACTCGTGAACTGCATAGTCGTTACTGGACAAAGGAATTGAAGCAGCTCATCCAAACGATTTTGTTGGAATTATATGATACTTATTCCAGTAATGCCCAAGGGAAGAATTTTTCAGTTCTAGGAAGGCTCTATCAATTGATTGCATCTTTTTATCAATGGCTGCCGGAGAAAAACAACCTGTGTCCGGTTGAGCATACAAGGATTCGCTACAAAGATACACTGGAATACGTGAACACTGTCTTTGAGTATATTAAATGCCATTACAATGAACTGATTACGTTGGAAGAAATTGCTAAGCATACGGGCTTCAGTCCCTATTATTTTACCCGCTTTTTCAAGAAGAACACGGGGAAAACCTTTGTACAGTTTTTAAATGAATACCGAATCAGTCAGGCGAAATTTATTTTGCTTAACGAGAAGGTGCCGGTATCTGAGGTAGCGGATCGTTCGGGTTTTTCCAATATCAAGACGTTTCATCATGTGTTTAAAAAGATTGTAGGATGTTCCCCTATGCAATATCAAAAACAATTTGATTATGTAGAGTGCTGAGTTGGTCTGTAGACTGACTCAGTTTTTTTGTTCACAAAGCCCACTTACGAGAAGGGCAATATCTGAGACATTTTACGAAGGATTCGGGAAGAAAAGTTCTTGCTCATTTTCTACAATGTAGAAAAGTAAAGGGTTTTGAAAGGAAGGAATCAAATGGAAAAATTAAAAATGGGTATTATCGGCTGTGGTGGAATTGCGACCGCAAAGCACCTGCCAGCATTGGCTCAAATCGATGAGGTCGAAGTAATCGCTTTTTGCGACATCGTGGAAGAAAGAGCAGTAGAAGCAAGGAAAGAGTTCGGTGCGGACTACGCAAAGGTCTTCGCCGACTATTCAGAGATGCTGCAGGAAGAATTGGACATCGTACATGTTTGTACACCAAATATCTCCCATGCGGAGATTAGCATCGCGGCTTTGGAAGCGGACTGTCACGTAATGTGCGAAAAACCGATGGCAAAGACTTACGAAGAAGGTAAAGCAATGGTCGCGGCTGCCAAGCGCACAGGAAAAAAACTAACGATCGGCTATCAAAATCGCTTCAGAACAGACGCCCATTATTTACACAAAATTTGCCAAGAAGATGCGTTGGGCGACATTTATTTCGCGAAAGCACATGCGATTCGTCGACGCGCGGTGCCGACATGGGGTGTCTTTCTGGATGAGGAAGCTCAAGGCGGAGGACCTCTAATCGATATCGGGACCCACGCATTGGATCTAACCCTTTGGATGATGGACAATTACAAACCGAAATACGTAACAGGAAAAGCCTATCATCAATTGTCAGCAACAAAAAATGCTGCGAATGCATGGGGTTCTTGGAATCCGGAAGCCTTCAAAGTAGAGGACTCAGCCTTTGGTTTCATTACGATGGAAAATGGCGCAACAATCTTTTTAGAGTCCAGCTGGGCATTGAACAGTTTAGACACGAAGGAAGCGAAAACGACCTTATGCGGCTCAAAAGGCGGAGCGGATATGAATGACGGACTGACGATCAACGGGGAAG
This sequence comes from Enterococcus florum, assembly GCF_004309355.1. Taxonomy (GTDB): domain Bacteria; phylum Bacillota; class Bacilli; order Lactobacillales; family Enterococcaceae; genus Enterococcus_A; species Enterococcus_A florum. Next base: position 30,352 of record NZ_BJCC01000007.1, on the reverse strand, counting down.
ATCATAGTTTATTGTATGAAAAAAAGATCGAGCTTGAAACTGGCGGGGTTGATTTTTATGATGGCGAAGGTGAATCGCCGGCGCTGTTGGAAGCAAAATCATGGGTTCGTTCGATCATCGAAGACACGGAGCCAGTGGTCCGACCCGAAGAAGCCTTGGTGGTCACTCAAATTTTAGAAGCGATTTACCGATCGTCAAAAACAGGTGAACCGGTCTTTTTAAATCAATCGTCTGAGAAGGAGTGAATAAAATGATTCAAGTAACTGTATGGAATGAATTTCGCCATGAAAAAAAGAACGAAGACGTACGAAAGCTTTATCCAGAAGGCATTCACGGTGCGATTGCCGAATTTTTAAAAGGCGCTGATTTTAGCGTAAAAACCGCTACTCTTGATGAAGAAGAGCATGGTTTAACCGAGGAAGTAGTAGCGAAGACCGATGTGCTGATCTGGTGGGGACATATCGCACATGAAGAAGTTTCTGATGAGATCGTTGCCCGTGTCCATCAACGGGTGTTGGAAGGGATGGGGTTGATCGTTTTACATTCTGGTCATTTTTCTAAAATCTTCAAAAAGTTGATGGGCACCAGTTGTGACTTGAAATGGCGAGAAGATGGCAAGCATTGTCGAATCTGGAACGTGAATCCTAGTCATCCAATTGTCGAAGGGATTGGCGAGCGGATTGAGCTGGAGCAGGAAGAGATGTACGGGGAACATTTTGACATTCCGACACCAGATGAGCTGATCTTTGTCAGCTGGTATCCTGGCGGCGAGGTTTTCCGCAGTGGCTGTACGTTTTCAAGAGGAAATGGAAAAATCTTCTATTTTCAACCAGGCCATGAAACCTACGGCAGCTACTACAATGAAAAAGTTCAAAAAGTCATCTGCAATGCAGTAAATTGGGTCGCGCCAAAGGACCATTTGTATCCAACTTATGGGCATTTTGAGGCATTGGAGAAGGAGGAGAAACAATGAAGCTAGGTGTATTTACGCCATTGTTCAATAATTTGAGTTTTGAGGAAATGATCGCTGCGGCGGCTGATAAAGGGCTTGAAGCCGTCGAAATCGGTACTGGCGGTTATCCAGGCTCGGCCCATTTAGCCGTCGATGAGTTATTAGAAAGCAGCGACATTCGAAAGGAATATTTAGCCAAGCTGGCTGATAAAGGGTTAAGCATTTCGGCGTTGAGTTGTCATAACAACCCGATTTCACCATTGCCGAGCGTCTCTAGTGAAGCAGATACATTGTTAAGAAAAACCATCAAGCTGGCTAGCTTAATGAACGTTCCAGTTGTAAATGGCTTCTCCGGTGTAAGCGGCGGAAACGAGACAGATACCCAAGTCAACTGGCCGGTACTGCCTTGGCCGACCGAGTACAACGATAACTATTCTTACCAATGGGAACGGAAATTAATTCCTTATTGGAAGGAAATTAATCAGCTTTCAAAGAGTGCCGGAATAAAAATCGGACTCGAATTACATGGCGGCTTCTTATGCCATACGCCTCACACCATGCTGCGATTAAGGGAAGAAACAGGAAAAGCTATTGGCTGTAATTTAGACCCGAGTCATCTTTGGTGGCAAGGCATTGATCCAGTCGCAGCAATCAAGATTCTAGGTGCGAGCGATGCGATCCACCATTTCCATGCTAAAGATATTTATCTGGATCAAGACAATATTAATATGTACGGCTTGACGGACATGCAGCCCTATAGTGATGTGAAGACGCGAGCTTGGACATTTCGCTCGGTGGGCTGCGGTCATGAACTTAATGTTTGGTCAGATATCATCTCAACCTTGCGAATTTATGGGTACGATCATGTGCTCAGTATTGAACATGAAGATCCATTGATGTCCATTGATGAAGGACTATCAAGGGCAGTAGCGAATTTAAAGACATTAATGATCAAAGAACAGCCTACTGATATGTGGTGGGCTTAGGGTGTCAGGAATACGAAATAGGGGGAAAGAAATGAAACCAATTAATTTTGCAGTTATAGGTTATGGCGGGATGGGCAGTTATCACGTGCATACAATCATGGCAAAAGAACCTGAGAAAATCAGAGTGATCGGAACCTACGATATCTCTGAAATTCGACAATCAATCTCTGCTGACGATGGCTATTATTGTTATGAAAGCTTTGAAGAGGTATTAGCAGACACAACTATCGAAGCAGTACTGATTGCAACACCAAATGATACTCATAAAGAACTATCAATCCAGGCGATGAAAGCAGGAAAGCATGTTGTATGTGAAAAACCTGTAGCAATGAACACTAAAGAGTTCGATGAGATTTTATCAGTTTCTCAAAAAACTGGGATGCACTTCATGGTTCATCAAAATCGCCGATGGGATCCTGATTTCTTAATCGTCCAAGAACTGTATCGTAATAAGCAAATAGGAGAAATTTTCCAAATTGAATCCCGCGTTCAGGGTGCCAACGGGATTCCCGGTGATTGGCGCCATTTGAAGAAGCACGGCGGCGGGATGATGTTAGATTGGGGCGTCCATCTATTTGATCAGCTGCTCTATCTGACAGGAAGCCCAATCAAAAAAATTGACGCTGATTTGAGCGATATTCTTGGAGATGAAGTGGATGATGGCTTTCATTGCTTTATTATCTTTGAAAATGGACTGCGGGCAATCGTAGAAGTTGGAACAACCAACTATTCGAAGCTGCCACGCTGGTATGTTAAAGGGACAGAAGGCACGGCTAAAATCGATGATTGGGACTTATCTGGTGAAATGATCGTTGCAACAAAAGAGGAGAATTTATCTTCTCCAACACCGATTCAAGCAGGTGTCGGTTTGACAAAAACGATGGCACCACCATCAGAAGAGGCAACTCAAAAATTGCCATTCCCTGAGGTTCCGAGAAATCCGTCGTTTTATCATAATTTTTTTGAGGTCATTCGTTACGATGCTGAACCATTTGTAAAGAATGAAGAGGTGCGTTGTGTAATGGTACTATTGGATCAGATATTGAGTGATGGGAGAATAGCAGAGAAAGAACGGGTTCTGACAATTGTTTAGGCTGAATTAAGGAATGCAATTAGCAAAATTTTTTGGCAGCAACGCAAATTTAGAAAATCATTTTATTTTATTTTTTGAGTACAGAAAAATTTTCTGTAGTTGGTTTTCTAATGGTTTTTCGACAAAACAAAAAATCTGTTAGCAGACTTTGAGGTCAACGAACAGATCATTTTTGAGAAAGTCTTAGTAGAAATTTCTTTTTGCTAACACGTTGATTAATCGTTAAAACATTGTTAAATAAACATTTTAAACGTGCCAGGAGGGATTCGAACCCGCGACCGCTCGCTTAGAAGGCGAGTGCTCTATCCAGCTGAGCTACTGGCACAATAGTCGTTTCGCAACAATAGCTATTATAGAAAACCTGTCCTCAAAAGTCAATCCCAAAACAGTTATTTTATTTTATCGAAGAGATATTCACGGATTGAGAAAATCGTTTGCGGATTTTCCCTTCCGTGAAGTGCATCTCTTTGGCATGTTCATTGTAAGGCAAATGACCGCTATTCGTCTTTCGTAATCAGAGCTACGCCATCCCCTAAAGGCAAGAGGCTGGAGGTCAGATCGGGCGCTTTGGTAACGGCTTCTAAAAACTCATTTAGCTTGCGATAGATCGAACGGTTTTTTCTAGGCGTTTCTTCGATCGGATGAAAGAGGGTTCCGGCTTGGAAAATGTCGTCTACCATCAATACGCCGCCTGGATTCAATAAACGCAGACACTCTGGCAAAAATGTAATGTATTTGGCTTTGGCACTGTCCATAAAAATAAAATCATAAGGGCCGGTCAACTCCTTTAGCAGATCGGCTGCATCTCCCTCCAGCAGGTCGATCTGATCTGTCAGCTCTAAAGTCTCAAAGGTTTTCTTGGCTTTTTCGATCATGACAGGGAAGCGGTCGATCGTGGTGATATGAGCGGCCTCTCCCAATGTTTCGGCCATTAAACTGGCAGAAAAGCCGATCGCTGTACCGATCTCTAAGACTTTTTTCGGTTTGAGCTGTTTTAATAAAAATTGCAAAAAGACGACCGTCTCATGAGGGATGACCGGCACGCCAGCTTCGTGTGCTTGGTCTTCTAGTTCCTTTAATTTTCCTGTCAATGGCTTTTGTTCATTGCGCATATAATCCAATACGTCTTGGTTGACGATCGGGCGATGCATCATTTCGTTTCGCATGATAAACCTCTTTTCTTCTATAATAAAGGACCTAAGTGTTTCCAGTCCTCAATGATCGTTTCCGACAGGCTGCGATTATAAAAGATCGCTGCAGGGTGGTACAAAGGATAGATCTGGTACTGCTTTTCCGACCATTGGTAGTTGTCCTGAGCGGCATTTAGTTCTAAGACCGATCCATGGTAAAGCTGACCATGGCTGTGGGTGATCTGGTGCTGATTGCCTAAAAGACGCTGCAATCCGATGTTGCCCAAGGTAGCGATGAGCGGTGGCTGTATCTGCCGAAGCTCGTAATCTACGATCGGTGCATGAGCAAAAATCTCTTTTTTAGTCGGTGTTCGATTGGGTCGCACGATTTCTTCTTGCTGCGTTCGTTTATTGATGCGCTGGACCACTTTGAATGGACGGCTGCGAACGGCGCTGGTGATATAGGTGTTTTCTCGAGAGAGACCGACAGAGTTCATCAACTTGATCAGTTCTTTGCCAGCTGCACCGCTGAAAGGGATGTGATTCTCCACTTCGTTTCTTCCGGGTGCCTCACCTAAAAGCATTAATTTTGGGCGATTTGGACCTTGACCTGCGACAAAGCCTTCCAATGGCATACCGGCAGATCGTCTTTTTACTGCTTCGACTAACTCATCGGGATACTTCATCAATGTCACCTCGCTTTTCTATAGTAAGGAATAACCCTGCCTGCCGTCAACAATTAATCATTGACTTGATCTTCTTTTTTTAGTAAACTATGAATGTTGTAATTGTGGACCCCACAGCTACAACCGCACAGACCAAGTTTATAAGTACGCAAGTCACTTGTGATGGCGAGTCTAAGTATAAAACATAAGGAGGTGCCACAAGCATGTACGCAATCATCAAAACAGGCGGAAAACAAATCAAAGTTGAAGAAGGCCAAGCAGTCTACATCGAAAAATTAGATGTTGAAGCTGGTGAAAAAGTTGTCTTTGACCAAGTCGTTTTAGTCGGCGGCGAGTCTACGAAAGTAGGAGCTCCGATCGTTGAAGGTGCAACAGTTGAAGGTACAGTTGAAAAACACGGCAAACAAAAGAAAGTCGTGACATTCAAGTACAAACCTAAAAAACATTCACACCGTAAACAAGGTCATCGTCAACCTTACACAAAAGTTGTCATTGACGCTATCAAAGCTTAATTAAAGAAGGTGCCTATATGATCACAGGTACATTCACACGAAACAACCGTGGTCGAATCATTTCCATTGAAATCACAGGGCATGCGGGCTTTGGTGAAGAAGGCGAAGATATTATCTGCGCTGGCATTTCAACCTTGGCTTATAGCGTACTGAACAGTATTGATTCATTGGCTGGCTTTCAGCCGATCGTTGAGATCGATGAAGTCGAAGGCGGCTATCTTTATGCAGAAATGCTGGAAGATCTACCGCAGGAAAAGGTCAATATTTCACAGATTTTGTTGGAAAGCTTACTGGTCGGCTTTAAAACGGTTAAAGAGGAATATCCTGATTACATTAAGATCAGGACCATCAATATTGAAGAATAAGGAGGAAACCGATATGTTCTTAAAATTGAATTTACAATTATTCGCCCATAAAAAAGGGGGCGGTTCAACTTCTAACGGACGTGACTCAGAATCCAAACGCTTAGGCGCTAAACGTGCGGACGGTCAAACTGTTTCAGGTGGATCGATCCTTTACCGTCAACGCGGTACAAGAATCTACCCAGGCGTAAACGTGGGTAAAGGCGGAGACGATACATTGTATGCAAAAGTTGATGGCGTGGTACGTTTCGAACGTAAAGGCCGCGACAAAAAACAAGTATCTGTTTATCCAGTCGCTCAAGAAGCTTAATTACAACCGGCTCCATCCCTTGTCGCTCAAGGGATGGAGCTTTTTTGTTTGGATAGACAGATACTTAACTACGGTTTTGACTACGTTCCGTTTAAAAGTCAGCGACTTTTGCTAACTTATCCACCGTTTCGTCCTTGTTCTTTTGGCTCAAATGGGTAAGATGTTCATGGTCATTTGAATCGAGGTATGACCGGTCTTTCTTGCACTCCCTTTATCACTGAAAGTAACCCTTACCGACCAAAACTAACCTGCTATCAGACCCAATTTACCAACCATTTCCACCATTGACTTTTAACGTTTTGTTTGATACCTTAATGAAAAGAATAGATTTTAATTTGATCATCCACTGAAGTGAGTAAAGGCGTTTAGAAGTTACCCCTTATGCAGGAACGGTTTCTCTGCATATGCGTAATTTCTAAATGTCTTTTTTGTGAAACGAGTTAAGTTTTCTTGGAAGGAGGGGTTATATGGGAAAGGATATGACACAGGGGAGTATCGTCAAGGTGTTGTTGTTGTTTACGATTCCTCTGGTTTTAAGCGGGTTGTTTCAACAGCTGTTTAATTGGGTCGATGCGTTTATCGTGGGGAATGTGGAAGGAGAGATTCCGCTTGCTTCGATCGGGGCAACCACAGTTGTTTACAACTTGTGCATTACGGCCATTATTGGGTTTACATCTGGGCTGTCGGTTTTATCAGCTCAGCAGCACGGCAAAAGGGAATTTTGGAAAATGCGGGAAACCCTGCTTTCATTTGCGTTTATTTTAGGGGCGTTCTTTTTGGTCATCGCATGCGTGGGAATGGTGTTTACGACTTCGATCGTAGAGCTGCTGAACACACCTGACAAACTGACAGTAATTGCCGTTCAATATTTAAAGATCATGTTTATCAGTGTTCCGTTTCTGGCTATCTACAATGTTTACTCAGGGGTGTTGCGAGGTGCAGGAGACAGCCGCGCGCCGTTTGTTGCTGTAATCATCTCTTCGTGTGCCAATGTAGTGCTGGATATTCTTTTTGTGGCAATCCTTCATGAAGGGGCTGCTGGAGCCGCGGTTGCCACCGTAATTTCTCAAATTGCGATGACGCTTTTTATGATCGGCTACACAGAGAAAACCTATCCGTACCTGAAGTATCGATTAGATAAGAAAATCGTGGTGAAAACGACGCTGAATCAAGGTAGCCAATTTGGCGTGCCTCCAACGATTCAGGCGAGTATCAGCTCGATTGGAAATATCGTTTTGCAACGCTTTATGAACGGGTTTGGAGAACAAACGATTGCGGCGATCACAACGGCTTATCGAGTGGACTCGGTCATTTTTTTGCCGATCATCAACTTTGGTTCGGGTGTGGCAACGGTCGTGGCTCAAAATATTGGTGCTGAAAATGAAAAAAGAGCAAACAAGACCTTGAAAATCGGATTGGTAATGATTGCTCTGATCTCGCTTGGATTGTCGGTGTTTATCTTTTTCTTTGGGGAGTATATGATGGCACTGTTTGGCCTTTCTTCTGAATCCGTAGCGATCGGAAAAACATTTTTCCGCGCATTGGCGCCTTTTTACATTGTGTACGGGTTTTCAATGGTTCTTCGAGGCTATCTTGAGGGACGAGGAGATATGGTCTTTTCGAGTGCAGCAGGAGTGACTTCTTTATTTTCCAGGATCCTGGCTTGCTATCTGTTCGTTGAGGTATTTGCCAATAGTATTATCGCCCTGTCTGAAGCATTTTCATGGTTCGTTTTATTGACAATTTATGTGGTTCGGTATTGGAGAAAGACAGCAAAAAGAAATCAGGAGATGAAGGTGCCAAGCAGACAATGATGGGAGTGTTTCTTTTTCAAGAGGATAGGGTAAAGTAAGTCTGCCTCCATTTAAGTGGGGGCAGACTTATTCGTTTCAAAAACAACTGTTTAAAAACAACTAATTTTTTACGAGTTTGCGCAGCTTCTCAAGCGTTCCATCCAAATTATTGACATGCCAGCTTTTTGTTCCCCAGAAATTTTCTACAGAAAGAGCACCGCTGTTGCGCAAAAGTGCCAATTCTTTTTGCTGAGCCACTAAGTCGATAGCGCCATCTTCCAATATAATGCTGATTCGGTAGTTGAATCCCTCTTCTTGAATATCCACTGATTTGATCGTTTCAACGGGGAGTTTCAAGGGCTCGACCTCTTTAACCTTTCCTGTCCAGCGTAATGGGGCTAAAACTAAGTCCTCTGTACAAAGCTGCAAAACATAATGAGGTTCAACCTTGATTAGAAATCGGGCAACCTTTTCACTTAAATTCGGGGCAGCGTACTGAACGACAATACAGCTTTTTTCCAAAGGCTCCACACCTAAGCTTCTTAACTTTTCCGTTACCAGTGTTTCCTTTGCCATAATTCATCCCTCATTTCCATTTAGTACCAATAGCATACTAAAACTAAATTAAGGCGTGTCGATTTCTTCATGAATGGCTCAAAAATCTTCCTGAACGGTTTATTGAACCTAGGGGCTTTAAGATAAGCAGTTGACACAAAGGTATCTGCGCTCTATAATCAAACATACCAAACGAATGTAAACGGGAGGAAATCATGGCAAGAAACAAATACCCTGAAGTAACGGTAGATAAAATATTGGAAGTATCGGAGCGGTTGTTTCTTGAAAAGGGTTACGACAAAACGACAATTCAAGATATTGTGAATGAGTTGGAAGGGTTGACCAAAGGGGCGATCTACCATCATTTTAAGTCGAAGGAAGACATTATGGATGCTTTGGGAGACAAAATGTTTTTTGACAACAATCCTTTTGAAAAGGTAAAAAAACGAACCGATTTAAATGCTCTTCAAAAAATGCAGCTGGCAATCAAGTTGAATCAATCCGATGAAAATCAGGTTGATTTAAGGAACCAATCGATTCCGCTTTTAAAGAACCCACATGTGTTAGCGAAAATGATTGATTCCAATCAGCGAATCTTGTATCCCTTTTGGCTGGAATTGATCGAAGAAGGGCAGCGAGATGGTTCGATTCAGACGGCGTATGCCAAGGAACTATCTGAATTTTTGAGTTTCATTGATTTGTGGTTCTTACTTGGATTGGCTAATGTTAGCAGCGAGGATTTCCTTCGACGGTATCGCTTTATAGGAGAGATGTTAGGAAAAATGGGCTTGCCGATTTACGATCAAGAAATCGAACAGCTGATTTCCTCTTTGCCATATTTTTCTGAGACAGAATAATTAAAATTGCCTTTTTACTGGCAATTTTATATTTTGATCATATACATTCATTCGGTATGTATGAATAAGTAAAAAATGAAAGGTTGGATGAAAGATGACAGAATGGGAGAAGTCGATTTGTATTTCGTCGTTGAAAAAAAGTTACAAGGAGAAGGAGGTGCTAAAAGGCATAGATTTGACTGTTGCCAAAGGTTCCGTTTTCGCACTATTGGGGTCCAATGGTGCGGGTAAGACAACTATGGTCAAAATAATGTCTACCTTGTTGAAGCCAGACGGAGGAACGATTACGATCAATGGATTTGATGTTGAGACACAAGGTAATCAGGTTCGGGAATGCATCAGCTTGACTGGTCAGTTCGCAGCAGTCGATGAGAGCTTAACCGGTAGAGAAAATCTGCAGCTGATCGGGCAGTTGAAGCGTTTGTCGGAGGTGAAGAAAAAGACAGCGGAGTGGTTCAGCTTTTTTGATTTGCAAAACGTGGCAGATCAGAAGGTTTCAACTTATTCTGGAGGAATGCGGCGCAGATTGGATATAGCGATGAGTTTGCTGGGAAATCCGCAGGTCCTTTTTCTCGATGAACCTACGACCGGTCTGGATCCTCAAAATCGGATCACTATGTGGGAGTTGGTCAAGAATCTGGCAGAGAAAGGAACGACAGTTTTTCTTACGACTCAGTATTTAGAGGAGGCGGAATACTTAGCTGATAAGGTCGCTATCCTTCATAAGGGACGAATTCTTGTAGAAGGAACACCGCAATACTTGAAGGAAATTATGCCGAAACGTGGAGTAAAGTTGAGTTTTAGTTATGAAGAGGAGGCGGAGAAGGCGGTCAGACTGTTAAGAGCGAACGGTATCGGGGTAGAGGGTGTTGAACAAAATTTACCTTCGTTAGAAGACGTCTTTTTGAGCCTGGTTGATGAGAAAAAGGAGAGTGAAATGCATGCGTAATCTCAAGCGAAATGTCTTATTTGATTCGTGGATCATGTTTAAACGGTGCTTGGTGATTTCATTAAGAAATCCAGAGGCATTATTGGTGGCGGTCCTTGTTCCATTTATATTGATGCTGTTGTTTGGGACTGTCTTTGGAAATATTACGAATATCGAAAATTTTCATTATATTGATTTTATTGTGCCTGGAATTCTCTTGCAAAGTATGGGGCAAGCTTCCCAGTATTCGGCAATGAATGTTGCAGTCGATATGAGCACCGGCATTATTGATCGTTTTCGAACCATGTCGATCTCGAAATCAGCTGTGCTGGTCGGCCATACGGGTGCTGGTGTGATTCGAAACACGATTTCGACGATGATCATTATTGGAACAGCGTTCATTTTGGGGTTCAGACCACAAGGGGATTTTTGGGCTTGGTGTTTAGTGATCGGTTTGTTGGTTCTAGTTAACATCACTTTTTCACTGCTAGGGGTATTATGTGGACTTCTCTCGAAGACGGTTGAAGGAGCCAGCAGCTTGATGCTCCCGCTTTTCATTTTGCCGTTTGTCAGCTCCGGTTTTGCGCCTGTTGATACACTGAGTGCCAGTATTCGGTGGCTGGCTAAAATCCAGCCGATGACACCGATCATTGATAGCTTTCGATCGCTAACGCTTGGCTTGCCAGTGGGGGATGATCTGGTGATCGCCTTGACCTGGTGTGTGGGAATGATTAGTGTCGCGTACCTACTTTCGTTGCAGATTTATCAAAAGAAAGCAGCTTAGCTGGTGCGATTTAGCGATGGTACTACAATTTTAAGAAATGAAAGTCAGAGGAAAGCAGATTGGATGAGACAATAAAGGTGTAAATTGCTCCTCACTGGAGCTTCAGTTTTTGAAGCTGCACGGTTGTTTAAAACGGGACTAAGTCCATGTTAGTATCAAAAAAATGGAGATACTCACCTGCTCTGATTACTATGTTGTTGGTGCTATCGCTCAAACGGTTTAAAATGAGCAATTGAAAAAGTTGCTGAATGATGGAATCAGTGATGTTTATATTGGTTATTTTGACTCCGATTTATCTGAAGAGAAGAAACGTCGGATGATACGATCGATCCAATACGGCCGAACAAAAAGATGATTGACAGAGCTGCTTATGAGCAAAAAAGACAAAAATTGGATAAAAGTGTAGCCAGAGCTGATTTATATGGAAAGAAGACCAGACGAGCGGTCTTCTTTTTGTTTGGATGGACTGCAGATTGATTCTATCCATGAAGGAACACGAAGTAAATCGAACTAAGATCGAACAGCACATGAATGATCCAGCTTGTCCAGATCGAGTTGCTTTTGATCGCAGCAGTATTGAAGAGAAGCCGCGCGGTGCCTTGGATCAACAGGACGTGGACGATCGTTTTCAATGGATTGCCATTGTAATAAGTGCTGAAATGGACCAAGCCGAAAACAATAGCTGAGAACAAGTTTGCCAGAAGGAGGGTAATTCTGCTGGAAAAAAGACTTAAAAAATAAATCGAAAACAGTTCTTCCCCCATGATCATGATCGGTACCGTAACAAGCAGGAGTAAAGTCGGTCGATCATTAACCGGATTGCTTTGTAGATGCCATCCGAATCCATAGGTCAAAAGCGCTCCGCTCAGGAGACTGAGCAGCCAATTCAGTAAAAAGAAGATCCCTACGTATTTTATTGGACGAACAGGCTTTGAGAAAAGAGCGTGGGTTTTTGCTTTTCCTAAGGAGTAATGAAAGGCCAGCAATCCAGTGACGGTTAGAGAAAAAATACCGATCGTCGGAGGACCAAACAATAGTCCAAGCAATCCGATACAAACAACACATGTACTGATCAAAATCTTTTGCAAAGGAATCCTTTGCGATAAAACGTCCTTCATCATACACACGTCCTAGCTTTGTTTTCTTTGTGATAAAAGGAAGTATATACCTGAAAATAAAATAGGCAACATTATTTTATTCTTTTGAAGAATACAGAGTAAAAAACGGTGGATTTGAATCGGGATATTTACTTAGCATTTAAAATGCTTAGATGTGTTCGTTAAAAGCAAAACGAGAAAAGTGGCCATGAGAATGGATGTTAGTAAGACTCTGCTGGAAACGAAGTCAGTCATCGATAGCAGAATGATCAATGAAAGAAAAATCAGGTAGTTGCCTACCAATTTGCCAGCGTTGCGTCCATTGACTTTTTGGCGTTCTTCTTTGGTCATCGTATTATAGCCGGCGATCAGCATGAGCCATTTCCCGCGCAAAAGCTGTATTCCAGCAATCAGTAAAGCAATCATCATGGAAAAAAGCAAAAAATAGTCAATCAAGTTCATTGTTCTTCTCCTTTTAGGCTATTACACCTTCAGTGTACAGTGTCAAAAAAAGGTTGTCTCAAATTGCTTCATAGAACTTCATCGTTTCTTCGGCAGTCATGGAGGTATCATCATGCGTCGTAGGGCATGAGCGGTTTTGACAGTTGTATTGATACGATACTTTGTTTGGGCTCCGCAGATCTCCAATGTCTGGATCTGCTGGCGTGGATCTTGTAAACAAAGTGAGCATTTTGAGGGATGATAAGCACTGGTAAAATTTTCCACGCTGCTCCTCTCTCTTTAGATCTGGTATGTTTGGTTCAGTTAAATCATACCATCCTACTGGTACCCATTCAACAATATCTGAATGGAGTCGTAAATGCCAAGGACGATCACCTGCAAACTATGACTTTCCTTCGAACAAAAAGACATCATGGTCGATGATATTCAAGATCACCTTTTCATCAAAAAAAGACTATCAGGATTTTCATCACTAATAGTCTAACAATCGAGATAAGTTCTTACATATGAGTAGTGTCTTTTGGTTCTGTTCTTGAAATAAGCGGGAAAAATCGGATGCAGTAGATCGCGCAGATACCAACGACCACATAAATGATTTTTGCTAGGATGGTAGTTGGACCACCTGCAATTGTTGCGACTAAGTCGAATTCGAATAAACCGACTAGTAACCAGTTCAGGCCGCCAACAATTAGTAAAACAAGTGCGATGTAATCTAATGTTTTCATTGTTTTTTCCTCCTTTATCTTAAGATATTTTATATATTATAGGTTTCATTCAGGGGTTACAAAGGAAACGACTTGTGAAAAAATGGGTAAGAAAAAGGATTGGCAAGGGGTACATTCACTTCTAACTTCCTATGTAATGATAAGTTACATTGAAAAGGGGCTTTCAAATAATTAGTTTTCCTTATGTCATAAAACATCACATAGAATGATTGACTCCATTAGGATATCATGATAATATGTTAAAAAATGTAACATAAAGAAAGGGTTGGTTGGATGTATTCTTCAATTGATGTAGTTTGGACGTTATTGGGAGCATTTTTAGTATTCTTTATGCAGGCGGGCTTTACGCTGGTCGAGTCTGGGTTTACCCGGGCAAAAAATGCTGGGAACATCATTATGAAAAATTTGATTGATTTTTGTTTCGGGACGGTCTTATATTGGATCATTGGTTTTGGCATTATGTTTGGCGGCAGCAGCGCAATTTTTGGAGGAATTAATTTCTTTGCGGCAAATTCATTGACCTTTGACTTGCCCACACCGACATTTTTATTATTTCAAACGGTGTTTTGTGCAACTGCAGCAACGATCGTTTCTGGAGCAATGGCGGAGCGGACCAACTTCATCGCTTATTGTATCTTTAGTGCGGTGATTAGCGGTCTGATCTATCCAATCTCGGGTCATTGGATTTGGGGCGGTGGTTTCTTGGCTGAAATGGGCTTTCATGATTTTGCCGGGTCAACTGCGGTACACATGGTCGGCGGTGTCGCTGCCTTAACAGGAGCAGCGATCTTGGGGCCTCGTATCGGGAAATACACGAAGGAGGGCAAGTCTCAAGCGATTCCGGGTCACAACTTGACCTTTGCGGCTTTGGGCGTATTTATCTTATGGTTCAGCTGGTTCGGTTTCAATGGAGGATCAACGACTTCAATGACAGGGGACGATACGCTGGTTTTGGCATCAAATGTATTGGTCAATACGAATATTGCTGCAGCAACAGGAACATTGGCAGCGATGGTGGTTTCTTGGATCAAGTACAAAAAGCCAGATGTGTCGTTGACATTGAACGGGACATTGGCTGGTTTGGTAGGAATCACCGCAGGATGTGACATGGTAAGTGCAGGTGGAGCTTGTATTATTGGATTAGTTGCTGGAACGGTGATGCTGTTTGCAGTCGAATTTATTGATAATACATTGAAGGTCGATGATCCTGTTGGTGCGGTGGCTGTTCACGGTGTCTGCGGAGCTTTAGGAACGATTCTTACAGGTGTCTTTGCTCTTGAAGGCGGGCTACTGTATGGTGGCGGAGCTGGTTTCTTGGGAACGCAGGTCATCGGTGTAGTGATCACAATGGCTTGGGTCGGAACAACGACCACCATTTTGTTCCTCGTACTGAAGCACACAGTTGGTTTAAGAGTATCTGAAGCAGATGAACTTGCTGGAATGGACATCATGGAGCATGGGCTGCAAACCGCTTACAGCGGCTTTGTTGTAGCACCAGAGCTGACCGACAGCACGAGTGGTTTGGCAGAAACAGCTCAACAATCGTCGAATGGATTCCTTTCACCGAAAACACCAGAATTGGCGACTGGAATGGTCAATCTCCAAATTGATGACACAGAGGACAACAAAACGCTCTCGGCCACTGCGGCTACTTCTTGGACTGGTGGAAAAACGAAAGCAACGATTGAAAAAATGATTTCAACGGTTTCCGTCGTGATCAATGAGGACAAATTGGAAAATCTCAAAAAGGGACTTGAAGAGATCGGTATCGAAGGATTGACGGTGACACAGGTCCTAGGCCATGGCGTTCAAAAAGGAAATACCGAATACTACCGTGGTTCTCCGATCCCAACGAAGCTTTTGCCGAAAGTCAAAGTGGATGTTACGGTCAGCAGTATTCCTGTCCAGCAGGTGGTGAATAAGATGAAAGCGATCCTGCATACTGGAAAACCAGGCGATGGCAAAATCTTTATCTCCTCAATGGAAAACGTAGTCCGAATCAGCAACAACGATGAAGGGACCAAGGCTTTGCAAGGGTATACTGAGGAAAAATAGAGTTGAGAAGCCTGAGGCCGTTTGACAATTCTAACAGTGACGAAACGAATCTCCATTTCATCTTTGAAGAAGGTCTCAGGCTCTTTCAATAATGTACAGTCTCTCACATTGGACATCGTACGAAAAAACAATTCTTCCGTGATCGGAAGAATTGTTTTTTTTGTCATGAGTTGAACTGTTTCAGCCATTTGATTCGTTTGGCTTCTTTGATGAGTTTCAATGCCCGTTTGCGAGTCTTGATATTTGGACTTTTCAAGCGGCGATATGCGCTTGCTAGATCGTTTTTTTCCATAAGACACTCTCCGTTCGTTGATTAAAATCATAAAACTTTCTTTCCGTTGTAGTAGCCATTCAGCGATATGCGATGACTGCGGCGATAATCGCCAGCTGATGCGTCAAAAGAAATCTCTGGACGATTCAGCTTTTGATGGGATCTGCGCATTCGTTTTTTGGCCTTGGACGATTTTCTTGCTGGAACTGCCATGAGGCATGCCTTCTTTCTTACCAACTGGCTTTCTTAACACCTGGAATTTGGCCTTTATGAGCCAATTCTCGAAAATGAATTCGGGACAAGCCAAATTTACCCATGTAACCGCGCGGGCGGCCGTCCAATTGGTCACGTTTTTTCAAACGGTTAGGGTTCGAATCCTTTGGCAGCTTAGCCAATCCGGTATAATCGCCAGCGGCTTTTAATTCTAAGCGTTTTTCTGCATATTGTTCAATCAAGACTTGCTGTTTTTTAGCCTTAACGATTTTTGATTTCTTTGCCATATGTACACTCCTTTGATGATTTATCTATGCAAATCGTAATATTTACGTTTTGGATAAATTAAGATACCAAGAACAGACAGAATTGTCAACTAGATTTGCTTTGGAAACTAAAAAACTCACCAATGATCGGTGAGTTTGGTGCTTAGGATTCTGCGAAAGTCAACACGTATCCGGTGTTGTCAACGATTGAAAATTCCCTTGTGCCATAGAATGTCTCGTGCAATGCGCTAGTCATATATGCAGTGTCTTTCAACACTTCATATTGGTTATTGAAATCAGTGATCTTCAAATAGAGTGTGATACACGGAACCAGTTTTTCGTTAGCAAGAGCAGGCAGCTCCTCGATTAAATTTCTCCGCTCTTGAAGCATCAGCAAGCACTGATCCTTCTCCAAAATGGCAAATTGAAGATACCCCTCTTGGTGTTTTACTGAATCGACCAAGGTAAAATCCAATACTTGCGTATAAAAAGCGATACTTTCTTCGACGCTTTCTACCATCAAATTGGTGGTCATAGCTGTTAACATTATGCATTCCTCCCTTTCCTCTAGTAAACCAAAGTTCCGTCCTCAACAATAGGAAAAACCCGTCATTTTTGATAATAAGCGAGCAACTCACGTGGTGTGATCCCAATATTTCGTTTAAAATCAGCGATCAGGTGGGATTGATCATAATACTCTGTGATCGCTGCGGAGTTCAGTGAATCGTGCGTGTGTGTCAAAGTTTTTTGAAAACGCAGAATCGATAATACTTTTTTCGGAGACAATCCGTAGACTTTTTTAAACTGCCGCTGGCAGGTGCGTTCACTCATGTGCAGTCGTTGACAAAGTTCGTTGACGGTTTCTGGCAGTTGTTTGGATAAGTGATCGAAAAGCTGTGTATACTGGTCTGCCTGCTGGTCCATGATCTGCTGATGGAAAAAGTTGATCAATGCTTCTTTTGCCTCTTCAAACTCGTGCTGGAAAAAAGCGTCCTCATCAAAATAGGCAAACAACTGCTTTAGCGGAAGAAATCGATCCATTGCTCGCTCAGCCGGCAGTCTTGTCAGTTGATGAAAAGCCCCGGGTTTTAAACGCAACCCCATGAATCGCTGCTGCGGCTGAATCTCATAATGAAAATCAGTTTGACGTGTCCCTGAAAAACCGATCTGTTTTTGGTCAAGGGAAACGACTAGGTCGATACAGCCATCGGCAATAATGATATTGTTAATCGGTGCGGCCCCTTCTCCAGCTGGTAACATCTGCCAGTAACAGATACAAAAGTCAGATAACGAAGCGATACGCTCCTCTTGATAACAGACAGCCGCCCGAAAAGCAGGAGACAACAGATGGGGGATCTGGACTGGGTAATACAACGAATCACTCCTTCTTCTAAATATGAACGTGTTTCTTCTATTATAAATAAAAAACTGGGAAGAAAACACAAGAAACCTGCAAAGCAAGGATTGGATATGTTTATTTCAATAGAGAAAGAAGGAGCGGTCAGTAATAATAAAGACTAACTACCCGAATTATTATGAAATGATTAAAGCAAAATGGTAATTTTTTGTATATATCAAGCAATTAGTGTATCATTTTTAGTGGAGGTAAAGACTTCCTTAAGAAAAAATAAAAAGTAATACACTGAAAGCAGGTGTGGGGGATGGAGCGACGAATCGATCGAATCTATCAATTTGTGTCCGAACATGCGAATGTAACGACCAATGAGGTAGCTAAAGCATTGGATATCCAACGAACCAATGCTAGTAAAGATTTGAACCTACTTGTAAAAGATGGCATATTGCAGAAAAGCGAAAGCAGACCCGTTCGTTACTATGTAGAATCGCAGGAGACAGTAAGTGGTCCTGCAGAAAAAAAAGTTTCCAAAACAACCGACCGACCTGAAAAGAAAATGTTAAAACAGCATGCAGCTGATGTATTTACACAAATCATTGGCTCCAGCGGCAGTATGCGAAATGCCGTGGAGCAGGCCAAAGCAGCGATCTTGTATCCGCCACGTGGATTGAACTGCCTGATTACTGGTCCAACGGGTTCCGGAAAAACCTTCTTCGCCCACGCGATGTTTCGCTTTGCGCAGGCGCAGAGTATCATTGAAGAAGAACGGGAACTAGTGGTGTTCAACTGTGCCGATTATGCCAATAATCCAGAACTGTTGATGAGTCATTTGTTCGGCTATGTGAAAGGAGCATTTACTGGGGCAGATAGTGACAAGGAAGGATTGATCCAGCAAGCGGACGGCAGTATGCTGTTTCTTGATGAGATCCATCGCTTGCCGCCGGAAGGCCAAGAGATGATCTTTTATTTCATGGATCACGGCAGCTACAACCGATTAGGCGAGACCGGAAAAAATCACTATGCCGATGTTCGAATCGTTGGTGCTACGACGGAAGATCCGCATTCTTCGTTGCTGGATACGTTTGTCCGAAGAATTCCAATCAATATTCAAATGCCGCCGTTTGGCAACCGGCCGCCAGTTGAACAAATTGATTTGGTACGAGTGATGGTGGCGATGGAAGCCAATCGGATCCAACGCAAAATTACCATCACGGAAGATGTAGTCAAAGCCTTGTTAGGCAGTGTGACCTACGGGAATATCGGGCAATTGAAATCCAATGTCCAGCTGATCTGTGCCCGTGGGTTTATGAATCATATGATGCAAGATGAAATCAATATCACGCTCAATGATTTGACCGACGGCATCAAATCCGGCTTGGTACAATTGTCCGCCGATCGTGTGAAGGCAACGGATATCTCGCCCTATTTAGAACCAATCTTGGTCATTACACCAAATGAAATCGATGAATTGATCAAAACTGACAGCTATGAACTGCCCTATAATTTGTATGATATTATTGGCGATAAAGCCGCATTGTTGAAAATGGAAGGTTTGGATCAGGAAACGATCAATCATTTTATTTCTACGGATATCAATATTCATTTAAAATCATTTTACAAAGACCATGGATTTACTTTCGACACAGAAACACGTCTAGCTGAGTTTGTCGACAAACACGTGATCGAAGTTAGCAATCGTATCGCCACATTGGTAGGTGAGCGGATGAATGCGCAGTTCCAACAAAACTTTGTGTATGCCATGAGTCTGCATATTTCTTCCTTTTTGAAAAAGATCCATGTAGGTGAAACTCGACAGACCAATGCCAACATTCGTGAGATGGCGACTGATTATCCGGCGGAGTTCCAAGTTGCGCGCGAGATTCGTCAATTGGTCGAAAAAGAATTTCATGTAGAGATTCCTGAGAGTGAAGATTATTATTTGACCGTGCTGCTGGTTTCACTGCGAGAGGATCAACCTACTGGAAAAATCGGGATTGTCGTAGCGGCACACGGCAACAGCACAGCTACCTCGATGACTCAAGTTGTCCGCGAACTTTTAGACGTGAACAATATGTTGGCCGTCGATATGCCTTTAGATATGCATCCAAGAACAGCATTTGAAAAAATCCGCGAAGCCGCGATGCAAGTAGACGAAGGCAGCGGCATTTTATTGATGGTGGATATGGGTTCCCTGGCTTCTTTCAATGACGAGATTGAAAAGGAAACAGGCATCACTGTTCGAACGCTGGATATGGTTACAACACCGCTGCTGATCGAAGCTGCACGAAAATCGAGTGTATTAGGCTCCGGTATTGATGAATTGTATGAATCTCTGCAAGGCTTTAGAGGCTACGGGCAAGTTGCGCTGGAAGAAGAAGCTGCAAAGGTTTCGGAAAAACAAGCGATCCTGGCGATTTGCGCATCCGGCGAAGGAACAGCGCAGCGCTTAAAGGAAATCATTGAAAGCCCTTTGAAGCAAAAAAGGATGGACTTCATCGAAGTGTTGACATTGTCCGTCACTCAACTGAAAACGGAAGTTCCGAAATTCCAAAAAGAATACAAACTGATTGCTACGACTGGAATAGTGGACCCCAAAATCGGTGTGCCGCACATTCCAATGGAAAAATTCATTAATCAACGAGCCGATCAGATTATCGATGAGCTTTTACTGGAGAATAATCTTGAAATTCAAGAAGAAGTCACGATGACCTTTGACAGCGCCCGAAAATTATGTCTGGATTTTATGACGGACAGCTACACCTTCATTAATCCAAAAAAGATCATTGATCCATTATGGCGTTTAGCCGAATCTCTGGTCGAAGATGACGGACAATCATCCAACTATGCAATGATGGTCAATTTTGTCATGCACATGGCGGGTGCGATCGAACGAGGGGTATTGAATCAACCGTTGGAGATCGATCAAGCGACATTGGACAACTACCAAGAGGTGACTGACAATACACTCATGAACCGCGGGTTGAATGAGCTGGAAAGCCAGATTCGCATCGAATTTCCAGAGTCGGAACGTTATTATATTTATCAATTGTTGAAAAATCATGCAGAAATTATCCACTAAGAATACACAAAAGCGATACAGTCTACTGTATCGCTTTTTGTGTATCGTTAAAAACCCATTTAATTTAAGGTTTTTTATTTAGTGTATTTTGGCACGGTACTTGCTTATATATAAGTGAGTGCTTGTGTACTCAAGGCATCGAAATTTGAATTCAATCAAAGGGGGTGCGCAAATGGTAATGGATATACGATTGGCTCGAATCGATGATCGTTTGATTCATGGGCAAGTGGCAACTGCTTGGTCGAAGGCGACGGGTATTGAACGAATATTAGTGGTCAGCGACACGGTCGCTCAGGACGAATTACGTAAATTCCTTTTAAAGCAGGCAGCGCCGCCAGGTATTAAATCAAATGTCATTACCAAGAGAAAACTGATCGAGGTATATCACGATCAACTATTCGATCATCTGCGGGTAATGCTGTTGTTTGAAATTCCCCAAGATGTTTTGGAAGTGGTTGAGGCAGGTGTCGATATACAGTCAATCAATATCGGTGGGATGCGTTTTTTGGAAGGAAAGAAAATGGTCACGAATTTTATCTCTCTGGATAAATCAGATGTCCAATGCTTTCTCAAGTTAGCTGACTTAGGTATCGAGTTAGAAACGCGCAAAGTCCCTGCGGATCGAAAAAATGATTTGATCCAATTGATTCAAAAAGAAAAGATGATGCCATAATAATCGGTTACAGGTTTTCGAACTTATCGTATATTATCCGACACTGTAACAAAAATAATAGGAGGTAAGAAGATGGTAGGAATTATCATTGCTAGTCATGGTGAATTCGCCAAAGGTATCTTGCAATCTGGAGCGATGATCTTCGGAGAACAAGAAAACGTAAAAGCTGTTACGTTAATGCCAAGCGAAGGTCCAGATGACGTCAAAGCAAAAATGGAAGAAGCGATCGCATCTTTCGACGACCAAGAAGAAGTCCTGTTTTTAGTCGATCTTTGGGGCGGAACACCGTTCAATCAAGCAAATACTTTGTTTGAAGCTCACAAAGACAAATGGGCAATTGTTGCTGGTATGAACTTGCCAATGTTGATTGAAGCGTATGCTTCTCGTTTGTCAATGAATACGGCACACGAAATTGCAGCTCATATTTTGGGTACTGCAAAAGAGGGTGTAAAAGTACGTCCAGAGGAATTGGAACCGGAAGAAAAGGCAGCAGTTGTTGCAGACAACCAGCCGAAAGGATCAATCCCTCCAGGAACAGTGCTAGGCGATGGTAAAATCAAATTTGTTTTAGCTCGTGTCGACTCTCGTCTGCTGCATGGTCAAGTGGCTACAGCATGGACAAAATCCGTACAGCCTTCTCGAATCATTGTTGTATCTGATGCAGTATCAAAAGATGATCTTCGTAAACGTTTGATTGAGCAAGCCGCTCCTCCAGGTGTTAAAGCGAATGTTATCCCAGTCGACAAAATGATCGAGATTGCAAAAGACCCTCGTTTTGGAGATACAAAAGCCTTGCTGCTTTTTGAAAACCCAGAAGATGTCGTCCGTGCCGTGGATGCTGGTGTAGAGATCAAAGAAGTGAACCTTGGATCAATGGCTCACTCGGTAGGTAAAGTGGTTGTTACTCAAGCTGTGTCGATGGGACCTAAAGATGTCGAAGCGTTTGAGCATTTGAAATCAAAAGGCATCAAATTTGATGTCCGCAAAGTGCCAAATGATTCTCGCGGCAACATGGAAGAAATCTTGAACAAAGCTAAAGCTGAATTAGCGAAAGCTTAGACAAAAATTATTATATAGGAGGGCTTATAAATGTCATTCATTTCAATGATCTTAGTTGTTATCGTCGCCTTTCTAGCTGGTATGGGCGGAATCTTAGATGAATTCCAATTCCATCAACCGCTAGTGGCGTGTACGTTGATCGGTTTAGTTACCGGTAATTTAGAAGCAGGTATCGTGTTAGGCGGGAGCTTGCAAATGATCGCTTTAGGTTGGGCAAACATTGGAGCTGCCGTTGCACCAGATGCTGCATTGGCTTCAGTTGCCTCAGCAATTATTTTAGTTTTAGGTGGACAAGGAACACAGGGTGTACCATCTGCGATCGCGATTGCGGTTCCACTAGCTGTTGCCGGTTTAGTATTGACCATGGTCGTACGTACGTTGGCTGTGCCGATCGTTCACTTCATGGACGCTGCCGCTGAAAAAGGAAACATCCGTACAGTAGAAATGTGGCACTTGGCTGCCGTAGCAATGCAAGGTGTTCGTATCGCGATCCCTGCTGCAGCATTGTTGGTTATTCCTGCTGATGTTGTACAAAATGCTTTGCAAGCAATGCCTACATGGTTGTCAGATGGTATGGCAATCGGCGGTGGGATGGTCGTAGCCGTTGGTTATGCAATGGTTATCAACATGATGGCAACAAAAGAAGTGTGGCCATTCTTCGCAATTGGTTTTGCGATTGCAGCTATTTCAGAATTAACTCTAATCGCTTTAGGTGTTATCGCTGTTGCGTTAGCATTGATCTACTTGAACCTTTCTAAAATGGGCGGTTCATCAAATGGCGGTGGCGGTGGAAACACTGGCGACCCACTAGGCGATATCTTGAACGACTACTAATCTTGAAGGAGGAGAAATAAAATGGCAGAAAAAATCGAATTATCGAAAAAAGATCGTTTATCCGTAGCATGGCGTTCTACCTTCATTCAAGGTTCTTGGAACTATGAACGTATGCAAAACGGCGGCTGGTGTTATGCAATGATTCCAGCGATCAAAAAATTATATAAAACAAAAGAAGATCAAACGGCAGCTTTGCAGCGCCACTTGGAATTCTTTAATACGCACCCATATATCGCATCACCAATTATTGGGGTAACACTAGCACTGGAAGAAGAACGTGCGAATGGTGCACCAGTTGATGATGTAGCGATTCAAGGGGTTAAGGTTGGTATGATGGGACCTTTGGCCGGTGTTGGTGACCCAGTGTTCTGGTTTACTGTACGTCCGATGCTAGGAGCTCTAGGGGCTTCTCTAGCAATTGCAGGCAACATTTTGGGTCCAATCATCTTCTTCTTGGCTTGGAACATTATTCGTTGGGCATTCATGTGGTATACACAAGAATTCGGCTACAAAGCGGGTTCAAAAATCACTGATGACTTATCAGGTGGTTTGCTGCAAGACGTAACGAAAGGTGCTTCTATTCTGGGGATGTTCGTTTTGGGAGCCCTAGTTCAACGTTGGGTAAACGTAAGATTTTTACCAGTCGTTTCAACTGTAAAACTGGATGAAGGGGCTTATATCGAGTGGGATAAATTACCTGCTGGCGGTGCAGGAATCAAAGCAGCGTTTGAGCAAGTAAATTCAGGCTTAGCGCTTGATCCAAACAAAGTGACAACATTACAAGACAACTTGAATCAATTGATTCCAGGTTTGGCAGCATTACTATTAACACTGCTATGTATGTGGTTATTGAAGAAAAAGGTTTCTCCGATCGTCATTATCCTTGGCTTGTTTGTAGTCGGTATCGGTGCACACGTTATCGGTTTAATGTAATCAACTAAAGTCCGGGATTGATCCCGGACTTTTTGCTTAATGACATGAAAAAAAGTATAATGAGGAATCAAAAGGGAATGGAGCAGGTAAGATGGTTCAATCAATCAATACAAAAGTTGACTTAGCGATAGATGCCACCTCTCACATGGGATTGTCTGACTATGGCAAAATTATGATCGGTGACAAGGGATTCGAGTTTTTTAATGACCGCGACGCGCGGAAATTCATTCAGATTCCTTGGGAAGAGGTCGATTATGTCATTGCCTCAGTGGTCTTCAAAGGGAAATGGATCCCTCGCTATGCGATACAAACGAAAAAGAATGGTACTTACAGCTTTTCATCTAAGGAGCCTAAGAAAGTTCTGCGAGCGATTCGTGAGTATGTGAAACCAGATCATATGGTCCGTTCTTTAGGATTCTTCGATGTCGTCAAGCGTGGGTTGCAGTCAAAATTCAATAAATAAAAACAAGACCGGTACAGCTTTGTATCGGTCTTGTTTTGTCAAAAAATAAGCCTAACAATCTTGGCACAAACTTCTGTGCCAAAGACCCATCTGCTATTTCTTGAAAGCATTTACTAGGAAGCGCTACAATATAAATGTAAACGAAATCATTATTTTTATTATTTCTAAAGGAGGAAATGAACATGGAAACGACTGGACAGAAAAGTGGACTAAAAGCAAAAGTCCAACGTCTCGGAAGTCACCTGTCAGGGATGGTTATGCCGAACATCGGTGCATTTATTGCTTGGGGTGTCATCACAGCACTATTTATTGAAGCGGGGTATTTCCCGAATGAACAACTTGCTACATTAGTTGGGCCAATGCTTTCTTACTTATTGCCATTATTGATCGCTTATACAGGTGGTAGCATGGTACATGGGCAACGTGGAGCAGTGGTTGGTGCGATCGCAGCGATGGGGGTCATCGTGGGATCTGAAGTACCAATGTTTATCGGTGCAATGATTATGGGTCCTTTAGGAGGATGGTTCATCAAGAAATTTGACGACATCTTCCAAGACAAGATCAAAGCCGGTTTTGAAATGCTGATCAACAACTTTTCATCAGGGCTGATCGGTTTTGCCCTAGCAGTTTTAGGTTTTTATGCGATCGGACCTGTCGTGTCTTCATTAACAGAATTGATGGCTGCTGGTGTAGAGACCATCATCAACATGCGTCTATTGCCATTAGCAAATATCTTTATTGAACCAGCGAAAATTTTATTCTTGAACAATGCGATCAACCACGGGATCTTGACACCACTTGGTGCGGATCAAGCGGCTGAATTTGGAAAATCGATCTTGTTCCTATTGGAAGCAAACCCTGGACCGGGATTGGGTGTCTTATTGGCCTTCACCATTTTCGGCAAAGGCTCAGCAAAATCTTCTGCACCAGGTGCGATCATCATTCAATTCTTGGGTGGTATCCATGAAATTTACTTCCCTTACGTAATGATGAAACCTTTGCTGTTCTTAGCGGTTATGGGCGGCGGTGTCGCTGGTACCTTCACTTTCCAATTGTTGGGTGCAGGCTTGCGGGCGGCTGCTTCACCGGGTTCGATCATTGCGATTTTGGCAATGACACCACCGGACAGCATGATTGCTGTTATCGCAGGGGTTGTTGTCGGTGCAGCAGTTTCCTTCTTGATCTCAATGATCATCATCAAAGCAGACAACAGTGAAGAAGATGATTTGGCAGCAACACAAGAGGCTGTTCAAAGTGCAAAAGCACAAAGCAAAGGACAAACAGCGTCATCAAGCAGCAACCAAGAAATGTTTGGCAATGTAAACAAGATCATCTTTGCCTGCGATGCTGGGATGGGCTCAAGTGCCATGGGCGCTTCTGTTCTTCGCGACAAAGTCAAAAAAGCAGGAATCAATATTCCAGTAACGAACTCAGCCATCAATAATTTGTCAGATGATGCCAATGCATTGGTAGTAACGCAAGAAGAATTATATGATCGCGCAAGCCAGAAAGCACCGAGCGCAACTTTCGTGAAGGTAGAAAACTTTATGAATTCGCCACGTTATGACGAAATCGTTGAACGGTTGTCGAACAATCCAAGCGCAGCAGGTGATGAGGGAAAAAAGTTAAGTGACGATGTCGTTGAAGGTGTAGCAGACTACGACAGAGTAAACCACATCGTCTTTGCGTATGAAAAAGGAAAAGGCTCCGCAAACATGGGAGCTACGATCATGAAGAAGATTCTGAAAGAGCAAGGCGTCGGCTTCACCGTCAGTGTTGCAGAGATTGCTTCATTAACGGATGATCCAGCGGCAATGGTCGTTACAGATCAAACGGAAACAGTCAAAGCAGAACAGCAAGCACCAAGTAGTGTGCATGTTCCGGTTTCGGATGTCGTGACTTCAGAAAAATATGACAAAATCGTCGCACAGTTAAAAAATAAGTAGTCTTTTTCACAGAATCGTATTACCCTTAAAGCAGTGAGTATTCACTGCTTTTACCCTTTATTAGTTGGAGGAGGTACTCGTGTACTTTTCGGTTCGAGAAAAAAAGATTTTGTCCCTGTTATTGACTTACCCAAACGGAGTTCAATTGGAGCAGTTGCGGCATGAGTTGAATGTCAGTAAGCGAACGATCTACCGTGAGATCTCCAGTATAGAAAAAACCATCAAGCCTTTGGACGTTCAGATCATTAAGCCGCGAGGTGAAGGTTACCGAATTGTTGGTGAGAGCATCAATCTAGACAAACTGAAGGATGAAATCGAAGAAAACAAAGAAGACTTGTTCACGGACAATGTTCAAAGACAAGGTGCGATCGTGTCGAGTTTGTTGTTGATGGACGAGGAGGAGACGATTGAAGGATTGTCGATCGATTTTCAAGTCAGCCCTTCAACGATTGTGTCCGATTTGCAGGCGATCGAACAAAGCTTGGAGGATTACCGGCTGCAGCTGCAACGTTTGAAAGGCCGTGGCATCAAGATCACAGGCCGAGAAAAAGAAAAGCGTCAGATCCTTGGCAACCTGATTTTTAACGGCGTCAGCGAATACGATTTTTTTCAATTCATTGATCAGCTTGATGCGGAGGCACAGGTGAAGACCGATAATTTCTTCCTAAAGCAGCTGACACCGCAAAGTCTTTATTTAGCCAAAACCATTCTTTATCATATTCCACAGTATTCATTGAAGGAAGTGACCGACAATCAGCTGCAGCGGATTTTGATTTTACTGGCGTTGTCGATCGATCGCATTCGTCAGCAGCGGTTTGTGGAGGAGGAGCAGGACAGCAGTCCTAAGCCAGAAAGCATGCAGATCGCAGGCCAAATCATGATCAAGGTAGCAACAGAATGCGGACACTCGATCCCGGCCCAAGAGGTGCGGTTCTTTGCGTATCAGCTGGAGGGGATCAATTACAAAAAGCCGCAGAATATTTTTATCGATCACTTTGATGTTGAACTCTCCTATCAGATCAAGGAATTGATTCGGCTCGTGTCCGAGGAAAGTGGGTTGGAGTTTCGCAAGGATGAGCAGCTATTCAATGATCTGTTGACCCATATGGCTGCCGCTCTGAAGCGCAACATCACGGTCTTGCCAAATGTCGTTAATCCGATCCTGCAAAAGGTGCAGGAGAAATACCATACATTGACCGATGCGGTCACGAAGGAATTGGCGGTCGTTTTTCCTGACCATACATTTTCAGAGGATGAACTGGGGTATGTCGTGGTCCACTTTGCGACTTCTTTGGAGCGCCACCCTTCAAGCAAAGGATTGTTTGTACTGGTCTTGTGCTCTAGTGGAATCGGGACGGCACGGATCTTAGAAAGTCGGATCAAAAAATATTTACCAGAGATTCAACAGATTCAAGTCGCAAAGATCTCGGAAATGAACCAGTTGAATTTTAAGCAATACGATTTGATCTTGGCAACTGTCTTTCTTCCAGAATTCACACTGCCTTACAAAGTAATCTCGCCGTTGCTGCTTGATGAGGAGATTCAAGAGCTGCGGACGTATATCCACGAGCTTCGTCCAGAGACGGAGCGAATCGTGGAGGATGTTCCAGTGGTCGAGCCGAGTGATGCTTTTGGCGACCTTTACGAAACCATGCGCACGGCGAATCAGTTGTTGAATCATCTGGAGGTCCAGCCCTTTGCAGCAGAGGAAACCATTGAACTGACTTTGGAAAAAATTATCGGTATGCTGCAGGGAACGATCGTTTCCAATGCCGAGTATGTGACACAAAAAGTCATTGATCGTTACATCGTAGCGCCGATCGGTGTTCCCAAGACCAATTTTGCATTGTTTCACAGTGCGAATAAGCAGGTCCAGGAACCTTTTTTCGCCATCTACGATCTAGACAAGGCATTTTCTATTTTGGGGATGGACAAAAAAAGTATTCAGTTGACCCGTGTATTATTGTTGCTGGCGCCTGATCCGATGCCGGAAGCTCAAAAAGGATTGTTGGGAAAAATCAGCAGTTCAGTAATCGAAAGCGATCTGAATACAGAGATCTATAAATTTGGCAATCATGAGCTTGTCTATCAATTGTTGAGTTCATTGTTTATTAAAGAGATCAAACAAAGCTAGAAGAGTGATTTCATGAAAAGGAATAATTAAGTAGGAGGAGATAACATGGATTTACAACCAGAAATGATTTTAGTTGACCAGAAATTTGCGGACAAAGAGGAAGCCATTCGGGCGTGCGGACGATTACTAGTTGATAATGGGTGTGTGGATGAGGAATACGTGGAGGCTATGATCGAGAGAAATAATTTAGTGTCAACCTACATGGGCAATTTCATCGCCATCCCTCATGGAACAGATGAAGCTAAGCGATTCGTCAAAAAAAGCGGGATCTCTGTGATTCAAGCACCAGCTGGAGTTCAGTTTGGCAACGATGATACTGAAGATGTTGCGATGGTATTATTTGGGATCGCGGGTGTTGAAAATGAGCATTTGGACTTGCTGCAGAAGATCGCGATTTTCTGTTCAGAAGTCGAAAATGTTGTAAAGCTAGCCGACGCGAAGACAAAAGAAGAGATCATCGGTTATTTGCAGGAGGTAGAGTAGCATGCGGGCGACCCATTTTGGTGCAGGAAATATCGGACGAGGATTCATTGGAGAAATTTTAGCCAAGAATGATTTTTCGATTGATTTTGTAGATATCAATGAAACGATCATCGACGCGTTGAACCAGAGGAAAGAGTATACGATCGAATTAGCCGATGCCCAAAAGGAACAGATCCATGTTCACAACGTGGATGGATTGAACAATCAAAAAGATCCTGATGCTGTCATCGCTTCTGTTGCCAAGGCAGACTTGGTGACGACAGCCATCGGTCCGAATGTTTTGCCGTTTATCGCAGAATTGATCGCTCGCGGAATCCAACAACGCAGAGCAGAAAAAAATACGATACCGTTAGACGTGATCGCTTGTGAGAACATGATCGGCGGCAGCCAGTTTTTATTCGCAAAAGTGCAGGAGCATTTATCAGAAGAAGATCTGGCATATGTGGAAGAGTTCATTGGTTTCCCTAATGCTGCTGTAGACCGGATCGTGCCGATCCAGCATCATGAAGATCCTTTATTTGTGTCGGTCGAGCCTTTCAGCGAATGGGTAGTCGATAAAACACAGTGCAAAAATCAGACGCTGCGTCTAAGTGAAGTGTCTTACGTTGCAGACTTAGAACCTTATATTGAGCGCAAGCTGTTCTCAGTGAATACTGGACATGCAACTGTGGCTTATACAGGCGCATACAATGGGTATAAAACGATCGATGAAGCGATTGGCCATGACGATGTTTTGTCGCAATTGCGTGCAGTGTTAATGGAGACTGGAAATCTGTTGATCGCAAAATGGGGCTTTGATCAAGAACAGCATCAAGCTTATATCGATAAAATCGTGGGCCGATTTGAAAACCCGTATATTTCGGACAGTATCGATCGTGTGGCTCGCACACCGATTCGTAAATTAGGGTATGACGAACGGTTTATTCGTCCGATCCGCGAATTGAAGGAGCGTGAGCTGGCTTACACACATTTGATCGAAGTCGTAGCCATGATCCTAAAGTATCAAGATCCGCAAGACGAACAAAGTGTAGAACTTCAAAGAATGCTGAAGGAAAATACACCAGAAATCGTAATTCAAGAGGTGACTGCTTTGAAGGATCAAGCATTGATCGCAGAAATCGTTGCCGCGTACAACAACTAAGAGGATGTGACCGAAGCGTTTAGCTCCGAAAGAGCTGCTTCAGTCACACCGATTATATGGTTTTTATAAAGGCTATGGCAGTGATGTGGTGCGCACCCCGTCAATAGGACAATGAAATAGTATAAAAATTTTGTGGACTACTCATCCGATTAGATGGGTAGTTTTTTTTGATGTGTCTGGTGATTTACGCAGCTTTGTAGTAGTGATTGTGAAATT
>NZ_BJCC01000006.1 GCF_004309355.1 Enterococcus florum | reverse complement strand
AAGACGTTCAATACTCAAATTACGAGTTTTGAACGTCTTTTGTCTACAGTCTGGAGCAACTAGAAGCTGCCCTTTTCTTTTTGTGCTATCGACTCAAATATCCCTTGTAATCCTCTATATGCAGCAACTTTTTGGCATTCTCGACACGATCATCCGTTGGAGGATTGATTCCTTCTAACGGATAATCAAGGCCTAGTTTTTCCCATTTGTATTTGCCCATCACATGATAAGGCAGTACCTCTACCTTATCGACATTTTTCAGACTTTTAATAAATGTGTCTAAACGAATCAAAAACTCGTCGTAATCGCTGCGATAAGGGACTAAAACATGACGAATCCAAACAGGCTTGTTTATCTCAGATAAGTAATTAGCCATCTCCAAAATGTTGCTGTTGCCGTGTTTCGTCAGTTCTTTGTGTTTTTGGTCATCAATTTGCTTTATGTCAAATAAAACGAGATCTGTATACTCCATCAGCTCATTAAACTTCGAGAAAAAAGGCTCTTTACGCGTAAACGGCTGTCCGCAAGTGTCCAGTGTCGTATGTATCCCTTGCTCCTTCGCCTTTTTGAAAAGATCGATCAAGAAATCAATCTGTAGCAGAGGCTCTCCTCCGCTGACAGTGATACCGCCCTTTTTCCCCCAATAACTTTTATAATGCAGTGCTTCGTTCAGCACATCCTCTGCCGTTCGTTGTCTTGCCTTTGGATCTTTGATCTTCCACGTATCCGGGTTATGACAAAACTCACAACGCATTCGGCAGCCTTGCATAAAAACGATGAAACGCACCCCCGGTCCATCTACAGAACCAAAGCTTTCGATCGAATGAACATTTCCTGTAATTGTTTGTTCTGCCGTAAAAGACATACCCTTTCCCCCTTATTCAAGTAAATCGCCATATTGATTTCATCCTACATCAAATGATGCAAAAAGTCTCTCACTCTTTTAAAAACCACAGCGATTATTAATAAAGTAAAGGCGAATAGACTCCCGCCCATCCGCCTTTACTTGTGTTCTTAGGATTCAGCTATTACATTTTTTCATGGAATGTACGGCTGATAACATCCATTTGCTGTTCACGATTCAAATCGATAAATTTAACGGCATATCCAGATACACGAATCGTAAAGTTTGCATACTCTTCTTTTTCTGGATGTTCCATCGCATCGATTAGTTTTTCTTTCCCAAAAACATTCACATTCAAATGGTGTGCGCCTTGATCAAAGTAGCCGTTCAACACATTCGTTAGGTTGGCGATTTGTTCATCCTCATCATGACCTAACGCATCTGGGTTGATACTTTGTGTATTCGAGATACCATCCAACGCGTACTCGTAAGGCAGTTTTGTCAATGAGTTCAGAGATGCCAACAAGCCATTTTGTTCTGCACCGTAAGACGGGTTCGCTCCTGGTGATAACGGCGCACCTGCTGGACGTCCGTCAGGCAGACTTCCCGTTGCTTTTCCGTAGACGACGTTTGAAGTGATCGTTAGGATCGAAGTCGTAGGTTCAGAATCACGGTACGTTCTGTAATGCTCCAATTTTTCTAAGAAGGTTTTCAACAACCAAACAGCGATGTCGTCAGCACGATTGTCGTCGTTCCCATATTTAGGGAATTCTCCTTCCGTTTTGTAATCGATAACTAAGCCGTCTTCATCACGAACAGGATACACTTTTGCGTATTTAATCGCTGACAAGGAATCAACTACGTGAGAGAACCCTGCGATACCTGTAGCAAAGGTACGTTTCAAATGAGTATCCATCAACGCTAGCTCAGCAGCTTCGTAGTAGTATTTGTCGTGCATGTAATGGATGCAGTTTAACGTATTCACATACATGCCTGCTAACCATTCCAGCATTTGATCATATTTTTCCATTACTTCGTCAAACTCTAACGCTTCATTTGAAGTAATTGGACGGTACTCAGGTCCCACTTGCGTTTTTGATTTTTCATCGATTCCGCCATTGATTGCATAAGTCAACGCCTTAGCCAAGTTCGCGCGAGCACCGAAAAATTGCATTTCTTTACCTGTTTGTGTTGCAGACACACAGCAGCAGATCGCATAGTCATCCAACCAAACCGGACGC
This sequence comes from Enterococcus florum, assembly GCF_004309355.1. GTDB lineage: Bacteria > Bacillota > Bacilli > Lactobacillales > Enterococcaceae > Enterococcus_A > Enterococcus_A florum. The sequence goes on along the minus strand of NZ_BJCC01000006.1, from coordinate 130,363 downwards.
ATCACATCATCATTTTCATATTGGATTGATGATGTTTCGATCGAAATTTTTGCAGCATAGTCTTTGAATCCTTTTGGTAAACGAGAGGAATACAAGACTGTCACGTTTGGTTCAGGAGATGGCCCCATGTTTTGCAAAGTACGTAGGAAGCGGAAGTCATTTTTGGTAACCAACGTCCGTCCATCCATCCCCATCCCAGCAAGAGACAAGGTTGCCCAAACTGGGTCGCCAGAGAATAATTCGTTGTATGAAGGAATACGAGCGAATTTCACCATACGCAATTTCATCACTAAATGGTCAATCATTTCTTGTGCTTCTTCTTCAGTAAGCAATCCACGATCTAAGTCGCGTTGTACGTAGATATCCAAGAATGTGGAGACACGTCCAATCGACATTGCCGCACCATTTTGTTCCTTGATCGCAGCCAAGTACCCAAAATAGACCCATTGTATCGCTTCTTTTGCATTTTCTGCAGGGCGAGAAATGTCATACCCATAAGCTGCTGCCATTTCCTTCATGCGTTTCAATGCTGCACACTGGTCCGCCAATTCTTCACGCAAGCGCATGTCTTCGTCTGAAAATTGTCCGTGTCCAACGTTCGCATGGTCTTTCATTTTTTCCTTCAAAAGATAATCCAAGCCGTACAACGCTACGCGACGATAGTCGCCAACAATCCGTCCGCGTCCATAGGTGTCTGGAAGACCAGTAATGATCTTGTTGCGGCGTGCTGCCCGAATTTCAGGAGTGTAGATGTCGAATACTCCTTGGTTATGTGTTTTATGGTATTCATTAAAAATTTCAGTATATTTTGGATTTGGTGTATATCCATAGCTTTGCAACGCTTCTTCAGCCATACGTATACCGCCGTAAGGCATAAATGCACGTTTCAATGGTTTGTCTGTTTGCAGACCAACTACTTTTTCTTCGTCCTTCAAGCTTTCATCGATATAGCCCGCACCGTAAGCATTAGCAGAAGAAACCACATCTGTCTCCATATCCAAAACGCCGCCGTTCTCGCGCTCTTGTTTCTGAAGCTCTTGCAGTTTTTTCCAAAGTTTATTCGTGGCGTCCGTTGCACCAGCTAAAAAGTCAGCATCCCCTTCATAAGGGGTATAGTTTGCCTGGATAAAGTCTCGTGTATTGACTTCCGTTTTCCAAATCGTACCGGAGAAACCTTCCCAAGCAGTTTTTTCAGTGTCATTTAATTTTTCAAGTTCTTTTGTTGCAGTTCCCATTAAGTAGAACCTCCTTAGAAAATATAAACCATTTGTGATTGCCACAGCTTTACGAATTCAGTATAACACTTTTGTCACCGATTGCAATACTTTCATGTATTCTTTTTAACAAGTTGTCTGTAATCGCTAAAAAGCCCTTTATATCAAGGCATCAGTTAGTAGGCACCCTTTTAATCTACGCGTTAAAGTATTCATTTTAGCGATCTTGTGATAAAGAAAACGGTATTCTGTTCTAAGACAGAATACCGTTTACACGCGTTTTATATGGTACAGTTGTTACACCTGTTCATCCAATTTTTGGGTAGGATAGACTTCATAAACTTCGCCCATTTTCTTTTCATCGGTCGCAAATGTGCCGTTAGACATACGATCACTGATAGCAACTTTTGCGATCTCTAACTCTTTTGTGATTCCTTTTTGAGTGATTAAATTGACAGACCCTTCTGAGGCATCCGTCATAAAGACCAGTCGATGAGGATTGCTCTTTAACTCACGGAAAATCATCAATCCCCGTTTGGCTCTGCCCAACTGTGGCAATTCTTGTGCCAACATTCGTTTGACAGCCCCACGTTGACTGACTAACAAAATCGGTGTATCGCCTTCATCTAGGACCAATGTACCGCCAACGACGAAATCTCCATCCTTCAGGTTGATCGCTTTAACCCCAGCGGCTTTTGCTCCCACGACTGGAACCTCTGATAGCGGATAACGTAATCCAAAACTTCGATGGCTGGCGATCAGGACATCCAGGTTGTCAACATAATCGGTTAAACGAACGGCAACGATCCGATCGGTTCCGTTTTTCATTTTCATCGCTAGTGTCGGTCTGCTGCGATAGGTCCGCCAAGGTGAGAATTCGGTCATTCTCGTTTGCTTGATCATCCCCTCACGGCTGATCAGAACAAATAGTTTGTTGGCATCGATCTCCTTATAAGGAAAGGCTGCAAGTATTTCCTCTTCAACTCCCAAATTGGTAATGGTCTGTGAAATGTGTTCGCCAACGTCTTTCCATTTGAGATCAGTGATTTCATGAACAGGACGATAGATCATATTCCCACGATTCGTCAAAATCAGCAAATGATCCAATGTGTTCATTTTGTCGATGAATATCACCCGATCGCCGTCCTTCATCCCGATCTCCTCGGGGCGAGAAGCATTATAGGAGCGTAAACTGCTGCGCTTTAAATACCCCTCTTTGGTCAGTGAGACAACGACATCCTCAGGGGCGATCAAGACTCCAGTCTCAATCTTGATCTCGCTGATTTTTTCCTCAATCCTTGTTAAACGTTTGCTAGCATATTGCTTCTTGATTTGTCGAAGCTCTTGCTTCATCACTTTATGGAGTTCTTTTTCACTAGCTAAGATCAGCTGAAGCTCGTCGATTTCTGCAGCTAATTCTTTTGCTTCTTTTTCAAGCTGGGTAATATCAGTGTTGGTTAAACGATACAATTGCAAGGTAACAATCGCTTCAGCTTGCTCCTCGGTGAAAGAAAATTGCTTGACCAAATTATTTTTGGCATCCTTTTTGTCTTTACTTGCACGAATTGCAGCAATGACTTCATCCAAGATCGACAGTGCCTTCATCAAACCTTCAACAATATGCTGCCGTTTTTTGGCTTTGTTCAATTCATACTGACTGCGTTTTCTGATCACCGATTTGCGGTGTTCGATATAACTAAGCAGGATGTGTTTCAAGCCAACTTGCTGCGGTGTCATGTTGTCGATCGCCACCATATTGAAGTTGTAATTGATCTGCAGATCAGTATTTTTAAACAAGTAATTCAAAATACCTTCTGCGTTCGCTTCTTTTTTTAGTTCAACAACGATTTGAAGTCCTGTACGGTCGGATTCATCCCGTACTTCAGCAATCCCGTCAATTTTTTTGTTCAAACGGATCTCATCCATTTTTTTCACTAAAACGGCTTTGTTGACTTCATAAGGGATCTCATGGATCACAATTTGCTGCTTTCCGCCTTTTAAGGGTTCAATGGCGGTTTTTGAACGAAGGATCACTTTGCCTTTGCCTGTTTCATAAGCTTTTCTAATCTCGTCTTTGCCTTGTAAAATACCGGCGGTCGGAAAATCTGGTCCCGGAATGTACTCCATGATTTTTTCCAGACTGGCATTGGGATGATCAATCAAGTAGATCGTCCCATCGATTACTTCTCCCAAATTGTGGGTAGGGATCTCTGTAGCATACCCAGCGGAAATACCAGTCGACCCGTTTACTAAAAGATTTGGATAGGCTGCTGGTAAGACAGTCGGTTCTTTTTCAGTATCGTCAAAGTTCCAAACAAAATCTACAGTGTCCTTCTCTATATCCTTCAGCATTTCTCCGCTCAACTGGGACAAACGGGCTTCTGTGTACCGCATCGCGGCTGGCGGATCACCGTCCATCGATCCATTATTTCCATGCATCTCGATTAAGATCTCTCTTAATTTCCAATCCTGACTCATACGGACCATGGCCTCATAGATCGAACTGTCTCCATGGGGATGGTAATTTCCCATGATGTTTCCCACTGATTTTGCAGATTTTCTAAATCCTTTGTCGTAGGTATTGCCGTCTTTATTCATTGCAAACAAGATCCGGCGTTGTACTGGCTTTAACCCATCCCGAACATCCGGCAGTGCCCGTTCTTGAATAATATATTTTGAATAGCGACCGAAGCGGTCACCCATTACCTCTTCTAACGTTAACTCTTGAATTGAATGTTTATTTTCCATCAGCTGACCACCTCCTATTCGTCAAACAAGCTGATTGTTTCATATGGATTCTCTTTAAGCAAGTCATTGGATACAGAAGGCTGGATCTCATCTTTATTTTCCAATAAGCTGCCGTCTTCCTCCAATGTAAATTGAACGTGGCTTTCGATCCATTTGCGACGAGGTTCTACTTTATCTCCCATCAAAGTCGTTACACGGCGCTCGGCTTTCGCTGCATCATCGATCCGAACACGAACTAAGGTGCGGTACTCCGGATCCATCGTAGTTTCCCAAAGTTGTTCCGCGTTCATTTCCCCCAGTCCTTTATACCGTTGCAGCATATAGCCTTTTCCAACCTTCTTTATAACGCCCTCAAGCTCTTCATCTGTCCAAGCATATTCGATCACTTGCTTTTTACCAGTTCCTCTGGAAACCTTGTATAACGGAGGCAAAGCGATATAAACTTTGCCAGCCTCAATCAACGGTTTCATATAACGATAGAAAAAGGTCAGAAGCAGTACCTGGATATGCGCTCCATCGGTATCCGCATCGGTCATGATGATCACTTTGTCGTAATTGCAATCCTCAATCGAAAATTCCGCACCAACGCCCGCACCGATCGTATAAATCATTGTATTGATTTCTTCATTTTTTAAAATATCCTGAAGTTTGGCTTTTTCAGTGTTGATAACTTTTCCTCGTAAGGGCAAAATCGCTTGAAATTTCCGGTCGCGGCCTTGTTTGGCTGACCCGCCGGCAGAATCCCCTTCGACTAAAAAGAGTTCATTCTTTTGCGCATTGCGAGATTGAGCAGGTGTCAATTTTCCGGAAAGCAAAGATTCACCCTTTTTGCGTTTTTTGCCATTGCGGCTTTCTTCACGGGCTTTGCGAGCCGCCTCACGCGCCTCACGCGCTTTAATTGCCTTTCGAACCAGCATCTGACTGGTTTCACTATTTTCTTGCAAGTAAAAGCCCATCTGCTCTCCAATAACAGCGTCTACCACTCCGCGAGCTGCAGGAGTTCCCAGTTTCTCCTTGGTCTGTCCTTCAAACTGCAGCAGGTTTTCTGGCACACGAATCGATAAGACTGCAGATAAGCCTTCACGAAAGTCAGAACCCTCCAGATTTTTGTCTTTCTCTTTTAGAAGCCCTGTCTTGCGAGCGTATTCATTGAAAGACTTCGTCATAGAGGTTTTCATACCAGCCTCATGCGTCCCGCCATCTTTAGTTCGGACGTTGTTGACGAATGAAAGAACATTTTCAGAGTAGCCGTCATTGTATTGATAAGCAAATTCAACCTCAATCCCATCTTTGGAACCGGAAAAATAGGTCACAGGAGTCAGAGTATCTTTGTCTTCATTCAAATATTCGACAAATTCCTTGATTCCTTCTTCAAAATGGAAAACTTCTTCCACTGTTTCCTCGCCTCGTAAATCAGTGATCGAGATTTTCACCCCGCGAAGCAGAAAAGCCGACTCTCTTAGTCGTTCTGAAAGAGTCTCATAAGAAAAATGAGTGGTCGAAAAAATGGTGTTGTCTGGTAAAAAGTGAACGCTTGTGCCATTGGGTTGCCGTGTTTTCCCAATTTTCTCCAATGTCCCCTGTGGTTTTCCGCCCTCTTTAAAGACCTGCTGATATTCAACCCCATCTCGCACAATGGTGACCGTCAGCCAAGTGGACAAAGCATTTACCACACTAGCGCCTACGCCGTGGAGTCCTCCGGAAGTTTTGTACCCGCCTTCTTGCCCGAATTTTCCTCCAGCATGGAGAATCGTAAAAATGACTTCTACCGTCGGGATTCCTGAAGCATGCATCCCAACGGGCATCCCCCGACCTTTATCACTGACTTTCACACTATTGTCTGGATAAAGAGTCACATTGATTTCGCTGCCGTATCCTGAAAGAGCTTCATCCACTGCATTATCGACGATCTCATAAACTAAATGGTGCAACCCGCGACTGTCCGTCGATCCAATATACATCCCAGGTCGTTTTCTTACCGCTTCCAGGCCCTCTAATACCTGAATCGAAGCGTCATCGTATTCTTGTTTCTTTTTCTTAGCCAAGCTAACAGCTCCTTATATCAATTAGTAGTCTTTGTTTTTTCCTGATACGTTCACGTGTTTCGTTGAATATTTAGCTACTCTCGGTCACATCATTTGTTATGATACGCTAAAAAGATCGAAAAAAAAAGCCTTCATCGTTTCCAAGAAGGCTTTTTATCAATTTTTAACCGGAAAAACAGCGGATTTCTAATTTTGTTTTGCCAATTCGATTTTAATACAGCGATCCATGACGATGTCATTTCTGCTGTGAGTCTGCAGTATTTCAGCGGCTTTTTCACTAGACAGTCCCAATTGGGCCCAAAAAACAGCCGCATCCGTTTTCAGGAATTCTTCTGCCACCTCTGGTAAAAATTCGCTTCTGCGAAACACATCCACGATGTCGATTTTTTCTGGCACATCGGTCAGTGCGCCGAAAACCTCAATCCCATCTACTGTTTCTCCAGCAAGCATCGGATTGACTCCATACACTGTATAGCCCTTCTCCTTTAATAAACGGGCAATCACGTTGCTGGTTTTATCTGAGTGGCTGCTGATTCCAACAACAGCGATCACCTTGGCTTCGTTTAAATAAGTGAAAATTTGCTCTTGACTTGGATTTTCAAATACCATACCATTGCTCCTCTCGTTTTAAAATAGTATATCACTGCTTTGACGATTGTTCACCTATTTCAAATCTGTTAAAATAACTTTAACACCACAGAAATGAGGGTACAAAATGAAAACTGTGATCCTTCTCGGATTGGCCTATTTCTTAGGTTCAATTCCTTCCGGCGTCTGGATCGGAAAGATTTTTTTTAAAAAGGATATTCGTGATTACGGCAGTGGAAATATTGGCACGACCAATACGTTTCGTATTTTAGGACGCCCCGCCGGCTTTGTGGTTTTTGCCATGGATCTATTGAAAGGTACTTTGGCCACTTGTCTGCCGCTGATTTTCGCTTTGCCAATCAACCCTTTATGGTTTGGATTAGTCGCTGTCATTGGGCATACGCTGCCGGTTTTTGCTAGCTTTCGAGGTGGAAAAGCAGTGGCTACTAGTGCAGGCATGCTTTTAGGATACAATCCCGTATTCTTTTTTTACTCCCTGTGCTTCTTCCTCATCGTTCTTTTTATAACCAGTATGGTCAGTGCTACCAGTATTTTGGCAGCCATTTTTGTTACTTTGTCCACAATCCTTCTGCCGCTCGTCTGGCCTGCGATTCTGCCTGAGCATGATTGGCTTTTGACAACCATCTGCTTTTTATTGTCCTGTTATATCATTTACCGACATAAAGAAAATATTCAACGAATAAAAAAGGGAACAGAAAACCGAGTTTCATTTGGTTTGAACAAAAAGGAGTAATTCATGGAAATCAATGAACGATTATTAGATTGGGCTGTAGAGCTGCAGGCACTTTCTCAGGCAGGGTTGACGTACACGAACGATCCATTTGACAAAGAACGGTTTGAACGAATTCGTACAATCGCTGTAGAAATGCTGGCGATGCAATCGCCTTTGCCTCAGCCTGAACTTCGGCGATTGTTTGCTGAAGAAACGGGCTATCCAACGCCAAAACTTGATACTCGTGCAGCCATTTTCAATGATCAAAAAATTTTGCTGGTTCAGGAAAACAATCTCAAATGGTCGCTGCCGGGCGGTTGGGTCGACTTCGATCAATCGATTCGCGACAATACTCTAAAAGAGGTCAAAGAAGAAACTGGTTTTGATGCCGAAGCAGTCAAAATTATTGCTTTGCAAGATCGAAATCGACATAATCCTCCGCGCTACGCTTATGGCGTCTGCAAAATATTTGTTGAATGTAAGGTATTAGGCGGACAATTCACTGAAAACAGTGAAACTTTGCAGATCGGATGGTTCAGCTTAGATGAGCTGCCCGAATTGGCCGAAGAAAAAACCACGGCACAGCAAATAGAACTGTGTTTTTCAGCCTATCGCGAAGCGAACTGGCAGGTACAATTTGACTAAAAAAACGCTGGCAACAAGAAGGAGCCTCCTTTCTTGCTGCCAGCGTTTTAATTCACTGTAATAGAAAATTGAGTTTTAAATTTCTGTTCTGGCGCCAAGCGGTTCATTCCTGCTTTTTCTTCCAGTTTACCGCTGCTGTCGACTGTATCGGCAAAGCCCCACCACGGTTCAATGCAAACGAAAGGTGCTTCTTTTGGATACGGGGACCATAGACCGACATACGGAATATGATTGTACGCCACCGTAACACGATGTACAGAGTCCTCGCTAGCGATCGTAAAAGTGTTCAATCCCTTAGTTTCGTAAATCAGTGCATCGTTAGCAAAAAGATTCCTGGTAATTTTGATGCTCGTATTGGTTTGCCCTAGTGTTTTTTGATCCAAATTTGCAAATGGACCTTCTAAAGGAATTTTGACTCGCGTTTTCTGCGGAGAAAAGGCAAAATAGTGATCTTCAAATTTCAAACCTTCTTCAAGCGGAACATTAAAAGCAGGATGCCCACCTAAGGCGAAGATCATCTCTTCTTGCCCCGTGTTTTCGACTTCAAACCGGATCCGCAGTCCCTCACCCCACACTTCATAGCTGACCATAAATCGAAAATCAAAAGGATAGATTTTTTTGGTCTCCTCGTTGCTAGCCAATTCGAGTATAGCCTTTTCTGCAGAGTGTTCGATCAACGCGAACACAGCATTACGAGCGAACCCATGCTGATTCATCGGATAGCTTTGTCCTTTGTAGGTGTATTGATCGTTCTTTAAACGACCAACAAAAGGAAACAGAATAGGTGCATGACGTCCCCAAAAAGCTGGATCGGCCTGCCAGATGTATTCAATTCCATTTGCTTTTAAACTAGTCAATTCGGCGCCTTTTTCAACGATCGTTGCTTGTAAGTAATCATTTTGAATCGTAACTGCCATTTCCTCACACCTTTCGATTATTTGTGACGGACGAGTTCTTTTTTGAACAAAGGATTCAGGACCTTCAAATACGTTCCCTTCATCCCTAAAGACCTTGATTCGATAATACCAGCAGACTCTAATTTACGCAAAGCATTGACGATGACAGAGCGGGTGATTCCGATTTTGTCTGCAATGTTTGACGCAGTCAATCTGCCCTCATCTCCTTCAAGTGCTTCAAAGATCGCTTTTACCGCTTTTAACTCACTATACGATAAGGTATTGATTGCCATTTGAACGGCTGTTTGATTGCGCACGCTTTCCTCAACATGTAAAAACTGTTGATACAGAATTTCCATACCAATAACAGTCGCCCCATACTCGGCCAACACTAGATCATCTTCCGTAAAGGATTCTTCGGTTCGCGCCAGTACGATCGTCCCTAAACGTTCACCAGACCCGAATATCGGCACGATGGTCGTCACACCATCTGGATAATATTGCGAACGCTCTGTTGGGAAGGCTGTACCCGGATTCCCACTTGGGATATTCGACTCAGTCTTGACGACATCCAAGAGCTCACCTAGATAACTGTCGGGAAATTGACGATCGACTAAAAATGATTTTACCCGTTCATTGTTGATATCGATCTTCTCGTTAAAGCCTAATAGTTTCCCTTTGGCATCCACGATATAGCTCAAACTATCCAACACATCCCCCAGAATACGCGCCATATTGTTATACGGAAGTTCCGCAGTTGGTTCAAAAGCATTTTTCTTCTGCATCAACTGATTGATCTGACGCGTTTTTTCTAATAAAGTTTCCATTCTTTTCCTCCTTATTTTTAGTTTATCATTTGTTGTTCTTTTAGATAGCTTTTATAAAATATAACGACTTAAGTCCTTGTTTTGTGCGATCGAAACCAATTTTTCATCTACATAGGCTTCTGTAATCGTGATCTCGCCCATCTGCATCTCTGGTGCTTCAAACAGCAGATCCTCCAACAACTTTTCCAAAATAGTATGCAATCTTCGTGCTCCGATATTGTCAGTTTCTCGATTGACATCAAAGGCGATCCTGGCAATTTTTTCGATAGCCTCTTGAGTAAACGTGATATCGACATTTTCCGTAGCTACCAAAGCAATATATTGCTTAATTAGCGCATTGTTAGGCTCAGTCAAGATTCTGACAAAGTCCTCTGCACTCAGGTCATCCAACTCGACACGAATCGGAAAACGGCCTTGCAATTCTGGAATCAGATCGCTTGGCTTTGAAAAGCTGAATGCTCCACTGGCAATAAACAATACATGATCTGTTTGTATCGTGCCATACTTTGTATTGACCCGTGAACCCTCTACGATTGGAAGGATATCCCGTTGAACCCCTTCTCTTGAGACCTCCCCCGAATTTTGCTGCGATTTCGAGGTGATCTTGTCGATCTCATCAATGAAAATGATGCCCGAGCTTTCCGCCAACTTGATAGCCGCAGTATGGATATCCGCTTCATTGACCAGCTTGGCTTGCTCCTCTTTCACCAGCAATTCTTGCGCTTCTTTGACTGTCACTGTGCGTTGCACCTTTTTTGAAGGGGTCAAAGCGCCTAACGTATCCGATAGATCGATCCCCATTTGCTCTAACCCATTGTTCATCATCGGCATTGATTTCTTTGCTTCTTCGACCTCAATCGTCACTTCTCTGGAGTCAAGCAAGCCCTTTTCCAATTGTTCAAGGATGGTTTTGCGATTGACTTTGATTTCTTCAGTTACCTCTTCTTGAGGTTCATTTTGTTGGGTTTGATTGAACATGTTCATCATTTGTTCGTAAGGATTAGTGCTCTTTTTTTGTTCACGCTTGATGCCAGGAACCAAAACCTTTGCGAGTCGCTTATTCGCCTGTTTCAGCGCTCTCGAATACACTTTGGAGTACTGGTCCTTTTCAACGATTTTGATGGCATTTTCCACGAGGTCTCTTACCATTGATTCCACATCACGGCCTACATACCCGACTTCAGTGAATTTTGTGGCCTCGACCTTTGCAAAAGGGGCTTTTACGATTCGAGCCAATCGTCTGGCAATTTCTGTTTTCCCTACTCCTGTTGGGCCGATCATTAAGATATTTTTTGGTGTGACCTCTTGCTGCATGGCGAAATCGAGCTGCAACCGGCGGTACCGATTGCGCAAAGCTACAGCCACAGAACGTTTCGCCTCATTTTGTCCAATGATGTACTGATCCAGATCTTGGACAATCTCTCGTGGTGTTTTATTAATTTCTGTCATAGCGATTCTCCTTTTACAATAGCTTGTTGATTCTATGCATGCATCTCTTCGACAATGATATTGTGGTTGGTGAATACACAAATATCTGCCGCGATTTGTAAGGCACTTTCGGCAATTTCCTTCGCTGTCATAGCAGGGTTATGCTTCTTCAATGCTCGTGCTGCGGCTAACGCATAGTTTCCACCAGACCCGATCGCCAGAATGCCGTCATCAGGAGCAATCACTTCTCCGTTTCCTGAGACCAGCAGCATTTCTTCTTTGTTCATGACAATCAACAAAGCTTCTAAATTTTTCATTGCCTGCTGTGTTCGCCATTCTTGGGCCAGCTCAACAGCGGCCCGCTGTAAATTTCCATTGTATTCATTTAGCTTTCCTTCAAATTTTTCTTCTAAAGTAAAAGCATCCGCAACACTTCCAGCAAATCCGACAACAACTTCGCCATTGTAGATTCTGCGCACTTTGCGAGCAGTGCCTTTCATAATAACCTGCTCACCCATCGTCACCTGTCCGTCACCGGCCATAGCAAATTGGCCGTCTTTTTCAACGGCACAGATGGTTGTTGAATGAAATTGTGATTCAGTCATGTTTATTTTCCTCCTCATCGTTCTAATTCCCGTCAAAAATCGCAACCTGTTTTAAGCGCGAGGGTGGAATGAACGATAATTCTTTTGTAAGCTTTCTTTTGTCACATGGGTATAAATTTGTGTGGTAGACAGATTCGCGTGACCCAATAATTCTTGAACAGTCCGTAAATCAGCTCCATTGTTTAATAAATGAGTGGCGAATGTATGCCTTAGCATATGTGGATGAATATCTGTAGTTAGACTGCTTTTTTTGATCAGCTGATTCAGCACGTATTCAATTCCAGTCGGTGTGATTTGTGCGCCCCGATGATTGACAAAGACGAAATCGTGCGGAAGATGTTTTTTCATCAGTTTTTGACGGCCATCAGAAAAATATTCCAATAACGCATCTGCAGCATAGGAACCTAGTGGGACATAGCGATCCTTATTGCCTTTTCCGTGAATCAACATCACACTATTGTCAAAATCTACCTCAGAAATCGTCAGATTCGCACACTCGCTTACCCGCAGGCCAGATCCATACAGAATCTCTAAAAGCGCTCGGTTTCTTTGATCTAGAGGCTTTTCTCCCTCCGTACTTTGAAAAAGTGCCTCAATTTCTTTTTCATAAAAGAATCGCGGCAATCGTTGATTTTTCTTTTTTAAGTGAACATACGAAAAGGGGTTCTCCTGAATCTTTTCCTGCTTTAGCATATATTGAAAAAAGGAACGCAGACTGGCGATTTTTCGACTGATCGTGTTTCTGCTGTACGCATGATCATTCAAAAATGCCAAGTAAACGCGTACATCTAAATGATCGATCTCTAAAAAATTCGATTCTCCTGAATTCGTTAAGAAAGCACAGAAATCCTCGATATCACGCTGATAAGCTTCCTTTGTCCCCAGAGAATACCCGCGCTCTGTAACGATGTATCGCAGGAAATCCTGCAGGAGGAGTTCGTTCGTCATTTTTTACACCTCACAAACATAATCCAAATTTAGCATAACTGCATTTCAAATACAATTGAATTGTCAGAATTTATTGATTTTTCACGAATTTGTTTACAATTCTTTAGGAAGTTCGTCTTTTTTTCATGGAATGCGTTTGTCTTAGCCACCCATTTGGCTAGAGCAGACTGGATAACAGCTCCCGATAGCGCTCGATCGTCTCATCATCCAGCGTATTGACTCCCTCTTTCTGAGCAGTCAGCAACAAGGAGATAAACCATCCAGATACTTGTTCAAAATCGTAAACAGAGAGCTGATACTTTAATGCATTCACCAGAAGAAACGCTTCCTCATATTGCGACAATGCCATATGGTTCATGATTAGGTCGATCCGGGAGATTGTTTTTCCATCGCTGATTTGAATTTCCTTTAATTGATTTACTGACACTTTCTTTTTTAAAACGATACCGATCCCTTCACCTGCTAATTTAATTTGACGCATCAGCCAATCTTCTTCCATCCACTTGCCTCCTTTACAGTTACCAATCAGTTTAATACAAACAACACCGTTCTGAAATGAGACTTTAGTCTGAAACAAAACAGACTGAAAAGCCCCGCACAAACTACGTTTGTACGAGGCTCTATAGAAGGTTATCTTGTCGTGCTGGCTAAGGCTTTTAAAGCTCGGTCAGCCAGCATTTCATAGCGAAGCTTTTTATCCTTGATTCGCTCTGGTAAGCTGGGGAATAACCCAAAATTAGCATTCATAGGTTGAAAATGCTTGCCCTCAGCATGCGTAATGTAATGGGCCATTGCTCCTATTGCCGTTTCTTGAGGAAATTCGATCAATGGTTCCCCTTTTGCCAGCTTCGCTGCGTTAATGCCAGCAACCAATCCGCTTCCTGCACTCTCTACGTACCCTTCGACTCCAGTCATTTGACCTGCAAAGAACAAATCTTCGCGCTTTCTGCTTTGATAAGTAGGGAGCAGCAGCTCAGGAGAGTTCATAAAGCTGTTGCGATGCATCACACCGTAACGCAAAAACTCAGCATTTTCCAGACCAGGGATCATCCGAAAGACACGCTTTTGTTCCCCCCATTTTAAATGAGTTTGAAAACCTACAATGTTATACATGGAAGCTGCGGCATTATCTTGACGAAGCTGGATCACTGCGTAGGGCCGCTTTCCAGTCTTGGGATCTTCCAGTCCAACGGGCTTTAGTGGACCAAATAACATTGTTTTGATACCACGTTTGGCCATGACTTCGATCGGCATACAGCCTTCAAAAAATTTCTCTTTTTCGAAGGTTTTCATTTCTGCCGTTTCAGCAGTAATCAACGCCTCGTAAAAGGCTTTGAACTCTTCTTCGCTCATCGGACAATTCAGGTAAGCCGCTTCACCCTTGTCGTAACGGGATTTCAAATAGACCTTCTCACGATCAATCGTTGCCTCATCAATAATTGGAGCAGCTGCATCGTAAAAATAGAAGCCGTGCGACCCATTAAAGTCGGCGATTTCTTTTGCTAGGGCTTCTGATGTTAAAGGTCCAGTAGCAATCACAGTGATTCCTTCGGGAATGGAATGGACTTCTTCTGAAACGACAGTCACCATTGGATGTTCTTTGATCCGTTTAGTAATCAATTCAGAAAAGCCTTCACGATCAACAGCCAGTGCTCCGCCTGCCGGAACCGCTGTCTTGTCAGCAGAATCAATCACTATTGAATGTAGATGTCGCATCTCTTCTTTTAAAACACCGACAGCATTGGTCAGACCATTGCCTCTCAACGAGTTCGAGCAGACCAGCTCTGCAAACTTGTCGGTATGATGAGCAGGTGTTGATTTGGCTGGGCGCATTTCAAATAACTTTACAGGTACGCCTGCCTCAGCGATCTGCCATGCGGCTTCGCTTCCAGCAAGGCCTGCCCCGATAACATTAACAATTTTAACCATTCATTTCCTCGCTTACGCTATTTTTGTACAGCTTCTTCGTAGTCGCCATTAATACAAACAACTTGCTTGCCGCCCTTGACTTTCTTCTCAACAAGATACCCATCACATTTTGGACAGCTTCTCCCTATTGGTTTGTCCCATGAGGTGAAGTCGCAATCCGGATAACGAGAACAACCATAGAAAAGTCGATTTTTCTTGGACTTGCGTTCAACAACTTGTCCCTTATGACAGACAGGACATTCAACCCCGATCTCTTTAATGATCGGTTTCGTATTTCGGCAATCAGGGAAGTTGCTGCAGGCATAGAATTTTCCATACCGACCTAATTTAATGACCATTGGATGGCCGCAGACATCGCAGTCAAAGCCAGCTGGTTCATCCTTGATCTGAACCTTTTCAATGTTTTCTTCCGCTTTTTCCAGCTCTTTTTCAAAAGGTCGATAAAAACGGTCGACAACCTTGATCCATTCTTCCTTGCCCTCCTCGACTTTATCCAAATCATTTTCCATCTCTGCTGTAAAGTTGACGTCCACGATTTGCGGGAAAAACTCTACGATAAGGGAATTAACGATTTCGCCTAATTCAGTCGGCTCAAAACGGCGTTGTGTTAGTTTAACATAGTAGCGTCGTTGAATCGTATCCAATGTTGGTGCATACGTGGATGGACGACCCACACCGTTTTCTTCTAACGTCTTGATCAGTGTGGCTTCACTGAAACGTGCAGGAGGCTGCGTAAAGTGCTGTTTTGGTTCGATGCTGATCGATTGAACGACATCGCCTTCGACCAATTCGGGCAAAATATTTTCTTTATCTTCCTTGCCATCATCACGACCCTCGACATAAACCTGCATAAACCCTTTAAACTTCACTTTAGACCCGTTGGCGATAAAGATCACACCATTTTGGTTCAAGGTTACTTTCATTGTGTCCAGGATCGCTGGCGTCATTTGACTTGCTACAAATCGAGACCAGATCAAAGTATATAATTTCAATTGGTCTTTGTCTAAATATTTTTTCATCTCATCCGGTGTACGGTGCACACTCGTTGGACGAATCGCTTCGTGGGCGTCTTGCGCCCCTTTAGAATTTTTAGCTTTTCGTGTATGATGTTGCGAGTATTCTTTGCCGTAAGTGTTTTCGATATATTCTGCCGCTTCGCCTTTTGCAGTATCAGAAATTCGAGTGGAGTCCGTACGCATATACGTGATCAAACCGACTGTTCCCTGTTTTCCTAAAGCGATTCCTTCATAAAGCTGCTGTGCGACCATCATCGTCTTTCGAGTTCGGAAATTCAATTTACGAGCTGCTTCCTGCTGCATATTGCTTGTCGTGAAGGGTTGAGCAGGATTCCGTTTGCGTTCCTTCTTTTCCACCTTCTTGACTTCGTAATCTTTACCATCTATTCGTTGGGTCACTTCCTTGACGGCTTCAGCATTTCCCAGCTTTTTCTTCTTTCCGTCAATCCCCCAAAAGTTGGCTTTGAACTTTTTCTTCTCTTTTTTGAAATTGCCGTCGATACTCCAATACTCTTCCGGAACAAACCCGCGAATTTCTTGTTCACGATCGATAATCAGCTTCAATGCGATCGATTGAACACGACCAGCACTTAGGCCTTTTTTGACTTTGCGCCAAAGAATCGGAGAGATTGAATACCCGACTAACCGATCCAACGCTCTTCGTGCTTGTTGCGCATCGACCAAAGAAAGATCGATACTTCGAGGTTCTTTAAAGGCAGCTTTAACAGCATCTTTTGTGATTTCGTTGAAAACAACGCGATTTTTATCCTCAAGATTCAAGCCTAAGAGAAAAGCTAAGTGCCAAGCAATTGCTTCCCCTTCTCTATCCGGGTCACTTGCTAGATAAACTTTTTGTGCTTTTTTTGCCGCTTGTTTTAATCCTTTGATCACATCGCCTTTGCCGCGAATGGAAATATAATGTGGTTCATAATTATTTTCAACATCGATTCCCATCTTGCTTTTCGGCAAGTCCCGAACATGACCAACACTCGCAACGACCTTGTAATTTCTACCAAGATATTTTTCAATTGTTTTTGCTTTTGCTGGCGATTCCACAATAACTAGATTTTTATAGGCCAAGCGTTTTGCCCCCTCATTTTTTCTTCTATTATATACTCAAATTTACTGACAAATCGTAGCCTATCATAGCGATTCACATTTCGTTTGTCAAGTCATCGCTAGCGAATTTTTTTTAATAAATGGAAAGAATCAAAGATATCTTGGACTTTTTCTACGCATAACGCACCATCTTGGATCAGCTGATGGCAGCCGCTCGAACGGCCATTTAAGACATCCCCTGGCACCGCAAAAACTTCTTTGCCATAATCAAGCGCCTGTTGCGCCGTGATCAGCGATCCGCTTTTTTGCTTGGCCTCGATCACCAATACTCCTTGTCCCAACCCAGCGATGATACGATTGCGCATCGGGAAATGAAATCTTGACGGCGGTGTTCCATTGATGTATTCGCTTAGCAACAAATGATTTTTTGCCATCTCGATTTGAAGGTTGGCGCTTTCCCGTGGATAACATATATCCAAGCCTGTACCAATCACTCCAATGGTCTTCCCGCTACTGGAAATGGCAAACTGATGAGCATAACTGTCAATTCCTTTTGCTAAGCCACTAACAATCACAAATCGGTGCTTGATCAGGCTAGGCATAAACTGTTTGATCAGCTGAAATCCGTAATCACTGGCTGCACGAGCACCTACGATCGCTAAACTTTTTTCTTCAAGCAAAGACAAATTGCCTTTGTAATACAATACCAACGGCGGAACAGGTAATTGTTTCAACTCCTCCGGGTAACGATCACTTTCGATCGTCAGGTAGTGATGCTGTTGTTTGATTCTCTCTAGATTTTCCTCATTCCAGAATTCCCAGTCATAAATTTGTTTTCCCTTTGCGAAATTTTTTGCTTCGGTCAATGTAAGGTCCCAATAATCGTGCTTTTTTACAAAGCGATAAATTTTGACTTTGGTTGCAATACCAATTCCCTTTACTAAACTTAGTCTTAAAATAAAATTTGTCTTATCCAAAAAAATCTCTCCATTCCGGCTCTTTACTTAAACATAGTCGAAATAGACAGATTTAATTTTAATTCTTTATTTTTTCTTTGATTGGTGCGAACGTTTTTCG
Organism: Enterococcus florum; assembly: GCF_004309355.1. GTDB lineage: Bacteria > Bacillota > Bacilli > Lactobacillales > Enterococcaceae > Enterococcus_A > Enterococcus_A florum. The sequence goes on along the minus strand of NZ_BJCC01000006.1, from coordinate 112,605 downwards.
ATGAATAGGCAAGATTCCTTGCTGTTCGATCGCAGCTAAATGCTGCTGCGTGCCATATCCCGCATTTTTTTCAAAGCCATATTCAGGATATTGCTGCCCATATTCAGCCATCCATTTGTCGCGGTGAACTTTGGCAATGATACTAGCAGCGGCAATAGAAACCGAGCGGGCATCCCCTTTGATGATTTTTTCTTGTGGAAGACCATTCGGCAATTCCATGGCGTCGATCAACAGGCAGTCTGGTTGAATCGACATCTGATCGATTGCCCGCTGCATCGCAACTTTAGTAGCTTGATAGATGTTCAACTGATCGATTTCTACTGCGCTTGCTTCCCCAATCCCGATCGCTAAAGCATTCTTTTGTATCTGCTTTACCAAATCCTCTCGAGTGTGAGCCGAAAGCTGTTTTGAATCATTCAATCCAAGAATCTGATGACCCGGTTTTAAAATAACAGATGCAGCGACAACAGGGCCAGCCAAAGGCCCTCTTCCTACTTCATCGATACCAGCGATCATTTGAAAGCCCAAGGCAGACTTTTCTTGTTCGAATAAAGACATCTCCTGATATTTTTCAACTAATTCTAATTGCTTTTTCTGCTGTCTTTCCCATTGTAAAATGGCCTGTTGAACGCCTTTTCGTGTGTCAGCTCTCAACGCTGTTAAACGGGAATCGTCAGTTTGATCTATCTTCTTCAACAACGCTTTTATTTGTGTGATTGGAACCTTTTCCACTATTTTGCCAACTCCTCAAAACGATCCAATGTATAACGTCCCAGCTTTCCAGAACGTAGTTCATTGATCAGCATTTCACTGGCGCGATCGTAATCATCCTTAAACCCGCGCTTTCGAGCGATTTCGATTAACAAGTCAGGTAATTCTTGAAACAGATCGTCTTCTGATAGTCCATAGCGTTCCTTCAGCTGATCAGGATAAAAACGACGCAAAAATTCTAATTCCGCCAATGCCAAATCATCTAAGTGCAGCAAATCATCTTTGATAGCGCCACTCAGTGCCAGTTTTTGGCCAATGTCAGGATCTTCAAATTTAGGCCATAAAATGCCTGGTGTATCCAACAGCTCCAGCTGATTACCAAAGCGAATCCATTGCTGGCCTTTGGTAACTCCCGGTTTGTTGCCGGTCGTTGCGATTTTTTTTCCCGCTAAATGATTAAGCAAAGTCGATTTCCCTACATTTGGGATGCCAAGTACCATCGCCCGAATGGCTCTTGGTTTGATTCCACGGGCCTTTTCACGGTCTAGTTTGTCAGACAAAACCTTCTTTGCGGCAGGTACGATCTGTTTTACACTTTTATCATTTTTAGCTGTTAAAGCCAGCACTTGATTGTCCTGTGATGTAAAGTAATCTATCCATTTTGTCGTTTGAGCTGGGTCAGCCAAATCAGCCTTGTTCAGCAGGATCAGTCGCGGTTTTTGTTGAATGATTTGATCAAGCATCGGATTGCGAGAAGAAAACGGCAATCGTGCATCCACCAACTCAAAAACGATATCGACAAATTTTAATTTTTCCGAGACCTCTCGCTTGGCTTTGGCCATGTGTCCTGGAAACCATTGAATCGTCATATATGTAATTCCTCCTCAACAATCGATTCTTTTCTTGTAAGGTCCGTTACTCATCATACCACAGCAGTGATTTATCGAAAACAAAAACCAGAAAATAAGTTTCTGCAAAATGAAAAACCGCCCTCTCGTTTTGAGAAAAGCGGATCTAATGAATAAATTTGAGATGACGCAACGGATAATAAACCAAACGAGCTTTGCCTAACACCTCATCACTATCTACGGTACCAAATGAACGGCTGTCTTTTGAGATACGGCGATTGTCGCCCATGACAAAATACTCATTTTCTGGAAGCTCTGGTGTACCGATCAGATCGGCTAAATGAAAATTGGTCGTGTAAGGTGTGACTTCGTGGTCATGATCTCGATTGTTAGTCAGAAACCCCTCAGGAACTTTTTCATCATTAATGAATAATTGATCTTGTTCGTATACGATTGTATCTCCTGGCAATCCAATCACGCGTTTGATATAGGTAGTACCGTCATCTTTACGAAAAACAATCACATCAAAGCGCTTGATCCGACTGTATTTCTCCATGACGATCATGTCTCCTTGATTCAAATTCTGAGCCATCGAATCGCCGGTGACAGGAACCGGAATCAAAATGAACCCGCGAATCAACACACCGAAAAAGAGCGCAATCAAAAAATACTTTAACCCAAGCCACAAGTGATCAGTTGTTAAGTGAACCTTCATTCAAGCGCCCCCTCACGTTCATTATAAAAGAAAGCCTTCCTCTTTGACTACTTCAATGCTTCAAGCGCTTGTTTATAAGCTGTATCATCAGCTTTTACGAGTTTGAATAATTCTTCTTGAATCCTTTGCACTGTGGTTGCATCAACTAATCCTGTCGGCTCTAAGTTATTTTCAGTTTGGATCACTTTTAGTGCATTGCTGGTTTGCTGACTATACGTTTCACCTTCTGTTTGATGTCCTAAGGCCTGCAGCATGCGATTCAAATTGCTTATTTCTTCATTGCTGTCACCAATGCGCCAATCTGCATTGGCAGGAATCGGTGGTAATTTGGCATATTCAGGGACATTGGCTTCAATCGTCGGAGACACTCCTTTGCGGCTGATCGACTCTCCCTCTGGCGTCAACCAACGCAAAACAGTCAATTGAATATATCCGCTTTTACCGATTTTTTTTACGTTTTGAACGGAAGCCTTCCCAAAGGTAGTGATGCCCACAACCGGAATATCCTTGCTTTTCACGGCAGCCGCGACTAATTCAGCGGATGAAGCTGTTTCAGGATCGACTAAAAAAACGCTCGGTTCCTTTATTTTAAAGCCTTCGTCAACCTTTTTCGCTGACACATGCTTTTCAATCGTTTTCTTATCATTTTCAAATTGAACGATGGTATCGCCATCTTTTAAAAAATAACTGGCTACTCGTTCTGCTTCCGAAAAAAGGCCCCCTGAGTTTTGACGAAGATCTACGATAAAGGAGATAGCACCTTGTTCTCTCAGCTTCTCGATGATGTTTCGAAATTCTAATCCAGTGGTCTCCCGGAAGTGACTCACTTGAATCGAACCCACGTTGGGCTGACTGGGATCGATAGTACCAGTGACGGTATCGTTTGCAATCACATCTCGCTGAATCGTCACTGTGAATTGTTCGTCTTCTCGATCAATAAGCAATTTCACTTCGGTTCCCTTTTTCCCTCGAATCATCTGGGCGATCTCGTCCAAAGATCTCTGAGCAGTAGATGTATCATTCACCTCTCGCAGCACATCGCCCATTTTCAATCCTGCCTTATCCGCAGGTGAATTCTTAATAGGTTCTTTTTCAACATACGGCAAGCGATTCCTTAACTGAAGGTTGGCACCAATGCCTTCAAAGCTGCTGGAAACGTCCTCCCTCAATTTTTCCATTTCCTCTTTGGAAAGAAATTTTGAGCGTCGATCTCCTAACGCCTCGGTCATTCCAGTCAATGCGCCTCTAATCAGGGCCTTTTTATCCACCTTTTCTACATAATTGGTGGTGATCAAATCATAAAGATCCTGCACATCGTCAAGGTCAGATCTGGTTACTTTCACTACAGAATCGGTATGAAGAATTTGATTTTCTTCAACAAAATGTACGATCGTTGCAGTCACGATAATCGTACAAACAACGACAATCAGCAAAACTGGTATTGATACTGTTTTTTTCTGCAAGAAGCACCATCCTTTCACCCTTTTTTTCATGATAGCACGAGTAAAAAAAAAGGAAAAGCACTCTTAGGCTTTTCCAATAATTTTATTGATTATTTTCGGTGTATTTTTCCCAAAGTCGATCAAATAGATCCATCGACTTTATATAGTTCGTGTTCATTTCCAAATAATCGGCTACCTCATGATAGTTTTCTGACTGCTTTGGAAACATGATATCCTGGCTGACATGATCGGCAAAGGCCTCGACAGGGTCTTTTTGGTTCGATCCGCGCTGAGTCAGAATATAATGGTAAAAGCTTCTTCTCATTGACTTCTCCTGTCTAGTTTTTATCTTTCGGCAAATACAAGCTGAATTGGATATCATCATTCACTAAATCGATATGATTCGCTCGGATAAACATTCCATTTTCTAAAGAGAACTCGTTCAGCTTCAACTCGATCGTTTGATTTTTAGGCGTCACTTCAACCCAATCTGGAAATTTGTAACTGCGTTTGAGGATTGACAGGACCTCACGCACTGGAAGATTCAAAGTCCCGATCGAAAGATCTCTTGCCTTTAATTGAACATTTCCATTGTCCATCACGAAGGGATCAAAATAAAGATTAAAATCGACCTTGGCTCCTAAAAATTTAAATTTTCCGGCCAGCATCGCTTGATTCTCTAAATAAAAATCGTATTTGATCGATGAATCCTCTTGGAATTCATCCAAAAAATAGTCCATAACATCGTTTAATTTCTTCTTGTTTGTATTCATAGTCAGTACAGGAGAGCCTTCAGCTACCTTTGTTTCACCGCTGGAAGGCAAACCCGTTTCTCTTTGAGAGAAGACACGTGTAGCAAGAAAAATCGTGCTTCCGAGCAGTAGCCCGATCAAAATTAAGAACGCAATCTTCCAGCCGTTCACCTTTTTTTTCACTTGTTCTCCTCCTTTAAAAGCCAAAGTTCATTCGTATCAATCATTTCATCTCGAACGGCATTAGCCATTAATTGATACCCAAGGTTATTGGGATGAAAATTGTCTTCATCGTATAATACATTATTCTTTACTGTTGGCTGGTCGCCTGACGATTCGTCTGTGGAATCACTTGTAGGCAACCCCTTATACAGCAAGTCATTCACGGGAACGAAGAAAACATTCGTAGAGTCTTTTGCCAACTCTTCAGATGCGTCATTCCAATTGTCTACAACCTCTTGCATTTCTTTGATATCAGAGAAATTCAAATAATAAGGATTATAGATCCCAACTAGATAAATTGGTGCTTGCGTGTTTAATTCTCTGATTTTCTCAATTATTTTTTCGACATTCTTTTGATATTTTTTGATAGAACCATCAAATTTCTTCGCTGAAGTTGCCGTTATGTTTTTTTGAAAAGCCTGTAACAAATCATTTCCGCCCACAGTCAACGTGATCATATCTGAGCTTTCCAGACTGCGCTGCAGATCAGTATCCTTTTTAAGCCGTTTTAAAATCTGATCGCTGCGTTCGCCAGAGACTCCATAGTTCTCGGTCTGAACAGTGGAAAGACTGTATTCATCTCTTAAACTATCCGCTACTAAGGGAACGAACCCGCCACGATCTGTTTCATCTCCCACTCCTTGAGTCAGTGAATCGCCAACCGCTACAAAGTGGACAGTTTGTTTATAATGCTGATTTTGAGTTTGAGGATCGGCTTTTAGCCGAGGCTGTGCCTTCGGAATAAAAAAGGCTAAACCCGCAAACGATATCACAGCCGCTACAAGCGGTATCAGCCAAACATAAATTTTTTTCAATCCTTTCCCTCCTTGGAAAAAAACTGCCTCTATCAAAAGAGACAGTGTTAGTCAGTATAATACATAATCGCAAATGCGTCTTCTCCTGTGTGTGTCGCTACGATAGGATTCGTATGCAACACAGGAATCTCCATATCTGGGAACATCTCTTGCAAAGCAGCTTTTGCTTCCTCGATAAATTCTGTTCGTCCCGTATGGGAAATGCCGATACGCTTGACGTGAGCAAATTTACTCAGCTCATCCTTGAAGTTTTCAAACCATTTACTGAATGTTTTTTTTCCTCTCCCTTTCATGATCGGAAGCAGCGAGCCGTCTTCAAGCTCCATTACGATTCGCATATTCAGCACATTCGATAACACACCTTTTGCCCGACTGACACGTCCGCCTTTTACTAAATTATCTAAAGAGGAAATCCCAATGAACAATCGGCTGTTTTCTTTGATTTTTTTGACTTCAGCCATGATTTCTTCAACACTTGCCCCAGCCTGTGCCATCTCAGCAGCTCTGATTACAATGAAAGCCAAGGATTGATCAATAAATCCGCTATCAAACACAGTGACCTCGCTATTGGTTAAAAAAGTAGCTTGACGAGCAGATTCTACTGTTCCGCTTAAACTTTGGGTCATGTGAATCGAAATAATCGGACTGCCGTCTTTTCCAAGTTCATCATACAATTCCGCGAAATATCCGATCGGCGGCTGACTAGTTTTCGGCAGAGCCTTGGCTGCTCCCATCATCTCCATAAACCGTTCCCCGGTCAACGCGTCATCATCTGGATAGAGAACATCGTCGATCATAACGGATAGGGGAATCACAGTGATATTTAAATCTTCTCGATACTTTTTTTCAAAGGTGCAAGAAGAGTCGGTAACGATCTTTACATTTGGCATCTTTATCCTTCTTTCCAAATCCTGATTTCAAATTAATCTCAGTATAGCAGAGACCTTGAAAATTTTCATTGTTATCGCGTCAATTTAAAGAAACTTGAAAAAAACCGAGCGTTTACTTCGCTCGGTTGATTCGTTCATACCGCTCAAAACGATGAGGATAGTGATTTTTTTCATCTACTCTTCCCTCGGTTTGTTCGCATAGTCTCCAAACAGACCAATCTATCTCCGGAAAATAAGCATCTCCTTCAAACGCATGATCAATTACTGTCCGATACAGCTGATCACAATACGGCAGTAATTCCCGATAGATCGAGGCACCTCCAGCAATATAGGTTGTTTCTTGTACAGTTTGGGAATAAGCGATTATCTCTTGCAGTGAATGCATCACTAGAACACCTTCATTGTGGTAGTCGCGATTGCGGGTCAAAACGATCGTTTGTCGTTTAGGTAATGGACGACCGCCCATCCCTTCGAAAGTTTTCCGACCCATCACCAAGGTATGCCCTAAGGTAGTTTCCTTAAAAAAGCGCAAGTCATTTGGCAGATGCCAGGGTAAAACATCGTTTTTTCCAATCAACCCATTTTTGTCTTGTGCCCAAATTGCTTTTAGCATCCACATACCTCCTTCTAAACGGCCACTGGCGCTTTGATAGCCGGCGCAGGATCATAGCCCTCAATCTGAATATCTGTCATTTCAAAATCGAAAACAGAAGACTTTTCTTGATTCAACTTCAACTTAGGAAACGCTTTGGGTTCTCGTGAAAGCTGTTCTTTCATTTGCTCCTCATGGTTTGAGTATAAATGGGCATCTCCCAAGGTATGGACAAAATCACCCACCTCTAACCCAGTTTCATGTGCGATCAAATGGGTCAGCAGTGCATAGCTGGCGATATTAAATGGTACACCTAAAAAGACATCCGCACTGCGCTGGTAAAGTTGACAGCTTAATTTTCCATCATTTACGTAAAACTGAAACATCGTATGACATGGCGGCAAAGCCATCGATGGCACATCCTCTGGATTCCAAGCAGAGACTAGTAACCGGCGTGAATTCGGATTGGTTTTGATCATTTCGATCACATCCCCCAATTGATCGATGAATCCACCATTTTTTGTTTCCCAATGACGCCACTGGGAGCCGTAAATATTACCGAGGTCGCCGAATTTCTCAGCAAAGGCTTCATCTTCGACGATTTTTTCACAAAACACTTTTAATTCTCTTTGATATGCTTTGTTGAAGTCTTCGTCAACCAAAGAGCGACGGCCAAAATCAGTCATATCAGGACCTGTGTACTCGTCAGATTGAATGTACCGTTCAAAAGCCCATTCATCCCAGATGTGATTGTTGTGCTGCAATAAATAGCGAATGTTGGTATCTCCGTGAATAAACCACAACAGTTCACTTTTGATTAGACCAAAGGGAACCCGTTTAGTCGTCAACAGAGGAAATCCTTCGTTCAGATCAAAGCGCATTTGATAACCGAATAAGCTCTTGGTTCCTGTCCCGGTACGGTCTCCCTTTTGATGTCCGTCTTCCAACAATTTTCTCCCTAATTCTAGGTATACTTGTTCCATGTTAATGTCCCTCCACGATCTCGCTTAGATATTCCCAACGCATCATTTTTTCCTCCAGCAGTGTCTCCGTTTCTGTAATCTCCTGCTGCAGACGTTGAAGTTTGGTAAAGTCATCACCTTGATAAGTCGTCATTTCTTCTGTTAACTGCTCGTTTTTTGTTTCAAGCTCAGCAATCTCTTCTTCGATCGTCTCCCATTCCTTTTGTTCCATATACGACATTTTTTTCTTCTTAGGTTTGGTAGAGACTGTTGTTTTTTCTGGTTTTGATGATTTAGATTCTTTCTTCTGGTGAGATAGATAATCCATGATTGATCCAAAATGAACGTCGATCAGTCCATCTCCCTTAAATACTAGGAGCTTTTGTGTTACCTTGTCCAAAAAATATCGGTCGTGTGAAACTGTAATGACTGAACCCGCAAAACTTTGTAAATAATCCTCGAGTACCGTCAATGTTGCAATGTCCAAATCATTTGTGGGTTCATCCAGTAATAATACGTTGGGTTGCTGAATCAACAGTTTTAGTAAATACAGCCGGCGCTTCTCACCCCCCGAAAGCTTGCCGATCAATGTTCCATGCATAAATCGAGGAAATAGGAATCGTTCCAGTAGTTCGGCTACACCAATATGTGTACCGTCCTTTTGTTTGACTTCTTCTGCTGTTTCCTGCAGGTAGGCAATCATTCGTTTTTCAGGATTCATAGCTTCATTGCGCTGCGTATAATAAGCCAATCGAACGGTCTCACCAACCTCCAACACCCCGCTATCCAGTGGAATACGCTCAGCCAGAATGTTTAGCAATGTTGATTTCCCAGCACCATTTTTTCCGGTGATGCCGAGACGTTCTCCAGCCTGTATCAAAAGATCAAAGTGCTGTAAAATCTGCTTGCCCTCAATTTGATAAGAGGCATCCTTCAGTTCCAAGACTTTTTTCCCTAAGCGAGTGGTCGCCAAAGTGATTTCAAGCGAATCCTCTAAGTGAACCTGATGGAGATTTTCTTTTAAATCTTCAAACCGATGGATTCGCGCCTGTTGTTTCGTCGTTCGTGCCTTGGCGCCCGCTCGCATCCAGGCTAGTTCTTGTTTATAAAGCTGAACTCGTTTCCCTTCTTGTTCAGCAGCCACACGATCACGTTCCGCTTTCTCTGCAACATAGGCTTCGTAATTCCCCTGGTATTCATATAATGTACCATATGACAATTCAAAAATACGAGTGGTTACCCGATCAAGAAAGTACCGATCGTGGGTCACCATCAAGAGAGCTCCTTGGTAATGCTTCAAATAGTTTTCCAGCCATTCGATCGCATCATAGTCCAAATGGTTCGTCGGTTCATCCAACAAAAGCAAGTCCGGTGCATCAATTAATACCTGTGCCAATCCTACTCGCTTTACTTGACCACCCGAAAGATCCCTAATCCGTTTTTCGAGGGTATCGATCCCAAGCTTATTCAAAATGGCCTTCGCTTCACTGTCCGCACTCCACGCGGATTGTTTATTCATGGCTTCTTCTGCCTTCGCAAAACGAGCTTGCAATGCAGGGTCTTCTGCAGCGGCATTCAACGAAAGCAACGCCCGCTCGTAATCACGAACCGTTTGCATCAACGCATTGTCGCCCTGAAAGACCACATCCAAGACTGTCATCTCAGGATCAAACTGCTGTTCTTGAGACAAATAACCTATGCGATAGTCACTGCTCTTTTCAATAGCAGAAATATCGCCATCACCACTATCAAGTCCTGCCAAAATAGTTAATAAACTTGATTTTCCGGTGCCGTTTACACCGATCAATCCAATTCGATCCCTCTCGTGGACCAAAAATGAGATCGAATCGAACAACGTTTTATCCCCAAATGTTTTTATTAGATTTGTTACCTTTAATTCTTTCATATACGTCGTCCCTCATATTTTCTTCCGCTATTGTAACAAAAAAAGAGGCACAAAGAAATGCTTGAATCTTGTTTGTCATCCCTTCTTCATGTACCAAATCGATCGTGTAAGAGTCCAAAAAGACCCTTTTTCCACATAAAAAAAGCCTAAGAATGCCAGATTCTTAGGACTTTATTGATTAATTAGAATTGATCTTTGTACACGTCATCCACATTTTTATCTGGGTCGATCACGATGTACAGACTTTTAGTTTTTTCAGAGACCTTTGTGGATTGATAAACGTTATCCAATCCTTCATTGTCTTTGTCTTTATAAGGAAAATAAACGATATCCGGTTTGCCGCTGCGATAGATGATTTCCATCCGTTCAATATCTTCGAATTTTTTTGCACGATCGAACATACCCATTTCTAAGCCGCCTAAATTAATATCAGCAGTTTGAACATAGTCGCCTTCTTGATAAATTTCGATCTTGAATCCCGCACAAGGATGGATCTCAACAAATTCACTGCCATTGATCCGGCCAAAGCTCGTTGTAATTTGTTTGATCCACAAGTCACCGATATACCGACGTTCGATCGTCCAAGTCTCTCCATTGCGGAAATAAAATTTTAAAGCTGTCATTCCTTTTTCCATGATCATTCTCCTTTTGCCTATTAATAGACTGGTTCTCAAGTCCTGCGACATCTCCAGTTGAAATGTCCATCGATCATTACTTGATATAAATAAATAGTATCATACAATCCAGCAAACGGTCACATATTGTGATTTTGGTTCAATTTCGCCAAGAATTTCGCTGAATCCACAACAACCCGCTCATGTTTCGCTTTGCCTACCAGCACGTCCTGCTCATAGGCCTCCAGCACAAAAAACGCGCGATTCCCGGATTGCTCTACCAACTCTGCATTGATGGTAAGCTCGCTGCCTACAGTAGTAGGGGCTAAGTGTTTCAAATCAAGCTTATACCCTACACTTGTCTCCTCCTCCTTCAACTGCTTTCTAAGCAAATCTTTGGCACAATGCTCCATCATGGCAACTAAACGCGGTGTTCCTAACACGTCGAGATCACCTGAACCCAGCTTTTTTGCAGTGTCGTTACTGGTCACAGAAAACGTCATTGTATACTTAGTCATGGCTGCTCCTTTCGTAAATAGTCCTTTGCGAAGTTCATTAATTCTTCCGAATGATTTTCTAATCGTCGATCCACGACGGCCTTTTCGATCGCTCTTAACACTTGATTGATCCACGGCCCTCGCGGATAATCAAAAGACTCCATCAATTGATTGCCCTTGATCGCTAAATCCTTCATTGAGTGGATCTTCAAGTTTTGATACATCAATCGAATTTTCGCTAGATTGGGCTCCTGATGGAAATAATACAATAAATAGTCAACAGACAATGCCAATTCCCTGCCTAACTGGTATAGCTGCCAGTCGTTCCATTCATGCTGCTTTCGGTACGCAAGAGCGGGTACCATTTGGCGTACTTCCTTGATTAGCTGGTTGGAGCATTTCCATTCCTTCATAAATGGTTGGATCTCTTGTTCAGCCAATCCCAAGCAATCTATCAGTACAGTCCAGGCTTGTCTTTCGGTCGGAATTGCTGGACCACCCAGCTCGGCAAATCGCAGCAGGCCTTCTCCTTGGTTTCTTAGTCCTGGACAGTAGATGTAGCACTCGGATTCAACAAAAGAGCGAAGGCCCGCCTGTCGAAAGGACCCCATCAATAACTTTACAAACTCTACGTTGATTCGCTCGACAGAGATTTTTGCCAGCAGCGAATGGTACTCATAAATCGCCTCAAACGTCTGAGGCTCTAGATTGAAACCTAGTTGGCTGACAAAACGCAAGGCACGCATCATCCGCAAAGCATCCTCATGGAATCGTTCATACGGGTTGCCAACGGCACGCAAAATCTTATTTCTCAAATCACTTAAGCCATCGAAAAGATCAATCACTTCTCCATCGATTCCTACAGCCAAGGCATTGATTGTAAAATCTCTGCGCTTCAGATCCTCTTTCAATGAACGAACAAATTCCACATGGTCTGGCCTGCGGTAATCTTGGTAGGTTGATTCCGTACGAAAGGTAGTGACTTCATAGGTGGCTTCTTTGGTTATGACCATTACCGTGCCGTGCTGAATGCCTACATCGATCGTTCGACGAAAAAGTTCCTTTACCTCTGCCGGAAACGCACTGGTTGCGATATCCACATCATGAATCGGTTTGTTCAGTAAAATATCCCTGACGCTCCCGCCAACATAATAAGCTTCATAGCCGGCGTTATGCAAAGAGCGTAAAATTGGCATTGCGCCTTGAAACTCGAGAGGCAGACTAGTTAATCTCATGCGTTTTCCCCTTTTTTCCGGCCATCTTTTCGCTCGAAACGAAACTGATCTCGCTGATTGAATTTATCCATATTTTTAATGAACACTTCTGTTAAGTCAATATCCATCGAATTTGCCATGATCATCGTGACGAACAGGACATCCCCTAATTCTTCAGCAACGGTATTGGCTTTTTCTGTTGCCTTTTTTGGCTTTTCACCATAGTAATGATTGACCTCTCTAGCTAATTCTCCAACCTCTTCTGTTAAGCGGGCCATCTGAGCCAAAGGAGAAAAATAACCTGCTTTGAATTGTTGAATATAGTCGTCAACTTCTTGCTGCATCTTTGCCAATGTTTTTTCTTCCATTCATTACCACCTCAAACTTATCTTATCAAAAAAAGACCATCATTCCTATCAAGTTGTTGTAAGTCTTGAGATTTCATGCTATGTTGAGTGTGGGAAAGATTATTGAAGGAGGGGCTTATGGAAACGACAACAACACGAATAAAAGAGGTTTTTTTTATTGTCTTGGGAACGGCGATCTACGCATTTGGCCTCGTGTATTTAAATATCGCCAATCATTTAGCTGAGGGCGGAGTGACAGGGATTACGTTGATTTTTCGTGCCTTGTTTGGCATCGATCCTGCTTATTCTACACTGATCATCAACATACCATTGATTTTGATCGGAGGCAGAGTCCTGGGGAAGCGTTCATTTTATTACACCATTTTAGGAACAGTCAGTTTGTCTGTCTTTCTCTGGATTTGGCAGCGTGTTCCCCTTGAGATCAATTTGGACCATGACTTATTTATTGTGTCGATCCTAGCAGGATTGTTTGCCGGTTTTGGGAGTGGGGTTGTCTACCGTTATGGCGGTACGACGGGCGGTGCAGATGTGATCGCGCGTATTTTGGAGCAAAAAAAGGGATTAACGATGGGAAAATCGCTGCTGGTTTTTGATGCGATCGTATTGCTTTGTTCCCTAACGTATTTAGATTTGAAACGGATGATGTACACCCTGATCGTTTCCTTTGTTTTCAGCAAGGTTGTAGATGTCTTGTCTTCAGGGGGATACACAGCCAAAGGAGTCATGATCATTTCAAATCAAAACGAAGCAATTGCTCAGCTGCTGATGGAACACTTAGAACGCGGAGTAACGTATATGCACGGAGAAGGCGGTTTTTCTTCAGAACTTAAAAAAATCGTCTATATCATCGTTGCACCCCAGGAATTAAATGAAGTTAAAAAAATTGTCCATCATATGGACGAGAAAGCCTTCATTTCCATCACTAATGTTCACGATGTTATGGGTGAAGGCTTCACCTACCTTAAACCACAGCGAAAAAGATATTTTCTTAAGCGAAGTTAGAAAAAAAAGAGGAGAGCAGAGACTTCATTCAGTTCGAAGTCAGCTGCTTTCCTCTTTTATTTCATTAATTCGTCTTCACAAATTGACATTTTTAACCGATTGATCTCATCAGAAAGCTGTAAAAAGGCTTCGCGATCGCCTTCTTCAAGCGCTCGGTCGATTTGATGGTTCAGCAACCTCATTTTGGCTTCCTTTTCTTCTCGTTCCATATAATTCTCTACTTCTTGAATAATTTCTTCACTGACAGAATCGTTCCATGAAATCTCCGGATTGTCTTCTAGTACAGACAAATATTGTTCATTGTGCCAAGAATTTGGAAAAATACATTCTAAATACAGCGGCTGTTGCCAATGTAAGCGAATTTCATGGAAAATTTGATCACTATTCGTAAATGCTTGATTTTGAATATGAAGGACCATGGGTTCTGTTTCATGAGTAATGTCATGAATTACTAACCCTCGTTTTGTTAGATCAGCATTTTCAACGATATGCACATTGTTTAAGATCGTTTCATGATTAATCAAATAATTCAAAATCCAAATAACTTCACGACGACGAAAAGAAACATGGTTGATCAACCAAACGAGAAAACTTCTTTTTTCAGCTACATCAATCATACGATCACCTCTCTGTTGAATCGTCCAAAAGTGACAACACCTCTAAATCTCCGGGTTCCAGTTCTAAGTATTGAGTCAAGACTTGTTTTGACAGAGGAATTTTGCCATCCTCTCTTAAGAAGATTCCATATTCTTTCAAAAAATCGGGTTCATGATTCAAGGCCTCATATGCCTCTTGGTAATAGGTTCCAGCAAGCTCGAATTCTTCCATTGCATTATAAGCCTGTGCCAAATTCCAAGCGGCATAAGGATTGTCATCCTCTTCCATTTTCCCGATCATTTCGATCGCTTTTTCAGGTTCATCCTCGTTCAGATAAAGATTACTTAAGGTTAACAGTGTCTCATCGGTTTTTTCTCCCGTTTCTAACGCTTGTTCCAATAATTCCTCTGCCTTCTTACGGTCATGCAGGCGATAAGCAATTTCAGAAGCAAGATGAAGCAATTCGACCTGAAAAGGATTCTCTTTGATTCCTTGTTCTGCTGTCTCAAAAGCCTCCTCTAATTGTTCTTCCTCCTTCAGGGATTCTGCCAAAATAAAGTAGGCACTTTGATAATTTGGCTCAAGAGCGATCAATTCCTGCAAATACATAATCGCTCGTTGATAATCATGCAATTGATAATAAGTGAAGCCGACTTGAAAGAGTCGATCAGAAGTATGGTCTTCTTCTAAGGCACTTTCTAAAAACGGCAGGGCCTCTTCAAAGCCCCCCATCATGCTGTAAGCACTGCCGATTCGCTCATCCAGCAACACGCCTGCAACTTCCTCCAGCCCTTGTTTTTTCAACTGACCATATTCATTGATAGCTTCACCAAGTTGATTGTTTGAAAAATGAAGCTCTGCTAAAGCAAACAGAATCAATGGTTCATCCGGTGCCAAGGATTTGGCTTGGATCAACTTGGCTTCGCTGACCTCCGGAATACCTAATACCTGGTATAAGTCGGCAATGATCAACAAGCTCTCCAGATAATTTTCACTTGCCGGAGTGATTTTTTCTAGATACTCAAATGCTTGGTCGATCTCATCATCCTCGATCGCAATCTCGGCTAAAAATAGATAGAAGGAATCCTCTTCTGGAAAGATCGTTAACAAGTGCAGGTAAACTCGCTTTGCCTCCTCTAAAAAACCAATCACTTGCAATTCTTGAGCGAGACTTGCCAACATCTCTGGAGCGTCCTTTTGCAATGCTTGCTCCAGCATTAGGTTGGCTTCCGTCAATTCTTCATTTTGAAGTGCAGCTAACATTCTTTCACTATATGTCATTTAATTTCCTCTAATCTCATCTAATAATTGTTGATAATACTTAAACGTCTCAATTAGCTCTGTTTCTGTTGGAACGCGTTGTCCACCCGTTACACCAATCTCGTTTAGCTGATCCATAGGAATTTCCTTCGCTAAAGAAATTACTTGCTGCCCATATTCCCCTAAAGAGATCTGTTCCGGCAAAACCAAAGGATACCCTAAACTCATCAACCATATCATAAAGTTTTTAAAATTGAAATCTAGATCACTCGCCTTGATATTCCAACACAGCTCCAGCAGCAAACCGAACATGTTCTTCATACTATTGGAAAGCAAATGCCCATTCTCCGTTTGAAAAAAGGCTCGCTCAAAGCTTTTTCCAAAACGTGATATCGTCCCAGCCTCTGTCTGGTAATAATGGATTAGTGATTCAATAAACGCAGAAAACGAGCGCTGCATCAACAGTTGACGATTAGGAAAACTCGTATACAAGGTTTGTAGGAACGCATGCTCGCAAACGATTCCGCAACGAATGAAGCTTAACAAATCAACCATTTTCCCAGTCGTTTGCTGGTCAGCCAAGGTGTGGTCAAATAAGATGTATTCTGCATTTTCTTTGACTCGCAGCACAGGGTCCATTGATTCCAGCAAAAAAATCTGATTATCAAAGGACAAACTCTGGGCAAAAGAGCGAATAGAAACAGGAATCAGCCATAATCGACTATTCAAATTAGAGACATGGTGTAAAAAAGAGGTCAGCTCGATCACACCCTCATTGCCGATCCCGATAAAAAGAATCTCTTCCTGCTTAGGAAATCGTTTAATAAAATGAACGAACTCTTTAAAATTTCCCATGTCATTGCAATAACGATGATTGGTCGTGATAAACCAATCCTGTCTACTGGAATCGGGTATGTATTGAGCCAATTTATCGGCATATAAGTCATAATAACGCTGATTGCCGCAAATTAAAATCTGACGATTTGAAAGGTCTTCTTGACGCATCATGGTTGCCACGGTCTCCCCGTAAATTACAGAGGTTCTCTGCTGATCCTTTTGATAACTGACTTCCATTCTCTCACCACCCTTTTTTACTCTCTAGTATTATTATATTTCATTTAGTTGAAACATACTAGAAATTTAGGATCGCAATAAGCCTAAAAAGACGCGCTCGATATTCTTTTTTTTAAAAAAAAAGAACCCTTGCTAGACAAGGGCTCCTATGCTGGTCTTATTTGACAGCATCTTTTAATGCTTTACCTGGTTTGAACGCAGGTACTTTGCTTGCAGGGATTTCGATTTCTTCTCCAGTTTGTGGGTTGCGTCCTTTACGAGCCGCACGTTCACGAACTTCAAAGTTACCAAAACCGATCAACTGAACTTTTTCACCTTCAGCTAAAGCATCTTGGATTGTTGAAAAAACAGCATCAACAGCTGCTGTTGCATCTTTCTTAGTTAAATCGGTAGCTGCTGCAACTTTTTCGATCAATTCCGCTTTGTTTGCCATGAATGAATTCACCTCCCAAGAAATGAGTCTGATGTAAATACATCATTCTAGTCGCTGAGTGGTCCAGCTTCTAGAAAAAAATATTGATTTGGTCAATATTCTGATATAACGATAGCATAAGAACCTTGTGATAGCAAGGTTTTTACCATTTTATGACACAAAATTCATGCATTTTCACTGGTTGAAAAAAAACATTTGTCACAAGCCGCATAATATGATAAAATGCCTATTTTCTTCGACGAGGAATGATTTTGATCGGCGTTCCCTCAAACTCGAAGGCTTTGCGTATTTGGTTCTCTAAAAACCGAGAATAGGAGAAATGCATCAATTCTTCTTCATTGACAAATACTACGAAGGTCGGGGGCTTAACTGCAACTTGCGTCGCGTAAAAAATCTTTAATCGTTTTCCCTTATCCGTAGGTGTCGGATTGATCGCCACAGCATCCATAATAATTTCATTCAACACAGAGGATGGAATACGCATATTTTGATTCATGCTGACACCCTCAATTAATTCCGGTAGCTTATTCAATCGTTGTTTCGTCAATGCAGATACGAAAATGATCGGTGCATAATCAAGATAAGCAAACTCTTCACGGATTTCTTCTTCGAATTTTTTCATCGTGTTGGTATCCTTTTTGACAAGATCCCACTTGTTGACGACGATAATGATCCCTCTGCCTGCTTCATGCGCGTAACCAGCGATGCGTTTGTCTTGTTCACGAATGCCTTCTTCACCGTTCAAGATGACCAGTACAACATCAGAACGATCAATGGCTCGCATCGCTCGCATCACACTGTATTTTTCGGTGTTTTCGTAAACTTTGCCGCGTTTTCGCATACCCGCGGTATCAATCATGGTAAATTCTTGGCCGTTTTCACTTGTAAAGTGCGTGTCAATGGCATCACGCGTCGTTCCTTCAATGTCAGAAACGATCACTCGGTCTTCCCCTAAAATCGCATTGATCAATGAAGATTTTCCGACGTTTGGACGACCGATCAAACTAAATTTAATCGTTTCATCCTCTTCATTTTCTTCTTCATCTGGAAAATGCTTCACGGCTTCATCTAATACATCGCCGAGACCCAGACCATGACTTCCCGAAACCGGGTAAGGATCGCCTAGTCCTAATGAATAAAACTCATAGACCTCACTGCGCATTTCTGGATTGTCTACTTTGTTGACCATTAAGATGACTGGCTTTTTGCTGCGGTATAAAATTTTCGCTACCGCCTCATCAGCGTCTGTTACTCCTTCACGCCCACTAGTAATAAATAAAATCACATCGGCTTCATCGATTGCAATTTGCGCTTGCTGCTTGATTTGTTCCATAAAGGGTTCATCCCCAATATCGATTCCACCAGTGTCAATGATGGAAAACTCATGAGTCAACCATTCCCCTTTGGCATAGATGCGATCTCTTGTTACGCCGGGGGTATCCTCGACGATCGAAATGCGTTCGCCAGCGATCCGGTTAAAGATCGTTGATTTTCCGACATTCGGACGCCCTACGATGGCTATTGTTGGATTTGACATTTGTTTGCTCCTTGTTGAATTCATATATTCGTTCTTAGCAAGCGTTGGATCAACGCTCGAACAGTTCTCCTTATCGAACGGACAATTCTCCTTAGTTTAACGAAAGAACTCCCTTCTTGCAAGAAGGGAGTAAAATATTTTGACTTTCTAAAGAAAAAGACGCGCCGCAGCACGTCTTTGTACTTTCTTTATTCAGATTCCTCGTCAGAGTTATCATTCAAAGCGTCCCCTAGAATATCTCCCATCGTAAATCCAGTACTTTCCTCTGGCATTTCGTAAGATTCTTCAACCGGTTCTTCTTTTTCTTCCTCAGGTTTTTCTTCCAACGCTTTGATCGAAAGAGCCACACGATGATCGTCTGGGTGTACCTCAAGAACTTTAACCTGAATCACATCGCCTTCATGCAATACTTCATGCGGCGTAGCAATATGCTTGTGTGAGATTTGAGAAATGTGCACAAGTCCTTCTACCCCTGGGAAAATCTCAACGAACGCACCAAAACTGGTCAAGCGTTTCACAGTACCTTCTAAAACAGTACCAGGTGCTGCTTTGTCTTCAATATCAGACCATGGTCCAGGCAGGTTGGCTTTGATAGACAACGAAATGCGTTCTTTTCCAGGATCAACGGATAGTACGACAACTTCTACCTCATCCCCAACAGACAATACATCTGCCGGCTTGCCAACATGACTGTGAGAAATTTCGGACACGTGAACGAGGCCATCAATACCGCCAAGATCAATAAATGCTCCAAAATCAGTTAGACGCGCTACCTGACCTTTGATCACGTCGCCTTCATGAAGTTCTCCTAAGATTTCTTGTTTCTTTTCTGCCTTTTCTGCCTCTACAACAGCTTTGTGAGAAAGAATCAGGCGATTTTCAGAAGGTTCGATCTCAATAATCTTAAAAGCCAATGTTTTTCCAACATATGTCGAAAAATCATCTACAAAATGGTCATCGATCATTGAAGCAGGTACGAAACCACGTACGCCTACATCAACTACTAAACCACCCTTCACACTGCTGGTAACAGGGGCTTCAATAATCTTGTTCGCTTCATAATCCTTCTCGATATCTTCCCAAACCTTCTTCGCATCCAGGCGACGTTTGGAAAGTAAATAACTTCCATTTTCTTTGTCTTTCCCGATCGATGAAATGACAACTAAATCAAGGACATCGCCAACCTTCACTTCTTCACTAATATCCTCGACGGGTAACGTAGAAAGCTCTTTTGCAGGAACAACCCCCTCAACTCCCGCACCTTCAATACCAACGATGACTTGTTTATCTTCTAAAGCAAGCACCTCGCCTTTGACGATATCGCCGACTTGAACCTCTTGTACGCTTTCCATTGCTGCTTCCATGGAAACATTTTCGTTATCCATTTGGTTTTGCTCTAACTCTGTCATGACGTTTGTCCTCCTAACCAACAATTCATACGTAAATACACTACATCCCCTATTTTAGAATATTCCTTAAAAAAAATAAAGCGATTTCTCCGCTTTTTATCAAAAAGAACGAGAAATTCGCCTTATTTTTTTTAAAACCCGTAAATCAACACCCTTTTTGGTGGATAATGTCCTTGATTTCCGATACGACTGCCTCGATCGTCATTCCAGTCGTATCGATTCGGATCGCATCGTCAGCTTGAAGTAATGGAGACACCTCCCGATGAGAATCCAGATAATCCCGCTGAGCAATTGCCGTTTGAATGCTTTCAAGATCACTTTCGATGCCTCTTTCAAGGTTCTCCTTGTGCCTGCGTTCTGCACGCTCTTGAACACTTGCCACTAGAAAGATTTTAACTTCGGCTTTAGGCAGCACGACAGTACCAATATCTCTGCCATCCATTACCACCCCTCCAGAGCTTGCGATCCGTCTTTGCGCTTCAACCAGCTCTTCACGAACCTTCCTGTGGGCGGAAACTTCTGACACAGCAGCCGTTACATCCGCCTGTCTTATTGCTTGAGTGATATCCTCTCCTTCGACAAAAACCAGCTGACCTTCCTTGGTCTGCTTAAAAGAGATCGGGTAACGTCTAATCAATTCAGTCAGTTGGTCTTCATCAGAAAACTCGATTTTATGCTGAATTGCTAGATAAGTGACAGTGCGGTACATTGCACCTGTATCGACATAAACAAAATTGAACGCGTTCGCTAATATTTTTGCGACGGTGCTTTTGCCTGATGAGGCTGGACCATCGATGGCAATTGAAAACTTATTCATGAAATCTTCCTTTCAAACAATAAGCCGTAATCTTTGGAAAGATTACGGCTTGAATCTCACAATAGATTCTTTACTTAATTCTTAACTGTTGTCCAGGATTAATTGCTGGTGAAAAAGTTCCACCTTGAATCGTTATCCCGT
Organism: Enterococcus florum; assembly: GCF_004309355.1. Lineage (GTDB taxonomy): Bacteria > Bacillota > Bacilli > Lactobacillales > Enterococcaceae > Enterococcus_A > Enterococcus_A florum. The sequence continues at coordinate 91,787 of NZ_BJCC01000006.1, read as the reverse complement.
TCAATCGAGCTATCTCCTCAACTGGAACTCCGGTACGTTGCGAGATTTGTTGAAGTCCATCACCTGCTTGTACGGTGGCAAATTGTTCATTGCCGGTTGCTTCATCAGCAGAAGACTCAGGTTCAGAAGGTGTTGTTTGCTCTGGCTGTGCTTGTGAGGGAGCCGACTCTACTGGAGCCTCGCTGCTCTCGCTTGATTCAACTGTACTTGATTCTTCAGTGCTGGACTCAGATGACTCGACACTAGAAGATTCAGACGTCACTTGCGTCGTACTCGCCGGTGTTGCCGCTGGTTGACCAGTATCTCTTGTGACCAAGAAGTAGGCACCGGTCGGGATCGATATCAATAATAAAAGCAAGATAACTAAAATCGTTAAAAAGCGTGTATTCCCACCTTTATTTTGTTGTTGCCGAGATTGACGAGAGCTAGAGTCTTCGGTCTCATTCTCATAAATATGTTGATCCCAAGGTTCATTGTTCTCTTCTTGATTACGATCTCTTCTACTCAATTTACTCTACCTCCTAATTGCTATCGCAAAATATTATACCATAGGTCAAAAAAAAGTGGCTTAATTTTCAAATCTTTCACTTGATTTTAACCAATTTTTTTAAAATACTTTGCCAGGAAGCAACTTCCTGCTCTTTTTGAATTTGAGTATAATCTTCAATCAATTCAGCATGGTCTAAATCACAACAGACCTGCGGCTTGCGGATCAACTGTTGATCAAAATAATGAATTAGGAATTCTCTGCGGCAATTTTCAGTCTGGATATAAGCCAGCATGCTTTTAAGCTGATTGTGCTTCGTTTTTTCTTTTCGTTCCAGTAACTGCAGTAATTCATCTGAACGATCCGCAAAAAAATGCTGCCATTTTTGGACTAAAGGTTCTTGAATTGCTTCCTTCTGCTTTGTTTGAAAAAGTCGTTTAGCTTCTGCAGTTTGATTTTGAAGAAAATAATGGATCTTTTCGTCTCCCTCGTTATATAAAAGGATCGCCTGACTGGTTTTGCCATCTCTTCCAGCTCGGCCGATTTCTTGGAGATAATCTTCAGGAGAGGCAGGCAAATCGTAATGAATTACAAATCGAATGTCTTCTTTATTGATGCCCATCCCAAAGGCATTGGTGGCAATCAGCAGCCGCAGCTTCCCTGTTAAAAATTGTTGCTGAAGCATGCGCCGTTCCTGTCCTGTCAAACCACCATGATAGTAAGCGACAGATTCCGACTGTTTAATTGCATGGTAAATTCTCTCTACTTGTTTGCGAGTAGCACAGTAGATGATTCCGGCACCAGACAAAGAGCTGACAAGAGCGTTTAATTGCTGCATTTTTTCACCTTGACGGACAAATAAGCGAATGTTCGGACGATCCACAGGGTGAATTACTTCTTTGACGGATCGCTGAAACAAAAGATGCTGAATATCTCCACGGACCGCTTGAGTAGCTGTGGCAGTTAAGGCTAAAACAGGTGAGATGTTCAGCTGCTGGATACCTTCAGCCAGTTTCAAATATTCTGGACGAAAATCTACCCCCCATTGAGAAATACAATGGGCCTCATCAACAACCAAAAATGCGACCTTTAGTTGTTTTAGTGCCGTTTGTACCGGCTCCGCCAAAAACATTTCTGGACTCATGAACACAAATTTATAGGATGCTAAATGTCGCAGTACAAACTGTTTTTCACCCTTAGACAATAAACTATTTAAGGCAATGCCGCGCTTTTCCCCATTCAGAGAAAGCTGGGTCACCTGATCCTCCATTAATGAGATCAAAGGAGAAATAATGAGGACGGTTCCTTCCATTAAATAGCCAGCGAGTTGATAACATAGCGTCTTCCCCGTTCCAGTCGGCAGCATCCCAAAAACCGATTCCCCTTCAAGGATTGGTGCAATGATTTCTTTTTGTCCCGGACGAAAACTCGTATACCCAAAATAGTGATGCAATGCTTTTTCTAGATTCATTTGCGCAGCTCCTTCAACGAATGGATTTGAGAAAGACGAAATACAACGTAGGGTAGTTCAGCATGCGCTTTATGCGACAGTTGAACTACCTGTGTTTCACCCGAAAAAAAGATCAGTTCAAATCGATCGAAAGGGAACTTCTCGTCTAATAAGGCCCATTCAATCAAATGATCATTGATCGTCCCCTCTTTCAGCTTTCTTTTTTCCATGATTTGTTCAAAGGTGTTGCCCGCTAAAAATAAATCTTGGGTTCTCAACATGCTTTGATTATAATTCACTTGATCTAAAGGCTTTAGCAACCGAAATAAGTTCGGTTGGTGCGGTATCTCACTCAAAAATCGATCAACTGCATTTTTACTATATAATTCTCGCCAAGGGGAATCCTGCCACTTCTCAGGAATTATTTGAAAAGGCACACGCCCATCTAAATCCTTTCCACTAAATTGATTTGCTAAAAAATCAGACTGTTCCTGAGGCAATTTGGCTAAAAGATGCTCCAACTCCTCGATCAACTCACGAAAAAGAGCGGAGGAAGAGTTCGCCAGCCAGTTTTTTACATGGTTTAAATAAAACGGACGAGATTCAATCGGCAAATAGTTTTTTTCGTGATAAGAAAGATGACTGACCACCTGGAGTGCCAATAATGTCATTTGCCAGCAAGCCGCTCGCCCACGCCCGAAACGCAACCCGTTGATCCACTCTAATGAAGGCCGTTCTCCTTCCTCGAGATAATTCTTTCCTTTAGTCGTAAGTTGTCCAAATCCGTCTGTCTCAAGAATCAATCCAGCTTTGTTCAATCTTTGGATGACTGAATAAAACTGAGTCTCAGTAAGTTCTGGAAGGGCTCCAAAATACCCAAGATTCTGGAAAAAGAAACCATGCAGCTGCACCGAGCTGGTTCTTTTTCCGACAAGTAGATGATATAGTGTAGAGATTCTCAACTTGTGTCCTGTATGAAATAACGATAGAATAAATAATGTCATGCTAAAATTCTCCTAGAAGGTGATTTTGTGAAATGTGAAATTCTACCAGAACAATGTATTGCATGTGGGTTGTGCCAAACAATCGCTCCCAGTTTTTTTGACTATACCGATGAGGGGATTGTTGTATTCGTTGGAGAAGCAAAAGCCATGCAGGAGTTTGTTCCAGTCTCTGAAGAAGAGCACGTTCTTGCGGCTACACGTCGATGCCCCACTCGTGCAATTCTTTTACACGATTCACTATAACATATGCAAAAGAAAAAAAGGCGGACTGTTTTTCCTGAAGTTTTTCGATCAGGAAAAATAATCCACCTTTTTTGAGTTAAATCGAGGAATGGCTATGTTTCACCAAACTCTTCTTGCTCAGCCAAGGGAGCAATTTGGCATGCAGTACAAGGAAAACGGCACTTACTGTTACTCCTTTAAGGATGTTAAAAGGAACGATACCGATTAAGACATACCTTCCTAACCCCATTCCCAGCATTTGCCCTGCGGACAGTCCAAATGCCTTTAAGTACAACGGGGTGATTACGAAATAATTCGCAACACTCATAAAGAGTGTCATCGCTAGGATTCCCAATGCACTGCCAACTACTTTTTTCTTCATATTGTCTTTTCTAAACAAGTAAAACATTGGTAAAGTGAACATGCTAGTAGCTAAAAAGCTGGCTGCATCTCCAATGAGGTGATCCAATGAAAATCCCGTCATCGTCAAGTGAAGCAGTGAACGCATAAACGCCGTTGCCAACCCGACAAATGGACCAAAAACGAACATGTTGATCAATACAGGGATATCACTAAAGTCTAAGGTCAAAAAAGGAAACATCGGCAAGATCGGAAACGCAATAAACTGCAAGATCAAGCCCATAGCTGCTGCGACAGCCACAGCTGTCATTTTTTGTAATTTCAAGTTCTTCATTAAGAAAATCCTCCTATTCGGAATCATCTTCACAGGATTATTCAAGCGGCTATGATGTGTTGCGAAATGCTGGATTTTCTATTCGTTCGGCTTTGACCGATCATTGATTTAAAAATCTTCCATCTGCACTCAAAATCGCAAAAAAACTCTATGCTTCATAAAGAGCATAGAGTTACTTAAATACATGCGTACTCAAATAAGCCTATCTTCTTTATCCAGACTGTACTGTCGGTCTCGGAATCACACCGAGTCAGCTGCTTGCGCAGTTCGTGGACTATCACCACCGGTCGGGATTTTCACCCTGCCCCTGAAGACGAACCTTAAATTATTTTTTTATCTATAAAAACTATAACAAGTTTACTATCAAAAAACAAGTAACTGCACCTACTTATTTTGCTTGATGCAACAAACTGTTGATTTCACGGGAATTTAAACTGCGATACTCTCCTGGGCGCAGGCCTTGAAGCGTCAAATCACCATAAGTCTCTCTTTTCAATTTCTGAACAGGCAGTCCGACTGCTTTCAACATATTCTTGACCTGATGATTTCTTCCTTCATGAATAGTCAACTGTACGATACTCGTCTCTGTTTTCTTGTCCGTTGATAAGATATCATAACGAGCTGGAGCGGTTTTTTTGCCGTCGAGCATGATTCCCTTTGTTAATGGATACAAATTCTTTTTGTCCGCTAAGCCTTTTACCTTTGCTACATATACTTTGTCCACCTGATGCTTAGGATGAGCCAAACGCTGAGAAAAATCTCCATCATTCGTCAGCAGTAAAATGCCTGAAGTATCATAGTCAAGACGACCTACAGGATAGATTCTTTCTGAAACTCCTGGAAAGTAATCAGTGACTACTTTTCGATTTTTATCATCGGTAACGGCAGAAATGACGCCGCGCGGTTTATAAAACAAGTAATAGACAGGCTCCTCTTGAAAAATTGGCAGACCGTCTACTTCGACAACATCCTTTTTGCTGACCTTTGTCCCTAACTCTCGTATTGCCTCACCATTGACTTTTACACGGCCTTCCGTAATCAGTGTTTCAGCTTTTCTTCTTGAAGCAATTCCAGCGTGGGCAATCACCTTTTGCAGTCTTTCCATTAAATGTCATCCTCTTCCTTGAATCGGTCGTAAAAAAGATCCAGTTGTTCCTCGTCTTCGGCCAAATCTTCTTCCATCTGTTGAACATCTGGTAATTCGTTTAAATCCCTTAATCCAAAATAATCCATAAAATACGTTGTCGTGCCATACAAAATAGCTCGTCCCGGACCTTCCACGCGTCCTTTTTCTTCAATCAGCTGTCTAGAGACCAGGGTTTGAACTGCTCCGCTAGACTGGACACCTCTTAATTCATCGACTTCTCCGCGCGTGATTGGTTGTTTATAAGCAATGATCGACAACGTTTCAAGTGCCGCCTGGCTCAGCCGATTGGCCAAAGGGGAACGAGCGAATTCTTTTAGTAAAGGTGCATATTTTTTTTTGGTCGTCAGCACAAAATGATTGCCAACCTCTAAGATCGTCAGCGCTGAAGCCTCATCCACGGTATATTTTTCTTTTAGATTCGCCATTTCATGATAGATCTCTGCAGTTGATCGCTGGATCGCAAAGGACAGTTCCTCCAGCTCGATCCCTTCTTCTCCTACCACGAAAAGCAATGCTTCGATTTGACTCATTAAACTCATATCAGTGCTCCCTTAAATATAACAATAGGGGCATATGTTTCTTCTTGTTGGACCACTGCCGCCCCTTTTTTCATCAACTCCAGCAGGGCCATAAATGTAGTTATCAATTCCTCTTTCGTGTACTGCGTAAACAGACTATCCAAAGAAATGCCTTCTCCAGCAGATAATCGATCCAATTGTAAATTTAATTCGGCGACCTTGTCTTCGATCGATACTGTTTCACCTGCGACGGTCGTTTCAATCGGCTGACTCTTTTTCTGCCGTTGCAGCACATCATGTAAAGCTAAAAATAAATCGATCGTGTTAACCTGATTAGCTGGCAGTGGAGGCAGCTTTTCTTCATATTCAGCTAAATTCATCGGTTCTTTTGTAAAGTACAAACTACGCTCTGCTTCTTTCTCAGACAAAAGAGAAGCGGCATATTTGTATTTGCGATACTCCAATAACTGTTGGACTAAGGCATCTCGTGGGTCTTCGCCTTCTTCCTCCTCATAATCATATACCAGTTCGGGTTTCGGCAGAAGCATCTGGCTCTTGATCGACATCAGTGTTGCGGCCATGACTAAATACTCTCCAGCTACCTCGAGTTCCAAAGTTTTCATTGCGTGGATAAAGTCCATGTACTGCTCAGTTACTTTCGCAATCGGGATATCGTAAATATCGATCTCTAATTGCTGGATCAAATGTAAAAGAAGATCCAGCGGACCTTCAAAGACATCTAATTTCAAATTGATTGCTTCCATTTATTCTATTCCCCTGCTCCTTTTCCACTTATCCAAAAATGCAGCTGTTGCTCTGGTTCCAATGATTCGATGATCTGGATGTGCCTGCTGCAATTGATCCATCATCTCATAGCCTAATCTTTCGCCTCGATAGGAAGGGTTTAAACAAATATCGTGCAGCACTAGTTCTTGTGCATCATCGAGACTGATTCCAATCAAGCCCTGTACATTTTTAGAAGATCCGTCACAGTAAAAACAATACAACTGATACTTTTCATCTTCTTCATAGGTGTCGATCTCTTTCAAAAGATGGCGGTGTTCGTGAAGGTTTTTATGAAAACTTAAAAGTCCCATGGCAATTTTCCGTTGGTTTTTTCTATAAAGAGTAATCATCGCTAACTCCTCCAATCAAGCTCTCGGGAAAAATTCTTTGTACACGTCGGTCATTCGTCGTTTTGTAATATGAGTGTAGATCTGTGTCGTTGATATATCAGCATGCCCCAGAAGTTCTTGAACCGTCCGCAAATCAGCCCCGTTTTCAAGTAAATGCGTCGCAAAACTGTGTCGCAAGGTATGGGGGGTAACATCCTTTTTGATGCCGGCCTTCAACACGATTTGTTTTAGATTTTTCCAAATTCCTTGCCTCGAAAGGCCCCGACCATGATTGTTGACAAAGAGATGTGTTTCGCGAGGAGTTTTTGCAGTCAACAAAGGCCGTGCTTCGGAAAGATAACGCTGCAGCCAGTGAATCGCATAATCGCCTAATGGAACGATTCGTTCTTTCTCTCCTTTGCCAAGTGTTTGCAAAAGTCCCATCTCTAAATGGATGTCTCCTAATTTTAAACCAATCAATTCACTGACTCGAAGACCAGTCGCATACATCACCTCTAAAATCGCTCGGTCCCTGATTCCTAGTGTTGTACTAGTATCCGGTGTGGCAATCAATGCTTCAACTTCTGTCAACGAAAGCGTCTGCGGTAATTTCTGGGCCTTTTTTGGACTATCGATGTGCTGCATGGGGTCGTGATCCGTAAATCGCTCTTGTCTTAAAAATTGGTGGAAACGGCGCAAACTGGAGATCATTCGAGTAATCGTCGTTGCAGCCTTGCCGTCTTCAGTTAACTTAGTCAAAAAGGCGATAACCAAATACCGATCAACTTCCTGCCAGTTTTTCAAATTATTTTCTTTCAAAAAAGAAAGGTATTGATTCAAATCGCGTTCATAACTGATTCGTGTGTTCACGGATAACCCGCGCTCAATCGTTAAATAATGCAGGTATTCGCTGATTTGTTCCTCCATCTCTTCACCACTTTCGCCTTATCATACCAAAAAGTCCCTTGATTGGATAGTCAATCTCACTATCTTTTCAAGGGACTTCACCAATCGATCACAAGCTATCCTGATCGTTTTTAAAAAACTATTTATTCGGCCTTTTGCTGGCAAGCCAAACAAATACCATGGAAGGTCAAACGATGATCCTTTACTTGAAAGTGATACCGTGATTCGACGATCTCTTCCACACCGCCTAGCAGGTCCTCTTCGATCTCTTCAATATTGCCGCACTCTAAACACAACAGGTGATGGTGAAAATGTTCTGCTCCTTCTTTACGCAAATCGTATCGAGCCAAGCCATCATCAAAACTGACTTTATCTACGATGTGCAGATCAGTAAGAATCTCCAGCGTACGGTAAACAGTCGCTAATCCAATCTCAGGACTTTTCTTTTTGACTAAAAAATAGATTTCTTCAGCAGAAAGATGATCTTTTTCGTTTTCCAGCAGCACCAATAAAGTCGCCTCACGTTGCGGTGTCAGCTTGAATCCTGAGTCATGTAATTGTTTCTTGGTTTTTTGTAACGCTAGTGCTGCATTCATCAAAAAATCCTCCCGCTGTTTAGAATAATTATAATGTAAGAATCAAAAACGAACTTATTTCATGAGAATAATTATAATTTATTCAAGAAGTTTTCGCAAGTCATTCTCAATTAGTTTTCAATCGTATCGATCCATTCTCTTGGACAATCCGTTTTTCCTTCAATAAATGACCGATTGCTCGTTTAAACTGTCCTTTACTGATGCCAAAGAATTGTTTGATCTCTTCGGGAGAGGACTTGTCCCAATAAGGTAGTTTGTGTTCACTGTTTCGTTCAAGCATCGTTAAAATCATAGCAGCATCATCATTGATCATTTCATGGGATCGTGGTTTGAGAGACATGTTCAACACACCATCTGGTCTCACTCCGATCACTCTAGCCTCGACTACCTCACCCAATCGAGGTTCTACATACCGTTCAGAAGGATGGACAAATCCGAGATACAAGTCTTCCGTGATCAAGAAACTGCCAGCTACCTTCAAACGGTAAATCGTTCCTTTTTTGTTTTCATTCTGCATTTCAGCACTGCCTTTGCGGCTTAACGAATGAAACAATGTCTCGTCTGCTAAAGTTCCCCACATGCGATCCTTTTCATCCACACGAATGCTGATCATCAATCGATCACCCTTTTTGGGCCAAAGCTCTTTCATCGTCGGCATTTCATCGAGAGAAACCACCATATCCTTGTCAGGAAGACCGATATCGACAAATGCACCTAAATCTCGTCGAACGTCAGTTACCTCACCAAAGGCAAAATGGCCTACGCGAACTTGAGGAATTTCTAAAGTAAACACCGCTTCTTTTTTTTGGTTAACATAGCCGAATCCTTCGACCATCTCTCCAATCGCCAACTCTTTTTCTTTGGATAGACGAAAGGTCACCCCATTTTTCTGCACAAAGTAATGTGTCTCATTTTCATCCATGACAAGTGCTGTAAAAACTTGTCCTAATAATTCGTCCATTTTCTTCTCTCCTTTAAAAAAGCCAGGGTCGACCGCCCTGGCTATCGATCACTCTATCGTGTATTCTTCCGTCTCGGTTAAAAACTGATCGACAGCAGCCAGCTGTTGTTTTTGTACCTTCACAAGCTGCTGATTTTTGACTTCCTTGACTGCTGCTGCTGCTTGATCATATTGTTCACGTGTCACTCTTGCGTTGACTTTTTCCCCTTGATAAAGCAATGCTGTTTTTTGTTTTGCCTCGTCCAACTGACGATATTGTTCTTTGGCTTGACGAACAGCCTCGTTTAAAAGTTGATCAAACGCTTCATCTCCTGTATCAACCGTCAGATTAACAGGCATGTCTCTTTTTAGTGTCATTTCAGATGAAAGCTCGTCTCCCTGAATTGCTCGATGAGTAAATAGGAAGTTGACTTCCTTCAATTGCTCAGTCTTTTCAACTAATCGGTCATAGGAAGCTTTTAACTGATCATAACGCTTCGTGTCCTTTACTTGTTTTAACTCTTTTTCTAATGCTTCTCGATCTTGCCAAACCATTTCTGGATCGACGTACGTCTGATCTTGATCCAAATAGAATTGCTTGATCTTCTTCTCAACCTGATCACAAGCTTTATTGTCCTTTTCTAAAGCAGCGATCCGTTGGGCCTCAGCCTCTTTCGCTTGGTAGACGTAATACCCTGATCCGCCAAGTAATAACACAGCCATACATAATACAATCAAAGATTTCTTTCGGCGCCTTTTTTTCGTCGTCTGTTTGACAGGTTGATTTTGTATTTCCGGAGCCTTTCTTGAAAACAAGTCATTCTTTGTATCTTCATGCGCCAGTTTTTGTGCAACTTTCTCAGCTTCTTTATGTTCCTGAATGTATCTGGCTAATACAGGGTTGATCTCAAACTCATCGGCAAATCTGTCAGTGTCTATCTTTATCGGAGAGTCTTTAGAATGGGAGGGATCTTCAACAAAACCTGCCGGCATCCGACTCAATTCGAGCCATTCGCTTTCGCTCGCTGTCTGTTCTAAGTAAGTCAATACATCTGTCTCTCTTTTTTTAAATGAGACAGGATGTTCATTGGAAGCTGCAAAAATCTTATCTTCCAACTCAAAACCACAATTTGGACATCTATGCAATTTAATCGACTCCTTTCCCTTTTCTCAGTCCTTAATTTAACATATTATTAAAACACTTCCAATATGTATTCTACGCTTTTTCATGAAAACAAGGAAAAGCGGAAAATTACTTTCTAAAGGGAAATAAGTGATTTTGTCGGGTTGTTAAAAATATAATTTGATTATTACTCAATAATTAATAACTGCTTATGCATTAATAATTTTTTTCAATATATTTGAAATGTATCATTTGTGTACTGCCTATTTTCTTTGTGAAAAAATAGCTAGAAAAAAGATCAAGAGAAAGTCTGACGACTTTCTCTTGATCTGCCGTGAATGCTTATTCTAAGAAATCTTTTAATTGTTTCGAACGAGAGGGATGACGCAATTTACGTAATGCCTTCGCCTCGATCTGACGAATCCGTTCACGAGTGACGCCAAAGACTTTACCAACCTCTTCTAAGGTGCGTGTTCTGCCATCGTCTAATCCAAAACGCAAGCGCAATACATTCTCCTCGCGGTCCGTCAATGTATCCAGTACATCCTCTAATTGTTCCTTCAGCATCTCAGACGCTGCGTGTTCAGCTGGACTGGTTGCTTCTTGATCTTCGATGAAATCACCTAGATGAGAATCATCCTCTTCACCAATTGGTGTTTCCAGAGAAACAGGTTCCTGAGCAATTTTTAAAATCTCACGTACCTTTTCAGTCGGGAGATCCATTTCAGCTCCGATCTCTTCTGGTGTAGGTTCTCTTCCAAGATCTTGCAATAATTGACGCTGCACTCGAATGAGTTTATTGATCGTTTCGACCATATGCACAGGGATACGGATCGTTCGAGCTTGGTCAGCGATTGCTCGCGTAATGGCTTGGCGAATCCACCAGGTTGCGTAGGTAGAAAACTTAAAACCTTTACGGTAATCAAATTTTTCAACAGCCTTCATCAATCCCATATTGCCTTCTTGAATCAGATCAAGAAACTGCATACCGCGTCCGACATAGCGTTTTGCAATACTTACGACCAAACGTAAGTTGGCTTCAGCCAAACGTTGTTTTGCTTCTTGATCTCCTTGTTCGATCAATAAAGCTAATTCGACTTCTTCTTCAGCTGTTAATAAAGGAACACGTCCGATTTCTTTTAAATACATACGAACGGGATCATTGATTTTTACTCCAGTAGGGGCAGACAAATCTTCGACAGCTGCAGCCTTTGCAGCTTTCTCATTTTGTTTTAGGCTTGCTTTTGAAGGCTCGCCGTTCTCGTCAACAACGCTGATTCCAGCATCTTCGACTTTTTGGATCAATTGATCCATCGCTTCGGCATTCAAAGAGTAAGGTGTCGCCATCCGATTGGTCAACTCATCATAAACAACTTGACCTAATGGTTTTTTCTCCTTGATAAAGGCTGCTAGAGCGGTTTGGTATTCTTTGTTGGTTTTTACATCTGCCATAAATAAAAATGCCCCTTTCACATTTCGGCTTGTTTCAAGCGCTTCGTCAGTTCGATAATTTGGATTGTTAATTCTAATTCTCTTTGCTGATTTCCAGCTTTTCTGGCTTCCAGCTGCTCTTTTTGTCGTTTTTTGATTTCATCAGCGATGCCAGCCTGCGAGATCACCTGCATTAAGTCATAGATTTCCTCTTCCGTACTATCCTCTGACATTTGTAAAACGGAAATCTCAATGATTAAACGTTTCATTGAGTCTTCCTGTAAATAGTTCAGAAAATCTGCTAAAACAAATTGATCATGAACCATCATATAACTATCTAAGTGAAGCAGCAATTCCTGGTATTGATCGTGCACGAATTGAACCTCATCTTGCACCAATCGTTCGCGAACACTACGTTCATTCATTCCTCGATACAACAACATTCTTTCAGCCTTTTCAACGATAGAGAGACTGCTTTTTTGTGGTACTGGTGCAGTAGTATCTATCACTTGGCGTTGTTCTCTGCGCTCAGAGCGCTGAGATCGTCTTGCCTGTTTCAACTGCTGCTTAAGTCCTTCTCGAGTGATATCAAAACGCTCAGACAATTGCCCTAGGTAAAGATCTTGCTCCATCGGAGATTGAACCTTTACCAGCTCATCGACTAACTCATTCAAATAAATCAATCGATCATTTTCGTTTTCGAGATTCAATCCTTTTTCAAGGTAATTCATCTTGAAAACAAAAGGAGTCTGTCTTCCATGCTGCAGCAGGTTTCGTAATTCCTCTGCACCATATTTCCTTAAATATTCATCCGGGTCCAGCTTCTCAGGGATTGTTACAGCGGATAATTGCAACCGACTATGGTCTGTCAACAACCTCAACGCCCGTTCCGTAGCTGTGAGTCCAGCACTATCACCATCATAAGCCAATATGACATGACTGGTGAGCCGTTCGATCGCACGGATCTGCTGTTCTGTCAAGCTGGTTCCCATCGAAGCCAAGCCGATCTTGATTCCGGCCTGCCACGCGGCTAGCACATCCATGAATCCTTCAAACAGGATCGCTTCTCCTTGTTTGCGGATCTCATTACGCGCTTTGTCAAAATTAAATAATACTTGCCGTTTGTTAAACAATTCTGTCTCAGGTGAATTCAAATACTTCGGCTGATTTTCTCCAGAAAAATCTTTTGAGACCAACAAACGTCCGGAAAACCCAACCGTTCGACCACGAGGATCATTCAAAGGAAACATCACTCGTTGATAAAAGCGGTCATTGAAGCTTCCATCTTCACGTTGAACGAACAATCCGCTGTTTTCCATCACAGCTGTTTCAATCTTGTCTTGCTGACATACCTGAACTAAAAAACCACGCTCGTTTGGTGCGAATCCGATGTTAAACTCTTCAATCAGTTCATCGTTCAATCCACGTTCATGAAGATAGTTCAACGCCTCTTCTCCGACCTTCGTATTCATCAATATGTGATGATACAAATCTCTGACGCGCTCGTGCAGTGCAAGCAATTGCCGCTGTTGTGAGGAAACTTCAGAAACTGGTTCGGAACGAATCTCAAAAGCCAATGGGATTTGTTCAAGATCGGCCACACGTTTGACTGCCTCGGGAAAATTCAGCCCTTCCAATTCCTGTAAAAAAGTAAAAACATTCCCACCTTTGCCGCAACCAAAGCAATAAAACATCTGCTTGTCTTCCGCAACACTGAACGAAGGAGTCTTCTCCTCATGAAATGGGCATAGCCCTGAATAGTTCTTTCCGGCCTTTTTTAATTGAACATATTGCCCGACAACTTCCACGATATTGGTTTTGCTGCGGACCTCATCGATCACCTCTTGGGGAATCCTTTGTGCCACAAACATCACCCCAATTCCAAAATTATGATAACAGCTACAAAAATCGCCCCAATACAATGTTCGATCAGCGCGACTTTTAGGCAAAATTATACATCTATCATTATAACATTTCTCTTACTTTTTGCAAGTTTTGTGCCGTCTGTTTTAAGACTTACTGAATCCTTTGAAACCAGTCAAGCAGGTGCTGATTCATGGACACGACATCCGCATAAAACATGTTGCCGCCGTCTTGGTATAAATAACCCCCATTGTACAAAACAGCCTGCCATTTGACATAGCGGTATTGGTTTTGTTCGTTGTTCCCCATTTGAGGGGACAAAACATCTCTAGAATACTGTTCCGCCAACTCTACAGAATTGGTTCCGCCATGCGCTTTCACAAAATCGATGTATTGAAACCCATAATTATACGCTTGAATCGCGGTAGAAAGATCACACCCGGCTTCTCTACTCAATCGAAGGCTTTCTGCGAAGTGCGAGATTCCTTGCTCAATGCTCTCTTTCTGAGAAGAAATCTGTCCTCTGACACCATAAACACTTTCGGAGCTTTGCATTAAGTCAGTCCCTTTGCCCTTTGACTCAGTATACATAATAGCCAATATCACATCTGTGTATTTTTCCATGCCGTTCTCAGCAGCGATTTCTGCTACTTCAGACCGGTAGTGATTTACATTTTTAGTCGATTGATTGGTTCGATAAAACATCACTCCCGCTGCCATCAGACTTAGCAGCAATACAAAGAGTAGCAGTCGTTTTAAAAATTTGCTCATCATTCGTAAATTCGTCCAAACATTCAATATTTTCTCTTATAGTACAAGAAGGCTTATTAATTTTAAAAGCAATTTCTGACGGTTTTATACTTCTTTAATGAATCATAAGAAAGTATTCAGTTTATTTACCCATTTAGTTGTGAAACCTCCAAGAAAATCGGTATACTATACATTAGTAGGTGATGATTTGAAAAACGAGAAACGAACAGCCGTCATGCAAGACGGTTCAGAAATCTATTATGAAAAATATGGTGCTGGACCTGCCCTATTTCTACTTCACGGAAACGGCGGCAGCGGAAAATACTTTTCAAGACAGCTCAACAGCTTCAGCAAGCATTTCACTGTTTTTGTCATAGATAGTCGCGGCCATGGTCGTTCAACCAATACTCAAAAGAAAATCAGCTTTCAATTGATGGCAGAAGACTTGCGAACACTGATGATGAAAGAGCAACTGGAAAAAGCAGATTTTCTTGGTTTTAGTGATGGTGCAAACTTAGCGATGGTGTTTGCCTGCCGCTATCCCGCTATGGTGGATCATTTGATTTTGAATGCAGGCAATACCGACCCTAGCGGTGTTCGATCACTTCCTCATTTCGGGAGTTACATTCAATATGCGATCGTCTGGCTAGGAGCCTTTTTTGATACAGGGATGCGTAATTTTTTACCGATTTTAAGATTGCTGTTTCGAGATATCGGAGTCAAGAAAGAAGATCTTGAACGGATTGCTGCACCAACTCTGGTTATTGTAGGCAAGCATGATGTGATAAAGACTGAGCACAGCATGTATATCGCCCGTTCGATTCCTAATGCCAGCTTCGCGTTAGTTTCCGGTCAGGGACATATGTTTGCCAGAAGAAACCCGAAACGTTTTAATCAGGAAGTATTGCAATTTTTATTGGAAAACTGAGGTGAATAGATTGAAGAACATAGTAGAATGGTTCAAAAACCGCTTAGGAAAAATAAAAGTTATTTTTCTACTTTCCGTGGTGGTAATCGTCGTATCAGAATTGATGAATATTGGAAAAACCATTTCGTTCGATCAGTTGGGAACGATTTTCGATCAAATCAGCAAGGGACGAATTGTCTTAATGGCGCTTATTGGTTTACTCGCGATTCTGCCGATGGTCGGGTACGATTGGGTTTTGAACCGATTGTTAGGGCAAAAACCGAATAAGGTATATTTATTAGAAACAAGTTGGCTTGTTAATACATTGAATAATATAGCGGGTTTTGGCGGTTTTATCAGTGCAGGGCTGCGCTCTGAATTATACGGAAAAAAGACTTCAGGTAAAGCAGTTGTGAAGGCTTTGTCAAAAGTGCTGGTTTTTACGATGTCTGGCCTGTCGATCTACGCATTGCTTTCTTTTTTTCTGACCTTGACCGGACAAACTGGATCTTATCTGCAGCAATATTGGCTTTGGTTGATTGGCGGCGGGCTTTATTTCCCAATCGTGTTTCTTTTAAGTGTCTTTGGAAAAGGAGAATATTTAGGGGACCTAAAAAACCGCGAACGATTCCAATTGATCGGCACCTCTTTTCTTGAATGGACGGGTGTACTCGTTAGTTTTATCTCAACAGGCTTTTTGATGGGAATCTCATTTGAGATTAGACAAGTTGTTCCATTGTTTATTGCAGCAACAGTCATCGGTATTGTCTCAATGATCCCCGGAGAGCTGGGCAGCTTTGATTTGATGATGATCATCGGATTGTCTGCTTTAGGTATTTCAAGAGAGACTGTGGTCGCTTGGATTTTACTATTCCGGCTTTTTTATTACATTATTCCTTTTTTGATAGGTATCGTCTTATTCTTTAGAAATATTGGAACCACATTGAACCAGCACTATCATGGGATTCCAGTCGACCTGCTAAAAGAACTGGCACACAAGCTGGAGGTCATCTTGCTGTATTTTACGGGGACTATGCTCGTGTTATCTGCCACGATCCCAGAGGCGTTTGAGCATTTTCGCTTTTTACGCAGGCTGAATCCAATACACTCCCGAGCAATCGTTGTTTTCCCGGCTATCTTGTTAGGTTACTTATTGATTATTGCTGGAAGAGGCATTGCTGCTCGGGTAAAAAGAGGATTTTGGCCGACGATCATCTTGATTTTACTTAGCTTTGTCTACACTTTGGCCGCAGGATTTACGGTATTTACAGGGATTTATTTAACCTTACTGCTGCTTTTTGTCATTTTTTCAAAGGGAGAATTGTATCGAGAACAGCTGGTTTATTCCGCGGAATGGCTTACCATTGACGGCTTCATCATAGGTGGATTGGCACTTCTCTACATCGTGATCGGGGTCTACAATAGTCCAACAATTCACCATCGCCACCACTTGCCGGAATTCTTTTTATTTCCCAGCGAACAGATTTGGATCGTTGGTTTCGCAGCCATTTTACTGGTCTCACTAATCGTCTTATTATTGATTCGTTTTTTAAAAGGCCCGCGAATCAGAATCGGTGAAGCCGTAGAGGACACTCGAGTACAATCTATTCTTGAGACTTATGGAGGCAATCCGGACAGCCAATTAGTATTTTTAAAGGACAAACAGGTGTTTTATTATCAATCCGGAGAGATTGATACTGTTTTTTTTCAACTGGCTACCTTTAACAACAAGTTATTGATTATGGGAGATCCCTCTGGCAAAAAGGAGGACTTTCCAGCTGCTACAGAAGCACTGATCACTGAAGCAGATAAATACAATTATCAGCCGGTGTTTTATGAAAACGGTGAAGAGATGGTCATGATTCTGCATGAGTTTGGATATGACTTTATCAAGTTTGGCGAGAAGGCTCATGTCTTTTTGCCTGATTTTACTCTAAGCGGTAAAAAGAGGAAGGGGCAACGGTCGAGTTTCAACAAAAACATTAAAGAAGGTTTCCAATTTGATGTTTTACAACCGCCCTTTTCTGCCGAAACCATGCAGCAATTAAAAGGAATCTCTGATGAGTGGCTTGCTGGCCGCAAGGAAAAGGGATTTTCCCTAGGCTTTTTCTCTGAGGATTATCTGCAGCGTGCCCCAATCGCTGTCGTAAAAAATAAAGAGGAAGAACTTGTCGCCTTCGCAAACTTCATGCCAACCTATTCTAAGGAGATCGGTACGATCGACTTGATGCGGCACAGCCCCAAAAAAGCGCCAAGCGGTACGATGGACTTTTTGTTTATCAACCTTTTTCAGTATATGAGAGAACAAGGGGTTGCTTACTTTGATTTAGGAATGGCTCCATTAGCCAACGTGGGTACTTCTAGGAAAAGTTTTACGCAAGAAAGAATCGCCTATTTGGTTTATCATTTCGGCTCCCGTTTTTACTCCTTTGGCGGCCTAAAAGAATACAAGGACAAGTACGCCTCTGAATGGATACCTGAATATGTACTGTATTCTCGAGATAGTTGGATCGGCTTTGTTATGATTGCACTGCTGATTGTCGATAATGCTCCGATCAAAGGCGAAAAAAGACCTAGTGGAATAAAACGATTTCTGCTGAGAAACTAACCAATCGACCTGAGAACTTGCTTCTCAGGTCTTTTTTTCGGTGTTTTAGGATTGGCTTCGCTGAATATCGCTCTTTCTTTGCTCAGTCTCGCACTCTTAAACTAACCATCGCTTCAGCAAGCGGATGCTCCGTTTTCAGCATTTTCTTTTCATCGTTCGGAAATCCTAAGCAAACAGTTGCCTTAGCGATGTTTAAAGGGGATTTCATTAGTAAAATTTTGGAATGAACAACGGTTTGGATGATTTTGCCTATTACAAAAGGTCTTACTTTACTTCTTTCAATTTTCTTTTTGAACCGAATTTATTGTCCAGCAAAAAAGAGCGACCGATCAGTCGCTCTTCCAGTATTCATGCATTTCACGATCGATTCGTTTCAAATCAAGATCTGAAGCATCAGCAGTCAACCCTTTTGCTTTGGCACAGCAAGGAATGGCAAACACCTGATCCAATACTTTCTCGACAACGATCTTGAAAAACTGGTTTCCAGTTGATGAATTTACATATTTAAATTGACTACCTCTTTGAAGATAAGCATCGATCTGCACCTTTTTCGCAGCGTCGAACCGAAATGAAAGTTCTGGGTTCTTGATGATTTCATTTCTAATCTCGAAAAAATAGTGCGGATTGTTTTCAAGCGAAAACATGATCTGAATCAAATGATGCAGTTGTTCGAAAGTTGAACCTTCAGGTAAAACCAATCGTCGCCAAACAGGCGGCTTGCAGCCTTGAATATCAATGCGAAGTTGATAAGAGCACTCTCTTGCCCGAGGCGGAGCTGTCCCCTTTTTTTGGGGAAACTCAATGATTTTCGAGGTCTCAAAAGCCATAGTATCTATTTTAGTATCATATTCCTTATCGTCCAACATCCACTCGTCCAATGTCCGAATCTTTCGTTCGGACCAGTAATCAGGATTGGTCATACGTTGGAAAAAAATTTCGCGGTTTTCTCTTAATAATAAGATGATCATCGTATATTCCTGACGTGTGATGATTTTTTCCAATAAGCAGGCATAGTAAAAGTCATTGATGATTTGATAAGCAACGAAACTTTCATCGGTAAAAAGCGGCAGATGCAGCGGCATTTGCTCTGTAAAGACCCGGCGTACCACCCGTTTATCAACAATTCGTTTGGACAGCCGACTTTGATCGACAGATTGAACAAAGAAATGCAGCGTGCGCAACAGTGGATCTAGATCATCGATGTCCGTTGCCACAAAATAATAGAGCAAATCATTCATCATGCGTTCGATGACCCGTTCGATTTTTTTCATACATTCGCCTCCCGAAATTCCCTCTAATACAGAAATTATACTATAAAAAAAACCAGACAGGATTGTCTGGTTAAATTGATTCTATTTTTTTCCACCAAAGGCGTCTTTGACTTTCCCGAAGAACCCCTCGTCCTTTTGTTCACTGACTGTTTGACCGCCTGCTTTTGCAAATGCTCGCAAGGCTTCTCTTTGCTGATCATTCAGATTTTTCGGAGTGATAATCTTAACAGTAACTTGTTGATCTCCAGTTGCATTCCCGCGCAATCTTGGTGCGCCCTTTCCACGAAGACGGAATTTGGTTCCTGTCTGTGTCCCGGCAGGAATTTTCAGCTTCACATCGCCATGTACGGTAGGAACTGCCACCTCATCTCCTAACGCTGCCTGTACAAAGCTTAACGGTAAGGTGTAATAGATTTCTGACCCATCTCGATCAAAGATATCGCTTTGAGAAACCTTGAATACTACATACAGATCACCGTAAGGTCCGCCATTCACACCTGCTTCTCCTTGATCAGCAAGACGCATTTGCTGGCCATCCTCGACCCCGGCAGGCACATTGACCTTGACAGTATGCGGGCGTTTTTCGTGTCCAGACCCATGACAAGTTGGACAAGGATCTTTAATCTCTTTCCCTGTTCCATGACAAACATCACAGGTTTGTCGACTCATCACACGACCAAGTGGTGTTTGACGTTCGACATTGATTGATCCTGAACCATGGCATTTATGACAAACAACAGGTTCAGTCCCTGGTTTTGCACCATTCCCTTGACAGGTATGACAAACCTCTTCACGATTGTATTTGATTTCTTTTTCCACACCAAAGATTGCTTCTTCAAATTCCAAGTTGATTGAATATTGCAAATCAGCGCCTTGACGTGGTGCATTTGGATCGGCTTGTCGACCGCCTCCACCAAAGAATGATTCGAAAATATCTTCAAAACCAAATCCAGCATTGCCGCCGAAGCCGCCTCCGCCGCCAAAACCACCAAATCCGCCTGCACCTCCACCAAAGTTAGGATCGGTTCCCGCGTGTCCATATTGATCATAGGCTGCCCGCTTCTGAGGGTCGCTTAAGATTTCGTAAGCTTCAGAAATCTCCTTGAATTTATCTTCGGCATCCGCTTCTTTATTAATATCTGGGTGATACTGCTTGGAAAGCTTGCGATATGCTTTTTTGATTTCATCATCCGAAGCCCCTTTTTGCAGTCCCAGGACCTCGTAGTAATCTCGTTTTGTAGCCATTGGCTTCCCTCCATATATATTAACATCTTATGTATTGTATCATAATTCAAAAGTGATACGAATCTTTTCTTGCACTTTTTTTGAGGTTGAGACTATTTCTTAAAAATAAAAAGCCAAAGCGATGACTTTGGCTTTTTATCGACAGGCTAATTACTTATCATCGTCGTCTACTTCTTCGAAATCAGCATCTACGACATCATCCGCGCCGCCTTGCGCTGCTTCTGGATTTTCTTGAGCTTGTTGCTGTGCTGCTTGTTCGTAAAGTTTTACTGTTAAGTTTTGAACGATTTCATTCAATGCATCGCGTTTTTCTTTCATTTGTTCTAAGTCGTTGGCTTCAACTGCCGCCTTCAACTCTTCACGAGCGTCTTCAGCTTTCTTCACTTCGTCAGCATCCACTTTGCCTTCTAATTCCTTCAATGTTTTGTCAACAGAGAATAGTAAAGCGTCGATGTCATTACGTAAGTCAACTTCTTCTTTACGAGCTTTATCGGCTTCAGCATTCGCTTCTGCGTCTTTCACCATGCGTTCGATTTCGTCATCAGACAAACCTGAAGAAGATTTAATTGTAATTTTTTGTTCTTTTTGTGTGCCTAAGTCTTTGGCAGAAACATTTACAATACCGTTTTTGTCGATATCAAAAGTAACTTCAATTTGAGGAATCCCACGTGGTGCTGGTGGAATATCCGTTAATTGGAAACGACCTAATGTTTTGTTGTCCGCAGCCATTGGACGTTCCCCTTGAAGAACATGGATATCAACGGCTGGTTGATTGTCTGCTGCTGTTGAAAAGACTTGTGATTTACTTGTAGGGATCGTTGTGTTGCGGTCGATCAATTTAGTAAATACGCTACCCATTGTTTCGATACCTAATGACAGAGGCGTCACATCCAGTAAAACAACGTCCTTCACATCACCAGTGATTACGCCGCCTTGGATAGCAGCACCCATCGCTACTACTTCGTCTGGGTTTACAGATTTGTTTGGTTCTTTACCAGTTTCTTTGCGGACTGCTTCAACGACTGCAGGAATACGTGTTGAACCACCTACTAGGATTACTTCGTCCACTTCAGATTGTGACAAGCCAGCATCTTTCAACGCTTGACGTACTGGAATTTTAGTACGTTCTACTAAGTCAGCTGTAATTTCGTCAAATTTTGCACGAGATAATGTTGTTTCCAAGTGCAATGGACCCGCATCACCAGCAGTGATAAATGGTAAGCTGATTTGTGTTGAGCTTACGCCTGACAAATCTTTTTTCGCTTTTTCAGCAGCGTCTTTCAGACGTTGCATAGCCATTTTATCTAATGAAAGGTCTACACCATTTTCTTTTTTGAATTCAGCAACCAAATGATCGATGATCTTGTTATCAAAGTCATCCCCACCTAGTTTGTTGTCCCCAGCAGTTGACAATACGTCAAATACGCCATCCCCTAATTCAAGGATTGATACGTCAAAAGTACCGCCACCAAGGTCAAAGACTAAGATTTTTTGATCTTTGTCTGTTTTGTCTAAGCCGTAAGCTAAAGCTGCCGCAGTTGGTTCGTTGACGATCCGTTCAACTTCCAAACCAGCGATTTTACCAGCGTCTTTGGTTGCTTGACGTTGTGAGTCGTTAAAGTAAGCAGGAACTGTGATAACGGCCTTTTCAACTTTTTCACCTAAGTAATCTTCTGCGAATCCTTTGATGTATTGCAGGATCATTGCTGAAACTTCTTGAGGTGTATACGATTTTCCTTCGACCTCCGTTTTGTAGCCTGCTTCTCCAATATGACGTTTAATTGAAGAAATGGTGTTTGGATTGGTTACTGCTTGACGCTTCGCAACTTCCCCTACTTGGATCTCTCCATTTTTGAAAGAAACAACAGAGGGTGTTGTACGATTTCCTTCTGGGTTGGCGATAATTTTTGCTTCGCCGCCTTCTAAAACTGCGACTGCAGAGTTGGTCGTACCTAAGTCAATACCGATAATTTTACTCATAATTGAATGCGCTCCTTTTTAATTTTATCTATATTATTATTGTGCTACGATAACCATTGCTGGTCGCAACACACGGTCGTGTAGTTTGTAGCCCTTTTGCAGGACCTCGACAATTGTATCTGCCGCGACATCGTCACCGGCTGGGATCGTTTGAACTGCCTGATGAAGATTCGGGTCAAAGGCTTCGCCTGAAGCTTTGATTTCTTCAATGCCTTCTTCCTTCAATGCATGACGCAAGCTTTCCAAAACCATTTCTACGCCTTTTTTCAAGCTGGCGCCTTGTTCATTGGAGACTTCCGTTGCCATCGCCCGCTCCAAATTATCCATCGCTGGAAACAATTTCTTTGCCAGATCCTGTGAACGATATTTTTGCAGTTGTTCACGTTCATTGCGATTGCGATTCGTAATATTTGCGATTTCAGCTCGTGCCCGTAAAAACTGATCTTCTAGTTCCTCAACTTTAGCCTGCAACAGCTCTTCTGGTGTCAGTTCCTCCACCGTCTCTTCTGCTATATCCTCGGTAGTTTCAGTAGGTTCTACTTCTTCATTGGTTGCTTCATTTTTTTCTTTTTCGCTCACCGCTTGCCATCCTTTCTCCTCTTCATCGATATGAAAAAGATTTTTACTTCACTTATTCATCTTACTGCTTTTTTTATTTATTTTCTAATCAAGAGAACGATAGTAGTCTGCCAACTTATTGGCTAATTCCCTACGAAAAACCTCGACTAATCCAAACATACGAGAATACGGCATGTTTGCAGGTCCCAACAATCCGATGACACCAGTTCCGTGTCCTTCGATATCGTAATTGGCTTGAATCAAGCTCATGTTCTGCAGCAGCTCGTTCTCCAACTCGTTGCCAATGCGTATGTGCACTGGATCTGTGAAAGGAATCAGCAAACGCACTAATTCGTTTGGATCCTGTACGAGTGTATACATAGATTTGATTTGATGGATGTCAGGGCCTTGATTGAAATTCAGAATGTTCATGCCGCCGCTGACATACACCTTTTCTTCAAAGGCCTCGTTTAAAATCACATCGAAGAGCCGAGAAACACCTTCTGTGGTTTGAAAATAACGATGCAAAATCATTGGGATCTCCGTGCGCAGCTTTTGGTAGACTGTCGCTAATGGTTCTCCCACTAAACGGTCATTAATGATCTTCACCATTTTTTCAAGATCGCTGCTGGCGACATTTTCAGGAATTCGAAAGACCTGACTTTCTACATTGCCACGATCGGTCACAATAATCGCTAAAATTTGCTTGTCATTTAACGGTACGATACGAAACCCAGTCAGTTTTCGATCCTTCATTTCTGGGCCTAATGAAAAGGCGGTGTAACTGGTCACCTGAGACAGCATCTCCGCCGAATGACGAATGATATCATCAATTTCATGAATATCCTTTTTTAGCGACAATCGAATTTGATCGATCTCCTGACGTGCCACCTTATCCGGTTTCAGCAGATGATCGACATAGTAGCGGTAGCCTTTCATCGATGGAATTCTTCCAGAAGAAGAATGAGTCTTCTCTAACAGTCCGTACTCCTCCAAGACCTTCATATCATTGCGAATCGTGGCAGAGCTGGCGTTTACACCTTCGTCCATCAACTTTTTTGATCCTACAGGTTGACCATTGCTTGTGTAATTTTGAATGATCAAACTAAGAATTATTTTTTGACGATCTGTTAACATTTTTCTTCACCCTCTGGTTAGCACTCCATCTATTTAAGTGCTAACTCGATTACTAATATATCACATTGAAAAAAGAAGTCAAGAAAAAATACATCAATATTAGCACTCTGAAACATAGAGTGCTAATTCTCTTTATCCAGCAAAAAGTGTTCGAAAACTTCATTCCCTCGAAACACACCTTTCTGAGTTAAAAAGACTGCTGTATCCGTGTTTTCTAATAGACCTTCTGAAACCAGGCTATTGATCGGTTGGGAGTAGACATCTTCGAGAGAAAGCTTAAATTTCTCTTTAAATGCAGCTTTTTTAACCCCTGAAAGTTTTCGAAGTCCTAAAAACATTTCTTCTTCGATCTGTTCTTTTTCAGTCAAGATCTCTTTTTCAATAACTGGAAGCTGTTTTTCTTTTAATGGATGAAGATAATGCTGGATCGGACCATGATTTTTATATCTCGTGTTATTGATATAGCCGCTGGCGCCAGCACCAATCCCAAAATAGTGTTGATTGTTCCAATAAACGAGATTATGCCGACTCTCATACCCTTTTTTAGCAAAATTGCTGATTTCATACTGGTGTCTTCCCGCTTTTTCCATCGCCTCGATTGTCTCTAAAAACATTTGTGCTTCGACTTCCTGATCCGGTAATTCCAATCGTCCTTTTCGAACCCAATTCATAAACATGGTCTTATTCTCCAAAATCAGCGAGTACAGCGAGTAATGAGGCAGATCCAGTTCAATGGCTCGTTTGATGGTGTCACGAAAGCTTTCTAGCGTTTGACCAGGAAGAGCATAGATTAAGTCGATAGAAATATTGTCAAATTGATTCTTTTCTAAGAGATCAATTGTTTGATACACATCCTCAGCTGAGTGCTTGCGACCTATTTTTTTCAGCAATCGATTTTCAAAGGTTTGGACCCCCATTGACAAGCGATTCACACCGTATGCTTTTAGAACGTCTAGTTTTTCTGCGGTAAGGTCTCCCGGATTGGCTTCAACTGTGAACTCCCCGTCGCTAAAGGGAAGAATCTCACGGATACCGCTGACCAGTCGCTCTAGCTGTTGCGTATTTAATGATGTCGGTGTTCCTCCACCAATATATAGTGTTTCGCTCTTTTTCACCGGATAGGACTCGACCATCAATTGCGCCTCCAATAAAAGAGCCTCGATGTATTCATCAACAGGCTGGCCTTCAATGAATACCTTATTAAAGTCGCAGTAGTAACAGATGTGTTCACAAAAAGGAATATGAATATAGGCAGAGAGATTGTCTTGATTAGCTGTATGTATCGTTTCCATTTTATATCCTCTCGCAAAGCAAGGTAATCTTGCGTATTTTGTCGCTAAATCCTAAACAGCATTGAATCGTGGTTCAGCTTTACAGTATAACGGTTCAAATCAAATCATGCAAAAACATTTCTTTTTCTTATAGGTCTACTTGAAAGCAAATAAGTGAGTATTCGTTCGTGTGCTAACATATTTCTGATTAAACTTGCCCATTCGACATAAAAGTAGACGATAGTCATCCTGCTATCGTCTACTTCAAATCTGTTCTCATGTCAGTTCTCGATTTTGCAAGCACGTCGCTCAGTCGCTCGTCTCAATTTCTTAGACCTTTTTACTACTCACCATTGAAACTTCATTTGTTAGGTGTTTGGTTGCTTTTAATTGATCAACTTCTTCTTTAACTGCTTTGACCATACTTTGAGCTAAATAGTTTCCTGTGATCGTACCACTGAGAAGCAGTTCTTCTGGTGTACCGCTAAAAACAATTTCACCTCCGTTAATCCCCCCTTCTGGTCCCACATCGATAACCCAATCAGCAGATTTGATGACCTCGCTGTGGTGTTCGATAATAATCAGCGTATTTCCTTTGTTTACAATTCTTTGGAATAACTCGTTTAATTTCTTTATATCGGATAAGTGCAATCCAGTCGTGGGCTCGTCTAGCACAAACAATGTCTCTTTCTGATCGATGGCTTTCGCTAGTTTTAACCGTTGGCGTTCGCCTCCAGAAAGTGAAGACAGTGAGCGTCCGATTGGCAGATAAGTCAGACCAGTATCGATCATCGCCTGCAGCTTCTCTAACAACCGTTTACTGCCTGTTTGATAATAAAGCTTTTGGACCTCTTTAGGCGTCATGGCCAACACATCGATAATCGATTTCCCTTGATAGGTATAACTCAGTGCTTTATTCGAAAATCGCTTTCCTTGGCAGCTCTCACATTCATTAATTACGGGATCCATAAAAACCAATTCTACAGTCGTTTCACCTTTGCCTTTGCAAATAGGACAGGCTCCCTTAGAGTTAAAGCTGAACATCCCGATATCTGTATTGTTCGCTTTTGAGAAGGAACGGCGAATCTCATCATAGATCCCTAAATAAGTGACAGGTGTCGCTCGATTAGTTGCTTTAATGGGTGATTGATCGATGATCTTGATGGTTTCTGCGGCTTGTTCTGGCAAGACCTTTGTGATCAAGCTAGATTTTCCTGAGCCAGCAACTCCTGTGATAACGGTCAAAATATGTTTTGGAATCTCTACCGTCACATTTTTCAAGTTGTGTAATGTGGCGTTCTTGATTTTGATACTCTCCTGCCATTTTCTAGTAGAACGATTTACTGGACGAGACTGCCGAATTTCTTTGCCAGTCAGGCAATCTGATGTCAAAAGTTCCATGTAGCTTCCTTGAAAGACGACCTCACCTCCGTCTTTGCCTGCAAGAGGACCAATATCAATTACTTCATCCGCTACCGCGATCACATCAGGATCATGCTCAACCACTAGAACTGTATTTCCTTTATCCCTAAGACTTTGCATGAGTTGGTTGATTCTAGAAACGTCTCTTGCGTGCATCCCTGTACTAGGTTCATCAAAAATATAAATCATGCCATTTAGAGAGCTGCCCATGTGTTTGACCAGCTTTACACGTTGCGCTTCGCCACCAGAGAGTGTAGGAGTTTGACGATCCAAATGCAGATAATCCAGTCCGATATCAATCAACCGTTGGACTTGCTGGATCAATTCTTCAATCACCTCTGAAACTGTACGCTGGTCTAAGCTTTTCAAAAAGTCCAGAAACTCATTCATGTCCATCTGAACACAATCAGCAATAGATCTCCCTTTGATTTTTACTGATAAGGACTCTTCACATAATCTCTGACCGCGACATTGAGGACAAACTGTTTGAACGACCAATTCCTTTTGTTTTTCTTCGTAGTGTTTTCCATATGCGGAGAGATCGCGCTTTAATAAAATGCGCTCATAATTTCGGTAGATACCCTCTAATTTCGGATTGATTGGCGCCAGTTTCTCAGGGTGTCCGTACATCAACTGATTCCATTGGTTTTGAGTTAAATCCTTCAACGCAACATCATTCTCGAAGTATTCTGCTGCCGCATATTGCTTCCAGTACCAAGTCCCTACAGCGAACTTGCCATCACGAACAGGGCCTTCGTTCCATGTTTTTTCGTGATCAATCAGACGATCTATGTTGATGACGTTGACTTGACCTAATCCTGAACATTCCTGGCACATTCCTTGAGGATGGTTAAAAGAGAATTGGCTTGCGGATCGTCCAGCAGGTTCTCCGATTCGAGAATACAGCAGACGCAGCAAGCTGGAGATTTCCGTGATCGTCCCTACCGTCGAACGCTGATTTCCTCCTAAAGGTGATTGGTCCACTACGACAGCTGGGTTAAGATTTTCAATTCTCATCACTTTCGGCTTCCGGTATTTCGGCATTCGATTTCGGACGAACGCTGGATAGTTCGCGTTCATTTGCCTTTGTGCTTCGGCTGCGATTGTATCAAAGACTAAACTAGATTTTCCCGATCCAGATACTCCTGTAAAAACGATCAGTTGATTCTTCTGCAGCTCCAAAGAGATCTTTTTTAAATTGTTTTGGGACACTTCTGTTAATTTCAACGAATTCATGTCACTCCCCCTTTCCTGTAGTATAAAGTCTACCGTAACTGGAGAGTCAACGGTGAGTTTGTCTTAGAGAATATTCAGTCTCTGGTTGGATGTTCTCCGGAGGTTTTCTTTATACACTTAGCTTGTCAGGAAAGAAGAAGGAGGGATTGATCATGGAAAAGCAGTATTCGATCAATTATTCAATGTTAAACGTGATGAAATTTGCTGCAGCACTACTCGTGATTTGTGTCCATTGTGGGACGATGCTGGGGCATCCTCTTGCAAATTTCTTCATTCAAAACATTCTTTGTCGACTAGCTGTCCCATTTTTCTTTATCAGCGGTGCCTATTTTATCCGTAAGAAAACCATCGACCAGCCAAATTATTTCAAACAGAAGCTCTTTTCTATGGGGAAAAATTATCTGCTGTGGAGCTTCTTATTCATACCGATCGGCTTAGATTGGCTTCATCAAAATTTGCAAATCAGCCAGGCGATGTATCCCTTTGCCTTGCTTTTTGGTCTTGGCTACATTGGCACCTATTATCATCTTTGGTATATCCCAGCATTGATGCTTTCGCTGGTACTCGTTGACCACCTCTTAAAACGACTATCCTATAAAGCAGTGTTCTTAATAGCAGGATTGTTCTATCTCTTCGGCAGTTTTGAAACGTATTATGAGTTGATTACTGTCTCTGCATTTAGGCAATTCTTCGATCAGTTTATTCAACTCTTTTTTACAACGCGAAACGGTCTATTTTATGGACTGATCTTCACGACTGTTGGATTTTATATCTTTGATCACCAACATGAATTGTTTCTGAAAAGAGAGTTGTTTAAGCGCTGGCTGTTCCCTGTTGGCTTGTTTCTCATTTTAGAAGGTCTGTTTGCTTTTCAATTGAACCGTTTAGATTGCAATTTTTTAATTATATTAGTGCCATTTAGCTTTCTTCTATTTTTAACAGGTGCAACAAGCCGGTATCACTTTTCTTTTCCTACTGACAAGCTTCGACGATGTTCTCAATATTACTATTTCATTCATCCAATAGTGATCATTATTCTATATGAAATTGGCAATGGCTTCCATCTGCCGGTTTTACGATCAGGCCCTTTCAGTTTTCTGCTTGCTTGGCTGTTTACTCATTTTTTAAGCTGCTGCCTGATTCAAATCAAGAGAACGCCTATTCGTAAACGCGTTTGGATAGGTTCCTTCTTCTTTGCCTTTTTGTGGACCGAAATACTGGGGGCGTTTATTTATCTCAAAGGACATGCGATCACTCCTGTACAGTTTGAGATCATTCCTTGCATTTTAATGGCTTCACTCGTTTTCTTTGTTTCTCTTCTCAGCAAAAGAAAGCGATCGGTATCTATGTTCTAAAAGCGGATATTACTGCCCGTGACGTGTAAACATCCGCAAAATGCAGCGATGGACTTGGCAAAATTTCCGCCGCCTCGCTGGTTCATGGTCTCCGTATGCTGCTTTCCTGCTTAAAACAACATACAGTTGATAATCGTCTTGCAGTTCCCCAAAACTAATAGATTATTGGTAACAGTCCTCATCATGACGTCATCAATTAGATTTTTTTCGCAAATACAGTTCTTCTCCTCACTACCGTGCAAAAACAGAAGACAACGTCACCTTATGCAGTCGTCTTCTGTTTCTAACCTGAGAGATACGCTTTCGTAAATCGGTGGCATTTTTGCTCTCTTCCGCAATCATCATTCAAAAGAATGGAATAGCTTTTCGAATCTTCGGTTATGATTTTCGCTTTTGCTATTCAATAACATTGAGAATAAAGATCACTTCTATTCATTTTTTAATGGTATAGAAAAAACCTGAACTCTTTTGGCCAAAGAATTCAGGTCTAATCAGACAAGATAGATCAATGCTGCAAAAAATAATCTCTAGTATTGTTTTCATCTATCTTCAATTGTTCAATTAGCTTTTCAGCGGATTCAAATTTGACTTGGTCTCTTAAAAGAGAATACCAGCGGACATTCACTTCTTCCCCATAGATATTTTGATCGAAGTCTAAAAGATTGATCTCCACGGTGATTTTTCGATTTGGTTCAAAGGTATCGTTGCGTCCGATCGAGCCCATTCCGATATACCATTCTCCATTGACCAATACCTTGTTGGCATAAACACCCATTTTTGGCAGAGTCATGTCATTCTCGATCTGGATATTGGCGGTCGGATAGCCTAATTCTCTTCCTCGGGCATCTCCGTGGATCACGATTCCGTTGGTTTCATAGATATAGCCCAGCAGATGATTCGCTTCCTCCATGTTTCCTTCATTCAACAGGCGTCGGATCCTAGATGAACTGATTTTCTCGTCATGATCGATTTGTTTAGGAACCGTCACTACATCGAAACGTTCCTTGGCATAAATCGGCAGATGGGCTACGTCTGCTTCGGCTCCCTTGCCATAGGTATAATCAAAACCAGAAACAGCAACCTTTCCGTGCAAATCAACAATGTATCGATCCACAAACTCCTGCGGTGATTGCGCAGCAAAAGCAGAAGTAAAGGCTACTTCGTACAAATAATCGACGCCTAATTGTTCCATCAAGCGTTCCTTTTGGTTCAAGTTTGATAAATAATGGATCGGATGCTGGTCGACTTTCTGAAAAACAACTGCAGGATGCTGATTGAAGGTCATTACAGCCAATTTTAGTTCTCTTTTTTGTGCAATTCTTTTTCCTGTTTGAATAACCTCTTGATGGCCTTTATGGACGCCGTCAAAAAAGCCTAAAACCATGACGACCTCTTCAGCTGGAATCTCAGAGGGATGATAAGGATGATGCAATTTGATGATTTCCATAACTAACCGATTCTCCTATTCATTTCGTATCACTTTCACAGGTTTTAATAGCCCTGCTTTATCTGGAAGTTTTCCATACAGACTCACTAAACGGTCTTGGTAAAAAACAGCCGTTAAATCTGCTGCTGTATTTGCTGCACCGAGCATTTTAGCTGTCATGGGACGGCCGTTTTTCACCATCTCCCATAATTCTTCTGTCAGATCGACGCGAGGAAATTCTACCACCGCTTGTTCGATTGGTTGCAAGATCTCATTTAAGGTATTTTGCTCCATGTGTTTTTTGACTTGTTCTAACGTTACCGCCTGCCCAACAGAAAAACCACCGCTGGCTAGACGGGTCAAATCAGACATATGCGCTGGAAAGCCCAACGCTTTACCCAAATCAACAGCCAATGTTCTGACATACGTTCCCTTGCCGCAAGTCACTCGAAAACGCCAGGATTGGATTTGTCGTTCATGGTCATAAACAGGAGCACTGATACGATCGAAGACTTCGATCTTTGTTGTTCGTATCGGACGCTCCACACTTTCCCCGGCCCTGGCATACTCATATAGCCGTTTCCCGTTGACCTTAACTGCAGAATACATAGGAGGCACTTGAGTGATTTCTCCAATAAAATGCCGCATCGCTTGATCGATCTCTTCGATCGAAACAGCCTCGGTGACCGGTTGTTTTTCGACGAGATCACCACTGCTGTCTTCAGTCGTTGTCGAAAAACCTAATGTAATCTCTCCCTCGTAAATTTTGCCGTTTTCCTGCAAGTATTCGATTACTTTGGTTCCCTTGCCAATACAAATCGGCAATACTCCGTCGACATCGGGGTCCAAGGTGCCTCCGTGACCGATTTTTTTCATTTTCAGGATTTTGCGTAGTTTAAAGACACAGTCGTGGCTGGTCATACCGCGCTCTTTCCATAAAGGTAAAATTCCGTCCATTGATCTACTCCGTTTCAAGAAATTTCAACGTTGCCATTATACCATATCGAAAAGTAGAAAAAACAAAGAAAAACCCTCAATCAGGAAGTCTTCTTTGCTTTCGTTCGCAAAGTTCGTTCTCAAGAATGAGGGGTGTCTTATTTTTTATTTTTTTTCGCAATAAATCGAAGCGGCGGATCCGAAGGCTGGCGCATCGTATAAGATTCCAGCAGATTAACCCTGTGCCGATAATTGTTGGCTTCAAAGGTCGAAATTTCTTCTGTGCTTTCATACTCATCGATCACTTTTCTTTCCAAATAATATCCCCTCAACAATTCCTTTGTATACATGGGATCCTGTTGAATGAAAAGTGTGCCAATAAGCCCCCTTTTTTTTACTTGATCCATTAGATTTTCTCGCTCAGCAATAAAGAAATCGATCAGTTCTTCGTCGTACACATCCCGCAAATTATCCAAACTAGACAAAACTGTCTGGCTGTTGCGCAAAAAGACTTTCTTTACCATAGAGAGGTCTTGTCGATCAAATAATCCGGTCCTTTGATTAAATCGGCGCCGTTTCCAAAACAGCAGCGGATGAAAAACGACTCTAAGAAAGCGTCGAACGAAAATCAGCCAAAACCCAATAAAAGACAAGATTTGACGGGAAACTGTCTGTTGAAAACGGGCAACAAAGCGGTAATACATTCGATAGCCTTCTTGATCGATCAATTGTCGTCGATAGCTTTCGTCTAATCCATCCCGCTCTACTGAAATAATCAAAGCTTGGATCTCCTGAAATTCTTGCTGCACACTTTTCGACATCGTCTCCGTGTACAGCTCTTGAATACGTTCCTGATAGTTAGTAATCACTGCCTGTGTTGCGAAGATTTCTTTCTCCGACAACTGCTCTGTCTCGATTCCATTTCTCAATGTCTCGATTACTTGTTGATAGATTTGGGCTTGGCGAAAGTTTGGTGCCACCTCTTTTTCACCATCTGCAAGTAATGGCAGCAAGATCATGCCGACGATCAAACTTAAGAAGGTGACACAGGCTGTCATGAACAGCAACAATGAACGTTCAGGGAAGTCCATCCCATTGATTGTAGTCGGCAGAATAAAAATAGTCGCAATACTGACTGTCCCTTTGACACCGCCAACTGTTAAAATCAGTCGCTCTCGGAAATACTGTCTTGTTAATTTAAAGCCTTTGGTGATCAAATAAAACAGAGTAATGAATAAATACCGGATGATAAATAGAAGGGCTGTGAGTACGCCGATAATCAAAAACAGATGTACATTTGAGTACGTACGACTGTTCCAAATAGGTGAAAAAACCTGAGACAATTCGATCCCTAAGAATAAAAAGACCAATGCATTTAAGGTGAAACTAATCGTCTGCCAGGTTGTCTCCTTAACATTGGAGAGTTCTGCATCAAACAACGTGATTTTTCTGAATCCGCGAGACTCCAATACTCCGCAGACTACTGCTGCAATGATCCCAGAAGAATGAAGAAGCTCCGCTGCTAAATATGCCAAAAAAGGCAGGGTCAATTCGATTAGTAAGTAGCCCGTGATATCCTTTGCGGAGATTCGTTCAATCAGTTGGACCAATTGTCTTTTGACGTACACAACGATGACCCCTGCTAAAACGCCTCCTAGTGTCGAGGTTAGAAGCGAAAATGAAGCGTCTGCAGCGGAAAACTGGCCCGTAACCAATGCTGCGACAGCAAATTGAAAAGCAGTAACCCCGGAAGCATCATTCAGCAAGCCTTCTCCTTCTAAAATATGCATCACTGCTCCTGGCATTCTCAAACGTTGCGCTAAAGATTTCACTGCAACTGCGTCGGTAGGTCCTAAAGCCGCACCAAAAGCCAGACATGCAGCTAAAGGCAATGTCGGCAGCAGTTGATGAGTAACCAACCCGATGCTAAAGAGCGTCAGGATCACTCCGCCAAACGCCAGAAAGATGATTGCACCATAATGCTCTAAAATCGCCGGAATATCTGCAGTCTCACCTTCGTGAAACAACAACGGAGCGATGATCATGACCAAAAAAACTTCTGGTTGGAAATTGATCGATCGCCCAATTTCAGTTAATCCCAGCAAAATGCCTAGAACGATTTGGATCATAAACATAGGTACTGTCGGAAGCACTTTCGCTAAAACATTGGATAAGGTGATGGTGATCGCCAGAAAAATAATTATTTCAATCAGCAGCACTTATTGACGCCCCTGACATTTGGTTCTCGCTTCAGCTAAGCATTTCAGAAAAACTGTTTTTTTCGCGATGATTTTATCTTCCAGCTGGCTCAATTCCTCTGAGTTCTCATCCAATGACAGTTGTGCTCTCCTGGCTTCCATTCGCAAGAGATCATGTTTGATCCGCTCTGTTTTACGAAACAGCAAAAAGTTGTTTCTTTTGATTTGTTGGAGCAAGTATTTCCGTTCTTCTGGTGAAAATTCTTTATACGCCGCATGCAGTTGTTGCATGCGTTCCTCAAATTCAGTCGTCATGTTTCTCTATCCTCTCTGCTCGACCATTTTAGAGCAACTTTAACAGATATTCAAGAATACTGCTGTGAAAATAATCAAAAAGTAAAAAGAAACCTAGACCACACGGCCTAGGTTTCATGATCGTTACTCTTTATGCAGATCGCGAATCATTTGGTCGATTTTTGAACCATATTCTACTGATTCATCTAACTCAAATAATAATTCAGGGGTCTTGTAAATCGATAAGGCTTTACCTAATTCACGGCGAACTAATCCTTTCGCTTTATCTAACCCTTCCTGCGCTTTTTGTTTTTCTGATGCCTTATCTGACAACAAGCTGTAATAGATCGTAGCTTGCTGCAGATCTCCGGTTACATGGACATCGGTGATATTGACATTTTGGACGCGCGGGTCACGAACCCGTTTGCGCAAAATGTCATTGACTTCTTTTAAAATTTCTTGCGCTACGCGACGATCACGATAGTTTGGCATAAGAAATGCCTCCTTCTCTACGCTTTTTTGATTTCTTGCATCACAAAGGCTTCGATCACATCATCAATTTTTAGATCGTTAAAGTTTTCAACCATGGCACCACACTCGTAGCCCATTTTGACTTCCTTCACGTCATCTTTGAAACGTTTCAAGCTAGCAAGTTTGCCTTCAAAAATTACGATACCGTCACGGATGACACGAACACCGCTGTCACGAGAAATGCTGCCTTCGTTGACATAACAACCTGCAATGATGCCGACTTTCGATACCTTATATGTTTCACGAACCGTCATTTGACCAGTGATTTTTTCTTCGTATTCAGGATCAAGCATCCCTCTCATCGCTGTTTCGATTTCTTCGATCGCTTGATAAATGATTCGATGCAAACGAATATCCACTTCTTCCCCA
The DNA here is from genome assembly GCF_004309355.1 of Enterococcus florum. Taxonomy (GTDB): domain Bacteria; phylum Bacillota; class Bacilli; order Lactobacillales; family Enterococcaceae; genus Enterococcus_A; species Enterococcus_A florum. The sequence continues at coordinate 56,797 of NZ_BJCC01000006.1, read as the reverse complement.
TCCGCCTGTTGTTTGGCCTGTGGTGTAGGACGCACATTGAACCCAATGATGATTGCGTTACTTGCTGCTGCAAGGGTTACATCACTTTCATTGATTGCGCCGACCGCAGAATGGACGATATTGACACGAACACCTTCAACATCGATCTTTTGCAGAGACGCCGCCAGTGCTTCTGCAGATCCTTGTACGTCTGCCTTGATGATGACATTTACAGCTTTCAATTCGCCTTCTTTGAGTGATTCAAACAAGGTATCAAGCGTCACACGAGCATTGGCACTGCGGTGTTCGAGCAATGCACGTTTTGCACGCTCTTCCCCAGCTGCACGCGCTGTTTTTTCATCTGCGAATACGGCGAAACGATCGCCGGCTTGTGGCACATCATTCAGACCAGTAATCTCAACTGGGGTTGCCGGACCAGCAGTTTTGTCTCTGCGGCCAATGTCATTGGTCATTACCCGAACGCGTCCATAGGTGTCTCCCACAACAATTGGATCACCGACTTTTAACGTCCCCTGTTGAACAAGTAAGGTCGCTACTGGGCCTTTTCCTTTATCCAAACGTGCTTCGATCACTGTGCCGATCGCATTTTGAGTTGGGTCAGCCTTCAGATCTTCTACTTCAGCTACCAATAAAATCATCTCTAGTAATTCTTCAATGTTTTGATTGAATTTCGCTGAAATTTCAACAAAGATCGTATCGCCGCTCCACGCTTCTGGCACTAACTCACGTTCACTCAATTCTTGCATGACCCGCTCTGGATTCGCACCTGGTTTATCGATTTTATTGACTGCAACGATAATCGGAACTTTTGCAGCCTTCGCATGGTTGATCGCCTCAATAGTCTGCGGCATAACACCATCATCAGCTGCCACCACTAGGATGGTAATATCCGTGATACTTGCTCCACGCGCACGCATGCTGGTAAATGCCGCGTGTCCTGGTGTATCCAAGAACGTGATTGGCTTGCCGTTGATGTCAATTTGATAGGCACCAATATGCTGTGTGATTCCGCCTGCTTCTCCACTGGTTACTCGTGAATGACGCAAGGTATCAAGCAAAGTTGTTTTCCCGTGGTCAACGTGTCCCATGATCGTTACAACGGGCGGACGCGGAACCAGATTTTCCTCGTTCACTTCTTCTACTTCAAAGAAGCGGTCGATGTCGGCAATATCCACTTGGACTTTCTCTTGCGGCTCAATGCCGTAATCCGTTGCTAACAGCTCGATCGTATCCTTGTCTAATGGTTGGTTTTGGTTGACCATCACACCTAACATGAATAGCTTTTTGATAATCTCTGCTGGTTCGCGATAGATTTTCTTCGCGATGTCTGCTACGTTCATTCCTTCTGTATATTCAAGGATTTCAGGCAGCTCACGGAATTTACGTGGCGGTACAGCAGGTTTCTGACTTTGCTGCTGTTTGCCTTTCTTGCCTTTTTTATTAAATTTGTTCTTATTGCGGAAATTATTGTTGCCGCCATAACTGTTACGGTTTTGGTTTCCGTAATTGTTGTTTTTATTCCGGTTTGCTTGCCCGCCGCCCTGGCTGTTCGAACGTTGGCCTTGTGCGCCTTGAGTACTTGGTCGTTGACTTTGGTTATTCGCTGGACGTTGGTTTTGTCCGCCTTGGTTGTTTGGTCGTTGACCTTGATTGTTCGCTGGACGTTGGTTCTGTCCACTTTGGTTGTTTGGTCGCTGACCTTGATTATTCGTTGGACGTTGATTTTGTCCACCTTGATTAGCTGGTCGTTGACCTTGATTATTTGCTGGACGTTGATTTTGTCCACCTTGATTAGCTGGTCGTTGGCCTTGATTATTTGCTGGACGTTGATTCTGTCCGCCTTGGTTGTTTGGTCGTTGGCCTTGATTGTTTGCTGGACGTTGGTTTTGTCCGCCTTGGTTAGTTGGTCGTTGGCCTTGATTATTTGCTGGACGTTGATTCTGTCCGCCTTGATTAGTTGGTCGTTGACCTTGATTATTTGCTGGACGTTGGTTTTGTCCACCTTGGTTAGTTGGTCTTTGATTTTGATTATTTATTGGTCTTTGCCCCTGTCTACCTTGATTGCTGGATTGTTGTCCTTGGCCGTGTTGATTACTGGTTGATCGCTGTTGTGAATAACCACCCGTCTGTCTAGCGGCTTCTTGGTTTGCTTTTCTATTTTGAAATTTCGGATTGTTTCTTGAACTTCTAAACTTCGGTTTTTCGTGCTGGTTAGCTGATGGTTTTGCTTGAGTATTTGCTTGTTGCGACGATTTGCTTGAAAAAGCTTGCTTCAATTTGGACTCATCATCACTCGACAATGCACCCATGTGGTTTGAGACATCGATCCCTAGCTTGTTCGCTCGCTCCACAACTTCCTTACTTGATTGATTAATTTCCTTGGCAAATTCGTATACTCGTTTTTTTCCCATGCAATCACCTTCCTAACCTTTTATTAACGACACGATCCTTTCGGCAAATCCTGTATCCATTACACCGATGACCTTTCGCGGCCTGCCGATCGCATTGGTCAGCTCACTTTCCGAAAAGTCCATCAGATATGCCGTTTGATAAAACTTGCTTTTGTCTGTCACCTTTTTTTTCGTATTTTCACTGGCGTCTGAAGCGACTATGACCAACTTGACCTTGTTTTTTCGAATCTCATTGATCGTCATTTCTTCACCAGTGATCAGTTTGCCTGCACGCATGGCTAAACCTAACATGTTTAGCGCCTTGTCTCTATTCATTACCAAAAAGCTCTTTTCTGGCTTTTTGATGAGTCACATAGTCTAAAAGTTCTTGATAAAAATCCTCTGTCAATTCGATATCCAAGACTCGATCTAAGATTTTTTTCTTCCAAGCTTCTTTTACTTCTTCAGGCTCTAGAGCGACATACGCCCCTCTTCCTGGTTTCTTTCCAGTCGGATCGATCGACACTTCGCCTTCCTTCGACTTAGCGATACGGATCAATTCTTTTTTTGGTTTCATTTCACCAGAAACGACCGATTTTCGCAAAGGAACTTTTCTTTTTTTCATCTTAGCTGGCCCCCTTGGTTATTCTTCGCCTTCCTCAAATACTGCATTTTCACTATCATCATCCGTCAAATCAGGTGTGCTCTCCAACAGCTCTTCATCTGCCGCAAACTCTTCAGGCAGTTCCTCATAATCGTCTTCTACATAATTCGCATAGAATTCTTCCATGTCCGACTCTGCTTTAATGTCGATTTTGTGGGCTGTCAATTTCGCTGCAAGACGTGCATTTTGACCACGTTTTCCGATCGCTAAGGACAGTTGGTAATCAGGCACGACTACTGTACATACTTTCGGATTCTCTGTATCGAAGATAACATCCTCAACTTGCGCTGGATTCAAGGAGTTTGCGATAAACACCGCTGGATCTTCATCCCACTCGACGATATCCATGTTTTCGCCTTTTAATTCATTGACGATCGCCTGAACCCGTTGGCCTTTGGGCCCGACACACGTTCCCACAGGATCAATGTTCGGATCATTCGAACGAACAGCGACTTTCGCACGGTCTCCGGCTTCACGGGCAATGCTGACGATCTCTACGATACCATCATATACCTCTGGAACCTCTTGTTCAAATAAGCGGCGCAGCAAATCAGGATGGCTTCGGCTAACAAAGACTTGTGGACCTTTAGATGTATTCTCTACACGAGACACATACACCTTGATTCGGTCATGCGGCTGGTAATGTTCATTCGGCATTTGATCTTGCTTAGAAAGAACCGCTTCGATCTTACCGAGGTTAACATAAATATAACGGTTGTCTTGACGCTCGACGACTCCTTGCATGATATCTTTCTCATAGGCACTGTATTCATTGTAGATAATACTGCGTTCGGCTTCGCGCACTCGCTGCAAAATCACCTGTTTAGCCGTCTGAGCAGCGATCCGTCCAAAATCACGCGGCGTTACTTCAAAACGAATTTTATCACCGATCTCATAGGCCGGATTGATTGCCATTGCATCTTTCAGCGAGACCTCTAATTGTGAATCCATTACTTCTTCTGTTACTTCTTTTACTGCGTAAACATGGATATCGCCTTTCTTTTCATTGAATTCGACTTCAACATTTTGCGATTGGCCATAATGACGTTTGTACGCAGATACCAATGCTGCTTCCAATGCTTCAATGACGATTTCTTTAGAAATTCCTTTTTCTGCTTCTAAAGTGTCTAATGCATTCAGCATTTCTTTACTCATTGTTTTTCCTCCTCGTTCATATTGCAGGATTCATTTTTATCATAAGTATGAAGTACATCCATCCTGTCGATTAAACCGACTTTTCAATGAATGCTGATACGTGAATCGTCGTATCGCTTATTTTTTGTTTAAAACTCAATTGCCAAACGAGCTTTCGCAATATTGCTGCGTTCGAAAGTGATGTCCTTTTGACGTGTTTTGATTTTGACCGTCAATGTCAACTGGTCCGTAGTCAATTCCTTCAAAAAGCCGTCATATTGTTTCTCTCCATCAACATTTTGATACAGTGAAAGGTGAATATATTCTCCAATGGCATTCTGATAATCTTTTTCCTTTTTCAATGGACGTTCAGCGCCAGGAGATGATACTTCCAGGAAGTATGCCTGTGGGATTGGATCAGGATCAAGCTGATCGATTTTTTCACTTAATTTTTCGCTGACAAATGCACATTCCTCGATATCGATGCCGCCCTCTTTATCGATGAACACTCTTAAAAACCAATTTTTTCCTTCTTTGACAAATTCGACTTCTACCAATTCAAACTGCTGTTCATCCAAAATCGGCGTCACCAAGTCGGTAATTGTTTCAACTACACTGCTCAATCTGTCGGCCTCCTTCTTGCTTTCAATCCATTAAAAAGAGTGAGCGAAAATTCCGCTCACTCACCTCAGTGTCTGATTACATTGTTATAGTACCATAAATAGAATGAAAATTCAACCGAACCATTTTCATTTTGAAATAGTTCTTTCATTTATTGCTTGTGTTCCTCTGCTTCTTACATATCAAACAATGAAAGCTGGTTTTCATCCGGTAAATCTTTTAAAACACCATGGGTATCCATGTACTCGATCAGTGTTTTTGAAACCTTGCCGCGGCTCGCTAAATCTTCCTTTGAAAGGAAGATCCCGTCTTTTCGCGCCTCTACGATTTGTTTGGCCACGTTGGCACCCAAGCCTGGTACTGCCCGGAATGGCGCAATCAAGGTATCCCCATCAATCACAAAATTTACTGCATCTGATTTATACAGATCGATCATGCCAAAATGATAATCGCGCTCCAGCATTTCGTTGCACAGCTCCAGAACAGTCAGCTGATTCTTCTCCTTTGTTGTCGCATCCATGCCTTTATCCGTGATCGCCTTCATAGCGGCCTTGACCGCCTCTTTTCCTTTAGCCATTGAAGTCAGATCGAAGTCATCGGCACGAACAGAGAAATAGGCACAGTAATAAAGGATTGGGTAGTACACTTTAAAATAAGCAACCCGCAGCGCCATCAGCACATAAGCTGCCGCATGGGCCTTAGGAAACATGTATTTGATTTTCGAACAAGAATCGATGTACCAGTCTGGTACATTATTTTCACGCATAGCAGTCAAGTAAGTCTCGCGCAGCTCGTCTGGAATCTTGTTCCATTGCCCTTTCCGCACTGTCTCCATGATTTTGAAGGCCATTCCACTTTCCAGTCCGGCGTGCATTAAATACACCATGATATCATCCCGACAACCGATCACATCTGCTAAGGTAGCTTCTCCCCGACGAATCAGCTCTTCTGCATTGCCCAACCAAACATCCGTGCCGTGAGACAGTCCAGAAATCTGCAGCAATTCCGCGAAGGTGGACGGGTGCGTTTCTTCCAGCATCCCCCTTACAAAACGCGTCCCAAATTCAGGAATTCCTAAGGTTCCGGTTTTGGAATAGATCTGCTCTGGTTCGACTCCTAATACCTGCGGACCATCAAAAATCCTCATCACCTCTGGGTCATCAGTTGGGATCGTTTTTGGGTCCACTCCCGATAAATCCTGCAGCATCCGGATTACCGTCGGATCATCATGTCCTAGGATATCCAGTTTTAAAACATTATCGTGGATTGAGTGGAAATCAAAGTGTGTAGTTTTCCATTCCGAATTCCGATCATCCGCTGGATACTGAATCGGAGTAAAATCATAAACATCCATGTAATCTGGAATAACGATGATCCCTCCCGGGTGCTGGCCGGTGGTTCGTTTGACTCCGGTCGCACCTTTTGCCAGACGATCGATCTCTGCGGAGCGTAACTGCAGGTTGTGATCTCTTTCATACCCCTTTACAAAGCCGAACGCTGTTTTATCAGCCACCGTACCAATCGTTCCAGCACGATAAACGTACTCTTCACCAAATAGCACCTTAGTATAGTTGTGTGCTTCCGCTTGATAGTCTCCAGAGAAGTTCAAATCGATATCGGGCACTTTGTCGCCGTGAAAGCCTAAGAAGGTCTCAAACGGAATGTCATGGCCGTCTTTGTTTAAGCGCGTACCGCATTTAGGACAAGCTTTTTCTGGCATATCAAACCCAGAGCCGTAAGAACCATCCTCAAAGAATTCTGAGTATTGACAATCAGGACAATAATAATGCGGCGGCAATGGGTTGACCTCTGTAATCCCAGTCATAGTTGCCACAAAACTTGATCCGACCGATCCTCGAGAACCGACTAAGTATCCATCTTCATTACTTTTATGCACTAACTTTTGTGAAATCAGATAGATCACTGAAAATCCGTTTCCGATGATGGAATCCAATTCTTTTTTCAAGCGTTTTTCAATGATTTCTGGCAAAGGATCACCGTAGAGTTCTTTTGCTCGTCCATAACTCAACGCCCGAATTTCATCTTCTGAACCAGGAATCTTAGGAGTATATAATTCATCCTTAACAGGAATGACTTCCTCGCAGGTATCGGCAATCAGATTAGTATTATCGATCACCAGCTTCTTCGCCAGATCCTCGCCTAAGAAATGGAACGCCTGCAGCATTTCATCCGTCGTTCTAAAATGGACCTCCGGCAGGCTATGGCGATTCAACGGATTAGCTCCACCCATCGAACCCACCAAAATTTTACGGTAAATAGCGTCCTCTTTATTTAAATAGTGAACATCACCAGTCGCAACCACTGGCTTCTCCAATTCTTCACCGATCTTCACCAAATTTCGAATAATATCCTCTAGATCTTCCTCATTTTTGACCAGTTCTTGTTCAATCAGCGGCGCATAAACCGCTTTGGGCATGACCTCGATGTAATCGTAAAAAGCTGCACGATTTTTCGCCTCTTCCACGCCTTTTTGCATCATAGCTTCGAAAATCTCGCCTTGTGCGCAGGCTGAACCAACCAACAAGTTTTCCCGCAGTTTTTTCAGCTGCGAGCGTGGGATCCGTGGAACACGCTCAAAATACTCCACGTTGGACATCGAGATCAATTTAAATAGATCTTTTAATCCTGCTTGATTTTTCGCAAGCAGGGTGACATGAAACGGCCGTGCACGTTTATAAGAGTCCCCCTCCCCAACATGATCGTTCAGTTGGTCATGATACATCATCTGGTGTTTTTCCATAGCCTCCTTGACAAAAATCCATGCCAGGTGTCCAGTTGCTTCCGCATCATAAACTGCTCGGTGATGCTGCTCCAAACTGACACCAAATTTTTTCGTCAGAACACCCAATCCAAAACGCTTGAATTCTGGATACAAATACCGTGCTAATTCCAATGTATCGATCACTGGATTTGGCGTCTCATCCATGCCATGACGAACATAGCTGGTGTTTAAAAAGCCGATATCAAAAGCTGCATTATGGGCAACCAAAATAGTGTCTTCACTAAATTTTTCAAACAGGGACAACACTTCTTTTTCCGATTTAGAGCCGCGAACCATCTCATCCGTGATCCCAGTCAAATTGACTGTCGTCTCTGACAATCGATGGCCCGGATCAATGAACTCTTCAAAGGTCTCGATGACATTTCCCTTATGCATTTTCACAGCCGCCAGCTCGATGATCGTATCGTATACAGCTGAAAGTCCTGTGGTTTCCACATCGAACACGACATAGGTTGCATCTGTCAGTGATTCATGCTTGTCATTATAGGCAATCGGCACACCATCATCCACCACATTTGCTTCGACCCCGTACAAAATTTTAACGCCGGCCTTTTTGCCGGCTGCATGGGCATCAGGGAAAGCTTGTGCACCACCGTGATCAGTGATAGCGATCGCTTTGTGGCCCCACTTCCCAGCTTGAGCAACAAGATCGCTGACGCTCGCTGTCGCATCCATTGTACTCATATTGCTATGCAGATGCAGCTCGACCCGTTTTTCTTCACCATAATCTTTACGATCAGGATGTTTGACCTCTTGAATGTCCTGCGCGTTCATTACCAGATCACGCATGAACGTATCCTCTTGTACACTTCCGCGAACACGAATCCAGCTGTTTTTGGCGATTGCGTCAAAAATCTGTTCATCCTTCTCTCCATTGGAGAATTTTTTCACCACAAAGGACGAGGTGTAATCGGTCATTTTTAGGATTAGGATCTTACGTTTTGAGCGCAGTTCTCGGACTTCCTTGTCAAAAATGAATCCTTCGATCGTTACCCGACGCTCTTCCTCGATAATCGTATTCATCGGTGTGATAGCTTCGTCTGCCGGGATGTTTCTACCCATTTGGATCGGTCCATCGATTGTTGCTTTGTCTTTTTCTTTTTTCTTTGATTCATACTGTGCAATACTTTCTGCCGCACGTTCCTGGAAAACGGCATCCTGTTCTTGTTTTCTTTCCTCGAACAATTGCAGGACACGTTCTTGTTGTTTTTCATCAACCTCTGGATCGATCCGCAGCTTCGGAAACCCGAATGAAACAAGATGTTCCTCAATTAATGGCAGGTATTGTTGCTTCAGAAAGGGGATCACTGTTTGATTGTCGATCAACAGCACGATCCGTTTTCCTTGCAATAGAGGAAGCGGCTTATCCAAGACTTGCTTGACCAAAGGAGTATCGCAATCTTGATCTTTTAACGCAATTCGCCAATACTGCTGCAGCAGGGACTCATTGAAAGCCGCATTCTGCGCCTCAATATGTAATTTGACACTTGCAATCGCTTGAAAGGCCAAACGTAATTTTTGGTGGAAGGTATAGTACAGCTCCGCCGGTAAAATCTCCGGTGTTTGAATAAAGAATTCCCAAACACGAGACTTCTCATGGACCACCACTTGTCGGATCTCTGCTTGTTGGATCGACGGATGGTGCTGGTCCTCTTCTGCTAGTTCGATTTGACGAAGCAAATTCTCAAATAACTCACGATTTGCAGACAAAATGACATCTCCTTCACTTTTTCACGTACTATTCAGTATAACTTTTTTTAGGCATTTTTGCATTAGAAAAAAGGTCGAAGCAGCTTCGACCTTTTGCTTAAAAGAAGAAACGAGAAATATCGTTCCATGTGACTAAAATCATTAAGACCATAATGAAAACAAATCCGACCATCGTGATCATACCTTCCTTTTCAGGATCCAAAGGCTTGCCTCGAAAGGCCTCAATGATGTTCAAGAGAATTTTCCCTCCATCAAAAGCCGGAATAGGCAGAAGATTGACGATTCCCAGATTCACCGACAAGAAAGCCATTAAATAGATAACTGTTCGAACGCCTTGTTGAGCTGCTTCTGAGGAGAGCTTGTACATCATGACAGGACCGCCAAGCTTGTCTAGGCTGAAGCCGGTAAACAAGGACCCGAGTGCTTCAAAGATTCGGCCCATCAAATCCCAGGTTTGAGTAAAGCCGCTCAACAATTTCGCTCCCAAACTGGTATTCATATGCAGGCCGACACCAATCATGCCGATTTTCTCTCCGTTTGATTCTCGTTCTTCCGGAACAAGCATCAGTGTTTCTTGTTTTCCATTTTGTACGGCTGTAACAGACAATTCTTTACCGGGATTTTTAGATACAACTTTTGTAAGATCTTCCCATTTCGAGATCTGCTGATCATCGATACTGAGAATCTCAGCGTTGTCTGTTAGTCCGGCTTTCATGGCAGGACTATCGGGCTCGACAGTCCCGATCTGGTTCGTATCGTAGTCAGGTACGCCGCCTTGGACGAAGGCTAGGGCAATGAATAAAAGAACCGTCAATATAAAATTGTTCATTGGACCAGCAAAATTGGTCAAGATTCTCGAACCGATCTTGGCAGATTGGAATTGGACATCGCGCGGTGCGATTCGCACTTCTGTACCGTTCTCTTCAATCACGGTTGCCTCATGGTTGACTTTGTATGTCGTCTCCTGGCTTTCATCGCCATAAACATAGCCGCTGATCGTTAATTCATCCAACAAATCAGCCCGGATCAATTCTAAAGGTATACTGTTTGGCAGCTGCACCTTTTTACTTACATTGATTCGTTGAACATTGCCTTGCTTATCTAATTCTAAAGATAACGGCATACCGGGACTCAGATCGGTCTCTTCGTCCTCCAAACCGGCCATTCGAACATACCCGCCGATTGGCAACAACCGCAGCGTGTAAGTTGTTCCGTCCTTTCCCATATGAGCATAGATTTTTGGACCCATTCCGATCGCAAATTCTCTGACTAAAATCCCTGCACGTTTGGCAAAGAAAAAGTGCCCAAACTCATGCACGATCACTAATACGCCAAAAACAATTAAAAATGTTATTACTGTACGCATGGTAAAACCGCCTTCGATTTTTTTCTTAGGATAAGTGTATCACAATCCTTTTAATTAATATGTAGTTCTATCATTATTCGATCATTTTTACAAGAAAACACACACTTTATAGACAAAGCCGTTTGCAATAGTAAAAAAGCTCTGCAACAGAGCTTTTTTAAAAGATACCAAATAAGTGCATAATCGGAAACACAAACAGCATACTGTCAAATCGATCAAGGATCCCGCCATGTCCCGGCAGAATATTCCCAGAATCTTTTACATCATAATGGCGCTTGATCGCCGATTCGACCAAGTCACCGAACTGGCCGACGATTGAAAAGACAATCGTAAAGACTATCATCGTCAGCAGATTTTGCTGAAACAGATTCGACTGCACTAGAACAAAGAGCACTGCCACTATCACTGCACTGGCGATCCCTCCTAATGCGCCTTCGACTGTTTTATTAGGTGAAATGTCTGGCCATAGCTTATGCTTGCCAACTTTCCGCCCCACCATATAAGCCCCGATATCGGTTGCCCAAACAATAAAGAAGGCAAAAATCACCATGGCGATCCCTTCCGAACGAGCCACTACTAAATTTTGAAATCCGACTCCCGCATAGAGACTAGCCACGATCGGAAAACTCGCTTCATCGATCGTATAAACATTTTTCGAAATGACTGAGATCCCTAATAAAATCATAACAACTAGATAAAACAGTAAAAAATTGCTAGATGCATCCAAAAATGGAAACCACCGTTCTGCCGGGAGCACCAAAAAGACTGCACCCAAAATCGCTAAAACCCCTTCAAAGCTTAATACAGCCAGCCCTTTCATACGAAACAGCTCATAAACTCCGACTCCTGCTAAAGCAGCCGCCGTCAGTTCAATAGCGATGCCTCCTACATATAAAATTGGCAAAAAAATTGCTAACGCAACTACAGCCGTGATGACACGTTGTCTCATTTTTTATCCTCCTTGTTCAATCCTCCGAAACGTCGATTCCGCTTTTGGAAAGAAGCGATCGCCGTTTCCAAATGATTCCCGTCGAAGTCCGGCCATAACGCTTTTGTAAAGAAAAGTTCACTATACGCCAGCTGCCACAATAAAAAGTTGCTGATCCGCTCTTCTCCACTTGTACGGATCACCAGTTCAGGGTCCCGTAATTCCTTAGGTAAAAATCCTGTCATCAAATGATCAGATACTGTTTCTTCTGTGATGTTTTTCGTTTCTAGTCCCCCAGCTTTTACTTCAGAAGCGATTTCTTGAATTGCCGTGACCATTTCTGCTCGACTGCCATAGTTCAGCGCAAAATTCAGAACCAAGCCATCATTTTGCGCGGTTTGTTCAATCGCCCTTTTCACTGCATCCTGTGTATGTTCGGGTAAAAACTCTTCATACCCCATCACTCGTACCTGCACGTTTTCTTCGATCAACTCTGGAACGAAGGTATCAAAAAAATCCACCGGCAGCTGCATCAAAAAGTTGACCTCTTCTTCCGGACGCTTCCAATTTTCTGTCGAAAACGCATAAAGGGTTAGAACCTTGATTCCTAGCTTATTGGCATATTTCGTGATTTTTTTGACCGTCTCCATGCCCTCTTTATGCCCAGCTACTCTCGGCAAACGACGATTCTGAGCCCAACGGCCATTGCCATCCATGATGATGGCGACGTGTTGCGGAATCGCCCCTTCTGGATCAAACGTCAGATCACTTTTTTCAGGTGTGTATTTTTCTTTTTGTGGAAAAAAACGTAAAACCATGTTTTCCCTCCTACTTTCGTTAAACAGCGATGCTTTTCTTAAAAAGGTCGTTTCTTTCATCAAATAAAAGAAGCAAGCTTTTAGATTCATCAGCCATTATAGCAATAATCTAAAAGCTTGCCTATGCAAATCCAAAGGTATTTAGAGATTTTCAAACTTTCTTCAATGTGGCAATGAAAAAAGTATCTTATCAGGGAATAAGCTAAGAGAAAGTGAAGACCTATGATTCATTTATCGTACTGTCTTTTTGAATACATAACAAATTGAATAAATAGAAGAACTAGACAGAAGTATTTTTCAAACGTCCTTATTCAATTATTATTTTTCATAAACAGCAATGCGGCAATTTTTGATTTTCAATCCGATAATGTGTCACTTCAAGACCTGTTAGATTAATTCCTTTATTTTAACAAACATCAAGAGACTCAGAAGTCATTGAATCTCGCTGTTGGTTTTCTAATTTATCTTCCTGATTCAAAAAAGTGAGTAGTCGCACAATTGCGCTTTAAATCACAAGTTACTAATGGTAAAAAAACAAAAAACTGATACACGTTTACATGTATCAGTTTAAGTATTAAACATCCAATAATTCTTTTTCTTTTTCAGCAACGATCGTATCAATTCTTTTTACACTGTCATCGGTTAGTTTTTGGATGTCTTTTTCCATGTTGCGTAAGTCATCCTCAGTGATGTCGCCATTTTTTTGTTGTTTTTTGTAGTCATCCATTGCATCGCGTCGGATGTTGCGGACAGCGATTTTCGCATTTTCTGCTTCTTTCTTTACTTCTTTAGCCAATTCCTTCCGACGGTCTTCTGTTAGTTGAGGAATCACAAGACGAATCACATTGCCGTCGTTTGCAGGATTCAACCCGATGTCACTTGCCAAGATCGCTTTTTCGACATCTCCGATCGTGCTTTTATCAAATGGTGTGATCATCAAGACACGTGCTTCAGGAATTGAGATCGAAGCCAACTGGTTGACCGGCGTTGGCGCACCATAATAGTTGACGGTAATGCGGTCTAGCAGACTTGCATTCGCACGCCCCGCACGAATTTGGCCAAGTTGACGCTGTAATGACTCCTCAGCCTTTTTCATCTTGTCTTTTGTTTCGTTCATTATTGCATCTGCCATGTTTATTTCCCCCTTACTGTCGTTCCGATATTTTCACCTAAAACGACACGTTTGATATTGCCAGCTTCGTTCAAATTAAAGACAACCAATGGAATGTCGTTGTCCATACTTAGAGAGCTTGCAGTAGAATCCATTACCTGTAGTCCTTTGGCAATCACATCTAAATGTGTCAACTCATCAAATTTGATCGCATTTTGATCAATTTTTGGATCTGCCGAGTAAACACCATCGACATTATTTTTCGCCATTAGGATCACGTCTGCATTGATTTCAGCAGCGCGTAAAGCAGCAGTGGTATCTGTTGAGAAATAGGGATTTCCAGTTCCGCCGGCAAAAATAACGATTCGTCCTTTTTCAAGATGACGTTCTGCCTTCCGACGAATATAAGGTTCTGCTATTTGGCGCATCTCGATGGACGTTTGAACTCGCGTTGGTACATTGATATTTTCCAATGCATCCTGCAAAGCCAAAGCATTCATCACCGTTGCCAGCATCCCCATGTAGTCAGCCTGTGCACGTTCCATGCCCATTTGAGCGCCGATTTGTCCGCGCCAGATATTTCCGCCGCCTACGATGATCGCCATCTCAATGCCCAATTCGTGAACCTCTTTGATTTCTTCCACGATTTCTGAAATGATTGGTGGGTTGATGCCGAATTTTTCTTCACCTGCTAATGCTTCACCACTTAATTTCAATACGACACGTTTGTATCTTGGTTCTTTCATTTCGATTCCTCCACAGTCACTCTATAGCCATTTTAGCATACTCTGCTTTTGAAGCCAGTTTTTATTGGTTTTGCTTAAAAAAAGGGAGCGCATCAATCAATCATGCGTCCCCAACTGTTAAAAAACAGACTTATTTTTTGACTTGGTTCATTACTTCTTCTACAAAGTTGTCTTCGCGTTTTTCGATACCTTCGCCAACTTCAAAACGTACGAAGCCTTCAACAGTTGCGCCTTTTGAAGCTACGTATTTTTCAACAGTCATATCAGGATCTTTTACGAATGGCTGGTCAACCAAAGCGATTTCTGCTTTGAATTTTTGCAGACGACCTTCAACCATTTTTTCAACGATTTTTTCAGGTTTGCCTTCATTTAAAGCTTGTTCTGTTAAAACAGCTTTTTCGTGTTCTAATTCTTCTTGAGGAATTTGAGATTCATTCACATAACGAGGGTTGATCGCTGCTACGTGCATAGCCACATCTTTTGCAACTTCTTCGTCAGTTGTCCCACTTAAAACTGTCAATACCGCAATACGGCCGCCCATATGCAAGTATCCGCCAAATGCAGCATTATCTGCTTTTTCTAGTACGTTGAAGCGACGGAAGCTGATTTTTTCTCCAATAACTTGGGTTGCTTCGATCAATTCTTCAGCGATTGTGCCTTTTGAAGCTTTCAATTCCATCGCTTCTTCTAAGTTAGCAGGTTTATTTGCAGCTACTAATTCAGCGATTTCTTTTACTAGGTTTTGGAATTTTTCGTTTTTAGAAACGAAGTCAGTTTCAGAGTTCACTTCAACGATTGCTGCAGTATTGCCGTTTACAGCAACAGAAGCCAATCCTTCAGCAGCGATACGGTCATTTTTCTTAGCCGCTTTCGCCATGCCTTTTTCACGTAAGAAGTCTACAGCTTTGTCGATGTCGCCTTCTACTTCTACTAATGCTTTTTTCGCATCCATCATACCTACGCCAGTCATGTCGCGTAATTCTTTAACTAGTTTAGCTGTTACTTGTGCCATTTTCATGGGCCTCCTCTAATTTTTCTAAAAAAGCTGCTTCAAAGGTTGGTTTTATCTTTGAAGCAGCTTAAGCTACGAAATTATTCAGCTGATTCTGTAGAAGCGTTGCCGCCTTCTACAACATCAACGATTTCTTCGATTGAAGTTGCTTGTCCGCCATCTTCTGCTACGAAGTCTGCTTCAGCTACTTGGTCTTCCCCTTGGTTGCCTTCGATAAATGCATCCGCCATTTTAGCAGTGATCAATTTCACAGCACGGATCGCATCGTCATTTGAAGGGATCACTACATCGATCTCATCTGGATCACAGTTTGTATCAACCATTGCAACGATCGGAATGTTCAATTTATGTGCTTCTTGAACCGCGATACGTTCTTTACGAGGGTCAACGATATACATTACATCTGGAATTCTTGGCATATCAGCGATACCGCCCAAGAATTTTTCAAGACGTTCACGTTCTTTATTCAAGCCAACAACTTCTTTTTTAGGCAATACATCAAATGTTCCGTCTGCTTCCATCGCATTGATGTTTTTCAAACGAGCGATACGTTTTTGGATCGTATCCCAGTTCGTCAATGTTCCGCCTAACCAACGATGGTTTACATAGTATTGGCCTGCACGAGTCGCTTCTTCTTTAATGGCTTCTTGTGCTTGTTTTTTAGTACCTACAAATAAAGCAACGCCGCCGTCTTCAGCAACATCCTTCATGTAGTTGTAAGCTGAATCTACCAATTTAACTGTTTTTTGCAAGTCAATGATGTAGATTCCGTTTCTTTCTGTGAAGATGTACTTCTTCATTTTTGGGTTCCAGCGACGTGTTTGGTGTCCAAAATGTACGCCGGCTTCAAGTAATTGTTTCATAGACAATACTGACATGTTTTGTTTCCTCCAATTTGGTTTTTTTGTTCCCTCTCCTGACCGTCAACTCAGCAACAGACTTCATGTATGAAGCACCCTCTCGCTAATCAAATCAAGATGTGGATTTTGTCTGTGGTCGCCCACACACAATTAGATATTATACAGGAGACACTTCAAGAAAGCAACGATTATTCTTTTCTATTTAGCGAAAATCGGTCTAAAAACCTTTTTATGAATAAACCTTTTAAAAATATTCTTTTCTGCTATACTTAATGCATAAAAATCAATCCAGCAATGGATTTTTTCATTCTGCTATCGGTCATTCTTAAGCTTGACCTTTCTAGATACCTATTCAAAAGATAAAATTCCAAGGAGAAAACTATGCGTAAAAAAGAACGTCATGAACTGATCAAACAGCTGGTTGCCATACACGCCATCCGTAATCAAAATGAACTGATGGACTACCTGCAAAAGGAAGGAGTTACCCCAACTCAGGCAACTATTTCAAGAGACATTCGCGATCTTCAAATCGTCAAAACCATTGATGAGAACGGTCTGCCGCGATTTGAGTTGTTCGAGGAGCCAAAGCAAAATACCGAAGATGAAGATATCGAGCGATTGGAGCGCATGATCGAAGATGTGGTCGTCAAAGTCGATCGTGTGCAATTCATGACCGTGGTCCATACGATTCCTGACAATGCCAATCTGTTTGCAGCTGTACTGGACGATTTCTCCACTCCGTATATCGTTGCTACGATGGCCAGCTTTGATACCTTATTAGTGATTTCACGCACCGAAGAGGATGCGCAAGTGGTTGAGAATTTCTTGAAAAACCCCACTACTCATTCTCTTAGTTGAGTTTTCCTCATTTATAATAGAAGAAAGTCTTTTCGGCAAATCGAATTGGTGAAAGCAAACTCAAATAAATGTCCGTCCTCTGAATGACTAGGGGCCGGACATTTGCGTTTAGCTCTCAGGAACAACGATTTTCCCAGAAATGATTTTTTCTCTAGCTGTTTTAACTACCTGCTTCACTTCTTCCGTCAGTTCTCCATCTGTTAAATCAACGCCGACTTCCTCCATCCCCAAAACCAAGTGTTTGCCGCCGGAAAAGGTATCATCATAAGCAGATTGTGCAATGGTAGTAACGGCTGTTCCTACATTTTTCTTGGTAGAAGTCAAGGTGAAATTGTCGGCACAGCCATTTACATCCGTATATTCTCCTTCATCTTCTTGATCACGTCAATTTCCTTTCCCAGTTCTTCAGCACCCGCTTTTACACCTGCGGCGACCCCCGTGTCAAAACGTTGGATCACCGATAAACCCAGCCTTATTTGTTCTGGTGGTGTATGCCGCAGCGATCCCTGCTAAATAGGCACTTTCGTTGTCTCTAAAGGTTGCGGAGGTACTATTATCTACACCTTCGATTGTATCATCAATCAACGCAAATTTTTTCTCAGGATTCAATTCAGCTGCTTCTTTTAATGCATCTGCCTGCAGGTAGCTCAGACTAATGATCAGGTCGTAGTCATTCTCAACTGCCTGACTGATGTTTGTACTGTTGTCTTGCGGCTGATTTGTTTCGACATAGGTGTAGTCTTCCTTGCTTTTAATCCGTGTTCTTTTCCCCACTTATCCAAACCCTCCCAGCCAGCTTGATTAAATGACCGATCATCCACACCGTCAACTCCTGAAATCAATGATGTTTTTGGTGCTAATTCTTTTTCTTCCACAGATTCTTCTGATTCTCTCCCGCAACCCGTCAACAAAAAAACAACTGCTAAGCAGGTCCATTTCATTGTTCTCTTCATCTTCTAACTCCATTAAGTGTCTTGACACATTGAACGGAAAAATTAGTGCACTATAGATGATTTGGATCTTGATAGTTGTTTTGTTTTTTTGCCTTTACATTCTTTACACAAACATAACAAACTTTATTCTATTTTTTCACAAACTTGATCTTGCCTTTACACTACTTCGCTATACTCGCGTTAAAGGAGTTGAGACCATGTTAACAATCAAACATATTTCTAAGCAGTTTCATAAGCAAACGGTGTTGGACAACATCAACTTAGAAATCCATCAGGGAGAGATCGTGTCGATCTTAGGTCAATCTGGATCAGGGAAAACAACACTGTTGAATATCATCCTTGGTCTTGAAGAGCCTTCAGAAGGGAATCTTTTTTTTAAAGGCGTAGACATCACGAATGTCCCAATGGAAAAACGTCCCTTCAACATAGTCTTTCAAGACTATGCCCTTTTCCCCAATTTGACAGCTTATCAAAACCTGACTTATGGGTTAAAAAATCGCAAAGAGCACTCCTCAGAGGAAGAGATCAATGAATTGATTCAGCTGCTGGACTTGACAAAACATTTGGACAAACTGATTCACCAGCTGTCTGGCGGGCAAAAGCAACGCGTGGCTTTAGGAAGGACTTTGGTGATGAAACCGCAGATTCTACTTTTAGACGAACCGTTGAGCGCTTTGGACGGCGTTATCAAGGAGTCGATCAAAGCTCGAATTCAGGAGATCGCAAAAAAGCTTCATTTGACGATCATCATCGTGACTCACGATCCCGAAGAGGCGTTGACTATGTCAGATAAAATCGTCGTGTTAGACAACGGAAAAATCGCTCAATACAGCACGCCGATCGAAATCATGAATCGTGCGTCTTGTCATTTCGTTCAGGAATTCATCATTAATCAATTAATGATCAAACAGCGAAACATTCAAGAAATATTCCAACAATCATTGCAAAGGAAAGAATCATGAAAAACAAACTCTCATTAAAGCAGCTGACAAATTGGGTTGTTCTATTCTTCTTTCTGCTTTTTCTAGCCATCCCCTTGATAAAGATCGGTTTGACTGCTTTTCCTTTTGCTCAAGGCGGAGATTTCGCTCAATTTTCGCAAATCTTTAATCAAAAATGGCAGACTGCTTTCTCGAACAGTTTATGGTATGCAGTCCTTGCAGCAAGTATCTCTACTATCTTGGCCTTTTTATTGGCTTACGGTAATAATTTCACAAAAATCGGACAGCCGTTTTTGATGATCAATTCCAGCATCTTGCAGTTTCCGATGCTTCTACCGACGATCACTTATGGCTTCGTCTTGATTTATGCTTTTGGCAAGCAAGGGCTTTGGAGCAAGCTGTTCCAGCATCAATTATTTAATATTTATGGAAGTATCGGTATTTTGATGGGCTTTATTATCTATACTCTGCCGCCGATCTTTATCTTGATCAACAATGCCATGAAATATTTAGATGCACGCCTCTTTTTGGTCTCACGATTAATGGGGGATTCACCTGCTCGAACGCTGAAAAAAACTATTTTTGAACCGTTGTATCGTGTGTTGGCAGTTGCATTTCTGCAGGGCTTTTTTATGGCATTCACAGATTTTGGGGTACCTAGTGCAGTCGGCGGTCAAACGCCATTCATTACTACTTTACTTTATGAAGGGTTCATGGGAACGATTCCAGATTTTCAATATGGGGCAATGATCGCGATAACCATGCTTTTGCCTTCGATCATCAGTATCATCGTGCTGAACCATTTACAGAAAAAAATCGTACGCTATGAGAAACCGCAAAGAGTTGTTCTAAAAACCAACAAACTCCGCGATTGGGGATTCCGCCTGCTCTTTTTGACGACCTCAGGCTTTCTCCTATGTATCTTTTTGATTCTAGTAGTGATTCCATTTACAACGGAATGGCCCTATCGCATCCAACCGACTTTGGTCCATTTAACTCGTTTTTTAGAAGACGACAGCCTGCGATTGACCTTGAGAAATTCTTTGACAATGGCCGTATCAACAGCAGTGATCGGAACGGTTTTGGCCTATTTTGCAGCGATCCTTACCTCCAGAGAGCGGAAAACCGGCAGACTGCACAACATAATTGACAGCATCTCCACGGTCACCAATTCGATTCCTGGTATGGTTCTCGGAGTTGCTTTCTTGCTGCTGTTTGGCGGCAGTATTTTACACAACACGTTGGCTATTCTGATTATTTCTACTGTGGTTCATTACTTTGCAACACCTTACCAACTGGCAAAAGAGGCCCTGCAAAAAATGAATCTGAACTGGGAAAACACAGCCAAATTGATGGGAGACCGTTGGATCGATACGATCCGCCGGATTTTGATTCCAAATTCAAAGCTGACGATCTTAGAAATGTTCGGCTATTACTTTTTCAACGCAATGATCACTATCAGCGCAGTCATCTTCCTGACTAGTGCCAACACGATGGTTATTACGGCCAAATTGAAAGAATTGCAGCATTTTGGTCGGTTTAACGATATATTTATGCTTTCACTTTTCTTGTTAATGATCAATCTGATCATGCAAGGCATCATCCAACTATTAAAAAGGAGTTTAACCAATCATGAACAAAAAACATCTTTTCGCTTGTCTCTCTTGCATCTTGTGCGTCCTCTTCTTCGGCGCCTGCAGCAACGGTAGTGCAGAAAATAAGAAAGTGGTGATTTACACCAACGCAGACGAAGAACCTGTTGAAGTCATCAAAAAGGTATTAGACGATAATGGCTACGAAGACAACTATATCCTGCAAACTTACGGTACGTCTGAGCTTGGCAGCAAGCTGTTAGCAGAAGGAGAAAAGATCGAAGCCGATCTGGTCACGATGAGCACCTTCTATCTCACCAGTGCTCAAAATAAAAAGGACATGTTTGAAAAACTAGACCTCGCTCTTGATCCCATCGCAAAGATTCCAGAGTATGCTGCTCCTTTTACCGTACAAGAAGGAGCGATCTTCTACAATACGGAACGGATGAAAGAACTGAATTTACCTGTGCCTACCAGCTTAAAGGATCTTGCTGATCCAAAATACAAAGGCGTGTTGTCAATCTCTGATATCAAACAATCCTCTACAGCATGGCTTTTATTCCAAGCCCTGATCGACAGCTATGGAAAAGACGATGCGAAGACGATCTTAAAGGAGATCTATCAAAATGCTGGCGATCATTTGGAAAGCTCTGGCTCTGGCCCGATCAAAAAAGTCCGGTTAGGTGAAGTTGCAGTCGGCTTCGGTCTACGCCATCAAGCAGTCAAAGATAAAAATGAAGGCCTGCCGATCAATTATGTTGAACCTGAAGAAGGGACCTACACCTTGACAGAATCCTTAGCTGTTGTAAACAAAGGCGATAACACTAAACCTGAAGCAATGAAAATGGTCAATACAATTTTAGAGCATGGGAGAAAAGAGTTATTGACGATCTACCCAAGTGCTCTATATGAGAAGGAAGATGTCAGCAGCCTGCAAGTTGCCCAACAGCAGAAAGTCTTTCCAGAAGAATTGACCGCTGAATTGTTAACAGAACATCAGAAATTAATCGACTAAGAGGTGGAAAATGAACTACAAATTATTGACCCCAGGTCCGCTCACTACGACCAGCACTGTTAAAAAGGTTATGATGCAAGATCATTGCACTTGGGATGATGAATACAAAACCATTACGCAAGAAATTCGTCAAGAGCTGCTAGATTTGGCTGAAGTTTCAGCGATTGATTATACGACGATCCTTATGCAAGGCAGCGGCTCATTCGGAGTTGAATCTGTCTTAAGTTCCATGCTGCGGCCGAACGATCACATCTTGGTCTGCGTCAATGGTGCCTATGGGCATCGAATGGTCGATATGTGCGAACGACACCAAGTAACCCATACTGTTTATGAGGTACCAGAAACAAAAGCTTTAAAAGCCAAAGACATCCAGAGGATCCTTGAATCCGATACATCTATTACCGCTCTAGCGATGGTCCACAGCGAGACTACCTCAGGAATCTTGAACGATTTAGAGGCTATTTCTGCAGTGGCTGCTCAACAGGGAGTGCTCTTTATCGTAGACGCCATGTCCAGCTTTGGAGGCATCCCAATCAATGTTGGAGAATTAAAAATCGATTTCCTAGTCTCCAGTGCCAACAAATGCATTCAAGGCGTTCCAGGATTTTCCTTTGTTCTTGCCAAACGGCATGAGCTGTTGAAACGGAAACATTTAGCAAAGACCATTTCCTTAGATTTATACGACCAATATGTCACGATGGAAAAAGATGGGAAATGGCGCTTCACCTCCCCTACGCATACTGTCCTGGCTTTTCGCCAAGCGTTAGAAGAATTGCGTTTGGAAGGAGGCATCACACAGCGCTTTTTACGCTACAGTACGAACAATTGTCTTTTGCGTCGTAAAATGAGCGAGCTTGGGTATGAACCCTTGCTGGATAAGCATCAAGGACCGTTTATCAGTTCCTTTTTGTATCCGAAAAATCAAGATTTTGATTTCAAGAGCTTTTACAACCATTTGAAAATCAACGGATTCGTCATCTATCCAGGAAAAATCAGTGATGTCGACTGTTTCAGAATCGGAAACATTGGGGAAGTGTATCCAGAGGATATCCATCGTTTATCAGAAGTCATTGGAAAATATGGGGAGGTCGCACATGTCAGTTAAAACTATTATTTTAGATTGGGCCGGGACGACTGTGGACTTTGGCTGTATGGCTCCGGTCTTGGCCTTTCAAAAAGCTTTTGCTAATAAAGGCATTCAACTGAACAACCAAGAAATTAGAAAACCGATGGGCCTGTTGAAGGTCGAACACATTCGGCAGTTATTGGCACTAGATCGCGTTAAACAAGAATGGTTGGAGCAGTACGGCAGCCCTTCTGACGAAAATGACGTAGACAGTATCTACCAAGATTTTGAACATTACTTATTTGCCGATTTAGCTGAAAATAGTCATCTAAAGCCGGATACAAAAAAAGCCGTCGATCAGCTGCAGGCAGCTGGGTTTAAGATCGGCTCTACGACCGGCTACACTAACGAAATGATGAAGGTAGTAGCCGAAACCGCAAAAATTGAGGGCTATGCACCCGATCACCTGGTAACACCTGATGACGTAAACTCTTTAGGCAGACCCTATCCGTTCATGATTTTTGAAAACATGCGCTTTTTTAAAAATCGTGAAATGAGTGAGGTCATTAAAGTTGGCGATACCATTTCAGACATTCGAGAAGGAAAAAATGCTGGTGTTTTTAGTATTGCTGTAACAGAAGGCAGCTCAGTCATGGGATTGTCGATGGAGGAATACCAAGCGCTGCTCCCAGAGGAAAAACAGGAACTCAATCAGCAAGCAGCGAATACATTCTACCAAGAAGGAGCCGATCTTTGCGTACACAACCTGCTTGAATTAGCCGAGCTATTGCAAGAGAAAGCTTCTATCTATGAGTTAGCGAATAGAAAAAACTTCGGGTCAAGTTGACTCGAAGTTTTTGAGTTTGTAGAGAAAGCCAAAGGCGATTAATTATTTGAATAAAGAAATGCGAAACTGTCTTTCGGCGCACGAAGCCCTTTTTCCAACATATCAGCTAAAGCCTTTAGTTTCATAACATATTGCTCAGCTGTCCACGGGAAAATGCCTGGGTCAAGCAGGAATGTAAACACCGACATGAGGATTTCAGCGTATTCTTGTGGATATTCGCAAATAAAGGTATTTTCTTCAATACCTTGCTCAATGATACGCGATATAATTTGCGACAGTGAGGACAATATCTGTGCCAAAGATTTTTGATGTATGGCGGCGTTCTGCGGCATGTGCAAATATTCGTCCAAAGAGGTGTCAACATAGGAATTGCGATACGTTTTGAGTAAAAGTGCCAGCTTTTGGAGGGCATTTCCATTGCTCTGCTCCACAAGCTCTTTGCAAGCCTGAATAATGTCTTCATATTCACGCATCACTAGAGCATCCAATACTTCTTCCTTTGAACGAAAGTAATAATATAGTCCACCTTTGGCAATCCCGGCTTTCTTTGCAATATCGCTTACTGAAGCCGTACCCGCCTTGCCTTCTTTGAATAACTCCCGCAAAGCATCTAAAATGATTTCTTTCTTATCCACGTTCATCACCACCTTTAAATGCAGTATATCATAAAACCTAAGTTGACCACCGTTCAAATATCTGCTATATTAAAGTTGACCATTGGTCAAAAAAATTCAAGGTGGGGGCTTATGATTGTTACGATTGTCTTTGCGATATTGCTAATTATTGTCGTAGTTGCTCTAATTGCTTTCCTTATTAACGGAATTGCCTTGTTGGTGAAGCACATACGAAAGATGGAAAAAGGCTCGGCAAATCGCCGGACAAAAAAGAACATGATAGTTTTAGTAGTAGCAATAGGCTTGTGTGCTGGATTAGTAAGTATCTCACAATTTACAGCATCAACGCCCGCAATAAGTGGTGAGAATAGTATAGCGGAACTTCGCAAGGTGTCATTGAACGGGCGCGAGGAATGGATTAGCATTCGCGGAAACGATAAAAACAAACCGGTTTTGCTGTTTCTGGCCGGTGGTCCAGGCGGCTCACAAATGGCGGCGGTAAGGCATGACCTAGCTGAACTTGAGCAATATTTTGTTGTGGTGAATTGGGATCAAGCCGGATCGGGCAAATCCTACGGGGCAATGAGGATTGGAAATATTACAGTTGACACCTATATAGAAGATGGTTACGAGCTGACAAAATACTTGTGTGAAACTTTTAGACAGAAAAAAATATATCTTGTTGGGGAGTCGTGGGGCAGCGCGTTAGGGATTTTTCTTATTGATAAAGCCCCCGAATTGTATCATTCCTTTATTGGCACAGGCCAGATGGTGTCCTTCCTTGAAACCGAGGTTACGGATTATGAACTGGCTATGGAAATTGCCCGTGATAAAGGTGATGGTAAAATAATAAAGACTCTTGAAGCCAATGGAATGCCCCCTTATTACGGGAAAGATGTCACATGGAAAAGCGCAGCATATCTAAATTACTTAAGCTCGCATATGGCACAAAATCCGGCAATCCAAAATGGCGGCTATAATACATTCCGCGACCTGTTTTCCAACGAGTATGGCTTACTTGACAAGAGTAACTATCTGCGAGGCATTGTCAACACGTTCAACGGTGTTTATCCACAGCTTTATGATGTTGATTTGAGAATAGATTATCCGACGCTTGAAGTCCCAGTCTACTTCTTTTTGGGGCGGCATGATGTGAACGCACCTACTTCTTTAGTTGAAGATTACTTCTCTATATTATCTGCACCTGAAAAAGAAATTATATGGTTTGAACATTCCGGGCATAGTCCGTGGATAAATGAAAGTGAACGCTTTGTTGAAGAAGTTTTACGGGTAACAAGGATACAATGAGAACATGATTTGTGCTAAACGAACACCCAACGGAAATAAAAAAATTGTAGCAGCGGCTGGATAGGCGTGTCCGAAACAACAAGAGAGTAGACAAACGGCGGCAATCGGGAGGGTGTTACCCTGCTCATCTTTTCTCAAAATTGCTGTCTGAAATATTGGCCGCTGCAAAAATATAACGGCCTCTTTTAGCCAGCAGACAATAACAGCCGCCTCGGTTACTGTTCCTCGCTACGCCTTCATCCGATTTTTTTCCACGCATAAAAAAATCGAATGAAGAATTACTTATACAACTATAAATCTGAAAGAATTTTCCCCATACCACTACACTATGGACGAATAGATCGAGGTTTCCGAGAGAGGATTTGAAGAAACAAGAGATACATTGATTGATCGTTGGTGTTAATAGTTTTCTATTGAATTAGATTAAAAGTGAAATCAACAATGCAAGTGTTGGTTTCACTTTTTATCTAGCGCTTCTTCCACACTTCAGTCAAAAAAGGGAACAATAGCAAAAAGCGCTTTGTTCCCTCATGTATCAAGCCGATTCTAATTAAAAAGTTTTCTAGCTTTTTTCTGGTTTGTCTACTCCTAATACAACAGGTGTTGATTTATAGCCGATTCCCATCCGATCAATCCCCATATCGATCAATTGGAAGAAGTGCTTTTGATCACGGATGCAACCGCTACCCTTGATCTTTGCTCGGCCCTTAGCAACGTCCATTATCACTTGAATAATTTCCGGTGTTGCGCCATGCGCCTCGAAACCAGTCAGGAATCCGGTGCTGGTCTTCAAGAAATCGGCACCTGATTCAATCGCACATTCTGCTGCTTTTTTCACTTCCTCCACTGTCAATGCGTCTGTCTCGAAAATGACTTTGACGATCGTACCATATTTATGACAAACATCCACCACTGCTTTGATGTCGGCTGTTACGTCTGCCCATTTTCCGCTGCGGATCCACCCATAATTTGCTACGATATCCAATTCTGCTACATCACCGCGTTTGCAATACAATTCCGCTTGAACAGCTTTTGATTCTGTTGTGCTGGCACCGAATGGGAAATCACAAACCACACAGATTTCCGTCTTTGTCCCTTTTACTAATTCAGCTGCAATATCCAATGCCGTTGGATTGATACACACTGTTTTACAGTGATAGTCGATACCTTCTTGAATGTACTGGCGAATTTCTGCTTCTGTAAATTCTGGTTTTAATACAGACTGATCGATGTAGCTGCCCAATTCCTCTACAGTCATTTCACTTGCCTTTTTTGTCGGTTTCAAGATAAACACTCCTTTATATTGATTTTCTCTTTGCCAAACCATGTAAAAATTTCTTTTAAAAATGGATCGACACCCTTTCCTACAGCCTCATTCTGTATCACACTATATAGTAAGTATAGAATGCCTTGCACAAAAAGTCACTACTCTTCATTAACCGCTTTCATTTCGTCGATAGCCTCATTCAGCGATCTTGATAAACATAAATTATCGATGGCAATCCACGAACAACGAGTTTAAAAAAGCAACTATTCCAAGGAGATCTCATAACGAATATTAAAGAAGCTCTTTACGATGATGCCCTTCTGTTCTTAAACAGCATAGTGCTGGTTGGGTTGTTTCATTATGGAGTTTGGAGCAAGCAGTTTTTTGCGAGATTGACATTAAATTTTAACTTTGCTAGACTACCTAGTGACGCGGAGGTAACAAACGTATTTATACCGGATAAGCGAAAATTTCTTTACGATGGCTAGGCATCGCATCGAAGGATTCGCTTATCCTTTTTTGCAGGCAAAACATCGTATCCAGGAGGTACATGTAAATGTCTCAAACACAAAAAACACGCGGTCTTGGCAAAGAGCTTTCCCGATACGCGATTCCCGCGGTGATCGGTATGGTGGTCTCTTCTCTTTACAATATCATTGATGGAATTTTCGTTGGACGCGGGGTTGGCGAGCTTGGATTGGGCGCAATCAACATTGTCTATCCATTTATTATGCTGGAAATTGCGTTGACGATGCTGATCGGGATCGGTGGTGCCAATCAATTTTCGATCAACCGAGGACGTCAAAAGGAACAGGTTGCCAACAATATCTTTTTGCAAAGCCTGTATTTATTGGTCGCAATCGGTATTTTGCTTAATGTTTTTGTTCTAATCTTTACGCCAACGGTTGGACGACTACTAGGGGCCAATGACACGTTGCTGCCCTATGTACGAGAGTACCTCTGGTGGATCGCTCTATTTGGCACCATTTATATTCCTGGATTAGGTCTCAGCATTTTTGTGCGAAATGACAATGCCCCACGAAGAGAATTAGCGGGGACATTGACGGGGACTGTTGTAAATATTGTATTGGATTACTTATTTATCATGGTTTTCGACATGGGCCTGGCTGGTGCCGCCATTGCGACTGGGATTGGCCAAACGATCTCGGTTTTGATCTTTGCGACCCATTTCTTGCAGGAAAAGCGAGTCCTGCGTTTTACAAAAGTTTATTGGAACAAACAAGATATCCAAAAAATACTCTTCAACGGATTACCTACCTTTTTAATGGAATTCAGTCAATCTGTCGTAGCGTTTAGCTTCAATTTAGTTCTAATGTCGGTCGTCGGAGCAATCGGCGTTTCTTATTACAGTATCGTGATGTACATTTGTTCAATGTTCAATATGGTTTTGATTGGGTTGACACAAGGGACACAGCCGATCATGAGTTTCCGCTATGGCCAGGCCGAATTGGATTCTGTCAGAGCTGTTCGAAAAATGGCCATCAAAGCAGCTTTGACTGCTACGATCCTTATCTACGCTGCCGTATTCTTTTTCGGAGATTCACTTTCTGCGATTTTCGTCACTAGGAGTCCAGAATTGACGGAGATGGCGGCGGCTATGATGAAGGTCTACTTTCTGGCTTTTTTTCCGATTGGGGTCACTCTAATGAACATCTTGTATTTCCAAGTAACAGAGCAAAGTATCATGGCGATTTTGCTTTCCTTCTTGAGATGTGTTGGTTTTATTCAGCTGGCTCTGTTGCTTCTGCCGCCTTTTTTAGGGGTCGTTGGAATTTATCTCGCCTTCTTCTGCGGCGAATTATGCCACTATCTCTTGTCGGAGCTGTTTCTAAAATTCAGCAAACGCGAGCGGCCACTTAAGATATATAAAGGCGTTTAAAAAAATAAACCCAAGACCTCCTGCTTCAGTGGAATTCTACTGAAGACGAGGCCTTGGGTTTTCTACTTGTTAGAACTTAGATCCAGCCGAACTTGCGGCAGGCTTTAAAAATGCCATCGTTGACATTCGGCTGTGTCACATAGTCGGCTTTGTCTTTCAATTCTTGTGGAGCATTGCCCATAGCGATATTGGTCCATTGCGGATGGAACATCACTAAATCATTGGTGTCGTCGCCAAACACGACTACATCCGAAAGCTCACCACCCACAAGCTGCATCATCTCCACGATGCCGCTGTATTTATCATCATACTGGAAAATCAAATATTCAGGCACGAAACGCAGATAACCTATCGTGTCTTTCAGCGTGAGTCTGTGCTCTTCTTCTTTTGAAATAGAAATATAGATTTTGTAGATTTCCTCAAGACTGTCAACATCCAAGTCAGGATCAAAGACATATTCTGTCACCTCTTGACGTTCCCCTACCTGCTCACGAAATTTGTCATCTTTGGCCCAGACTTTGATTGAATCCTCCAACATGATCAACATGCCATAACCCAATTCTTCGGCTTGATGAATCAGTGCTCGCGCCTTCTCGATCTCTAAAGGCTTGTTTCGCAAAAGTTTGTGTTCTCGCACCAGCCCACCACCACCACAGCACACCATATTTTCCAAACCAATCTCTTCCATAAAAGGCGCTGCTTTGTAGTGCGCACGACCTGTGGCGATCGCCACAAAATGACCATTGGCCTGCAGCTGCTCCAAAGCCCTTTGCGCACTAGGAACGATCTGATCGGTTTTTCGGTCAGTCAGTGTCCCATCAATGTCGAAAAAAATATACTTCTTCTCCAAAAGTAACCCCCCATTTTTCTGAATCGAATCTTGTATTATTTGGGTATTATAGCATGAAATCAAATCTATCTGATCGATACTCCATACAATTGCCAAAAAATTGAAAAAATCCGCTTGGCTTAACGTCAAGATGAAGGGATCCCGTCAACCTACGAAAAGTACAGGTAGACCGAGTTCGAGCTTATTAGAAGCTAACAAGAAGAGGATAAGGAATTGTAATGAATTGATTTTATAGGTTCGCAAGCTTTTCGAAAATTGATAAGAGCATTCCAAGGATTAATTATTATCGGATACGATTCGGCTTTACTCTATAGGTCATACAAAAGGATCAAAAACAAACGTTTCATTTGTTTTTGATCCTTTATGCTTTACTTATTTCTCTTTTCGCTTCCACCAACCTGCCAAAGCAACACCTACTGTGGCTAATCCAACGATCACTAGACCGGGATCTGCGATCATTCCTGTTCGAGGATAATTCTTTGCTGCGGTATAGGTTGTCGGGTAGGTCTTATGCGTACTGGTTGGCTTGCTTGACGTTCCGGTTGTTGTTCCGCTAGGCTTCTCGATTGGCTTTAAGTTGGCGATAGCTGTTTTTAGTTCTGTGAAAGCTGTGTCGATTTGTTGAGGGGTGGCTTTTTCGTCCGCCAGCACTTTTTTCGCTTTTTCCAGTGCCGCTTCGTAGTTCTTCCAGCTGTCTTCTGTGTACTTGTTTTTGTCGCGTTGGGTTTCTTGTTCTTTGTTGACCAGGTCCTCCAATGCAGTCTTCTTGGTTTTCCATTGGGCAAATAGTGTGATTGCGCCGTTTGGTTCTGCAATCAAATTTTTGACCTCTTGGCTATCTGTGTAGGTGGTACCTTTTCCGTCTGCTTGGGTGTTCCAGCCGACGAAGGTATAACCATCACGGGTAAAGGTATTTTCAGATAGTTTGGCTGCTTCGTCATAGATCAATTGCTGCGGTGGAAGCTCCCCTGCTCCGCCATTTGAATCAAAGGTTACGGTATATTGATTGGCTTGCCATTGAGCAGTCAGCGTACAATTGCCGGTTGCGCCAGCTTTAATACTTGTGATCTTTTCTTTGTCTTCATTGAACCAGCCCAAGAAGGTGTAGCCAGTCTTGGTTGGTGTGGTGAACTCATCGATCCCTTTTTCGATTGTATAAGTTTCGGCTGGAAGTGCTGAACCGCCAGCACTATCGAAGGTGACTGTATACTCAACGGCTGTCCATTTAGCAATCAATGCTCTATTCCCCGTCATTCCTTTTTCAATCGTTTCGACTTTGGTTTCCCCATCGTACCAGCCCAAGAAGATGTAGCTCTCTCGTTCTAGGTTAGGCAAGGAGAAGGTCTTCGTTTCAACGTTATACTCGATTGGTGAAACTGCTTCGCCACCATTACTGTCAAAGGTAATGGTATAAGTGTCCATTGTCCATTTAGCAGTCAATGTACGGTTGCCCGTTTCTCCTGCTTGGATGCTTTCTACTTTGGTTTCGCCGTCATACCAGCCTTGGAATGTGTAGCCTGTTCTGCTCGGTGTCGTGAACGTATCTATGCCTTGTTCCACCGTGTAACTTTGGACTGGAATTGCTGAACCACCTGCGCTGTCGAAGGTGACTTGGTATTCGATGACTTCCCATTTGGCTAACAGCTGTTTATTGCCAGTCGTTCCTTTTTCGATGGATTTGATTTTCGTCTCGCCATCGTACCAGCCTTGGAAGATGTAGCCTTCACGCGTTAGCTCTGGTAGTTTAAAGGTTGCAGTTTCGACGGTGTATTCTTTATTTGGAACCGCTTCGCCACCATTACTGTCAAAGGTAATGGTATAAGTGTCCATTGTCCATTTGGCAGTCAATGTACGGTTACCGGTTTCTCCTGCTTGAATGCTTTCTACTTTGGTCTCACCATCATACCAGCCTTGGAACGTGTATCCGGTTCTGCTCGGTGTCGTGAAAGTATCAATGCCTTGTTCCACCGTGTAACTTTGGGCTGGAACTTCTGAACCGCCTGCGCTGTCAAAGTTGACTTGGTATTCGATGACTTCCCATTTGGCTGCCAGCTGTTTATTGCCAGTCGTTCCTTTTTCGATTGATTCGACTTTCGTTTCGCCATCGTACCAGCCTTGGAACGTGTATCCGGTTCTGGTTGGTGTATCGAAACTGTCAATGCCTTTTTCGATCGTATAGTTTTGGGCTGGAACTTCTGAACCACCTGCGCTGTCAAAGCTGACTTGGTATTCGATGACTTCCCATTTGGCTAACAGCTGTTTATTGCCAGTTGTTCCTTTTTCGATTGATTCGACTTTCGTTTCGCCGTCGTACCAGCCTTGGAATGTGTAGCCTTCACGAGTTAGCTCTGGTAATGAGAAAGTGTCCGTTTCAACTGTATACTTCTTATCCTCAACTGCTTCGCCACCATTACTGTCAAAGGTGATGGTATAAGTGTCCATTGTCCATTTGGCAGTCAATGCACGGTTGCCCGTTTCTCCTGCTTTGATGCTTTCTACTTTGGTTTCGCCGTCATACCAGCCTAAGAAGGTGTAGCCAGTCCTAGTTGGTGTGGTGAACGTATCAATCCCTTTTTCCACTGTATAGTTTTGGACTGGAACTTCTGAACCACCTGCGCTGTCAAAGCTGACTTGGTATTCGATGACTTCCCATTTGGCTAACAGCTGTTTATTGCCAGTTGTTCCTTTTTCGATTGATTCGACTTTCGTTTCGCCGTCGTACCAGCCTTGGAACGTATACCCTTTTCTGGTTGGTGTATCGAAACTGTCAATGCCTTTTTCGATCGTATAGCTTTGGGCTAGGATGGTGCTGCCACCCGCACTATCAAAAGTTACCTCGTAGGCAATCGTTTTCCATTTGGCTATCAGATTTTTATTTCCGATGGAGCCTTTTTTGATTGATTCAACTTTGGTTTCGCCGTCATACCAGCCTTGGAACGCGTAGCCCGTTCTGGTTGGTGTGGTGAAAGCATCGATCCCTTTTTCCACTGTGTAGCTTTGGGCTGGAACTTCTGAACCACCTGCGCTGTCGAAGGTGACTTTATATTCGATGGCTTCCCATTTGGCTACCAGCTGTTTATTGCCGGTCGTTCCTTTTTCGATTGATTCGACTTTGGTTTCATCATCGTACCAGCCTAAGAAGGTATAGCCTTTACGATTAGCTTCAGGCAATAAGAATGTTTCAGTTTCGACGGTGTATTCTTTATTCGGAACAGCTTCACCGCCTTTGCTATCGAAAGTGATGGTGTAGGTTTCAGCGGTCCATTGAGCAAACAGCGTAACCTGACCATTGTTCTCATCTGTAAGATTTTTTACAGTTTCTTTGTCTGCATAGGCTTGCCCTTTACCATCCTTTTGAGTATTCCAGCCACTAAATTTATAGCCTTTTTTGGTAAAAATATGCTCTGTCAGCTTCGCATCCTGATCATAGGTCATCCCTTGGGGTGCTTGAGTTCCCTCGCCACCATTCGAATCAAAGTGAATCTGATAGGAATTGGCTTGCCATTGCGCGTAAAGAGTAATTGTCTCACCATCTGTGGCAGAAAGATTCTTTACCGTCTGCTGATCTGTATACGATTTCTCTCCATGTCCATCGGCTTGGGAGTTCCAGCCAGTGAAGGTGTAACCTGTTTTGCTAAAAGCGTTCGCAGACAATGGTTTTTCTTCGTCATACTTCAGCTCTTGATCCTGCATCGTTCCTGTCCCGCCATTTTTATTGAAACCAATCGAATATTGATTCAGCCGCCAAGTTGCGACCAATTGAATAGGCGCAGTAATTTTCGTCTGATCAAAGTCAAATGCTTCCCCCTCAAGCGTCCAGCCGGTAAATTGATGGTTGGCTTTCGTTCCATTATAGTTCGGATCAGCCACTTTTCTATTTTCGAAAATTCGTTGAGCAGTCAACTCCGTACTGCCACCGGTGACATCAAAGGCTACTTTATGTTTCTTTTGAATCGTGTAAGTATGTGCCTTCGTATCCGATAATCCATTATGTCCACTAATTAAATCAGTTGTTGAATCAAACACATTCTCTTCGTCATCCATCACCCAATGGTAGGTCGTTTTTCCATCATTTTCTGAAGTGGGCAGACTGCGTAAATCTTGCTGAGAGTCCATTTTGAACGATTTGGAACAGGTTAGCTCGGAGAGGTTGTTGCAGTTTTCAAACATTTTATTTATTGCTGCGTTTTCGGTTTTCCAGCTTGAGATATCTAAACTGGTGAGATTGCCACAGTTAGCAAACATCCAGTTCATCCATATTACGTTTTCTGTATTCCAGCTTGACAAGTCCAAACTGATGAGGTTACTACAGCCATCAAACATAAATTCCATATTCTTTACATTTTCTGTATTCCAGTTTGAGATATCTAAACTAATGAGCTTCCCACAACCATCAAACATATTATACATGTGATCTACTTTTTCTGTATCCCAGTTTGAGATATCCAAACTGTTGAGGTTGCTACAGCCAGCAAACATACTACTCATGCTTGTTACGTTTTCTGTATTCCAGTTTGAGATATCCAAACTGTTGAGGTTGCTACAGTTATAGAACATAGCATTCATTCTTGTTACGTTTTCTGTATTCCAGTTTGAGATATCTAGACTAATGAGCTTCTCACAACCACAAAACATACTACTCATGCTTGTTACGTTTTCTGTATTCCAGTTTGACACATCCAAACTGTTGAGATTCCTACAGTCATAGAACATATCACTCATGTTTGTTACGTTTTCTGTATTCCAGTTTGACACATCCAAACTTATGAGATTCCTACAGTCTTGGAACATATAAGCCATGTTAGTAATTGCTGAAGTATCTGCATCTGCAAATGTAGCAGACGTTAGCCCATAATTAATCATAAACAACCTTTCGAATGATCCCGTCAACTTCACTGGTCCACTAGTGCCTGATGCTTCAATTGCAAAGGTTTTTGTTTTACTCAATTTTGAACCTAGAACCGCCCCTAGATCAATCTCTACAGGCTTATCATAAAGTGTTGACGGAACCTTGATGTTCTCTCCTGTTCCGGTATAACCAATAATCCTAGTGTAAGTACCTGCATCCTCAGTTATCCACTCAGATTGCTCCCAATTTGCCTTTAGTTCTAGTGGTTCAGTCACTTGCTGGGTAAAATCATAAGGCTGACCGTTCAAGTTCCATCCGATAAAGTTGTGGTCTCTTTTGGTTCCCTTATAGTCAGGAACAGCAAGTACTTCCTGATCCCAGACAGTGGTTGCTGCAGGTTGATCGCTTCCACCATCTGCATCAAAAGAAACTGCGTGTTTCTTTTGAATCGTGTAGGTATGAACATTCGCATCTGATAAACTATTGTGCCCACTGATTAGATCAGCCGTCGAAGGGTACACTTCTTCGCGATTATCCCTCACCCAATGATAGGTCGTTTTCCCATCATTTTCTGGAGTGGGTAGACTGCGTAATTGTTGCTGAGAGTCCATTTTGAACGATTTGGAACAGGTTAGCTCGGAGAGGTTGTTGCAGTTTTCAAACATTCTATTTATTGTTGCGTTTTCTGTATTCCAGTTTGACACGTCCAAACTGATGAGGTTGCTACAGTTATAGAACATATAGTTCATATCTGTTGCGTTTTCCGTTTTCCAGTTTGAGACCTCTAAACTAGTGAGATTGCCACAGTTAGCAAACATCCAGTACATCTCTATTACGTTTTCTGTATTCCAATTTGACAGATCTAAGCTGCTGAGATTACTACATTCAGCAAACATATAGTCCATCCTTGTTACTTTTTCTGTATTCCAGCTTGACACATTCAAACTACTAAGATTGCTACAGCCAGTAAACATACTACCCATGTTTGTTACGTTTTCTGTATTCCAGTTTGACACATCCAAACTGATGAGGTTGCTACAACCTCGGAACATATGAGCCATGTTAGTAATTGCTGAAGTATCTGCATCTGCAAATGCAGCAGATGCTAAAGCAGAATTATTCGCAAACAACCCTGCGAATGATCCCGTCAACTTTACTGGTCCACTAGTGCCTGATGCTTCAATTGCAAAGGTTTGAGTCATTACGTCATATCCTTCAAGGTGTGAGCCTAGTACCGTTTTGAGATCAATCGCTACTGGTTTGTTCTCAATTTCTGAAGGGATCGTGATGCTTACACCGTCACCGCTGTAACCCTTTATAACCATATAACCGTTTTCTTCTTCGGCGTACCAGTCTCCTGCATTTGCAGTGGGACTTTGCGGCAATCCTCGTCCTCGCACAGATAATTTATCTGATTCCTCTGTTGACTCTAGTGTTTCTTCCTCTGTAACTTCCGTTTTCTCTGATTGTAGTATTTGTTCTGCTGTCTCAGTAGTTTCACTAGATGGTGTAATATCTTCTTGTGGCTGTTCGACTGGATCGGCTGTGGGCAGCGATTCATTGGTAGAAAGAATAGGTAATTCGGATTCTGTGGAAAGCGTTTCTTCACCCTTTATTTCAGTTGTTTCATTAGCCAAGACTTGGATCGGAACAAAAGCGTAATTTCCTAATAGCAACATGGTTGATCCAACAATACTAATCAGCTGCCTATTGAATTTCTTGAAGACAAAACGCTGCTGCAGATGACCTTTTTTAATCTCTTCATTTTTACCCCGCTTCTTCATTTTTTTGACCCTCCTTTATTTTGCATCACTTCTTTTTTCTAGTGGATATTTTCAACCAGTTAACCTCTTCGACTGTAGCAGCTATCGTTATTTCCCTCTTATAAAATAGGACTCAATTTAATTAAAACACATCTATTTCAGTTTGTGGAGGTTGTGTTAGAACAAACAGCAAAAATGTAGAAATCTGTTTTTTTAAAAAGAGAAAACTTCTTGCTTTTTCTCTTCTCTCTAAAAATAAATGCATTTTCGAAATGGTTTTTCAAGAGAAGCTATGATAAATTGACATTCTTATTCAAAATAGTCAGCTGATCCTGTCTTTTCAAATATATCTTAGTACCAAAAACTTCCATATTTATTTCAACTGTTTGACCATTGAAGGATGATTTTGCATGATGTTTCATAACCTTTTCCATAATCTGCTTTTATGCACAGCATAATTCGGCAGTGTTGTGGAGAGTAATGTATCTCCTAACTCTTCCCAAATAATATTTTGGGTAACCACATAATTTAAGACAGTTGGTTTAAGTTGATAGCCATAATAGGAAATTAATGATATGCGATCCTTTTCAGTAATAGTCCCTACTTGTACGATGCACATAGTAGCAACTCCCGTGAATCCGCATTTACTAATATTGAGAGCATAGGAATTTCACCTCTCCGCTATTTACGCCGATCTTTAAAGAAGTATCATTATATCTCCAGATTTCATCGCATCATGTTAGCTCATGATTAACCCCATCTAAGTACTCGCTTAATCTAATTAGATTAAGCGCTAGAAGTGTTATGGCTCTTTCTGAAGGTTCTTGTACCTGGAAATTTTCTATTCACTTTTCAAAGATCAAAAATACTTTTCATCAACTACATAAAATTCGAATGTTTAGAAATGAAACTTGGTTAGTTGAATTCTCTAATTTTTTTGATTCTCTGCATATTTCGATATTTCTTTGAAAAAATAAAAAAACCCAAAAATCAATTTAGACATTTGGGTTCGAGTCATTATTTACTATGAATAAGAGAAAACTATCTCATCTATTTAGAAAAAAGTAAATTTATCTTTGAAGTTGTATGGGATTCTATACAACTAATGTACGGTATTTAACAAGAAATTAATATTTGAAACTCTGAACTATTTTATTCTCTTTATAGACCTTACTCGATTTGATTTTACTGTAATTAGTAGCAAAGCAGAGCGCCTCTCGACAGGTGGTAAACTTTTTTTCTTCTCTTGTTTTATCTCTATTTACACATACTACTAAGTACTTCACTTTTCTTACCTCCATTTTTAAAATACTCTTGCATATATGAGCCTGCAATGTACATTTAATTTCGGATAGCGAGATATAAATTGTCAAATGTTCTCAATTTTTTTGTTGTAATAAATTCAACTTTTCCATTGCATAAACTATTCCATCATCATCATTAGTTCTAGTAATAAAATCAGCGACAGCTTTTACAGAATTGTTCGCGTTTCCCATAGCTATGCCAATCCCAGCTTCCTGTAACATCTCGATATCATTGTTCTCATCGCCAAAAGCAATGATGTTCTTCTTTGATATTCCTAACTCAGCAGCAACTTCATGCAGAGTCACAGCTTTTGATCCTTGGTTCGGCACAATGTCTACAAATAATTGATGCCACCGGACAAAACGAAATTCTGGATACTCTTTTTCAAATAGTTGATCATTCGTCGCATCGTAAAAAGCCAAACCTTGATAAATGTCATTTTCTTGATAAAATTGCGGCTGATACTCTGGGATTAGTCCGCCAATCGAACGCATCGCCTGTTCCATTTTTTCGACACGAAAAGAAGAAATCCGACAGAAATTATCTAAACCAGTTAAAGCGATATCAATTTTTTGATCATGGAAATACTCTAACAAACTGGCTAATTTGTCCTTGTCCAAAGTATTTTTATAAACTTGTTGATCATTTAGAAAAGCAGCCGAACCGTTACAAACGATATAATCCTTGATCGATAGTTGATCCAAATAATCTTGAATCAAGAAACGGCTTCTACCTGTAGCCAACATGATTGTATGATCTCTTTTTAAATAATCTAAAGCAACAATCGTACTTGGTAAAATTTGATTGTTACTCGTCAGCAAAGTACCATCAAGATCAAAGACAAATAACTTTTTCTCCATCATGCTTCCTCTAAACTCTCAGTATCAAAAACAGAATCATCAAAACCAAGTATCCACGTAGCGACAAAAGTGACGACGATCGTAAGACCAACCGTACATAGAGCTAGTATAAAATTTGTATTAGACCCATCTGGATTCATGAAAATCGGCAACGTAAAGAAGGATGGTGGAGCAAAAGAGAAGACTTTAACATTAGCGATTGCACAAAATATTCCATTCGCAATACAACCAATGAATGTCGCATAAAATGGTTTTTTCAGTTTCACACTGATTCCATAGAGTGTCGGTTCAGTGATTCCACTTAAAAATGCGGTGATGGCACAGCTAGCTGCAAGCTGTTTCAAATTGCGTTTTTTTGTCTTGAGCATCACGGCTAACGCTACGGCAAATTGCGAAAAGTTCATTCCGATAAAGGCGATCAGTAACATGTTGTCATACCCTAAATGTTCAAAGTTCGCTAATATAATGATTGGTGTTAAAGCGATGTGCATCCCCGTCATTACTAAAAGCGGCGCAAAAGAAGCAATTAGCAAGATCGCTAACCAGCTAGCGTGACTATAGATCAAAGTCAAAATACTGCCAATGCCTTCACCTAGTAAATACCCTGCTGGGCCAGTGATACATAAAGCAATCGGTAACATGACTACAACAATCGCAAATGGATTGAAAACATATTTGGCCGCATCTGGAACATATTTATCCGCTAGTTTTTCCACATATGACAGCACCCAAACGCTTAAAACGATCGGCAGCAAACTAGAAGAATAATCGACAGCCGTTACCGGCAAATGAAATAGATCAACGCTCCCGCCTTTTGAAGCGAACCCCATAATATCTGGATGCAGGAACAAGCCGCCTAAAAATAGCGCATAAATCGTATTACACTTAAAGCGTTTTGATGCAGTATAGGCCAGCATGACTGGTAAAAAATAGAAAACAACATTGGCCGCACCATTCAAGATCACATAGCTCGAGCTTTCCTGATCCATTCCTAATCTGGTCATAATCACCAAAATGGCCGAGATGAATCCACTAGCCATAATCAAGGGAACAGCCGGACTTAAAATATCTGACAGAACATTCAAGATCCGATTAGGAATTGATCCCTTTTCTTTGTTCTCTTCTGTCGAAT
Source organism: Enterococcus florum (assembly GCF_004309355.1). GTDB lineage: Bacteria > Bacillota > Bacilli > Lactobacillales > Enterococcaceae > Enterococcus_A > Enterococcus_A florum. Next base: position 17,514 of record NZ_BJCC01000006.1, on the reverse strand, counting down.
TTTCGATATGATAGAGTTTTTGAATGTTGGCGTAAACTTGATTGACCGTATTCCCGATTACGACTTGCAGTCCGCCCATTGATTTGACGACACCTAGAACTCCCGGTATCTTTTCAAGCTTCTCTTCATCCACCACTTTTTCATCCTTCAAATTGATTCTTAACCGGGTGGCGCAATGGCCGATCGAAGTAATATTGTCTTTGCCGCCTAATGTACGAATAATAGCGTGTTCTAAGGCAATTTCCTTTTGATTTGTTTCTTTTACTTCTATTGAAGTTGCTGCTTTCTTGATTGCCATTAAGAGAGTCTCTTGATTGCCATTCGTCTCATTAGTAGTGTCAAACGTTTCATAATCAGGCGTATTGAGGATCACTAATGGAATGATGGTATCATACCCTCTTTCACGGATCTGTGATAAATTGAAGCGCATAATAAGCTCACCGGTTTTTACTCGATCAGTTTCAGAAACGAGCGGCTCTAAAAGCTCACCATTCAAGTTGACTGTGTCAATGCCTACATGGATTAGCACTTCACAGCCCTGATCACTTTTCAAAGTAATCGCATGTTTTGTTGGGAATACGCTAACTACGACACCATCAAACGGAGCATACACCTCTCCTAAGGACGGTCTCATCGCCACCCCTTTTCCCATCATCCCCTCAGAAAAAATTGGATCTTTTACCTTTCTTAATGGAACAATCTCTCCTTGAGTAATACCATGAATTTGTTCTTTTTCACTCATCTCAATTTAAGTCCTTTCTCCTTTTTGTAATGCGTTTTGATCCTGCAAAGATAACTCTTTCTTACTGCTAATAATAGAAGCTTTCCAGCATGAACTCATCCGAAGTTATACGCAATATGGTGAGCATATTTGGCTGTTTTTCTCCAAAAAAATAAAGGCGATTTTAGAAAAGCAATAATATGACAGTCAAATTTTGTCCAAAAAAAGACCTGAGTTGCCTCTGCTGAGTTAGAGGCATTTCAGGTCTTTACTTATTCAGCTGTCACGTGTAAATAACGTATTTCATGAGGCTTTAGATGAATCGAAAATTGCAGTCGACTGTTTTCAACTTTGACTTTTGTGTTCAAGAGTCTTGGCGTGCTGATCCGATGCAGATAATCTTGTTCGTTCATACTCAATTCTTTTAAGTCAAAGCGGCTCCATTCATCTTGTACACTGCCATGCGATCGATTCACCACGCGCGATTTGATGACATAACTGCCATTTTCGACACCATTGATATCGATATTCAAGGTCAAAGACTCATTATCTTCAAACAGATTTTGTAAGTTATCTAATTGGATTTTGCTCTCATCCATCAAATAGTAATTGAAATTCAACTTACGGTAATTATGACATGCGATACGAAATGATCCTCTTGTGTTCCCTGTGATGATGCAGTGTTTCTCTTTATAATAGACATCTTCATAAAGTGAGTTTAGAAATTCAAGTGCATAGAACGCTGGTTTCGCCACACCCGTCTTCGTAAGTAACCCGCATCCCCCAAAAAGAAAACCTTGAGAATCTTGCAGATCGGCATAGATATCCGTTCCCAACCAATGACCAAACAGCTCAGCGCCTCCGATGGTCGAGATCATATTTTGGATCAGATAGCTTCCCTTCGAACAATGATCGTTGACTGGATTACGATTGGAAAGTGTCAAGCTGTATTCAGAAACATGAATCGGAGTGTCCGGAAAATCACTATGCTCCATTGATTCCTTAACGACTTCCAAATTATGTTTGATAAAGAAAACATCCGTTGATTTCTTTTCATAATAGTTATCTGATTCCTTTTCCAACTGATAAGGATAGCAAGTAATCGTCAAAAAATTCGGTTTTTCATCGTACTCTTGCCATAAAGATAACAGATCGCTAAAGCCTTTATTTCCATAGTGCTGCACCGGAAAACCACCGCCGCCGATTTTGATGTCTGGTAATATTTTTCTAAGCGTTCCGGCAATTTTATCAAAAGTTGCAAAGTATTTACGATGCACGTCTTCGGTCTGCGGCGAATAATTATAGCGTAAATCGAGAAAGGCGATGTCTTCTTTTTTCCAATATTCAAAATACCACTGTTGAACTTCTTCTGATCCATAACGCTTAATAAAATGCCGGATCAATTCTCTAAAAAAGCGCTGCATCTCTTCCGCCGAATCGAAGTTTTCATTTCTCGGGATCTCCACCAAAGCATCTTGAGTATTTTTTAATAAGCGAATGGGTTTAGAACCAAGTTCAATATAAGGCTTCAATTGATTCTTGACTAGGAAATCAATCACTGTATCCAGTTTGCTGAAGTTTAAAGCCTCTTTCGGAGCATGGATGTCTAAGTATAGATTAGGGTCATAAATATCCCAGAAGCGAATATATTCTGCACCAAGCTTATTCTTCAAATAGATGATCTGCTCCTGAAAATCTGACTTGGTCAAATCAATTGCTGTTCCGGCATTGATCAGCTTGCTATAATAGCTCGTTTGCTTATAAATATTCTGCTTATCCAGCATGAAAGAAATATTGCGATCATGACTTTCCTCATCTTGATCATCCGTGATCTTGTTCTCATTCAGATAGCTATTTAATCGTTCACGTAACTGATCACTATCTTGCGTATCGCGTTCCTTCTTCTCAGCAGTCACTGAATTTTTTCGAAATAGAGATGGCGTCATGTCGTAGGCTTCTTTAAAAACTTTATTGTAAGCCGCCACACTGGCAAAGCCGTTGTCCATCGCGATCTTCATGATGGAAGCATCCGTATACAGCAAATCGGTCATAGAGTGTGTCAGTCGCACAGAATTGACCAAATCCGTAAAACTGACATTGCATTTCTTTTTGATATATTTTGACAAGTACGCCGTCGAAAGAAAGAAATGATCAGCTAATTCCTGCAAAGTGATGCTCTTCTGATAATTTGCGCGAATGAATTGAAAAATTTCTTCCATCCGACTGTCGCTCTTCTTCTCCGATTGATAGCGTACATTCTCTGAAGTTAAAAGAAAATTCTTGGAAATCACATGAAGCAATTGATAATACAAACTCATTTTATAGATTTGATTTTTATGATTGGTCATGATCTGCTGATTGAGAATCTGATCGATGATTTTTCTCATTTCGTCATAAGATTCATTTTTTTCCAAAGTCGAATTGCACCAAAATAAAATCATATCATTGGATAATAACTCTTTTACCTTGCTGTATGAAATAACGAAGCGGGCAAGAAAAAGATCATCTGAACCTATGTAGCGATGCTTACGATTGTAATTAATAATGATCAAGTCTTTTTGCTTCAGCTGATACTCTTCGCCTTCGACAATGATCGATAATTCACCATTCAATACATATAAGAGCTCAAAATTTTCGTGGTAATGGGTCTTTGTTTCACCTTGAGTCGTAAATTCAACATCCATTAATAAATCCGAAGAGAGATAATCCTTTTCCATTTTTATCCTCCTTATCAGCTAAATCTCAGTTCCTTTATCAAGCTGTATAGCAGCCAAGTAATTTAGCTTATTGACCAATTATAGCAAAACAGTTTCAGTAAGTAACTAGCCTTCCTGAGCATCACTTAGCAAAAGAAGCAGCTGATAATTCTTTACCAACTGCTTTTGCTACTATTCATTTCGATTACCCTTCAACAGCATCCGCTTTATCTATTTCAGCATCCTTTACCTTGGTAATCAGATTGATTGCTACGAATGATATTGCAGCAATCAAGCCGGTAGCACCAAAGGTAACGAACCAGGTACTGATTGAAGCATTGGCGGATAATAGCAGACCACCTAATGTTGGACCAAAGATTCCGCCTAGCCGACCGACACTGTTCACCAAACCAACTGCTGAAGTCCGTAATTCTTCTGGATAGTGTTGTGAAACAAATGCATTCACTAAACTATGAGCTGAGAACAAGAAGAAACCAATTAAGAATACAAAAAGATACAAAATGATGATATTGGTTTTTACACCCATCAGCATCAATACAACTGCTCCGATGCCATAAACAGCTGGCAAGAGTATCTTAAAACCTTTGCGATCAGCCACAGCTCCCCAAACTACCGTCCCCGCAATCGTTCCCACATTTAAGAAAATCGAGAAAGCTAAGCTGGAGCCTAAAGAGAACCCATTTTGTATCATTACCCCCGGCAGCCAAACAATGACTCCGTTGATGAAAAGCAGCCCCATAATATAAATGATACAAGCCAATAACGTCACGAGAATGAAACGACTATTAAATAGAGCAAAGTATGATACTTTATTTTCTGAATGCATACTTTCATTGTTCATAGTCTCCAACTGCTCAAGATTGATCTTTTTAGTGTAATCCTGATCAATTCTCCCCAGAACTTTTTTCAGCTTTTCAGTTTCCTTGTGCTTCACTAAATACTGGGCTGACTCTGGCACGAGTTTAATAATGAAAAACAAAAACAAAACAGGAACGAAGGCCATCCACAGCACCGGACGCCATCCCAAACGTGGCAGAATCACGATTGCTAACAAAGAAGCAATGATCGAGCCGATTTGATTCCCGCACAAAGCGATTGCCACGGATTTACTTTTGCTGCTCTTTGGCGCATATTCCGACAACAATGAAATGACCAACGGAATTACCCCACCAAAACCAACCCCTGCAAAAAATCGGAAAATTGCGAATAAAACTGGAGTATTCACTACGGATTGTCCAAAGGTAAAGACACAGAACATCAAGACCGAACCGATCAAGACCTTTTTCACACCTAAACGATTGCTGATGATACTTAAGATTACTGCACCAAACATCGAACCAAATTCGGATAAACTACCCATATATCCCAACACTGTCGCATTCAAGTTCCATTCAGACGTAATTGAAGTGATAATTGATCCATAAGCTGTCGCACCATACCCGGTAAAGGCAATCAGAAAGACCCCCAAAGCGACCAATGTAACATGAAATTTTCCGAGTTTACTATTATCAATAAAGTTACTTACTACATTTTCTTGCATGTTTATTTCCCCTTAAAAACTAGACTTTTACTTCCATAGATGGCTCAAATGCCACACTTGAGAACGTTTCGGCAGACTTCCAACAGGCTTCCATAACTTCCAATACTTTACGAACTTCTTGCGGTTTAACTAAAAGTTCAGCCTTTCCGGCCAAGGTGGCAAAGTAATTTTCGAAGAATTCAATATGTTCTGTCTCGACTTTTGGAATGTCTTCAGTCACGATCAAACCTGGTTCCGGCACACCGAATGAACGAGTTGGCCCGTAAGACTTGGCTGATTTATCTTGATCTTCATTCACGTTTTCTAATAGTTTCGTTGTACGAACGATCTTGCCCTCTGGATCGAACTTATTAGCGTACATGCTTCCAGTATTGCCGCCCATATACCAGTGACGTTCGAACCAGTCTTTTTGATCCGATAGGTAATAGGTTCCTAGTTCTATCTCAGCCGTCACACCATTTTCAAAACGCAGCAGAATATTGAAATAATCATCGACTTCTTTATTGATTACATTGCGAATATCCGCAAAGACTGCTTTCAATGGACTATCCATCATATACAAAATCTGATCGATCAGATGAACACCCCAATCATAAAGCATGCCGCCCCCCTCAGATTTATATACATGCCAATCATGCATATTACCGTTGTAGCCGTATAACGAGCTCTTGATCGTATAAACATCGCCTAAAGACCTGTCTTCGTAGCATTTCTTGATGGTTTGAAAATCCTTATCAAAGCGACGTTGCTGATGAACCGTTAAGGTAACGCCTGCTTGATCAACGGCCTCCATCATCTCATCGAATTCCGCTACACTCATTGCAGCAGGTTTCTCACAAATAATATCCATTCCTGCCCGTGCGGATTTTATGACTAATTCTTTGTGCTGGTTATTGTTTGCCGAGATGATCACACCGTTAATATCTGACTCTTCCAAAAGCTGGTCAATTGTTCTATAAATCTCAATTTCTGGATAAATCTCACGTACTTCTTCTAACCGTTGCGGATTTGTGTCACAAACCGCTACGCAATCTACATTGTCTATACTTTTTAGCGTCGCTACATGACGGCGACCGATAAAGCCGTATCCGACTACTGCATATCTGTATTTCATGATAATTCCGTCCTTTCTTTTTAAAAAAAGACGGCCAATACTTGACCGTCTTATTCAGCTTATTCCATCGCTAATTTGATTGTTTGATTTCCATCAGAAGCTTGGTAGATCGCATCTAAAATTTGTGTAACTTTGAAGGCTTCACTTGGCTTCACACACGGCTCGCCATCTGTCAAAATCGCATCGATCCATTGCTTTGCTTCAACCACTCCAGCCGGCTCATTGACGCCTTCAAAATAATCCACTAACGCTTCGCCTGATAAGGTTTCTTCACTCATTTTTCCATGACGCGTATGGTTAAACCACAGTTCCGCATTTTCATAGCTGCCGCCGTATTTGATTTCAGCACCTTCTAAGGTTCCGCAAAGCGTCGTTGCCGCTTCTCTGGCATCCATATAGTTCAATGCCCACGATGCTCGCAGGTTGATCAACGCACCATTTTTGAATTTGATAAAGCCCATCGCTGAGTCTTCTACTTCAAAGGTTTCAGTATCCCAAGCACCGTAGGTATTGCCTTCCGCTGCTGATGGCAAATTACCCAATTTATAGAAGACTTGACCGCTCACACTATCCACTTCATAGTTGTCCATGCACCATAACGTAATATCTAATGCGTGAGTGCCAATATCGATCAATGGACCGCCGCCTTGCTTCGATTTGTCTGGAAAGACACCCCAAGTTGGTACGGCTTTACGACGAATCGCATTGGCTTCACCATAGTAAATATCCCCTAAATCACCAGCTTGACATGATTTCTTCAATACCTGTACATCATGCCGGAAGCGATTTTGATAGCCAACAGTAAATTTCTTGTCGCTCTTTTTCCAAGCTTCCATCATTTTACGGGCATCTTCTGTGGTCGCTGCCATTGGTTTTTCACATAACACATGCTTGTCAGCCGCGAACGCTGCGACTGTGATCTCACAATGAGATACGTTTGGAGTACACACATGAACAATATCAATACTTGGGTCCTTCAACAATTCATGGTAATCTGTGTAGATTTTGACATCGGTTAGATTGTGACGTTCAGCCGTTGCTAACGCTTTTTCTTCTTCGATATCGCATAACGCCACGACTTCCGCTTTATCTGCAACTTTTTCTAAAGACGGCAGGTGTTTGTTGTTGCAAATACCTCCTGTACCGATAATACCGATTTTTAGTTTTTCCATTTGTCTCTTCCTTCTTTCTATCTCTCACTAAATTGAATATTCACTGGATTATTGACTTGAATTTCTGAGTCTGTATTTGTTAACTTTCCACTATCATCATCGACTGAAAACTTATTGATCGTACCAGAACGTTGATTTACGACATATAACTGTTCACCCGCTAAATCAAAATTGATACTGCGAGGTATCGCTCCGCCAGAAGAAATAATCTCGATCAATTGCATTTTTCCATCCCCATTCAGCCGATAGCTTGCGATGCTGTCGTCGCCGCGATTTGAGACATATAAAAAGTTGCCAGATTTATGGACTTTCAGATCGGCGGTTTGATTGTGAGCGAAGATATCAGTCGGATCGTCCTTTGGTTGATAGTCGTCTGATACTGTAACTGCGCGATTTAAATGGTTCATCTCACCTGTTTGAGGATCAAAAGAGTAACTATGGACTGTATGATTTTGTTCACTGTTACAATAAAGAAGCGGCTGGGTTGGATGAAACGCAATATGTCGCGGTCCTGATCCTTTTTCGGTTTTTTGAGCCCAGACTTCCTTCAAGGCTCCGACTTCATAATCGATCTTATAGACATGAATCAGATCGCAGCCCTTATCTGCACAAAGGAGATAGTTTTCGGTTGGATCGAGACAAACACTATGGGGATGACTTGTCCATTGGAATAGCGGCAATTCGCTAGAACCTTCCAAAACCTTAAGTTCGCAGCATTCTCCTAAACTCCCATCTGTTTTGATCGGAAACATCGCGATGCTGCCTTCATCGAAGAAGCGTTTGGCTGCATATGTTCCTTGTTCTGTTCGCACACTTCGGGTAATGACTTCTTCATGATTGCCATGATTCGCCGCAAAAGCGTATCTATTTTGACTATCTACTGTAATGTAGCAAGGATAGGCTCCGGCTGAAGAAACTTCATTTAAGAAAGAAAGTTTTCCAGCTGCATCAACTGCATAAGCAGCGATACCCCCGCCATTTCCATGTACACCACCTAGATCTTTGCGCTCATCCGTGGCATAGATATAGCGACCATTTTTAGCAACCGCCATACTGCCGACATTGACATCTGGCGTAACTTTGCTGACTAACTCAAACGTTTCCGCATCATAGGCCTTGATCCCGCCATTGCCGGCTTCGGGATTATTTACCCCTTGAATATCCGCGCCCCATGCGCCTACATAAATGATCTCTTGTTTATTCATCCTATTCACCAATCAATCGTTTTAGCATTTCTTGATGTCTTCTCACTTGTTCGATTTCATTATTTAGTTCTTTTTCCGTGCGGTCTTGATAGTAGCGTTGGCCTTCATATTCTGAATTGATATAACCCTCATAGCCATTTTCCTTCAAGAATTTGATTGGTCCTTCGTAATCAATAGCGATATCTTGATATTGACCAGGGTTTCCAGGGATTTCAGACATATTGTAAAATTTGCCGTGGATACTCACGATGTATGGCATGATCGCTCCTAAGTCCTCTGGTTTCGTTCTAGAAAGCAATAGTGCTTGTGACATGACTTCAAAATCGATATCGGTATAATTTGGCACATTGTCACGAATCATTTGCTGCATTTTTTTGAAGGCTGGCAATAAATCAGCTGGTGCTTCATCATGCTTCAAATAACGGTGGAACAAAGATTGGACATTGCCGGCACTATATAGGGAAAGATCAATTTCATTTAATTCATTGCTCTTACCTAAATGATTGTCCATACATAATTGAACGACTAGATCACAGCTTTCTTGTTTCGCTCCTTGACGCATGTACCATTCCAACGCTGCTTCAGAAGGGCGAAAAGCGAAGATGCCCCAGTCAGGAACAAGTCCTAAATGCTTAGTGCCAGATTTCTTGGCATAATCCACGATCTCATTGACATATTGACCATTGATCGGGATCGGTGCGTGGATTTCTTTGCCTAATTTGATATCGCATTCCTCCGCGACTGGTAAAGCTTCAATCATGATCTCCACTGGTGTGGTTGCTAGTGTACGAACATTTTTAAAGCCTAAGCGTTTCGCTAAACGAATATCATTTTTCAAGCGCTCCGCTGATTCTGAATAGCTCATCACATGATCCCGAAATTGCAATACATCATGGAACACATCCATTGTTACAGGAGTCGTTTTGTATTTATCCATCCATTCAAACCATTGATCGAAAAATTCCTCTGGCGGGTTTGGATATTGTCGAAGGGACATCTCATCTAGAATCTCGATCCCATCCGCTCCGAAAAGATTTGTACCGACTTCTTTAACCTGTCCTTCTAAATCTAATTCTTTAAAAAACTGCGTTTGTTGGTAACTATAAAATGAAACACCGCGTTTGATTTTTCCCATTACTAATTGCTCCCTTCTATGCTTGCAATTCCAAATCGTATTTTACGATGTTGCGTGTCTTATCTGATCCAGCACCTGAACCGGGAACTGGAGGGTTTTTTACCCACTCCTCATCTGTTGGCATGTATCCGTATGCTGCCAGAACCGATTGTTGGAAGGCTAAAGTATGTTTCCCCGGGGCTAATCCCCCTGGCTTTTTCACATGGACGATTCCTTCATCGTCATAATCCCAATGCTCCCATACGGCTGTTTTGATTTCTTCAAAATCACGAGGTTCTTTTCCATTGATTTCAAAGGTTTGTAATTCTTTCGGATATTCGGTGTCATCAATCTTGATATAGTAGCCATTATGAAGGGATAAAAATACTCCCCGGTAGTTAGCGTTTCTTGCCGCAAATTGAAATCCTACGACATTGCCCTCTTTATCAACATCGTTTTTCAAACTATCTTTTCGAATTAAAAAATTATCGAACATTTGAATGTCCTCCTTTTTTGTTATTTGCTATACTCATAATTTAAGCTTTTTTGGAAGCGCACTCCATTTTAATTTTACTCAAAAATACAGCAAAATCTCACTTCTTTTTTTTTATCTTCAGAAATTAGAAGTTTCAGATCAAAATTTAACCCATTAATTTTGTCCTAACAATATCGAAGCTCCTTATTTGTCTTTACCAACAATTGGTTTAGGACAAAATCAGGCATTTATGCCGGTCGTCTCTTCGAAGGTTAAACTATCGTCACTTGATAAATAGGAATAAACAGCACCATAAATCCCAGCATCATTTCCCAACTGTGCCCTGCTTAATTTATAATTTCCGCGAATCGCCGGAAAAATAGAACGATCAATTTGTTCTTTTAACGGCTTTAATAGCGCAGTTCCCGCTCCAGACAAGCCGCCTCCAATAACTACTTCTTCGGCATCGACCGTATTCATGATACCTGCAATCGCCTTACCTAAATAAGTCACCGTTATTGCTAAAGCCTCTTTAGCTTTGGAATCATCAGCTTTAGCCCAATCAAAAATATCAACTGCGGTAAATTTGGTCGTCTTATCTGGCAACAACATTTTCATCGTTTTAACAAACCCATTAGCTGAAGCAAATGTTTCTAAGCAATTAATATTGCCGCAGCCGCACACGCGCTTTTCTTCCGAATAAACCGGAATATGTCCAATCTCACCGCCAGAAGAATGGACACCGTTGATGACCTTCCCATCAATAATGATTCCGCCTCCCACACCAGTTCCTAAAGTGATAAAAACTAGACTGGCTTTTCCTCTAGCTGCCCCCTTCCACATTTCTCCTAAGGCCGCCGCATTGGCATCGTTCAAAAGTACGACAGGAATATCCAACTCTTTTTCAATAGCGGATTTTAGTGGCATATCTTCCCACCCTAAATTGACCGCACGAACAACGGTCTGTCCGTCTGGTGAAATAGGACCCGGAACACCGATGCCAACACCGATGATCTCCGATTCCTGATGCTTTTGATCAAGGATTGTATGTTGAATACTGCTGATGATGTCGGTTGGAATCTTTCTACCATTATCCGAGATATTAGTGGGGATCTGCCATTTCTTGTGAATCTCTCCATAGACATCAATCAGAGCTAACTTGATCGCCGTTCCACCTATATCAATACCGATCATTTGTTTTATCATTATTTTTCCTCCTCAAATTAAAAAGACCTAACACCTAAAAATGAAGAGAACGAATCTCCTCGTTCTCTTCATATAAATTTTCTAAATAACGAAGTTTCTTAAATATTTCGTACTTAATGCCACAGATTTCTTCACATCTTCATAAGTTTTCTCAAAAGCCTTATCTTCCACTTCAATACAGGTATAGCCTTCATAACCAATATCAGTTAATGCCGATACGTATTTTCCCCAATCAACATCGCCTAAACCAGGCAGCTTCGGACTCATATATTCTAGTGGGGTTGCCATGACACCAACATCAGCCAATTTTTCTGCAGAAACCTTGATATCTTTGTAATGAACATGGAAAATCTTGTCTTTGAACTCGTACAATGGGCTTATATAATCAATCCGCTGCCAAATGAAGTGTGATGGATCATAATTGATCCCAAAATAGTCGCTGTCGATCACTTCAAAGACTTTGCGCCAATTACTTGGCGAGGTCATGATATTTTGTCCACCTGGCCATTCATCTTCAGTGAAGAGCATCGGACAATTTTCAATCGCGATTTTCACTTCTTTCTCTTCAGCATATTTTACAATTGGGTTCCAAACATTAGCCGCTTCCTGAATATTTTCAGAAACTGATTTACTTGGCATACGTCCGACAAATGTTGTCACTAAATTGATATTCATTAAGCTCGCTGCATCAATCAAAGTGTATAAATGATCAATCACTTCTTGCCGCTTAGCTAAATTTTCATCCAACGGATTAGGATAATAAGCCAAAGCCGACAACTCCACATTTTTTTGTTTACAGTAAGTTAAGATTTCTTCCGCTTTTTCTTGGGTCAAATTTTTAGTATCAATATGGGATACACCCGCATATCGCCTTTCTGCTTTTCCTGCCGGCCAACAAGCAACTTCAACACAATCAAGACCGTTTTCTGCTACGATATCAATCATCTCTTCGAAATTACTTTGATCAAAAATAGCACTAACGATTCCTAGTTTCATGATTATTCCTTCTTTCTGTTCTATTTGACTTTCATTTTAAAGACTTTATTTCAGCGAATCATTGGAAGTTTTGCTCAATACTGATTGAAATATTTATATCTTTCCTTCAAGATTTCCCCTCTTTCTTTTTGAGAACATAATTTAATATTCTATTTATGTTATTAGCATGAGTAAATTCTAAAATGTCTACCATTTCTTTTCAGATCAAGAGTATGGAATACTTAAATAAATGGGTAATAATGCCTTTAAATATGCATTCCTGTATTTTCTTGAAACACATCTAAAAACCACTAACCAGATTTCAATAAAAATTGGTTAGTGGTAATTCTTGTAGTTACATTTTTAAAATAGAATTTTTGCTAACGGATAGCCAACAAAAAGATATAACAACCAAACTGAAAAGACAATCGGAAAACCTAATTTCATGATATCTTTTGAATCATAGATATCCTTATGTCCAAACATCATACTCGCATGAGGAGAGGCAGCTGGTGTTAACATTGCCATAAATACTAACATCGTCAAGCACATGATAACTGGCGTTGGCGCAATTCCTTTTTGTTCGCAAAAAGCGATTGCGACAGGAAGAAGTACAATCCCCATCGCAGCATTGTTCGCGAAAGATGTTAGGATTAATGCAGCTAAAAATAGTATGGCAACGAAAACAAACTCCGATCGCCCACCTAGAATAGGATCAAGTATTTGAATTAAAAATCCTTTAATACCAGTTACATCATTTGAGAGTGTGTTACCGGCATATACAGCTGCGGCGATCATAAAATAGATCCCCCACGCAAAATGTTTATAGGCTGCTTCTTTAAAATTCAGTAATTCTCTACTCTGATATTTCACAATCAAGAAGGCAACGATCCATAGAGATGTAACTCCTAGAGTACCTAGTGTTGAAAGTAACTTGACCCCTGGAATAGTTTCGGGTAGAACACTTGGGAGAAGCAACATAATGACATATGTCGGGACCATGAACAGATAAATCTTCTGTGCAATGTTCATTGGCTCAAGTTCATTTTCTTTTTTCATTTTTTCAGCATCTACATCTTTCATTTTTGAAACATCTGGTTTAATAATAAATTTTAAAACAATGATGTATAGAAAAATGAATAGTGATGTAATAATAAAGTTCAAAAGCATAAATGGCAAATAATCCACGGATAAACCAGTCATGCCTTCATAAGCTCCCACTACAGCTAATACCGCCCCTCTAAAGGGTAATAACGGCATTCCGAGAGTAATTGTAGCAAACATTCCGATAAAGAAAAATGACCAAATCCTATCTTCCTTTTTTATATTAAGAGATTCGATAAGTCGAATGGCAATAGGCCACATCATGATTAATGCTGGAACTGCCCCCCCAACTAAAAGACATAGTATCCATCCTGCTAAAAATACAAAGGCAATGAAAACATAAGGTCTTCCTGTTATCATTTTCCGTGTCAAAATCCAGTTTGCGATATGCTTTGTAACACCAGATTCTGTCATGCCTCCAAATAGAATGGTTGCCATAATAACAAGTATGACCGTTTCATTTCCAAAAGCATCTTTAAAAACAGCACCAAATCCCGCACTACCCTCTCCTGCATAACCAGATAAAGCTATCATGACTAGCCCCATGATACTAGGCCATAAAATGTTTCCTTTCGCCCACAATATCACCATCCCTAAAAAAGCACCCAATACACGCATGCCTATTGGAGTAATAGTACTTATCGGAGGAAGGATCCAAAATATGAACATTACAAAAACCGCAAATATATCAATAATACTTGAGATACTAATCTTTTTTTTCTCAGATCTAACCAAAAGGACTTCTTTTTCCTCAGTTTCCATTTTTATTCCTCCTTAAATGACACTTACCTTTTACTAAAGAAAATCTGCACTGGAAACGCCTACAAAAGTTTTTACCACCTCGTTTTTTTCTACAATTTTTGTTGTAGGTGTTACTGATATTTCATACTCATCAGCAAACTTTGGATATTTATCAACATCGACCCAATATACTGGTTCTTCTTCTCTTACTTTATTACTACCCGAAATTTTCTGGTAAAACACCCTACTGTTTTCACATCTTAATGCGCCAAAAACGATAACCGCTTTACTCGCATTCAACTTAAGTAAGTCAACCTTATCTGAAGTAATCTCTTTAATTCTTTTTGAATCAATAGCAAATAATTTGGGTAATTTGAGTGCATTTATTTTTTGTGCTTCCATTAAACTTGTCGCTTTTGGAGCTGTGGGTTGCTCAAAGGTTCCATTGATAATAAATACATTTTCCATTTTTTTTGGTGCTGCACCATCTAAACGTAATTCTGTATTGTCGATAGGAAGTACGGGTACTTCTTCGGGTTTTTCAGTTGGTATCCATTCGTATGGAATCCTATAAGCTCGATAAACATTCCCTGGACCAATATAGGGATTAACAAACTCCCAAACTACCTCATGATTTTTTGTTACTTCTAAGAATCTACCCTCCGTTCCCTCGCATATCAATGTATTTCCATTTTCCAACCGTTGAGCAGAGCTTACTAATTCACTATAAAAATGATGACTTCCAACAGGATATGGAACCCCAAAAGTACATTTCGTATATTGCCATTCTAAATCCAGTGTAATAGGATTAATTTCTAGAACACGAGAGTAATCACGGCGCGCACTTTTTTCACCAAAAGTTGATTGTTCGTTTGGAAATCCATAACCAGCCCATCCACCATTATCGAAAACTAATATATTCCCTTCTCCTGGTAGTCCTTTAGGAATCATATGGGTGTGATGTTGGCCGATAATAGCACCAATATGAGATAGTTCAGGATCTGAATAATCCGGACCAAGTTTCCAACATAATTCTCCTGTTTTTTTGTCAATGATAAATAATATATTAGCTTCTCGACAGTCACAAATAATATTATCTGGATGAAAGCGGCTATCCCCAGCTTCATACCATTTATTAGGTCCTAACATTGACATACAATTAATATGAACCCAATCACCCATACCTTCACCAATCGACATCATATTAGGATCACGGAATAAGACGGTTTTCATTTGCTCAGTAAAACCGAGCTCATCAAAATGCTCGTGACAATACCATTCCCAAATAATTTTTCCCGTCCAATCAACTTCATAAATACAATCATCAAGTAATGTTTTTTCACTAATTTTAGAGTTAACTACATTTTTGTGACTTAGTATCAATGTATTGCCTGAATCAGTTTTAGCATTTAACTCCGGCGTGTAGTAGCCGACTGGGTTTCCTTCTCTTTGATAATCGTGGTGACACCTCGCCATCCATTGAGGGGTTTCTCCTGGATCTTCAATATATTCTCCTTTATCAAATTTCCATACTACGTTGCCTTCCCAATCTACTTGAACTAATTGAAGTCCATCTTGAAAACCGAACTTTCCACTACGATTACCAAAGTGTCCCATAATGTCTCCATTTGGTAAGATTTTGTTCGGAAACCCCTGAAAATTCTGCCAGTGTCTTACAATCTTTCCATTCATATCAACTAACATTGCACCTAAATTATGTGCGTTATAAAGTGTGTATCCGTTCCAACATTCTTCGGGTTTATAAATTGTCGTACCTGTTGGAAAAACTGACGGTTGTCCCATGTTATCACTCCTCCTATTTTTTGTAAGCGCATCAATTCCAGCTGTTCATTATCTAAAACCAATTCTACTTATACAATTAAAAAAAATCTTTACTAAAAGAGCCCAATTCTGCAATCAATTTTATTATCATTTTTCATTCCGATACTCTCTGTGAGGAAAGAATAGGAATTCAACGTAAATCTTGTCCTACTTTATGTTAAATTTCGAGAATAGTTAAAAATCATCGTAAAATCAATTTTTATCACTACGGTATCCAAGACAATCAAAATCACCCGTGTGAACGCAATGTCATTAACTTAAGTATATTGACAAATAAGCAGTAGATCGGATTAAGAAATTTTTCTTCAATCTGATCTACTGCTTTGTATTTTACATGCAAAAGCCATGACTAAATAAGCCATCTCATTCTACCTATTTTTAATAGGTACAACGGTACGATCGGCTTGATTTATTTACGCTATGCTATCTTTTAGCAGTTCGTTTTGGACGAACAGGGACAAGGTGATGTTTAATTAAATCTTCCATTTGTGCCACATATTCTTGTCGTTTTTCTGGATCTTTTGAATAACCGATTGAATAAAATACGTTTTTACAATGCCAATAGAGAGACCGATGTTTCACCTCATTTCGTATTTATTTTGTTCTTAGAGTATTTGCTCTGCTTCATTTATTTCGATGATGTAGAGCATAATTAAATTGTATAACTAGACACAACAGTAAATACCTTGTCGAATCAAGCGCTCACGTATGCCACTGAATTCTTCCAAACTTCATGCGATTTTTCAAGATATTATAGGCCGTTTCAATTTCCCTTCTCAAACGATAGATTTCCTTTAACCCATCCAATGAAAATTCTTCCGGCGTTAAATTTATCAAAAGCAACTCATCGTAAGTGTCACCAGTACTGCCCTTGACTAAAGGGATTTTTACAAAACGCAGGGAATAGGTAGTATTCATCAGTTTGGCGCGAAGCGCATTCATGCTCACTAAATTTATACGGTTTAATACAGGTGTCCAACACAATCTTATTGATACAATCATACAGAAATGGAATTTTTGCCATCACTGGACTAATGCTTTGATTAGGCTTATTTTTGCCATAACCTTTATCATTTTATTCTGTTGAAGACAGAATAATAACCGATCCATCAATCGCTTTGGCACTATAAGCGTTCAATTTCGCCAGATTATCGTCGTAGTTTTCATAGACCATTGACAAATAATCACCCATCATTAAATGAAGTACCTCAGGATTAAATTTCATTCGTCGGTTGCAAAAAGCAACTGTTGAAATATCAAACGGTTTATTTTAAGCTGTGTAGAAATTAAACAGTTCCGAAAATTGCGTAGTTCCCTTTTGCGAAAACATTTGAAGCATCAGGCTAAGTGGCGTAATTTTTCTCGCGAAAGTGTAAGGATACCCCTCACGGATATCTTCTAGAAAATTGTAGGGACTTCTTCAATGAACTCGTAAAAATCGCAAAAAATCATTTTCAGTATCTCTTTCGTTCAGCTTAATTTTGCTAATTTTTCTTTAAAGAAGCTTTTAGGTCAGCCTCTTTTCAAAACATACAAATCATAACCACCCGTGAAAACGGGTGGTTTGCTCTTCGGCTGGAAGCCTCTC
>NZ_BJCC01000005.1 GCF_004309355.1 Enterococcus florum | reverse complement strand
TGTGTTGACCGGCCATACGGGACTGACTTCCGGCAAGCTGTTAACAGACTTGACTGAAATGAAACAAGGGGATCTGTTTTATTTGACTGTCTTAGATCAGACGCTGGCTTACAAGGTCGATCAAATCAAGGTTGTACTGCCAGAAGAGACCGAGGCTTTGCGACCTGTTGCTGGAGAGGACCACTGTACGATCGTGACGTGTACACCGTATGGCGTTAATTCGCACCGCCTATTGGTACGAGGGATTCGCACCGCCTATGTGCCAGAAGAAAAGGACAAGATCAAGGCAGTCAACAATACTCAAGTAGATCGAAAGGTACTGCTTGCGGCAATTATCACAGCGAGTGTGATGCTAGGAATGATCCTGGTTCGGCTGATTCTGCTTCGACGAAAGGGGAAAGCAGAAGAGTAAAGCTTAAAGAGATTTACATTCACTAACATTGTACAAATGTAGTCAGAATAATCTAAAAACTATCTCTCATTAAAATTTCCAAAAGGTCAAATACTTACGTAAAAGATAGGTTTTCCAGAAAATTTTATACGTATTTAGTTGAATCCCAATTAAATGGAGATAGGGGATTTGTAGAAGGCTATTGTTGGAAAGGTACGTATAAAGGACTTATATTAGAGGTATATCCAGCGATCTTTTCGAAGGTTACGGGAATTGAAGTTGTCGATTAAAGAGACGAAACTCTCACTTAAGTGAGTCTTTCTAGTAATGAAATCTAAGTACTTTCTTAAAAGATACTATCTTTGGGGAGCTGTGTAGGCAGCTTCCCTCTTTGTGCTTATTGCTAGGAAATGTTTTACAGTCAGAGCAACAAACGAAATAAGAGAACATCACACTTTTTTTTGAAGCGAAAGATTTTTTTGTGATGAAAGCGTATACTTAAGTTCTTTTCCTGATGGTAAGCTAACAGCATAAACAAAAGGAAAGGAGGCTCGTTAATGATTATTACTAAGAAAATGTTTCATCTCAATCTGGTAGATATTTACGAAAAAGATACTGATTTTTCAGGATTAGTTGATTTTGTTTCGCAGAAATTAAGTCAGTTGAACTTCATTCAGGATAGTTACCCAAATGCGATTAAAGAACGTGAAAAGGAGTATCCAACTGGATTGGAAACACCAACCTTTGCAGTGGCGATTCCTCATACAGACCCAACACATATTAAGGAACCTTTTATTTACATTGTTAAACTGCAACAAGAAGTTTCTTTTGGTCAAATGGGAACTACTGAGGAATATATCCAAGCTAAATATGCATTCTTTTTAGGGTTTAACAAAGGGGAAGATCAGTTACAGCTTTTGCAAACCTTGATGGCGATGTTTTCGAACATTGAAGTAATGGATGCTCTAGAAAGCGAGATAAACAAAGAAAAAATATTGGAAATAGTGACAAACTTTTTTGAATAGAAAGAAGGACAAATAATGATTATCCATGATATTTATGAATCACCTTTTATTAATGAAATGTGTGAAGTGACAAAAAATTTATGGCGCAATGGCTGGGATGAACGTAACGGTGGTAATATCAGTTATATGCTAGATACAGAGGAAGTCCGCCTGTATTTAGATTTGGGAAGAAGTATTAATGAAGCAGACTTAGACTTCGAAGTAAAGGAGCTGGCAGGAAAAATTTTCTTAGTATCTGCTTCAGGAAGCTATTTCAAAAATATTTGTAAGAATCCTGCAAAGAATTTGGCTATTGTAAAAATTTCTGATGATGGGAAAAAATACCATGTTTTGTGGGGATTAGAAGATGGCGGCGTACCAACTAGTGAGTTGGCTTCCCATCTAAAATGTCATGCTGTACGTCTGGCACAGGATCCAGATCATCGCGTAATTTTACATTGTCATTCGATTGCTATTTCAGCGATGACTTTTGTTCACGAATTGGATGAAAAGAAATTTACTCGATCGTTATGGGAAATGATCACTGAATGTTTAGTTGTTTTCCCTGATGGTGTATCGGTATTACCTTGGATGGTAGCAGGAACTGTTGAACTAGGATTGGCATCCGCTGAGAAAATGCGCGATTCTCGCGTAGTTATCTGGCCGCATCATGGCATTATGGGGGCAGGACAATCAATGGACGATGCTTTTGGTTTAGTAGAAACAGTTGAAAAGGCAGCTGACATTTATATGCGTGTAGTGTCCGTTCCAGGAGGCTTTAAGCAAAAGATTTCCAGTGAACAGTTGTGGGCACTTTCAGATCAATTTGGTGTAACCCCGAAAGCGGGAATTTTAGAAGATCGAAAAAATTAGGAGGAACTAGAATGGCGAAAAGATTAAATGTGATTTCAGTATGTGGCTCAGGAACTGTAACAAGTTCGATGGTAGCAGGCAAAGTAAAAGATTTTTTGGATGATATGGGGATTAAGGCAAAGACAGTTGAAGTGAATCCTGGTGGAGTTGATGGAGAAATGGCTTCAGGAAACTGGGATCTCATTGTTCATACAAGCCCCTTAAAAGGGAAATATGATATTCCTACAATCAATGCAGTAGGATTATTATCTGGCATGGGGGAAGATGAATTCTTCGAGGAACTAAAAGAAACAGCAGAAAAATTGGTTGATTAGGATGGAACGCGGAAAGGGGGAAGTGCAATGTTAGATGTTTTGTCTAATATAATGGATGCTTTTGGTGCAGCGATTGTTGTGCCAGTTATCATTTTCTTTATTGCTTTAATTATGAAGGTAAAACCAAAAAAAGCATTTAATGCTGCTTTGAACGCAGGGATTGGTCTTACCGGTTTTAATATGATCATTGGTGCGTATACACCAATTGTTACACCGGCTATCAATCGGATGGTAGAAGAAACAGGAGTAAATTTACGCATACTGGACACAGGTTGGCAGGCAACAAGTGTGGTTGCTTACTCGACGCAAGTAGGGATGATCTTTTTAGCTCTAGGCCTGGTCTTGCAGGCAGTTCTATTCGTTGTTAAATTTACAGACATTTTTATGCCGTCTGATCTATGGAACAATTACTCCTTCATGTTGTGGGGGTCTATGCTCTTTATTTCAACAAAGAATTTATGGCTGTCAATTGGCTTAATGGTCCTATCTAATCTTTATTGTTTAGTATTTTCCGAAATTGTTGCAAAAAGATGGTCAACTTATTATGGGTATCCTCGCTGTACGATGACTGCACCTCATCATATTTGTTCCGTTCCTTTAGCAATGGTTATGGACTTTATTTTGACCAAATTGGGAGCGAATAAAGTTCGCTGGAATCCTGAAACGCTGCAAGACAAATTAGGTTTTCTGGGAGAACCAACTTCTTTAGGTTTCATTTTGGGTCTGGCTTTAGGCTTAGCAGGGAACTTCATGCGTCTGGATACATTAACCGGCTGGGGAGACATCATGATTATCGGAATTGCAACTTCTGCTATCATGGCGATCTTTCCGAAAATCGCTGGAATTTTTGCTTCTGCGTTTACAACAATCACAGATGCTTCCAAACGGACAGCAAAATCTGGTGGAAAAGATCGTGTTTGGTATTTAGCTATTAATGACGCTGCGGGTTACGGAGAAACAGCAACAATATTAACCGGTATGCTGCTTATCCCAATTGTATTGCTTATGGCCATTTTCTTACCAGGGAATCAAACACTGCCAATGGTGGACTTAATTGCAATCCCTTACATGATAGAATTAATTATCTGTATCTCTAATGGAAATATCTTTAAGTCATTGATTAGCGGTGCACTTTGGTGTGCAGGCGGATTATATATAATTACAGCAGTTGCCCCGATCTTTACAGCAGTTGCAACAGAAGTAGGTGTGAATTTGCCTGAGGGAGCAATGATGATCTGTAGTTTTGCGGTAATGACCAATCATATTATGGGAATATTATTCCTGATATTTATGACCCAAAACCCGTTATGGATCGGATTATCTGTTGTTGTCTACATCATCTTATACGTTGTTGTACGAATGAAAAAAGAATCAATTCATGCTTATTTAGAGAAAATGGCAAAATTGGAGGAAGAAGCTGGGTTGATTAATGAGGAAGGGGCTGCTGCATAGCTATGTCAAAAGTTATCGTAGTAGGGGACGGATTAGTATCAGCCGATGTATTGGAAAAAGCAGCGCTTGAATTAGCTATTGAAAAACCAATTGAGGTAAAAAAATATAAATGGTACAGTGAACTGAATAAAGAACAGTTCCAAGAAAAAATTAAATTAATTGAACAAAATGGACCAGAAAATGTTGCTATACCTGAGGGGATTTTAGCGGACTTAGCGGATGCAGATTATCTTTTAGTTCATATTGCTCCAATATCAAAAGCGATGTTAGAAGCTGCACCTAACTTGAAAGTAATCGGGACTTGCCGAGGTGGATTAGAGCATATAGCTTTAGAAGAGGTGAAAAAGAGAAAGATTCCTCTAATTCATGTCATTCGAAATGCAGAGCCGGTTGCTGATTTCACGATAGGGCTGATCTATGCATTAACACGAAACATTGCTTTTTCTCACCAGCAAGTTATGCAAGGAAAGTGGCCAAAACAGTTCCCAAACGATCCCTATAAAACAACACTAGCTAATTTAACTGTAGGATTAGTTGGACTGGGTTATATTGGGAAATTAGTAGTCAGACGATTGAACAATTTAGGGGTCAAAGTTATGGCTTATGATCCATTTGTTGATCGAGAGAAAATTAAGGCTGAAAACTTAGCCATTGAATTTATGGAATTGGATGAACTTTTTGAACAAGCCGATATTCTTTCGCTTCATGTGAGAGTTACACCGGAAACTACAAATATGATCAATAAAGAATTGCTTATGAAGATGAAACCCTCTGCATATTTAATCAACACTGCACGACCAGATATTGTTAACAAGGCTGATTTCATTGAAGTGTTAGAAGCTCACCAAATAGCAGGTGCAGCAACAGATGTTGTTTGGGAAGAACCGATTCAAGCAGAGGATCCTTTATTGAAGTTAGATAACTTAATCATCACATCACATATTGCAGGAGATACCATTGATGCAATTCCACGCTCCCCTTACTTATTGAGGGAGGTTTTAAATGATTATTTTAAGCGTGGAACAAGCGATATGTTGATCCGTTTATAAGCAATGGTCCAAGGAGGAAGTAATCATGGATATGTTGGAGATACAGTTGCTGAAGACGATTCTTTTAAGTAATAGCATCTCTTCAACTTCTTTAGAAACAAAATTTAACTTGTCAAAAGGAAAAATTGATTACCGGATAAGGAAAATCAATGGGGACCTTGAAATGAGTTCTTTAGGAAAGATAAAAAAAGAAGGAATCTTTTTCACACTCACTGGAGACGTAAAAAAGATCAAAAGCTACGTGGCTAAAGTATCCCCAACAATCCATTTTTCTGATAAAGAAAGAAGCAGCCTCCTTTACATGATTATCTTATTAAACCAAGAAGAAACGTTACAGACCTTAGCTGAAAAGATGTTCGTTAGTAAAAATACAATCCTTAAAGATAAGAAAAGGCTGCAGGCAGAGTATCTGACCCCATTGGGAATCGAGCTAGATTTCTCAAGAAAAAAAGGTTTCTTTCTAAAAGGAAATGAAGTAGAGATTCGTCGCCTAGGGATCAAGATGATTAGAGAAATCGAAAAAACCAAAGATAGTTTAGAAAATTATTTAACAGTTATTGGCGTTAAAACATCTGTATTAGAAGAGATTAAAGAAAGAATCCATCACTTAGAGCACGAATTGGGCTTAGAATTCACAGAATTAAAACTGCAGGATCTCTATTTAATTAGCTACATGTGCTCTACACGATCTCAACAGGAAAATATGATCAAAGAAGGTGAATTTGGCAGCTATGTTCAAATGGTAGAAAAGGATTTCTATTCTAAAGTTTATACTGCCTTAAAGCCCTTTTTTAGAGAAAAAAATTCTTGGATTGAAGTCCATTTTATCTCTATTCAGTTACTAAGCACGAGCTTAATCAAAATTCGTTCTTCCTATAAAGACCTAGAGCTGTTAGAAAAAATAAGGGCTTTTATCAGCAACTTTGAAATCTTAGGTATCACGGATATTAAAAACAAAGCTCATTTAGAAGAAGCGTTGTATCAGCATCTTATTCCAGCTTATTATCGTATCAAGTTTGGATTGCCAGACAATGAAATGCTGTCTTTAGACAGTATCGAAAACTATGAATTTATTCATCCTTTGGTTAAGCAATCTATTGGAATGATTGAAGCCTATTTGGATATTTCTTTTCCTGAAGGCGAGTTAATCTACATATCCATTATTCTTCTTAGTTTTATTAATGAAGAATTAGATAGTAGGAATAAAAGAAAACGTGCAGTTGTTATTTGCCAGCACGGGGTATCGGTTTCAAAATTGTTATTGGGCGAGTTGAAGCTGCTCTTTGAAGATATCGAGTTCATTCAAAATATGTCATTAAAAGAATTTTATCAAGAGGATGTAGATTCGATTGATATTGTATTTTCTACCGTTCCAGTAAATACAACGAAAGAATTATTTATCGTTAATCATTTACTCACAGATGAGGATAAACTTCAAATAAAGAATGAAGTCCGTCGAAGAGTGAACTTTGATCGATCCAGAATTGGTTCAGAGAACAAAGAACTAATCAAAAATGTCATTAGCATCGTCAAGAAAAATACGAATGTAGTAGACGAAGAACAGCTGATTAAAGAGCTGCAAAATTGCGTTCTTTCTTCTGAAATGAATTTAGAGGTGAAAGCTTATCAAAAAAGAGATCCTTCACTGGTTGATTTATTGCCAATCTCTCATATTCAGATCTATCGAAAGGTGAAGTCGGTAGAAGAAGCGATCCGAATTGCAGGAAGACCATTGATAAAAGAAGGTTATGTTTCTCCTGATTATATTAAAAAAGTGATAGAACATCATGATCCGGAATATCCGTATTCAGTCATTGCTCCTGATGTGGCAATTCCCCATGCAGGTCCCGAAGATGGCGTCTATAAAATTGGAATGTCTCTATTGAAGTTAGACGAACCCGTTAAATTTGCGGAAGGAATTTTCATCAGTCTGATCATCGTCATTGCTCCAAAGGACAAAAAAAGTCATATCAAGGCTGTAACACGATTATACGAACTTACGAAAGAGCACGGATTTATTTCTGTTATGAAAAATCTACGCTATGAAAAGGAAATTCATGAATTTTTCGAGGTTAAGTGTGGGAGGAATTAAAATGGGAGGCCAAGGAATTTTATTGCGTAAAGTTACGTTGGATAAAACATTGAACCAGCTACAATTTTTTTTGAAGGGTGCTTCAATGATTTTGCTGATGTATCTGATTAATGGATTATTTCTAGAAAAAAACTTCAAAGTATCTGATATTCAGTTGTTAGCAGTTCTTTACCTAGCTGTTTTTCTAGGATTTTTATTTTTAAGAAGAAAGAAGAAATCATCAAAAGACAATGTTCTTGTAGATACGATCAAGCAATACTTTGATATTGATAAGTTTAGTGATATCGAAAAGCTAGATAAAAAACTAATTACGGAAATCAAAAATAACCGTAGATTTGTCGCCAACAGAGGACAAGTCGTTGGCACAGAAAATTTTCTTTTATTTGATTTAATAGATGGTCAATTCAAATTGATTCCAGTGAAAAGTATCCAGAAAATGACTGTTAGCAGTGTAGACCATCGATACTGTGTGCGGATAGAAACGAATATCCAAGCTGAAAAAGTTTTCTTCAAAAGAAAGAAAGAAGCCGATGAGCTGCTAAAAGAATATTGTACTAATTATTGAGAGAATAAGTCGGGAAAACTGAATGTGAATTCTGTTCCAAAAAAATTAAGGAGAAATGATATGACAATCAATCGAATGATTCTAAATGAAACCTCTTATTTTGGGAAAGGTGCGATCAATGAAATTCCTGCCGAGGCAAAAAAAAGAGGCTTTAAAAAAGCTCTAGTAGTGACGGATAAAGACTTAATTAAATTTGAAGTAGCTACTCGTGTTATCAACCTGCTTAATGAGGCTGAGTTGGCCTATGAAGTCTATGATGGGATTGTTCCTAATCCAACAATACGAGATGTGCAAAATGGAGTAGCTGCATGTAAAAAGGCGAACGCGGATTACATTATTGCTATTGGCGGCGGCTCGCCAATTGATACTGCAAAAGCCATCGGAATCATTGTGGAAAATCCAGAGTTTGAAGATGTGTTAAGTTTAGAAGGAACAGCTGAAACTAAACAGCCTGCTTTGCCAATTTTAGCAGTTCCGACAACTTCAGGGACTGCCGCAGAAGTGACGATCAATTATGTAATTACGGATGAAAATAATTCTCGTAAATTTGTATGCGTGGATCCCCATGATATTCCCGTTGTTGCCTTCGTAGACAGTGACATGATGATGGGCATGCCTAAAGGATTATGTGCTTCAACTGGAATGGACGCTTTGACCCATGCCATTGAGGGGTACATCACTAAAGGAGCTTGGGAAATGACGGACATGGTTCATATCAAAGCAATTGAAATTATCAGCCGATCATTAAGAGCTTCAGTTGCCGGAGAACAGTCTGCTCGTGAGGAGATGGCTTTAGGACAGTATATTGCAGGAATGGGATTCTCTAATGTAGGCTTAGGCTTGGTTCATGGTATGGCTCATCCACTAAGTGCTTGGTATAATGCACCACATGGAGTGGCCTGTGCAACTTTACTACCATCAATTATGGAATTTAACAAAGAATATACTGGTGAAAAATATCGAGATATAGCAGTACAAATGAATGTTAATGGAGCTAAAGAAATGTCTCTTAGAGATGTTAGAGATGCTGCAGTGCAGGCTGTTAAGCAATTAGGAATTGACGTGGGTATTCCTCAAAGCTTAAAAGAATTGGGTGTAAAAGAAGAGGATATTCCTAAGATTGCTGAAGATGCGTATCGAGATGTTTGTTCTCCAGGCAATCCTCGAGATGCCACCTTAGATGAAATCATTGAGTTGTACCAGGCAATGATGAAGTAAAGATAAAAAACAACGAATACAAGGCCGGAAAAGTTGATCTAATGGGGTCAACTTCTCGGCCTTTTTCAATGCCTCAGTCTAACTAGCAGTTTTTCCTAGCAACTGATACTTAGGATAAATAATCAAAAATACCACATAGCAAACAGATAAAAGAGAAACAGCCCAGATGTTTTGGTTTAAAGATCCTGCCTTAGACAACGATGCCAAGATGTTGAATACCGCATGAAAACCAATGACTAAATAAAGCGAGCCAGTGGAATAATACATCAGTGAAAATACACCGCCTAATAATAAAGCATTAATGACCTGCAAGGCTACCAGTATAGGTGCTGTGTTAGGATTTAACCCACTAACCATATGCAAAAATCCGAAAACTGTGCTGGAAAACAGCAAATAAATCTTTGGATGTTTACCCTTCAAAAAATAGAAAAAGATTCCGCGAAAAAATGACTCTTCCACAAACCCCACTAAAATCATTTGAAGAATAATCAAGAAAATCGTTGCAAACGGCAGGGAAAGATCGAAACCTAAGATTGCAGGTTGAATGACAACAATCATTAGGATGAAGCCGAATAAGTAGTTGTTCACTGCTCCTTTTCTAAAACCAAATTGTTTCAGACTAGAATCCTGTTTCTCCATATAGAGAAGTAAACAGATGGCGGATAATGCGAACGCCGCTATTTGTGACAAGATCACACCATTTGTATCCATTTCTAAAATCACGCTTGTTACTGAAAACAGGCTGATAATCATCGTTAATCCGATTGCTAATCCTACTAATTTGAAATATGTTTTACTCATTTTTTTCCTCCAGTCATTCGTTTTTTACAATATAGCATGGGCTTCTCGGCAAATTACCGCTATAATTCCTGTATAAAGGAATTTTGGAATGGAGAGAATTATGTACGGTGAAATCATTAAACAAATCCGAAAGGCAAAGGGATTTACTCAAAAGGAAGTCTATACAGGAGTCGTTTCAAAAACCTTCTACAGTGATTTTGAAGCAGGTAAATATTCTGTGGAAATTGCTAAGTTTGAGGGGCTGTTAAAAAATTTAGGGATTACCTATCAGGAATTTGAGTATTTTAGGAATCAATCACAGCGGAATGAAGCGAAGGCTTTGGAAGAAAAAATTGATCAGCTGTATAAGTCTGGCAAATTCGAGGAGCTTTATGATAGTTACCAAGAATATCGGCAGCATCAAACAATCGAGCTGCGTTATTTAGCGAGTCAGGCCTATCTGCTGGTGCTGATAACCAATCCCAATTTTTATCAATTTTCCAGAGACCCCTTCAACGAGATTGTAGCTGAGTTGGAAAATGCCAAGATGTGGACCTTGAAAGAAATCAAGCTGAGTAAGCTGGTGCTATTGTCTTTCTCAGAAAAAGAGAAGAAGAAAGCTGCTGCAATACACCAACGAATCTTGCAGGAGCTGGAGAAATACCAATCCTTTGATGGAAAAGTTTATTATGAAGAAGTAGGGGATTTGTATTTTAATCGTATTCAGAGCTTATTGGTCATTCACGATATTGAAGCAGCTCAGGCGTCCTTTGAGCAGTATCAGCAGCTTATTCAGCAGTCAGATAATCTGCATTTACTGATTCAAATGAAATTCAGCGAGCACTTGTTGCAGCTCTATTTGGATTTTCCTATCTATCAGCCTAAGCTGAAGGCTTTGCTTCAGCAACTAAGTGAGACACCGACCTCAGAAACCCGTTTTTACCAAATTATTTTCCAGATTCATCAGGAAAAAGCGAAAAGTTATTATGAGCGGTATCGGAAGAAGTAAGAAATGCGGACAGTACGAGTTTACGTTTAGGCAGCTGCTAGAGCTTTTTTTGTCCGTGGAAATGGAACTGTTTTTTTATGTATGTCCCTGTATTTTACTTTTTTAGAAATCAACGCAAAAGAAAATGTATCGAGTTCCTATTCTCATAATAAATGATATGTCTATTTTTGTGTTATTTTGAACGCTCAATTATTCAATATCTTCTTGACAACTACTGAGCATGAATGCTAATCTTTGGGGTAGTCGAAAGCGTTTTATTTTTATTAAAAAACGATGATAAATACATGGAGAGATGGGGTGAGAAAATGATTTTGAATGTTGATTTCAATCAAACGGTTCGTTATTACTGAACAAGCACTGAAACCTTAGCGTGCTCTAAGTCAGTATGTAAAAAAGCATTTTCTCATCCTATTCTATCAGATAAATAAACCGCTGTTCTCGGGGAATTAGTGTGCCCATTTTTTCTAATGTCTTGTTTTTTTGAGGCGTTCCGAGAAGGCTGGCTTTTTTGGAGTGTTCGAAAACCGAGTCTTTTTTAAAGGACTTTGGGTCATGAACCGTTTATTGAGAATAGATGAGAAGGCATGCTGTTGATTCGGGATGCTTTTTTCGTGTGCCAATAAGCACCTGGAAAAGCAGTTTTCCTTGTGAATCAATCTACGATGCTTTAGTCCGCTTTTTTTGAAATCAACCAATTTTTTTACTGCTTTACTAAGAATGAAAGAAAACAGAGGAGATGTGAATGTTGAGAAAGTCAGTATTGAAATATTTAATTGCACCAGTATGTATGCTTGTATTATTAGCAGGCTGTGGAGGTTCCGGAGGGGATAAAACCGACGGCAGCAAAGATGCAGCGTCTGCAAAAAAAGAAGAGCTGCGCATTGCTGTTTCTGCGAATCCGCCTTCGTTAGATGCTCAGATCGCCAATTCTAATATTACCGCGCAAATTGGCTACCATATTTTTGAACCATTGTTTGCGATGGATGGGAATTTTGAACCGCAGCCAGTCCTTGCTGATTCATACGAAGTAAGTGAGGATGGCAAGGAGTACACCATCAAATTGTTGGAAGGGGTCAAATTCCATAATGGGAAAGAAATGACCGCTGATGATGTGGTGGCATCCTTGAATCGTTGGGTGAAGGACTCACAAAAAGCAAGCACCTTAATCGGTGGATCAACCTTTGAAAAAGTAGATGATTACACTGTGAAGATGACTGCCAACGAAGCGGCATCTGATATCATTACCGTTCTTGCGAATCCAATTATGTTTGCGGCGATCTACCCTGCCGAAGTCGTTGAGGGTGCGGACGAAAAAGGCATCAGTGAATACATCGGAACCGGTCCGTATAAATTAGCCGACTGGAAACAAGATCAATATATCGAATTGGAGAAATTTGACGATTATCAAGTCCGTGAAAATGCAACAACCGGTCTAGCTGGTAAGAAGACAGCAGCGACTGACAAGCTTGTTTTTGACATTGTAACCGATGCATCCACTCGCATTGCTGGTGCTAAAAATGGACAGTATGACATCGTAGAAGAGGTTCCGCAGGATAATTATGAAGAGTTATCTAAAGAGCCGAATTTGAAGCTTGATGTTACGAAAGGCGGAACCTTGAATCTGTTCCTGAATACAACTGTGGGAATCATGGAAAAAGAGGATATGAGACAAGCGGTATTGGCCGCGCTGAATATGGATGATATTCTGCTTGCCAGCTACGGAAACAAAGAGCTTTATGACGTGAATCCAGGCTGGTTTAATCCAGATGATGCCCAATGGGGAAGCGAAGCCGGCAAAGAATACTACAATCAAAACGATCCTGACAAGGCCAAACAATTGCTGAAGAAAGCTGGCTACAACAATGAGAAGTTAGTACTGGTAACAACGCCGGACTATCCAGAGATGTACAATGCCACATTAGTTGTGCAAGAGCAGCTGAAAAAAGTTGGCATTAATGCCGAAGTGGAAAGCTATGACTTCAGTACCTTCATGGAGCATCGTGCGGATCCGAACCAATTCAGCATGTTTATCACCAGCAACAGCTACAATGTTCTGCCGATTCAATTAACGGCACTAGACAAGACTTGGGCTGGCATGGATCGACCAGAAGTAACAGAAGGCATCAAAGCTATGCGTATGGCTGATTCCCAAGAAGATGCGAAAGTTGCTTGGGATGATTTACAGGAATTCATCTATGAATATGGCGGCGCAACCGTCCTTGGTCATTTCACTGGAGTAAATGCGGTTAGCAATGATGTTGACGGCTATGAATATATGCGTTTCCCAATCTTCTGGAATGCAACGGTCTCAAAATAACCGAACCACGCGGTGAGCTGCTGCAGCGGCTCACCGTTTTTAAAGTTAGGAGTAGAGTATGCTTTCTTATATAGTAAAACGAATCCTGTCATTGATTCCAGTCTTATTTATTGTTTCGATTATTACCTTCCTAATCGTTTACCTGATACCTGGCGGACCAGCGACGGCAATTTTAGGTCTGGAAGCGAGTCCTGAACAGATCAGTCAAATGAATGCTCAGCTGGGATTTGATCGGCCATTTCTTGTTCAATATACAGATTGGTTGGGTGGTATTGTGCAGGGCAATTGGGGGGAATCCTTTTTCTTGCGGCAATCGGTGCTTGCGGCGATTGGCGAGTATTTTGGCCCAACCCTTAGCTTAGCGATTTTCGCTCAAATTTTTGCTGTGACTATTGCAATGCCTCTGGGTCTGTTGGCTGCTTATAAGCGAGGGACGACCATTGATGTGGTAGCAGTATCGATGTCGCTTCTCGGTTCGGCTTTGCCAGGATTTTTATTAAGTATGTTTTTGATGCTGGCATTTAGCGTATACAATCGCTGGTTTCCGGTAGCTGGCTATGCTGATCTTTCGGCAGGAATTGGTGAGCATTTAAACTACTTATTTCTTCCGGCATTATCATTAGGGATCGTGCAAGCCGCCTATCTAACCCGGATGATCCGATCCTCCTTATTAGAGGTCCTACATAAAAGTTTCATTCAAACGGCTCGGGCAAAGGGACTGAAGGAACGGCGGGTCATTTTGAGCTATGGGCTGAAAAATGCGGCGCCGGTCATCTTGACAGCAATCGGCCAGTCCTTTGGCAGTCTAATAACAGGAACCATCGTTACGGAAACATTGTTTAACATTCCGGGACTAGGGATGCTCACCATGTCGGCCATCAACCGCCGCGATGTTTTTGTGATTCAAGGGGTCGTTTTATTTGTGACCTTATTGTATGTACTGGTCAATCTGCTCGTTGATTTGTTGTATGGATTTGTTGACCCAAGGCTTCGGCCAGGGCGTAAGTAGGAGGTGAAGGTGTGTATTTAACTAGAAAACGTATGTCCGAAGCAGGTGTGGCGATTGTTAAGGAACAAAAGCAGCTTCGCC
The DNA here is from genome assembly GCF_004309355.1 of Enterococcus florum. Lineage (GTDB taxonomy): Bacteria > Bacillota > Bacilli > Lactobacillales > Enterococcaceae > Enterococcus_A > Enterococcus_A florum. The sequence continues at coordinate 91,698 of NZ_BJCC01000005.1, read as the reverse complement.
GGGAGAAATTACTCACCAATCCAGCGCTCATCATTGGACTGATTGGTTTTGTGGCCGTCTTTGCTGCGGCGATGATCATTCCGATGATTAATACGAGCGATCCGAATGCCATGGCAGTGACGGAACGGTTCAATGCTCCTAGTGCTGCTCATCGATTTGGGACAGATGAATTCGGCCGAGATATTTTGATCCGCTTGATGTATGGAGCCAGAGTCTCACTGTGGGTAGGCGGCTCAGTCGCAGTTTTTTCCTGTGTGATTGGGACGATCATCGGGGTATATGCCAGCTACTTTAAGCTGTTGGATCATATCCTGATGCGAATCTGTGATGCGCTGATTGCAATTCCGGGGATTTTATTGGCTATTTCTTTGATTACAACCTTCGGCACCTCAAGCTGGAACGTGGTCTGGGCACTAACCATCGTCTACACACCAAGTGTTGCTCGTACCGTGCGAGCCAGCGCACTGGTGATTAAAGAACAGCCCTATATTGAGACCGCTAAAGTCCAAGGCTTTAGCAGCTTTAACATTCTATGGAAGCTAATTTTGCCAGGGGTTATTTCTCCATTGACGGTTCAGGCTTCTTTCATTTTTGCTCAAGCGATTATTGCAGAAGCTTCCTTAAGTTTCTTAGGAGCAGGAATACCCGCACCGGCAGCCAGCTGGGGAAATATGCTGCAGGATAGCAAGCTGGTCTTCTCCCAAGCACCTTGGACCATGCTTGCTCCAGGACTGGCAGTGATTATTTGTGTATTAAGCCTGAATCTTTTGGGTGATGGAATCAGAGATTACCTTGATCCAAGAGTAAAAGGGAGGAATAAAAAATAGTGAATAAGTCAGCTGTAGAAGCGAAAAAAATACTAGAAATCAAGCATCTCAAGGTGAAGTTCCCGATCCATAAGCAGTGGCTTTCAGCCGTAGACGATGTGGACCTCACGATTCATGCCGGCGAGATTATCGGGATCGTTGGAGAATCTGGTTCTGGGAAAAGTGTCATGTCTCAATCGATTTTGCGGCTGCGGGATCAGGATGCAGTGGTCCGCTATGAAGGCGAGATTCTTTTTGAAGGCAATGATTTGCTGCAGCAGTCACTCTCCCAAATCAGAGATATTCGCGGTAATGAGATTTCGATTATCTTCCAAGATCCCTTGAACTCATTAAGTCCGGTGCATACAGTTGAAAAACAGCTTAATGAAGTGCTGATGCTGCACAAACAGCTATCAAAATCAGAAGCCAAAAAACGCAGTATGGAGCTGTTAAAACTGACCGGAATTCCTGATCCGGCAGCCTGTCTAAAGAACTATCCCTTTGAGCTGTCCGGCGGAATGCAGCAAAGAGTCATGATTGCCATGGCCCTTGCCTGCGAACCAAAGCTGCTGATTGCAGACGAACCAACGACAGCTTTGGATGTAACGATTCAAGAGCAGATTCTCTCGCTGATCAAAGACTTAAATGAAACTCTTGGCATGTCGGTACTTTTTATTACCCACGATATGGGGGTTGTTTCCAAGCTTTGTCATCGGATTAAAGTCATGTATCTCGGACAAATTGTTGAGGATGCTGAAACGGAGCAACTATTTGAAGCACCCTTGCATCCCTATACGGAAGGATTAATTTCCTGTATCCCTCATCTGGCGACCGAACGAGGTGTACCGCTGCCGACAATACCAGGAACAGTTCCGCCGCTTTCTGAGATTCCAAAGGGCTGCCATTTTTGCACCCGCTGTAAATATGCAGACGAGCGTTGCTTCCAAGAACAACCACCGATGATCGAAGCCAAGCCAGATCACTTTGTAAAATGCTGGAAATACGCTGAAGCTGCGGATGTAGGGGAGGAGTAACGATGACAAATCAGTTATTAGAGATTAAAAACCTCCAAAAAACATTTCCGTTACGAAAACAAACGGCAGGCCTTTTCAGCAAGAAAGAACAACTGCTGGCAGTGGATAACTTATCCTTCCATATAAAAGAAGGCGAAACCTATGGACTGGTAGGCGAATCCGGCTGTGGCAAGTCAACCACCGGACGGATGATTGTTGGACTGGAAAAGCCCAGCAACGGTTCGATTATTTATCAGGGAAAAGACCTAGGGACCCTCAATGACAAAGAATTTTTCCCATTGAGGAAAGAGTTGCAGATGGTCTTTCAGAACACCCTGTCAGCTTTAAATCCAAGGCAGCGAATTGGCAGTATTCTTGAGGATATTTTGAAAGTACACGGCGTAACAAATGCAACCGAACGCCGAGAACAAGTCATTGACGTTTTGGAAAAAGTCGGCTTGTCTGAATACCATTACTTCAGATTTCCTCATGAGCTATCAGGCGGACAGGTCCAAAGACTGGGAATTGCCAGTGCCTTAGTCATCAAGCCGCGCTTAATCGTCTGTGACGAACCAGTATCTGCGCTAGATGTTTCTATTCAGGCAAAGGTCTTGAATACCTTGATGGAATTGCAGCAGGACCTGCACCTGAGCCTGCTCTTCATTTCGCACGATATCGGAGTAATTCGCTATATCTCTGACCGAATCGGTGTCATGTACCTTGGTACTTTAGTAGAAGAAGCAGACACCGATGAGCTTTTTAGCAATCCTCTTCATCCATACACTAAAGGACTGTTTGCTTCGGTGCCAGACCCTTATATGAGAAAAGAGGAAATGTCTGACTTAAAAGGAGAACAGCCAGTTCGAACGAAGGAGTTTAAAGGCTGTGCCTTTTGTAATCGATGTCCTTATGCAATGGATAAATGTGCTGAGGAGACACCGGAGTTTTTGGAGATTTCTTCGGGGCATAGGGTAGCTTGTTATTTGTATGAGGGTGAGTGAACTGATATAAGGGATATATTTTAAAAAGTAGTTGAACGACCTTCGATGATTAGGGCAGCTAAGTGAAATAAGACGCAGAAGCTGACTCCTTAAACTTTCAACTATTTTATAGTGCTAATAAGAAGTTGTATGGGCTGCCAGCAACTAAAAAACTGCTCCACCTTCCTTAGTTGAACCAAGATTCAATTATGGGAGGTGTTTTTTGTTAAGTATTTATTTGATTGATGGTCAAAATGGTAAAAATGTATTTGAATAATCTAGACAAATAACTGCAATCAGGTCTTCTTTTGCCGAAAAGATCTATTCTGAAAATTCTAAGTAATTAGCAATCATTTTCCATATGTCCAATATATTTTAACCATCACCTAACGAACACCAACAGGGCTGCTGATCAGTTGGGCAACTAAAGCTTTTCACGAGTCTCCGGAGTCAGAACCTTTTTTGCTCTTAGTATTAGGCGAGCACTGGAAGCTTTTATTACATTGATGCTGTATCCTACTATTTCACCTTCTCAGTATTTTCGTTTTTGTGCCTTCTTCCATTGTTAATCAAGGTGATCAAAATATAACTTTTGTTATTTAAAATAAGAACAGTTAAGAAAAGGTAACGCTTTCATTGTGTAGTACGTTGTTTTTTACATATTATTCTAGCCATGAGATACTGTTCTAACAACAGGCATTTACACGTACAACAGAAGAACGGAGGGTTTACAATGGCAAAAACTTTACCAGAATTACCAAGTTCTTTGCAACAAGTTGCAGTGTTTCCCGAGGACAGTCGTTATGCCGAAGTACGTTCAAACGACTACAAAGTTGGTCAGCCAAAAGTGGTTATTTTAGCAGAAACAGAACGCCAAGTAATTGATACGATCAATTATACAGCAAAAGTTAGAGAATCTGAGGGCGAGAAATTTCCCCTTTCAATAAGAAGTGGTGGACATGGATTATCAGCGACATCTGTTAATGACAGTGGAGTGATCTTGGATCTTTCCCGATTGAATCAAATTGAGATTGTTGATGAAGAGCAAGGGCTTGTAAAAATACAGGCAGGTGCTATTTGGGGTGAAGTTGCTAAGGAGCTTACGCCACATCATTTAGTTATTTCCAGCGGAGACCATGGAGACACTGGTGTGGGCGGCTTAGCAGTATCCGGCGGAATGGGTATTATTCTAAGATCTTTTGGTCTAACGATTGATAAAGTCTTAGGAGCGACCATTATTACTGCTGATGGAAAGAAACATTGGGTGGACAATGAACATGAGCCTGAGTTGTTCTGGGGCATCCGTGGTGGCGGGGGACAGTTTGGTGTGGTAATAGATTTTCTGTTCCAAGCCGATAAGCTGCCTTCTGACAGTGAAGGCTTTGCAGTTCCCATCATTGTGCAAAATATAAGATACTCAGTAACCGATTTGCCAGCCTTTTTACAGGAGTGGCATCAATGGTTTGATCAAGCAACGTCGCGGTTATCAAGTATTTTGCTGCTTAATCGAGGAGCAGAAGGCGCTATAGTCATACAAGGGAAAAACTTCTGGTACGGAGTTGAATCTTCTGAAGCAAAGGCTGTGTTAACCAAAGCAAGTGAACTGGCTCCGGTCATAGAAGAACACAGCACCCCAATGGATTATTCCGATTTTGTTAAACCAGAAAATGCTCCTCTCGAAGGAAAAAATACAGCCTACGGAAAAAATACATTAGTGAAAGAGCTCCCGCTTGATATCGTAGAAAAAATTGAGCAGCTGCTTGACTATCCTTTTGTTTATGGTGTTGAATTGCGTTCTCTTGGTGGAGCGGCCAATGAGCAAGTGTCGGACTTTAATGCTTGGCCAACGAGAGAAGCAGAGATTCTAATTGCTTACTGGGTGAATAATCAACATGCGGATGAAAGCAACGAATTCTTCCAGCCTATATTGGACTACGGGCAAGGTATTTATGGCTCTTATTCCAGTGATAAAAGTATGGAAGAAACCAATCGTGTGTGGCCTCCAGATGTTGCAGAAAAATTAAGAGCACTTAATCAGAAGTATGACCCGCATAATGTTTTTACTCAAAATCGGAAAGTGTAAAGTAGCGATAAAATAGAGATAGGTTGATCTATGTCTAGTAAAAATATGGCCGGGGAGATAACAAGTAGATTTTAAAACTATTTATTAGCAGTGAATAGAATATTATCGGTATTTTGAAGCTAAAAGCAACAACTGAGTACAGGTACTTTATGTTCAAAGAATGTGTTCACCTATCGTGATCATCAACGAAGTATCTAGAAAGAAGCGTCTGATGAGCACTGTTGCCTTGTAACCTCTAGTTCGGAAACACAAAGAGCACCAAATAGTCTAAGTCCTATAATGGATTTAGGCTATTTGACGTGTAGCTACTTAATGATTCGGACATAGTAATTTTTTATGATTGATGATTTCATCGGCCATTTCAATCGAATATGTAAGTTCAACTCCAGAGAAATTTTTAGGATATTGCAGCAAAAAGGAGAGATTATGACGGAATTAGGGTCGTTTATGATAATTTTTCCATTTTAATAATGAATAGTGGGTATAATAATTTTGGGTATTTCATTCTTTTCGGTGGTCAAATTCTTTTGTAGTGTGTTTTATTCTAAAGTTGAGTTGAGAAAATTGTGGTTGAGTATTATGATAGAGTTTTTTCACGAGAAAAAGAAATACTTTAAGATTAGATATTTGGTATGAATTTCTAAAGTTATCAAATAGTAGAATAGGATGGAAAAATGCATGGGTAAAGAATTAGTTAGTTTATTTGAAGGAAATAATGAGGAAATAGAGACAGATCTTTTAGTTATTAAAAATAATGTATTACGTTTTGATCGGGTATCTGTTCAACTAAGCAATATTTCAAGAGTTCATACAGGTGAGATTAAGCCAAATTTATCATTGCCGATGGTTTTCGTGTTCATTGTGTCGCTCTTTTTATTTAAAAATTGGACATTATTAGGATTTATAGGATTAGCAGTCTCTGGGTTTCATTTTTACAAGTTTTATCAAGAGTATGTAAATAAAAAACAATATTTAACACTGTCACTAAACTCCGGTCAATTCTATAGTATCCTTTTTGATGATAAAGAATTTATTGAAAAGGCAAGAAGTGCTATAGAAAATGCATTTAATAAAAGTACAGATGCCACAATTAATATCGCTGAGAATAAAATCATTAATGGAGATAACCACAGTCATAATGCTTACGGGGATTTTGCAAATATCAACTCGGGTACTCAGAAAGATAACGATATTAATTCGCACAACTCAGATAGTTTTAATGTAAAGGAGGATCATTCCTCTACAACAATTGGAGATATCAACAATAGTGCTATTCATTCCTCCTCCATAGGAAGTAACATCAAACAGAAACTGGATGCCAATGGAGAGTATGATTGGAACTCTATTCAAGTAGAACTGAAAAAAGTAATTTCTTCCATCAAAATTGATTCTCCTGTAAAAGAAGCAAGTAAAGAAGCTTTAGTAGCTGCTAAAGATGAAGACAAGGCAGCGTTTGAGAGTATTGTGAAGCACCATAAAAAGGAGTTCTTGTCAGACTTATTTGCGAATACAGCAAGTGGATTGTTGGTACAGGTTGTTTCTGTGATCTTGGGGATTATTTAAAATGGTTAAATTGATCCTTTTGATTTCCATGAATTTTGAAGGGTTATAAGAGAAAAATAGTGATAAAATTAGATCAGAGAAGAATGATTCAATGGAATGGTTCTTCTTTGATTTTAAATATTAATCACTATGAAAGCGGTTTTAGTAATCTATCATGGACATACGACATTAATCTATTTAAGGAGGTAAACACTATGCGATTCAGAATTAATTTAGAAATTTCCCCCTTTACAGATGGAACAATGATACCTATCAAGTATCAGCCATTGTTTCTTTCCCTACTAAAGAGAGGGCTGCAAAACTCAGCTCCAGAAATATACAAAGAGCTCTATGAGACGAACAAAGAAAAGCTATTCTCTCAAGCAATTATTTTTAAAGGTGCAAAGTTTGAAAAAGAGAAAATAGTACTCCAAACACCACAGGTACTGTATCTTTTTTCTACACCAAGGGCTGAGTTAGCGATGGCTGTTTATAATGCATTTATTTACTTAAAGAATCAAGGTGAAATACCTTTTCACAGAGAATTGAACATAGCTGTTAAGTCCATCTCTATGATCTATCAAGATCCTATCACGGAAAAACAAGTGTTGTTTCAGGCAGTCTCTCCAATTTTAGCAAGAGATCACAATCGGGAAACAAGGAAGGATTGGTTTTTACACTTTGAAGATGAAGGGTATGAAAGCATTCTGAAGCAGAATTTGGTTAATCGTCTTGTACCTAGTATGGGTCAGGGGGTCAGTTTTGATATTGCGAATTTGTCCATCAGACCTGTAGCTATGAAAAAGACAGTTACCAAAGCATATGAGAAATACTATCAAGGTGCTATTGGAAAAATTGAGTTGAGAGGCGAACCGTATTTATTAAATGTTATTCGAGACGTGGGCTTAGGTGCCAAATCAGGTCTTTACTTTGGTTTTCTCAACCAACTTAATCAAGGGGGTGAATAAATTGGCGCTTGTGAAAGATGGAAAGATAGAATTTCGCTTAAATTCCTGGATGGAGAATGCAGCGATTGTCGGTTTAGTCAACATACTTGGCGACAAGGTAATCCAGCATGATCAGAGTATCGAAGTTCCCTTAAAAGAATTTGAAAATTTTGAAGAGGCTTACTTCGGTTACTTTGCGAAACAATACCAAAAGCTATCTTCATTAAGTAAAGTCTTGGCTTACGAAGAAGAAATGAACCGCAACAAACAGGATAATTTTGTAAAGTTTGATCAATCTAGTTATGAAAGGCTCCAGAAGTATTTAACAGATTTAAAACGCTATGGTGAGAGTAATAGTTATCTCGCTGTGTATCCTCTGATTGAGTCTGATGTAAAAATTCTTGATTTGATCAAGCAAGCTAAAATCGACAAATTAAAAAAAGGTGAGTTTGATCAGAGTAGGGAACAGGTAGTCGAACGCGTTAGAAACGTATACCAAGTATTGACGGAAATTTTTTCCTACTACAAGCGCGAAGATGTTCAGCGTTACCTGGCTGCAAAAATTCAAATCTATTCAGTAATTAATAATGGGTATAATGATGTATCATTCCTAAATCGACAAGAAAGTAAAGGTGACTTCTTTGTAAAATACCATGACTATTTTGTTGAGTCGATGTTTAGTTATTTAGAGGACGATCATGAGAAAGATAAATTATCTTGTACAAATTGTGGTCATCCGATAAAAAAGGGAGACATCTCGTATAGTTTCATTAATCAGGCAGGTTATGATGCTAATCGTAAACAGAGTAACGCCTGGTCATTTACTAATGACTTATTCATGTGTCCTGCATGTCGCTTATTGTATACCTGTATTTCTGCTGGATTTACTTACGTCTACAATCAAGGGGTTTTTGTAAATGACAACCATTCTGTTGAATCATTGGTGAAAGTGAATGCAGGTATTCGTTTAAATGTACTGGATCTGAATAAAACAGAAGTAAAATCTATTGATACTTATGCCGCATTGATCCGAACTCTGCAGGATGAAATGGGTAGACAAAGTAGACGAGAACTACAAGATATTCAAGTTGTCCGATATGAAAATGAACGATACTACTTTAATCTTTTACCCAAACATATTTTGAAAACGATTAACCAATCAAAAAATATGCTGCCAGATTTATTCAATGCAGGCTTCAATTTGAATGGTGAATACCATAATGTGTATCGTGAGGTTGTTAACTGTTTGATGAATAATACCAATTTGTATGCATTGATCCATCAGATTTTACGTATAAAGGTTTCTGGGGGCCAAGTCTATGCAAATAGTTATCATGTGATGAAAATGATTGAAATCAATAAAAACTTTTTGGAGGAGTTGATTCAAGTGAGGATATTAGAAGCGAAGGAGTTAGAAAACATTAGGAGAGATGGCTATTTCTTTAAGCAAGAATACGCGAATAGAAACAAGGCTGATTCTGTAGGGCTAAGACTATTAAATTCTCTGAAGGCAAATAATAGAGATGCTTTTATGGATATGTTGCTGAACAGCTACATGTATTTGAATAAGCAAGTGCCTAGATATTTTACAGAAGTTTTCTTAGACGAAGAACGCTTCAAAACGATCGGTTACGCTTTTGTAACTGGAATGATTGGTGAACCCTACAACAATGAAGGAGGACAAGTGAATGAGTAAAGGATTAACAATAACAGGGGTATTTTTAGCAGAAAGTGCGAACTATGGAGAATCTTTGGGTAACGTAGCTACTTTGAAAAAAATTACACGGGGAAAAGGAGATCAGTATACCTACATTTCCCGCCAAGCAATTCGTTATAATATTGTGGAGCAACTCGGTGAACCACTTTCTTCCTTAAATGCAGAGGGTAGTGGTACAAAACAAGTTATCCAATTCGATCAAAATGCAACGATCGATAAATATCCTGAAGTAGATCTGTTTGGTTACATGAAAACAGTAAAAGGAGATAACGCATTAACTCGATCTGCTAAAGTTCGCCTATCTAATGCAATTTCGCTTGAAACTTACAAAGGTGATACGGATTTTCTAACAAATATGGGCTTAGCAAAAAGATTAAGAGAAAATGGGAATGAAAAAGCAATGAATTCAATTGCCCAGTCAGAAATTCACCGTTCTTTCTACCGTTACACAGTAACTGTAGATTTAGATGAAATTGGTATTGATAAAAACGTAGATATTGAACTGCCCAATGAAGAAAAAAGCCGTCGCGTGAAAAAATTATTGGAGACCATCCAATATTTGTATCGGGACATTCGTGGTCGCCGTGAGAATTTACAACCATTATTCGTTATTGGTGGAGTCTACGATCGGAAAAATCCTTTATTTGAAAATGTTGTTGATGTGCAACAAAACAAAGTAGATGTTGAAAAGATTGAGGGCGTACTAACTGAAGAAATTAAAGAAAATACATTTGTAGGTATTGTAAAAGGGGCTTTTGAAAATACGGCGGAAGTGCAAGAGGTGCTAAATGGTCAGAAAGTTCCACAGGTTTTCGAAAGCTTGAAACAGAAAGTAGCGGAGTACTATGAAGGGAATTAAATTAGTCATTCATCAGGACATGGTTAATTATCGACGCCCTACGAGTTTTCAATTAAAGGAGAGCTATCCATTACCACCACTATCAACAGTTATTGGAATGGTACACAATCTGTGCGGCTATCATCAATATGAACCAATGGATGTCAGTATTCAGGGGAATTATTTTTCAAAAACGAACGATTTGTATACTCGGTATGAATTCAAAAATGGGATGAAATTCGAGAAAGGCAGACATCAACTGAAGGTAAATGAATTTGGTGTGGGGCGAGGGATTGGCTACACTGAGCTTTTAGTTGATGTAAATCTGATTCTACACATTGTTCCAAACAATCAGGAAAAGGTTGAAGAAATCTATCAGTTTCTTAAATATCCAGCAGAGTTTCCATCGTTAGGACGACGTGAAGACTTAGCTAACTTTGAAAAGGTGTCCGTTGTAGAGATTAAAAAACACGAATTGAAAAAGGATAAAAAGTTTAGAAACCAGTGGAGAGCGTACATTCCAATCCTATGGTTAGAGGAAGAAATGGTAAATATAGAGGGTGAGGATGCTGATTTAACAGGAACACGATTTATTTTGCCAAAGGTTTACGAATTATATAATTTTGGAACAAAAAATAAACCGAAGTTCAAACGAAATTGGACTGAGCGTAAAGAAGTTCTTTATTCGGGAGATTTTACCATTTTTGAGGATGAGCTTGTCGACATAGACGAAGACGGAGACGTTGTATTTTTGATGTAGGAGGAAAAATAGTGGATGAATTTTTAGCTAAATCATCTGGTGAGACGATTGTTGAACACACAAATAATCTTTTGAAGAATTTTGATATATTGCAAAAATGTTATCCGGAGATTCCAGTGAATTGGGATCTCCTTCGTCTTATTTGTCAGTATCACGATCTTGGAAAAATGAATCACTTATTTCAAAAAAAAATCCGGAGTGGGAAGATGAAGTTAGAAGGGGAGATTCCCCATGCGTTATTAAGTATTGCGTTTCTACCGATTCGACGATTGCAGAAAGAATACACTAAAGAGGAAATTAAAGCAGCAACTTACGCGATCGCTTTGCATCATGAACGTGATTTTTCTCAGATTGATGAAGGACAGTACGAAGCTGAGATTAGTGAATTAGAAAATCCAGCTACAAAGTTTCCTTTTTCTGATATAAAGTTATCTGAACCTGAAAAGATAAAGTTACCCACTGAAAGATACTACCGAATCAGACACAGACTCAGTGGAAAAGATGGCGAGATTTTCTGCATGTATATCATGCTCAAAGGTCTTCTCAACCGCATAGATTATGCTGCTAGTGGCGGATATAAAGTAGAATATCCTGCAGATTTTTTAAACCAGAATATGCCTAAGGTTCTCGAAAATTTAAGAATAAAAAAATCTGACCCGTCAATTGATTGGAATGACATGCAAAAATACGTTTTGCAGAACCAAAACAATAATTTAATAGTGATTGGACAGACGGGTTTAGGGAAAACAGAAGCTGGCCTATTATGGATTGGTGATAACAAAGGATTCTTTATTCTGCCATTGCGTACTGCAATTAATGCTATTTATGATCGTATTCTCAATGGGATATCTGATAAGAAAAAAAACAAGTATAAAGAACAAGTTGGTATATTGCATTCTGATAGTTTAGCTGTTTTGTTATCAATGCAAGAAGACGATAAGGATATCAATCTAGACCAGTTAGAAAGTTACTTGACTGAAATTCGAGGATGGTCGCTATCGCTAACAGTTACTACTTTGGATCAGACCTTTGATTTTGTCTATCATTACGCTGGATTTGAGCAAAAACTAGCTACGTTTGCCTATTCCAAAGTTGTTATTGACGAAATACAAATGTATTCGCCTGACTTATTAGCTTATCTGATTAAAGGTTTAAAAGAAATCCAGGACTTTGGAGGTAAGTTTCTAGTCATGACTGCTACCTTACCACCATATTTATTAGATCTTTTCAAAAGCCGTGGGTTAGAATGGAAGATGAATAAGCAGCCCTTTTTAAATGAAAAATTACTGGAACGTCATCACCTTCAAATTCTTGAAGAAGGTATAAAAGCTGAAGTAATTAGTGACATTTACCACTCAGGAAAATTATTAGTTATTTGTAACACGGTTCGTAAGGCTAAAGAAGTATACGAACAACTAACAGAATTGATGCCAGACGAAAATATTAATTTATTTCATAGTCAGTTTATTCGAAAGGACCGACAATCCAAGGAGAATGACATTTTGAACTTTGCTGAATCGGAGGATGAAGAAGGTATTTGGGTAGCAACTCAAGTAGTGGAGGCCTCGTTAGATATTGATTTTGACATGCTGGTTACCGAACTATCGGAACTGAATGGATTATTTCAACGGATGGGTCGTTGCTATCGAAAACGCACACTGAAAAATCGTGATGAGCCAAATGTGTATGTGTTTGATGGCGGAGAAGAAGTAACAAGTGGGGTCAGACCTAATGAGAAGGCTGTTGTCCATCAAGAAATATTCCAGTTGTCTAAAGTCGCTTTAAGAAATAAGGGCAACGGTATTTTTAGTGAGTCAGAAAAAATGGCATTGATTAATCAAACGTATATAACTGACAATATGACTGGGACAGATTACTACACTCGTGTAAATAAAACGCTGGAATGGTTAGATGCGATTGAAGATGACAACAAGAACGCCACTGAAGTTCGTCAGCTTTTCCGAAATATTCAAACACGCAGCATCATTCCAATGAATGTATATATAGACAACAAGGAAGAAATTGATGAATTAATTAGAGTACTCGGAACAACTTTAAAGGATTTAGAAGTAACAGGTATTGAAAATCCACGAATGTATAAACGAGTAATGAAAACTAAACTTGAAGATTATGTGATGTCTATGCCAGATTGGTTGTTTAATGAGTGCCAGAAGCAAAATCAAGTTAGGTGTAAACAAATTGGCAAGTTTGAACAGGTTGTTTTTGTTGAAGGAGAATATTCTTCAGATCATGGATTCGAAGTATTAAAAGGGGAAGAAGAGGATAATATCTTCTAGGAGGTCGTAATGAGAATTACTGGGAATATGATAAATTACTATTTTGTCTGTCCAAGAAAGTTATGGCTATTTTCTCAAGGGTTACAATACGAAGAAGAGAATGAAAATGTTCAATTAGGTAAATTGCTGGATACTGGGAGTTACAAGGATAAAAGAAAACAAGTGATGTTTGATGGGACAATCAACATCGATTTTTTAGAAAGCTGGAAGGTTTTACATGAAGTTAAGAAATCGCGAGCGGTTGAACCTGCTGCTATCTGGCAGCTAAGGTATTACTTATATTATTTGCGTGAAAAAGGTATTCCTGTCGAAAAAGGTTATCTTGATTATCCCAAATTAAGAGAACGAGTTGAAGTAACGCTGAATGATGAGGAGAGTGAAGAATTGGGAAACATTATCTCAGATATTGAGAAGACTATTTCCCAAGAAATTTCACCCAGTGTGGAAAAGAAAAAAATCTGTACCAAATGTGCCTACTATGAATATTGTTTTGTCTAAGAAATGAGTAATGGGGTGAGAGAGTGGAAAGTTACTATCTGTATTCAAGCGGAACCTTGAGTAGAAAAGACAATGTGATACGTATGGAAACAGCAGACGGTCGAAAAAAAGACTTAAAAATCGAAATGACAAGAGATATTTATCTATTTGGAGAAGTTAATACAAATACCAAGTGCTTAAATTATCTTTCAGAAATGAAAATCCCTGTTCACTTCTTCAATTATTACGGCTACTACACTGGAACTTTTTATCCGCGTGAAAAAAATGTATCAGGAAAACTATTAGTCCAGCAGGTCTACCACTCAGTAGAAGAAAGAAAAAGAATTCCTTTAGCGAGAAAATTTGTAGATGGTGCAACAACCAATTGTTTACGCAATCTGCAATATTATCGGCGTAGAGGAAAGGAAGTTGAACAGCAAATAGCTGATATTGAATCACTTAGAAAGAGGATTAACCGAGCAAATGAAGTAGACGAATTAATGGGGATAGAAGGGAATATTCATCAAATTTACTACAGTGCATGGGAAACAATATTTAACGATGAAGTAGACTTCAAAGCAAGAGTGCGGCGACCGCCTGATAACATGGTGAATGCGTTAATCTCTTACTTGAACATGCTGACATACAGCGCTTGCTTATCTGAGATATACGTTAGCCAACTCAATCCAACAATCAGCTATTTGCACAGTAACTCTGAGCGAAGATTTTCGTTGTCTTTGGACATTGCTGAGATTTTTAAGCCGTTAATAGTTGATCGCTTAATTTTTTCGCTGGTTAACAAGAAAATTATTACGGAGAAAGATTTTGAGAATGGTTCGAATGGTAATTATTTAAAGCAAAGTGGACAACAAAAAGTTTTACGACAGTTTGATGAACGACTAAATACAACTGTTCGTCATAGAGAGTTAAAAAGGAATGTGTCCTATCGGAAATTGATGCGTTTAGAGTGCTATAAACTGATCAAGCATTTGATGGATGATAAAGAGTATGAACCATTCAAGATTTGGTGGTGATGGGAAATGTATGTAATTTTAGTTTACGATATATCATTAGAAGATAAAGGAGCTCGTGTATTAAATCGAGTTTTCAAAATTTGTAAAAAGTATTTAAGTCATGTTCAAAAGTCAGTGTTTGAGGGAGAAATAACTCCAGCCAAGTTAAAAAAGTTAGAGCAAGAATTAAAAGAGCATGTTCGTGAAGACCTTGATTCGATATTGATTTTCAAAAACTCCAATAAACGATGGCTGACGAAAGAATATATTGGTATCGATGGATCAGAGTTAATCTCAAATTTTTTTTAGATTTTTTCAATCTGTCGACCCCCAATAATGGAAAAAATCTGTAGTTACGACAGATAATGAAAAACCTTGATAATAAAGGTTTTTATGAGATTTGACTGTTATTCTTGTTGGAAATTAGTCTTAAATTTGGCAGGTCGACAGAAATAGCCTTTTTGTGCTTGATGTGACAAGGAAAAGTGTACGCGGGGTCTAAATCTAAAATAGTGGAATGTAAATTTTTCTAATTGTTCGGGGTGGTGTTTTTGGGTCTATCGTCTAAATCTAAAATAGTGGAATGTAAATATCGTTAAGTGAGTTGAGGTACCTCACCGTAGCTTGTGTCTAAATCTAAAATAGTGGAATGTAAATTTACCTACAGAAATCACCTTGAGCGTCATACAGGTGTCTAAATCTAAAATAGTGGAATGTAAATGTAAAAATTACCTTCTGAGTAGTGTAGTCTGTATTTGTCTAAATCTAAAATAGTGGAATGTAAATTGATGTAGGTTATTGTCTGGGTAGCTGGAGAAAGTAGGTCTAAATCTAAAATAGTGGAATGTAAATAAAAATATTTAAGCGTTTATGTTCGTCGTTATATTCGTCTAAATCTAAAATAGTGGAATGTAAATTTACGTAACGCTGACAACCGTATTAGCCACAATTGGTCTAAATCTAAAATAGTGGAATGTAAATTAGCACCTTGAGCAATCGTGTAATACTCAGTTACTCGTCTAAATCTAAAATAGTGGAATGTAAATTTAAAAGGTAGTCCGCTGATCGAAGTTATAGAAACGTCTAAATCTAAAATAGTGGAATGTAAATCAGTATAACCAATTAGTTGTAGGGGCAATCATCAATGTCTAAATCTAAAATAGTGGAATGTAAATGCAGTATGTTTTATGGGAATTCACGGATAATGTTTAGTCTAAATCTAAAATAGTGGAATGTAAATCAATATTCGGATACTCAACTTCTTTCTCGCTAAACCGTCTAAATCTAAAATAGTGGAATGTAAATTTTAGAAACGCTATCTGCATCCGTGTAAGGATCTCCGTCTAAATCTAAAATAGTGGAATGTAAATAAACTTTTGGTACTTATGAATACACATTCAACGCTGGTCTAAATCTAAAATAGTGGAATGTAAATCCATTGCGAACGTTTCTTTATATTCGTATACTTTTTCAGTCTAAATCTAAAATAGTGGAATGTAAATAATGTATTTGGTCGGGTCGGTTGGCTGCACCTCGTCGGTCTAAATCTAAAATAGTGGAATGTAAATACCCCAACCTTCCGTTACAACTTTTCCGTGATTTCTGTCTAAATCTAAAATAGTGGAATGTAAATGTTGACGTTCCAAATGAGGCATATCATGGAAGTGAGTCTAAATCTAAAATAGTGGAATGTAAATTATTATATAAACGAGGTTCTCTTGTCCCGAAGTCTCGTCTAAATCTAAAATAGTGGAATGTAAATTCATAATGCAAAAGTCAAGAATACGAAAAGTATATAGTCTAAATCTAAAATAGTGGAATGTAAATACCTAATACATCAGCAAAAACCCTATCGCATTCGTCGTCTAAATCTAAAATAGTGGAATGTAAATTAAATAGAGAAACCTGATACTGTATCAACCGTCTAAGGTCTAAATC
Source organism: Enterococcus florum (assembly GCF_004309355.1). GTDB lineage: Bacteria > Bacillota > Bacilli > Lactobacillales > Enterococcaceae > Enterococcus_A > Enterococcus_A florum. Next base: position 75,287 of record NZ_BJCC01000005.1, on the reverse strand, counting down.
TAAAATAGTGGAATGTAAATTTGGTTTACTATTTTTTCATATTCCAATTGAGCTTTGTCTAAATCTAAAATAGTGGAATGTAAATCAAACAAAAAATCACCGGCTTTCAAATCATTTTTTGGTCTAAATCTAAAATAGTGGAATGTAAATTTAAATGACAGTCACAAACAGTATCTTCCGGATGGTGTCTAAATCTAAAATAGTGGAATGTAAATGATAGACAAGGCAAATATGGCTATGAACAATGCGAAGGTCTAAATCTAAAATAGTGGAATGTAAATTAGCCATTTAGCAAAAGGGCCGCGGTATCGCGTTGTGTCTAAATCTAAAATAGTGGAATGTAAATATTTTCGGTATTTGATACTCAGTTAGCGCATCGAGTCTAAATCTAAAATAGTGGAATGTAAATGTGTGACCATCACCAAACGAGCTTGAGCCAATTTTGTCTAAATCTAAAATAGTGGAATGTAAATATGTTTCGCCATTCATGTATCGATTGCGATTCGCATGTCTAAATCTAAAATAGTGGAATGTAAATCTTTTCAACTTGCGCTGGTGGTGGAGTTGGTTCTGGTCTAAATCTAAAATAGTGGAATGTAAATAAAAAGGCTGTCTATCGCTTTGAAGCAGTTGACAAGTCTAAATCTAAAATAGTGGAATGTAAATTAACTACCAGAACAATGCAGACTGATACGAGCAATGGTCTAAATCTAAAATAGTGGAATGTAAATAAATTGGCGTGGGTTACTAGCATAACTACTTACTATATCTAAATCTAAAATAGTGGAATGTAAATTCACCAAGTTTAGGCGAAACAACGTTCCCAGAATGTATCTAGATCTAAAATAGTGGAATGTAAATGAAGGTACAGAGGGCGAAGAAACGGAAGAACCACAAATCTAAATCTAAAATAGTGGAACGTAAATTTTGATAAGGTCGAAAATGGCCTTGAAGTCAGTGACATTTAATTCTAAAATAGTGGAATACAAATTTATTCCTGCAACAACGCAATATAAATACAAATGACCATCCATGTCAATTAACCTAAAACCATCAACAATCCAAAAGGAGCACCCACATGAAGAAACGTGAATTCATCGTACAAGACTTGCTTAGTAAAATTTACCAAGAGGAATTTCAGAATGGAAAATTGCCAAATCAGCGGGAGCTGGCGCGGATTTATGGGGTCTCGCGTTTTACGATCCAGCAGGCGGTGAAGAACCTGGAAGAGATTGGAATCGTGCGAGTGGTGCAGGGGTCTGGGATTTTTGTGCATGAGGAATGGGTAAAGAATCCGTTGATTTTTAACTCATTGACACGGACACCGTATGATCGGATTGATTCGAAGATGATTGAGTTGAAAAGGGCTCCGGCGACGTTGGAAGAGCAGAAGATCTTTCAGATTAGCGGGTCGGATGAGGTTTGGACCTTTGAGCGGATTCGGATCGTGAATTACAAGATCGAGCAGCTGGAGAGTTCGAAGCTGCCGGTCTCGATGTTTCCGGATTTGTCGCAGGAGGTGGTGGAGCACTCGATTCAGGAATATGTGGAGCAGCAGGGCTATCGGATCTCTCACTATATCACTAGCTATGATCCGATCACGACCAACAAGGAGCAGTCGAAGCTGCTACTATGCAAACGGGGAACACCGGCGATGCAGATCACCAATCGGGCGATCTTGGAGGATGGCCAGGTTTACGAATACAGCAGTATTATTGCCATTGACTATTCAGTGACCTATATTCGTCCGTTTGATCGGGAGATTCATCGTTCGAGAATAGACTAAGCGTCACGAACTTCCAGCAGAAGCGCTGGTGTTCGTGACGTCTTTTTTGTGTAGCATTTCATTACGGTGTAACAATCGTGCCGTCAGGTGTCCGGCTTTGTGTCCATTCGTGCGGACGATACACGACCGGGTGCTGAGCGGCGAGTTCTTCGTTGAAGGTGACGCCGATCCCGCTTTGTTCGATCGGGTAGAAAAAGCCTTTTTCTGGTGCTAGAATGTTGCCGAAAAGGGTTCTGGTGTTTGCCGGGATATCGATATTTTCTTGGATCGCAGCGTTATGCAGATGAATATTCAAGTGTGTATTCACTGCAAGACCCACTGGACTAATGTCAGAAGGGGTATGCCAGGCTATCCGGATGCCCATGGCTTCGCAGAAGTGCGCCAATTTCAATGCAGGTGTGATCCCCCCAATCTGTGAAACGTGTGCCCGCATAAAGTCGATTTGGCGGTTGCGCACGAGTTCCTTCCACTCCATTGGATTGTTGAACAGTTCGCCAGTGGCGATCGGCGTTGCGGATTGGCTGCGGAGCTGGGCCAGCCATTCGTTCTGATTGGGCGGTAAAATATCTTCTAAAAAGAAGAGATTGTACGGCTCAGCAGCTTTGGCAAATTGGATCGCTTGATTGGGATGCAGGCGTTCATGGACGTCGTGCAGCATTTGGAATTGGCGACCATATTTTTCTTGAATGGCTTGAAACATCTGCAGCGTTGTCTGCATGTAGTCTTCTTGATCAAAATACGAACCAGCGATCGGCTGTTCAGGGGTTTGCAGATTTTCCGGGTTGCCGCCGTAAAAGCCTAGTTGGCAGCGAATGTAGCGGTAGCCTTCTGTTAGGAATTTGTCGATCTCGGAATACAGGTCTTCTAAATTATCCGCCACCGCGTGGGTATAAGCTGGGATGGCAGTGCGGGCTTTTCCGCCCAATAACTGATACAATGGCATATCGGCTAGTTTGCCTTTGATGTCCCATAGCGCCATATCGACGCCGGAGATGGCATTATTGGTGATAGGTCCATTGCGCCAATAGGAATTGACGTTCATGACCTGCCAGATATCTTCGATTTGATTCGCGTCACGGCCAATCAACAAGGGTTTTAAATAATCATCAACGACGGTCTGAACAGCCAATGGGCGAAATTGAAAGGTGCCGCAGCCTAAACCGGATACGCCTTTATCGGTCTCTACCTTCACTACCAGCAGGTTGTGACGGTCAGGTTTGATGGCAAAGCTTTTTATATCAGTAATAATTGTCGGTGTCATGTTGTTCACTCCACTTTCCTTCTGAGGATCATTTCCATCCCCATTGAAACACGCGAAACTGGGCAGTGTCAATTTGGTCTAAAAAATACTGCGAAGCAAGCATAAAAACAGTCCAATTTTTCTGAGTTTTATATATAAACGTTGGTATATAGGTGTTTGTAAATAAAAAATGACAAAAAGGACTGGTTTTACAACTTGGTTGGACCATGCTACTATGTGGGTGAAAACGGAAACACACAATCAGACGAAGCAGACTAGTCCTTGGTCTGAAACCACATTCCGTGAGAAATAAGGAGGGGAACCAAAAAATGAAACATGAAGAGGTAGCAAAACAAATCATAAGAGATGTTGGCGGAGCCGAAAATATCAACAACGCATGGCATTGCATGACCCGCTTGCGCTTTAACTTAAAGGATGAGAAGAAGGTCGATTACACAGCTTTGGATAAGATTCCGAAGGTCGTGGGTACGAAGTATCAAAGCGATCAATTGCAGGTAGTGATCGGGACCGATGTGGGGGATTACTTCGCACCACTGGCCAAAGAGCTGGGCTTAGATGAAAACAGCCAACAAGGCAATACCGAGAAAAAAGGTGCTGTTTCCTTATTTATGGACACGGTATCTGGTGTATTTGGACCGATCGTACCAGCGATCGCTGGAGCAGGGATGATCAAAGGATTGATGGCCGGATTAGTGGCCTTGAATGTGATCTCCAACCAAACGGATACGTATTTAGTGATTGATATGATCGCCAGCGGCGTATTTACTTTCTTGCCATTTTTTGTTGCTGCTTCTGCTGCTCGGATCTTTAAAACCAATCAGTATTTGGCGATCGCTATTGCGGCGACGCTGCAATTTCCTACAATGACCAATGCAGTTGCGGAGGGCAATGTTTCGGCTTTTGAGTTGTTCGGTTTTGTGCCGGTTCCGGTATTTAATTATGCGGGAACGGTTATTCCGATCATCTTTGCTGTCTTAGTATTGAGCTATATTTACCGTTGGGTAGACAAAGTGCTGCCGCAGGTGCTGCGCACGGTCTTCACGCCGACGCTTTCTTTATTCATTGCTGGGCTGTTGACCTTGACGGTGATTGGTCCGATCAGTATTCATTTAGGCAATTTATTAGCAGCTGGTGTAGCTGGCTTGTTCACGATCTCGCCTGTATTAGCGGGTGTTGTAGTGGGTGCGATTCGTCCGATTGCGATCTTTACGGGTCTGCATCATGCGATGACCCCGATTGCGTTGCAAAACTTTGCCAACCAAGGCTACGATATGCTGATGCCGATGATGTTTATGGCTAATATGGCAATCACCGGTGCCACAGCTGCGGTTTATACCAAAGTGAAAACCAAAGAAGAAAAATCGATCATTCTCTCTTCGGCTGTTTCAGGATTGTTGGGAATTACTGAACCAGCGTTGTTCGGGATTTTGTCGAAATACAAAAAAGCCTTTATTGCTGCGACGATCGGAAGCTCTGTTGCTTCAGCCTTCATCAGCTTCTTCGGTGTTCGGATCTATGGCTATATTTTATCGAGTATTTTCAGCTTGCCGGCGTATATCGGGCAATACTTTATCTTTGCTGTTTTAGGGATCATCATCGCGATCGCGTTGTCCTTCGTATTGAGTTACATGATGGTGCCAAAGCAACAGGATGAAGCAGCAGAAATAACCAACGAAGTGGATTTGCACGCTGTTGCTAAAGGGGATTATGTCCCATTAGAAGATGTGCCGGATGAAGTTTTTTCAACCAAAATGATGGGGGAAGGCTTCGCGATGAATTCAACAGACGGCGCGGTCTTCTCGCCAGTAGCTGGAACAATCACGACCGTTTTTCCTTCCAAGCATGCAATCGGGATCAAAACTAGCAATGGCGTCGAGATCCTAGTGCATATGGGGATCGACACCGTTGCTTTGAATGGACAAGGCTTTGAAGTCTTCGTCAAGGAAGGCGATCAAGTATCTGTAGAAACCAAATTGGCTCAAATGGACCTTGCGTACCTTCAAAGCCAAGGCAAAGAAACGATGATCATCGTGATCATTACGAACATGGATCGGGTATTGTCTTTTTCTGGAATGCGCGATCTAGAAGGACAGCATTCTGCTGGCGCTTTATTGGAACGAGCTGTTCTTAACTAATAGACTGGAGACAAAAGGAATGAAACGAGTAGAAATTTTATCACGTTTGGAAAAAGCTGGCGTTATTGCAGTCGTTCGGGGAAAGGATCAGACAGAAGCCCTTCTGGCGAGTCGCGCGATCATTGAAGGTGGCATACAAGGGATCGAAGTAACCTTTACTGTTCCAAATGCGCAGGCGGTCCTTCAAGAATTAGCCGCTGCCTATCAAGGTCAAGAGGTAGTGATTGGTGCTGGGACAGTATTGGATGCGGTGACGGCTCGTCTGGCGATCATGGCGGGGGCTGAATTTGTGGTCAGTCCTAGCTTTGACTCTGAAACGGCTGAGCTGTGCAACCTGTATCAAATTCCCTACCTGCCAGGCTGCATGACGATCACGGAAATGCAACGTGCCCTGAAGAGCGGTGCGGATATCATCAAGTTATTCCCAGGAAGTGCCTTTGGTCCAAGTATGGTTTCAGCAGTGAAGGCGCCTTTGCCTCAGATCAACCTGATGCCGACAGGTGGAGTCAGTCTGGAAAATATGGCAACTTGGTTCGATGCAGGAGTCGTGGCAGTCGGTGTAGGCGGAAATCTATTGGCTCCAGCGGCAGAAGGAGATTTTTCCAAGGTGACAAGGATGGCTCGTCAATACACCGATCGGTTAGCAGAAATTCGAGGAAACAAGCATGGCTAAAGTCGTTTGTTTCGGTGAGATCATGCTGCGCCTGACTGCTGAAATGGGTGTTCGGTTGAATCAGGCAGAACAACTTGCTGTTTATTACGGTGGAGGAGAAGCCAATGTGGCAATCTCATTAGCGAATTACGGGCATCAGGTCGCCTATGCCAGCAAGGTGGCTGACAATGCGCTCGGTCAGGCGGCTGAAAATCATTTGAGAAGCTATGGGGTTTCCACAGAGCCTTTATTGAAAGGCTCTGGACGTCTAGGAACCTATTATGTGGAGCAGGGCGTCGGGCAAAAAGCGACGAAGGTGGTTTACGATCGTCAAGGCTCTGCCTTCGCGTCAATGGCCGAACTGGAATGGGCGTTGTTAGAGTTGTTTGCAGGCGTGGACGTTTTCCATGTGTCGGGCATCACGCCGGCTCTCTCTGAAGCTTGGCGGGAATGGACGATCCAGTTGATGCAAGCCGCTAAAACGGCTGGCTGTAAGGTCAGCTTTGACAGCAATTACCGTCAAACCTTATGGAGTCAGGAAGAAGCCGGTAAATTTTTACAAACAGCCTTGCCGTATGTCGATTACTGTTCTGCGGGCCGCCTAGATGCGATCCATCTTTTAGGGATTGAAGAAACCACGGCTGACGTCAGCGATTATTATCAACTAATGCACCAACGGTTTCCCAATATTCAAGTGTTCTTTTCTACCAATCGCGTGGTCCATTCCACCAGCGTGAACGAACTGCAGGGAACCCTGTGGAGCAATGGGGAAACGTATACTGCGAAGCCTTATTTGATTGACCCGATTGTTGATCGCATTGGTGGCGGCGATGCTTTTACCGGCGCCATCCTGCATGGGCTGCTGAGTCAAAAAGTTCCACATGAAACCATTGAATTTGCCACGGCTGCGGCTGTGTTGAAGCATTTTGTCAAAGGCGACTGCAATCAATTTAATGAAGCAGAAGTTCTTGCGTTTATGCAAAGTGACAGTGCGAAGATTCATCGGTAAGTAAGAGACCCACCTTCGATTGGCTGAAGGTGGGTCTTTTGAGTAGATCTTTTCAAGAAAAACAGATAGCAGCCAAACCGTCACTCAAAAAGGATGGCTGTTGTTTTTTTTGTAAATCAATCGGAGAGGTGTCGTTCCTTTAGTTCTTTGAGAATGTCTTTTAACAGCTTGACGATTTTGAGTAGGCTGACAGCAACGATGCCTAGCAGGAGATAGAGCAGTAAATAATTGAATAAACCAAAATAAAGGGCAGTTTCAGCGTGCATGTTGTTTACCTCCTTAGCGGTTCTACCATCAGTGTACGAAATTCCTCATTAAAAATGCGTTTTTCGATCATTGATCTTTTCAAAATCGGAAAGAAACGGGCGCTAATCCTGAATCATGCACTCTCTGCTTTGTTCGCGCTATAATTAACCGAGCGAACGCTGGGAGGAACTTGTATGAATACCTTGAAAAAATACGGCTTTCATTTTTTATTGATCGGAGTGATCAGTGATTTTTTGACGCCTTACGTATTGGGCTTGTTTTATCCTGCCTTGAATCAACGGACGATGGTGATTAGTCTGGTGGGAGAGGTCGGCAGTCCGGTTCGTGGAGCCTTTTTGGTTTGGTCGGTCGTTGCGGGTCTATTTTATGTGTTGTCGCTGCCGGCGGTCTATGGTCTGTTTAAGGAAACGTCCCGTTCACTGGCGTTTTTATTGACGGCAGCGATCGGGATATATGGTATCGGAGATTGTATTTTTACCGGCTTGTTTAGTGTGGATACGGAACAGGCAGGCTGGTCGTTGTCAACTTGGATTCACAATGTGGGCTCGGGTATTGGTTATGCGGGCTTTCTAATATTTCCGTTGTTCTTGGTTTTGCTTTACCATAAACAAGGCAAGATTGGGGAAAGTCGTGGATACTTGGTTTTGCTTGTCCTCAGCTTGATTTTTGCGGGAATCTACGGGGTAGCGCGGACACCGATCACAGCGGATTTTCCGTTATTCAATCAATTAGGCTTGTGGCAGCGAGTGAGCTTCTTCTTCAATTATATCCCACTCACGTTATTTGCGCTTCGGCAGCTGTTCGTTTTTAAGAATCAGTCATTTTTGTAAGGGAAATTAGACAGATGCGCGCTTGCTTTTTTCGACGCGTCAACCTGAATTGGTTTTTCTCTTCGCTGGTCAAAAAACAACTATACAGATTATCGCAGAGTATCACAACAGAGCACCGCACGAAATCGGCGATACTCTGTTTTTTTTGATTTAAATCGAATCATACCTTTGTGGGCTGATCAATCCGATGCTGGTAGCAAAGAGCTGTGATTTGGCTTCGAGTTCGATCTTCATTTTCTCAAGTTCAATGCGGGCGGCGGTATTGCTTTTATCGATCAATTCTTTTGATTTTTCAATAGCTTCCTTCATAGCGATTCCTCCGTTGTATAGGGTGTGGTCTCTAGTTTTTTCGCAAACCAGAAAAAGTCGATCTGGTGTTTGGAAAACGGAAAGAGAAACACATGGTAGTCTCTTTTCAAATAAAACAGGCTGGCTGATTTTCGACCAGTCAAAATTACTTTTGCTGCCCGTTGTTCGCGAGCAAAGGCTTCGCAGCGGTCCATCAGCTGGCTGCCGATGTGCCTTTTTTGACTATCTGGCGACACAGCGACTTGGCGAATGCGCGCGAATCCGAATGGATATAATTGGATCGCTGCAGTGCCGACGACTTTGCCTTCTTCAATGGCTACAAAAGTTGTTCGTTTGGCTTCTTGATTCAAGTTCACGGTCGTACCTAAAATCTGTTCACGCAAGGTGATGGCCTCAAAGTGCTGTTTGCTGAAGGTGGGTGCTAATTGGATTTTCATGATCAGACCTCCTTAAAATAAAGTTGAGTATTTAGTTCGGTACCGAAATATATTTTACAAGAATTATACTTCGGTACCGAATTAATGTCAACAGTGAACGAAAAGCTATTTTTATGAGTATCCGAATGAACGGATGAGAGGCAGATAATGGTACAGGTTTGTTCCTAAGGGCCTTCACTGAGCTGACGCTCTTACCATTCAAACGATACGTTTTGGTCTGGAGTTGGTGTTTGGCTAAGTTTCTGGTGATGGCACTGTTTCGGAGGTGCGGCAGGTACGATTGATCTGCTTGAATGATGGGAGATGGAGAAGTGGGTGGTATATGTTGGATAAGAACAATCAGAAATGTTGCCTTTTGTGTGGAAAGTGATTTTTGGAGGCGGAATAAATGAATGAATAGAGGTATCCACTGCCTTGAAGAACTGTATACCCTTTACAAGAGTAATCGGGCATACGTAAAAGTCTGCCCGATTTTCCATAAAACTAAGTGTGCAGAGTGGTCTTAAAACCTGCACGCTGCTGAGCATTCATATTTCCTATGCTATAGATCGAAATGGCGACGTTAAGCAAAAAGTATCCATAGGTTGTTGACGAAGCTGACACACTACCAAGTCAGGATCGCTGGGGGCAATGGTCTGTTCGATTCGATCCCCCTGCACTTTGGTGATCCGCAGGTTGATCAATTTCAATACGGATACCAACTGACGGATTTCTCTCCGTCAGTTTTTTGCGCTGCTTTTTGTTTTGAAATAACGAAAAATCGAAACAAAGGCGGCTATCAAAAGCGCTAATAAAAACAGCAGGGACAATTGCGAGCCGAGAATGGTTCCTTGGATGAAATCGGCCTGGTGTACTTGAGTCAGATTGATGATCGTTGCCACAATCGCCGTCGCCACGGCACCAGAGAATTGCTGCAAGGTATTGAACAGCGTGTTTCCGTCGCCGTATTCGGTTTCTGTTAAGCGATTCATACCAGTGGTCATCAGATTGCTGTAAGAAAAGCCGATTCCGACCATGTAAAACACATGACCGGCAACAAAGCCCAGCAGAATAGGGATGCGTAGCAGCAGAGTCAAGCCGATCCAACCAAGCGTTGCAAAGGCTAGACCGAATAAAATCGGTTTCTTTGGACCAAGGTTGTCCAATACTCGTCCAGAAATCGGCGCTAGGATCGCTCCGATCGCTGCACCTGGCAGCATGACCAGCCCGGCGAGAAAGGCATTTTTGCCTAAAACGATCTGCAAAAAGTTGGGCAAGACAAAGGAAATCCCCAGCAGCAGAAATTGACAGACTAAAAATCCGGCCAAAAACAAGCGGAAGCCGCGATTTTTAAGGACTGTCAGCCGGACCAATGGATTATCGGCATGGACAGACTGATGGGAAAACAAGGCAAACCCGGCGGCTCCGATTGCCAGCGGCACGAAACTAATCCAAGTACCCAACTGATTCAAAAACAGCAGCAGGCCGCTGAATAAAAGAGCAACCCCCAGCAAACTCAACAAATCTAAGCTCGTGGTCTTTTTGACCGGAAGCTCAGGAATGGCGCGCAATCCAGTAATCAGCGAGACTAACAAAACCGGAGTCAAAAATAGGAAAATATAATGCCAAGACAAACCCGCTGTCAATAGGCCGCCGTATGTAGGACCGATGGCTGGAGCGATTGAGGTCGTCAGGGTGCCGATCCCCATCATCGTGCCGCGTTTATTCATCGGCGTATACGTCAAAATAATATGGAACATCAAGGGCAAGGCGATTCCGGTACTGATGCCCTGCAGGATTCGGCCTGCCAGCAGCACCGCAAAGGTTGGAGACCAAAAGTCAGTCAGGACTCCCGCCAAAAAGAATAGGTTCGCCAAGACAAACAGCTTTCGGATCGAATAGTTTTTCAATAAGTAGTTGGCAAAAGGCACCATGATGGAGATTACCAAAAGATAAATGGTGGTGACCCATTGCACCAAAGCGGTGGAAAGGTCAAATTGCTGGATCAATGTCGGGAAGGTCACATTCATCGCCGTCTCGATCAAGACGCCGGAGAAGGACATGATTCCTGTTGCTAGTACCGCCGGAATCAAGCGGATCGATTTTTCTTTCATACAATCACCTCGTCATTTTTTATCGACAGAACTCCTGAACAACAAAAAAGAGGCGTTTCTAATTTAATAGAAACCGCCTCTCTCTCGACACGTGCAGGCACGCGTTATCTGTACGATTTATTCACAAATTGGATTGTAAAACTTTTCAGTCCGTGCGTCAAGGGGGAAAGACTTATTTTTGTAACAGGAAGCTGACGATCGCAAACAGTGCGATGTGGGCAGGGTAGAAATAGTAGAAGAAATTCCGCATGCTGCGGCCTTTTTCGCCATTGTACAAAATGATTGGAACCGCTGAGAGCAGCATCATCCATTGGAAGTTTTCAGTGAACGGGTGCTGCAATCCTCCCGCAAACAAGACGATTAGAGCGATCACGACCAGTGAAGCGGCTTGCAACGCTTTTTTGCCATGGAACAGATAGAACAAAACAGCCAGCAGCACGAACAGGAAACCGCCCTCTGTCAATAACAAGGTTGGGATTAGGAACGTGAAGGTCCGGAAAATGCCCATAGAAACCGTGCTTAATTCTCCCTGAGCCAAGAAGAACAACGGAAGGGCACTCAGCAGAAGTGGCACGACGAACCAAAGAATTCCTTTTAAGAAGGTCCGACTGCTTTTTTCGCTGACACCATTTCTCAGGTGTTCGACCGCCTGCATAAAGACGGTTCCTAAAAAGATCGTACCGAAAATATTGTTGATCACTAACTCATTATCCACGCTGAAATACGTTTTTAAGATCCAGTCGATTCCACCCATGATCCAAAACCCTACCAGCAAACGAAACATGTATTTTTTACGACTTCTCGTATGGACGAAGCCTTCTGAACTTTCAAATAAGAAAATCGGTGCGGCGATTCGACCGATCCAGTGGAACCACAGCGGTGCTCCCAGAAAGGTAAAAAATTGCCCGAGATGATCGATGACCATCGTGATCACCCCGATGATTTTTAATTGAAACCCATTAAGACCCTTTTGCATAACGATTACTCCTCATTCGACAGATTGATGAGCAATTTTTTGCTCTTCTGTTACGTAGCATAGCGAAAATGATCAGATTCCGCCATTTATTTGACTATCAATCAGCTTACAAAATTGTGAGATGCGGAATGTTTGGGTTGCTTCCCTTGGAAAAACGTTCAACAATAGAGAAAAAATAAAGGAGGAGATTCTATGGATGAGCCGAGGATTCAACCCTTGAGTCTGCGAGGCGATTTTCTTTTAGCGATACTGGCTGGAAAGAAAAAGACGGAATATCGCACGCGCAAATGGAATCTGTCGGGGGATCTGCTGCTGGCAGCGACACGCAATACGAAGGAGATTCCGCAAGGCCAAGAAATTTTGCCTGGCTATGCGATGGCTGTGGTCTCCGTTGTGGGCAGACACCAAGAGACCAATGGAGAATGGGCGTATGAACTGTCCAACATCCGAGCGATCACGCCGTTTCCGATTCGAGGGTATGCAGGAATTTATTATACTGCTCTGGAAAGGGTGGACTATCGGCCGGAGCTAGAGGGGCTGACAACAGAGGCGTATGTTGAGAAAATGAAACGAGAAGGCTTTCGTTTCGTGAAAAGCCCTAAAATTTAGAGGAATCGATCAGAAACTGCTCATTCAACGATATGAGCAGCTTTTTTCGGGGTATATAGAAAACTCATGTTATAAAACATAACATTAATTGTCTTAATTTTCAAAAAACTTTGCTCTTATGTCATAAAATATAACATAAACTATTGAAAGTTCTTCAAAAACACTTTATGATTAGAAAAAAATATCCAGAGTCATTTACCTGCCGGGGTCAATGGGTCATATGGAGAACGCTTAGCACTGGTAGGCCTCTGAGTGCGAGAGGTCTACCAGTTTTTTAATTTAGAAGGGATGGATATGTATGAAAATGATTCGAGCAATGGTACGACCAGAAAAAGCTGATGAAGTCTTGCATGAGTTGGCGGAAAAAGGATTTGTCTCGGCGACACGATACAGTGTGCTGGGTCGCGGGAAACAGCGCGGACTGAAACTAGGGGATGTTTATTACGATGAGATCCCAAAGGAAACGATCGTGCTTGTCGTAGAAGATCAGGACCGGGAGAAAGTAATCGATACAATCCAGCGTGTCTGCCGTTCAGGTGATGAAGGCTCCTTTGGCGATGGAAAGATTTTTGTTTTGCCGGTAGAAAAAGCCGTGACGATCAGCAGCGGCGCTGAAGCTTTGTAAGGAGATGATTTGATGAAATTAGTGACAGCGATCATACGCGACAACAACTATTACGAAACAAAAGCGGCATTATTGGCTGAGCATTTCTTTTCACTGAGCACCTATCGGGTATTAGGTCGTGGTCGAGAACAGCAAATGTATGCGATCAATGATTCGGATGTGAGAAAATCTATCAAGAAATATCCGTTCGTTAGCAAGCGAATCATTGAAATCTATATCGAAGAAAAAGAAGTGGAACGATTGATTCGAACGATCCTGTCGGTCAATCAGACAGGAAACAAAGGTGACGGGAAAATCTTTGTCACGCCGGTCGAAGAGGTGATCCGGATTCGAACCAAGGAGACGGGCATCGAAGCGTTGGCGTAAAAAATAGGGAGTGGAAAATGTATGAAAAAACGAATGAGCTTATTCATGATGGTGTGTGTTTTGGTTTTGTTTTTGACTGGCTGCGGGGGCAATGACGGGGGAGCGGCTGAGAAATCCAGCGAGTCGTCGTCGGAGGAGCCGATCAAGATCGGTGTCAGTGCGTTTCCTGGTTGGTACACTTGGTATGCCGTTCAAGGCTTCGGCGCCTTTGAAGAGAACAAGGTGGATGTGGAGCTGGTGTGGTTCAACACCTATAGTGATTCGCTGCAGGCCTTCAACAGCGGGCAGATCGATGCGGTGTGTGCCGCTTTGAGCGACACAATCTCGCCAGCCTTGAGTGACGTAGATTTTAAAGTCGTGCTGATCAATGATAACTCGGCTGGAGCAGACGGAATCGTTGCCCAATTGGAGATCAAGTCGTTGAAAGACTTGAAGGGAAAAACGGTAGCAACAGAGATCGGAACGATCGAGCACTTCTTCTTGTTGAATGCCTTGGAGACAGTTGGACTAACAGAAGCAGACATCGATTTGACCAATATGACAGTGGAAAATGCGGGACCGGCAGTTATTTCCGGACAGGTGGATGCCGCCAGCTTATGGGAGCCGTCTCTCAGCTATGCCGCTTCGGAGGGAGATACGAATTTGTTGTTTGATTCGTCAGAAATTCCCGGCTTGATCCCAGACACATTGATGGTTAGCGGAAAGCTCTTGAAGGAGCATTCAGACGACGTTCAAAAAATCGTTCAGGCGTATTTTGACGGAATGCAGCAATATGTAGAGAAGCCGGACGAGGCTTTAGGCTACATGGCTAAGCAGGCGGATATTAGTGTCGAAGAGATGAAAACAGCAATGGCCGGAGCTCGCTTGTTCTCGATCGCAGACAATCATGCGGCTTTCCATGAAACCGCAGAGAACTATTCGTACCTGCCTTATACCGCAGAAAAAACGGCAAAATTCTTGCTGGATCAAAAAATGGTTTCGTCGGAATTGGAAGATCCTGAACAGATTTTCGATTCTAGTTACATCGACAAACTGTACGAGGAGTCACCAGATAAGAAGGTACCGAATACTCAGGCAGACTAGGAAAACAATCGTTCATTCGAAGGAGGCGAGTTGATGGAGAGTAAAGCATTAGCAAAAACAGGCACAAAAATCAGACTTCGAAAGGGCATCTCGAAGCAAAAGTATTCGGTGATCGCCGCGGCTGCTTTTATTTTGGTCTTGGCCCTTTGGCAGGGGATTAGTACCAGCGGCTTGGTCAGTCCAATCTTTTTACCAGCGCCAGCCGCAGTTGTAGAGGCTTTTACTACCAGTTTAAGGGATGGTTCGCTGGCAGCCGATACATGGATCAGTTTTTCTCGAATCATGAAGGGCTTTTTGTTAGCGATCGTGATCGGCGTACCATTAGGCGTTCTGGTCGGTTCCTTTTCAAAAATCGAGGCGTTCATTTTACCGCTGACAGAATTTTTCCGGTACTTGCCGGTTCCGGCCTTTGTTCCGCTGATCATGGTGTGGGTAGGGATCGGAGAAAATGCCAAGGTCGCTGTGATCTTGTTGGGAATTTTGTTTCAGCTGATTCCCATGGTGGCTGACAATGTGAAAAGTGTTCCGTCTAACCTGATCAACGCAGCTTATACTTTGGGAGGCAAATCGACGACGGTGATTTTCAGAGTAATCTTGCCGGCGATGCTGCCAAAGCTGATGGAAAGCTTGCGCATGATCATGGGCTGGGCTTGGACTTATCTAGTAGTAGCAGAGTTGGTAGCAGCCAACTCCGGCTTAGGCTACAACATCTTGAAGGCACAGCGCTTTTTAGATACTTCGTCGATTTTCATGGGAATCTTGGTGATCGGATTGCTAGGATTGATCACCGATCGACTGTTTGGCTTGTTGAATAAGGCCCTGTTTCGTTGGGTTGAGGAATAGGAGGAATCAAGATGGCAGCAATAACAGGTGCATTCGGGTTGGAGGCAAAGGTCGCCAACAGCAAGATCTCGTTTGAAGGGGTCAATAAAATCTATTCGTCAAAGAAAAACCAGGTCGTGGCGCTGCGCGACATTGACTTAGAAATTTTAGACAATGAATTTCTCTGTGTCGTGGGTCCTTCCGGCTGCGGAAAGTCGACACTGCTGCGGATACTCGGCGGCTTAGAGGACATCAGTTCAGGCAGTATCGTACTGAATGACCAAGAGCTTGTGGGTCCGGGAGCTGACCGTGGGATGGTGTTTCAAGGCTACTCATTGTTTCCGTGGCTGACGGTAGAAGAGAATATTGCCTTCGGATTGAAGATCAGCAAAACACCCAAAGCAGCGATTCAAGCGATCGTGGACCGCTACATTGACGTTATCGGGTTGGAACAATTTCGCCACAGTTTGCCAAAGGAGCTGTCTGGCGGGATGAAGCAGCGGGTTGCGATCGCTCGTTCGTTGGCCAACAGTCCAGAGATCCTGCTGATGGATGAACCCTTCGGCGCTTTGGATCCTGAAACCAAAAGCACGATGCAGCTGCTGATGCGAGAAATCTGGGAAGTCGAGCGGCCCACGATTTTGTTTATCACCCATGACATCGAAGAAGCGGCTTTTCTAGGACAGCGGGTCGTTGTGATGAGTGCAGGTCCGGGTGAGATCAAACGCTCTGTGCCGATTTATCTGCCATATAAAAGAAGACTGGCCTTGAAGGATGAACCTGAATTCATTGAAACTAAGAAAAAAATCGATCAAATCATACACGCTGTATAGCAGCGAAGGAGGGAATCACATGGCATTTGTACCTGTCATCAGCAATAAAAAATCAGAAAATTCTGACTATAAGACCGACATCTTGGCCGGAGATGGTTGGATGAAAACGATCAACAAGGGGGACACCCTCCGTATCGTTGATCTAGACGGCAATCAGGCTGCCGACACGTTGTTTTTTCTAAAGGACGATCCGGCCGATCACTATAGTGCCAGTATGACGATCCAAGAACAAGCCAGTTTGTATTTATCTACTGGGACTGTTTTGATGAGCGAGTCTGGACGAGAAATGCTGAGGATCACCGCAGATACCTGTGGGCAGCATGACACGATTGGTGGTGCGTGCTCTTGTCAAAGCAACACCGTCCGCTATCAACGGGAAAAGGTTCATATGCATGCGTGCCGAGACACCTTTATGCTGCAAATGAGCAACTATTCTGGTGCGTACACTTTTTCAAAAAGAGATCTAGCACCCAATATCAATTTTTTTATGAATGTACCTGTGGCTCCTGATGGCGGCTTGGATTTTAAAGATGGCGTATCAGGCCCCGGCTATTATGTAGAGCTGGAAGCCTTGGAAGATGTGATTGTGTTGATTAGTAATTGTCCGCAGTTGAATAACCCCTGCAACGATTACAATCCAACACCGATCCAGGTACTGCTTTGGGAGGGGGAATAAAAATGAAGCTGGTTTATACAAAACGTTTGTTGCCAGGCGAGAAATGGTCAGAATACGTAGGCGCCGGAAAATGGATCCGCTTGATCGCAAAATCGGAGGACTGCAATTTGGTGATGGGGGCTTATCATGCAGAGCATCCAGAGGAAAAGTACAACATGCCGGACTCTTTAAAAGCGCAGCATACATTCTTCCTGACGCAGCAGCATCTGTTAATGAGCGACAATGGAAAAATGTTGATGAGTCTGATCAAGGATACTTATGGCTGGCATGATACAGTTTGCGGACATACGCTTCGGCGGAAGATCCAAGAAAAATATGGGGAATCGACGTATCAAATCGACCGTAATCAGCGACAGCGCAACAGCTATGACAATTTTTCCATCGAGCTGTTTCGCCGAGGCCTGGGGAAACGGGATCTGTCTGCAGTGGTCAACTTGTTTTCCAAGGTAACCGCTTCACAGGACGGTACACTTTGTTACCACGCAGAGAATACGCTGGATAAGGAAGTGGTCCTACGTACAGATGCACCGGTATTGCTGCTTTTATCCAACACCCCGCATCCTTTGAATCCTGCTACGGAGTATCCCAGAGGCGAGATTCAATTGGAAGTGTATGAGGGGATGACCGCAGATTTGCTGGACCCAGTTGTATCGAGCTGCGGCGAAAATACGCGGGCATTTGAAAATAATTTGGTGGAAAATCAACTAGAAGGGTGATCGAATGTTTAAAAAAGTACTTATTGCCAATCGTGGGACCATCGCTGTTCGAATCATTCGCACGTTGAAAAAGATGGGGATCGTCTCGGCAGCAGTCTATGCAGAAGCGGATGAAAAGAGCCTGCATGTCGAGCTTGCTGACGAGAGTTACTTGCTGCAAGGACAAACAGTCAATGAAACCTACCTAGATACGGAGCAGCTGCTGGCGATTGCCAAAGATTGTGGAGCCGATGCAGTGATCCCAGGGTATGGTTTTCTCAGCGAGAATGCTGATTTTGTAGAACAATGTAATGAAAATGACCTCGTGTTTATCGGTCCAGAGAGTCGGCATATCCGCGAATTTGGGATGAAGCATTTGGCGCGTGCCTATGCCAAAAAAGCCGGTATTCCGATGATTGAGGGTACTGAGCTGCTGGAGCATCCGCGTCAGGTGAAAAAGGCGGCCAACGCCATCGGGTATCCAGTCATGCTGAAAAGCACGGCAGGCGGTGGTGGAATCGGTATGAAGATCTGCTGTAACCAAGACGAACTATTGGCCTCTTATGCGTCTGTGGTCAATCAGGCCAAAGCCAATTTTGGAGATGGCGGAGTATTTTTAGAAAAATATGTTGAGAATGCTCGGCATATCGAGGTCCAGATTTTCGGCAATGCTGCTGGTGAGCTGATCACCATCGGAGAGCGGGACTGCTCCTTGCAGCGGCGAAACCAAAAGGTGGTGGAAGAATGTCCCGCCTTTGGGATCACAGAAGCGACCCGCAAAGCGCTGCACCAAGCAGCTGAGAAGTTAGGAAAGGCTGTGAGCTATCGCAGTGTTGGGACGGTGGAATTTCTCTACGATGTGGTCAGCGAACAGTTTTACTTTTTAGAAGTCAATACACGTCTGCAGGTGGAACACGGAATCACGGAAGAAGTTTTCGGCATTGATTTAGTGGAGTGGATGATTCAAGAAGCAGCGGGTGAATTTTCCGGATTGGAAGAACGTTCGGTGGAGCCGCAAGGCGTCAGTTTGGAAGCACGCATCTACGCGGAGGATTTTTACCATGATTTCCGTCCAAGTATTGGTCTTGTCGATACAGTCAAGTGGGGAGCAGACGCGCGGATTGAGACCTTTCTCTCCGATCATTTAGAGATTTATCCGTTTTATGACCCGATGCTGGCTAAAGTGATCACCAAAGCTGCGACACGACAGGCGGCTTTAGAAAAATTGATCGCCAGCTTGAAGGAGACGCAAATTCAAGGGATCGAAACCAATCTTTGGTTCTTACAAGAAGTCCTGCAGCAGCCGCAGATCCGCTCAGGAGAGGTCACCACTAAAACGCTGGAGCAGCTGCCGATCGAGGTTCCCGCGTTGGAAGTAATTGACGGTGGATTGAACAGTACTTTGCAGGATTATCCCGGCCGGGTAGGCTATTGGGGTGTTGGTGTGCCGCCCTCTGGATCGATGGATGCACTTTCTGGCCGACTTGCCAATATGATTTTGGGCAATTCGGAGGAAGTCCCTGTTCTTGAATTGACCCTTGCAGGGGGACAATGGCTGTTTCGCGGTGAACTGGAATTCGCTTTGACAGGCGCCGATCTTTTCCCGATGTTAGACGGCCAGCCGGTTCCGATGTATCAAGCAGTCACTGCAAAAGCGGGACAGCGATTGAGTTTTGGAGATCCGAAGAACGGCATGCGGACATACGTAGCAGTAAAAAATGGCTTTCATGCTGCCAAGGTCTTAGGTAGTGCCTCCTGTTTTACATTAGGAAATTTTGGCGGAAAGAATGGCCGCACGCTGCAAGCTGGAGATGTCTTGCATCCCTTGCCAACCGCTGCCAGTGAAACGGTCCGCTTTTCAGAAACGTTTGAATTGAAGAAAACGGAACAGGATTGGCTAATCCACGTGACACCGGGTCCCCACTGTACGCCAGAATTCCTCGATCCCGGCTTTTTAAAGGAGTGTTGTGAAACCAAATGGGAGGTGCATTTCAACAGTTCACGGACCGGCGTTCGCTTGATCGGACCCACACCTAAATGGGCGCGAAAGGACGGAGGAGAAGCGGGATTGCACCCGTCAAACATCCACGACAATGCGTATGCGATTGGAACGGTCGATTTCACGGGAGACATGCCGATCATCTTAGGGCCGGATGGACCGAGTTTAGGCGGTTTTGTCTGTCCAATGACCGTAATCACCAGCGATCTATGGAAGCTGGGTCAGCTAAAACCAGGAGATACACTGCAATTTCGCTTAGTCGAGGTAGAAACAGCGGATCAGTTGAATGCCGAGCAGGAGGATTTGCTGCAGCAGCCGTTGAGCGCAGCGATGCTTCATGCCCTTTATCGAAACAGTAAAGCGGATCAGACTAAGCAGCTGGCTGGAACACCTGATTATCCGATTTTTTATCAAGAAAAAAATGCGGCGGGCATCGATTTGACGATCCGTTTATCTGGGGATCAGTATTTGCTGCTGGAATATGGCGAAATGGCCTTGGATTTTATTTTGCGCGTTCGCATCCATGCCTTGTACCGAGAACTGAAGAACAGCAACTTGCCGCTTGTCAATTTAACTCCGGGGATTCGCAGCCTGCAGATCCATGTCGATACCAAGCAAATGCCTTTGAAGGCGGTTTTGCAGGAAGTCGTGAAGCTGGATCAGGGCTTGCCTGATTTGGAAAATGCGGTCTTTCCTTCTCGAATCGTTAAGCTGCCTCTTTCTTGGAATGATCCTCAGGCGGTGAAAGCCATGGAACGATACCAAGACAATGTTCGCTCGGATGCCCCTTGGTGCCCGGACAACATTGAGTTTATTCGCAGGATCAATGGGCTAAATTCCAAGGCGACTGTGCAGGAGACGATCCTATCCGCTAAATATATGGTTTTGGGATTGGGAGATGTGTATTTAGGTGCTCCCGTAGCGGTGCCGATCAATCCGATCCATCGTCTGGTAACGACGAAATATAATCCTGCACGAACGTGGACCCCGGAAAATGCTGTCGGCATTGGCGGAGCATACTTGTGTGTGTATGGAATGGAAGGTCCTGGCGGCTATCAGCTGTTCGGTCGGACGATCCAAATGTGGAACCTGCAAAAGGAGACGGATTATTTTTCCAAGGAGAAACCTTGGTTATTGGATTATTTCGATCAGTTGCAATTCTTTTTGGTTTCTCCCGAAGAGCTGCTGCAGTACCGTAAAGACTTCCTGAATGGGAAATATGCCCTTGAGATCGAAGAGACAACCTTTTCGATTAAAGACTATTTGACGCAGACCGCCGAACATCAAGAGGAGATCGCACAAGTAAAAGAGCGGCAGCAAGCAGCCTTTGAAGCAGAAAGAGAAGCTTGGCGCAAAGAAGGATTGGCAGAATTCATTCCAGAAACATTAGAGGAAACGCCTGCGGAAACACCGACGATCCCAGAAAACAACGAAGTCTTAACCTGTGCGATCCCCGGCAGTGTTTGGAAAATTTTAGTGGACGAAGGGGATTACGTAAAAAGCGGCGAGCCGATGATCGTTACTGAAAGCATGAAGACAGAGATCGCGTATCATGCGCCTTGTGACGGGAAAATTTCAGAGATTCTGATCAAGCAAGGCGACATCTTGCGCTCAGGCGAATCGCTGGCATTTATTGAGGGGGTCTGAACATGAAGTCTTTAACCATTCATCAACTGCACGAGGGGTACCGCGAAAAAGTCTTTACCATCGAAGAGGTGATTGATAAGGCCTTAGCTGCCGCACACGAATATCAGGAATATCATTGTTGGATCCATCTGCTGGAAAAAGCTGAAATCATGCGCTATGCGGCGCGTATTCAGTCCTTTTCGATGAGGGAAAAGCCGTTATGGGGAATTCCTTTTGCGATCAAAGACAATATCGATTTAGCCAACGTACCTACGACGGCTGCTTGTCCCGAATTTTCATACATTCCTAAGCATTCAGCGAAGGTGGTGGAGCAGCTGATCGAAGCAGGAGCGATTCCTATTGGAAAAACCAACATGGATCAGTTTGCGACGGGATTAGTAGGCACTCGTTCACCTCACGGTGCCACTCGAAATGCCTTGAACCCCGAGTTGATCAGCGGCGGCTCCAGCTCTGGTTCTGCTGTAGCGGTCGCGCTTGGCCAAGTATGTTTTGCTTTAGGTACAGATACAGCAGGCTCGGGCAGGGTACCCGCGGCTTTGAACAATATTATCGGCTACAAAGCAGCCCCCGGCCGCTATTCGACAAAAGGAGTCGTCCCCGCTTGTCAATCATTGGATTGTGTCTCTATTTTTGCCAATACAATGGCAGATGTTGACTTGATCGATCAGCAGCTGACCTCTGAAAAAATGGGTACATCCGCTAAAAGGAGCCGACCGAAGATCCTTTTTCTGCCGGATCAGCTGGAGTTTTTTGGCCCTTATGCTAAGCTTTATGAGCTGTCGTGGAAACAGACAGCGGCTTACTTAAAAGAAAAAGAAGATGTAGAAATCTTGGAGATGGCAGAGCTTCAAAAGGTCGCCCGTTCTCTTTACGAAGGGCCCTTCGTTGTCGAACGTGACGTGGCGATCGGAGGATTTGCCGAGACTCACCCAGCGTCGATCAGCGAACCTTTGGCGACGATCCTGAAGCAAGCAAAACAGACCAACTATTCTGCCAAGGAATGGATTGAGGCACAGCATTTTTGTCAGCATGTAGAGGATACATTGAAGGAAAAGCTGTCGGGCAACTTGCTTGTTTTGCCGACTTGTACAGGAACCTGGCGCATCGATCAGGTCCTTGCTGATCCGATCTTCACGAACAGTCAGATGGGACTTTACACAAATCATTGCAACTTGTTGGGGTTGAGTGCTGCAGCTCTTCCGGCTCCAATAGACAGCAAGCTGCCTTTTGGCATTACCTTGTTTTCAACTCCTGAGGACGAAGCTCTGCTGAAAAGCTACGCAGCTGAACTGGAAAAGGAGCATGCGAAGACCGAGCTGGTTGTTTGCGGCCTGCACATGCGCGGCTTCCCGTTGGAAAAAGAATTTCGACTGCGCGGTGCAGCTTTTGCTTACGAAGCAGCGACCTCGGCGGACTATCGCCTGTACGAATTAGATACAGAGCCTCGTAAACCGGGACTGGTTCGCTGCGAAGGCCAGGGGGAAAGGATCGAAGTGGAGGTTTGGAAAATTCCCAACGATCAGCTAAGCAGCTTTATTCAAACGATCCCTTATCCTTTAGGGATCGGAACCGTCGAGCTTTCCAATGGAGAAGAGAAACTAGGATTCGTTTGCCAACGCTTTCCGGCAGATTGCAAGCACGAGATCACTTCATATCGGTCATGGCGGAATTATCAGTTGGGGTTGAAGGTGTAGAAACCTATAATAAAGTGACTAAGTAGTCAGTGACAGAACAAAACTCAGGCAGATTCGCTGTAGCACTATCCGAGAGAAGACAGGCAAAAAGCAAGGCTCCGGCCTTGCTTTTTGAGTCATTGTATTAGGGATCAAATCAATTCTTTTTCCCGCAGTACTGCTATTTTTTCATCGTCATAATTCAAAATTTTTCGCAGGATGTCTTCAGTATCTTGGCCTAGGCTTGGCGCTCCTCGCCAGACTTTTCCTGGTGTTTCGCTCAATTTTGGTACGATACCAAAGGCGGTGACTTCTTCACCCGTTGTTTGGTCTTGATAGCGGATGAAATTCTCTCGTTTGATGAAGTGCTCGTTTTCCAGACAATCTTTTGCGGTATTTACCCGGCTGCAGGGAACTTTTACAGCTGCCATTGCTGCTTCGATTTCTTCCGCTGTTCGCTCTGCACACCAGGCAATCGTTTTTTGATCCAATTCCTGTCCTTTTTCAGAGGCAACGGCTTCAACGCCGGAAGAGCAATCCTTGTAGTTGAAGTAGTCTAGATCAAAGCCGGCTCCCTTGATGAACCGTTTGTACACGCCAGGACCGAACGCGCCCAATGCGACATCGTAGCCGTCTTTTGATTTGAATAATCCGTAAGGCTGGAAGGCCGCTGATTTGTTGCCTGTTCGGCCGCGAATATTTCCAGTCATCGTGTAGGTGGTGAAGGTGTCGCACATGTACATCGCCATTGCTTCATATTGTGCGACATCGACGATTTGGCCTTTTCCGGTTTTTTGTACAGCTGCGTAGGCAGCAAAAATTCCAAAGACTGTAGCCATCGCGGAAACAAAATCATTGGTCCATGGTTTCGCAATGACTGGATCGCCATCAGCGTCTCCATTTAAGTTCATCCAGCCGGAGAAAGCTTGACCAATCATATCGTAGGAAGCACGATCGCAAAATTCTGGCACTCCGCCGAACGCTGGGTTGCCGTAGCCGCTGACATGAATGATGATCAATTTTGGATTGACTTCCAGCAAATCTTCGTCACGGATGCCTAACTTTTCAAGCCATACCATGTTTTCCATAAAAATATCAGACTGTCGAATCAGTTCGTAGAAGGCTTCCTTGACCTCTGGATGCTTTAGATTCAACTCCATGGTCATGCTTAGCTTATTGCGTCCATCCTGTACCCAGGAAGTACTTACTTTTTTTCCATTCACTTTTGCGAAAGGAGCCAAGCCTCGCAAGGTGTCGCCTACGCGCGGCCGTTCGATATGAATCACTTCTGCACCAAAATCAGCCATCAATGTTGCGGCATAAGGCATTGCCACCAAAGAGCCCGTATCAACGATTCGAATTCCTGCAAAGGGACCAAATTCAGGGATTAAAAATTCTCTTTTTTCTGTCATGTTCCTCTCTCCTTTGTTCTTATTCCTGTTGCTTGCGGCGTTTGATTTCGCGAATGACGGCTGGAATCAATTCAGTGTAATCTGCGGTGATCCCATAATCTGAGACGGAAAAAATGTCGGCTTCGCTGTTTCGATTGATGCTGATGGTTGTTTGTGCATTCTGAATCCCGACGATGTATTGAACAGCACCAGAGATTCCAATGTTGATGATCAGCTTTGGCTTGACCGTCGTACCACTTTGACCAATCTGCAGCTCATGAGTAAACCAGCCTTGATCTACTAAGGGTCGTGTACACGCGATTTCGCCATGGATCAAGGCTGAAAACTCGTTTATCAATGCAAGATCATTGGATTCTTTGACCCCGCGTCCGCAGGCAACGATGATTTCAGCATCGGAGATTGAACCGCCTTTGTCAGAGAGGGGACAGCTTTCCAGCACTTCGTAGGCTTCATCATCCAGCACTTCGACTGTTTCCTGAATGATTTCCCCTTGGCAATCTGTTTTTGGAGTGAGTTTGCTGAAAACACCTGGTCTTACAGTCGCCATTTGAGGTCTAGCCTGTTCAATCACGATGGTGCATAGGATGTTTCCGCCATAAGATGGTTTTTCTTGTACCAATAATCCTTGGTCATCGATTGTTAAATCAAGACAATCTGCGGTCAGTCCTGTTTGCAGCTGGCACATGACTCGCGGCGCCAAATCTCGTCCTTGAGCAGTCGCGCTAAATAAAACGATGGCCGGACGATAACGCTCAATCAGCTGCAACAAAACGCGTTCATAGGTTCGCGGCTTATATTGTTTTAGACAATCATTATCGACGACACGTACTGCATCTGCGCCATAAGCCAGCAGCTGTTTTGCTGCAGCAGTGATGCTGCTTCCTAACAAGATGGCCGTAATGGGTTGATTAGAACGTTCTTTTAATTCCACTGCCTTTGCAAGAAGTTCAAAAGAAGCTTCGTTGATTTGCCCCTCTTGCTGCTCGGCGATCACCCAAAGGCCGTGTTCTGTATTGTTCATGAAAGACCTCCTAAATCAGATGCTGCTCCTCGAAAAGATCTACCAAGGCTGCAGCAATTTCTTCAATACTTCCATTCATCCGGTGCAGGTTTCCTGTTTCATGCACCGGCTCATAAATCTTGCGCACAATCGAAGGAGAGCCTGCTTGACCAATCCGGCCTTCATCACAACCCAACTCTTCGCTAGACCAGATAAATTGCGGTTTCTTTCCCGCCTTCATGATATTGATCGGAGTTGCATAGCGGGGATCGTTCAATTCACTCGTCACGGTCAGTAAAACTGGCAAAGAAACCTTGACTGTCTCAATGCAGTGCTCTAGTGCCCGCTGACAGATCATCGAAGAGCCGTCTACAGTTATTGACCGAACAAAGGTCACCTGCGGAAGATCCAAAAAGCTTGCAACAATCGGTCCTGTTTGCCCTGTATCCGCATCAACAGCATGGCGCCCGAATAATAGGACATCCAGCGGTCCGATTTTTTCAGCAGCTTTGGCTAAAACATATCCCGTAGCCAGGGTATCTGCTCCTGCAAATTTACGATCACTCAGCAATACAGCTTCATCACAGCCCATAGCCAAGGCCTTTTTCAAAGCAGTTTGAGCCTGCAGCGGTCCCATAGTCAGTACGGTTACTTTCCCGCCATGCTGCTCTTTTAATTGAATGGCTGCCTCGATGGCGTGCAAATCAAAAAGGTTGATCGTGCTTTCGATACCTTCGCGCTCCAGATTTCCGGTTTTTGGATTGATTTTAACGTCAATGGTGTCTGGGACTTGTTTAATAAAAACGGCAATATTCATAAGAAAACTCCTTTTGCTACTGTGCTAATACGGTGCTTCCGATCAGCATCCGCAAGATTTCGCTGGTTCCTTCACCGATTTGCAGCAATTTCGCATCTCGTACAAAGCGTTCAACATGGTATTCTTTGCTGTAGCCGTAACCGCCGAATACTTGCAGGCATTCGTTGCAAATCTTAAAGCAAGTCTCGCTGCCAAACAATTTCACTTCCGCAGCTTCCAGCGTGTGCCGTTTTCCTTCCGCTTTGATACGGGCTACATTGTAGGTCATCAAGGTCATTGCTCGGATGCCTGCTGACATATCCGCGAATTTAAACATGATCCCTTGATGCTTGCCAATGGGCTGACCAAAGGTGTGTCGTTCATTTGCATATTTTTTGGCCAGCTGCATCGCATGTTCAGACAGGCCTGCGGAAATAGCCCCGATGCTTATACGAGCGCCATCGAGAGCGATCATGGCAATTTTGAAGCCACTGCCCAAATTGCCCAGCAAAGCATCCTTTGGCAGTCGCAGATTGTCGAAGGAAAGCTCAGTGGTACTGGTTCCTCGCATCCCCATCTTGTTTTCATGCTTGCCGACGATCAATCCCGGTGTGTCGGCTTCCACGATAAAGGCTGAAACCCCGCGAGCTCCTGCATCCGGTTCAGTTTTGGCTAAAATGACATAGACATCAGCGATACCTGAATTTGTGATCCACGCTTTCCCGCCGTTTAAAATCCAACTGTCACCTTCTGAAACAGCCTGCGATTTGATTCCAGCGACATCACTTCCTGCACAGGCCTCCGTCAAACCAAAAGCAAAAATTTGGCCAGCCGCCGCCATCGGCAAATATTTCTTTTTCTGTTCTTCTGTTCCATGATGCAGGATACAGTCCGCGGCTAACCAATGCGCATCCAGGAAAAGAGCTTCACTGGCACTTCCTTTCGCGATTTCATGAATAACGATCGCGCTAGTCACTGCATCTCCGCCACCTCCGCCATACGCTTCTGGCAAATGGATTCCCATCAAACCTAGTTCGCTCATTTTTTTGTGCAGGTCGTGATCAAACCCGCTGACGTCCATCCAAGCATCACGCGGCTCTACTTCCTTTTTTGTGAACTCTCTTACCATGTCTCGGATCATTTCCTGTTCTTCTGTAAAATTCATAGATAGCCTCCCCTTTCTTTTTGTCTATACTCTTATTTTAGGAAGCGTTTTCTACCTTGTGAATAAACTATTTTGTGGTAAATCTATGACATATTGCTTGATTCCTTGAGGATTGGTCTATTCTTGGAAAGATAGGAAAAGTGAGATGAGATTGACAGACTAAGCAGAATTCTTTATTTTTAGGGGGAATCCACCATTTTTAGAAAAAACAGTCTAGGTAAAATGGACGATTAGTATTCGATATCTTGCTTTTTCATCGTGAATCTTGCTTACTTGGAGAATCGAAAAAAGGGAGGAGGGAAATTGTCTTATAATGAAATTGTTACTAGTTGAACAATCGGACCAAAAGGGGGAGTATAGATGGTCGACAATCAATCAAAAGATGTAAGATCCTTTTTTTCTTCTTTGTTGATCGGGGAAATTAAACAAACCTTCGATGTTTCTTATTTAACCAATGAATTTATCGCCAATGCTTTAGAAGAGGAAGCTATTGCCAACAGTCATATCTCGAGAAATACATTGCCAGAATCATTGAAGCTAGAACATTCCCGTTTTTACACGTATACGAACATCCCTGAATTTGCTGCGGTCAAACCACTGCGGACCACTGTCGTTGATATCCCTGCTTCAGGTATTTTTATT
This sequence comes from Enterococcus florum, assembly GCF_004309355.1. GTDB lineage: Bacteria > Bacillota > Bacilli > Lactobacillales > Enterococcaceae > Enterococcus_A > Enterococcus_A florum. The sequence goes on along the minus strand of NZ_BJCC01000005.1, from coordinate 47,489 downwards.
CATTCCGACACGCCTGTCTATCTAATTCTTTACACCATTAGCGGAAAAGGAAAGGTGACATTTAAAGAACAAACGATATCGCTGGGAACAAACGAAGGCACGATCATTAACTGTCAAAATTATCACAAATATTTTGCTACTTCCGAGGACGCTTGGCGGACCATCATGATTCGAGCAACCGGGGAGATGGTTTCCCATATTTATAAACAGATGATGCAGGAAAGCTACTTCAAATTTTCTTTTTTTGACAGTGGGCATTTCCGTTCGTTATTAAGGGAGCTGCTGTATCCAGCTGCAGAAGGAGCGAACGCCATCAGCATGAACGCCATTTTTACAGTGACCGAGCTTCTTTGTGAAATTGGGTTGGAAATTGACAAAAAGCGACGTAAGCAGCACGTGGTACCTCGCTACATCAAGGAAATCCAACACTATATCGAACAGCATTATCAGCAAAACATTACATTAGATTTTTTATCCCAGCAGTTCAACTTTAGTAAATACCATTTGTCCAGAGAGTTTAAGAAATACATCGGGCAACCGCCGATCGATTATTTGATCGAACACCGGATCCAGATTGCCAAAGAACTGCTGGTGACAACGAAGCTGAGTATTGATGAAATTAGTCAAGAAATCGGAATTGCCAATGCGAGTCACTTTTTCTATTTGTTTAATAAAAAGGAACATACATCACCGTCTAAATTTCGCAACACGCTTCCTAAAATTATGGATTCTAAATAAGCTTTGATTGTTGATGAACGAGTAAAAGACCGCTGGGTATTTTTTCCAGCGGTCTTTTTGTTCGTTGAATCATGCAATCGGCTTTTTGCAGGATTATTTAGAAAATACACGAACAAACATTTTTCGAAGTGCTAGAATAGAGGAAGAGACTAAGAGAAGGCTGAAAATGAACGCGTGACTTCGAAACCGACTAAACGTTCAGGACAGCTAACTGCGGTATGCGGTCTTTGATCCGGCAGCACTTGAAGAAAAAGAATGTTTTCCTGAAGCATTCAGCTGCTAAAAAAAGCCTATTAGCCGCCAAGGACATGCACCTTTCTATCAGATTTCTATGGGGGGAACGAACGGAGAACCGACGGGGAATACGAAACGTTTGATCAATAGGAACTTGTCGGAGGAGGGGAGAATGCTGGTTGAAAAACAGGGCAGGTACCAGTGAAATGATCGAAGCGGATAAAAACAGGAAGGAAACGATGCCAATGAGCAGAATCAATAAGAGTTTGTTAACAGTTGCTATCTTCATCCTGGTGATCCCTGTACTTTATTTAGGCGGTTTTTTATTCATTTGCCCGTGGATCAACAACGCTAAAGCTGAAAGAATAGAAAAAGCGTATCAGACATTCCAGCTGCCTCCGCAAACCGAACTGGTTGAAACTACCCACTTTTGCGGCAACACCACAGGAACGGGAAATCATGTCGAAATTTGGAGCGGGGCATTGTTGAAATCAGAATTATCGAAAGAAGAGTTGGCTAATTGGTTGGCAAAGAACCCGTTGCCCCGAGAAGCATCCAACCCTATATTGTGGCAAGTAGGGGAACAACTGGATGCTCGATACCCGGAGTCTCTTTCGTTTATTCAATTCAAGCATCTGGAAGATTTTTTCGACTCGGAAGGGCATTATATTGTTGGTGGATATTACGATGCAGTGACACAAAACGATATTCGAGGTCACTGAAGAAGCATTCATTCAAAAAGAAAGAAGGAAGAACATGACAAAAAAGGCGCTAATAGTGATCGATATTCAAAAAGGAACACTGGCACCGCTTATGGGGAAGACGGTTTTTTTGGCCAACGTTAATGCCTTGATTGATGCTTTTCATCAACGGGGCCTTCCGGTGATTTTTATCAAACAGGCCGGATATGGGGAAGTTTCTCCCAGAGTCAACAAAAGAGAGATGGACCCTATCGTTTTAAAACACAAACCCAATGCGTTCACGTCAGCGGACTTCACCAAATTGGTTGCAGAGCAGCGCATTGAAGCATTTGTGGTCGTTGGACTGATGAGCAATGCGTGTGTACAGCACACCTGTAAAGGTGCACTTGCTGAAAACTTCCCGACTACCTTGATCGAGGATGCCCATGATTCGGTGCTCAAACCAATGCGCGGCATCTGGAATACAAAGCTTGCGAAACTTGGTGTAAACGTCGTCTCGACAAAAAGTTTTTTACAGGAAAACTAGCTCAACCTTCCGCGACTGAAAATAGATCCTAGTCCCTTGTTTCATCAAAGAGCGCTGTTACTTGCGCTTTCTTTTTTTGTGCTTTTTTCTCTTCTTCAATGCCTTTGTTGGATTGTTGCCAGTCAGCAGTCCTTTTTTATTGACATTGGCTGCTGCAATCGCTTCATGATTTTCTTTATCCGGAGTTGCAGCACGATGCCAAAGTTGAATGCTGTCGATTCTGGTTGATGAAGGTTTTCTTTTTCCGGCTTGGTCATTTTTACCAGCGATGTTTTTCGTGGGAGGAGCAGTCATTATGATGAGCTATTTCAGATTTGAAAAAAATGGGTCTATAATCATTCGTGAGCTGGAAATAAGACGACAAGAAAATACGAATTAAGCATAATCTGAGAGCAGGGGAAAGAGACTGCTCTCTTTTTTCAGAGATCTACCCTATAGTTGCCTGAATATGCTACAATAGACAAAAATTGTTCGGACATATTTTTGACGGAAAGAGCAGGCGGATGTAGAATGAACAAAACCAAATATCAAAGAATCGCAGATGAGATCAAAGCCAAGATCATCTCTGGAGAGATTGGGCTGCATGAGGCGATTTCTCCAGAGCTTCAGCTGCAAAAGGATTACGATGTCAGCCGTCATACGGTCAGACAGGCCATCGCAACCTTAGTGAACGAAGGGTATCTGCGAAAGGAAAAAGGATCTGGGACCTATGTGGATGATGCCTATAAAAAACGCAGTGCGAATAAAAACCAGCAAAAAACTATTGGAGTGATCACCACGTATCTCTCTGATTATATTTTCCCCTCGATTATCCGTGGGATTGAAAAAGGCTTGAGTCAACAAGGCTATTCACTGCTTTTAGCAAGTACCAACAATGATTACCAGCAGGAAAAAGCCTGCTTGGAGAAAATGATCCAGTTCGGTGTGGATGGTCTAATTGTTGAACCTACGAAAAGCAATCAATACAATCCCAACCTGGCTTTGTACGTACAGTTGCGGGAGCAGGGAATCCCCATGGTGATGATCAATGCAGTCTATGAAGAGCTGGATGCAGCTTCGCTCTGCGTAGATGATGTAAAGGTGGGCTTTTTGGCGACAGAACATTTGATCCGACAGCAGCACGAAAATTTGCTGCTGGTCACTAAGATTGATGACTTGCAGGGGAAATACCGGATGAAGGGCTTCATCCAAGCGTGTGAACAATATGATATCCAATTTGCTCCTGAAGATATCATTACTTACACGACCGAGACGCGAAAACAGGTTCCTAAGATGGTCAAAGAGCGTCTTAAAGCAGAAACAATCACAGGCTTAGTCTGCTACAACGATCAGATCGCTAGTCTCCTGCTGGATCGTTTAGTGGAAGAAGGGTATCAGATTCCAGAGGCGCTGTCCATCATTGGCAATGATGATTCCGCGCTAAGCAAAGTCGGCGCAGTGAAACTGACGACCCTAACACATCCAAAGGAACAAATGGGCAGGGATGCCGCGGAATGGATTGTGACAACGATTGAAACGGGCAAACGGCAAGCAGATATTTTATATGAGCCGCAGATAGTGGAACGAGATTCTGTCTCATCCTAATCAGATCAAAGTAGTCTCTTTTAAAGAGGCTATTTTTTTGCGCTTTTATGTACGTACAAATATTAATTATCATATTGACATGTACGTACATAAATTATATACTAGTTGTATCATTTAGGAAAAATGAGGAGGCGATTCCTATTAAAACAGAGGAAAGAATTGTTGAAACCAAGCTGGATATTATAGATGGCCGGACATCTTTAGGTATTGAGTTTGGTTCTACGCGTGTCAAGGCAGTCTTGATTGGATCTGATCGCACACCAATCGCAGGTGGCAGCTATGATTGGGAGAATCGATTGGAGGACGGAATCTGGACTTATTCGTTAGAGGATATTTGGAAGGGCTTACGTGTCAGCTATCGAAAAATGGCAACAGAGGTTTTTGAAGTCTATGGTGAAACCTTGACGACCATCGGATCGATAGGATTTAGTGCGATGATGCATGGTTATCTGGTTTTTAACCGAGAAGAAAAGCTTTTAGTACCTTTTCGAACGTGGCGAAATGCAATGACTGCAGAAGCGGAGACGCGTTTGACGGAGGCGCTGGACTACAATATTCCGCAGCGCTGGAGCATTGCCCATTTGTATCAGGCCATCTTAAATAAGGAACCGCATGTGAAGGAGATTGACTTTTTTACGACCCTGGCTGGCTACATTCATTGGCAATTGACCGGACAAAAGGTTTTGGGTGTTGGGGATGCGTCTGGAATGTTTCCGATCGACAGTCAAACACAGAAGTACGATCAACGAATGACCGCTATTTTTAATGATCTCGCACAGGCGGAAGGCGTCCCAGTAGATGTAAATCAGCTGTTGCCTGAGGTATTAGTGGCTGGTCAGGCTGCGGGAACACTGACAAAAGAGGGCGCATATCTTTTGGACCCCACAGGAACATTGCAAGCGGGGATCCCGCTTTGCCCGCCAGAAGGCGATGCCGGGACCGGAATGGTGGCGACGAATAGCGTCGGCAAGCGGACCGGCAATGTTTCAGCAGGAACCTCGGCGTTTGCTATGATCGTTTTAGAAAGGGACCTGAGCGAAGTCCATCCTGAGATTGATCTGGTCACAACACCGAGTGGGGATCTTGTTGCCATGGTCCATACGAACAACTGCTCTTCTGAGATCAATGCCTGGATCAAGCTGTTCAAAGAGTTTTCCGAAAGTCTGGGTCTTGAAATCAGTGCAGAAAAATTATACAACACCTTGTTTCAAGAGGCTTTGAAGGGTGAACCGGATTGCGGCGGTCTGCTCTCGTATGGGTACTATTCCGGCGAGAATATTACGGGGATGGATCAAGGCAGACCGCTGTTCGTTCGAAAACCAGACAGTGCATTCACTCTGGCAAATTTCATGCGTCTTCATCTCTCCAGTGCGTTTGGCGCGATGCGTATCGGAATGGAGATTCTGAAAAAGGAGAATATTCAGATCGATAAATTGGTTGGACATGGCGGGATTTTCAAGACACCGGAAGTGGGACAGCGAATCTTAGCTTCGGCAATGGAAGCGCCCGTTACGGTAATGGAAACTGCTGGAGAAGGCGGTGCTTGGGGGATTGCTCTCTTGGCTTCCTATTTGCTTGAGCATGAGAAGCTGTCGTTGGAAGACTTTTTGGAGCAAAAAGTCTTCTCTGAAGCAAAAGGGGAGACTGTCGTACCTACGAAGGAAGACATTGCTGGTTTTGAACAGTTTATCAAGCGTTATGAAACAGGGCTGTCGATTGAACGAACTGCGATAAACGCATTGAATTAAGGAGGACGTTGAATGTTAGAACAATTAAAGGAAGAGGTTTTTCAAGCCAATTTGGAGCTGCCGAAGCAAGGACTGATCAAGTATACCTGGGGAAACGTGAGTGCACGCGATCCGGAAACGGGTTGCTTTGTCATCAAGCCCAGCGGTGTCAGCTATGAGAATATGACTGCTGACGATATGGTGGTAGTCGATTTGGAGAACCAGGTAATCGAAGGCGCACTGAATCCATCTTCGGACACCCCAACCCATGCAGTGCTTTACAAAGCTTTTCCAGAGCTTGGTGGTATCTGCCATACCCATTCGACCTGGGCAACGATCTGGGCACAATCAGGATTGGATCTGCCAGCGATGGGGACAACGCATGCGGATACTTTTTATGGCAGTGTTCCTTGTGCCAGATTTTTGATTCAGGACGAGATTGACCGCGGCTATGAACATGAAACAGGCAAGGTGATTATTGAAACATTTAAAGAGCGGGATATCGATGTTTTGGAGATTCCTGGTGTGTTGCTGCATGGTCACGGACCATTTACCTGGGGCAAGGATGCTGGCAGTGCTGTGATGAATGCCGTGGTTTTGGATGAGGTAGCCAAGATGAATTTATTCACTCGTCAATTGAACAGCTATGCAGAAGCACTGCCGCAACGGGTATTGGATAAACATTACTTAAGAAAACATGGAAAACATGCCTATTATGGGCAAGGAAACTAATCAATGAAGAATGAAGGAGAGAGAATGATGGTAACAATTAGTAAAAAAGAATTTTGGTTCGTGGTTGGGTCTCAGCATTTGTATGGAGAAGAAGCGTTGCAGGCAGTCAAAAAAAATGCTGAAACAATCGTACAAGGCTTAAATGACAGCGGGAAAATGCACTATCCGATCGTCTTAAAAGAATTGGCAGTGACAGCGGATACTATTACTTCAATCATGAAAGAGGTCAATTATCGTGATGAAGTGGCGGGTGTGATTACTTGGATGCATACCTTCTCGCCAGCGAAAATGTGGATTCGTGGAACAAAGTTGCTGCAAAAACCGCTGCTGCATTTAGCGACCCAATTCAATGAAAGCATTCCTTGGGATTCGATTGATATGGACTTTATGAATTTGAATCAATCCGCTCATGGGGATCGTGAATATGGCTTTATCAATGCTCGTCTAAAAAAACAAAACAAAATCGTTGTCGGCTATTGGCAAACTGAGAGTGTCCAAGAGCAAATTTCAGCCTGGATGGATGTAGCGGCAGCTTATAATGAAAGCTTCAATATCAAGGTTGCTCGTTTTGGCGACAACATGCGCAACGTGGCGGTGACTGAAGGCGATAAAGTCGAGGCTCAAATTCAGTTCGGTTGGGTCGTGGATTACTTTGGAATCGGCGATTTAGTCGAGTATGTGGACGCCGTAGAGGAAAGCGAAGTCGACGCCTTATTTGCGGAATACAAGGAGCTGTATGATTTTGATTATGGCGATTATGATCAAGCGACTTGGGAAGCCCACGTGAAGGTCCAAGCGCGTCAAGAAATCGGGATTCGTCGTTTCTTAGAGGCAGGCGGCTACAATGCCTTTACTTCAAATTTTGAAGATTTATATGGAATGCAGCAATTGCCTGGCTTGGCAGTGCAGCGCTTAATGACAGAAGGTTACGGGTTTGCAGGAGAAGGTGACTGGAAAACGGCTGCGTTGGCTCGTCTGATGAAGGTAATGGCTCACAATGAAAATACCGGCTTCATGGAGGATTACACCTATGAGCTAGCCGCTGGACAGGAAGCAATTTTGCAGTCTCATATGATGGAGGTAGATCCTACCTTGGGTGTCAACAAACCAAAAATTGTGGTCTCCCCGCTGTCAATGGGTGATCGAGAAGACCCGGCCCGCTTAGTATTTGACGGCAAAGCTGGCGATGGTGTGGTGGTATCGATGGCTGATTTTGGAACGCATTACAAGCTGTTGATTAATGAGGTGGAAGCTTTTGAGCCGACCGAGGAAGCGCCGAATTTACCAGTGGCGCGGGTCTTATGGAAGGTCAAACCAAACTTCCATGACGGTGTCGGTACCTGGATCGAAACCGGAGGTGGGCATCACACGGTGGTTTCCTTAAACCTGACAACTGATCAAATTGTGACTTGGGCGAAGCTGGTTGATTTGGAGTATGTAGTAATTAAATAGGGATAACTATTGGTTTGGAGCTTTCCAAGCCAATAGTTTATAAACTGATAAAGGTAAAAAAAACTAAAAAGGGGTAAAGGAATGGAAAATCAATTTGACACCAAAGACTATCTTGCAAAGGTCGATGCCTGGTGGCGGGCCGCCAACTACATCTCGGTGGCTCAAATGTACTTAAAGGATAATCCTCTATTGCGCCGGCCCATTCAAAAAGAAGATGTGAAGACCCATCCGATCGGTCACTGGGGCACCATTTCCGGCCAAAACTTTTTGTATGCACACTTAAATCGGGCCATCAACAAGTATGATCTGAACATGTTTTATGTGGAAGGCCCTGGACATGGCGGCCAAGTGATGGTGTCCAACTCTTATATCGATGGCAGCTATACAGAGATTTATCCTGACTACACAGAAGACGAAGAAGGCTTGAAAAACCTCTGCAAAGTCTTCTCTTTCCCTGGCGGAATCGCTTCGCATGCGGCACCAGAAACACCAGGATCGATTCATGAAGGCGGCGAACTTGGCTACGCATTGTCTCATGCGACGGGAGCCATTTTAGACAATCCTGAAGTAATTGCCGCAACAGTTGTCGGAGACGGCGAAGCGGAAACAGGGCCTCTAGCAAGCGGCTGGTTTTCCAATGTCTTTATCAATCCGGTCAATGACGGTGCGGTCTTGCCGATCCTTTACCTGAATGGCGGCAAAATCTCCAACCCTACAATTCTTTCCCGCAAATCCAACGAAGATTTAGCAAACTATTTTGAAGGGATGGGCTGGAATCCGTATTTCGTTGAAGGCACAGATCCAGAACTAGTGCATCCAGCGATGGCTGAAACCTTGGACGCTGTGATTGAAGAGATTCAAACAATTCAAAGCGAAGCCCGTAAGAGCGATGCGAAAGAGGCAGCGATGCCAAAATGGCCAATGATCATTTTCCGCACGCCAAAAGGCTGGACTGGCCCTGAAACCTGGGATGGCGAACAAATCGCTGGGACCTTCCGAGCACACCAAGTGCCGATCCCAGTGGGATCTGAGCATATGGAACACATTGACAAATTAGTGGATTGGTTGAAATCCTACCGTCCAGAAGAGCTGTTTGACGAAAACGGCAAAATCGTTGAGGAACTAAAGGCCCTCTCACCAAAAGGCGACAAACGGATGTCTACCAACCCGATTACCAACGGTGGAATCGATCCAAAACCAATGAAGATGCCGGATTGGAAACAATATGCAATTGATACCTCGACACCAGGTGCTGTAATGGCACAGGATATGATTATTTTTGGGCAGCAGGCACGAGATATGGTGATCGAAAACCCAACCAATTTCCGAATCTTTGGACCAGACGAAACCAAGTCCAATCGTTTAAACAAAGTCTTTGAAGCGACAGATCGTCAATGGCTGGAGCCAAAAGACAGCACCGATGAATGGCAATCCTCCGTGGGCCGTGTCATTGATGGCCAATTGTCTGAGCACCAAGCAGAAGGCTTTTTGGAAGGCTATGTACTAACAGGACGTCATGGGTTCTTTGCCAGTTACGAATCGTTCTTGCGCGTAGTAGACTCGATGTTAACGCAGCATTTCAAATGGATGCGCAAGGCCAGTGCCCATGCGTGGCGCAAAGAATACCCTGCCTTGAATGTGATCGCAACGTCTACGGTGTTCCAACAGGACCACAATGGCTACACCCACCAAGATCCAGGAGTATTGACCCATTTGGCTGAGAAGAAACCGGAATTTATTCGGGAATATCTGCCAGCCGATGCCAACAGCTTGATGGCGGTCATGGACAAAGCGATGCAGGATAAACAAGTCATCAATTTGATCGTATCCAGCAAGCATCCTCGTCCGCAGTTCTATTCAGCGGATGAAGCCGAAGAGTTGGTAGAAAAAGGCTTGAAGGTCATCGATTGGGCCAGTACCGATGATGGCGGCGAACCTGATTTGGTGATTGCCGCAGCTGGAACCGAGCCTAACTTGGAGGCTTTAGCAGCGGTTTCGATCTTGAACAAGCAGTTCCCTGACTTGAAAATCCGCTTTATCAACGTGGTGGATCTTTTGAAGCTGCGCCACCCAGAGGTTGATCCGCGAGGATTGAGCGATGAAGTATTTGATGCACTGTTTACAGCAGACAAACCGATCGTCTTTGCCTTCCATGGCTATGAAGGCATGATTAGAGACATCTTCTTTGATCGTACCAATCACAATATTCATATTCATGGTTATCGGGAAAATGGCGATATCACCACCCCATTTGATATGCGGGTCTTTAGCGAAATGGATCGCTTCCACTTGGCACAAGATGCAGCAAACGCCGTATTAGGTTCCCAAGCCGCAGCATTTTCTGCTAAAATGGATGAAACACTCCAATACCACCATGACTACATTCGTGCCAATGGAACAGACATTCCAGAGGTTGAGAATTGGCAATGGGAAGCTCTGAAAAGAAAAGAGTATCACTTTAGTTAAGGATGAGTTCTTTGAGACAACTTAGAGGAGTGTCAGCAGATGAAGAAAATAGAATTTGGAACGACTACCGAGGGCGAAGCACTTTATTTATTTCAATTTGAAAATCAGCAGGGGTTGAAAATGAGTGTCAGCAATCTAGGTGCGGTGCTAACTCATTTATGGGTGCCTGATCAAAACAATCAGCTAATTGATGTTGTTTTAGGGTATGACCATTATGAGCAGTATCAAACGAATACACACACTTTTTTTGGCGCTGTCATTGGCCGAAATGCTAACCGCATTGCTAACGCCTCCTTTGAACTAGCCGGCAGCAAGTATTTTCTCGCTAAAAATGAAGGGGAGAATAATTTGCACAGTGGCCCGGACGGCTTTCAGTTGCGGGTATGGAAAGTCAAAGAACTGAACGAGGACCAAAACCGTATAACCTTTGAATTGCGTAGTCCTGAAGGGGATCAAGGTTTTCCGGGGGAACTGATTTGCCGAGTCACTTATCAGCTGAAAGGGCAGCAGCTCCTGGTTTCTATGACTGGAAAAAGCGATCGGCAAACGGTGTTTAATCCCACCCATCATAGCTATTTCAATCTGAATGGTCATGATAAAGGGCATATTATGAATCATTTTTTGCAGGTGAATGCCAAACAATATACACCTGTGGCAGATGAAGCCTCGATTCCGACCGGAGAAAAAGCGAAGGTGGAAGGGACACCTTTTGATTTTAGACAATTGAAACGAATTGGCGAGGAGATCGATGCGAATGATCTGCAGCTGCAATTTGTCAAAGGCTATGATCATAACTTTGTGTTGGATAAGGCTCTTGGGGAATTGGAACTAGCGGCAGTCTTGATCGGAGATTTGAGCGGCATTAAGCTGGAAGTCGCCACTACTCTTCCCGGTATTCAAGTGTATACAGGAAATTTTGTGAATAACGAAAGAGGGAAGCAGCATTTCTTCTACCAGCGCAGGGCGGGGATTTGCTTGGAGACGCAATTCTTTCCCAACGCTATTAATGAGCCGCAATTTGATTCGCCGATTTTACCAGCAGGAGAAGCAAAGGAATACACGACCATTTTTACCTTTGCTGCTAACAAATAAAAACGACAATGAGGACGCTGACTTAGTGGTCCTCATTGTCGTTTTTTGCAGTCTTTCGAAACTCTTTAGGAGACAGTCCATTTCTTTTTTTGAAGGTGAAACTGAAATAATTGGGATCATTGTAGCCGACAAAAAAAGTGATATCAATGATTTTATGATTGGTTTCGACCAATAATTTTTTTGCTTGCTCCATGCGGATACAGGTCAGGTATTCGATAAAAGTGACCTGCTTGTTTTGCGAAAAAATAGTACTAAGATAGGCAGGACTGATGTTTAGGTGATCAGCCAATGATTGTAACGAAAGATTTGGGTCAGCATAATTTTCTTTTAAATAATCGACACATTGCTGAACGATTTTGTCCGTTTTGGATTGATATTCAGGATTTTTTTGTTGGTTCTTCAGCTTTGTCAGTTCCTCTAACAGCAGTCGGCTGGTCAAAGTAAACAAAGTTGGTGTCTGACAAATAGTCTCCAATTTGTCATTGGTATATTCCTGTTGCAAATCATCGCAGGCCGCTTCATCCACTTGTTTGATCCATAAGAAGATGGTATCAAGAATTGCTTGATTTAGACTTGGATCTGACACACTGGAAACAGTCGTGCGCAGGTGTTCTATCTCAGATAAAAGGGCAGGAATTTCTAAATGTTCGGGCTCCAACAAGGGCATGAAGGCATCGGTTATCTCCTTAGGAATTTTAGTGGAGGGGACGGCCAACTCGATAATCGGCTGACTGGATTGATCGCTGGTCAAAGCCAATGCCTCCTCATGCTTTTGCAGGAGTCCGCCTAATTCAGATACTCGATTGGTTTGGCAGCCAATGCCGATCAAGAAGGTCATCTCCGGGTATTTGTGTAATTCATATTGAAGGATATCTGCGACATAATAGGCTTTATTTAACGACTCTTCTAAACGATCTCCGGCAATTATCCCGGTTATCGTAAAATCATCGAATATGGTCAGCAGTACCTGACTGTCCGCATGAAATAATTCGGAAAAACGCGTAATCAATGAATGATACAAAGAACTGTCCTTGACTGCAGGTGTCAGTCGGGCAACGAGAATCGTAAAATATTTACCGATAAAGGTGAAGTTCAAACGCTTCTGCCGATCAAACAGCTCATTCGTTGAGTATTTTCCGTCCTTCAGCTTATGAAAAAAATGCTCTTTGTAATATTCAAAATCAATCATTTTTTCCTGCTTGGAAGGATCGGTCTGCTCGATCAGCATCTTTTCATGATTCGTTCTCGCACGTTGAATCACCTCGCACAATTCTTCTTCGTGGATGGGCTTAGTAAGGTATCCCTCTACTCCGATGGAGATGGCCTCCTGCAAATAGGGAAAATCTTGATAACCGCTGATAATGATCACGTGGAGCCAGGGGAACAGATCCTTGGCATATTTAGCCAAGGTTAGCCCATCCATGAAAGGCATCCGAATATCCGTCAGTAGAATGTCGGGTTTGATTTCCCGCATCATGGAAAGGGCAATTTCTCCATCACTGGCTTCTCCAGCGTAGACAATGCCGTAGGTTTGCTCATATTTCGTCAACATCATCCGCAATGAATTTCTAATCAGCAATTCGTCTTCAACGATAAAAACCTTCATTAATGGTTTATGCTCCATTTTTTTCCTCTCTCTTTTCGGGCAAAAGAATGGTGACTGATGTACCAACTTTGTATTGACTTTCAATGATTAGATTAGCATCTTCAGCGAAATAAAGCTTAATACGACGATAAACGTTATACAGACCATAGCCCTTCAGCTCATCAATGGAGCTGTTCACTAGTGGAAGCTGAGCAAGATTTTTTTTCACTTCCTCCAGTTTTTCCTCGTTCATTCCGATTCCGTTATCCGTTACGGTAAAAAACAGCTGGTCATTGTCGGTTCGACCGCCTAGGATTTCGATCAAACCACGTGTTCGATTTTGCTTAATGCCATGATATAACGCATTTTCAACTAGCGGCTGCAAAATCATTTTTAGAATCAATTCGCTTTCAATTGCTGGATCTATCGTAATTTCATACGATAAAATTGGACCGTACCGGATTTTTAAAATGTCCAAATAACTAGTGACATGTTTTAATTCCTGAGTGACAGTCGTCCATTCATTTCCTTTATTTAAAGTAATTTTGAAAAAATTTGACAGGGCATAGGTTGCTTCTTGTACGCGTTGATTGTCACCCAATTGCGCCAAAGATAAAATGGCATCCAGTGTATTGTAAATAAAATGAGGAGTAATCTGCGCCTGCAAGACTTTGATTTCTGACAGGGCTAGACTCTTTTGTTTTTGCGTATTTTCGTCAAACAAGATTTCAATCTGATTCGCCATTTTATTGAGATCTTCCCCCAAGGAATCCAATTCCTTTACGTGGACATGGTTCACTCGGGCCTGCCAATTCCCTTGAGAAATTTGGGAGGTCATCTGCGAGAAGTTTTGGATCGGCTCTTGAATGGCGTGGTCCAAAAAATGCTGAAACTGTCGAATAAAAAACAGCAGACCACAAACTAAAATCAGCTCTAAAAACACTAAGAGGATAATAACAGAGGACATCCGTGAACTTTTTTGATTGGCTCGATTGATCTCACTAGTAACATACTCCCCCAAGGTCTCTTTTAAGAGATCATTGACTTCGTAAATTTCATCTAAAACCTTCTCATTTTCTTCAATGGGCAAATTGTTGTTGATGTTAGAGTCAATTTCCCAGGCGTAATGCTCTACGGTTTCTAAAATCCGAGCAGCTACTATGGCTGTCTGTCGATGCTCATTTGTAGAGGCGGTCTCTTTGAGCTTATCCAACTGCTGTTCATAGCTAAAAATAACGGAGAGAGGGGTTTCCTCCTGTGGTTTCCCAGCTACTTGATACCACAGGGCGCTGTTGATCTCCGTTGGGGCAGTGGACATAATTTCATTGGCATCATTCACATTCTTGATAATACTTTGGTATTGCCTCATGCTGAACAAATAGAATAAAGAAATGAAAACGACCGGAAGAACGGTCAAAGCAATCATGAGTTTATGACTGAAATGCAATGCTTTGCGAATACTTGATGCATATTCCTGTTTGAACAACATCCTAATACCCCCGCTCTGGTATGGCAGACAAGTTACTGAATTCAGAAAAAACCTGCTCTTGCAGATAATAACAAGGCTCTAGTTTTCCGCCATTCAATAAATGGGTGATGGTCGACATTAGTTTAGGCCCTGTGTTTGGGTTGCATTCTACTGTGCAGTTGATTTTGCCGGCTTTTAGCAAATGGATCGCTTCTTGTTGTGCATCTACGGAGACGATAGTCACATCTTTGCCTGGTTTAATTGAAGTTGTTTCAAGGAATTCCACAATTCCTAAGGTCATGTCGTCGTTGTGACTAAAGATAACATCAACGTTTGTCAGCTGCTTTTGCTGGTAGAGCTTTTCCATCGCTTGCTTGCCTTTTGAAAGCATGTAATCCGCGTTTTGACTCTCCACGATTTCGAAACGTTTCTCCATGTTTAAGGAGTCACGAAATCCAAGGCTGCGATTTTCGGTAGACGAGGAGCCAGGGGTTCCAGTAATTTCAACAATTTGAATCTGCTCAGATGTTCCTTCGAATTTTTTCTTTAAGAAATCCCCCGCTTTTCTACCTTGAGCGGTACTATCGGTCCCTACTAATGTCTGATAAAGCGAGGTATCCTCAATCTGAATATCCCGGTCATTTAAAATCACAGGGATCCCTGCATCGCGTGCCTCGGTCAACACGTTTTCCCAGCCAGTTTCTACGATCGGAGACAAAACAATCACATCCACTCTAGAAGCGATAAAAGAACGAATATCTTTGATCTGCTTGCTTTGCTTTTGCTGACCATTGGCAAACAGCAGTTTGTAATTGGCCTTTTTTGCAGCCTCTTTGATAGAGGCTGTGTTGCGCTCACGCCAAGTACTCTCATTTCCTAATTGGGAAAATCCGATCACTACTTCATTTTCCTGCTTTTCATCAGGGGTGCAGCTGCTAAGTCCGCTAATCATTCCTACCATAATGAACAACCAAAAGTATTTTTTCATTCTCGGCCTCCCTATCTGTGAAGTACTATTTTAATAATAAACGATTCATAAATTTTATTAAACTGTCTCTTGACTGGAATCCTATAATTTCAGCTGTTTCGAAAGAATTCTAAGGAAAAATCGAAAGATAATCAAGAAAGCGTTTTTAATAAAAAAAACCTAAATAATTTGAAGTTTTTACATAAAGATAAAAATGAAACCGTTCACAAGATTTCGTTAGACTAAAGATATCAACGAATGAGGAGGGTTTAATGAATGAAAAAGAATTGGTTTAAGACAGTAGTCGGTCTGGTAATTTGCGGGGCTTTTTTAGCTGGCTGTGGCAATGACGGCGGAGAGGCTAGCTCCGGGGGGAAGGGCGACGGCCAAGCGACCATTGGTTTCTCACAATTAGGAGCAGAGTCTCAATGGCGGACAGCCAATACAAAATCTGTTCAAGATGCTGCAAAAAATAACGACAAGATCACTCTTAAATTTTCTGACGCGCAACAAAAACAGGAGAATCAAATTTCGGCAATTCGCAACTTTATTCAGCAAGGTGTGGATGTGATCGCAGTTGCTCCCGTGGTTGAAACCGGTTGGGAAACAGTTTTGACAGAAGCTAAGGATGCGAATATCCCAGTCATTTTAGTGGATCGTCAAATCACTGGTAAAAATGTAGATGACCTATATACTTCCTGGATCGGCGCGGACATGAAAGAAGAAGGGGTGAAAGCTGCGACATGGCTGGAGGATTATTTAAAAGAGCAAGGAAAAGATCAGGAAGAAATCAATATTGCTCATCTGCAAGGAACGACTGGTTCTTCTGCTCAGGTCGGCCGGACGGAAGGGTTGGAAGAGGGCGTCAAAGCCAATAAAAACTGGAAAATTATTGAGCAGCAGTCAGGCAACTTCACGCGTGCTGAGGGGAAAGAAGTCATGGAAGCGTTCTTGAAATCTTCTGGCGATAAGATCAATGTCTTGGTTTCTGAAAATGACGATATGACCATGGGAGCGATTCAAGCGATTGAGGAGGTTGGAAAGGTACCTGGCGAAGATATTATCATCGTTTCTTTTGACGGAACCAATGATGCTCTTCAGCAGATCAAAGACGGAAAAATCAATGCAGTAGTTGAGTGCAATCCGCTTTCAGGTGAAGACATCATGGAAACTGCTCTAAAAATTAAGAGCGGCGAAGATGTTGAAAAGGAAATTTTTGTTGAAGAGGGAATCTTTGATGAAAAAAATGTAGAAGAAAATATGCCGCGGCCGTATTAAAAACCAGCAGGGCTGTGACTAGGATGTCACAGCCCTTAAACAACGAATAAACGGTGTAACCGAAACAACTCGCTTCGGTTACACCTTCAACTAAACAATTTCGATGACAAGGAGCGAGCATCATGAGTGAAGTAGTATTGTCGTTAAGCGATGTCTCAAAAGAGTTTCCCGGTGTAAAAGCATTGGATCAAGTCAAATTGAATCTTTACAAGGGAGAGGTTCATGCATTAATGGGAGAAAATGGTGCAGGAAAGTCAACAATGATCAAAGTGATCACCGGTGTCCATGCCAAATCCAGCGGCACCATCACCCTAAATGGAAAAGAAATCGATCCTCAAAGTCCAGAAGAAGCTCAGCAGGAAGGAATCAGCACGGTGTATCAGGAAATTAATCTGTGTCCGAACTTAACAGTGGCTGAAAACATTTATATTGGCAGACAGCCGATGAAACAAAAGCGAGTAGACTGGAAAAAAATGAATCAACAAGCTGCTGCTTTGTTGAAATCATTACATATTGATGTCGATGTTACTGAAACATTGGATAACTATTCTGTTTCGATTCAGCAGATGATTGCCATTGCGCGGGCGGTAGATATGTCAGCAGGGGTGCTGATTTTAGATGAGCCTACCTCCAGCTTGGATGAAAATGAAGTGGAGCAGCTGTTTGCCATCATACGTAATTTAAAGGCTCAAGGCATGGCCATTTTGTTTGTTACCCATTTTCTGGATCAGGTCTATGCTATATCTGACCGCATTACCGTCTTGAGAAATGGGAAATTTGTTGGGAAATATTTAGCAAGTCAGCTTAGTCAAATGGAGTTAGTTACAAAAATGATTGGACAGGAGTTCAAGGATGAAGACACCCGGGCCTTCCGCAAAAGCGAGGAATATCCGGAAGAGGTTTTCATCGAAATGAAAAATGTCACGAAACGTGGCGTTCTTTACGATTATTCTATGCAGATTCGCAAAGGAGAAGTGCTTGGACTAGCCGGTTTGCTGGGGTCTGGACGTAGTGAAATTGCGGAACTATTGTTTGGTGCGCAGCAGTTTGACCAGGGCGTTGTCTACGTTGGGCAAGAGGAAATCAAAAGAATGTATCCGCAACGAGCCATCAGAGAACAGATGGGCTTTTGCTCTGAGGATCGAAAGGTGTCAGGAATCGTAGCTGATTTAAGCATCCGCGAAAATATTGTCCTGTCCATGCAGGCACGCAAAGGACTGAAACGAATCAATGAAAAGCAGCAGCGAGAAATTGCCGACCACTATATTAAGCTGTTAAACATTAAAACACCGAATGCGGAGAAAAAAATCGGTGAATTATCAGGAGGCAATCAACAAAAGGTACTGCTGGCACGCTGGTTGGTCACAAAACCTCAGCTACTGATTTTAGATGAGCCGACTCGTGGGATTGATATCGGATCAAAACGAGAAATTGAGCAGCTGATTTTGGAGTTGTCTCGTGAAGGCGTCTCCATTTTGTTTATTTCATCAGAATATGAAGAAATGATTCGGTGCTGCGACAGGATCATTGTAATGCGAGATCGCGAACAGGTAGGAACATTGACGGAGGAACAGATTTCCGAAGACAATATCATGAAAGCTATTGCAGGAGAGGCGGTATAAACGATGAAGAATAAATTCAGGGAATTATTAAAAATGAAGGAACTTTGGGCGATTATCGGGTTAGTGATGATTCTGCTGTTTAATTTGCTGTTTTCCCCGAGCTTTTTCAAAATTGCCATTACCGATGGGCATTTATACGGATCGATGATTGATGTGTTAAACCGTGGAGCCTCCTTAGTGATCGTCTCTTTGGGAATGACCCTTGTGATTGCAACTCGGGGAATTGATATTTCCGTAGGTTCAGTCAGTGCTTTAGGAGCGATGGTCGCCGTTTATCTTTTAGGAACAGCCAATGTAGCAGTGCCAGTCGCAATTGCTGCAGGACTTTTAGCAGGAATGCTGTGTGGCATGTGGAATGGGTTGCTGGTTGCCCGCTTGAATCTTCAGCCGATGATTGCTACGTTGATTTTAATGACAGTCGGTCGAGGCTTGGCACAGATTATTTCCAATGGTGAGATATTAACGATTTCTTCGCCAGTGTATTCCTTCTTAGGCAGAGGGTATTTATTTGGGGTACCTTTTGCAACACTGGTTATGGTAGCTGTCACCTTTGTGATTTATCTAATGACTCGAAAAACGTCGTTAGGCTTAGGCATTGAAGCGGTGGGAATCAATCAGGAATCCGCGCGTTATGCAGGGATCGATACGAGAAAAATTTTGTGGTTCTGCTACATTGTTTGCGGTATTCTTGCGGCACTGTCAGGGATGATGGAAAGCGCCAATGTATCCAGTGCGGATGGGAATAACAATGGGCTGAACCTGGAATTGGATGCTATCTTGGCCGTCGTACTGGGGGGAACTTCGATGGATGGTGGGAAATTCCACCTAGGAGGAACCGTGATTGGGGCACTGTTTATTCAGACCTTAACAACTACCATTTTTACTTTTGGTGTTCCGGCAGAAACGATTATGGTGGTCAAAGCAATCGTTGTCATTTTTGTCGTGCTGCTGTCCTCTGATCGAACCAAAGAGTGGACCTCCCGAATTTCTCTAAAGAAAGCAGGTGCTTCAGTTGAAAAATAAGTTGAAACTAAAAACGAGTCAACTGCCATTATTGGCTGCTCTCGGTATCTTTTTATTGTTGTTCATTTTAGGCTCTGTCATGTATACGAATTTTTTGTCTCTAAGAGTAGTTTTGAATTTGCTGATCAGTAATGCTCATTTGATCGTTTTGTCTTGCGGGATTTGTTTTACGATTTTAACCGGCGGAATCGATCTATCTGTGGGAGCCGTAATCGCTATGACCAGTATGGTTGCTGCAGGTCTGTTGCGAGCAGGGGCTCCAGCGATTCTGGTCGTTCTCATCTGCTTGCTGTTAGGCTGTGTTTTTGGGACCTTACAGGGCTTTTTGATTCAATACTTTAAACTGCATCCGTGGATAGTCACCTTAGCAGGAATGTTTTTTGCTCGAGGCGTTTGCTACTTAATTGATGTAAAAACGATTCCGATTACTGATAATACATTTCATGCAATTTCCCAGTTCAAGATCTATTTGCTGCCGGGATATTTTATCTCACTCAATGTGCTGATTGCTTTAGTCTTTTTAGTTGTCTGTGTATATATCTCACGTTTTACTCGATTTGGCCGTTCGGTGTATGCTATGGGAGGCAATTATCAGTCCGCTGTGCTAATGGGACTGCCTGTGGAAAAAGTCAAGGTTCTGGTTTATAGCTTTTCTGGTTTTAGTTCCTCTCTTGCCGGGATCATGTTTACCTTTTACACGTTATCCGGTTATGGATTACATGCGCAAGGGTTGGAAATGGATGCTATCGCAGCCTGTGTAATTGGGGGCGTCTTGCTTACCGGAGGTGTAGGCTCCTTATTTGGACCATTTGTTGGTGTACTGACTGCAGGAGTTATTCGAACAATGGTCGATTTTCAAGGAACCTTAAGTTCATGGTGGACAAAAATCTTCGTAGGAACACTGATGCTGCTCTGTATTGTGATGCAAGTTGGTATAGTGAAACGCGGAAAAATAAAGAAAGGTTCAGAAATCATCGATGATGCGAATGAGAACTCAGAGGATTCAGAAAAGGATGTAATAGAAATTGTTTAGATTGAAAGGAAGGTGTTGAAAAACATCTTCTTTTTTTAGGATAGACAGAGTTAAAAATTTTCTGGTGTTTTTCGATATCCAGAGTGATAATCGTTCGCTTTAAATAAAAAAATTTTTTGACTAAAGTTTTAGAGGTTGTTTGAAAATAAGAAAAAATGCAATGATTTTCAGCTTTTTCATCTTTGAAAAGAACCATAAATAGCTAATGATTCGAATGGTTTAGACTTGGATGAGCCACTGACAAAAATCAGAGAATTCTTTTGATAAAAGGTAGAATATCTGGTCATAAGCGGTTTCATATTTGCTATTCATGCAAAAAGATAAGATGAATATTTTCTCATTTGAATGAGAAAGCAGTTGCATTTTTAATAATTATTTATTAAAATTTACTCAACTTCAGAAAGTAGAAAATCTTCTGAAAATTAAAGCATAGGGTAAGGAGTAAAAATTATGAGTAAAAAGCGAGTGTTTAGTTTTCTCGCAGTATGCGGGATTGTATTGTCCGGTTGTTCAACCGGTGGTGGCGGAAGCACTGATTCGGATGGAGGATCTGCTTCAGGTGGTTCAGGATCAGGAAAAGAATTCAATGTAGTGATCCAACAGGAATTGCCAAGTATGGACCCATCTATAGCAACAGATATGTATGCGTTCAGTGCTATTAACAATGTATATGAAGGGCTTTACCGCCTAGACAAAGAGAGTGCTCCAGAACCTGCAGGCGCTGCTGAGGAAGCAGAGGTCTCTGAGGATGGATTAACATATAAGATAAAATTACGCGAAGATGCAAAATGGACAGACGGCTCTGATGTCGTAGCGGATGACTACGTATTTGCATGGCAAAGAACAGTCGATCCAGATACTGCCTCTGAGTATGCATACATGTTTGAACCAGTTGCAAATGCAGCTGAGATCACCGCGGGTGAAAAAGACAAAGAAGAGTTGGGAATCAAAGCAGTAAGTGATCATGAGCTTGAGATCACACTCGCAAATCCAACGCCTTATTTTGACTACCTGCTGGCATTCCCATCGTTCTTCCCGCAAAAAGAATCTGTGGTTGAAGAACATGGCAAAGATTTTGCAAAAACTAGCGACAATGCCGTTTACAATGGACCATTCGTTTTGAGTGAATTTGACGGACCTGGAACAGATACAGAATGGGCTTATGTGAAGAATGACGATTACTGGGATAAAGATACCGTTCAATTAGACAAGATCAACGTCAGCGTTGTGAAAGAAGTATCAACTGCCTTGAACTTGTTTGAAGATGGACAAGCAGACGACATCGTATTAACGGGTGAGTTGGCATCACAAAAAGCCAATGATGATGCGTTTGTCTCTCAACCGGAATCATCGACCTTCTACATGGAAATGAACCAGATCGAAGAGGATTCTCCGTTTAGAAACGAAAACCTGCGTAAAGCGATCTCTTATTCAATTGACCGCGATGCATTGGTAAATTCAATCTTGAGCGACGGTTCGATCGCTTCTACTGGATTGGTGCCAGAAAAAACGATGTCTTCTCCAGATGGCGAAGATTTTGCGAAAGCAGTAGGCTCTGTACTGGAACACGACGAGAAGAAAGCCAAAGAGCATTGGGAAAAAGCCAAAGAAGAATTGAACATCGATTCATTAGACTTTGAGATCATCGCCTCTGATACCGATTCTGTTAAGAAAATGATGGAATATGTACAAGAAGCACTTCAAAGCACATTGGATGGTGTGAAGGTTAGTCTTGCGCCAGTACCATTGTCTGTTCGTTTGGATCGCTCAAACAAAGGCGACTTTGATGTGGTAATCGGCGGATGGGGTGCTGACTACGCGGATGCATCAAGCTTTATCAACCTATTTACAACTGGAAACTCTTATAACCGAGGCAAATGGAGCAGTGAAGAATACGACAAATTGGTAGATGCAGCTGCAACGACAGATGCCAACGACCCTGAAAAGCGT
The DNA here is from genome assembly GCF_004309355.1 of Enterococcus florum. Lineage (GTDB taxonomy): Bacteria > Bacillota > Bacilli > Lactobacillales > Enterococcaceae > Enterococcus_A > Enterococcus_A florum. The sequence goes on along the minus strand of NZ_BJCC01000005.1, from coordinate 25,311 downwards.
TGGGAAGATCTGATCGAAGCAGAAAAAGTGATCATGGCAGAACAAGGAATGATCCCTCTTTACCAAAAAGCTGAGTCTCATATGCGCAATCCAAAAGTCAAAGGTGTTGTTGCTCACGCAGCCGGCGCTCAATATGACTACAAGTGGGTTACGATCGAAGAATAATTCGGACATTGCTTTGCAGGATTAAAAATAGCAGGATCAGATAGCTGTAAGTTTTTGAAGATGGAACGACAGGCTGAGACGCGTCTCAGCCTGTTCTTTCATACAAGTGAAAGTCCATAGACAACAAAGGTTGCTATCAGTAAGAGGACTGCGGGCTGAAGCCAAAAGCTGGCACTGCCAGCACTTGCTTCTGATAGGGGAGCAGCATCTGCGGAGGCGCGTCTGAAGATGTGACGCAGGGAGGCTTGGAACCGATCGAAGAATCCCGTTGAAAAAATCCACAACAACATCCCGATGATCACAAAGAACAAAGCGGTGAGAAATAAGTTGTTGGATAGATTCAAAAGGCTGAAACGCTGACGAACCAGCAGCCAAAGGCAGTTTGCTGCTGCACATATGCCGCTGATGATCCAGGTACTAGTTTTGATACGCATAGGAAGATCCTTTCCAGATTAGTGTCACCATTAATCTACAGAATTATTCTCTAGAAGTCAAAATGCTCAGACTTAGGAGGAAAAAGAGAGTGAACAGTTTTGCCAAATATTTTATCAAGCGTGTGATTTACATGCTGATTACCTTGTGGTTGATTGCAACCATCACATTTTTCTTAATGAAATTATTGCCGGGTTCGCCGTATGCCAATCAAGAGAAGCTGAGTCCAGAACAAATCGCAATCCTGAATCAACAAGCAGGACTGGACAAGCCGGTGTTTGCCCAATATGGTATTTATTTGATGAATTTATTAAAAGGAGATTTCGGTACTTCCTTCCAATTTAAGAACCAAGCCGTCTCTGGTATTTTAAGCAGCCGGATCGGACCATCGCTGCAGCTTGGCGGACAAGCGATTCTTTTTGGAACTGTCTTTGGCACGATTCTCGGAGCGATCTCGGCGATGAAACAAAATACAATCGTCGATACCTTGGCGACACTGATCGCCATCCTGGGACGTTCGATCCCAAACTTCGTATTTGCCGTTTTGATGCAGTACGTTTTTGCGATGAAATTAGGACTTTTACCGATCGCACGTTGGCAATCCTTTGCTTATACGATTCTGCCGACTCTAGCGTTGGCAATGTCGCCTTTGGCCGATTCGGCCCGCTTCATTCGAACCGAGATGGTCGAGGTGCTGCATAGTGATTATGTGGAGCTGGCACGGGCAAAGGGCTTGACCCGCTGGCAGGTAGTTTACAAACACGGCTTGCGCAACAGCTTGATCCCCTTATTGACACTGATCGGGCCCTTGGCAGTCAGCTTGATGACTGGCTCATTGGTGGTAGAAAATATTTTTGCCATCCCGGGAATCGGTGAGCAGTTCGTGAAATCGATCATGACCAACGATTACCCAACGATCATGGCTGTCACAATCCTCTATTCGGCGATGCTGGTGTTCGTGATTTTAGTCGTCGATCTGCTGTATGGCGTGGTTGATCCGCGAATCCGTGTATCAGAAGGGAGTCGTGGCTAATGGAAGCGAACCAAAAAACAAGGGATATCACCACGATTCCGGCGAGTCAATTCGAACCATTAGTCAAAAATACGGTAGAAGAACGAGAAGCGATCGCAGCGCCTTCGCTGAATTTTCTACAGGATTCTTGGCGTCGTTTAAGAAAGAACAAGGCTGCGGTCTTTTGTATGGTCTTGTTAGCATTGATTATCTTCATTTCGGTCTTGTCGATCTTTGTTTCGCCCCACAATCCGACGAAGCAGAACATGGCTTACATCAATCTGCCGCCTAAAATTCCGGGATTGAATATTGACGGTCTAAACGGAAAAGCGATGGTCGGCGGAGAGCTGGTCGACAAATATGCCAAAGCCAACGTACCAGAAAATCTTCATTTTTATTTCGGGACCGATAATCTGGGTAGAGATTTGTTGAGCCGTTTGCTGATGGGAACGCGAGTGTCCTTGTTGATCGCCTTTATCGCAGCGTTGCTGGATATTACTTTTGGTGTGACCTACGGCTTGATCTCAGGCTTGCTGGGCGGACGTGTGGATACCTTGATGCAGCGTTTCCTGGAAGTTCTTTCTGGAATTCCTAATTTAGTCGTGATGATTTTGATGCTGATGGTTTTCGAACCGGGCATCTGGTCGATCATCGCTGCGATGGTGGTGACCAACTGGATCTCGATGGCGCGGATTGTTCGGGCACAGACCTTGAAGCTGAAGGACCAGGAATTTATCTTGGCCGCAATGACCTTAGGGGAGAGTCGCTTCAAGATCGCCTTTAAGCATATCTTGCCGAATATATCCAGCGTGATCATCGTTCAGATGATGTTCAGTATTCCTTCCGCGATCTTCTTTGAGGCCTTCCTGAGCTTTATCGGACTTGGCTTGAAGCCGCCGACTGCTTCGTTAGGGACACTGTTGAATGAAGGGTACAAAACCTTCTTGTATCTGCCCTATCAAATGCTGATCCCAGCAGCTGTGCTGTCGGTGATCATGATTGCCTTTAACTTATTGGCAGACGGTTTGCGGGATGCCTTTGATCCAAAGATGAAAGAGTGATAAGTATGAAAAAAGTTTTGGAAGTAAATGACTTAGAGATCTCATTTGATACGTACGCGGGAAAAGTTCGCGCAATCCGCAACGTCAGTTTCGATCTGCATGAAGGCGAGACCTTGGCGATCGTGGGTGAATCCGGCAGCGGAAAATCCGTGACTACCCGGACGATCATGCGCTTGTTGGCCAGCAATGCCAATATCGACAGCGGCCAGATCCTGTTTGAAGGCGAAGACATCGTCAAAAAATCCGAGCGGGAGATGCAGGCGATCCGAGGAAAAGACATCGCGATGATTTTTCAGGATCCGATGACCTCTCTGGACCCAACGATGACCATTGGCAAGCAAGTGGCGGAATCGCTGATCATCCATAATAAAATCTCAAAAAAAGAAGCCTTAGATGAAGCCTTGAAGCTGTTGGAGCTGGTGGGAATTCCGGATGCGAAGAAACGCTTGAAGAACTACCCACACCAATTTTCCGGTGGACAGCGTCAACGGATCGTGATCGCGATTGCGTTGATCTGCAACCCGAAAATTTTGATCGCCGATGAACCGACGACAGCGTTGGATGTGACAATTCAGGCGCAGATTTTGGAATTGCTGAAGGAGATCCAAGCTAAAATCAATTCTTCGATCATTTTCATTACCCACGATCTAGGTGTCGTAGCCAATGTCGCCGATCGGGTAGCCGTGATGTACGGCGGCCGAATCGTTGAGATCGGAACCGCAGAAGAAATTTTCTATAACCCGCAGCATCCTTATACATGGGGACTGCTGGGGTCGATGCCGACCATGGATGCTGAGAATGACCGACTGTACGCCATTCCAGGCTCTCCGCCGGACCTTTTAAAGCCGCCAAAAGGAGATGCCTTTTATCCACGGAATGAATTTGCGCTGAAGATCGATGCCGAGGAAGCACCACCATTCTTCGAAGTGTCGCCAACGCATAAAGCCGCAACTTGGCTGTTGGCACCTCAAGCACCGGCGGTCACACCGCCCAAGGAAATCGAGATTCGCTGGAAAAAATTCCGAGCGAAACATGCATCGGCGTAGGAGGGCTTAAAGCGTGAAAAAAGTATTATTAAATGTTCAAGGACTCAAGCAATATTTTAACGTCGGACGAAAAGACGAAGTCAAAGCGGTCGACGATATCAGTTTTCACATTTATGAGGGGGAAACCTTTGGATTAGTAGGCGAATCTGGCAGTGGAAAGTCCACGACCGGCCGTACGATCATCCGACTGAATCATCCAACTGGCGGAGAAATCAATTTTGATGGACAAGACGTCATGCAGATCTCTGGCAAGGAAGGCATGAAGGAATTCCGCCGCCAAGTCCAAATGATTTTTCAGGACCCGTATGCGTCATTAAATCCGCGGATGAAGGTTAGAGACATCATTGCCGAAGGGATCGATGTCAACGGCTTGGCTCAAACAGATACGGAACGCAATGAACGGGTCGACCAGCTGCTGAAAACAGTCGGGCTGAATCCAAATCACGGGACCCGCTACCCGCATGAGTTTTCCGGCGGACAGCGTCAGCGGATCGGAATCGCTCGTGCGTTGGCGGTCGAACCCAAATTTATCATCTGTGACGAGCCGATCTCTGCGTTGGATGTATCGATCCAGGCGCAGGTGGTCAATTTGCTGCAGGACCTGCAGGAGGAGCAAAAGCTGACCTATCTCTTTATTGCCCATGACCTTTCAATGGTGAAGCACATCAGCGACCGCATCGGTGTGATGCACCACGGCAAGCTGTTGGAGATCGGAACCAGCGACGCGATTTATCATCACGGGGTTCATCCGTATACAGAGAGTCTGCTTTCTGCGATTCCTTGGCCGGACCCAGATTACGAACGCTCCCGCACACGGATCAAATATGTACCGGAGGCAGAGGACGGCTGTGAACGCTCTATGCATGAGATTGCAGAGGGGCACTATGTGTACTGTGCTGAAGATGAAATCAGCCATTACCAAGAAAAGCTAGCAATGAAACAAGGGTAACCCATCGCAAAGGAGTGATGGAATGAAGGTGTTAAAGGCTTATAAATTTCGACTGTATCCGACAGAGGAGCAGCAGCGATTTTTTATTGAGACCTTTGGTTGTGTCCGTTTTACTTACAATATGATATTGATGCATCGCCAACTTGGGGGAGAAAAGTCGGAGAAACTAACGCCGGCGAAGTTGAAAAAGCAATATCCATTTTTGAAAAAAACCGATAGTCTGGCGCTGGCCAACACCCAGAAAAATTTGGAGCGGGCCTTTACCAATTTTTTCCAGGGCCGGGCCGGCTATCCGAAGCTGAAAAGCAAAAAAAGCCCTTCGCAATCGTATACTACCAATAACCAACAGCATACGATCTATTTGAAAGAGGGCAAACTAAAGCTGCCGAAGCTGAAAACCTTAGTGGCTGTCGATGTTCATCGACCGATCAATGGCGTGATCAAGTCAGCGACCATTTCAGCCCGAAACAACCGAGATTTTTACGTATCGATCCTCTGTCGCGAGGAAATCCAGTCGCTGCCAGCCACTGGAAAAAGCGTAGAAATCAGTTATTGTCCCGAACAGCTGGCGGAACTATCGGCTGACGTGTCGATCGAGCCATTTTGCCAGGCAGAGCTGGCCCGCAAGACCGCCAAAGCTGAACGCAAGCTGAAATGCCGCTGGAAATCAGCCAAACGCCGCAAGGTTAAACTAGCAGAGGCCAAAAATTATCAAAAGCAAAAACAAAAGGTCCAGCAATTATACGAGCAGCAATTGAATCAAAAGAAAGCCTATATCGATGAATTATCCATCCGGCTGATGCGCGACTTTGACCTGATCTATGTAGAGGCTGAGCCGCAGATTGATGACACTAACGACTTCACCAACGCCGACTGGGCACGATTCACTCAAAAGCTCAAATACAAAGCCGATTGGTACGGCAAAAAAGTAATCATTGCTGCACCTTCGTCAAGCAAAGGCTAAGAGAGGAACTGGAAGGGGCTCCAGGGATCGCCTAGGGTATAGAAAAAATCATTCCGATTTTTGTTTCTAGGAATACCGCTCACTAATTATAATAAACCAGAAGAACCCCTGCAGCTTTTGGGCTGCAGGGGTTCCGTTTGGTGAGCAGTGACTAATCAGCAAAAAAATTGGTGGTATTTCTGCAATTTTTTGCATAAACCCCTCCTTTTTCCTGATTTCATCCAATTTGATGTAGGATCACTGGAAAAAGTTGTATGCGGTATTATTCGATGATATAACTATCTCAACAAGATGAATGACTATTTTCACCCCTATTCATCTGTGACACCATAACAATGGCGCGCATTTGTTTAAGTGTAAAAATTTATTTTTAGGAGAGAAGCACACATGGTCAAAGAAAAAAACTTTAAAACGATTTTCCCAGCTATTTCAATTCCTTTCAATGAAGATGAAACGATCAACGAACCGTTATTGAGAAAATATGTAAAATGGTTATCTACTTTTGACGAAATCCAAGGTCTGGTTTGCAACGGACATACTGGCGAAATCACTGGCTTGACACGCGCAGAAAGAAAACGTGTCGTTGAAGTCGTGGCAGATGAAGTTGGCGAAACAATGACAATCATTTCGGGAATTAATTGCGAAAACACCAACGAGTCAATCGAAATGGCTAAAGAAGTTAAGGAAGCTGGAGCAGATGGAATCTTATTGATGCCTCCACATATGTGGTTACGTTTTGGCATGAGTACAGATGCGCCTTTCAATTATGTAAAAGATGTAGCTGAAGGTGCAGATATCGATATTATTATCCATCTTTACCCAGCAACATCTAAAGCCTTTTATCCAGTTGAAACGCTAGTGAAAATGGGTAAAGAAATTGATCATGTGAAATGTATTAAGATGGGCACACGGGTAACAGCAATTTATGAACATGATATTCGCGTTTTACGTAAAGAATGTCCAGATGTGTCATTGATTACTTGTCACGATGAAACCTTATGTACCTCTTGGTTCCCTAAAATGGATGGTGCATTGATTGGCTTTGCCGGTTGTGTTCCAGAAATGATCTGCGATGCTTGGAAAGCTTTCAAAGCAAATGCACCAATCGATACGTTGCGGGAACATTCAGATAGAATCTTCCATATCTCACAAGCCATTTATGGTGGCGGTCAGCCTTCTGGCGAGGCCCATGCTCGTTTGAAGGAAGCATTAGTACAGCGTGGAATTTTTGAGAACGCTTTAATGCGCAAGCCTGTTTTACCGTTAGACCAAGAAGAAAAAGATTGGGTTAAAAAAGGATTAGAAGGCAGCGATGCTGGAAAAGTAAGTTTGTAATCAAGGTTATACAAAAGCTTTAAGTTGGACAAACAATATTGTGAGGTATAAACATGGAAGAAAATAATAACATGGTTTGTAGTGATGCTTTTGATCCAACAAAAGTAAAGAAACTGTCATTTTTAGAGCTGCTGAAAAAAATTGGTCCAGGAATAGTTCTGACCGGCGTGGTGATTGGCCCTGGAGCCATCACCACTGCTTCAATGATTGGGGCTAGTTATGGGTATTCCTTACTGTGGCTGATGATTCCTATTGCTTTTATGGGGATTACCTTTATGCTGACAACTTATCGCATTGGGATGCTGACAGGAATGCCAATTATTCACGCAATCAACCATTATTATGGTCGATTTGCGGCTGCCTTTGTTGGGGTAGCAACCTTTTTGGCATGTATGTTCTTTACTTTAGGAAACATTTCCGGTACGGGTACTGGAATGAATTTGATTTTTGGTATTAATTGGAAATTAGGTGCGATTATCATGATTTGTATTTTGATCTATGCCTATTTTTCAAAAGGTGTATATTCAAAAATCGAAAAGGGAATATTGCTTTGTATTTTCGGAATGATTTTAGCCTTTTATATTACATTGATTGGTACGGGTGGTCCAGATGGCGGGCAGGTAATGTATTCTGTCACTCATTGGCAAGTACCAGAAGGGGCTTTACCAGTCGTCTTGGCTTTTATTAGTACCAATGCCTCATTAACGACAGGGATCTATGGAACCTATCTGGGCCTGGAAAAGAAATGGAAAAAAGAAGATCTATTCAATGGTGTAATGGTAGCGGATTCCATTGCCCATATTCTCGGTGTCATCTTAATCAGCGGCGCAATTATTTTAGTAGGAGCAATTGTGCTAAATCCTACAGGCCAAAGTATCACAGCTCCTGCACAGCTTGCAGAAATGTTGCAACCTATTATGGGCAAGGCAGCGAAATACATTATGGGTATTGCACTGTTAGGCGCAGGATTTTCTTCACTGTTAGGGAATACGCAACGTGGAGTAGTCCTTTTAAATGCAGGTCTTGATAAAGATACATCGCTTGAATCCAAAGGGGTTCGCTGGGGTTCAATGATCGTGATATTGATTGCAGCTGCGATCAATTTCAGCTTTAATGGATCACCGGTTCAACTAATTTACATTGCCAATGTTGCCACCTCTGTTGCCACCCCAGTTGCAGGATTATTTATCACCTTGATGATTTGGAAAAAAGATGTGAATAAAGGGTTCAAAGAGCCTCGACTATTACAAATCTGTATGACAATCAGTTATCTTTTTGTATTGTTTATGACAGGCTCAGCATTGATGAAATCAATCCCGCAATTAATCGAATCGATCATCAATTAACGTCGTGAATCCCTTTGTCTTTCAGGTAAAGGGATTTTTAGCACATTCTTTCATTTTTCCTGATATGATACAATGATTTGTGCAAACGATTGTATAGGAGGAATTGAGATGGCGACGTTAAAAGATGTAGCGAAATTAGCCAATGTAGACGTCAGTACTGTTTCCCGAGCGTTGAATAATAAATCCTATGTTCACCCGGAAACGAAGAAAAAAATTTATCAGGCAGTAGATGCCTTGGGCTATATGCCCAATATTGTTGCGAAAAGCTTGCGACAAGGCAAGCGACATACGATTGGAGTAGTGGTACCGAATATCAATTTTTCATTATTTGGTGAAATTGTTTTAGGGATAGAGGAAGAAGCTAGAAGGCAAGGGTATGGTGTACTGGTTTGTAATACTTTAGATGATCCTGAAATTGAGAAAGAATATTTAGAAAGAATGCGTAATGGTCTGGTTGACGGCATTGTCATTGCAGGTACTGGGAAAAACAACCGTCTGCTGCATGACATACGAAGCTCAAATATAGCTATTTTACAGGTGATACGTAAGCAGGATCAAGGGATCGACAGCGTTGTTGCCGATTTCTTTGAATGCGGATACAATTCTGTGGATTATTTGGTGAAAAAAGGATGCAAAAAAATCGGATTTATTAATGGGCCAATGGAAATAGAACCTTATAAAGAGAGATACAAAGGGTATAAAAAAGCGATAAGAAAATACAATTTATGTGAATATGTATTTGAGTCTAAATTGAGAGGTGTTCAACATTTTGATGAAGGATTTCAGGTAACGAAGAAGCTTCTTGCGGAAATCCCTACATTAGAGGCAGTTATGACTTCTTTGGATATGCAAGGATTAGGAGCCATTCGAGCATTAAAAAAGGCGGAGCGAAAAATTCCAGATGATGTACGTCTGATCAGTCTTACCGGGCATTCTATAGGAGGTTGTCTGGAAACGGCTATGACCTCAATAGAAGTTCCAGCTATTGAAATGGGAATACGAACGACGCAGATGTTGGTAGGTCTCGTTGAGACGATTGAGAAAAAGAAAATTTGTTTGCAGCATGTTGTTTTTCAGTCCACGTTGATTGAACGAGAGACCACGTAAGAGGAGCATACTGAATGAAAATCCCAACTCATTTTGACATCGGAAATAAGTTTCTTCATGGCATAAAAATCGGACTTGGCAGTGCTTTAGCGATGTTTTTAGCTGAACAAATGCGATTAGAATTTGTGTCATCGGCAGGAATCATCACCTTGTTGACAATCACTGGAACAAAAGTCGAAGCAAAACGTTTATGTTTTCATCGGTTTCTGACCTTTTTTGTAACGATTCTTATTTCTTGGCTCATTTTTGAGTGTATTCAGAAGAATTGGGTTTCATTTGGGATTGTCATTATGATCATTGCTTTTTTTTCGACCTGTCTAAGCCTACTGTCTACCTTATCTGTAAATGCAGTTATTGCTACGCATTTGTTGATTCAGGATCGAATCAATTTCCTAGTCCTTAAAAATGAATTCCTGTTATTGCTTATTGGTATGGGGATTGCCATTTTGGTTAATCAGATTCACGACCATCAAAACCAACGAGAGGCATTGGATCATTGTCTTGAACAGACGGAGAAAAGCTTTCAAAAAATTCTTTTCAAGCTCTCTTGCTACTTAAAGAATGAAGTATCCCCGACAAATGTTTGGAATGAAATTTGTGAATTGGAAAAAGCGCTGGCTTCCTTCCGAACATTTGCTTTTCAATACCAGCAAAACCGACTTCCAGAAATTGATGATTATTATAGTAAATATTTTGAGATGCGAACGCAACAGTGCGGAATATTGCACAACTTGCATTATGAGTTGAAAAAACTTCGAACAACAAACAAGGAATCAGAGATTGTCGCTGAATATTTTAACTATATAAGAGAATATTTAGATGAATCCAATCATCCTGTAGAACAATTGAGGCACCTCGAACATCTGGTCAACAATATCTCGCATGATCAATTACCGCAAACACAAACAGAATTTTACAGCAAAGCTCGCTTATACCATATTTTGATGGACATACAAGAATTTTTAACGTTTAAAAAACGTTTTATCGAATCGATAAACGAATTACCTAAAGAAAACTAGCTGAGTAAGCAAAGGAGAAAAGATGAACAGCAAAAGAATCGGAATAACCGAAACCGTCCTGCGCGATGCCCATCAAAGTTTGATGGCGACGCGCCTAACATTAGAAGATATGCTGCCGATCCTTTCCGTATTAGATGAGATCGGGTTTGATTCGATTGAATGTTGGGGTGGTGCAACATTTGATTCATGTATTCGATTTCTTCAAGAAGATCCATGGGAACGACTTCGAACGATTAAGAAGCAGATGCCCAATACCCCTTTGCAAATGTTGTTAAGAGGTCAAAACTTGCTTGGGTACCGGCATTATGCCGATGATGTCGTTGAAAGGTTTGTCCAGCACGCCGCAAGTAGTGGAATTGATATTTTCCGTATATTTGATGCTCTGAATGATGTCCGTAATTTGGAGACCGCCTTGCGAGCAGTAAAGCAAACGGGAAAAGAAGCTCAATTGGTGCTGGCTTACACCATCAGTGAAGTTCATACGATCGATTATTATGTAACACTTGCTCAGAAGATGGAACAAATGGGTGCGGATTCTATCTGTATCAAAGATATGGCCGGAATTCTGCCCCCTGAAAAAGGCAGTCAGCTAGTCAAAAAATTGAAAAACGCAATTTCGCTTCCTATTACTGTTCACACCCATTGTACCAGCGGAGTTGCCGCAATGACTTATCAGGCGGTAGTTAAAGCTGGAGCGGATCGAATCGATACGGCACTTTCTCCTTTCAGCGAAGGAACGAGTCAGCCAGCTACAGAAGCGATAGCAATAGCATTTGAAGAACAAGGATACAAAACCACGCTGGATTTCAAAAAATTGGAAGAAGCAGCCAATTATTTTCGTGCAGTAAAGGATCGCTATTTAGAAAGTGGTGAGCTGGATCCTAAAATGTTGACTCCAGATCCTCGGGCCTTAATTTACCAAGTTCCCGGCGGCATGTTGTCAAACATGTATTCACAATTAAAACAAGCCAATGCGTTGGACAAATATGAGGCCGTTTTGAAGGAGGTTCCCAAAGTAAGAGCGGACTTAGGGTATCCACCATTAGTAACTCCGTTGAGCCAAATGGTAGGAACACAGGCAGCGATGAACGTGATTACTGGCGAGGCTTACAAAATGGTTTCCAATGAAATCAAAGCATATCTTGCTGGTGAATATGGTAAAGCACCTGTTCCTGTAGAAAAGACATTTCGTGAAGGGATCCTTGGCGACAGAGAAGTGATAAATGATCGGCCAGCCGATCACATCGCACCTGAATTTGGGCAATTGAAGAATGACATCGGAGAACTGGCAAATGATGATGAGGATGTGTTGATCTATGCACTATTTCCTCAAGTAGGCAAAGATTTTTTGAAAAAGCGCCAAACAGTACATGATAGTCAAGATGAAATCATTCAGGTTGTAGGCTATTTATAGAGAAAATACTGTTGATGGGAGGAAGAAGCTATGCAGTATTCATTAATCGAGGTATTTAAACTCACCATTTTTTCCATGAGCACTGTCTTTTTAATTTTATGCGGGATCATGGGATTGATGATGGTAAACACAAAAGTTTTTGGTAAGAAAAAAGAGCCCGAGCAGTCAGGTATCCCCATCAGCGAACACAGCTTGATCACTGAAGAATTATCAACAAAAGAATTATTTTATGCGGATTCCTTTGCGAAAGTTGCTGCGATTACGGCTTTGGCTGAGGCAAGCAACAATCAACCAGAAAAAAAATTTCAAATCATCGATATTAAAAGAATCAATTAAGTGAGGGAAATCAATGAAAAATTATGAGGTTACTGTTGACGGACAATTATATCAAGTGATACTCAAAGAATTAACCGAAGAAGCTGCTCAGAATATAACGAAAAAATCTGCGGTCGAAAAGACAAATCGAATGACCCATATGACTGAATCAGCAGAAAACATGCCGATTCCAGCACCAATGGCTGGAACCATTCTTTCGATTTGTGTTCGGGTGGGCGATTCTGTAAAAAAAGGGGATACTTTATGTATCTTGGAAGCAATGAAAATGGAGACACCTGTTGTATCTCCTAAAGATAGCACGATTTTTAGTATCAATGTTTCAGAAAATCAAAATGTAGAATCCAATCAATTGTTGATGATGATGTAGGAGAAAACTATGAGTGAAATAATACAGCAAATGATCAATACCTCCGGATTGGCAAATTTAACTTTCAATAATTTATTCATGATAGCACTTGCCTGTATTTTCCTGTATTTGGGAATTAAAAAACAGTATGAGCCTTATTTGATGATTCCGATCTCTTTTGGAATATTATTAGTCAATCTGCCATTAGCAGGGCTAATGAGCGCTGGAGCAGATGGGAATCCGGGAGGACTATTGTATTACCTTTATCAAGGGACGAATCTAGGAATTTATCCGCCGTTGATTTTTCTATGTTTAGGATCATCTACAGATTTTGGCCCTTTGCTTGCGAATCCCAAAACAATTCTTCTAGGCGGTGCTGCACAGTTTGGCATTTTTGCAGCTTTTTTCTTAGCGGTATTACTTGGAATGCCCCCACAGGAAGCAGCATCTATCGGAATTATCGGAGGAGCAGATGGCCCCACAGCAATCTTTCTAACCACTCGCTTGGCCCCGCATTTGCTTTCTGCGATTGCTTTAGCAGCATACTCCTATATGGCATTGGTTCCAATCATTCAACCACCGATTATTCGATTACTGACGACTGAGAAAGAACGCAAAGTCGTTATGAAAGAATCCCGACAGGTCGAACAAAAAGAAAAAATTATCTTTCCGATTATTGTGACTGTTTTTGTCAGCTTGCTAGTACCTAGTGCGACAACGTTGATTGGCATGCTCATGCTTGGAAATTTGATCAGAGAATGCAAACTGGTTCCTAAGTTAACAGAGGCGTTGCAGAATTCTCTTATGTATGTCATAACGATCTTGTTGGGAATCACTGTTGGAGCGAAAGCAGACGGCGATTTATTTTTATCAATAACAACATTGAAAATCATTTTTTTAGGCCTTTTAGCTTTTGCGATCGGGACTGCTTCCGGTGTGTTGTTGGGAAAATTGATGTATCGGTTAAGCGGAGGAACAGTAAATCCTATGATTGGTGCAGCTGGCGTATCTGCAGTACCTATGGCTGCACGGGTTGTCCACAATGAGGGGCAAAAAGAAGATCCTGGTAATTATTTGTTGATGCACGCGATGGGGCCAAATGTTGCTGGTGTAATCGGTTCTGCAGTTGCGGCAGGGGTATTATTAGCGTTTTTTGGCTAAATAGGGAAGGAGGAGCAAATGGATAAAGCGCATCTGGATCATGTAGCTGTGTTTGTTGATGATATCTGCTGGTACATCAATTTTTTTGAGCATACACTAGGTTTTAAAGAGAAAAAACGTGAAGAATACTGTGGGAAATTAAAACAGGTTTGGTTAGACGGTGGAATCCAGTTGGTCGATGAACAAAAAACACAGACTCGAATGGCCCATATTGGCATTTTGGTTGAAAATCTTCCAGCTGTTTTAAAGAAAATGCAGCAATTCAACCTGAAAGGATTACCAAAAGGGGAGAATTGGCTAGAGCTCCCGAACGGAGTGACGATCGAATTAATTCAACGATAACTAACAGGCAGTGTTCGCGAACAGGCGAGCAAAGCCAAAACGAAACCGAATGCTCTTACGTCATCAGAGTGATGCAAGAGCATTCGGTCTTTTTTGGACAATTTTAGCCAAAGATGATGGCCGGCTTCAAAAGAATTCTAGATATTCGATTTTTTCCGTTTCAAAACATACAATGCTCCGCAGGCGCCGACTAAAAAGAGTCCAACCGCTGTCCAGTTCGAGCGTGTATCATTGGTAGCCGGGTATTTTTTGGCATTGGATTCCGTTCCTGTGTTTGTTCCCGTTGCTGCAGCAGAGATTTTCACGGTGATCTCCTGACCTCTTTCAGGATGCACGATCTCGCGATCCGGGAATTTCTTTTCTAATGCTTCTAGTGATTCCTTCGAAAGCTTGACTACTGGGGCAATCGTGGTTTCACCTGTTTTCAAGGCCTTCCATGTCCCGTCACTGGCTACTTCAATGTAGTCATTATTTTCAATAGCAGTAAAGGTCCCGGTCAGCTTGACGCCTTCGTATTCCTCCAGCTCCAGTTTTCCTGTCGCTCCTACCGTCGTATCGATTTTGGTCGGTTTGATGTTCAAAGGCACACTTAGTTCTTGTGTGATTTTGACTTTGACCACCGTCGCCATGTCAGGATGGATAATTTTCTTATCAGGATTCGCCTTTTGAAGAGCGTCAGCTGATTCTTTCGTCAATGTAGCAACTGGTGTAATTTCGGTTTCTCCCGATTTCAACGCTTTCCAAGAACCATCCTTATCGACTTTGATGTAGTCATTGTCTGTGATTTCAGCAAACGTTCCGGTTAACTGGATGTCCCCAAAATCCTTCAATGTGAACTTGCCCGTTTCACCAACTTTTGCAGTGATTGTTGTTTCGTTTACTTCTATTGGAACACTAAGCGTTTCTTCAGAAGCTTCGGTGATCTCCACTGGTATCGAAACAGCAGTGTCCGGGTGAGCAATATTTTGATCCGGATACTTCGCTTGAAGTGCTGCCAGAGATTCGGCTGATAAGGTGATCACTGGTGCAATATCGATTTTTTCTTTTGTGGCTTTCAAGGCTTCCCAAGAGCCATCTTTTGCCAACTTGATATACTCATTGTTTTTAATTTCAGCAAAGGTCCCAGTCAATTCGACCCCTTCAAAAGCTGCGATCGCAAGCTTCCCTTGTTCCCCTACTTTCGCAGTGATCTTCTCAGGTTCTGGGATCAATGGGACCGAAAGTTCAGTTTTGACAGTGAGAGTGACCTTTTCAATATCCGTATAGGCAATTTCTTTGCCCGGATACTTCGCTTTAATGGCATCAACGGCTTCGCTGGATAAGGTGAATTCTGGTGTGAACTCAGTTGTACCAACAGCCAATGCCTTTAATTCGCCATCCTCATTCAATTCGATCTGATCATTTTTAAAGGCTTTGAACGTTCCCGTAAGCTTGATTCCTTCAAAATCTTCAAAGGCCAATGTCTTGGTTGTGTTGAGTGACATATTTTTGGGAAAATCTTTTAATTTCATTGGAACCGTTATCAAATCCGCTGGTGCTTCTGCATTCGGTGTATCGAGCGTTTCTGCATAAATTGGACTCGCTTGAGCAAATCCTAAGCTAAACAGCATTAAAAAAACTGCAATCTTTTTCATTTTTTTCGCCTCCTCCTCTAATTAAAACACGTTTGTGCCGGGTGTTCAACTTGATTCAGAATTTTTCCAAAAAATGAAAATTCGATAAAGAATAAGGGGAGTTGGGAGGGGGAAGGGAAATAGTTTTTAAAGCTGCTGTAGTTTTTTTGTTATGATATGGAGAGAATGATTTTGTGAAAAAAGTGTTGAGATAATCCGATGCTCAAAAATTTCGAAACCATTGACCGTGTGGGCAATTTTGAAATCTATCATACAAATCCGAAGAACTGAATGAAAAGGAAGAAGTTAAACAAATTATTAATAAATGCAACAAAAATATGGCTGATCAATCAGAACACGCGGCTGCAAAAGAGTTCAAAACCGTTATGAAATGCTTGGCTGATCAGGCCAATCTTAAACAGCATAAATTCGTTAGGGTGGATAAAGAGTAAGCAGCTGACCAAAATCATCAAAAGCAGCAAAAAGTCATCCCGAATCAATCATCGGGATGACTTTCCAGTATGTAAATATTTCTTGAAACGAAGAACTATTTCATTGTGTGACTTAAATTTTCCGCCAACTCCTCCAAAGCCTTCACATCGCGGATCACGTAATAATTTTTCTGCTTCTCCAAAATCTGGGCATCACGAAAATTCGTGATCGTTCGTAAAAGATGCCGATAGCTGACATTCAAAATCGAGGCACAGGTAGTCAGACGTGTTGAAAATTTTCCGCTCTCATGATGCGCCAGGATAAATTTGGCTAGACGTGTTTCGACGGGCTCGGTTAATGAATTTGCCAAATTAATCCCTGAATTTAAGCGGGTACTGAGCAATTGGCAAATGTTCTGCAAAAAACGAACATCCTGCTGTAACGTGTCTCGGTATTGCCTTAAAGGAATGGCGATGCAAATACTGTCAGTCACCGCTTTAACGCTGCTCTTTGGCAAAAGCTCCCATAAGGAGGACGCCTCACCCAGCGGCGTAGCGGGTGTAGCGAAATCGATACAAATATTTTGCGTATCGGAAGGATACGAATAAACCATTACACTGCCTTCCACTAGGAAATACAAAAAATCAGAAATGGTTCCCGTTTGGATCAGATGTTCTTCCTTTTCGAAGGACTGCAATGAACCCATCGTCAAAATATCAGCGTCCATATAATTTTGCAGATCATGCAGCTCTACGTAGGCAGCCAGCCGCTGAGTATCGCGAATTTTCTTCATGGAAAACCACTCCTAACGCATTCTTCTCTTTATTATAGCTTAGAATAGATAAGGGCTCAACACGAACAATTATTCAAATTTTTTGTAAATTGTATGTAAAATTCGTGTAAAATAGGACACGTGTCACTTCATTATTTGGCGGAACTTGCTATGATTTAGAGGTAGTAGAAATCATTTCCAACAGGGGGAGAAAAAATGCAGTTTAAACAGTTCGTAAAGGGCTTCATGGGTGTAATGGTATTAGCGGCTTTGTCTGGGTGTGGTTCAGGGGATACAAGCGACAGTTCAGAAAATACAGAAAAAGAGAAATTAGTGGTCCAATTCGTGCCGACAAATAATGACGGCAGTATGGAGGCAAAAGCCAAACCATTTGCTGAATACTTGTCGAAAAAGCTGGATCGCGATGTAGAAGTAACCTTGGCAACGGATTATTCAACGATCGTAGAAGCGATGTCATCTGGTCAAGTGGATGTTGGGATCATGCCGCCAGCAGCGTATGTTCAGGCAAGAGATATGGATGCGGCAGAAGCCATTTTGACTTCGCAGTTGGGAGATTATGATCAAGAAACTGGACTGCCAATCAAAGATAAGCTGACCAATACGTTCAAAGGTGAAGTTTTGGTTAAAGCAGACAGCGACATGACCAAGCTGACTGACTTAAAAGGAAAAAATATTGCGACCTTGAGCCCGAATTCAGCCAGCGGCTATATTTATCCGGTCGCAGAATTAAAGGATGCAGGAGTTGACCCGACAACAGATGCTAAAATGACTACGGTCAATGATATTCCAAGTGAAATCACCTCTGTTTTGAATGGTCAAATGGACGCGGCATTTGTGTTTGAAGGTGCTCGAAATGTTTTTGATGCAAGCTTCCCTGACAATGACTTATACAAGGATTTGAAGGTCCTGTATTTGACAAAAGGCGACATACCGAACGATGCGATCGCTGTTCAGCCGGATATGGATAAAGACTTAAAAGCTGAAATCAAAGAAGTCTTTTTAAATATGAAGGATGACAAGGAAGGCAAAGAAGCGATGTCCTTATGGAGCCACCAAGGCTATGAGGAAGCTGCCGATTCAGCCTACGATACCATTCGGGAATATACCGAAAAAGCAGCAGAATAAACCAGTGGGGGATGTGACAAATGTCGCATCCCTTGAAAAATGAATAATCGGTGTGACTGAAGCAGCTTCTTCGGAAATAAGCCGAATAATCACAAAAATATGAGCAGCTATTTTCGGATTATTTGGCTTATTTCTCGGAGCTGAACGCTTCTTTCACAACCTCAACAAAAATGGAGAAAGCACATGATTATTTTTGAGAAGGTTTCAAAGGTTTACCCCAATGGGGTGGTGGGCCTGCAAGACATTCATTTAACCATTGAAGATGGCGAGTTTGTTTCGATCATTGGATTAAGCGGGGCGGGAAAGAGCACGCTGCTGCGGGCAATTAATCGGTTGGTTCCGATTACCGATGGAGATATTCAGATCAACGGGACCTCGATTACCAAGGCCAACAAAAAAGAATTGCGGATGATTCGCCGTCAGCTGGGCTTGATTTCCCAAAGCTTCAATCTGGTGAAGCGCAGCACGGTGCAAAAGAATGTATTGTCCGGCCGCCTCGGTTATTATCCCACTTGGAAAAGTATTTTGGGCTTGTTTACGCCGGAGGATTATCAGCACACCAAGGAAGCGCTGGAGACGGTCGGCCTATCGGACAAGCTGCAAACCCGCAGTGATGAACTGAGCGGTGGTCAGCAGCAGCGAGTTTCTATCGCTCGGGCATTGGTGCAGCAGGCACCGATTATTTTAGCGGATGAACCGGTGGCCTCCTTAGACCCCATCACTACCCAAAAGGTCATGGAGGATTTGAAAAAGATTAATCAAACGATGGCAAAAACCGTCATTGTCAACCTTCATTCGGTGCCCTTGGCTCGGAAGTTTTCTACTCGGGTGATCGCTTTAAAGGCGGGGCAGGTCGTTTTTGACGGCACACCGGAGGCTTTGACGGATGAACAGCTGACGCAAATTTACGGCAAAGCCATTTTTGAAGAAAAGGCAGGAGAGATCCATGAGATTGAAAGAGACCGTTCACTTTAATTGGTACAAGCACCTGCTGATTCTGTTGTTTTTAGTGATATGCTTTGTGACCAGTGCGCGGCTGACCTCAGCTGATTTTGCAATGGTTTTTACTAACTCTAGTCAGATGACGGCTTTTTTGTCGAGGTTTATTCATCCTGATTTCAGTTATTTGCCGAAGCTGGTTGAGCCGATGCTTAAAACCTTGCAAATGTCTTTAGTAGGGACGGCAATTGGTGTGGTTTTGGCGATTCCTATCAGTTTTTTAGCGACGACGGTGGTGACGGAAAATCGCTGGCTGTCCACCATTTTTCGTTTTTTATTAGGATTAATTCGGACTATCCCCAATTTATTGTTGGCCGCCTTATTTGTAGCAATTTTTGGTATCGGAGAAGCGACTGGAGTGCTGACAATTGCTGTGTTTACCTTTGGCATGGTTTCTCAGCTGATGTTTCAGGCGATTGAAACGATTGACTATGGACCGATTGAAGCGGCAGCGGCAGTAGGAGCAACGAAAATGCAAATCGCAGTCTGGTCGATTGCGCCGCAGGTGTTGAGTCAATTTGCCAGCTATGCCTTTTATGCTTTTGAAGTGAACGTGCGAGCTTCGACTGTGCTGGGGTATGTGGGTGCCGGCGGAATTGGAGTTATTTTGAATTCTTCGTTGGCGTTGTTGAATTATGAACGGGTGTCGATCATTATTCTAACGATTCTAATTACAGTGGCCTTAGTGGATAAATTAAGTGAACGAGTGAGGAGGTCGCTGTTATGATGATTCGTGAGATGAGCAAAAAAACCTTGATTTCCTTTGGCGTTTTGTTTGTTTTGGTGATCTGGTCAGCCTTCAGCTTGGATTACTCAGGTTTAAGTACGTTTTCTCTTTCAATGGGAATGGATGTGCTACGAGGACTGGCTCAACCGGATTGGGGTTTTCTTTATGATGGCAGCGGCGAAGATTTAGTCAGTTTACTGCTGTTGACGATCGGCATTGCTTGTTTAGGGACAATGATTGCGACGGTTTTAGCGATTCCTTTAACCTTGCTGAGTGCGGTTAATTTGTGGAAGGCCCATCCGTTGGTAACGAAAATCGGAAAATTTGTCTGCAACGTGCTGCGGGCTTTTCCTGAGTTAGTTTTTGCCATTATCTTTGTTAAGGTAGTGGGACCCGGCCCTTTTGCCGGAGTAATGGCGATCGGCGTTCATCAGATCGGTATGCTGGGCAAGCTGTTTACGGAAGAAATGGAAGCGATGGATGAACGCTTAACTGAAGAAATGGAAGCTGTCGGAGCGAACTTTTGGCAAACGATTTTCTTTGTTCGCGTCCCTTATTTAATGCCCATCTACAGTTCCTTGGCCCTAAATCATTTTGAGATTGCTGTTAGAAGTGCAGCGACACTTGGTCTGGTGGGCGCAGGAGGCATTGGTGCACCGCTGATTTTTGCGATTCAGACCCGGTCCTGGAGCAAGGTCAGCATTATTTTAATCGGTGTGGTAGTTACCGTGTTTATTTTAGACCAAATAACCGGAATCATAAGAAAGAAATTGAGATAGCACATGAATATTTTGCATATATCAGATATACATTTTCGCAGAGAATACGAAGCCAGCGAGGAAGGCTACAAGGGCATGCTGGCAACGATGCAAAGTCCGCTTATTCCGCTGGGAGAGTGCTTGCAGCACCTGCAGCAGCAGACGACGCTTGACTTGGTCATCATCAGCGGTGATTTGACGGAAGATGGTGAGGCAGAGGACTATCGCTATTTGAAGCATTGGCTGCAGGAGGCTCTAGGTGAGACCGAGATGATTGTTACGTTAGGCAATCATGATATCAAAGAGAACTTTTGGACAGGCTGGCTTGGCGAAACGCCTTCTTCAAAACCCTACAATCAAGTGGTGACTTTTCCAGAATTCACGGTGGTTTCCTTTGATAATTCCAGCTATGGCTATGCAGATGGCATCGTTGATGAGCAGCAATTTCAATGGCTGGAAGAGACATTGGAAGAACGTAAAGATCAGCCAATTGTGCTGGTAACTCATCACCATTTACTGCCGCAGCAAAGCAACATGTCAAAATGGCCAGGAACGGAGCGCTTGTTGGCGTTGCTTGAGCCCTATGATATTCGCTGCATTTTAAATGGGCATACCCATCACTTTTTTGTCGATGAAATTCACGGCATTCCTTATTTTACGGTAGCCAGTATGTCCTTTGTAGGAGAAGATGTAGGCGAAGGATTGGTGCGGTTTGAGGAACGGCACGGCTACAATCTTTATTGTGTGGAGCAGGGCAGAGTGGTCCGGCAAACCTCAGAGAATTTCATTTCTGGTCATGTGTTGAAAACCCTCGACATGCGCCAGTGACCAGTTAACCAGAGACCGAATTGCCTGCGGGGCTTCGGTCTCTTCGGTATGACCAATGAATAGGAGCGATACCATGAAGATAACCTTTCTTGAAACCAGCGACATGCACGGCTATGTCTATCCCACCAACTTCGCCGGAGAACAGGATCTAGCCTTCGGTGCAGCTAAGGTGGCAACAAAATTAAAGGAAATCCGGGCGCAAGCAAAGGGTCCTGTTTTTACGATTGAAAATGGCGACTTTATCCAAGGCTCGCCCTTGAGCTATTATATCGCACAGGGTGCACGACCGGTTACTGCTTTAACTAAAGTAATCAACCAAATGAACTATGATGTTCAAATGATCGGCAATCATGAGTTCAATTACGGACTAGATTATTTGCAGGCAGCTATTGCCAGCTATCAGGCTCCTGTTTTGGCAGCGAATGTGTTGAATGAGGCTGGAGAACCTTATTTTGGCAAAGCCTACACCATTATTGAAAAAGCGGGGATCAACATTGCTGTTCTAGGACTGGTTACCCAATACATTCCACATTGGGAAAAGCCAGACACGCTTAAAGGGCTAACTTTTCAAAGCATTGTTGAGACAGCGAAAAAATATGTACCATTGTTAAGACAGCAAGCAGATCTTGTAGTGGTCAGTTATCATGGCGGCTTCGAAAGAGACCTAAAGGCTGGTGAACCAACCGAAGCTTTGACGGGTGAGAACGAAGGCTATCAGCTGCTGCAGGAGGTGCCAGGCATCGATGCGTTGTTTACAGGTCATCAGCATCGCGTGATCGCAGATACCGTCAAGGGTGTGCCAGTTGTGCAACCGGGTTATCGCGGAAACTATATAGGTGAGATTCAGCTGACAATCGAGAAAGAAGCGGGAAAAGTTGTGGTGACAGACAGTCAAGCAACACTGCATTCTTTAGAAGAGGTGGCCACAGACCCGCAGATCTTAGCCACAGTGGCAGCGGTGGAAGCAGAACTGGAAGCTTGGTTGGATCAACCCTTGGGTCAGGTAGAAGGAGACATGGGAATTAATGATCCAATGCAGGCTCGCTTAGTGGAACATCCCTATGTAGAGTTTATCAATCGCGTCCAGATGGCTGCCAGTGGTGCGCCTATCTCTGGTACCGCTTTGTTCAACAATGAAGGAAAGGGCTTTGGCCCAACCATTACCATGCGGGATGTCATCACCAACTATATTTATCCCAACACGTTAGCAGTGATCAAAGTCAGCGGAGCAGATCTGCGGTCAGCCTTAGAACAATCGGCGGATCACCTCGCGGTTGAAGCAGGCAAGATTGTTTTCAATCCGAACTATATCAAACCAAAGCCCCAATACTACAATTATGATATGTACGAAGGTATTGAATATACGATTGATATGAAACAACCTGCCGGTCAGCGGATTACTCACCTGACATTCCAAGGCCAACCGATTACACCAGAGCAAGAACTGGAAGTGGTTACCAATCAATATCGAGCAATCGGCGGTGGGAATTATGCAATGTTTGGGGTGGAGAAGATTGTGCGGGAGATTCAAGTGGATATGACGGAATTGATTGCCAATTATTTGAAGGAGCATCCGGTGATTCAAGCGGAGACGAATCAGAATTTTCAGGTGGTTTTGTGAGGATAAAATAGAACAAGCGACTTGCTCCAGAGAGAAAGAGCAAGTCGCTTGTATTAATTATTCAACTCTTCAAAAACTGGTAGTCCGGCTTTGTAAAAACGAGTAATATCAGATCGGTAGTCCTTCAAAAAATTCTTTTGTTCGTAGGTAGTCATCACCTTAGTCTTTGTAAGACCTCCTACTGGTTCCAAGTTTTTGTTCAAGGATAAGCTACTACCGTTACCATTATAAAAAACCAGATCATTTTTATCCTTAAAGACTAATGTATACTTTTTCCCATCCTGTACACTAATTTCACGGGGACCATTCTCGAACTTCAAGTAAGGTGTCGAAGTTTTTGTTTCATACCTAGATAGAAAAATGTATAAATCTTTCTTTTTTACATAAAGCCTAGAGCTATTCACAAACTGTTCAGGTAGTTCTACCTGTGACCAAGGATAGCGATCCAGTTCAGCTTGACGCTGATCTCGCCAGATTAGCCAGCCCAAATTCAATAATACAAAACTGATAATTAATACAGAAGCGCCGATGAATAGAATACGCCAGCGTTTCCAATTCCGTCCTGCTTGGATATTTTTATCCATACTTTTTACCATCGCTACATCCCCCTTAATTAATTGATCTAAGGAAAGATCAAACGTCTCGCTCAATTGAATCAAGGCACTGATATCAGGATAGGTTCGTTCAGTTTCCCAGCTAGAAATAGTTTTATCCGAAACATGCAGTCGTTCTGACAATTGTTTCTGAGTCCAGCCCTGTTCTTTTCTCTTTAAAGAAATATTTGTTCCAATTGACATGTGTGTCCCTCCTTGATTTCAGCATAAAGCAGTAACCTAAGATTAACTACCTATGATTTGTAGAATGCTGGCTTTAATGGATTTATCAAAGTATATTCTTTAAACATAACCTAGGTAATAAATAGATTATTGCGGTGGAGCAGTTAATGGATTAATTATCTAACATTCCAAAATTAATCATAAACTGGAAATAGTTACTAATCAATACCGGGCAATTGGCGGCGGAAATTACAAGATGTTCAGTGCGGCGAAAATTGTACGAGAGATTCAAGTGGATATGACGGAATTGATTGCCGATTACTTGAAAAAACATCCGGTGGTGGAAGCCAAGGCGGATCAGAATTTTCAGGTGGTATTGTGAGGGGAAAATAGAACAAGCGACTTGCTCTTGGTTGGAGAGTAGGTCGCTTGTTTTGTTTGACTAGCCTTTTTCGTTTTCTTTTTACCACCAAAAGAGTACTCTATAGTCAAAGAAAATCACTATTTTTATTAATTTTGATTTTTTATCAAACTAAGGAGTGGTCACATGTGTACAAGTCTCACGTTAACGAGTCATGCCAACCATCATTTTTTAGCTAGAACCATGGACTTTGGTTTCCAGCTCGATGGTCGCCCGGTTGTTATTCCCCGAAATTATGAATGGAAGCATCAACAGGAAGCACAGAAAACAAAGTATGGGTTCATTGGAACTGGCCGAAACCTAGGAGAATATTTTTTGGCTGATGGTGTGAACGAAAAGGGCTTAGCTGTAGCAGAATTGTATTTCTTAAACGAAGCGAAGTATCATGAGTCAACACACGAAGAAAAAGTAAATTTGGCTCCCCATGAATTCATTATGTGGCTGCTGGGGCAGATAGGAAGTATTGCCCAATTAAGGGAAAGAATTACAGAAATTCATTTAGTTGAAGAAGCTATCCCGATGCTGGGCTTTATTCCGCCGCTGCATTTCATTGTTACCGATAAAACAGGAGAGACGGTTGTTCTTGAATCGGACAGCGGAGAAATGGTTGTTAAGGATAACCCAGTCGGTGTAATGACCAACAGCCCTGATTTTGGCTGGCATCTGAAAAACTTGAATAACTACTTGAGTATTCAACCAACCAATTTTTCAGCGAAGAAAATTGAGGAGTATGTGATCCAGCCTTTTGGACAAGGATCAGGAACATTTGGTTTACCTGGCGGCTATACTTCGCCTGAACGATTTGCACGGGCAACCTTTTTACGGGCATTAACCAGTACTGGGGAAACCGTTGAAGAAGGAATCAATGCGGTGTTTAAAATTTTGGATAACGTGACAATTCCCAAAGGTGTCAACATTAAGGATGACGGCTCCATCGACTATACGCAATATCGGGCAGTTCTTGACGTGACCGAATTGGCCTACTATTTTAATCCTTACGAATCACAAGAAGTGTTCAAGCTTACCTTAGACGAAGCCTTGTTAAATGTGAAGGAAGCGACTGAGTTTACCTACGATCCAACATTCAAAACGACTAATTTGAATGCCAATTAATGATTGAAGCTAAAACAAGAGGCTGTGACATAAGTCTCTAAATAAAAAGCCAGTGAAATGACGAGAATTC
>NZ_BJCC01000004.1 GCF_004309355.1 Enterococcus florum | reverse complement strand
GCTTTGAAAACATTGATATAACAAGGGCTGATAATTATGAAATTAGCTCAATTATACACGTTAACAAATTGTTGTCAAAATAATGTATAAAAACAAGGGAGAAAAAGGATGAAGTTATGGGGAGGGCGTTTCAATAAAGAAGAGGATCTATTGATGAAAACATTTGATAATTCTCTACCGTTAGGGAAGCGCTATTATGAAGAAGACATTATTGGTAGTATCGCTCACGCACAGATGTTGGGTGAGGCAGGTATTTTAACCACCCAAGAGAGCAGAAAAATAGTTAGTGGCCTTGAATCAATCTTGAAAGAACTTCAGTCAGGTGAGCTGGTGATCGATGAAGAGGCGTTTGAAGACATCCATAGTTTTACTGAATTGACATTGACACAACGTATTGGTGAGCTGGGTAAAAAATTACATACTGCACGAAGTCGAAATGATCAAGTTGCTGTGGATACCAAGCTATACTGTCGCAAAAGAGGGTTGCATTTTATCGAACTACTGGAGCAGCTGATTGCAGCTTTACAAGAAAAAGGCGCGGCAAATCCGGTATTGATGCCCGGATATACCCATTTGCAGAGAGCTCAAGTGGTGACCTTTCAATACCATTTGGGAGCTTACGTAGAAATGTTTAAACGCGATAGAGCTCGTGTGGAAAATGCGTTGGCGATCATGGACGAAAATCCGTTAGGTGCAGGTGCGTTAGCGGGTACGACTCATCCGATTGATCGTGAGATTACCACTGATTACCTGCACTTTCGGACTCCATCAGCAAATTTTATGGATGCTGTGAGTGATCGTGATTATATCATTGAACTACTTTCAGCCTGTTCATTGATCGCTGTGCATTTGAGTCGCTTAAGCGAGGAACTAATTTTGTGGTGTTCTCAAGAATTCAAGTTTATCACCATTGACGATGCCTATGCCACTGGCAGCAGTATGATGCCGCAAAAGAAAAATCCTGATGCCGCTGAACTAGTCCGTGGACATGCTGGGCTGGCAATCGGTTCGCTAGTTTCAATGTTGACCATAATGAAAGGATTGCCTTTAACCTATAATAAGGATATGCAGCTAGACAAAGAGGCTTTTATTTCAGCCTTCGATCGGACAGATCAAACACTAACCATCATGCAAAGAATGCTGGTTACGTTGAAGGTTCATCCAGAAAAGATGCAGCAGGCCATGAAGGACGGTTTTTTAAATGCCACAGATTTAGCTGACTACTTGGTGAAAAAAGGGGTTGCATTTCGTGATGCCCATGACATTGTAGGATGCATTGTTTTGTACTGTGAAGAAAAACAATGTTCGATCGAGGAATTATCTTTAGAAACCTTCCAGCAATATTCCGAACATATTGATGAAGATATTTTTGAGTATCTCGAATACGAGAGTAGCTTGAATCAAGGAAACAAAAGAGAAATTCGGGGAGGGAGTTAAGTGATGAAGAGAAAACATCTTATCCTTTTGACGGTTTCAGCATTGTTCCTTCTGTTTTTTGCAGCAAATCTGCCAGTACAAGCTGCAGGATTGGATTTGGCCTTTGACCGGATCGTCCCATACAAGAATGTATATATCAACGGCTTAAAAAGCACCTTGCAAATCACCATGTTCTCTTTATTAGGAGGATTGGTTTTAGGCATCCTTCTATCAGTAATTAAAGTGTCAGGCATTAAACCTTTAAAACTGCTGGCACAATTTTATACATCGATTTTTCGTGGTACACCTTTACTAGTCCAGGTATTCATTGTTTATTTTGCGACGCCTCAGTTGACAAATTATGAGATTCCAGCATTCAATGCGGCCGTAATTGCCTTCTCACTGAATTCTGCGGCCTACATTTCGGAGATATTACGCGGCGGTATCGAAGCAGTTGATGTGGGGCAAATGGAGGCAGCTCTTTCGTTAGGAGTCTCAAAAAAAGATACGATGATCGATATCATCATCCCACAAGCTTTAAAAACGGTTTTACCTGCATTAGTCAACGAAACCATTGCCTTATTGAAAGAGTCTTCACTGGTTTCGACCATCGGCATGCTTGATCTGATGCGCTCTGCTCAAGTAGCAATGAATGCTACTTATTTAGCTTTCGAACCATTTATTGTGGTGGCATTGATTTATTACGTCTTAGTAATGATTTTGAATACCTTTGCCGGATTTATTGAAAGGAGGCTGAAGCGCAGTGATCGATATTAGAAATCTTCACAAATCTTTTGGTTCTGTTGAGGTGCTAAAGGGTGTCAATCTACAAATTGCCAAAGGAGAGATCGTTGCGATCATTGGTCCTTCAGGTTCGGGGAAATCCACCATTCTGAGATGTATGAATCTGTTGGAAAAGCCGAATGATGGTGAGATTATTATTGATGGACAAGACATTACTCAAAAAACCATCGATATCAAAAAGGTTCGGGAGAACACGGGCATGGTTTTTCAGCATTTCAATTTGTTTCCTCATAAAACAGTGTTGGAAAACATGATTTATGCTCCAATGAAAGTCAAAAAATTGGATAAAAAGGTGGCAATTGAAAAGGCTAGGAATTTACTTCAGCGAGTGGGGTTAAGCGACAAAGAAAATGAATATCCTTCAAAACTTTCTGGAGGTCAAAAACAACGGGTAGCGATTGCACGAGCCCTTTGTATGGAGCCAGAAGTCATGCTGTTTGATGAACCTACCAGCGCACTGGATCCTGAGATGGTCAAAGAAGTGTTGGCAGTGATCAAAGGATTAGCGGATACGAACATTACGATGGCTTTAGTTACTCACGAAATGGGTTTCGCCAGAGAGGTGGCAGATCGGATCTGTTTTGTTGAGAACGGAATTATTGAAGAAGACGCTACACCAGAAATTTTCTTTACTGAACCAAAATCACAAAGAGCCAAAGAGTTCTTAGCGAAAGTCTTATAAAAAGGATGGGAAAAATATGAAAAAGTGGAAATGTGTATTAGCAGCAGTAGGATTGGTTGGATTATTGGCAGGTTGCGGCGGAGGAGACGGCGGAACGGCAGACAGCACGAACGAAGCAAGCTCATCTTCAGCAGATGCCTCAAAACCACTTGCAGGTCAAACCTTAAAGGTCGCGATGAGTCCAAATTTTGTTCCTTTTGAATCAGCTGAATTAAACGATAAGGGTGAAACAGAGGTAGTTGGATTTGACGTAGATCTAATGGACCAATTGGCAAAAGATATGGGCTTTAAATACGAGATTATTGAAACGGAATTTAAAGGCTTGATTGGTGAATTGCAATCCGGACGTGCAGATTTGATTATTTCAGGGATGACAGCCACTGAGGAACGAGCAAAGAGTGTCGACTTCTCTGACCCGTATTTTTACACAAAAACAGGTGTGATTTTCCCGAAAGACCGTGAAATTAAGACGGTTGAAGACATGAAGGGCAAAAAGATTGCTGTAAGTTTTGGAACCAATTATGAAAAACAAGCGCAAAGTATGGGAGCGGAGGTGACTCCTTTTGATTCAGGAGCGGCGGTTCTTCAAGATCTATACAATGGCCGGGTGGATGGTGCGATGATGGATGCTACAAAAGCCGCAATCGAATCAGAAAAAAATCCAGATTACTCTTATATCATTTTTAGTGACGAAGAGCTAGGAATCACTGGAGATAATACCTTTAATATTGCCTTTCAAAAAGATTCAGAATTAACTGCTGATTTCAACACCTATATCAATCAGTACCGTGAAGATGGAACCATGGATGACATTGCTTCACGATGGATGGGTGAAAAGTTCATCGAAGAAAACAAAAAGAAATAAGTAAAAAAGGAACAAGCCGATTATTCTCTGGATTGCGATAATCGGCTTGTTCTTTTTTTTAATGGGTCGATCTGTTCCTCACACCAGTGTAATCTGCTTTACACCATTTTCCAGCATGATCTCTTTCGTTGCCGCTTCCAAGTCCTTGTCTGACACCAATAAATCGATCTCGGTGATCGGTAAAAATGTATACAACGCACGATGTCCGATCTTCGTATGGTCAGTCACCACGATCCGTGTTTTGGCCGCTTTAATCATGTGGGTCTTTGCAGGCACCAATAATTCGTTGAAATGGGTCAGTCCTTTCTCAATATTCAAGGCTGGCGTAGCGATAAACACTTTGTCGACATTGAGTTTTTCCAAAGTTTCGTTTGTGATCTGTCCATTCAGCATAAAGCTGTCATGAAACAGAGTTCCACCGGTAACGATTGTAGTGATCTTCCGATTGGTCCGTAAAACAGAGGCAATGTTAACGTCATTCGTAATGACCGTTAGTGCCTGATAATTGTTATTTTCGTTTAACGCTTTGGCAATTTGCAAAGTGGTCGTCCCTGAATCTAAAATGACACATTCACCATCAGAAATTAAGGTAGCCGCGTATTTGCCGATCCGTACCTTTTCATTGATGTTTTCGGTTGCTCGGTCTTCAAAATCTGGTTCGTCGCGCTTCACGCTGACCGGGACAACACCTCCGTGGATTCGAGAGACAGCACCTTGAGCTTCAAGTTCATCTAGATCGCGACGGATCGTGGTTTCATGGACATTAAAAATCTCTGAAAGTTGGTTGACGGAAATAAACTGTTTTTCTTCTATTTGATTTAATATTTTGGCCCTTCGTTCTTCTGTAAGCATCAGTATCCCTCGATTCTTTAGTCCTTCTCTAGTCAAACCGTTTACATTTTTTTTATAAAAGAATCCTCTTTTAGTAGAGTGTACTGAAAAAGAAAGGGTTCTGTCAACTGATCCTAAGAGAATTCTCCATCGAAGAAGTAATCTATTGCGGCTGGTTGTGAAAGATCAGATGCATCGCTCGACGCAAAGGGAAGAAGACTAGGGTAACGATGAAAATCGTCGAAAAGATATTGATGACCGTGGCTGGCATAGTGGCTAATGCTGCGAAAAAAGCAGGCTCTACATCAGCACCGGCGATCACGGCCATCACCGTTGCCTTGATTACGGACATTATGAATTTTGCGATGCCGGCCATCACTCCAATAAGCATGATCTGACTGGCATGAGTTGGCTTTTTATGAAAAATCAAAAAGCCGGCATATGCTGCTGCCCCAACGACAAAGCTCTCCACTAAAAAATAAGGAGCCTCTGCTGCAAATCCGTTCAAGATATCAAAGATAAAGAAACCCAGTCCGCCAGCCAAGGCACCTTGCCAGTACCCGACGAGAAGAACTGCCAAGAGAACCATTGCGTTGCCAAAGTGAATAAAGGCACCCGTAGGCAAAGGGATCTTGATCATGGTCCCACTAAAGGTCAGTGCTGTGAAAAGGGCGATCAATACGATATTTTGAACTCTACGATTATTTGTCATAAGGACTCTCCATTCTACGTTCTGCGTGAGTATAAGCACCGTGCCAGACATGTCCAGTGAAAGGGTTGATCTTTGTTCCAGCTTCGATAGCTGCGGCAGTGAAGTCAATTGCTGTTTGAATGGCTTCTAATATTGGCAGATTTTTTGCCAAACTAGCGGTGATCGCAGCTGCAAAAGTACATCCAGCGCCATGATTGTATGGTAGATCAAGTAATTCATGTTGAAAAAAGGTAAAAATTTTTCCATCAAAATGCAAATCCAATGCCTCGTCGAAAGGAAGGCGGGTGCCGCCTTTGATCACAACATGTTGGACCCCAAAAGCATGAATGATTTGTGCGGCCTCTTTCATCTGGTCTTTCGTCTGAATGGTCGCTACATCTGCCAACAGCTCAGCTTCTCTTAAATTAGGCGTTGTAACAAACGCTAGCGGCAACAAGTGCTTTCGAAGGGCCTCTACTGGATCAGCATTAATGAAATCATGTGTTCCTTTGCCGCCGACGACGGGGTCAACTACGATTTTTTCGCTTCGATCCTGTAGCCGCTTTGCTACATATCTGATCATGTCAGCAGACGGCAGCAAACCGGTTTTGATTGCATCAAAGGGTCCGGCAAAAATGGTGTCGATTTGTTTTTCAAGCAGATTGATTGCTAAAGGGGTCATCGAAAAGCCCCCTGTTGTGGGATCCATTGTAACGATCGAGGTGATCGCTGCAAATCCATAAAGCCCAAATTCTTGAAAAACCTTCAAATCGGCCTCAAGTCCACCGCCGCCAGTTGCATCCGAACCGGCGATTGTGATGGCTTTCTTCATAAAATCCCTCCTCATAGATTTAAGTGATTGAAAATCATCTTGTTCATTCGTTAACAGTGACAGATAAAAACTACTTTCCTAGAGTATCGAAAACCATTCAGCTTGAAAACAGCCAATTGGTTGTTTTTTTACTCATCCAATTCAAAAAACGAGAAACCTGAACAGATTTCTCGTCATCGATTATTGCTGAGATTATTGTTGAGTAAGTAGCCATTCATCCCGAATGTCTTCGATTAGATGAATAATGCGTTGGCCAACCTCGGCATATTGATTGGTCGACAGATTGGCTAGAGAAATGCGAACAGACCATTCATCGCTGCCAAAAGCATTGGCTTTTAACAACATCAGCTTTTCTTTTTCAGCTAAAATGGTCAAAATCTTGGTGACTGTCCAAGAATTTTTTAAGTAATTTGAAAATTCTGCGCCATAGCGTTTTCTCGTCCATTCTTCAAAGTTGATTTCGCAATAATAAGCGGTATCCAAGGCTTTTAGCGGCTCTTCTAGACCTAGCGTGTGGAACAAAAGTTTTTCTCGTTCATGACAAATCGTCATGACTTCCTGCTTGTATGCTTGGCCCTCGTCTAAAAGAGAGTAGAGGCTGAAAAGCGTCATCATCACTTGCTGAGGAGAGGAGAGACCCGCTGCATGATTCAGTGCAATATCACGGCTGTCTGCTACGATCCGATCGATAAAGGAAATGGTAGAAGGATCAGAGGCCAAAGAAGCGTATCGAGCATTCAGACGGGTTTTCAGCGGCTCTGGCAGCTGAGTGATCAGATCATCAAATAAATTATCTTTTGCGACAGCAATCGTACCAATCCGCCAGCCAGTCGCACCGAAATATTTGGAGTAGGAATAAATACAGGTCGTATTGTAAGGCAGCTCCGCGAACAATGAGCGAAATTCTGGAACAAAGGTACCGTAAACATCATCCGTTAAAATCATCAACTCCGGGTGATCTTCCTTGACGATTTTTTTCAGCAACTGAATCGTAGAAGGACAGATGGCATTCGCAGTCGGATTGCTGGGATTGACCACGAAGACTGCTTTGATACTGGTATCCCTTAATTTATTGATCTCACTATCGGGAAACTGATAACTCATTTTTCCTTCCAATATGGTCTGCTTGGCTTGAAGCTTAACCACATCAAAAGCATATTGCGGCAGTTCTGGAATTTCTAAATAAGGAGCAAAGGTCGGCAGCATCAAGGCGATCTTATCTCCTTGCTTCAGCAAAAAGTTATGGATTAGGGTATCAAAGATGTAGCAAATACCAGCCGTTCCACCTTCCACTGCAAAAATATCAAAAGGTGCTGCCTGATCTGCAAATAATTCCTGGTTCAAATAAGCCTTGATCGGTGTTTCGCAAGCTGTCAGACAGCGAACTGGGTGAGGATAGTTGTCTCCAATAATGTGATCGATTATTTGGGTGAGCCAAAGGTTTTTCGGCATTCCTAAGTAGTTATTATCCGAAAACCAAATTTTCTTTAAAAAAGCGGCTCCTTTTCCTGGATGACCCGCTAAAAATGTTAAAAAACGCTGTTCTCGACCTTCTTGCTCCGTAATCATACTACCAGTCAGCTGCTCCGTATCATACAAAGTCTCTTGCACTGCAAACTGTCCTAATAAGAAATAGGCCTCTCTGGGTGTCGGAGCGGTCCAATTTGGATTGCCGCGACCTGCATTCAGCAAAGTAGTTCGTTCGTCGTTGTTCTCGTGGACCTTTTGCTCTAAAAATAAGCTGAGTTCAAAGGGACTTAATTCTTCAAGGGCTTCTTCTGTAACGATAGGCATCTTCTCTTCCTCACTTCATAGGTTATGCCCTCATCATAGTCAATGAGCTTTGAAAAGTAAGGTAAAACCTCTAAGAGTTTTCTTTTAAGCAAATAAGCAAAACCTCATCCTTTTTCCGGCCATTTTAAATGGGTGATCGGGTAGGGACGTCCTTGATCATCGAAGGCTTCTTCAAAATCAATTTCGAATCCGCGTCGAAGATAAAAGGTTAGGGCGGAATGATTCTGTGTGTTGACGTCAACAGAATGAATGTTCTCAACCTTCATTAATTCAGTCAAGATCATGCTTCCAAAGCCTTGTTGGCGCAGGGAAGGCTCTAGAAAAAACATCTCCAGTTTTCCGTTGTATGTACCGGTAAAGCCGACTAGCTTGTCATAATCATACCAAAGAGTCACTGCAACTTGTTCAAATGCTTGCGGCAGGTTGCTTTTGATTTGTTTTCGATCTTCCTCAGACAGAAAATCATGGGTCGCAATTACAGAGCGCTCCCATAAGTCCTGCAAAACAGGGTAGTCTTCCTTTTCAGCAATTCGTCGAATCATTTTGGTCAACTCCTTTTTATGAAATGATTTTCTCATACCCTTAGAAAAAATTCGAGTATGGAAGTTTCCTTTATAGATTTGCTTAAATCAGTCGCAAGACGCATGACAATTAAGCAGCATTCGGTGATACTAGACACAAGATAAGAACACAATAAACGGGATTGTCCGTTTTACTTAGGAGGGAAACCAGTGGAGCAATTGATTGCGATCGTGTTTATCGCACTGTTGATTTATTTTGTTGTGAAAGTCGGATCGTTTTTGTGGCGGATCGCAGGGGTTTTGTTTCTGTTGTTCGTTTTATATACCTATAAGGATCAGTTGATTACGCAATTCAACTCGTTTCTGGATACACCGAATTTCGGTGGTCTATTTCAACAAATAGGAAATTTTTTCAACGGCATTTGGGATTGGATGATGTCTTTTCTATTTTGACCACGAAAAATCGCATGGGATCACTGTTTCCCATGCGATTTTTTATGCTCGGACATCTTTTCCTAAGAGTTGCTTACACATGTGGTAATCAGCGATGACAGATTTCGGAATTTCTACATGAGGAATGAAGCCTGCACCGTTTGGCCCGTAGCCATCCGAATCATCAATCAGCCGGCGAACTTCGCCGATCGCCAAGGAAAGAAAATAATCTTTTGCCCACCATTCATTCATTCTTGCGTCTTGAAATCTAGGTCCTTCGGCTGAATAGGAAAGTAGCCGGGGCATTGTCATCGGGATTGGCCGAATTGCATGAAGCGGCAAGGCCCATTCTTTAGCGATCGTATACATCGTCCGCTTTTGCAGCAAGGGATCTTGGACCAGCCAAATGTGATTCGGCAGATTTTTTTCAAGCAGCTGTCGAGAGAAACGAGCATTCTCTCCAGTGTTTGTAGAATGCTTTTCTAAAAGAATGCTGATCTCTGAACTAGGTCCGTTAAAAAAAAGGAATAGTTCTGCCATCAGTTCAGCTTCACTGCTTTTCTCCCAATCCTTCACTGGCTTGAAATTCGGAACCTGAAGACGGATATTCTCGATCAAACGTCCTGTTGCATGCCCGATACCGCCTGAAAAAAGAATTGTTCGGATTGTCCCGTTTTCTCGACAAAAGGCTGCTGCTTCTGCAATTAAGTCCGGAATGCTGTTGCCGGCAACAAGCAAGGTCTCGCTTTTAAAGTCATTCTGCTTTTCGAAACTGGTCAGATAGTTCACTAATCGGGTAAGCTCTTGCATAAAAACCTCCAAAAAAACAGAGAACGAGTCTCTGTTAAAGAATGTATTTAACGAAGAAAAAAATACAAGCCAGAAGCAGGAGCCCAGCTAAACCAAGCCACGTTTTCTCGCGTTCTTCAATGAATTTTCCGTAGCAGAAAGCGGATGCTGCACCAGAGAGCAAGCAAAGCAGATCCAACATCTCCCGATGCTGTAAAATGCGCGCAATCAGTAGCACACTGCTTAACACTAAGCTGAATAATCCTGCGGTCGCTACCGCGAAGTCGGTGCTGTTTCTCTGTGGTCTTTGTTTTTGCATTTTTTTCGCTCCCCATCAACGGCTCTATAGATTTTATTATAAGTGATTCCGTTTCCAATGTCATCTTAGATTTTAGACGGATGCTAAGACAAATGGTTTTTTTCTTTTGTTGTTCGTTCATTGGCTTTGAAGTCATTGAGTCCATGGATGATAGTTTACAGGCTTGAGTACTCAATAGTTTGAGACTGTTTTCCTCTTATAAGGATGATCGCCACGCGATTTTCCAAAAGGACAAAATAGTAAAATCCGAGCAAAAAAAACAGGTGAAACGATATTCGGATGGGCAAACTTAGTGTATACTCAAAGCGAAAAGAGGTGGAAGAATGACAACTTTTTACTTTGTTCGTCACGGGATTACTGAAATTAATCAAGAGGGCCGCTTTAATGGCGGAACAGTGGACTCTCCGCTGACACCTGAAGGGGTCGCGGCTACCGAACGATTGGGACAACAGGTGAAGGAGGTTCCCTTTGACAAGGTGATTACTTCTTCGCAATTGCGAGCACAAACAACCGGCCAGATCATATTAAGTCAACATCGCTTTTTAAAACCGGATATGATCCAGACGGAGGATCGACTAAAGGAAATGAATGTTGGCGAATGGGAAGGCCAAAAGGTCGAAGAGGTGAGAAAGCACCCCGCTTTCGAGAATTATTTTCATCACCCAGAGCGTTTTGATGCGGATGCTGTTTCTGCCGAGAGCTATGAGCAAGTCCTTTCACGCAGCACGGAGGTCATCGAAGAGCTGAAAGAGCATTATCCAGAAGGCACATTGTTGATTGTCAGTCATGGAATCGTCTTACGTACGTTGCTGAATACGATGAAGGGAATCCCATTATCTAAAATTCGTGAGCAGCCTGCTTTTGATAATTCAAGTCTGACCATAGCAGTTTCAGAAGAAGATGGGTATCGGTTTAGCTTGTGGGGACAAACTTATTAAGTCAATAGAAACAGCCATCTGACTGCTGATTCACTGCAAGACAAACAGATGATTACCAATAAATCTAAGACAATGCAAGGAGGAATACTATGAAAATTGCGTTGATCGCTCACGATCGAAAAAAAGAATTGATGATCAAATTTGCCACTGCTTACAGGGAAATTTTAAAGAATCACGAGCTCTATGCTACCGGAACAACAGGAACTAAAGTAATGGAAGCGACTGATTTGCCAGTACATCGATTTAAATCAGGACCTTTAGGGGGAGATCAACAGATCGGGGCCATGATCTCTGAGGATGCGATGGATTTGATCATTTTTATGCGCGATCCTCTAGCGGCACAGCCTCATGAACCGGATGTCAATGCATTGATTCGTTTGTGTGACGTTTACGAAATTCCTTTGGCAACCAACATTGGAACTGCTGAAGTTTTGATTCGCGGGCTGCAGGCAGGAATGCTGAACTTTCGCGAGATCGTTCATGAGAACAATGATCAACCGATCTCACTATAAAAAAGAAACAGCAAAAAACGCTTGCCCTCTACTTATTGAGCGGTCAAGCGTTTTTTGGGGATGTAAGCCAGTTCGATCATCGTTTCCTGTTCTGCCAATGGGACAGTCTCGTTGGTCAAAAAGTATTCATAACTTCTTGAAGCGAAGACCCCGTTGTCATATTTAATGGCCTGCAGCAGTTCCTTGTATGGTTCGGTCAATTCATCATAATCGCCGATAATCAACGTGCGCATAGCTTGATAAGCCGGCTGGGTATAGACTTGAAACTTTTCATTTTCAGGGATCATGCGATCGATCGGCAGACCGATCTCCACATGATAAAGCTCATCTTTGGGCATGCCGTCTTTTCCCAAGTTCAAATAAGATACAAAAGGAGTTCCCACAGTCGCAGCCTGATGAGTTTCACTGTAAGTCAACAACTCGATATAAGACCTTCCAATGTATTCCGGCAAATGTTCATAAGAAAGATGGGCGGAGGTTGAAACGATCAACTGGTCCGGTTTTGTAATTTTTTCGATCTGCATAACATCATCTCTCCAATCAACGCTTCTCTTCGCTCATTTTACCAATCCTTGCAAACGAATACAATTTTTTTTTAAGTTTTTTTGATTTACAAAAAATAATTTTTTAATCAGGCCGCTTCATTTAGAATTAGTTTCAAGCATTTGGCCATTCAAAAAAATGGATTTCCCCATTCCGATTTAAATAGTTAAAAAAAAGCGGAAATAGATCCACATCTTGCTTATTCAAATAGACTTTTTGCGCCAAAAGCGACCAGTCTTTTTTTCGGGTGTCTTTCATCAAACGCCTATGTGCTTGCTCAGGTTTTGGTTTTCGAGTATAGACGACGCGCTGCAAAATTTGTCCTTTTGCATATAGATAACAATAGTATTGCCCGTTCTCTGCTAAAATCCCGACAAAGACATTGTCATTGGCTGCAGCCAGGAGCTGACGGTTTCGTCGTAAAAACCGCTGTACCAGCAAATAGTTGTTCCACCATTGAGCGGCAGCTTCGAAGTCGTTGCGTTGATTGGCTTGATCGACCTTCTGTTGAATGCGTTCCAAAAACATGTTGGATCGTCCCAACAGGGTTTCACGGATTTCATCGACCCGAAGAGCCAGATCCTCTTGTGGAGTTACTTCGCTAAAATCGCGAACGATCCCTCGAACATCGCGTAATGGGCCGTCAAGATGATAAACACTATTGACGATCTCTCGAAACGTCAGCATCTTGCTTTTTTTGTAAAAAGGCCCCAAAACTAAATGTTCATCTGACCACTCAGTCAGCACCCGCAAATAAGGTGACCGATTCAACAATTGAAAATAGCCATATTCCTCGTAATGATTCATCGATCGATTGTATCTTGGCCGAATTTGGTGGATATTTTGTAATTCTACCAAAAGAGCATCAAACTCGGTATCCACGAGCTGAAAGTCAAAGTCTTTGATCTGCGAAATCATTTCTTTGGTTTTTCGAGAATGCTGCTTGTTCTGAACAAAGTAAGAACTGACACGCCGCTTCAAATTCTTGGCTTTGCCGACATAGATGATTTGTCCTTGTTTATTTTTCATAAAATAAACCCCCGGTTGGGTCGGAAGGGAGGCGACTTTCTCTTTTAAGGATTCCATGCACATGATTCTCCTCATAAATTTCCGTTCTTTTTTTTTATCTTCACTAAAATAAAGAATAAAGAATCTGCGCTATGATAGCAAGAATAAGCATTCTGCGATTTTTGATTAAAAAAAAATGCGACTAAGAAAAAAATTCTCGAAACAACCATTAACGTGTTTTTAAAAATTATGCTATAATTACTTTTGTAGAAAAAAATTATGCTTTAATTATTTTTCAAAACAACGCATTATTATCTATTAATATGATGAAATGGGAGAGGTGTCAATGGGAAAGAAAGTACTTACTAGAAGAGAGCTGCGCGAGCAGAAGCGTCGTCACAACACGAATTACCGATACTTGAAAAAGGGAACGGCTGTTGTTGGTACTGCTTTAGTAGCGGTTTCTGTAGCCGCACCATTAGTCAATGCAAAAGAGGCTGATGCTAAGAAAAACGAAAAACCAACCGCAACGACCTCTAAAGTAGATAAAGTCGCATTTATCAATGAGATTGCAAAAGAAATAGAACCATTAGCAGAAAAGAATGATTTATTCGCTTCTGTTATGATGGCTCAGGCAATCGTTGAAAGCAATTGGGGACAAAACAGCTATGCCCAAGCGCCATATTTTAACCTTTTTGGGTTAGAGGGACAGTATAAGGGCAAATCAGCGATGTTAGATAAAGAAGAATACAAAGATGGCAAAGCGGTTCCTGGTAAGAAAGAATTAAAAGACTACGATTCTTACCTCGAAGCAGTCCAAGACTATGTAGAGGTTGTAAAAACAGCTTCGAAAGATGGCGAAGAGCTTTACTTCTCTGATGTATGGCGCAGCAATGCGAAAACACCGGAAGCGGCAGCGAAAGCTTTGGAAGAACGGTTTGCTGGCCGTCCAGAGTATGCAAAAGAATTGCTGAACGTGATCCAAGAAAATGATTTGTTAACTTATGATGCAGCACCTGCGACTCAAGAGGTTGCAACACCTGCAGCCGCACCGACTGTTCAAAAATATGTTGTTCAATCAGGGGATACGATTCATTCGATCACATCTGAATTCCAGATCGAGCCGCAAGACTTTTCTGAGTGGAACAATTTAGAAGACAATGTCGTTTATGCGGGTCAAAGCGTGATTGTGGGAACAGGCGAAACAACTCAAAATAGTACACCTGCACCAGCAGAAGTTGCTGAACCGACAACACCAGAAGCAGTGGTGCCGCCAGCAGTAGATGTCGTTGTACCTACGCCAGACGAGCCGACTCTGGATAATATGACAAATCCAGTCGTTCCGGATGAGAATCCGATAGCTGACCCAGTGCCAGATCCGGCACCTGCGCCGACTCCTGAGCCAGAGCCTGTGCCAACACCAGAACCAGCTCCAACACCTGAGCCTGCGCCAGCACCAACGCCGGAACCAACGCCGACTCCTGAGCCGACTCCGACACCAGATCCTGCACCCGCACCGGAACAGCCTGCGCCAGCACCAGAGCAAGGGAATCCGAATGGTGAGGCAATTGTCAATGAGGCTAAAAAATATCTTGGAACTCCTTATGAGTGGGGTGGAAGAACACCTGATGGCTTTGATTGCTCAGGCTTCACTCAATACGTATACAAACAAGTAACTGGACAAGACATTGGTGCTTGGACGGTTCCTCAAGAATCTTCAGGTCAACAAATCGCTTATGATCAGGCACAACAAGGCGATCTATTGTTCTGGGGAGAACAAGGAAATACGTATCATGTAGCTATCTCTACTGGAGGAGACCAATATATTCATGCTTCGCAACCAGGAGAAGATGTGAAATACGGATCAACACAATGGTTTACTCCTGACTTTGGAGTACGTGTGTATTATTAGTCATTTGAAAATCCCGCTGATTAGGATCAGCGGGATTTTTTTAAGTTGGTCAATAAAAAATAGCTATCTGTGCAAACACGTATTTAACAAAAGAGAATCAAATGAAAAACAGCCAACGCTTCACGTGTGGCTGTTGTTTTTTGCTTTATTTAAAAAAAGAAAAATTCTAAAAATTTAAAGAAAACATTAAGAAAGACTAAGGCTTTATCTTTCTTATAAGCTTATATTAACATATTTTGAGCATCATTTCAATCTAGTAATTGAAAGTGAACTATGGTATATCCTCTATACAATGGAGGTGTTGATACGATGGAGGATTTTGCGTTAACGTTATTTAAAGGTCAACAACAACTGGTGATCCATCAAGTAAATCAGACATT
Organism: Enterococcus florum; assembly: GCF_004309355.1. Classification (GTDB taxonomy): domain Bacteria; phylum Bacillota; class Bacilli; order Lactobacillales; family Enterococcaceae; genus Enterococcus_A; species Enterococcus_A florum. Next base: position 78,570 of record NZ_BJCC01000004.1, on the reverse strand, counting down.
AAAGACGAATCGGCAATCGTTTTCTTTATCTGTGATGGATGTTGAAGAACTTTTGGAGCATCGCAAAGCCGTTTTAGAGGAAAACTACTTAATCGATTTCAGCTTGAAAAATACGATTCGTCTATTAATGAGAACCGCTGCACAGGAGCGTTTTACTAAACAGGAGTATCTGCAAAAGATAGAGGATTTACAAGAGGTCTTTTACTATTTGCATTCTCTGCAATTTGCTGAAGATGAGGTCCTGATGGAACGGATCTTTGAGGTCTATCACCGATTTGAGGGGGATGTTGAGTATCTCAAAGGCTATTTTGAAGACAATCCGCAAAGCGCAGGAGGTGGAAAAAATGAATGAAATCGTTCGAAATCCTCAAGAATTTAATTATTTTCTAATTCAGCACGTACAAAAGCGTCTAAGCGGAACCAGTGTGATCTCAGTTGACGAAATCGAAGCCATTCGCCAATCGATTTTGTTTGTCTTAGACCATGCAGTTGAAAAGGAGAGCGTTTCCGACCGATTTGAAAACGGAAAGCAAGTCATTAAAAGAAAACTTCAACAAGCAGAACAATGCTATAACGAAATTTTAACAACATATCAATCGTATGGGATTGAATCATTTGAGGGGACATTGAGAGAGATCGGAACGTTTTTTACCACCTATGATAGCGACTATCAAGCCAATGTTTCTTGTGCTGGGTGGATCGACTATCAGCTGGCACATGGAGCGGATGATCTTATTTACCAAGGAATCGATTTTATTTCTGAATACCTCAGACGCATGGCGTTAGAAGTGCGATTTCTACAGAATGTCCCCGAACAGCTAGTGTTTGAAATACTCTCTGTATACAGTGATCATCTAGGATTTGATTATCGGAAAGACATCAATAATCTCTATCAAATTATTTTCGACCAATGGATAAGTAAATGGGTGAGTGGCGGAGATCCAAGATCAAGTTTATTACTAACATTGAACGAAATGTCTTATGTTTATGATCGTTTTCTTCGTGAGGAGTTTCCAGCTACGTTGCTGGGTTTCTTAGACAAGAATACGTATTATCAACAAACCTTCCGACAATTACAGCAACGGGTCCTTGCTTTGAAAAGTGTGGCGGATCTATCAAACCTCTTCTTAACAGAGATGGAGCAAAGAAAAGAACTACGATTAACACCACCAATGGCGGCGACTGATTATGCGCTGCTCATGCAGAGCTACGATCAGCTGGATACGGAAAAAAGAATGGGATTGATAGCTGAAAAAATGGATTCTCCGTATGATTTACTTGATTATCTTGAGCAACATTTAGAACCGAATGGTTTTTATCTGCAACTTTTTGCATTGTTATCTGTGGAAACAATCACGGGACTCTTTTTACTGTTGTCTTCTTATGGCAGCCTAGAAGAGGATACGCAGCTCTATCTATCTGATTTTCGCTCATTTATTGCTTCAATGTCCAGGGAAAACCAAAAAAAATTAGATGAGGCTTTGCAGCATTATCACTTAGGGTATCGGGATTTTTCTTAGGATATGCATTATTTTGCGACATAGTATAGAAATAATTGCAAATTAATGCAAAATATGGTAAATTGATTCCAAGGAGAGAGTAATGATGCTGATAGAAGAACGATTAAGCAGGATTCAGGAGATTTTGGAAGCAAAAAAAAGTGCTTCGATCGATTATCTTGCTGTGCAATTGAAGGTTTCCAAGGACACGATCCGACGTGATTTGATCAAGTTGGAAAAACAAGAGATTGTTAAACGAATCCACGGCGGAGCCATGTTGGCCAACCGTGAGGCCATGATTTTCAATTATCAGGAGCGAGCTGGCAAAGATCAGGTCATCAAAGAGAGAATAGCAAAAAAGGCTGCACAGCTGATTAAAAACAACGCTGCTGTATTAATGGATTCCTCCACAAGTGTGGAAGCGATCATTCCTTTTTTGCATGACAAGGGAATATTGGCGATTACCAACTCGCTGAGCCATGCCTCGTTGCTGACCCAGATTCCCAGCAGCGAGGTGCGAATTCTGCCGGGAAAGGTTCATAAGCAACAGCTTTTCATTTATGGCGCAGAGACAGTAGACAAGATTCGTGACTATTTTGTTGATTATTCGTTTCTTGGTGTTTTTGCAATCAATGCTGATGGAATGTTCATTCACACCGAAGAAGAAGGCCTAGTCAAACGGCAAATGTTACTGCAAAGCAAACAAACGATTGCTCTAGCCGACCACACGAAATTGGATACAACGGGACTTTTTAAGATTTCTTCTCTAAAGGAACTGGATATTTTGATCACTGATCAAGAACCTTCATCCGATTTTTTAACAGCCTTGGAACAAAACCATGTCGAACTGATCCTTGTGTAATACTACTTTCAAAACAATCAAAGGAGCTGCAAATGAAAACAATCAAATATACCACCGTTAAAGAACCAAAAATTTTCGAAGCTGTTACACCTGTATTTTTGACGGATGAAACGATGAATTCTCGAAAAGAGAAGCTGCTGCAACAAATGAAGGATCTGCAGTTTGATTCCTTAGTTATTTACGCAGATCGCGAGCATGGTGCAAACTTCGAGTATTTGACCGGATTTGTGCCGCGCTTTGAAGAAGGGCTATTGATTTTACACCGTACGGGTGAAGCCTCACTTGTATTAGGAAATGAAAATTTGAAAATGGGTGATCATTCTCGCATCGAAGCGAATTTGTATCATTCTCCGTATTTCTCATTGCCGAATCAACCGATGGCGCATGAGCGCGCTTTGCGGGAGATCTTCAATGAAATTGGCCTGAACGGTGCACAAAAAGTTGGTCTGATTGGCTGGAAAATGTTTACTCCGAACCAATGTGATGGACAAGCCTTGTTTGACATTCCTTATTTTATCGTTGAAGAGCTGAAGCAGTCGGCAAAGCAAGCAAAATTGATCAATGCCTGTCATTTGTTCATTGGCGGCAGCAATGGCGTTCGGACGACCAATAATGCCAACGAAATCGCACACTACGAATATGGTGCAAACCTCGCTTCCACTCGAATGCTGCAAGCAATGAATGCCGTTCAGCCCGGTGTAAAGGAAAGCGATCTTGGGGAATGTTTGAATGGCGAAGGGCAATTGAATCCAGTAGTGACGATTGCAGCAACAGGCGACCGCTTTGAAAAGGCCAATTTTTATCCGACGCATAAAGAAATTAAAACAGGTGATAAGTTGTCACTGACTGTCGGTTATAAAGGTGGATTATCCAGTCGCAGCGGATTTGTGATCAAAGAGGTAGAGCAGCTGCCAGACGATCAAAACGACTATTTGGAAAAAGTTGTTTTTCCTTACTATCGTGGAATAACGGCATGGTTGAGCGAGGTGAAGATCGGCTGTTCAGGCGAAGAAATTTATCAAGTCATTGATGACGCTCTACCTAAATCAGTCTATGGCTGGTCCTTAAATCCTGGACATTTAGTGGCGGATGAAGAATGGATGTCTTCACCGATCTATCCCGGTTCAAAGGAAGAGATCAAAAGCGGCATGCTGTTCCAGATCGATATCATTCCTTCAGTCAAAGGGTATCAGGGGACAAGTGCTGAAGAGTGTGTTGCAATCGCCGATCAAAAGCTGCAGCACGCAATAAAAGAACAGTACCCGGATTTATGGCAACGGATCGTTACGCGCAAGCGCTATATCAAAGAAGAATTGAATATCGACGTATCACCAGATATTCTCCCTCTCTCAAATACAGTAGGGTATTTACGGCCATTCTTCTTGGCAAAAGATCTGGCATTGAAGATCGGTTAAAAATAGAACTGTTTACAATTAAAAAGCCGAAACTCAGGGAGAAACAACCTTGAGTTTCGGCTTTTTTACAATTGCAATCCTGAACGATAAAGTTGATAAAAGTGATTGGTTGGCCCATGGCCTTTCCCTAACGGCAGAGAATGACGAATGGCCGTGGTGACATACTCTTTCGCTTCAGCAACTGCTGGTTTGAGCTCTTTTCCTAAGGCTAGCTGAGAAGCGATTGCAGAAGAGAAGGTACAGCCGGTACCGTGTGTATTTTTTGTATCGATTCGTTCGCTCGTGTACTCAGTAAACTCATAGCCATCATATAAAATATCGGTGGCATCACCAGACTTGTGTCCACCTTTTAACATGACAGCGGCACTGCACATCTGATAGATTTTTTGTGCTGCGGCTTTCATATCATCCAACGTTGCAATCGTCATACCACTGATTTTTTCTGCCTCTGGCACATTAGGCGTGATTAAATCAGCAAGCGGCAAGACCTCTTCGATCAATGTATCGATCGAGGCAGGGTCCATTAAGGCACAGCCGTTTTTGGCGTACATCACTGGATCGAGAACGATCTTTTCAGGTTTCCATTTGTTCAAGCTTTTGGTCACAGCCCGCATTGTTTCCACAGTGGAAAGCATGCCGATCTTCACTGCATTTGGGACGATATCTTCAAATACTGCATCCATTTGCTGATTGATGATGATCGGATCAATGTCCTGGTAGGAGATGACACGTGCGGTATTTTCTGCCACGACCGATGTAATCACGGACATCCCAAATACGCCATGGGCAGAAAAGGTCTTGAGATCCGCTTGGATTCCGGCACCTCCACTGCAATCTGAACCAGCGATAGTCAATGCTTTTTTCATATAGCTTCCTCCAAATTGTTCTGATTTAGTCTTGCACATCGGAGGCAGATCATCAAAAAAAGCGCCCTTTAAACTAAGGGCGCGAATCAACTAGATCGATTGCTTCCCTCCGACGGTGTTAACCAACAGGTTCTAAGGGTCAGGTTTTACCTTCTCAACGCGATGCGTCCCCCCGCAAATACTTATTCATTTTTTACGATATCTCAAGAATAAACGAAATTCCATGTTGAAACAAGAGATTATTTACCGATTTCCTCAGAAGTCGAAATAATTTTGCCGACGATGCCATAGTCTTTGGCTTCATCAACAGACATCCAGAAATTGCGGTCCGTATCTTGCTCCACTTTTTCAACCGATTGCCCAGTGGCTTCTGCGATCAACCGGTTGATCCGTTCACGTGTCCGAATGATTTCTTTTGCTTCGATTTGGATTTCAGTCGTTTGTCCACTGACACCGCCAGCCGGCTGATGGATCATGTAGCGAGTGTTAGGCAGGCTGTAGCGATTTTCTTTTTCAGCAGCCAAGAAGATCGTGATTCCAGCACTTGCCACCCAGCCAGTACCGATCATGTTGACTTGTGGTCGGATAAACTTGATGACATCGTGAATCGTATCACCAGATTCCACATGACCGCCAGGACTGTTCACATAAATGGTGATTGGATCATCATTTAATGCGGAAAGCAGCAAAAGCTGAGAAGTAATATCTTTTGCTAATTCTTGGGTAATCTCGCCATAGATCAAAACCGTACGTTGATCCAGTAATTTTTTTCGATACACGTCAGGGATCTCATTGGTTTTATTTTCGTTTTCTTCATTTTCGTCTAAATAGAACATCAGAACACCATCTTTCTTTGATTATTTATCTATTATAACATAAGTGATTAAAATGGATGAATACGGACGTTCACAACTAAAAGCGCGGAAAAAAGCTATTCAACACGGGAAAATTCTTTTATACTACTGACTAAAGAGAGTAGATGGAAGGAGCCTCCTAATGAATGTAAATGATCTGTTAAAAATCCCTTCTATGAAAGGGGCGAGTGTTTTGGCAGGTAAGAATCAACTGGATCGTTTAGTAACGACAGTGTCCGTATTAGAGGTTTCTGAACCGGATGCTTACAGTAAAATGCCTATCAAAGGTGAATACTCAGGCAATGAATTTGTCATTACCTCCTTTGCTCAAGTTGCTGACAATGTGGAAAAACAACTGGAAATCGTTTCGATCTTACATCAGCACAGTCAATTGGGAATCATCTTGTACTATGTCGGAATCATCATGCCAGAAGTCTCTCCTCAGCTAATCAAGCGCATGGATGAACTGCAAATGATCTTGATCGTGATGCCAAGAAGCCGGATGGAACTGCGCTATAGTGAAGTTATCTCTGAAGTACTGACTTACGTAAACGAGGAAGAAGCACAGATCGAAAACCAGCAGGATATTTTGATTGAAACGATTCGCAATTTGCCGCAACAGCAGCACCAAATCGAAACCGGGTTAAGCATCTTATCGGATAAATTGAAATGCAGTCTTTTTTTACTAAATGAAGAACAGGAGATCCTATTATCCAAGTCTTGGCCGCGAAGCTTAGATGCTCATTTAAGAGCCTGGTTCCAACGATCGACACAAATCACACAAAAAAATGCTGTCATCGAAATGCAGCAAATGGTTTATTTTTATACAAAAACGCGATTGAATCTGCCTTCACTGGCACAAAAATACACGCTTGCTATTTTCCGCAAGGATCCGCTGTCTGACTCTCAACTATCCAGTCTGCAAACAATGACAGAAAAAATGATCAAATTTTTTGGGGAGGATCAGCTGTTAAATACAGGGCAACAATTCTTTTTCGCCTGTCAAACAGGAGATTTTTCAACAGCCGCTTTATTAGCTAAAAAAGCAGGAGTCGAACTGACCCAGCCCTTTGATTTTTATTGTTTCCGCAATCATTTAGGCGATAGTCGATTAAAGGAATGGGTGACTGTTCACTCAAACAGCCTGTATTATCAAGAAGCCAAATTTGAATGGCTGATCGGAAACACAATCAGGGAACCCGAGGAGAGACCCCTACTTATAAGGCAGCCTTCAGAGTTCTTGTTTGAGGCAAAGTCGATTCCTTCGTTATCACTTGTTCAAAAGAATATGCAGCTGATCGAGGAGTATCTGCCAGCTTTAACACGAGTTTTCCCAGGAAAAACTCGCTTTATTCCAGAAGATTTGACTCTCTTGTCCGATGTTTCTCGTGAGTTCAATCCAATAGAGTTTGATTCCTATTTGGAAAAAGAGATGATTCACACATTGGCGGCCTATTTTCTAGATCATGACGAAAGTATAAACAGAACGGCCAAAGCACTTTTTCTGCATAATAATACGATAAAATATCGGATCAAAAGAGCCCAAGAACTTTTAAAAATGTCTTTCGTCCACACTTCTTCGCGTTATTTATTGGTGAAGAGTCTAATTTATTTTCGGAAATATCATTGATATGGTAAGGCCTTTGTCAAAATAGACAAAGGCTTATTTAGTTTTTGATCACACAAACATAGTCAGTTTCCCCGCTCTTCGCTATACTGTTAAAAATATTTATTTATCAGAAAATTCAGAAATGAGGGAAACGGATGGAGGAAGTAGCAGAAACAAACACGGGAAATTACGAACGGGAACGAGTGCCGGAAAACAAGCGGAAGCGTTGGCTCTCGATCAGCATGGTCTGGATCGCCATTGGGATCGATCTTTCAGGAATGTTTATGGGCGTGGCTCTTTCACAAGGAATGGCGTTTTGGACAGCCGTAGCCGCAATCATGATTGGTTCAGTAGTGCTAGGGATATTGGCTGTTGGTACAGCTTACATTGGTGCCAAAGCGGGATTATCAACGGGAATGATTTCCCGTGTGGCCTTCGGGAAAAATGGGGCAGCTTTGATGGGTGTGATCATGGGAATTTCCTCTTTAGGCTGGTTCGGTGTACAAATTGGTTTCTTCGCAGAAAATATTCGTGGTGCAATCGATCAGTTGACCGGCACCTCCTTGCCTTTATGGCTGCTCTCATTCATTGGTGGGGGATTGATGATGCTCTCTGCCTTCTGGGGCTATCAAGCCATTGAAAAACTATGTACGTATTCTGTTCCCCTGTTGGCAATTTTGATTATTGTCGCTACGATCATGTCAGTGAACAACCAAGGGACCTCCGGATTGACAACCGCACCGCAGGGAACACCAATTTCTTTTGGCCTTGCTGTTTCTTTAGTGATTGGTGTGTATATGGTGGGAGTTGTAATGGCGCCAGACGTGGCAAGATGGGCTCAGAATCCTAAACAAGCAATGATCGCCGGTTTTGTTGGCTTCACCGTGGGCAACAGCTTTATGATTATTATTTCTTTGATCTTAGTCAAAGTGATGAATACCGCTGATCTGACTGCTGTTTTCTTTGCATTGGGGTTGGGAATTCCTTCGATCTTGGTACTTACTTTGGCACAATGGACAACGAACACGAATAATTTGTATTCTGCTTCTCTAGATTTTTCCATCGTTTTCCGGCGAGCAAACCCAAAGATCATCACTTTTATCAGCGGTTCGATCGGAATTTTAATGGCAATGTTAGGGATTTATGGAAAATTTGAAACATTTCTTTCTATTATTACGGTATTGGTTTCGCCAATTGCTGGGATCTATTTGATTGACTATTTTTTCTACAAAGAAAAATACGATTTCTCTTACGAAAACAAATTAAAGGATTATTATCCTGTCGCTATTGTTTCTTGGATCATCGGCAGTGTGATCGCCTTTATGACGAGTGCTCCTCCAGCAGGATTTGGCATTTTCAGCCTCACGAATGTTTCAGCTTTAGATGGGATCATTGCTGCGGGGATTTGCTACTTTATATTGAATAAACTGACAAAAGGACGGTCGTAACAACATGGAATGGATCACAGTTGATGATTTAGACAATATTGCCATTGGGGCTACTTTATTAGGTACAGGCGGAGGAGGCGATCCGTTTGTCGGCAAATTGATGGCCTTACAGGCACTTCAAAAATACGGCCCCGTTAAAGTGCTGCAGGTGGAAGAGTTAGATGATGAAGCCTTGGTTATGCCCGTAGGATCGATCGGTGCGCCGTCTGTTTCTAACGAAAAAATTGCTTCAGAAGAAGAAGTATTTGCACCAGTCGAAGCGCTGAAAGATTTTTTTGATCGACCGACACAAGCAATCATGCCGATCGAAATTGGCGGTGGCAATTCGTTACTGCCGATCGCTTGTGCAGCAAAAATGGGATTGCCGATCGTGGACGCAGACGCTATGGGCCGGGCGTTTCCTGAGTCCCAAATGGTCACCTTCTTTTTGAAGGGGTATCAACCAAATGTTGTCGCAATGGCAGACAGCCAAGGGAACCGGATCGTTTATTACCCCAAAGATGGCGAATGGTCGGAAAAAATCGCTCGAGCTATAACCGATGTGATGGGTGGAAATGCCAACATGGTTGACAATATTTTTCCAGGAAAGATTGTGAAGGAATGTGGGATTCGCAACACACTCAGCCTAGCGAAGCAAATTGGCGAGACATTGACACGCCTGGCGGATGTGACGTCTCCTGTCCAAAACTTGTTGGAAATGCTGCAGGGTTATTCCCTGTTCGAAGGCAAAATCAATCATATCGAGAGAAATGTCGAGGGAGGCTTTACCCGGGGAAGAACGACGCTGAGCGGGATTAATCAAAACAAAGGTGACCAGCTTGAGGTGTTTTTCCAAAATGAACTTTTGCTGGCAAGAAAAAATGGTGAAGTGATCGCTATGACACCCGACTTGATTTGTGCACTGGATCATGAAACGGGCCGTCCAATCACGACAGAGACGTTGCGTTATGGTGCACGGATTCATATGATCGCGCTGCCTTGTGATCCTAAATGGCGAACGGATCGCGGGATCGAAGTCGCTGGGCCAAAATATTTCGGATATGACATTTCATATACACCAGTGGAGAACTTGATGGGGGAAAAGGGAAATGTATAGATTAGGAATTGATGTGGGCGGAACAAATACAGACTGCGCCATTTTAGATGAACACCTACACTGTGTCGGTAAAGTGAAGAGTCCCACCATGGAAGACGTCAGTCAGGGAATCCATTTGGCGATCCAAAAGGTGCTGCAGGAAACAAAAATTTCAGCAGAAAAAATCAATGTCGTCATGTTGGGAACGACTCATTGTACGAACGCGATCGTTCAGCGCAAAGAACTTAGCAAAGTCGGGATCATCCGCCTGGCTAAACCTGCCACTACCTCGGTAGAACCCATGATAGGCTGGCCGAAGGATTTGGCAGAAAAAATGGATTGCTCTTCATTCGTTGTTGCAGGAGGTTATGAATACAATGGGGACAAAATTGCAGAAATCAGCGAGTCTGAAATTCGTCTAGCTTGCCAAAAGATGAAAGGCAAAGTAGAAGCTGTCGCAGTCGTTGGTGTGTTTTCTCCTGTTAATAATGATCAAGAGAGAAAAGCAGGAGAAATCGTTACCCAAGAACTTGATGTTCCAGTAACATTGTCCAGTGAGATCGGCTCCGTTGGTTTACTTGAACGGGAAAATGCAAGCATTTTAAACGCTGCATTAACCAAAACGATTGTAGAAATGATCCATGGTCTGCAGCAAGCATTAACGAAGAATTCCATCACTGCTGATGTTTATATTTGTCAAAATGACGGCACACTGATGAATTTATCGAAAGCCTTGAGTTACCCTGTCTTGACTATCGGCTGTGGTCCTACCAATTCCATTCGGGGAGCGGCTCATTTAAGCGGGTTAAAAAATGCGTTAGTCGTTGATGTTGGCGGTACGACGACAGATATCGGGGTGCTGAAAAACGGGTTTCCTCGTGAGTCTTCTCTGGCAACCGTTATTGGCGGGATTCGGACCAATTTTAGAATGCCCGATGTTCTTTCTATCGGTCTTGGAGGAGGAACGATCGTCCATCAAGGTGAAGCAATTAAGGTCGGTCCTGAAAGCTTAGGCTACCGTATTTTGGAAGAAAGCTTGGCTTTTGGAGGGCAAACCCTCTGTGCCACGGATATCGCCATTGCGAATTGTTCGCAGCATGAGGTAACTGGTGCAAAATCACCTCAGCTTGATACTCAGTTGGTTGCTGAGGTGAAAGCGGAAATCAAGGAACTGATCGAAGAGGCGATTGATCAAATGAAGACCGACAGTGGAGAGGTACCTGTTGTTCTGGTCGGCGGAGGGAGTATTATTTTACCCCAAGAAATGGCTGGCGTTTCCGAAGTCGTTATTCCTGAAAATTACGATGCTGCAAATGCGATAGGCGCAGCATTAGGTGAAGTTTCAGGTGAAATAAACTCAATTTATTCGTTGGAAGGGACCACCCAAGAAGCGGTGGTAGCCAAAGCTCTGCAAACTGCAGAAAAGGAAGCAATAAAATCCGGTGCCATCGCTGAGCATCTAGTTCCTATATCAATCGAAGTCATTCCATTAGCTTATCTGTCAAAACAAGCAGTCAATGTTAAGGCTAAGGTGGCAGGGAAGCTGAAGCTATAAAATACTACCATTTCTCACATCACGCTCGAAAAGGAGTGTGATGTGTTTTTGATTTTAGAAGCTCATTTTAAATAAAAAAATCATTTAGAAATTTATTTTTTCCCCTTAAAACGGCACTGTAAGCTGATTTATCGCCTGATAAAATAATTCGTGGTAGAGTGGATTTAAGGAAGGAGGGAAGACGTATGATGAAAATAGTCAAAGATGTTCGATTTTGGGCAAGCACCATTGGTGTTACCCTTTTGGGAATGCTCTCAGGGATATCTGCAACAAATGCACGTGCTTATTATCAGGAGTTGACACTGCCTTCATTTGCGCCTCCAGGATGGTTGTTTGGTCCAGTATGGATCGTTCTTTACATTTTGATGGGTGTGACCTTTTACCTTATTTTGATCCATCCTAGCGAGACGCAAAAAAAAGTGATGATTCCATTGTTCATTGTTCAGTTCATTTTGAACTTCTTATGGTCTCCAATCTTTTTCGGATTGCAAAATAATTTATTGGCAGTCGTCGACATCACTGCTTTGTGGATCTTATTAGTGATCCAGCAGCTTTACTATCTGCGACACAAGCCGCTTGCCATGTGGCTGATGGGTCCTTACTTCTTATGGGTCACCTTTGCTTCCGTATTAAGCTACAGTATTCTATTTCTAAATTAATCGTAAACACTGACAAACCCTGTCAGTGTTTATTTGTTATACTGAAGTAGGTGATGATGATGACAACAAATCGACTATTTCAATTATTGTTTTACCTGATGCAGCATCCGCAAACCTCTGCCTCGATGCTGGCAAAGGAGTTTGAGGTCTCTGTGCGGACAATTTACCGAGACATTGATCGTCTGTCGCAAATGGGACTGCCGATCTATACGGAGACCGGACGAAACGGAGGAGTCGGTTTATTGGACAGTTTCATGCTGGATCGTTTATACATGACAAACGAAGAGCAATCCGAGCTTCTAGATGGGCTATCCAGTTTGGAAGCCGCTGGTTTTTTGAATACCGATCCTTTATTGAACAAACTGAAAAGTTTATTCAAAAATGAGCGTGATCCTTCGATCGATGTCGATTTTTCACGCTGGGGGGCGGACACTTCGACAGAGGCCGCGAAATTTCAAGAACTCAGACAAGCGATCCAACAACTTCAATCGATAGAGATTTGCTATGTAAATGAAAAAGGACAAGATTCTATTCGCAAAGTTGATCCGTTGAAGCTATTGTTTAAAGACCACAGCTGGTATCTTTATGGCTATTGTCACCTGAGGAAAGCGTACCGTCTATTTCGCTGCTCTCGTTTACTAAAGATCAAGGTGCTGAATGATTGCTTTGAAAGAGAATCTGCTTTTCCCCCCTATGATTATCAGACGGAACGTTTTGAATTCGTCCGATTGAAATTGGTTGCCGATCGCAGGATTACTTCGCGTTTATTGGACATCTTTGGATCAGAAGTAGTCACTTTCAATCAAGAAAAAGTATTGGTCGACGTAGAGTTAATCGAAGGAGAGTGGATAGTATCGTTTTTACTTTCATTAGGTACAGCAGTTATCGATATCTCACCGGTATCTTTAAAGAAACAAGTCGCAAAACAGCATCAAGCCGCATATCACCAATTGAGGAGGAAGCAAAATGAAAATCACTGTTCGTGATGAATTGGCCACTTATATTCAAGAGAACTACTCAGAAGAATGTAATGAACTACTTGAGTATCTCCCAGCACACCAACTAAACACACAATCGATCAAGGCAATCATGCTGAACGAAATCGCCGCACCTACGCCCGAGGATGACTTCTACAGTGATCAGGAGCTTTCTTATTATATGGAAACAACGGTCCAATTATTCGAAGAAGCCGGCTTTCCAATCAAACGAGTAGAGGAATTACTAAATGCGGGAATCTACATTACCAATGTCGTCAAGACACCGAGTGTATCGGGAAAGATTCAGCCAGCGGATATTGACCACTATTTACCTCTGCTTCAAAGAGAGCTGTCACTGTTTCCAGATGCGAAAGTGTGGATGCTGATGGGGGATGTTGCAAGAAAAGCGGTAAACCGTATCAGTAAGCAAGAAACAAATAAAAATGCCTTACCTGCCACTTCCACCTATAAACTGCGCCACCAAGAAAACTACTTCAAAGAGATTCGGCTGCTGCCAGCTTACATCATGACGGGGAAAAATTTAAAGATCGAAAAATCGAAGCGTGTCATGTCCGCAGAAGAAATCTCAAAAATGCTCCAAATCATTAAAGAATAGCATCGAAAAAGGCTGAATCGCTTCAGTCTTTTTTTTGTTGTATAAAAGATTGCGAAACCATTTATTCCCTTGAATTTCCGAATTTTTCTCAAAAATAGCAGATTTATGAGAAAACTCTTGTTTTATAAAAGAGATAATTCAAACGAGAAGGCTTCTCATTTGACTGCTGCATCAAGTATCACGATGATTCACAATATTAAAATCCATATAAATATGTTATTTTAAAACGGTTGGTACATATTTTTTGTTTTTGGATATAAAATAATTAAATTATAATGATTATAAAATGGCGAGTTTATCTATATGAGAAAACGCTCATAAAAAAACATTGAAAAACCCTTGATTTTCAACAAAAAATATGCTCAACCATTTTTTTCTTTTTAAAGTAAAATTATGCAAAAATTGTTTTAAACCTTGTTAAACGGGCGATATATAAGCTTTTTATATTTATATTTAGTTATCTTAAAATCTACAAACTCTTGAATTCCCATTTGTGTTCTACCATTAAAGTACAAGAAGGACACTTATGGATATATTTCAGGAGGCGAAAATAAATGTCGAGCTCAAAAATGATAACTTTGATTGTAACAGTTGCTTCGCTAACTCTCTTCGGAAGTTTAGTTATGTTACCATCTTCTTTTGCTGACTCTGATTCACAAAAAATGGAACAAACTGAAACGAGTGATACGAAAAAAGCTCCACAATCATCTAAAAAGGAAGAAAAAAAGGAAACATCAAAATCATCTGCCAGTCAAGAAATTTCTGAAGCAAGTAAAGAAAACATCGAGGAAAATGTTAGTACCGAGGAAGCAGTTCAACCTGTTGTTACTGAAGATCCAGTTGCAGAAGAACCGATTCAAGAAACTCCTCCAGAACCAGTTCAGGAAGCACCTCAACAAGAGGTTGTTGCAACACAGCCAGCAGTAACACAGGAACCAACCAGTCAGTATATATCCACTCCTGAAAATGAGAGCAGAGGCAATGGTATGGGGCCTATGCAGTTAAATATTGCTGGATCGATCATCTCTTATTCAAATGCCGGTCAAGGCTCTGGCCAAGCGATAATCGATGGCAATCATGGTGTAGCAGCTACTTGGGGAGGTGCACCTGTTCAATCCGGAAACGATGGATTAAACACACATATTATCGGGCATAACCCTGGAGTATTCAGTGCCCTGTTTTCTGTAGGGCCAGGCTCTGTCATTGAAGTATCTGATGCTGCTGGTCAAGTGACTTCATACATTGTACAGTTTACTGTCGATGTGGATGATTACGCCGTGGGTACGAATGGTGTTGATTATTGGGATCAAATGATCGGAAGCGGTGGAGGAGAACGAATCACCTTGCAAACGTGTATCAATGATGTGACAAACCGAGTGGTATTTGCTAGTAAATAGTCATCAAAAACCCTCAATTGTGCTCCTAGAGCATGATTGAGGGTTTTGCTGTTTAATCGAATTTTAGATGAGGAAAATTCTCATCTAGAGCCATTGCTTTGTCTAATTATTCTGACAATTCTATTATTTTAGTGTTTTTTTATACTATTATGATAATTTTTTCACAATAGAATGACGATAAGATAAGAGAAGGGTTAGAGATAAATATATTTTTTGACAAAGTTCGAAGAATTTATAAAATAACAATTTGTTGAATTGGAGAATCAACTTAAAAAATATTTAATAAATAAAAATGTTTTTTTAGTTATTTTGAATGATTCAATATGTCCTTAACATAAGCAAGTAAAATAATTTAACATCATATATAATAGTTATTTTAAAAATAAAGGATTTCATAATTCCCAACATCCAACCTAATATAAAAAACAGAAATGCGTATCAAAAATCAAAATTAGGAGGATGATCCATATGTTGTTCCCAAGAGTATTATTGTTGTTAATTAGCTTTGTCACTTTGGTCACCAGTGAAAGTTCTGTTATTTATCCGTTTTCTTATGAAGAAAATCCTATTGAAAAGACAGAAGATGCAAGTACAGCGACATCAAAATCAACTGCAAAGAAAAAGGAGGAGACAAGCACATCTGTCGAATCAATTTCTACATCAAGCAAAGAATCAAAAGAACCTGACTTTGTTCAGACAGAAGAAAGTATAGAGTCAAAGATTTCCCCGACCCTTGAAACTACTCCAGACAGCACAACAGAACAAACACCCACGATTGAAACAGAACCCTCTGTAGTTGAAGAACAGCAAAATCCAGCACCCGCACCAGCTCCTGTACAGCATGAATCCAATCAAACTCCCGTCATTGAAGAAACAACCAGTAACCCTTCGCCTGCACCAAACCCTCCAGCAGGACCCCCGGTTATGCAAGCCATGATGCTAAATATCGGAGGCTCTTACATTCCTTATTCAAATGCCGGTCAAGGTTCCGGACAGTCTGTGATCGACAGCAACTCTGGAATCGGTGCAACCTGGGGAGGTGCTGCTGTGCAATCTGGAAATGATGGGATGAATACCCACTTCATTGGACATAATCCTGGAGCATTTTCTGCATTGTTTTCTGTGGGGGCAGGATCCGCGATTCAGGTTTCCGATGGGGCCGGACAAGTAACCTCCTACACAGTACAATATTGTGTCACCGTCGATGACAACGCCTATGGCAGCAATGGCGTTGACTATTGGGATCAAATGATCGGCAGCGGTGGGGGTGAGAGGATCACCTTGCAAACGTGTATCAATGACTCCACAAACTTGGTTGTTTTTGCCAGCAAATAACGAAAAAAGGCTGTGACATCGCTGTCACAGCCTTAGGGTTAATTTTACTACGCATCAATTGCGATATCCTCATGCAGAAAGGAATAAATGTTTTTGGCATTTTGAAAATAGGCGATTCCCAATTGATGAATCCGCTTCTCTGAAGCTTCTTTTTGGATGGACACAATCAGCTCGTAAATGCTTTCCCGATCTGAGGCGGAGAAAAAATTATTTACGATTAGGCAATGCTCTCCGTGGTATTTCTCAATCGGATTGTTGCTGATCACGATATCGTAATCGTCTAAGATAGCAAAATCATCCTCATCAGAAAATAGGGTTGGAGAAGGGTATACTTCTAAAATGACTTTGTCGCCATACTGAGAATAAAGAAAATCCTTGAGCATTTCTGCGTGCTTTTTGCCTAAATTGCTGACAATCATGATCGAAACCTTTTTTCGCAGCTGTTCCAATTGAATCGGTAAATTGGTCCATTCCTTGACCAGCAGCACAAGGATATCGTGCATCCGAATGCTGGTCCAAAGTTCCGGTTTTTTTCGCTCGATATCTTCAAGATACATAGAAACGATCGCAGAAAAAGTTGGATAAACGTTCAAAATTTCTCTTGCCATTCGCTTTTGATTGTCAAATAGCAATGTTTGATTATAAGGGTAAAGGTTATACTGCAGATACCAGGATTTCATTTGTTGGATAATTTTACTTTTGTCCTCTTCAAGCAATGGGAAGTCGACTGCTTGCGAGAGTTTGGTTAAGAAGGTTTCAATTTTGTCGTGTATGCGAATCTCCTGTTGGTGATTGTCCCAGGCATAAAACTCGTAATAAACGGTACGTCCAATGCCTTTATACCAGCGTTCCCGCAGAGAGTAAGGGGAGTGGGCCAGCAAGCGTTTTGCCAGCGGTTCACTGTACTGAATCACCTGATCGATCACATCGTCTGGCTTATCGTATTCTTCTTCAGAAATGAAAAAGCCTTGTCCCATTCGAATGAAGCTGACCATCAATAAAAAAGAACACAGCTGAATCTCACGGTCATCTAAAGAAACATCAAAATCGGTAGAGGTACGCATAATGAAACAATAGGTCTCTTGCTGATTGGTGTATTCAAAGGGCCAGTCATTGACTCCATAGGCCTCTTTGAAATATTCTGTGTAAAAAAAGCGAACCCAGCGTTCTTCCTTCGCAGTGATACGAAAGGGGTTTCTTTCCAGAGTAAGTCCACGGTTTTCTAAAAAGCCCTCAATATTGTTTGCCATGCGATAGAAGGAGGCTTCGCTCATAAATAGCTCATTGATCCAAAAATCGGCATCTTCATTTGGTCGATAAAGCAGCTTTTCAATAAACTGGAATTCATCACATTCTTGAAAAATCAATGCATAGACATTAGCCAATTTATTAGAGGCTAGATTATTCAAACGAACCCCTTGAAATTTGGAATACTCTACAAAGATATACTCGCCCCAAAATTCATTGATATAATCAATATCTGTCAACAGGGTTTTGGGCGAACAATCGATGTAGGTCGTCACATCTTTCGTTGGACACCAGCTCGCAAATCTATCCAGAAACTCGATCAGCATGATCTTCCGATAAATAGAAGTACTTAACAATGTTCTCATAAGAATTTCCTTTCCAGAAAAACTGTTGTTACTTTTATTTTACAGAAATTTTGAGCAAAAACCACTAAAATATGCTAGTTGCAAAGGAAAATATTTTTTTGAATCCGTTGGACGCAATTGCTCCGCAACTCTGATTTATTTGAGAAATAAGGTGATAAAGCCAGATGGAAAATATGAAGGCCTATGCTGATTGAATCATCTTTCTAAAAAATGTACGTTTTTCGGAAAGATGAACATAAGAATTATTCAGATAAAGTCAAAATAGTGTAAACATTGGTAAATGAGCCATTCTAACATCATTGTACACAAATGGATCCTTGCTAGTAGATTTTTACACACCGTTTGCTTTTTCGAACCATCTTCCTTTTTATTTACAGTCAATCATTAAACAATCACGCTAAACCATTAATCGTTTCTGGTTATGGCACTGAACTTATTTTTTCTGTTTTATAAAATTTCGGATGAACATTGCTCTCAATTAAACTTTTTTGTTTCAACTTGATGTATCTGGTTCATTCATTTAAATCTATTAATTTCAACAAATTCAGATTCTTTATTTGTTTACATAAAATATTTACGTGCAACTTTCACAAAAGATAAGTTTTTTTAGAAAATAAAATAACGCTATCACTCTCCCGTTTTATTTTAAAAATCAAGTTTTTCTAAAATAAAATTACATCTCTATTGACAAATTGGTCTAATCCAATTATACTAATGATAGAGTTAACCAACTCCTCTTTTCAAAAATAGGTCTATACAGGAAGGTGTGTTTATGCTTAAAGAAAAAGCCAATGAAAAAATCGATCAGCTTCTTGAACAAATGCCCTTCTTTATTCAAGAATTTGTTGAGATAAAAATTGCTGACGAATACTCCCCTAATACGATTCTCGAGTATCTAAGAAATTACCATCAATTCTTTCAATGGTTGATCGAACAAAAGCAAGTTCCAGAAAAGTCTATTAAAGAACTTTCCATCGCTTCTTTGGATGCGCTGCAGCTTCGAACCGCTACACAATACAAATCTTATCTATTAAGAAGAAAAAAACAGAACACGAAGCGAATTAATCAAGACGGATCAAAAAAACAATCGAGTGCTACTCTGTCAAAAGTAACGATTCAGCGAAACATTACCGCTTTGAAAGTACTTTTCAAGTATTTGGCAGAAAGCTCTAACAATAGTCAAAACAACCCCTATCTTTCCCACAACATCATGCGGGAAATCGCGAATGTTTCTGATCGGCAAACCTTACAGTCCCGAGCAGATCTATTGGAGGAAAAATTATTCTTAGGTGATGAAACGGAAAATTACCTGGAATTCATTCGTGATACCTACCCAGAAGCTTTATCCGCTCAAGCGATGAAATATTACCGTCGTGATTGCGAGCGAGACTTGGCGATCAATGCGCTGATGTTGGCTTCGGGACTACGCTTGTCGGAAGTTGTCAGTATTAACTTAAACGATATCAACTTTGAACAAAATCGTGTGACTGTCGTTCGCAAAGGCAACAAAACAGATTCAGTTCGGATCGCGGCTTTTGCGATGGAATACTTGGCTAATTACGCTGCAATCAGAGAAAGTCGCTACCAACCGGACAACTATGAACATGCCTTCTTCCTTTCTATCAGTAAAGGCAAAGCCAAACGAATCACGGGCTCCGCAATCGAAAAAATGGTTGAAAAATATTCTTCGCAGTTCAAGATTCGTGTGACACCCCATAAACTGCGTCATACCTTAGCAACTCGCTTATACCGTCAAACCAATAATTTAGTACTGACCGCACAACAGTTGGGCCATAGCTCTACGACGACAACGACTTTATACACACATATCGAAAATGATGAAACGACTGATGCGTTAAATTCGTTGTAAAAATGAAAAGTAAAAAACCTTAAATCACTTTTTGATTTAGGTTTTTTTATATTATACGTCAGTAAATCTTATACAATTGATGCCACAAAGCATTACCAATCACACCATTCACTTTCTCTACTGTTATATAAATTTCAGCCTTTCTACAAGCCTGATCAGTTCAAATAATGTTCATTGTTCTTTTTTCCCAGTTCCAGAATATGGATGAGGATGGACACCACCGAGAGAAGCCGCAGAAATAACGCTACAAAAGGGGCAAGGTTGAGCTCAGAACCACCAAGACCACTGCGAGGAGATCGTGATTGCAAACTCGCAACTCTCATCGATTTTCCCGATTTCATTTCCTTACTGCAACATAGTTTGCATATGTCTTTTCCTTATTTGAATGTCTCCTCTTCTTTTCAGCTATTTTGGTGCAGTCGTACAACCTGCTGCCAAACACGTTTTGATGGGCAGCTTGTTGCCTTTCTTCTTTCTCAACAACATTTGATATCACCTACATTAGCCTGTTTCCCGATTATAGAGTAAACGTATTTCTACATGATGCTCTCTACCCGCATCATATTGAATAGTTTCCTGACGCTGAAAACCCATACTTTCATAAAGTCTTAAGGCAACCACGTTATCGATCTCCGCACCGGTATAAAGGCTCAAAACATCATATGAAAGGAAAAAGTAGTTTAGGAACGCATGGAGCGCCTGTCTTCCAAGTCCTCGTTCTTGATACTTTTTATCGAGCATAAAACGGCTCATCGATCACCCACTAAGTTCTTCGTCGAGATGAAAGAGAATAAAGCCGACCCTTGTTTCATTGTTGGAAATAGCAAGAGGATACATTTCTGGATCGTAGGCGGCTTGTACTAATGAAAATACATTAGGTGCAATATAGCGATTTTGAGTATCATCGACACTCAGGTCGATGCACTCCAGATAATTTTCCTGACTAACTGATACAAACTGTATTGTCATAAATCAATCATCCTCCGAATCTATCATTCTAAAATTAGCCAGCGACTTAACCCAGCGTCAGCCATTTCAACTCACCAGTTGTTCGAAACTTCTTCACTGGATTAGATTTACTTTGCAAATACATAACGGCCACGCTCTGCATCCAACAGCGTAAACCCGCAAGATAACAGCGCATTTCGTGACGCAAAGTTGTTGGGGCCTATGTCTGCAGTTACTCTCTGTGCATCTGGGAGTTGCATAATTCTGATCACCAGCTGGTCGATGACTTTCTTGCCAAATCCTTTGGCCAAATAGGTTTCCTCCCCTATGAGATAGTCAATGCCATAGGAACCTGCCAGAGGTAATGTTCCAAAGTCTTCTTCGTCGCTGTCCGAGCACCGATAATATTGGCACATCCCAATCGGCTGTCCTTGCCAAGTCGCAATCAGGTAGGTCAGCCAGCTGAATTCCTCATTACGCTCACTGATTTCAGTCATCCAGTCGTCGATGGTGATGCCCATATGAGGTATTTCGTACCATCTTTTCACATGATTCTTATGCAACCATGTTTCCACTAGAGGCACATCCTTCTCCTCCAACGGCCTCAAATCTAAATCTGCCATATCTCATCCTCCTTACCCGTTTTCAGCAATGATAATCAGTTGCTTACTATTGTTTTCATACGTAATACGGACACATGTTTAACAATTCCAATCCCTGCCTGCGATAGTCCTCATCCAGCAATATCTAGTAAACAATCTCGTACTAGTTGCTGGTCATGATACAGTTCAAGTACTTGGATAGTCTGAAACGGCCCATCATTTTGAATGGATTTCCATGCATTTATCAAGCTCAAAAAAAAGCATCTCACATTGTCAGAAGTACTGCTAATCATGAAATGTTCTTTTTCTATCAGTTGTTCGTCGTAATTGCGAACGAGACTTAACGATCGACCACTGATATTGGCTATTAATCTGTTACCAGCATTCACTTAAACGATCTCGATTTTGAACAGAATTGTGTAACCAGCGTTCGCAATCGAAAATAATGAACCCTTTGGTGTGTTAAACTCGTTGTAACTAAAAAAGGAAAACGTTACTGTTCTCCTTTTTCTTACTTCATGGGAAGTCTCATTTTTTCTGTCAAAAAATATCTTTATGAACTGTCCAAGTCTACTCTATTATTTTCAACTCATGCTTCGAATAAGGCAGTAGTTTCTCAATAATATCTTTCGTTGCAATTTTTAAATATCCTGTGGTAGTGCCATCACTGCAGCCATACCATTCATCATCAACTACCTCTTGATCGAAAACGATCTCTATGTTGTTCTCAACATCAATTAGCGCACTGAAGACAGTCGCTGCACCAATTTTGGTCTCCAACATTTTAGCCATTGCTTCTTTAGAGGCAAATGACACACGGGCGATACCCAATGACTGACTGAACTCTTTTGACCGAAAGGGTTTATCTCCTCTTGTTACAAAAAGATAGAACTTTGTTTGCTGGCGATTGCATAAGAACAAGGTTTTTACCATGTTCATCTTCAAGCGAGCGTTGACTTGCTGGCAATCTTCCATTGTAATTACCTCATCTGTTGATACTCGTTCAAATCGAACTTTTAACTTTTCCAGGGCTTGATATGTTTTTTCCTGCAAGGAAGTTTCTATTCTTTCAGGTTTTCTGGTATAGATCTCACTCACCGTAATCATGTTTTCTCCAACTTTCTAATTGCATTCATTGCAAAACTAGCATATCATAAGGTTATTCATTACAAAAAAGAATTATAATCATATTATACATGATGAAAACAGATGGAAAGAGTGATTCAATTGGATATGAATATCCAAAAATACATCTCCTTTGTCAAAGTAGTTGAATTGGGCAGTTTTACAAAAGCAGCAAAGGTGATGAGCTATTCACAATCCGCCATTAGTCGCATGATCAATGATTTGGAAAATGAGTGGGGGATCATCTTGTTAGAACGCAACCGTGCCGGTCTTCGTTTAACTTCTGACGGCTTAAATATTTACCCATTGGCGAAACAGCTTTGTCAGCAATACGAAGCGGTTCAAAGACGTTTAGAAGAATTAAGCGGTATTCAAACGGGCGTGATTCGAATTGGTACATTTTCAAGTATGGCTACTCATCGGCTACCCGATCTTTTAAGTGAGTTCAAAAAGAAGCATCCCAAAATTACGTTTGAGCTGCTTTTGGGTGACTATGATGAGATTGAAACTTGGATCATGAATGGACGAGTTGATTTTGGTTTCTTACGTTTGCCAACGCTGCCGGAGTTAGAAGTTCAGTTTATCGAAGAAGATGAACTGATGGTTACATTGCCTAGGGAACATCCCTTGACTAAGCAAAAAGAAATTTCTTTTCACGATTTAGAAAAGCTTCCTTTTATTCTATTAGAAAAAGAAGGAAATTCTGATGTCACAAAATTATTGACACACCTGAATGTCTCGTTGAACATTCAGGCCACCACCTGGGACGATTATGCTATCATGGCTATGGTCGAAAAAAATCTAGGCGTCAGCATTCTCCCGCGTTTGATACTACAACGTATCTCCTATAAGATATCAATTAGAAAACTAGATGTACCTGCTGTTCGAACAATTGGATTGGCCTATAAGGATAAGCGGATGCTTTCTTTGGCTAGTAAAACTTTTATTGAGCTATGCAAATCACTTTAATAAAATGAACAGCGGCTGATTTCAGATTGAAACCAACCGCTGTTTCGCTTCTAAACACGAAGATGATTTTCAAATTTTTCTTGAATCAATGCAAGATGAAAGTCGGACAGTGAATGAAAGGCCAGACATTCAAAATCAGGCTTTTCGATATGGATATTTTGGTCTATCAAAACAGGGGTAAAGCCGTATTCCGCTGCTTTTTTCAATCTTTTCCGTGAATGATCCAAGAAATATTTGGTTGACCGATCAAAGGTAGGTTGGCGTAATAACTCTTCCAGTTCTTTTTCATCATTAAGTTTAAAAACAGGGATCTCTTCTTGATCGGTATCGAAGACAGTTGAATCGTTAAAGGCAACGATAGCAGTTTTCAAGTTTCTTTGATTAGAATACGCCATTAATTTTCGACAGTCTGCTGTCATACACGGATCATGATCCGTTGTGTCTAAAAAAATCTCTTCCGCTGCAAGCATGATCGTTTCCATTTTTCTCCCTCCTCCTTTTTATTCTAATTGATCTATTAAAAGTGACAGATCACTTTAAACCTTACTTAAATTTAGTGAAAATATTCACGAATAGCTATATACGAATTATACGTATCCTTTAGCTGAATGTCAATTAATAGATCATTCTTTCACAAACGGAGGCCGCCATACTTTATCATTCCACTTTTCTGCAAATGCTCTGTCTTATTCTAATAATAAATAGTGTAGAATTCGTTGAGGATCATCGTAGAAAAGTTTAGTTTCTCGGTAAGCGATTGTCTCTTCTAAAGCAACTTCTTGCATTCGTTCTTGTGAAAATTGGTAGATTTTCGCATTCGGATAGGCCATCAAAATCGGTGAATGGGTCGCAATAATCAACTGTGACCCATTTTTAACGAGTCTATGGATTTCCTGCAGCAAAGAGAATTGTCGGTTCGTCGCCAATCCTGCCTCCGGCTCATCTAACAAATAGAATCCCTGACTGCCAAAGCGATGAACGATGATCGAAAACAATCCCTCACCGTGAGAACGTGTGTGAAGCGACCGGCCGCCATAAGAAGCGTAAGTCTCTTCTGGAAAATCTGCCGCTATCTCTTCTAATTCGGAGGCAACATTGTAATAGGTCTCAGAACGCAAAAAGAATTTTGTTTTGGGGATAGTGCCCTTTTTGATTAATCGAACATACTTATGAAGGTCTGAGTGACTGTTCACTGTTGAAAAATTAAAATTTTGTGTTCCACCTTCCGGGTTGATTCCATAAGCAACAGCAATCGCCTCTAAGATCGTTGACTTGCCAGTTCCATTATCTCCCGAAAGAAACGTTACGGGTGTATCGAAAGCTAGTCGACCCTCGTTTTTTATCAATTCTTGAATGGCGGGAACTTCAAATGGGTACCCTTTGCGAGGCAACGAATCCTCGAGAATTAATCCGAATACAAACATGTTGCCGATCCATCTCCTTTTGACTCTAGTAGAATCAGTATACCGCAAATTTAGAATGATATGAAATGACCGACCCCCAAAGGCTGGATTGGTTCATCTAGCTTTTTGGGGTATGATCAATAGTATTTTTATTCTTCGTCTACAGCAAAAATGAAAGCTTCATAAGGAGTCAACGCCGGATCCAATGTGTTTCGTTCTGGCCTATTTTTTAAGACGAAGCGTCCATTCAGATCTCTTAAATCTTCAGGAATCGATTGGTTGTGATTTGAAAAGTTGGCCAGTATATACCAACTCGTTTTTTTATATCTGCGTTTGTAGATAAAACGTGCCGGATCCTCTTCATACAATAGTTCAAACTCGCCTTCTGTCATCAGTTCCTCCGTATGCCGAAGTTCAATCAGCTTTTGATAAAACTTGAAAACAGATTTCTCACTGGTTTGATCAAAAGCTACATTGATCAACGAATAATCAGGATTCAACTTAAACCAAGGATCAGCATCGCTAAACCCAGCATTTTGGCTGTCATCCCATTGCATAGGTGTCCGAGCATTATCACGGGTAATCTTGTGAACCGCTGCTAGAAATTCTTCTTCAGAAATTGTCTGTTGCTGCTTCACGTAGAACTCATAATTGCCTTGCAACTCCACATCTTCATACTCATCAATTGCAAATTTAGGATTGGTCATGCCGATTTCTTCCCCTTGGTAAATAAACGGTGTTCCTTGCAACCCATGCAAAACTGTCGCAAAAGCAGTGGCACATTCATAACGATACTCCTCATCATTTCCCCAACGTGAAATCACTCGGGCACGATCGTGATTTTCAAAGTATAAGGCATTCCAACCACGGCCTCGCAATTCTTTCTGCCAAGATGCAAGAATTTTTTTCAATGCCGGCAGATCCATTGGCTTTAAGGCCCAGCGACCATTAACATTACCTTTGACTCGATCTACGTGCATGTGCTCAAAGGTAAAGATCATATCCAGCTCTTCTCGGGCGGGATCCACTAATAAATGGCCGTCAGGTGATTTAGCCGCTGGTGATTCACCGACACTCATCATAGAAAAAGGCTTCAAAACTTCTTGATTCATTTCGTGAATAAATTCATGCATACGTGGACCATTTTGTTGATTCTCGGTAGTGAACGGACGTGGGTTATCAGGGAAATCTAAATTCTTGGAGATAGAGGTCACTACGTCCATGCGCCAGCCGTCTACTCCTTTCCCTTTCCAAAAGCGCATCATATCATAAATGTATGAGCGAACGGTTGGGTTTTCCCAATTTAAGTCTGGTTGTTCTTTGGCATAATAATGCAAGTAATACTGCTGACGAGATTCGTCCCAAGTCCAAGCGGAGCCGCCAAAGCTGGAGCCCCAATTATTTGGGACAGAGCCATCTGTTTTTGCATCCTTCCAAATGTAAAAGTCGCTAAAATAATTATCCTTAGATTTGCGACTCTCCTGAAACCAAGTGCACTGATCTGACGTATGATTTGCCACAAAATCCATCACAATTTTTAAATTTTGCTGATGTGCTTCTTCAATCAACTGATACATTTCGTTGTTAGTACCAAACATTGGATCAATCCTACGATAATCGGCAATGTCATAGCCATTATCAATTTGCGGTGATAAGTAAACGGGACTGATCCACAAAGCATCAACACCAAGCTGTTTTAAGTAGGGAAGCTTTTCGCGGATACCATTGATGTCACCAATCCCATCTCCATTTGTATCCTTAAAACTCTTAGGATAAATTTGATAAAATACTGCTTTTTTCCACCAGTCCTGCATTTACTCATCCTCTACTTTCTGTAAAATCCATTGTTGGCTGTAATAATCCTGCTTCACTGGATCGATAGCTAAACCGAAAGCCATTAATTCATCTCCATGACGTTTCTCGCCAGTTGGAAGCAAGTACAAGCCTTCTGGATTCAAACCTGTTAGTTTCAAGCGCTTGGATGGTGAATTAGGTTTAGCATGAATTTGGACATAAGAAACTACTACCTGCTGCTCATCCAGAAACAACCAAGCTTTAGCATTATCCTTTACTGGTACTGCCAACCGATAAAACGTTCCTAATTGCACCGTCGAACGAATTTTCTTAAATTGTTCAATTTGTGCTTTTATTTCCATTTTTTCTTCCAGTGGGATTTTGGACAAATCCATTTCATAACCAAAATTTCCCTGCATCGCGACCACTCCCCGAGTATTCAAAGGAGTTACCCGACCAATCTGATGATTCGGGACTTGAGAAACATGGGCACCCATAGAAATCGCAGGATAAATCAAGCTAGTTCCTTCTTGAATAGCCAAACGTTCAATTGCATCCGTATCATCACTGGTCCAGGTTTGCGGCATGTAGTACATCATTCCCGGATCAAACCGTCCGCCACCTCCGGCACAATTTTCAAATAGGATATCTGGAAATTGCTCAGTTACTTTGGCTAACACACGATACAATCCCAGCATATATCGATGATAAAATTCTTTTTGTTGGCTGCTGGTTAAGGCATTTGATCCAGTTTCCGTCATGCTGCGATTCATGTCCCATTTGACGTAATCAATATCATAACGCTGGAAAAGTTCTGACAAGGTTTCAATCAAACAATTCTGTACTTCAGTGTTTGCTAAATCTAAGACAAATTGTCCGCGAGAATAAGATTTCAATCGCCCTGGAACCTCAATACACCAGTCTGGATGTTGACGATACAAATTACTGTCTTCAGAAATCATTTCTGGTTCTACCCACATGCCGAAGTCCAACCCAATTTGCTTAATTTGGGTAATAAAGTGTTCTAGCCCTTGTGGAAATTTTTGCGAATCCACGAACCAGTCACCTAATGAACTGCTGGTATCATCGCGATGACCAAACCAGCCATCATCCAAAACAAATAACTCTACACCCAGATCTTTGGAAGATTGTGCTAACTCCAACAGCGCTTCTTCTTGTAAGTCGAAATAGCAGGCCTCCCAGCTGTTGACCAAAATTGGCCGTTCCTTTTTAGCGAATTTCTTCGGCAGCAAATAATTTTGATATGCCTGATGATATTTGTGCGTTAATTCCTGTAGTCCATGCTGGCTGTATACTAAGATAGCTTCTGGTGAAACGAAGGTTTTTCCTGGCTGCAGCTGCCAGCCAAATAGTGTACTATTCATCCCAATTTGCATCCGAACAGCATCCTGCATTTCTACATCAACGGTTGCTTCAAAATTCCCGCTGTAGACTAGATTCATGCTGTAAACGTCCCCATTAGTTTCAGTCGCTTCTTTTTCCATTAAAGCAATAAAAGGGTTGTGCTCATGACTGCTGCTGCCACGAGTACTTTCTACTCGATAATTTAATTGGCTTAGAGGCGTCCGTTGGATATGTGTTTCTCGTGCCCAAGAACCGCTCAGATGCAGCAAATCCAAATCGCTAGTTGGTAATTCAACACAGGCACTGTTTAGCTGATTAATTTCTACCGGATCATCGCCAACATTTTCCAATTCACTATGCCGAGTAATGATATCCGCTTCTTCAAACAAGGTATAAAATAAAGATAGATTGATTTGCTGATACGCATCGTGCAGTGTAATTTTCAGCGTCTCACAATCGATGCTTTCCCGCAAACTTGGTAATCCTTTTAACACGGGCTTACCTTGGATGATTTCGTGAGTAACATAGCGAAAATCACTAATTTGCGTTCCATTTTGAAATGTCAGTTGATAAGCTGGTTTGCGTAAATCACTATTGCCAAAAGCCGGATATTCTTGAGGGAGACGTTCCAATTTGTATTCCTTAATATGATCTGTATCCGCTATGTAGCTGGCACGTTGAATCTCTTTCAATACATAATCAGGGAGACGCTTGGCTAAGCGGCTCCCCCAATATAGATGAAAAAGATG
Source organism: Enterococcus florum (assembly GCF_004309355.1). Classification (GTDB taxonomy): domain Bacteria; phylum Bacillota; class Bacilli; order Lactobacillales; family Enterococcaceae; genus Enterococcus_A; species Enterococcus_A florum. The sequence continues at coordinate 49,965 of NZ_BJCC01000004.1, read as the reverse complement.
ATTTTGTTCGTTTTTTTGCATGAAATAACTTGTTTGTTTTCCCTGAAGATGAAAAATACCAGTTGCTTCATCAAACGTAATCATTTTTTCGTCCTCCTATGCAATTCCTAGTGCTGATAAGACAATGCCCAAAACAATAATCCCCAACATTAAGACAGTAATGCTTATTTTTTTCTTCAACAAGTAGTAGCAAAGCAAGGTTAATAATAATGGTACGATACCGACAAAAATTTGATCCAGCATTTCCTGCAGCTTCATAACTGTTTCCCCTTGCATATCAAAGGAAAGCTTTGTTTGGAAAACCACCATTGAACTCGTCATAGCACCTACCATCATCAATCCAACCATGCTGGCACCCTTCGTTAAGATACCAATTAAGCCCTCTGAATAAAGCTTTTCGATATATTTAGATCCCAAAGAGTAGCCTAAGAAAGCACCATAATATCTGGTTAACCATTGTGGGATATTAAACATCGCCAAGAATACGATGGGTGCTAATACATTCCCGCTAGTTGCTAAGCCAACAGCTAAACCAGCAGAAATTACGCGCCAAACACCCCAGAAGATGGAATCGCCAATACCAGCCATTGGTCCCATTAAACTTGTTTTAACGGCATTGATAGATGCTACGTCGAAGCCTTCCTTTTCAGAATTTTCTTTTTCCATTGAAGCAGCAATACCCATGATGAAAGAAACCATCGGCACGGTCGTATTGAAATAAGACATGTGGCGAACTAACGCTTCTTTGCGTTGCTCCTCTTCGTTATAAAAAGCATTGATAAACGGCATCATTGAGTAACAAAATCCATTGGCACCTTGTTTAGCTGGATTGACTGAAACGTATAAGGTTTGCGAACGCCAGAACATTTGGCGAACCAATTTTTTCTCTTCTTTCGTTAAATCGTTCCCTAGTTTGCTCATGCGAAAAAGTCCTCCTCCTCTTGATCAACCCCATCGGCCGCTTGTACCACAACTGGTTTTGCTTTTTCTAACTTATTTAATTGATAATCGCGTTGAGCAATTAAAATCGCAATTACAAAGGCGATTCCAGCCACAGCGACTAATGGCAATTTAAGATAGGCAACAAAGAGAAAGCCTAGGAAGAAAAAGACAGCAATCTTGTTTTCCCACAACATTCTTAACAACATAGCCATACCAACTGCAGGCAGTAGATTTCCTGCAATAGATAAGCCGTTCATGATAACATCAGGAATCATATCTAGGGCAGCTTGCACAGCATTCGCACCAAACAGCATTGCAAAGAATGGGATCAAGGAATAAGCAAAGAACCAAATTGCCCAAACACCAAAGTGCAGATAAGTAAATTGTTTTTGTTTGCCTTCTGCTGCTAAACGATCGAATACCGGTGCCATTGACCCACTGAATAAAATATAAATAGCAAGTTTAATTTGTTGACCTAAGATACCGATTGGTAAAGCTAATGCAATTGCTGCATCCACGCCACCGCCTAATTTGATCGCAAAGCCAGTAGCTAGAGCAGTTGCCAAGCCAGGCTCAGCTGCTGAGGCCCCGCCAATATTGATGACACCCATAAAGATTGTTTCCAAAGCTGCACCGATCATTAAGCCGGTTTGCAAATCTCCCATCAATAATCCTAAGAATGGTCCGACAACAATTGGACGAAACAGCAATGAAAATCCAATTAACTCATGTCCTCCTACACAAAGGAAGACGACTAACCCAACTAAAAATGCATCCCACATGATCTAACACCCCTTTTTTATAATTTTTGATCCTTAATGATCGTACTAGCTAATAGCTTGTCTTCTGTCGGTACTGCTTGGAAGGCTGTTTCTGGATATATTTCAACCAACTCTTTCAAGGCAACAATTTCAGAATCTGTCAGCATGACATATTTAGTGATTTCCTTTTTCGGTTCATTGATCATTTTGCCGGCATTGCCGATATTTACATATTCGATCGTTGAAATTTCCTTAGCAATTTTAAGGGCATCCGCAACTGTTTTGACTAAAACCATCAGATTCATCGCACTGGCTTTTGGATTCTTTAATAAAGCAATTGCGCCATCGGTGTCTTTCATAATTGATTTAATATTGCTGGGTACTGCCATTTGTAGCGCCATTTTTTGCGTGTCATTATTAGCTACTTCGTCATTGGCGATGACTAAGCCTTGTAGTTTTAATTCTTTTGACCAGACCATGGCGATCTGTCCGTGAACCAACCGTTCGTCAACTCGTAATGCCTTAATCATAGTTATTCTCTCCTTTTTATTATGCGAAGAAGTCTTCTTCGCTGACTGTGTCTTCCACAATGGGTGTTACCAGCTGCATCGCATGTTTACTTGTTTCCAAATAATGCGTTAAATTTTCTGTTGTCAAATTTTCTTTATTTAATACAACTTCTAAGATTACTGGCAAGTTAAATCCGGCAATGATTTGAACCTGTTTCCCCTCACTGGCTAATAAAACTTTTTGATTCACACTGCCGCCAAATAAATCCGTGAAGACTATCGCTGATTCGTCATCACCTAATGAGGCAAAAAATGCTTCCAACTGGTCGTCGATAGGTGGTTCCTCTTCCACATAGGCGGACAAAAACGCGACCTCCTCATTTGGTACAAATAATTCCAAGGTACTTCTCAACCCCTGTGCAAAATTCCCATGAGTAGCGATTGCGAACTTAGTCATCTCTTCCCCTCCTTTTCATCCTTACTATAAGCAAGTCATGTGCCAACTTCCCAAATTCACTGCTGGCAAGGTCTGTTAAGCACAAAAAAATAGTGCTTAACAAACTAAGCACTATGTTTAAGCAATAACCCATTAAAATTGCATGTTAAGCAACTCGTACATCAATGACAATTCATAATCATCGACGTGGATATTGTATTTTCGCTCCACTGCGTGAAAAATATTTCTAGAGACCGAATAGAACTCTTTGCGTTGGGCATCGCTGATTTTTTCTTCTACATGACTCTCCTCGCCTCTTCTTGAGCTGACCATCATTCGCTCGATCATCAGTGCGATGTGCATGTAAAGATTCAATTTGTCCCGTCCAGTGACGGTCAATTCGTAGTATTGCTGGTATTTCTCTACGATTTCCTGAACCTCTTTAATTACGATCTCAGGATTCAGAAATTGCAGACGAGCACCAATACCTTCAATCGTAAAGAACTGCAAAAATTGTTCCAACAAGCGATCACAGGCTATTTCAGATTCACCATTTTCAATCAACAGTTGCTTCACCAATGCGGCTCCTTCTGGTTCCATCACATCATAGATATTGATGATCGAGAGTTCTTCAAAAGTATCGATGTCTGTCGTGGTTAAAATCATTTGGGTATTGGCAAAATAAGCCAAATCATGAGAATTCAACGTTTGTTTTAAATCTTTGTAATCCATCGTGATGATCTCAGTCGCTTCCGCCAAACTGTCCAGCATAATAGTCTTGATCTCTTCAGACAATCCTACCCCGGACATACAGGAAACAATGATATTGCGGTTTTGTGATAACCCTTCAAAATATTGGACATTCGTCATTTCACTATAGTGCTCGGCTTTTTTGGCAATTTCCTTAAAAGGCTGCTGTTGCTGGACCTGCAGGCCGATATCCAATGCCATAGAAGTTGTCAAATTGTTGATGACCATCAAATCAGCATTCGATTGCTTTTTAATTTCCTTGTACATTTGACTCAATGACCCCATGTCAAACAGCAAAATGACTTCTTGGTCTCGACGGTTTTGCTTTTGCAGAAAAGTCTCTACCTCTGTACTAATCTCTTTGATTGATGCATCGACGGGCATGTCAAACGCTTCAAACAGGTAGGTGTGACATAAACTATTCACGATTCGTTGAATACTGGAGGCCATCGTCCCGTGAGACAACAGCAAGCAATAAAATGGGATCTTTTCAATTATCTGAAATTCCTCACCAATCAAAATAAACAGCAGCAAACACTGCAAAACATCTATTTGTTCGTTCCCGAGTTTAAAAGGATCTTGGATTCGCTCAATAAATCTGCCCATCAAATAATAAGAGCGGGGATACGTAGTCTTGATTTTCTCGATCACCGCATGATCTTTGAGTGAGAACGTCGATTCAAGAAACAGGGCAACAATCAACGCAGCCTCCTGCAAATCTTCTTCTTGTAATTGAGTAAAGATGCCGTATTGTTCGCAAAAGGCATTCGCTTGGTCAGACAACTGCTGAACAAAACTGGCTAAAATCAAAGTACTGGTGGATTGCTGCTGCAGCTGTCGACGGATTTTTTTAATTTCCTTACGGATCAAAAAGCGGCATTCATTCATGTCATGGATTTTTTCAGGAACAAAGACTTCGTTCAAAAAATCTGAAAAGCTCTGCCTAAACAATCTCTCCGTCAACGTTGAAGAAACCGTCTCTTTAGATAAGAAAATCAGTCCCTCCTTCATTTCGCCAACACAAAGAACCGATTCTTTCTTTTGCTCCATAAACGCTCTGGCGCAAAGCAGGCGTACCTGGTTTTTGACATCTCCTAAATTTCCTTTGTACTGTCGATTGATCAGCGAAAAAATTTCGGTTAATCCGAGTTCGAAATCTTTATCCAAATTTTTCGCCTCACGTACAAAGTTATCAAAAATGATCTCTAATCGCTCGTGAATCGGACGTCTATGAAAGGCCGGCAATTTGACGGTCATGGGAACACGTCGCTGAAATGTGCGCAGCAATGATTCATCCAAAGACTCTGTTGTGGCAAAAATAAACCGCAAATCGACTTTTACTGCTTGTTCCTTTTCACCTAACGGATAATATTGGCCTAAATCCAACAGAGTGAACAACTTCTCTTGGTTCTCACTATTGAGACGATGAACTTCGTCTAAAAATAGAAAACCACCGTCTGCCTGCTGCACCAGCCCTTCTGTGTCCTTTTCTGCTCCAGTAAAGGCACCCTTGCGATACCCAAATAAGACGGAGGACAACAGCTCTGGATTATTTGCATAATCGGCACAATTCAAGGTGACAAACTTAGCCGATGGCTCAATAACCTTTTCCTCGACTGCATATTGATGAATCAATGATGCAAGATAGCTTTTTCCGACACCAGATTCACCGGTGATTAAGATCGGAAATCCTTTCGGTGGATAAGTGACCGCAGCTTTACATTCGGCAATTTCCGCTTCTAGACTACCCTGTGCCCCAATAAAGCCTGAAAATGCATCCGCTGATTCGTTGTTTGGCTGCCAAAAGACCGGACGAGTCCCGCTTTTTTTCACTAGCCCTTCATTTAATAATTGAGAAAGATAGGTTGTCACAACATTTCTACTTAAATGTGTACTTTCGGCAACATCATTTGTTGTGACCTTCTCTTGATTTTCCACTAATTCTTTTAAATGATCCAGTACTACATAACGAGAGCGTTTCACTACGATCCCTCCTTTGCCTTATGATTTATTTGTTCATTATACAACAAGTCGCAGAGCGAGAAATACAAAATTTTTTCTGAGTTGATCCAGCTGTACTAAGGATGGAAGAAAAATTCAGTCCTTTGGCCTAAGAATTTTTACTAAAAACTTGGTATAGTATACCTATACCAAGCAGCTGACCAATAGAGGAGAGAAAAAATGAATAAAAAACAGTACGTATGTGATAAGTGTGGCAACCAACATTATGAGACAGATCAATTCCAGGCAACTGGCGGGAATTTTGCGCGAATTTTTGATGTGCAAAATAAAAAATTCTATACCGTTACTTGTTCACAATGCGGCTTTACAGAGTTGTATCGCGGTGTAACTTCCGATGGCTGGAACATCCTTGATTTCTTGATGAATGGCTAATAAAAAGGGCAGTTCTCTTCACGAGGATTGCCCTTTACCTTTTAAATTAAAAATCTACAATGCAAAGTGCTTCAGTCATCTCCTAGCCGTACAGGTAATTTTCAGAAAGTCGGCTTAAAATCAGCGGCGTTGTGCTTACTGATTTCCATTCTTTGTCACTCATTTTCTTCATCTCCATAGGTTGACTATCTACGTAAATTCGTTATCAGCCGTCTATCTATATCAATTGATTTATCCAATTATTCAAACCTCTGTTTCTCCATAAAAAACCTAGTAAAAGACAGCACTAACCTCCTTTTACTAGGTTTATAGCATAGCGGACTATTTAATTACAGCAGCTCTTTTCTCAATGTCGCATCATCGATCGGTGATAAATATTTTGGAGCAATATCTAATACGGTGAACGCACCAAACTGTTTTTCTTTCGCTAAACGTGCGCATGCTCTAGCATAGGCTACTAAAACACTGGCAGTGAATTCAGGATTGCTGTCTAATTGCAGGGTGTATTCGATCACTTGCTTGGTTTTTTCATGAGTAGTGCCCGTATGAAGCACTGTTCCCCCATGAGGCATTGCTTTATGGTCACGATTCAGCTCTGCTTGGGAGACAAAGTGAACATCCGTATCATAATCAGCAAAGTAGTTTGGCATGGTGACGATTTCTTCTTTGATCGCCTCAGCATCTGCTCCATCCTGCAAAACAACAAAACACTCCCTAAAATGTTTGTCTCTAGTTTCCAAGTCCAGTTTTTCACCAGATTTGAGTTTTTGGATAATCTCTGTGTTGGGAATTGTATATTGCACAGCATCCGCCACACCTTTAATTCTTCGTAACGCATCCGAATGTCCCTGACTGACTCCTTTGCCCCAGAAGGTATTCGTCTCTCCCTTAGGTAAAATACTTTGAGCATATAACCGATTCAAGCTGAACAACCCAGGGTCCCATCCTGTGGAAATAATAGACACTGTTTGATTTTCTTTTGCCGTTTGATCCACCGCAGCAAAATGCTCAGGAATGTTGGCATGGGTATCAAAACTGTCGATCGTATTGAAATTTTTTGTGATCTCTGGTGTTTGGACTGGCAAATCCGTAGCAGATCCCCCACATAAAATGCACACGTCGATCTCTGATTTTTTCTGCAGCAGTTCATCCATCGTATAAGCGGCTGCCCCTTCAGTCGCTACTGACTCTGGTGCCCTTCTAGTAAAAACACCCACCAAAGTCATATCAGGATTTTGCTTCAAGGAACGCTCAACACCGCGTCCTAAATTACCATAACCAACAATCGCTACTCTTGTCATTTGCATCGCTCCTTCTCTTTTGTTAGTAAAATTATACTATATTGATGGACAGAAAAGTAAAGCCGTACAAAAAAACAGTGAAGAATATTCGCATTCTTCACTGTAGAAATAGCTACATTACAAATAATGGCAATAAACATTTATTTCCCTGGACTATATTTTTTGACTAAATAAAGATTTCTGCAGCCTAAGAGCAACCCGCCCGCCAGCATCAACGGACCTAAATCACTGTTTGCTAAACTATCTACGCTATACCCTAACATGGCAATCGCCAAAGAGACAACTGTTGAATGCTTGGCCTGCTCATAACGAACTTTATTAGAGACCTGCAGCAGTCTATTGCTTGATTCGACTGGCTCAACACGATGTTCAATGCTTTCCATTTGTTCTTCCTCCTCATTGTTTACGAATAAGTTCCTTTTCAACGTACTAAAAGTGTAGCATTGATCTGGTCATCCTGACCTCCGTCCCAAGACTTATTTCTGGTGGACCGAACGTCTGATTTTATAGTATAAGGAATTTTGAACGATACCCATGGTGCTCACACTCTATGCATCTGCTGGATACAATCTGGAATATCTGATAAGTCAATTTTGCTGAAACCTTATAAAAGCTGATTTGGTGAACATTCAGCCTTTATATGTTTATATCGGCCTCTAGTAGTGCTGAAGCCTTGTTTGCGATCTCGGCTTGTTCAGAAGAACTTTAAATTTCCAAAAACTTGGGAAGAGCTTTTTCCATTGATAGGTTATCATTTTTTCGCTCATTGCCAAGGGGAGCCAAACGAGGCGCTTTTCTTGAGCATTGTTTATCCCAACCGGCGAACGCTCCGATCTATTTGTCGATTCTGTTTTCAGAAACACTTTCTAAGATGGAAGTTGCAGATAGTCTTATCGAGATTTTGGGATTTATTTAGTTCAGACAGACTAATAGAAGCAAAACCGATAGTCACAAAGCCATGTCGACAGAAAAATCTTGATTTAAAGATACGGCGAGCCCTACAACTGAGCGGGCTCGCCGTATCCTTCTTATTCAAAAAATCAAACCATCAATCCAGATAGCGACTCATAGATTGCCAAATATTTCTTATACCCTTCTTGATAAACATTTATCAATGCCTGATTTGGCAGATGGCGTCTACTATAGGTAACCGTTTGATTGACTGCTTCTTCAAAATCTTTGTAAACACCTGTTGCCACACCTGCTAGAATCGCTGATCCTAAAGTTGTTGTGGTATCCGTGTTGACTACGCGAATTTCTTTGCCGGTTACATCACTTTTAATCTGCGTCCACACTTCACTGTTGGCAGCACCACCCATGGCTCGCAGTAATGAAACTTCTGCACCAGCCTGCTGGGCAGTTTCTAGGTTGTGCTTAAGGGAGTAGGCCACACCTTCCATTCCCGCTCGGATTAGATGCCCCTTTGTTTTACTGAAATCAAGTCCATAATAGACGCCTTTTGCTTTAGAATTCCAAATAGGAGAACGTTCTCCCGCCATATAAGGTAAGAAGATTAATCCATCTGAACCTGGTGTGATTTTTTCGGCTAGTTTGCTTAATTCGATAAAACTATTTGTCTTATTTTCTATTGCTAGTAATCGTTCTGCATCCCCTAACTGTTTTTCCAGCCAGTTCAGGACACCGCCTCCACCAACTGTACCACCTTGAAGCAGCCACTTGTTGGGAACTACATGATTACTGAGAATCAACCGTTTATCAGCCTGGTAAGTGTCCAGACAAATACCCATACCTCCAGCTTGCCCGCCTTGTTCTTGGGTTTCCCCTGCTTGAATCGCTCCGGTACCTAACGCGCCACAGGCTGAATCCAAACCACCAGCAACCACCGGGATACCCGCAGTCAATCCTGTTTGAAGAGCCGCTTCGTTGGTTACTTTGCCAACAATCTCATGACAAGCGAAAATGTCCGGTAAGATTTTCATTGGAATGCCCAATTCCTGACAAATAACTTGGTCATAGGAGCCTTTTCGCAAATCAAAGCATTGATATCCGTAGCCCTGCGAAACATCCTGAGAAAAGCAGCCAGTCAACTGATAAACAATGTAGCTGTTGGATTGCAGAATTTTATCGATTTGTTGATACATCTCTGGCTGATGCTTTTTGTACCATAAAATTTTTGGCAGCGTATAAGCTGGCTGAAGTGGATTTCCACAAAGCTGAAAAAATCGCTCCTCTCCAATTTGTTCCTCCAGATCCTGACAAATATCCACTGCTCGGGTATCCATCCAAATCGGAGTGTCGGCTAAAACCTGTCCGTCTGCCGTCATCGGAATCGCTGACCAGCTTTGACCTGCCACTCCGATTCCAGCAATCGTACTTGGATTAATTTTTGATTCGGCAATTAGTTTCTTAGTCGCTTTGCAGACCGCCAGCCACCAATCAGCAGGATTTTGTTCGGCCCAGCCTTCCTGAGGATAAAAAACTGAGTAACTTTGACTTGCTTGGGCGATTGCTTCACCGGCAGAAGTAAACAAAGCCGCTTTACAAGAAGATGTGCCAATATCAATACCTAATAAATACATGATAATTCATCCTTTTCAGAGAGGTTATCTTAAGCTTAGCATCTTTTTAACAGAAGCAAAACAGCACGTCTAGCTGTCAAAGGAGGAACCCTGCTGTTGAGTATTTAAATATCTGCTGGAAGCTTCTCCAGCATCTCTAGGTTTTCCTCTGATAGTAGTTCTTGTTTTTCTTCGATTTCAGCTTTTTGTTTTGCTAGAATCGTCATAAATTCATCATAAAACTCGCCACTGAGCTTGAAGAATTTTTTATAGATTAGATAGCTGATGCAGGTAAAACCAATTGGTAAAACAATCATTACGATTCGAATACCCATTAAAGTAGCTGGACTCTGTGCAGCATTTGGCACATAGCCGGTTAAATCTAAAGCAAATCCAGTCAAAAGAGCACCAATTGCTGAAGAAAATTTAATCATCAAGGTTTGAATAGAGAAAGTCACAGATTCGTTGCGAGTACCAAATTTGTATTCACCATAATCTACGACATCCGCCAAGATGACTGTAGCGGTTCCTAATTGCAGGCCAGAACCCAATTTAACCAAAATCCCAGCAGCAGCCGTCAGAAAAGCATTCTCAGGTGAGACGTAACCTGTGATTAATAATAATACAAAACCAATAATCGGCGACAAGCACGCTAGCAGATAAACCTTTGCTCGTGAAAACTTGCCCACTAATTTAGGAAAGAGAAATAACCCGCCGATTTCCGCGAAACCAGCAAACATGGTAAAAACAGAGAACATCATTTTACTGCCTGTCACATAAATAAAGTAATACGTAGACACTCCATTAACGAATTGGATCGCCAAATTGAAGGTTAAAATAATACCAATGGCAACTACCAGCTGATCGTTTTTCAGAATAATCTTCATTAATTGCTTAACGGATACTTTTTCCGCAGTTTTACTGACTGCTTTATCTGCGGACTTCACATTTACTACCGTAATTCCAATCGTCACAATAAAGATAATGGCAATAATCCAAGCAAAACGGGTAAAGCCGCTTTGCATATCTCCGGAGCCTAGGAAGTCAATAATCTGTAAGCCAAAACCGGCTACAAGTAAAGAACCGCCAATCGAAGCGAAAATACGGGGAATCACCGATAATTTTTCTCGCTCCCGTTTGTCGCTGGTCAGGTTAGGAAGCATCGACCAATATGGAATATCCATTACTGTGTAGGTCATCCCCCATAAGATATACATCACCGCTGCGAAGACATAAAGAGCGGTTCCTGACAACCCCCAATTGGTAAATAGACAAACAAATACAATGGCATTGATCAGTGTTCCGATGACCAGCCAAGGTCGGAATTTACCAAACTTGGTCCGAGTATTATCAACAATGACCCCCATGGCCAAATCGTTGATGGCATCCCAGAATTTAGCCAGAAAGAACAAACTTCCGACAAATGACGCGGATATTTTTAATACATCAGTAAAATACAACATAGCGAAAACAAAAATCATAGCAACAATCATATCTTTTCCTAATGCACCTAACCCGTAGGAATACTTTTCTTTTGCAGATACTTTCATGATATCTTCTCCTTTTTTCTTGCTTAAGCTTTTTCGATAATCCAGAGTCTTGAATCATAGTCATGAGTCGGCGGCAGTGGTGTTTGATCGATTAAAAATCCGCTGGAAGCATCGGAAGAAACTAATCCTGCATGCATTAACTCAGCACCACTATGAACGGTTCCATCAATTACATACTCCCAATCCCCTTTTAGCCCCTGCAGCTTCATGCGATGGAAGGAACGGTTGACTTCATTTAACATTTTGTAATACCCGGCAATCGCAATGGTCTGATCCTCGCTTACTACCATCCAGCTAGTTTCGGTCCTGTTTTTCTCGAAGGGCGACTGAATGCGGTAGAAGGTCCCATCATGGAAAACCGATTGGTATTTTTTGAAAAAGTCAACCTGCTCTTTGACTTCAGCGATCTCAGCGTCACTTAATTTGCTTAAATCCAGTTCATAGCCAAAGGTACCAAAATAGGCAACATTTGCGCGGGTATTTAAAGGAACCAAACGATTGGTCTGATGATTAGGAATGACTGATACATGAGAACCCATTGAAGACAATGGATACAAAAAGCTGGTCCCGTATTGGATCTTCAGACGTTCCATAGCATCCGTGTCATCACTTGTCCAAGCCTGAGGCGCGTAATACAACATTCCTGCATCAAAGCGTCCCCCACCGGAAGAACAAGATTCAAACAAAATATTTGGATATTTCGTTGCTAACCGTTCATACAGGTCGTAAACACCTAGGACGTAGCGATGAAAAACTTCTCCTTGACGATCAGCTGGAAGATTGACCGCATAAACCTCGGACAACACGCGATTCATATCCCATTTAATATACTCCAGCTTCGATTCATCAATTATCAAACACATCTGCTGAAAAATATTGTCAACCACATCAGGATTGGCATAGTTCAACACGTATTGATGACGACCATGACTTGCTTTGCGATTCGGGGTATGGAGCATCCAATCGGGATGATTGCGGTAAAGATCACTATCCAGATTAACCATTTCCGGCTCAAACCACAGGCCGAATTTCAAATCTAAAGCTCGAATTTTATCAGCCAATGCCCCGATCCCATCAGGTAATCGATCCTGATTAACATACCAATCCCCTAAGCCAGCCTTTTCATGCGTTCGCTGACCAAACCAGCCATCATCTAAAACAAACAGCTCCACGCCCACCTGTTTGGCTTTTTCAGCAATCGCCAACAGCTTCTCCTCGGTGAAATCAAAATAAGTCGCTTCCCAATTATTAATCAATACAGGACGATCCTGATCACGCCACTTTCCGCGAACTAAGCGTTTTCTAAAGAGACTGTGGAAGGTCTGACTCATGCCATTTAATCCCTGATCAGAATAAACCAGCACCGCCTCCGGAGAAACAAAGCTTTCCTCAGGAGCCAGCTTCCATTCAAAGTTGAAAGGATTAATACCTAATTGCAGTCTAGTCACATCAAAGGTGTCCACTTCTGCTTGGACTAGAAAATTTCCTGAATAAACCAGTGTTGCCCCAATTACTTCTCCGGAAAATTCAGTGGTCTTCGTACGTGCCAAGGCTACAAAAGGATTTTGCTGCGGACTGGAGATCCCGCGAGTCGATTCAATCGATTGAATCCCCTGCTGCAGGGTCCGTTTTTTCACATGACGTTCTCGGCCCCAGGCACCTGAAAGCTGCAGCCATTCATAGTCGCTGTCTGGCAAATCCAAATTCAAACTCATGAGATGGGTTAAGAAAAGATCTTCTGTTCCACGATTTAGAACGTTTACATTTCGAGTAATCACTGGCAATTCAGAAAAAATCGTATAGACAACTTCAACCACTGAACCAGTGAGTTCATCTGTTAAATGGACCTTTAGAGTGGTTGCTTCTTGCGGCTCTTCAGTATAGGTTGCAGGTAAACCCGGCAACGCCTCTTTGCCAGCTTTTATAGCATACGAATCATAAACCAGCTCACTAACGGCTGACCCATTGGACTGACGTAGGCGAATCGCTGGATGTCGATAATCAGACGTTCCGTATTCAGGCAGCTCCTGTTTCAAACTATCCAGTGAATACAGTAAATCGTCCTTTTTCCGGCAAGGCGCTTGCTGTCGATAATGTCGTTCAATCAAATGAGTATAGTCTTTGTCTTGAGGTACTCTTTTGCCATAGTATAATTGCAGCAGCTTGCCATCCTCAGAAACGCAAAATACATAACTGATTTGTTCGTTAGACAGGTGGAACTGTTTACAATTCGTTAGATATTCAATCGATGCTTTTGTTTGCTTTGTCATGTTTGTGACACCTCCGCTTAACTTGACTCCATTATAAAAAGCGCTTACCTGAAAAGTAAGCGCTCTTTGATACGGAAAGTTGTCAATTTTTGACTTTATGAAATTTCGCGATTTGAGCCGATTCGTTCCTTGCGATAAGCGAAGGGCGACAACCCCATGCCTTTGCTGAAAGCCTTGGAGAAAGCTTGTGTCGTGGGAAATCCTACCATCTCCGCAATTTTAGAAATGGGTAAATTCGTCGTTGCGATAATATCTCGGCTGGTAGAAATTCGCATTTCGTTAATATAAGATTTAATGGAAATTCCGATGTCTTTTTTGAATAAACGGGATAAATAGCTGGCATCAATCATTAGCTTTTCAGCTATTTCCTTAACTGTAATGTTTCGCCAGAAATGCTCTCCAATGATTTCTAATGACTCTAAAACATAGCCATTCATTTTAGTACTGTGGCTCTCCTTAAGAGTCTGAGTCATTGACTTAGACAGCAGCTCCATAAAGTTGTAGGCAATTTTTTGTAAGATCAATTCATTTAATTGCGTGTCCTGTTCATAGGCTAAGCATTGCAATATTAATGCATGAAAATCGGCTAAGTTTGTTACCTCAAAGGACAAATGAGCAGGGGTAATTCCTAAATTACTCAAATATGATTCGACTAATTCGCCACCAATTGCTAACCAAACATACTCCCAAGGCTGTTCCTCACTCGCTTGATAGAAAGTCGACTCTCCAGGGTAAATAACAAAGCCCTGGCCTTTGGAAAGATGATAGTTGGTTTTCTTAATAGAATAGTAGCCGCTGCCTTCCAAAATGATGTGGATCAAGAAAACATCTCTTACGGCTGGTCCAAAGCTGTGGCTAGGAAATGTTTTAGAATGACCACAAAAGGAAAAATAGAAATCCTTGAAATTCGAACGCTGTTGTTTGACTAAAAAAATCGCTTCTTCCATTTTCGTCTCCTTTGTCTAATGAGGCTGAGATATCATTTTTTGATAACTTTTTCGTCCTTTTTCACTTTTGACTAAAGGTTCAGACCAGCCAGCCAAAAATCTCATTCATTTTCTTGGTTTTCTTCTACTGTATAAGACTAATATTGGTTCATTTCGCTAAGTCTATTTTAATAGGTATAGTTAATTGACACAAGTTTTTCCAGGCGTTGAAACATCTAATATGCTGAAGCCTGTTGATCACTCAACTTCTTAAACCGTTCATAAGCTTCTTGATAAGCGCCCGCTTGTTCAGCATTCGACCGGTAAATCATTTTTACTTGATTCGCTGCCTGCCATGTCGCCATAAGCTGGGTATCATTTTTACCAGCTACAGCACATAGCATGGCACCATAAGCGGGACCCTCATCAAAGCTGAGTACTTCCATTTTCGTTTGAAAAACGTCAGCAAAAAGCTGCAACCAGAAAGGATTCTTAACGACTCCCCCAGTAATACGGAAGACTTTAAAGGACGTTGCAGATTGAATCCCCATATTTTCATAAACATTTCTCAATGAAAAGGCGATACCCTCCATAACTCCGCGAACAATATCACTGCGAGTATGGTGCGCACGTAAGCCAAGCAGCGCGCCGCTTAAATTCGGAGTAAAATAAGGACTGCGTTCGCCGAATAGATAAGGGAGAAAGGTCACTCCTTGACTGCCGATGGGACTATCCTCTGCTAAACGAGTAAATGCGGTAAAAGATTCTTCAGGAGCTAAAAACTTTTTGAACCAGTCAAGGGAGTACCCAGCAGCAAGTGTCACCCCCATTTTATAGTTTTGATCGGCTATCACTGAATTGAAATAGTGATACTTTCCTAAATCTTTCTTGGACTTTTCCGTTTCATAAGTGAGAACAACACCAGATGTTCCAACTGAGATAAGCCCTTGAGTTTGAGAATCAGTTAGATTGCCAAAAGCGCCGCAAGCATTGTCCGCCCCTCCCATAACCAATTGAACTTTCCCTTTTAAACCAAGTCGTTGTTTAATTTCAGCGTTCATTTCACCAATTATTTTAGTAGAAGGTTGAATGTCTGGACACTGTTCTAAAGAAATAGCCAATTGCTGTAGCAGTTCTTCATCCCAACACTGCTTTTCGATATCAAACATAATCGTTCCAGCCGCATCAGAGGCCTCTGTATAAACCTGTCCGGTTAAATAGTAGACTAAATAATCCTTCGGTAACATGAGTTTCCAGGTTTGCGCCCAAATTTCTGGCTGATGCTTTTGAACCCACAAAATTTTGGGCAAAGTAAACCCTTCTAAGGGAATATTCTTTTCAATGGATAATAAATGGTCACCAAAGACTTCCCTCAGCTGTTGAACTTCTGCTGAAGTACGGCTATCGTTCCACAAAATTGCCGGCCGTAAAACGTTCCCCGCCTGATCTATTAGAACCAGCGAATGCATTTGACCTGAAAAACCTAAAATCAGGGAAGCTTCGGCAACTTCAGGAAACAAAATGATCAAATCCAGCATTGCCTGCTCAAACGCTTGGCGCCACTCATCAGGATCTTGCTCGCTATAGCCGGCTTGTGGGGAAGAAATAGCAAAGGGCCTGCTGGTACTGCCTAATAACTCGCCAGTCTCCGTACCTAAAATAATTTTTAATGAACTTGTGCCTAGATCGACACCTAAAAAAAGGGTCATGGGTTTGTCCTCCTACTCGATTTCATAAATGGTGTATGCAGCGTAATCAGTCTCTAAGTAGTCCACAGCTGTGTGGACATAATTGGGTTTGCGCTGCATCTCAAAAGTAATCCCACTGTATTTTTCGATGGTTGCGCCAGCTGCTAATGTTACTTTATTAGAAAGCTTGTTCAGGGTATAGATGATACAAGCTTCTTGATCGGAATAAATGGTCAGCTTATTTTTTCGTTGGCGATCCGTTAAACGGATTTTTGGCTCCAGTTCATCGTTATTGATGAAGCAATAAGCCAAATCGATTCCATTGGCACAGATTTTTGACAATGGAGTATCTAAATTCAAGGCTTTTTGGATCACCTTTTCTTCAGTGAAATTAAAAGGGGTATATTCTAATGTCTGCATCTCAGAATACTCTTCTGTTGGTACAAACTGCTCATCAATCAGCTGAATTTTGGCCGGTGCTGTCTGCAGTTGGTGGAACTCAATAGTTGGCTCTTCCCCCAGATTAAAATAGCTGTGATTGGTCAAATTGCAAACAGTCGGCTGATCTGCCTGACCTTTCATTTGAATCGCAAAGTGATTCTTTTCTAATCGATAGATCAGCTCCAGCTTCATTGGGTCATAGGGAGACTCTGTATCTTGAAACATTAAATGATAAGTCGTATCAGACAGCTTTTCAACCGTCCATTCTACTTGATGCAAACCGGACTTCCCGCCATGCAAGTGTACCTTTCCTTCATTGGTATCCAGCACCCTTCTATCTCCATAAGAATCTTGATAAAATGCTGGAAATGTTCGTCCAGCATTCCGACCTATTGTTGCTCCGAAAAAATAGGGATTCTTCAAATAATCTTTGTAATTCTGATAAGCTAAAAGATAATTTTGCTGAGTCTTTTTGTTGATCATTTTAGTTAAGATTCCTCCATAACTTAAAAATTCAATACAAACAAACTCATTTTCTAGTTGATAAATTTCCATCAGCTGCTCCTTTCAAAAAGAGACTAGGAACATCAAGGTTCCTAGTCTGGCTGTGGTTATTTGGTTACCCGTTGAATTTCAGGATTGGTAAAGATATCACTGGCATCATCACTAGGTGAAGAAAATTCTGAAATGATCGCTCCTTCATTTCCAGCCTGGAACCAATGCTTGATATTAGGTTCAATGGTGTATTGTTCTCCAGGATTCAATTCTACTTCGTGCATCACCGTATAATGGGCTTCCTGTCCTTCAGGAATGTTACTTTGAATAACAGGAGTTGCTTCGCCTTCGACGTATAAATACACCTTTCCTTTACGGCAGCGGAAGGTTTCTCGCTTGCCTACATCCCCTTCACGAGGAGGATGCCGGTGTTCTGGGCAGGTTTGACCTGGCAGCAACACCATTTCCTTTGCACAATAACGATCGTTGTTTTCATAAACAATCAAATTCAAACCTTCTGATTCCAAACGCTTTAAACCAAAGTCTGCATAATCAATCGAAGACAATTCTTTTTCGGTAAATACAATTCCTGAGTCTAAAAAGCGTTGCTTCACTTCTTCTTGATACATCATGTTTTGTCCTCTTTTCCTTAAGAAATCGTCAAATCATCCCAAGAAACTTCCTCTTCTTCCTTATCTTCCGTAACAACTTCAGCGTTTGGATCCACTCTTTTTTTCAACACGAGAATCGTTATAGCAGTTGCCAGGGAACCGATGGCTAAGGCAGCTAGAAAGGCCCAAGGACGAGTCATCGTTGGAATAGCGAACATACCAGAAGCTGGAATGTGGCTATCTGCTCCCCAAAGCATACTTAACCCGCCGCCAATTGCACCGCCAACGCCGGTAGCGATAACATTACGGACCAAATCATTCAACACGATTGGGAAGCAGCCTTCAGTAATCTGACAAATTCCCATCGGAAAAGCCGTTTTCAACGTTTCGATTTCTTGTCGATTAAAGATATTCTTGTTAATTATTTTTCCGATAAAGTAAGCAATGGTTAATCCAAATGGCGTAACCATTGAAGCTAGAATCAAAACAGTGATCGGCTCGTAGATGCCTTCTGAGAATAAAGCGAAGACAAAGGCGAAAACCACTTTATTGATAGCGCCACCATAATCAATCGAAGCTAAAACTCCGATAATTGCGCCATAAACAAATAGTGAAGAGGTATTCAAATTACTTAAGTATCCAGTGATCAAATCTGTAAACCAAGTGATCGGTGTGCCTACAACATAATACATTACCATACCAGCCACAAAGGCACTAAGGAAAGGTAAAACCAGCGTTGGCATTAAACCTTCCATCCATTTTGGTACTTTGATGATCATCATCATGACTACGACGACATATCCTGAAACATAGCCGCTGACTACTCCGCCTAGAAAACCAGTTCCGATTCCGTGAGCCACAAATCCAACTA
This sequence comes from Enterococcus florum, assembly GCF_004309355.1. Classification (GTDB taxonomy): domain Bacteria; phylum Bacillota; class Bacilli; order Lactobacillales; family Enterococcaceae; genus Enterococcus_A; species Enterococcus_A florum. Next base: position 31,501 of record NZ_BJCC01000004.1, on the reverse strand, counting down.
CTAGACCAGGGGCAATGCCTGGTTTATCTGCAATCGAATAGGCAATCGCAGTAGAAACGATCATTGGCAAGAAGCCTAACCCATAACCTCCCATCGTAGTCATTGTGTCCGCAAAACTAAAGCCTTCTCGAAAATTCTCAATACTGGCACCGCCCATCATATTGCCGATGGCCAGCAAGAAACCTGAAGCAACAATAATTGGTAAGAAAAATGAAATAGCTGTCATCAAATGTTTTTTGAAACCAATCGCTTTGATCTTTTCCATGATCTTCCTCCTCATAATTTACGCTTCATTGTTGGGAACCCCTGTAAACTGCATACTCAGGACTCCCAACAAGAAGATTTAGACTTTGACTTCCTCTAACTTTTCCACTAGTTTATTGGGGGATTTTACGACTAAACCGGTCGGAACCTCTACGATTTTTTTGTTTTTAAAACGTTCGCGACCATTGACTTTGATGTCGGCCGCAATAATGACAACATCGGCCTCATCAATATCCTTTTGTGTTAATGCATCTTGGGTACCTGCCAAGCCTTGCGTTTCGATATGAATTTCGTGACCGCGGCTAGTGCTGGCTTGAATCAGCTTTTCTTTAGCAATGTAGGTATGGGCGATTCCGGCTGTGCATGCGGCTATTCCAACAATTTTCATAGCAATTCCGCCTTTCTTAATAGAATTTAACTTTATCGTTTGATTTGAATAAATTAATTTTGTTTAGAGCAACCTTTTTGGTTTCTGACATGCAGCTTGGGAATAAGACATTTGGCTCTCTTGCTTCTAGGTTGCCAGCATTCAAAACTTCCCGTAATTCATTGGCAAAGACAATTTTGATATCACTAGAGATATTGATTTTGTTTACGCCCATTGTTACAGCCTTGCTGATTTCTTCATCTGGATTACTGGAGCCGCCATGCAATACCAACGGAATATCCGTTAACGCCTCGATTTCTTCTAAAATGTCTAGACGTAATTTAGGATCAACATCCTTTGGATAAATTCCGTGAGCTGTTCCAATTGCAACAGCTAGGCTGTCAACACCGGTTTGGTCAATAAAATCTTGAGCGACTTTAGGATCGGTATAAACGATCTCGCTTACGCCGCCTTCCACGGTATTTCCTGTGTCGCCGATCGTTCCCAATTCAGCTTCGACTGAAACGTTAGCAGCATGAGCTGCTTCTACCACTTTTTTCGAAATCGCCACATTGTCTTCGAAGGACAAGTGTGAAGCATCAATCATGACCGAAGTGAAGCCGATACTGATAGCATGCATGACTTGCTCAAAGCTGGCCCCATGATCCAGATGGATACACACCGGGATTTTTGTATGATTGGCTAAATAAATCGCTTGAGCCACAAAACTGTCAGTTAAAAAGCTCAACTCATCGGGGTGGATAGCAATCATAACTGGAGATTGTGCTTCCTCACAAGCTTCCATTACAGCATTCAATAGTTGCCCTGACCCAGCATTAAAAGCTGGGACAGCAAATCCTTGTTCCTTTGCGACACTCAAAATTTCTTTTCCCGTTACTAACATCTAATTTTCTCTCCTCTTTTTTAGGAATTCGTAATTAATTCAAATAATTCATCAACCGTTGCCACTGTTTTCAAACGTTCAATAAAGCAATCGTTTGCTAACAGAATAGCGATTTTTTGCAGCAATAAAACATGAGTGGTATTCGCATCAGAATCTTTGACTGCAAACATAATGACCACGCTAACCCCCTTACCGTCTAAAGTTTCCCACTCTATTTCATTCTTTAGCGTTGCAATCGCAACAGTTGTTTCCTTCACAGCTGGGGACTTTCCATGAGGGATTGCAATCCCTTGTCCGATCCCCGTTTCACCTTCCTCTTCTCGCAAATAAACGTCTTTTAAAAAACGTTCCGCACTTTCGATATACCCTTTTTCATCTAAAAGCTGGGCCAGCTCATTTAGGATCTCGGCTTTGTTTTCTGCGGTTGACTCAATCTGCATCAACTCTTTGTGGATGACTTTATCCAGTTCGATTTTCTCCATCGTTCTTCTCTCCTTTTTTATCTTTGCAAGTAGTTTTAACTAAAACTCAAGTAGTATCTAGTTCGTTAAGTGTATAGTTGATATTTTGAATGTCCTTATCCGTTAATAGCGGACTGATATTTAAGACAGGTATTTCTTCAATCGTTAAAGGCACACGCAAGGTTGAAAAAATTAAATCGATATTCTCATAAATAAAGCCTTGGTTTTTCTTCATCTGCCGTTGGCTCATCGTGGCCACAATATTCAGATTCGGGAAATTTTGCTGTACGCGAACTTTTAAAAGCTCCGAGGTACCTACACCAGTCGAACAAACCAGCAAAACATTTTTATTCTCTTGGCGGTCGATTTTGTACTTTTCAAAATATAGCGTAAGATAACCAATCTCCGCATCGTTCATTTTCGTGTCAAACATCAATTCCTGATTGATCGCTTCAGCAATTCTTTTTACCTTCAAAAAAGTTGCACGGTATTCCAGCATCAAGTCGTCTAAGAGGTTGTTTTCAACTCTGATCCCTGCACGTAATCGACTCAGCATCGGTAAAATATGCTGGTGAAGATCTTCATACAATGATCGGCTAGACGGCAATAAAGAAACATCTGAGATAGAAAAATAGTCAAGAATAAATCTTTTAGTCATTTCTTCAGCAAGTTTTTTATCGACATTGCTGCTTTCTCTTTTTTGACTATTGATAGAATAAATGTTTTGAAAAACAAAATAGCTTTCTAAAGAACTCATTTTGATGGTCAAGTAATTCTCAATATTGGTGATGATTTGTTCTGAAACTTGTTTGATCTGCGGATTAGCTTCCATCAATTGCTGTTCTTCCTTTTCCAACGGGTCTTGGGTACCTAAATATTGAACCTCTCCTTCTCGATAGCGCTTAATAATCATAAAAATATGAGTGTAAATCGTAATGTCGTAAGGATAATTGATGTACTCCCCCAGCATTTCTTCGATCAAACTGATCTGCTGATCAATAAAATGCTTATCGATCGTATGGATTTCTACACCAATTTCATTTAGACTGTTTAGCTTGTTCATTTCTAAAAAAATACTGTTAATGGCTTTACGAAGATCAATCTCTTCTCCGATCAGCCACAAATATTCACGATCTACTTTCAGCTGGATCGCATAATTTTTCAAAATCTCTGCAGCCTTTTTTAACCGACGTTCGATCGTGCTATCGCTTAAAAATTGAGTATCCATCACACTTCGTTTGACCTTTTTGGGATGTTTGAACAATAGAGCCAAGACTAATTCATTTAAACTATTTTCTTCAGTGAACTCGACGATCGAGTAAATATCCTGATTGCGGAAAATAGTGTTCAATTTGTAGCCTTTTCCAGGTTCTGAGACAATCAACGTTTTTTGATTTTCTTTTAATGACAGTTCATTGATTTTTTTGATCATCCGATAAATCGTTTTTGTTGAAACATACAAGGTTTCCGAGAGATATTTGGCTGACACATATTCCTCAAAATTTAAAATATTGATCAGCATGTTTTCGTTTGAACTAAAAATCATTTCTCTCACCTCTTGATTCATATTCTATCTCCCTTGAATCCGTTTTCTTCGTCAACCTTTGTCTAGATATGTGGACAAGCCGATCTGGTCCACGGACAAATCGCGTCATCATAGGTTTTATCCTCTCGTTTTCATTCACAGTATTGTATCTCATCGCTTTGAGTATTTTCATCACATTCGCAAATTTTTACTTAAAGCATGCTGAATAAGCCTACGAAAGAGTGCGCTCACTCGATCATAGGCTTTGTGATACTGACTTATTCAAAAGACTCTTGAAAATCACTGATGCATGGATAGCATTTAAACCGATGCTCTTTTGAAAATCGTGCCGTCGGCAGCTTTTCAGGGATGAACACAGGATGAAATCCGCCTCGATTTGCAGCAATAATTCCTGACTCTGAGTCCTCGATCACGTATGTCTGACTTGGTGAAACCTGCAAGTGTTCAGCGGCTTTAAGAAACAATTCAGGATCTGGTTTAGCTTTTTTAACTTGAGAACCATATATGAGAGTATCAAAACAATCAATTAGTTCGGCCTGTTTCAATAATTGAACTGCAATGGATTCTTTGGCAGATGTCGCTACGGCCAGTTTGAATTTTCTTTTTTTGCTGAAGCTTAAAAACTCTTTTATCCCTTCTTTAACCACCACTTTATTTTTACGATAATGATTGGCAAATTCTGTTTCTCTTTGGCTTATAATGTTGCTGGCAAGAGCAGGATTATTGAAGGTTTCAGTCAGGAAATGTTCAATATCCTTTAAGCTTCGTCCTAAAATCTTGCGATACATCTCTTCACCAAAACTCAGGCCAACCGCTTCAAAAGCTTGGCCAAATGCGGCTTTCGAAACATTCTCTGTGTCGATCAATACACCATCCATGTCAAAAATGATTGCCTGCATAGTTAATCACCTCCAGCGGTATCCACAAAAGTCGTCCGATATTCAGTGTCAAAACGTTCTCCTGGTGCTAAACGACAGATGCCTTTTTTGTCTTCCAATCGACCACTTGCATCGGAAGGGTCCGCGATTCCATTCCACGGTTCAATACAAACAAATGGCGCCTCCGATGGGAAAGGGGACCAGATTCCTAAGTAAGGCATATCCCTGTATTGCATAACGATTGCTTTTTGAGAGTTTTGGGAACGCAAAGCTACCTGAGTCTGCTCCGAGGTTTCAAGAATCAATACACCCTCCTTGAACAGCTCTCTAGTTAAATCAAAACGAGTCTGTTCGGTTTCGAAAAGTTGGTCTGTCTGCAGCAAGACTTCCTTTGTTATAGGAATGATTTTTCTAGCTTTTTCAGGTAAAATCTCTAACCAATAGTCTTCAAATGTTTGATCCGCCTCCAAAGGCACTTTAAATCCAGGATGGGCACCAACTGAAAAAAACAGTTGGTTTTTATCTGAACTATTTGTGACGATATAACGCGTTCGTAAACAATTTTCCTCTAGAAGGTACTCGACTTCCAATTGGAAGTCAAAGGGATATCGCTTTTGTGTGTCCGAGGTGCTCATCAAGCTCAACCGAATGCTTTCTGGATTTTTTTCTACAACTGTGAAATCCATATCACGGGCAAAGCCGTGCTGACTCATTGAATAAGTTTGTCCCTCGTATTCATAACGATCATCCTTTAATTTTCCTACAATCGGGAAAAGAATCGGGGCGTGTCGACCCCAGTAAGCAGCGTCAGCCTGCCATAAAAATTCTGTGCCATCCCCTTTCGACTGAATACTAGTCAGCTCGGCCCCTTTTTCTACCATTTCCACTTTTAATCGACTGTTCTCGATGGTCAAAATGCTCATTTGTTTTCCTCCTCATTAAAAATAAAGAAGGCAGAAGAACTCTACCTTCCTTAGTTTATGAAAATCGTTGTGTCTGCTCTTGGCATTTAATTTTATCGTGCCACGAGGAAGCTGTTTCTTTTAATACTGCATTTAGTTCGTCAATATTTTTACGACCTTCTGTTCGTAACCATTCGCGAGCAGCTTCTTCACCTTTGGTAATATAAGGTTCGACACCGTTTGCCCAAGTGGCTCTGCCGCATAGTACCCCATTGAAAGTCGATCCTGCTTGTTTAGCAAATTTAAGTGTTTCTTGGAATAACGTTGCACTTACGCCAGCACTTAAAAAGATAAACGGCAGATTCGTTGCGGCACTTTGCTCTGCAAACAATTTGCTAGCTTCTTCTTTGGTGTAAACAGCTTCGTCACCGTACCCCTCAACAAATTTCATATTGACAGGCACCTCTACCTTTAACACATCCACATTGTAACGAGGATCGGAAAATTCTTTCATCATGTCATTTACTTTATGAGGCTTCACTTTGGCATATTCCTTGGAGCCTGCGTCACTGATTGTCGCATCATAAGAAACCAGTTCCAGGAAGAATGGAATCTCTTCAGCTACACACTCGGAGCCGATTCGTTCCATGTACGCTTTCTTTTGATCATTGATGGCATCCGCCTCATCGATATCGTAATAAAGAAGGAATTTACAGGCATCTGCTCCAGCTTCCTTTAGACGTTTAACAGACCAAACGTTTAATGAATCGGGTAAACGTCCCGGAGTGGATGCATCATAACCTGTTTTTTCATAGGCCAATAATAGTCCAGCACTGTCTGCGCGAGCCTCTGCTGCCGGCAATCCATATTCTGGATCTAATAAAATGGAGGTTGCATAAGGGGTTAATTCTTCCGAAACAATTTTTTTGAATGACTCTATATCTTGACTTGTAGCGGAATCTTTGTGTTTAGCAATCATCTTTTTCAAGGCCCCGCGTTGATCGATCGCTAAGGCACCGATCACTCCATCTTGATTGCTAGTATTTTTCAGTGCGTTATACTGACTTCCAGTAATTGTTTTCATGAACTATTTCTCCTCGTTAATCGCATATAGTAATTTGATAGCTTCTGAATTTGGCTCCACCATTTTATCGAATGGCAAAGCGATGTCTTCTAGTTGATAAAGTCCGGTGATCAAAGGCTTCACATCGATCTTCCCTGTTGACATATACCGTAATCCCGTCTCCCATTCATAACCTGGGAATGGCGCTGAGTAGGACATCCATGAACCCGTAACTTCTAACTCTCCACGAAGAATTTTTTCAAATGTTTCTGGATCAAGTACGACATCTTTCGTGCTTGTGCCAACATAAACAATTTTCCCGCGCTTGTTGACGAATTCGATGGATTGCTTCTGTGTGATCGAGCTGCCGGCAGTTTCAATCACCGCATCAGGCAGAGAGTGCTCTTGGAAATATTCTTCCAAGGTTTGATTCGCAGGATTGATGCCTTCGTCTGCTCCGATCGTTTTTGCAACACTTAATTTTTTATCATTCAAATCGACGACAATGATCTCTCCTGCCCCGATTGCTCTTAAAGATAAAACCGTCAACAAGCCGATCGTTCCAGCACCTAAAACCATAACTTTGGCTCCTGCTGCGATATTGATCCGTTCGATCCCATGAATCGCCACTGTTAAGGGTTCTACCAAAGCAGCTTCTTTCAGTGAGAGACTGTCAGGAACCTTCACACAATTTTTTTCTGGAACAACGACATATTCCGCCATTGCTCCTTGTTCGCGAGAGCCGATGAAGCTGTAGTAGGCACACATTGCTGGTTCTCCCTTTTGACAATTCTCGCAATTTCCGCAAGGAACAAGCGGAGCAACAGCAACTCTATCCCCTTTTTTTACATTTGTAACCTTATCTCCGACTTCTACAACGACACCAGAAAATTCATGTCCTAATACTTGAGGAAAGGCATGCACCCCTCCGTCGAAATATCTTGGAAGGTCTGAACCGCAGATTCCGCAATAGGCAACCTTGATTAAAACTTTGCCTGAAACAACCGTTGGTTTTTCAATTTCCTGTAATTCCAGTTTATGCTTCTTGGTTACTACTAAAGCTTTCACCAGTTTCATCTCCTTCAACTTCATCCACTTCTACATACAAGGTATTTCTTTTGTATTTGATAAACGTGTATACAAAGGCTGCAATATACAGTGTCAAGATGACAAAGAATCCTAAGCCCATTTCAAAAGTCAAGCCATTTGCCAGCAGATAAGTGATTGGACTTCCTGCTTGGTCAAGCGAAGAAACCCGTTCACCAGCACCAACCAGTCCGACATTTTGTCCTAACAATGTTTGTAGATTGATCATTTGATTGGAGATCCAAATCGTCATAAACATGATCACTGAGCCAGAGATCAATGTACGGAATAAATTGCCTTTGTGTACCCCAACAGCCATTGCAATGAAGAACCCGATAGTTGCCAGATCACCGAAAGGTAATACTTGGTTGCCTGGTACGATTACCGCTATCAAAATAGTGAGTGGAACAAAAATCAAGCTTGCTGCAATGACCTGTGCATCCCCCAAAAGCAGTGCTGGGTCTAACCCGATTTTTAATTCACTGCCTTTAAAATGTTTATCCAACAGATTTCTGGCAGCTTCTGAAATAGGGATCAAGCCTTCCATAATCAATTTAACAACCATTGGCATCAAGACCATCACAGCCGCCATTTGAATTGCCAGCTGCATTGAATCCCCAAAGTTATAGCCAGCCAATAGACCAATAATTAAACCAAGAAATGCGCCAACGATGGTAGGCTGTCCCAAAACACCTAAACGAGATTCGATTTTTTCTGAAGTAATGTTAATTTTATTAAGTCCCGGAATCCTTTCAATCAAATCATCGATTGGTTTTGCAAAAATACCCATGTATGCAGAAGAGCCGTGAGGAATCGAAATGCCTTCCAATCCGAAATACTCATCAGTGACTGATCCAAACATATCTCCAAGTTTGTAAGCCAACACCGCATGAACGACAACACCTAAGATACCCATGTAAAAACTGCCTGTTGCTGTTTGAACGATTGCACCGGTAAATGCCATATGCCAAATGTTCCAGATATCTACATTGACTACTCGAGTCATTTTCAATACCAACATGATGATGTTCACGGCAATTGCTACTGGAATAGCAATCAAACCAAGATCAGAAGCCCACGCCATCGGTGATGTTCCCGGCCAACCCAAATCTACTACATTCAATCCAAGATTAAAATTCTCTGCCATCGCCTCAGCCGCTGCTCCTAAGTTCTCTGTCAGCAAACTGATGACCAAACTAATCCCAACAAATCCAATACCGATCGTAATACCTGCTCTTAATGATTTTCCGATTCCTTGCCCTAACAGTAAACCTAAAATCAAGATGACGATCGGTAGCATTACGCTTGCACCTAAATCAACAATATATTGAATAACTCCCATGATTATTTCCTCCAATAATTATTTTTTTAATACATCCAGAATTTTTTGTTCTGTTGCTTCGATATTCACTCCTGAAACAAACGCCACACCATGAATCACAGGCACCCCATAATCTTTTTTTACTTTTGCCGTAGTCACGATCAAGTCAATACCCTCTTTTTTTGATTCCAACTCATTTACTCGACATTGTGTGACTTCTACTGGAATTCCTTCCTTTTTTGCCAATTCACGAATTTTGTTCGCCGCCACTGTTGAAGTTGCTACTGCTCCACCACATGCTACAATTACTTTTTTCATTTTTATCTTTCCTTTCTTTTATAGAAAACTATTGACTGTTTTTAACATCTCTTCTTCGTCGTTTGCATCAACCAGCTGATCGACAAACCCTTCCTTTTGCAGCGCTTCAATCAGATTCTGTAAAACCGTTAAGTGTTTTTGACCATCTTTGACTGCCAACAAGACGACTACATTTACATTAATCGTATCCTCATCGTCTCCACCCATTTCATTGAATACGATCGGCTCAGTCAATGTAGCGAAAATCAATTGATCCGAGTTGACCAACGACCCATCTGTATGTGGGATCGCCACACCGTGTTTGACTGGCAAGCCTGTAGGAAATTCTGCTTCTCGATCCTTCAAAGCCTGAGAAAATCCTTCGTTGACAATTCCTTTAGCCATCAAGTCTTTTGTCAAACGGTCAAACAATTCCTCTTTGTCCTTCACACTGTAACGACAATACATGAACTCCTTGGTAATCATTTTTTTCCTCCTTTGTCTGTTTGCAACGATTTGCGTTTTGTTGGCGAAAGGGTTCCCTTCGACTAACGAAAATACAATGATTGCTAATCGAATGTTTCATTCTTCCGTTGTAATCGCTAACATCATCATAGCACATTTTTTGGCGTTTGCAATACTTTTGTTTGCTTTTTTAGAATAATATTTTTCATTATCCGTATATAAGCAAAAAAGCACGCTTGTTTCCCTGTTTTTATTGCTTTAATTTTGCCTAAATGCTATTATTGACAAAAAAAGGCAAGGAGTTGCATCTGATGATACATTTGATTTGTCCCAATCCTGCAATCGACCGAACTCTTTTGATCGATGGCTTTGTTAAAGAAAAGCCAAATAGGCCCTATGAATTAAAAGAGTTTGCTGGTGGAAAAGGTTTCAATGTCGCTTATGCTATCGGATTTGAGTCCCCTGATGTTGATTTCTGTGTCCATACGATCGCTGGTGGACGAAACGGTGAGTTGCTAATAGAATTGGCGAATGCCAATAAAACAAAAGTCGAATTAACTAGAATCGACAAAAATACTCGAGTTTGCAACATTATTATGGATACCCATCTAGGAGATACTTATCCGATTTATGAGAACAGCTTTGATTTGAATCCTATGCTATTGGAAGAATTCACGGAAAATTTAAAAAAGAAAATTCATAAGAAAGACGTTGTGGTGTTCAGCGGTTCCTTGATGAAGGGGATGCCAGCAGAGTACATTGCTGACTTTATTAAAGGCTTTCGAGATGAGGACGTGAACGTTTTTGTTGACACCAGCAGTCAAGCATTAGTTCATGCCTATGAAGCGAAACCATATGCCATAAAGATCAATGATGAAGAAATTCTTGATTTGTTTCCGGATTTGACATTGGATACGATCGAGTCTTATGTTGAATTGTTAAAGTCAGAAAGGACGACAGATATCCCTGTTTTTATCATCACCTTAGGAGCGAAGGGCATCATTGCAAAAATGGAGGATCAGATCTTTCATATTCAAGCAAAACAGGTTCAGGCGAAAAATCCTATTGCTTGTGGTGACTTTTTTCTTGGTGGCTTAGTGAAATATAATTGTTTGCAAAGTGATGCTTTGACCACTCTCAAAAAAGCGATCAGTTATTCTACTGCAAATGTTTTAAGTTGGTATCCTGAGTTAAATCAAAAAGACATCGATGCTATTTACCATTCATTGGAAGTTCAAAAGTACAAATGAACATAGCAAACAATAAAAAGCAACTAGTCATGAAGATTGGACTAGTTGCTTTTTTATTCCGCCGAGATCAATTCTATGCCATGTTCGGCTAACGCATCGTTTTCTCTAGCCTCATCGGATAAACAGTCAGTGATCACAATATCGATTTCATCAAAAGAAGCTGTACGATTGAATGCCATATTTCCGAACTTGCTTTGATCTGCCAAAACGATATTGGTTTGACTTTGTTGAATCATTTGCTTAGAAACCTGCACCTCCCCCATGTGATGACTGGTGATCCCTGCTCTGCTCTCTATCCCGCTGCAGCCGAAAAAACCAAGATTTACGTAAATTTCACACATATTATTTAATGCAAATTGTCCAAACAAAGAAGATTCGTTGTTGCGCAACATTCCTCCTGGGATAATGATGTCGATCGCATCGTTTTTGAGCAGCGTATTTATGATAGGAATCGTATTCGTGACAACAGTGATGTTTTTCAATTGGGATATCTCTTTTGCTAATGCCAATGTTGTTGTTCCATAATCGAGATAAATACTGTCGCCTTCCTCGATATAATGGATGGCTGCTTTTGCAATCTTTTCTTTGGCATGCCAACGCTCGATCTTACGCTTTTCATAATCGGTCTCCCCTGTTTGATTATCAAGAACAGCGCCACCATGAACTTTTTTGATGATACCTTCCTTCTCGAGAGTATACAAATCTTTACGAATCGTTTCTCTCGTAACCTTGAGATTTTTACTCAATTCATTGATCCTTACTGATCGATTCGTATCCAATGAATCAAGGATATATTCTTTTCGCTCTGTTGAATTCATCTTTTCCCCTTTCCAAACAAACAACAGACAAAAAGAACATGATTTTCCTGCTTGAGTTGTTGTTTGTTAATTAATTCACTAATATAAAGACAGTTTCTGCTGTTAAAACAATAAACGAAGGATCACTCCTCCGCTTATTGTTTCAGTACATCCAAAATCTTTTGTTCTGTTGCTTCAATGTTTACCCCTGAAACAAAGGCTACTCCGTGTATTACTGGTACGCCATAATCCTTTTTTACTTTTGCGGTTGTGACAATCAGATCAATGCCATCCTTTTTGGATTCCAACTCGTTTACTCTGCACTGACTGACTTCGACTGGAATTCCTTCTCTTTTCGCCAATTCGCGAATCTTATTGGCGGCCACTGTTGACGTTGCTACTGCTCCGCCACATGCTACAATCACTTTTTTCATCACCGTTCCTGCTTTCTGTCTTATTCTCTGTAACCGTTAACATTATAATAACACATTTTTTGGCTTTTGCAACTAAAAACTTTGCATTTAGCAAACTTAACGCAAAAAAGTGCGCAAATTGCGCACTGCTTATTTTCATTCTTCTATATGATGGTCGATAAGTTCCACCCCTTGTTGCGCAAATTGCTGTTGTTCATCTTTACTTCTAGATCGATCGGTGATTACGATGTCGATTTGATCAAAAGACGCGGTCTTATTAAAGGCCACTGTTCCAAATTTACTATGATCCGCGAGGATGATCGTTGTTTGACTGTGTTCGATCATCTCTTTGGAAACAACGTTTTCTCCTGTATGGTGCGAAGTCAGCCCTCGTTCCAAATCAATGCCGCTGCATCCAAAAAAGCCGATTGAAACATAGATCTCCTTGATATTGTTAGAAGCAAAAGGACCATATAAAGAAGATTCATTGTTCCTGACGATTCCCCCAGGCATAATCAGTTGGATCGATTTATTTTTCAAAAGCAGATTGACGATTGGGATAGTGTTCGTTACGACGGTAATATTTTTCATCTTTGCAATTTCTTTGGCAAGTGCCAAGGTTGTCGTTCCATAATCCAAGTAGACTGTATCTCCTTCTTCAATATAGGCAGCTGCTCGTTTGGCGATCGTCTGCTTTTCATCGTGAAATTCGCTTTTGCGTTTTTCATAATCGGTCTCCTGATTGCTTATCTCTAAAACAGCTCCTCCGTGAACCTTTTTAATAAGACCTTTTTTCTCTAAATAGTAAAGATCTTTGCGGATCGTTTCACGAGTTACCTTCAACTGTTGACTCAATTCTAAAATTTTAACGGTATGATTTTCCTCTAATTCCTTAATGATCAGATCTCTTCTGGCTTCCGAATTCATAGGCTTCTCCTTTGCAAACTTTCTCTGTCTTTTCTCTTCTCTATCATACCACATCAAATTTGGCATTTTAAGAAATGAAGTGGGAGATTCCAATATTTCGCTATATTCAGTAGATCAATGTCAATGGTATGATAAAGGAAAAACGTGGAGGTTTGTATGGATACGATTACTGGAACTTGTTTGCGTGGAAAACATCATCTGGCGGTAAAAAATATGGGAATTTTGTATACAGCTGTCATTGTCACATGTGTCGAAAAATGAACGCAGGTCCTGTTATGGCAGTCGATCCCGAAGTTAGCGAAAACGTGATAGTTGAACTTGACTCAGCCTCAGTAACCACCTACTTTTCCAGCGAAGGGATGGAGCGGGCTTTCTATGCTGTTTGCGGTACCTATCTTTTTTGGCATCATTTGCAAAGGGATCACTATTGTTTAAATGCAGAACTTTTCCCTGAGATTATTCAAGATGCCCACTTTGGCCTGCAGCTTTTTTACGATCGCAAGCCGGCCTATTATGATTTTGCAAATCAAACGAAAAAAATGAATAGTACTTGATAGGAAATAAACCTTTAAAAAGGAGCGGATCCAACTGAAAAGATATGTAGCTTTGCTACGCTGGATAAATGTAGGCGGAAAAAATAAACTAGCTATGCCGCAGCTTAAAGCACTATTTGAAGAGCTTGGCTTTTCTGACGTATCTACGTACATCAATAGCGGCTATCTTATTTTTTCAAGTGAGAGCGACGATGTACCGCAGCTGATCTCGCTTTGTCAGACTGCGATCTCTGAGCATTTTGGGTTAGAGCTTCCTGTGATGGTTCTTTCATTGAAAAAACTTCAGGGTTTAGTGGATACCACACCAGAGTGGTGGGACGTTGCACACGATACGATCCACTACGTCATTTTTGTGATCCCGCCTATGCAAGCATCACAGGTCATGGAGGTTATTGGTGATATAAAACCAGACTATGAAAAAATCGCACGCTGCGAGGAAATCTTCTTTTGGTCCGCTCCATGAGAAACCTTTTCTAGGGCTCGCTGGTCAAAGATTGCCAGCTCCTCTGTGAACCCACATGTTACGATTCGCAATGCCAATACGATAAAAAGGCTATGTCGATTTGATTGATACCTGTAAAATCCAAGACATCAGATCTTCTTGAACTGATGTCTTGAACTGATGTCTTGAATTAAGTCAATTACTCGAATAATTTTGACTCCTTCACAATTACTTCGCTTGGTGTAAGAGTTGCTTGTTCAATGGTATGACCAGTATTTCTTAAATAGGCTTTTACCAAGTGATAACCGATCGTGTAGCCTGCATTTCGTGAAAGTCCAACTGGATGATACCCTTGTTCACGAGCCACTTCGTCTCCATACATATAGGCAGATACTTGGTCAAATCCTTTAGCGGATCGGCCATCCTTCATTACTTCAATCGTGTAGGCCATCTCTTCCTGGTCATAATCCTGTACCCATGGTCCTCGTTTTTCGATCCCAAACAACTCCTCCGCAAAAACCTCAGCCAATCCTTCGATTACTAAATATTCTTCGACGGTGATATCACCGTGATGAAAGGGCTGATAACTGAACCGGACATTGTGATTGAATTCATGGGCCAATGCAGACTCTAATCTTGTTTGGTTAAACGCATTTGGCACGACTAACAGCACGATATAGCCAGGAATACCCGCGAATCCGCTGTAGCCCTGACTAGCCATCAAAATACCATTTTCTGAATCTCCCAATAAAATATTAAGTACGATCTCAGTCAACGGTATTTGATAGCCGATAGCTGCAAACCGCTGGACACCTTCACGAATAACGTCAGAAGCCTTCGAAAAAATACCAGTGGCTTCTAAATTGGTGATGTGCGGCTCGATTAAATCGACGGATTTTCGCGGTGTCCAAATACCCAACATCTCGGAAGCCATCACTACATCATAGCCGCCTGGAATAGTTGCCTGCAAAGGTGCATTAAGGTATTTCCACATCGTCTCTACAGGCTTCATAAGTGCATAGCGAAACTCATCTTCTGTGCATCCTTGTTTTATACATCTCTTATAAAACGACAAGCTATCTATGATTTTTAAATTGATTGAATCCATTTTCTTCCCCTCCTTTTTCTCTAGTTTAAAGGGTTACGTCGCGTGAAAGTCAACAAGCTAAAAAGAAAAAAATTGAAAAAAGTTCTCATTTTATTTGATTGCATCTCATTTTTTATTCCGTTAGACTGACTTCAAGGACGTCGACATCCTAATACAAATTAGGAGGAAAAAGATGCAGCAATTACAATTTCAAGGAAACCATTACACCATTGGGCAAAAATGGGGAAGGATGTTAAAACAAAACAAGATACACCTGATGGAAAGTGTCCCTTTTCAAGAGACCGAGGAACGAAGACAATTTGTTGAGACCTGTTTGCCATTTTATCAAAGGTTTTGCCCCGATATTTTAGCCGAGATTCAAGGAATTGCTGACGGACAAGAGATTTCAGTGAAAAGATTGCAGTCCGTTCTTTTTGGGATGTACTGCCTTATGCCCGAAGAACCCCACTGTTCTAGTTTTCTTGTACGAAATAAATCGGGGGTTTTCTTAGGCCGCAACAGTGATTTCCTGACAATAACGGAAGAACGATGTATGAACATCCGCTATTCTTTTGATGATGCTGGACACTACGACTTTTTAGGCAACACTACTGCTTTTGTAGAAATGGAGGATGGCATCAATCAATACGGCTTAGCGATCGCGCTGACCTCTGTCGCACCCTATAAGGTCCAGCCAGGAATCAACGTCGGAATGCTGCTTCGCCTCGTTTTGGAGCGCTGCAAGTCAGTGGATGATGCCATAGTGTTGATCACGCAGATCCCTCATGTCGGTTCTGGTACGTTAGTGATCGGTGATGCACAGCAACAAGGAATCTTAGTAGAGCTTAGTCCTGATAAAATGGCGATTCGCCGACTAGAAAAAGAACAAGACTGTTTGATCGCCACAAATATGTTTAATCTACCAGAGATGAAGACATTCAATCGTCTTCCTGAGGATACCTGGTTCGCAGAAGAACGTTACCATACGATGACTCACTATCTGTCAGAAAATCTTGAAACGATTGATCTGAAACAATCGCAGGAGCTGTTGTCTGGCAAGTTTGGCTTTATGTGTGAATATGATCGCTCAACAGGGAAAGATACCGTCTGGTCCTGTGTTTATGATCTGCAATCTTCTGAAATCTTTCGAAGTGCAGGCAATCCTTCACGAAACGAATTCCAACAAGATAAAGGATTTTCATAAGCAAAACAAGCCTCTCTTACCTAAAAAATAAGAGAGGCTTGTTTCATTGAAATCTTCTGTTACTCTTCAGGAATCTGATTGATCGGTGTAATCACAGGTTCCCCGTTTTTATCCAGCAAAGGGGTTAATCCTCCTGCATACCCCATTTTTGTAGCCAGGTAGTTCACACCCGTTTCTCGATCAACCAAAATAGTAACCATATCAGTGACTCCTTGAGAATAAATCCTTACGAAACGTTTTTCTTTTGCCATCGTTATCCCTCCATTTTTTATTGTCTGACATCTTCTATAAAAATCTTACTACAAACGAATCGCTTTTTCTACGGTAACGTTATCGTTTAAAATAGATATCTTGAAATGCAGGTAACGACTTTTATCAAAGAACAAAAAAGCCTATATTAAAAACGGAAGTTAGACTATACTATCTTTTATAATCATTTTTTTATTTTTGAAGGGAGAGGATCCAATGAACTATCGTTATTCGTCAAAAACGCCGAACACAGATACAGATGCCGTAGGAGAAATCTTGAAAGCGGCAGCTGATCCGAAGATTATTTCTTTTGCTGGAGGACTTCCTGCACCAGAGTTGTTTCCGGTAAAAGAAATTCAAACGGCAGTGAATCAAGTCTTTCAAGCTAAAGGCATGACCGCCCTGCAATACGGTGGATCTCAAGGAATTCCTGAACTTCGCAAAGTGGTGGCAGCACGAGCTACCCTCGATGACATCACTACCAACGAGGAGCAAATTTTGATTACGACTGGTTCTCAGCAGGTATTGGATCTTACAGCTAAGTTATTTCTTGATTCAGGAGATACCGTGATTGTAGAAAAACCAACCTATCTTTGTGCGATCGATGTTTTTAAGTCCTATGGCGCACACCTGGTCGGCATAGAAATGGACGAAGATGGGATGAAGATGGATCAATTAGAAGCTGCGCTGCAAGCCAATCCGAAAGCAAAGTTGATCTATACGATCCCGAATTTTCAGAATCCTACCGGACGTACCTTGTCATTGGAACGCCGGAGAAAAATAGCGCAGCTGGCGCAACAATACGATGTTCTTGTATTGGAGGACAACCCTTATGGTGCCGTTCGTTTTGAAGGCACACCACTGCCTGCGATCCAATCATTCGACGAAACTGACCATGTCATTTACACTAGTACGTTTTCCAAAATTCTCGCTCCAGGATTGCGTTTAGGCTGGGTGATCGCACCGTCAGAATTGATCAGCAACTATAAACGACTGAAACAATCCGCAGATCTACATTCTGATATCCTTTCGCAATACATCGTTGCAGCCTTCTTTGAAAACAACGATATTGCTGAGCACATCGCAAAGATCACAGCATTGTATAAAGAACGAAAAGATGTAATGATGCAAGCTATCAAAAAGTATTTTCCCAAAACTGTTTCCTACAGCCGGCCTGAAGGCGGTATGTTTATTTGGATCGAAGTTCCCGGTATTGACAGTACGCAGGACCTTTTTGATCGTTGTATTCAAAACAATGTGGCCTTTGTTCCAGGAGAACCCTTTTATTGTCAGGAGATCGTTCCCGGAACCTTCCGTCTCAATTATTCCAATATGCCAGCAGAACAAATCGACTTAGGAATGAAGCGTCTTGGAGAAGCTATTCGAGAAGTCATCCAGAATTAACTGTTTCCCCACTCCTTTGAGATCAAGTCCTATTGCCTAGAAGAAAATAGGTCTCAAGTTGGACGCTATCTATGGAAAACTCTTTTATGATAAATGAGTAGAAACGATTCGGTAGATAAATAACCAAGGAGGATTCGGGGATGAGAAAGAATGCGTTAGATATTACGGTTTTGTTGTTGGGGCTAGCCTGTCTAAGTTTGATGGTAGTCAATCGTTATGCGTTTCAACCAATTTGGAAGACTGAGGTTCGCAGTGAGATGGTTGCATTGAAGCAGGAGTTGAAGTCAGACAAAGAGGACCTCAAAGAAGAACTGAAAAATAGTCGAGAAGGCCTTAACCGTAGCAAACAATCAATCAAAAAAGACCTGATTGAAGCTCGTGAAGAAAGTAAATCAGAATTGAAAAATCTTTCAAAGGATCTAAGAACTGCCTTTGAATAAAAACTAACCCTCACCGGAAACAGAACATAAACGGCTGTTTCCGGTGAGGGTTTATTAGAAGTGAGTTTTAAGGCTGCTCTTCGAATACCGTATCCAATAAAACATCCCCGATCCGTTCATTTGGGTATTGGGTGACCTTTTTGATTTTTTCTGCCAAGAGGATGCCAAACTGAGTCAAGGGTTGCCGAACCGTCCGAATTCTTGGGCGAACAAGATCAGTGATCTCTCCCCCATCAAATCCAACGATGTCTATCTCTTGATACAATCGTTTCCCTAGATCATAGACCGCTTGATAACAGCCTAGAGCCACCATGTCGTCAACACAAAAAATCGCGGTAGCTGCAGAAGGCATCTGCATCAACTGTTCTGTACCTGTATAGCCCCCTTCGATCGTCAGAGGAATCTTACATACCAGTTCTTCCGAAAATGAAATCCCCGCTTCCTCCAACGCTCGTTGATAACCTAAAAAGCGCTCGTTCAATTGATAGGTCGTGGCATTGTCAGTCAAAATAGCAATTCGCTGATTGCCTCTTTGAATCAGCCATTGCGTAGCTTGATACGCACCAGCCTCTTCCTGCACTAAGATCGAGCCATAGTATCCTTGATTTAAGCCTCGGTCTACAAACAAAACTGGGGTTTTTAGATATTTTCCCTGCTGAATCACTTCCTGAGAATACCGATTGGCTGTGAAAAAAACGATTGCCTCAACACCTAACTGATTCAGCTTTTTCAATAAGGCTGTTTCTCTTTCCTGCTGGTGATCGGACTCGCAAATAATCAGATAGTAGCCGCTCTTCTGCAACGCATCACGCAATACTTTCAAAATCCCGCTGGTAAATTGTTCCGAGGCAGAAGGTGCGATCACACCAATGGTTTTTGATTTTTTCAAAATGATGTTTGAAGCAAAATAATTTGGCGCATACTCATTTTCCTCAATGACCTTCAGGACTTTGTTTCTGGTTTTTTCACTGAATCTTCCACCTTTATTGTTCATGATTTGAGAAACAGTCGTCACCGAAACCCCTGAAAGCTCAGCAATTTCCTTGATCGTCACTTTCATCCATCGTCATTCCTGTCTGAATCATTTTACTCATCATACCATGTCCCAGGGTGTGTGTCCTCTCCTTCATACAAAGTTTAGTTAAGTATGGCCTACTAAAAGACTTCTCCTCATGATAAAATGAAAAGCAAAAAGAGGGTTTTCTTATGAGCAATTATCTCACATTAACTGATGAAACGATCAAAAAGGAGCATCTATGCTGTGCGATCGCCGGACAAAAGCATCAACAGGGCGTGGATGTGAAACGTGCTTGGTTAGCAGAACGAATCCAAGAAGGACATGTTTTTCGAAAGCTGAACGAAAATGGCAAGGTTTTTATTGAATATGCACCTTTAGAAAGTGCATGGGTTCCTGTTATCGGTGAAAATTATATCTATATTTACTGTCTTTGGGTCTCCGGAAAATTCAAAGGTCAAGGACATGCCAAAAACTTAGTGAACGATTGCATTGAGGATGCCAAGGCTCGCAACAAATCAGGCGTTTGTGTCATCAGCTCAAAAAAGAAAACACCTTTTCTAACGGATAAACAATTTATGGCAAAATATGGCTTCGTAACAGTAGATACATTGGACGGAGATTATGAGCTGCTGGCCTTGTCTTTCGATGGCACCACCCCTCAGTTTGCCGAAAGTGCGCACAACCAAAAAATCAATAACCAAGAATTGACGATTTTTTATGGCATGCAATGCCCTTTTATCCCGAACGGACTGAAGGAAGTGACGGCTTATTGTGAAGCCAATGCAATCCCTTTAACCACCATTCCGGTCGATAGTTTGGAGAAAGCCAAAGCACTGCCTGGTATCTTTAACAACTGGGCAATTTATTATAAAGGAAAATTCCAAACAGTCCACATGATGAACGAAGGGCAGTTGAAGAAGTTTTTAGAAAAACATACTGATTGATGATTGTTCGACATAAAAGCAGCCAGGCCGAAATCCTCAGCCTGGCTGTTTGCTTTAGTCGTTTAAGTTATAGCGCAATTTCATATGATTTGACCCGTAGATAACCATATCGCCTAGCAATTTAGTCGCACGCTGCAACGAAATCTCGGCGAGCTGTGCATTGGCTTTTTCCAAAAATGCTTGGATATTTGCCTGCTGCATCGCCTCCCGATCCGTTTTGATCTGAATCTCACGAAATGCCGCCATCGCCTGCAGCTCGAAGGTATTACGAAAATCTGCATACATGCTATAGTTGCTGTCACCGAGCAAAGCCGTTGTACAACTGAGCCAGTACATTTTCGTTAGATCGAAGGTTCCGTCAGCGTCTCGGTAGCTTGCGGGTGTATCCGCAACATTGGCATAGAAGGGGACGACTGCGTTAAAGGTGTTGGCACCATAAGCCAACCAATGGATACCAGCGATTTCCGCAGGAACATCATTTCGCAGCTGCAAAATGTGCACATTGTGGTTGCGGTTAATGCCAATTGGACGAAACAATTTCTTTTGCTCTTCGGTGCCGTTTCCATAAGGATCAAAAACTGTATTCTCAAAGTGAGAACTCAAGACCCATTTGATATCTTCAATCGAGATTTTTCGATTCGCATAGCAGATAAAAGGCAGGTTTTGATCCATTGGGTCTTGGATCATCTCAGGAGTGAAGTATTTTTGTCCGTACCACGCCCGTGGATTATTATAGACTGTATCCTTACTCGTAGCACTCCCAAAAATATGCCGCAGGTTGATTCCGTCATAATCTGGATTCAGGTGATAGGTCTCGATCATTTCAGGCAGATCCTTTGAATACAGAGTATCTTCAGAATCGAAGCTGTATGCATCGATATTCATCCGATTTGGCGCCACAACATACGCATCGTCTGGAATACGGATTGCAGCCCAATGGTGTCCGCCGATCGTCTCTAGCCACCACACTTCCTCCTGATCAGAAAAGGCGATGCCGTTTGACTCATAGGTACCATATGTTTCCAGCAACATTCCTAACCTTTTAACTCCTTCTTTGGCACTGTGAATATAAGGTAAAACCAAAGTAACCAGATCCTCCTCTCCAATACCGTTTTCCACATAAGGATCAAGGCCTAAAATTCGAGGGTTCGTGGTAATGGTTTCTGTAGCAGACATTGCGACGTTTGCACTGTTAATCCCCGCCGCAGGCCAAATGCCTTCAGTTAAAATTGCGTTAGGCATCGAGGTGTATTGCAACGGATCCTCTGGTAATTCAATCGAAACCTGACTGATTACAGATTGATACTGCTTCGGTTGTTTTTCTGGAGTCACTACGACAAAACGCTGAGGATCCAAAGCTTCATGGCCATCATCATTCCTGGCGATAATCGTTGATCCGTCCATCGAGGCTTGTTTTCCCACTAAGATCGTCGTACAAGAACCTGTTCTTCTTTTCATGCTGAGACACTCCTTCTATCGTTCTTTCTCTACTATAGCACCAACAAAATGAAGAGCAAAGTGATAGTTGGTTTTAACTTTTAATGAAATTTTTGAAAGTTAATGTAGTATTAGTAAAAAATGTTTTGTTCGCTACATAAAGAGACAATGATAAATTTAGTTTGAATTTTTGCATAGGCTTCTCCGCAAACACCCTCCTGACAAAAGCAACTGTTTTTTGCCTTGTCAAGAGGGGCGGATCACATGATTGAAGATACGTAAGATGTTTAATAGACCGTTTTACTGTCGTTTGTATGAACTGTAGTTTACCCGGCTGTCATAAGCAAAACCTGCTACTTTTCACTTTGAATCCATTTTTATCAGTACATCCCACACTTTTCCAGCAATTTCTTTCAAGCTTTCTAGTTTTCAAATCCTACTGCGACACAATTGGTACCATTATTTGCGTTGATTAATGCATTGATGACAACGCCGTCATGAGGGAAGTGTCCATCTTTTTCTTTGTTCTTGTTGTAGTCCCTAATTGAGTAA
This sequence comes from Enterococcus florum, assembly GCF_004309355.1. GTDB lineage: Bacteria > Bacillota > Bacilli > Lactobacillales > Enterococcaceae > Enterococcus_A > Enterococcus_A florum. Next base: position 9,229 of record NZ_BJCC01000004.1, on the reverse strand, counting down.
ATAATGATGAGCTTGAATTTCATTTTGATTTTCTCCTTTGCTTTTTTCTTTTATTGTACCTGTCATTTGTCGAAATCGTGTATTCTTTCCAAAACAGTCTGATTTCAGTCCTAAATGGCACAATTTCAATTGACCACTGCACAAAAAGAGACTGTGACATCACTGTCACAGCCTCGTCCGTCCATAATGGTCAGTCTTCATTTACACCGCGTCTGCTTGCTTCATTGGGGTCGTTAGGGAAGCCACAAATTTTCCAGTCTCCTTTATCCCCTCTTCATATAAACTTTGAACAATTTTTGACCCAACTACAACACCGTCGCAGCATGCGTTAAAGCGTTCTACGTGGCTTCGCTCAGAGACGCCGAATCCCGCCAATACAGGAATTTTGCTTTCTGCTGTGATCGCAGCAAGGTGCTCATCCAAGTTATCTCGGTAATTTTTCCCGGTGCCTGTTGTCCCGTTGATGGTCACTGCATAAACAAACCCTTCTGCTGCCTGAAGCAAGGTTTTGATCCTTTCTTTAGGACTAGTCAGAGAAATCAGCTGAAGCAATGCCAAATCAGCTTGATCAAAAACCGGCAATACCAAATCACGATGCTCATACGGCAAATCGGGAATGATAAAACCTTTAACATCCGTATTTGCTAAATCCTCAGCTAACTTTTCTAATCCATAGTGGAAAAAGGAATTCGTATACCCCATCAAAATCAATGGAACGGGCGAATCAAAGTTCTGCAAACGCTCGATTATTTTTTTTAACGTCACTTTTCGTTCTAATGCTCTCAACCCAGCTTCTTGGATAATCGGCCCATCTGCTACTGGGTCGGAAAAAGGAACCCCCAGCTCAATCGCAGCAGCGCCGTTTTTCGCCAGCATCGTGATTTCTTCTGTCAATGCACCAAGTCCCTGTGCCCCAGCCATAATATAAGGAACAAACAGCTTTTGCTTCTCTGCCTTTTTGCATAAATAGGTGGTTAAGGTTTTCATTTTGCTGCCTCCATCCGATCTTTGATTTGCTGAACATCTTTGTCCCCGCGACCTGATAAGCACAGGACGATGAGTTGATCTTTCTCCATTTGCGGTGCCAGCTTCATCACATGCGCAATGGCATGCGAGCTTTCTAAAGCTGGTATAATGCCCTCTACACGTGACAATAAATGGAAAGCTTCTACTGCTTCTTCGTCATCAACCGTAACATATTCTGCCCGCTTAATGCTGGACAAATAGGAATGCTCTGGTCCTACCCCAGGGTAATCCAACCCAGCTGAGATAGAATAAGCTTCAATCACTTGGCCATCCTCATCTTGCAGCAAGTGCATCCGAGCGCCGTGCAATACTCCGATATCACCTTGAGTAATGGGAGCAGCATGTTCATCGGTATGAACGCCTTTTCCAGCTGCTTCTACACCAATTAAGCGAACACCCTCATCTTCCACAAAAGGATAAAATAATCCCATCGCGTTACTGCCGCCACCGACACAGGCCATTGCCACATCCGGCAATTTTTCTTCTGCCTCCAAAATCTGGCGGCGGGCTTCGTTACCGATCACACTCTGATAATCCCGCACAATTTCCGGAAAAGGATGGGGACCTAAAACAGAACCCATGACGTAGTGGGTGTCTTCTACATTGGATACCCAATATCTTAACGCCTCGTTTACGGCATCCTTCAGAGTTTTACTGCCAGAGACTACACTTTCTACCTTCGCCCCCAAAAGCTCCATGCGAAAGACATTCAACTCTTGTCGTTTGACATCGACTTCTCCCATAAAAACAATACATTCCATACCAAATAAAGCAGCCGCGGTTGCGGTGGCAACCCCATGCTGTCCAGCGCCCGTTTCGGCAACGATTTTATTTTTCCCCATGCGTTTAGCCAGTAAGACCTGGCCGATGGCGTTGTTGATTTTGTGAGCACCCGTGTGGTTCAAATCTTCCCGTTTCAAGTAAATTTTGGCTCCGCCTAATTTCTCAGTCAGACGCTCCGCGAAATACAAAGGATTTTCTCTACCGACATATTGAGCTAGATAATACGCCAATTCCTTTTGAAACTCAGGATCGGTTTTAGAGCTTTCATAGGTTTCGGTTAATTCCTGCACGGCGTACATTAAGGTTTCAGGCACAAATTGCCCGCCAAATTCTCCGTAAAATCCTTTAGTGGTTGGTTGCTGATACATGTGTTTCCTCCTTCACTGCTTGGCAAAAGGCAGTTATCTTTTTGTAGTCCTTTTTTCCGTTGGTTTCAACGCCGCTAGAGACATCAACTGCTAAGGGATTGAAGTATTGAATGGCTGCTGCAACATTTTCTGGTGTTAAACCGCCGGCGACAAACAACTTATCTTGTGGCAGCTCAGTCGGATTGACCGCCTGCCAATCAAAAACTTCCCCATTGCCCCCCATATATTTTGTCGGTGGTGCATCCAATAATAAGTAGTCTTCAATTCCCGCTTCAGGCAAGGTCTGCGATTTACGAATGCTGACGGCCCGAATGATCGGAACACTTACCGCCTCGGTTAGCGGTTCGCCATGAATTTGTACCAGATCCAAACCAGCAGCTTGAATAGCTGTCTCTACCTCATCACGACTAGGTGAAACGAAGACGCCAACTTTTTTCATCTCCGCTGGCACGTTTGTAGTGATTTTCTTTACTAGTTCTGCTGTCACCTGCCGGGGGCTTTTGGCAAAAACAAAGCCTAAATAATCGGCCCCGCTATTTACTACGGTTTCCACTGCCTCTTGAGTGGACAATCCGCAAATTTTAATTCGGGTCATGTCCGTTTCACTCGCAATTCCTTGATTTTTTCTGCAATATTGTCTGAGCGCATCAACGTTTCTCCTACTAAAACGGCTTGATAGTCTTTAGCAATTCGTTGAACATCTTCACCAGTCTTAAAACCAGATTCGCTAATGTATACTCGTTCATTTTCCGGTTGGGCCAAAGCCTCACTCGTAGCAATCATTACTTCAAAGGTAGTTAAATCGCGATTGTTCACACCGATGATTTGAGCGTCGATCCGATGAGCCGCATCCAGTTCCTGTTGGTTATGGGTTTCCACTAACACTTCTAAGCCAAGTGATTTGGCTGTCTGATACAACTCCGATAAGCGTTCTTCTGTTAAGGCTGCAACAATCAGTAAGACAATACTCGCTCCAGCGTTTTTCGCACGGACCAATTGGCGTTCATCGATGATAAAGTCCTTGCACAAAATCGGCAGCTTTACCACCTGTGCAACCTCTTTCAGATCTTCAATTGTTCCCTTGAAAAAAACTTCATCCGTCAATACTGAAATGGCACTAACACCTCCAGCTTCATACGCCTTAGCCTGTGCCAAAATATCTACGTCTGTTTTGATATCTCCCTTGGAAGGAGAAGCTCGTTTGATTTCACCGATTAAGTGCACCGTTTCGGGTGCATTCTTAACTGTTTGATAAAACGATGGACGCTGGGTTTCTATTTGTACTTTCAGCTCTGGCAGCAGGGCTACCTCTTCAGCTTTTTTCTCTAAAATCGTTGCTAGAAAATCCATTAAGCCACCGCCTTTTGTTCTTGTGCTAATTTTTGTAAACAATCCATTGCCGCTCCAGAAGCTAAGGATTGTTTCGCTTCGGCAATTCCAGCTTCCAAAGTGCCCACTTTGCCGCTAGCTAAAAAACCTAAGCCGGCATTTAATAAAATCGTGTCATAGTAAACAGATTGTTCATTGCGTAAAACCGACAATAAAATGTCGCGGTTTTGCAGCGCTTCTCCGCCAACAATTGCCTCTAAAGGTGCCCGCCTAAAGCCGTATTCTTCTGGTGCAAAGGAGAAGCTGGATACGTTGCCCTCATGATAAATCGCACAATTAGTGATTCCAGCTAAATTGGCTTCATCCATGCCATGGGCACCATGAACTACAATGGCTTTTTCCCGGCCCATTTTTCCTAAGGTTTCGGCTGTTTCCATCAAAGAATCACCTGCGAAGGTCCCCATCAATTGGTTATCCAATCGGTACGGATTGATGATTGGTCCAATTAAATTAAAAATGGTAGGAGTTGCTAAGTCTCGGCGAATACCCATCACGTATTTCATAGCTGGGTGCATCGCTGGCGAGAACAAGAAGGCGATGCCGACTTCTCGCAATAAATAGTCGATTTTTTCTGGTGAAACCGTTAAGCTAATACCTAACGTTTCCAGTACGTCCGCACTGCCTGAACGACTTGAAATACTCCGATTGCCATGCTTAGCCATTGGAATTCCACCGCCAGCTAAAACAAAAGCTGCTGTTGTGCTGATGTTAAAACTGTTGCAATGGTCACCGCCAGTGCCGCAATTGTCCATCACACCTTTAGGAGGAGTTAACATTTTCTCTGCTTTTCCCTGCATAATGGTGGCTAAACCAGTCAATTCTTCAGAAGTTACCCCTTTTAACTTCAAGGCAATCAACAACGCACTGATTTGTGTATCGCTCAATTTTCCTTCAAAAATATTTGTAGAAATAGTCGTCATTTCATCAGTTGTTAAATCTTGTCCCTGGTAGACTTTTTCAAATAGTGTTTGCATGTTTTTTCCCTACTTCCTTTACAAATTGATCGATCAGCTGCTGTCCTTTTTCGGTACCAATCGATTCTGGATGAAACTGCAGCCCGTAAACGGGGTATTTTTTGTGTTGCAATGCCATGATGCAGTCGTCGCATTCAGCGATGATCTCCAGTTCAACTGGAAAGCTCTCCTTGGCAATCATCAGGGAATGGTAACGCATCACCTCTAAAGGGGTCTGGATTTCCTTAAAGCAGCCCTTTGTTTTAAAAAAGATTGTCGAACGCTTGCCGTGCATGATGGTAGGAGCTGAAACGATCTTACCGCCGAATACCTCGCCGATCGCCTGATGGCCTAAACAAATTCCCAGAATCGGCTTGTCTCGGTAAAAGCGGCGGATCACTTCTTCCATCAGTCCAGCATCTGCTGGTTTTCCAGGCCCAGGAGACAAGACGATGCCGGCAGCCTGTTCTGCCAGTTCAAACAGTTCAGGATCATCGTTTCGAGCAACGACTAGTTGGTCACTCTCAAATTGATGCACCAGGTTATACGTAAATGAATCATAATTATCGATCAATAAAATCATTTTCCTACCTCCAATAAGGCTTTGGCTTTTTGCAGCGTTTCTTGGTATTCACTGGTTGGATTTGAATCGTAGACGACGCCTCCTCCAGCCTGTACATGCGCTTGTTGATCTTTGACGACCATTGTCCGGATCGCGATCGCAAAATCGGCTTGATTATCACAAGACAGATATCCGACAGCACCTGCATAAATGGAACGTTTGACTGGTTCCCACTCGTAAATTCGAGTCATCGCGCGAATCTTAGGAGCACCACTGACTGTCCCCGCCGGTAAGGTGGCTTTCAAGGCGTCCATCGCTGTTTGATCCTTTCTTAGCTTTCCTTCGACCAATGATACGATGTGCATCACAAAGCGATATCGTTCGATCGTCATGAACAAAGGAACATGTACACTCCCAATCTCGGAGACTTTGCCAATATCATTCCGGCCAAGATCGATCAGCATTTGATGCTCGGCGATTTCTTTTTCATCTGCCAGCAATTCCTCTGCTAAATGATCGTCTTCGATTTCGTTTGTTCCCCTTCTGCGGGTTCCTGCGATCGGATTGGTCGTTACGGTATTTCCCTTCACTCGCACTAAGCTCTCTGGAGAGCTGCCGATTACGGTCACATCCGAAAAAGGAAGAAAGTACAAATAGGCGGAGGGATTAGTAACCCTCAAATGACGATAATACTGGAAAGGGTCCACGGGGAAATCAGCCGTCAATCGTTGTGAAGGGACGACTTGAAACAAGTCCCCCTCACGAATATACTGTTTGGCTCTTTCCACGATTGCTTCGTACTCATCCTGAGTAAAATTACTGGTAAATGTGAGTTTAATTGGTTCTAAGGGCTGATTTTCTGCTGCCTGTAATTGGAAGATTTCCGTTTCGATCCTCTGGATGCGTCGGTCTAACTGAGTTTTTCCACATTGACTGTAAAGATCGCTGGCAACAATACTTAACGTCTGTTTTTGATGGTCATAGATTACAAACGTTTCAAATAAGTAAAACTGCATGTCTGGCAAGCCTAATACATCCTCAGGAATCCTCCCTAACTCCTCATACATAGCAGCGATATCATATCCTACATACCCGATTGCACCGCCTTCAAAAGGCAATCCCTCAATACGTTCATCCTTTAGTACATATTTTTCTAGTTCTTTTAAGGGGTCCTCACAGGTGTAACGATGGTGATCGATTTGAAATTCCCCATCCATAAACTGAATATGGTGGACTGGATCAAATGCCAAAAGAGAATAGCGATTGCTTTCAGAATCACGAGGAATGCTCTCCAACAAACATTTCGATTCTCCGCTTAGCCGAAAATACAAGGAAACCGGGGTAACACAGTCTGCACTTAATTGTTTAACGATTTTCATTTTTTCATCCTTTCCAAAGAAAAAAGCCCTCAAACTGGACAGGGTCATCCAGCTTGAGGGCGCATTTCGCACGGTACCACCTCAACACATACTTCGATAAAAGTATATCTCTCTCGACCGTCTAGCAACGATCTTCCTCTGTAACGGGAGTACCCGTCATCCCCTACTGTTGTTCAAGGATGCTCCAACAAGTCCATTCATTTGGTGAAAAGTGCTTCATTCTCATCACTGGAAGCTTTCTGTATCTTTTCCATTTCCAAACTACTTCTCTTGTTTTTGATTTCAATAAATAAAAAAAGCCCTCAAACCAGACGAATGTCCAGTTTGAGGGCGGTTAATCCACGGTGCCACCTCAATATATGCTTAAAAAGCATCTCTCGATCAGCTGTCTAGCAACAGCCTTTCTCTGTAACGGGAGTACCCGGAGATCCCTACTTGCTTTCAAAATCTCAGTCCAAAAGTCCATTCACACCATTTTCCTTACTGATTCTCAGCACCATCAGCTCTCTGAAAAGGAGAAATCCTGTTACTACTCTTTTGTATGACATGTATTTTTTTAACATACTACACTTAGTTTGAAGAAGTGTCAATAGGTTTATGAAATAAACTTAATAATTTTCTAATGCAGACGTTTTGGCATCATGCTCTCTAAAAAGCCCCACACTCCGCTGCCAATACGCAATTCTTCTTGATCAAAACGTGAAAGGTCGTGACGTACAAGATTTTCCTCATCGTTGGTCACCTTTGCGTACCAGTTTGGTTCAGTCAGCAGGATTTTCCCCAAGGCGGCCGCTTCTGCATGCTCCAAAAGTGCTTCTGCTTGATCTTTAGTTTGGACTCCGCCGACACCGATCAATGGCACACGTCCGTCAATTTTTTCGTGAATATAGGCCATCATTGAACGTTCCTGATAGTGTTCATCCTGGGACTTTTTATCAAATTGATTCAATGAAATGTGCAGATAATCAATTTTCATAGCTGACAATTGATCAACTAAAAACAGCGTGTCTTCAAAACGGATTCCTGGGGTCTCAAGTTCTTCGGGAGAAAAACGATACCCAACAATGAAATCTTCGCGATCGACGACAGAAGTGGTTGCCTCAACGACTTCTCTTATAAATGCGAAGCGGTTTTCAAGACTTCCACCCCATTGATCTTCTCTGCGATTAGAATGTGGAGAGAAGAATTGTTGCAACAAATAGGTGTTCGCCCCATGCAGTTCGACCCCATCAAATCCTGCCGCGATTGCTCGCTGGGTTGCCTGTTTAAAGCTTTGGATCAAACGCAAGATCTCATGACTTTCCAGTGCGCGAGGAACTTCAGCATTCGGCCGCTCTGCAGCAACTGCACTAGCAGAAACAGGTTGGGCTCCACGTAAAATTTGACTATTGGTCATCCGTCCGCCATGAAAAATTTGTAAAATTGCTTTGGTACCATTTCGCTTGATTGCAGCGGCTAGTTTACTTAGCTTAGGGATAAATCGGTCCTCATAAACACCTAATTCCCCCTCCCAGCCTTTTCCATCGAGCTCAACATTGGCTGCACCCGTGATCACAGCACCAACTTGGCCTGAACGCATCGCATAATATTCAATCTCATCTTGTGTCACGATCCCATCAAAAAAACTCATTTTGGTAGTCATTGGCGCCATGATGATTGGATTTTTTAAGGTAAGACCCTTAATCGTGACGGGTTTCATTAATTTTTCCATTGCTGCCTCCTTGTACTTAGTTATCGAATGGCTTAAAGAACGTTCCCCATCGCCCAACGATCGATAGCTTCCTTTACGCCGTCTTCGGCATTGCTGGCTACAATGTGGTCTGCAGCAGCTTTGATTTCTTCAGTGGCATTGCCCATCGCTATACCCAGCCCTGCGTATTCGATCATTGACAAGTCATTTTGAGCATCTCCGATTGCCATAATCTCTGATGCATTGATCGACAGATATGCGGCTAATTCTCTTAATGCAGCGCCTTTAGAAGCCTCTCTATTCAAAACTTCTAAGTAATAGGGAGCACTTGTCACTAATGTGTATTGTTCAAAATAATGCTGTGGAATCTTACCAATTGCGTCTGCCAAGATTTCCGGCTCATCGATCATCATCATTTTGGTCACAGAAATTTGTTCTGCGATCTCTTCGGGTGTCCGATATTTCAAAGGCATGTCAACTAGGAAAGCCTCATTGACTGTATACCGACTAATGTCGCGATTCGAGGTATAAATAGCCTCACGACTGACAGTGTGCAGGTGGACATTCAACTGCCGGGCCAATGTGTCAATTGCCAAATAATCTTGACGACTCAAGCCATACTCTGAGATCACTTCTCCTGATTTCGAGTTGAGAACGAGGCTTCCGTTGTAGGAGATCACAAAATCATCCAATGTGACCAGCTCTAAATCAGTCAGGTAATTCAACACACCCATCAAGGGCCGCCCTGTACATAAAACAATATAAACGCCTTGCTTTCGAGCTCTTTTAATTGTCTCGGCAACTGCGTCGGTAATCATTCCTTGCTCGTTTAATAAAGTGCCATCCATGTCAATGGCTACTAATTTGATCGTCATAGCTTCCTCCTTAAAAGTACTGTTTCCTAGTATACGTTTTTTTAGTCAATAAATCAGCTATTTGAATTCTGATTTAAAAAATCAAGTGAACGGACAAATGAAATCGATTCGGAAATGGTTTCACAAAAAAACAGCTCATGACGAGCTGTTTCAGACTGTAGACAAAGTCCATTTTATGGATGCTGTCTACAGTTTTTTCTTTTA
>NZ_BJCC01000003.1 GCF_004309355.1 Enterococcus florum | reverse complement strand
GCGAGGAGCTTGTCACGATGATTCGTGACTACATGACATACTATAATACAGGTCGTTACCAACGAAAATTGCAGGTAATGACGCCAATGGAATTTCACAATCACTACTACAAAGCTGCGTAGATCACCAGACACATCAAAAAAAACTACCCATCTAATCGGATGAGTAGTCCACAAAATTTTTATATTATTTCATTGTCCTATTGACGGGGTGCGCACCAAATCGGTTGAAGGTCTGTTTTTGTTTAATTTCTAGCTCTTTTTCAAAGACTTTTTTCGTATAAAAATTGATTAAATGCTAATAACTATTGACACATTATAACGTATACGTTATAATGCAAGTGTAGTAAGGAAGGGGTGAAAAAAATGAGACGAAGGCGAAGGAAACAACGTAAAAAGCTGACAACCGAAGAAAGAGTTGCACTAATACTCCTAGCGACGCAAGCGCTACAAGTAATAGACTCAATCATCGAAGCTGTCAGCGAAATAAAAAAATAGTAGAGAGAGGGAGAGTTTCTCCCCTCTCTATCTGGTATAATTATAGCACAAATGGAGGTGCTTGAAAAATGAGTAAACGCTCTGAACGCTATCTGAAAGCTGCTGTTGTACTTGGTGTCATTTCACTGATACTAAGACTTATCACAATACTAATCAAATAGGAGTTGCTGCAAATGTCAGATTACAAAACGCCTTCGTCTCAAATAAAAGCAAGTCAAGAATACAGAAAAAGAATCAGTACCGATGAAGAAAAAAGAGCTCATCGAAACTACATGAACGGAAGAAGAAATGCACGTTCCTTTATAAAGAAAGCCAAGGTTGAAGACTTACAGGAAATGAAACAATTGATTGCTGAAAGAGAGAACGAATTACAAACAGAAAAAACCTCAACCGATTAAGGCTGAGGGTCTGTTTTTGTTTAATTTCTAGTTCTTTTTCGAAGACTTTTTTCGGAGAAAAATTGATGGAATGCTGAAAAACTATTGACTTAATATATTCTAGAGTATATAATATAAATATAGAAAGGAGCTGAAGAAATGCTAGAAGATATAGAAAAAGCCGTCGACATCGTTTTCAAATTCTTAAGTAGTGTGTGGCTACTAAAGAAAATCCTAGAAAACAAGTCAGACGACTAACCATGAGGGGCTTAGCCCCTCTCTATATGTTCATTATAGCATGAAGTATTATGAAAATGAAATCTATCTATATCGTAGCACTTTTACTTGTTGTCGCCAGTCTCGTTCTAACGATTGCAGGAAAGCCTAACGAATTTTTATCATCAATTGTCAATGTGATTGTTATAGTTCTTTTAGTACGTGATATTGGAAAGGAAAAAAGGTAGTATGAAAATAGAATGCAATCTTACTGAAATTAGAGAGTACCTCTACACCTTTAAGGACGCTAGTTTAAAGTTAGAAAAGCAACCAAACTATTTTAACCAAATGTTTAAAAGGCATCCAGACTGGTTTCATAAGGACACTATCATGCACATTGGTAGGGAAAACATTATCTCGCAAGAAGGTATCGACTATTATGTGAAAAAAGCGAAACTTCGCAATCCCAAAAAACCCTCAACCGATTAAGGTTGAGGATCTGCTTTTGTTTAATTTCTAGCACTTTTTCGAAGAATTTTTTCGGAGAAAAATTGATTTGATGCTAAAAAGCTATTGACTTTATACACTATATAGTGTATTATAATAGATGTAAGGGAGATAAGAAACACCCTTAACAACAAACGAAAGGAGTCTGATATGAAATGGAAACATAGAAAAAAGAGAACAAAGAAAACAGAAGTTGGGTTCGAAATCAATCTTCTAATTTTCAAGTTCTCCATCAAAGTGAGCTGGGGGGATTAACTCCCCTAGCTTCTCTATGTATAACCATTATAGCATATCTTGTGGTTGTTATGAAAATTGGCGAAAAGAAGCAATGGCGCAAGGGTAAACTATCATTCACGTTAGAAAGAATAAAGTTTGACTGGAAGGCGCTTGTCGGTTGGATTGTGTTCATTACTTTGATTGTGTGGTTTATTTGGCTTAGATAGGAGTGGTTTGATGGTCAATTTAGATAATCTTGAAATCTTTACTGGTGCGGAAGCATCTAAACTTTTAGGTAAAGAGGCTAGTTACATTCGACAAATTTATGCAAAGTATCCAAATAGATTTCCTGCTGGTTCCATTCGGAAATTCGGTAAGGAATATATCGTTACCAAAGAAGCAATTGATGAATTAAACAGACAAATCAAAGCGAAAAGAAAACCTTCATCTTAATTTGATGAAGGTTTTTTGAAAATAATTGCTGATTTAATAAGAAAAACCATTGACATAATACGCAATGCGTATTATAATAAGAGTATAGAAAGGGGTGAGAAATATGCTAGAAGAAAAAATAATAGCTTCAATAATCGCCTTCATAACAGCCCGTCAACTTTGGCACAGTGGAACGAAAGCTAAATATGAAAGCGACATAAAGAAGCTAGAACTTCAAAAGAAGCGTAGAGGGGGTTAACCCCTTCTCTACCTTCATTCTAGCATATATTTTATGAAAAAAACAGTTGACTTGTTGCTGCTACTCTCGATCATTTCTGTCATTGTTACTGCCTTTCGGTATATGTACTATAAGAAAATTAAGTAGGTGTTTATTTTGAATTGGTTCGATCAATACAAAATTGACTTTGGATTTACTAGCAATTACAAAGTTGCTAAAGCAACAAAGATTACTCCTAGTAGTCTGACACGTTTGAGTAATTCGAAAGATTGGAGAAATGTAAAAATTGGTACTGTGATTCTTTTGGCTAAGGCTGCCCATAAATCTCTTGATGATTTTGTGGATTACTTGGCTAAGCAAGAAAAACCCTCAACCAATTAAGGCTGAGGGTCTGTTTTTGTCTATTTCTTTTCAGTAGCAACTTTCTTAATGTACGAGATTTGATCAAGGTCGGTGTGGATATGAGTGTCATATCCCGCCTGCTTCATCATAACTTTCACTCGTTCTAAGTGCTTTTCATTTTTCACATGGGTGTATTGGTTTCCTACCAACAAGTAAACATTTGGTGAATCAACTGGTCTAAATAGTAACATAATTTCTCCTCTTTTCTTTTTTGGTTTAGTATTTTGATTTTGAGTCGTATTCTGACTTGGTGTGCTTGCTCCCGCCAATTTAGCTTTAAACACATTCCAGCGGGTCCATTTGCCATCTAGGTTGAATTGTGCTGGACAATTCTTTCGTGATGCATCGTAGTGTCGTACCACTCGGCTGATTGGAATGTTGTACTTTTTCATGAGATATTTGGTCAATTCGATGGTATTCTGTTCCGTTTGAGCAGTGACCACACCAGTTGGCAAACACATTTCAATTCCGATGGAATTAACATTTGAAATGCCGTAGATTCCGTTACCATCGCCAACATGGTAAGCTCCGTGGAAATCTTCCACACTTTGCCAGATGGACGTATCGTCGACGAAATAATGTGCTGAGGCATATCTTTCGCCTCCAAAAAAGTAATCGACGTTATTTTTCGCCGTTGACCGAGTACCCACATCGTGGATGATAATGTACGTGGTTGAATTGTAATTGTAGTGATTGTAAGCACTGATCCTTCTTTGAATTGGTAGCACTATTCCTCACCTCCATTCTTATAATTTATGTTCGACAATCCTAGTGTCACACCTAAAAAAACAGTGAAAGCATTTACAATTTGCACAGTCATGTCCGTGTATTGCCACCCTAAAATGTTTCCCAGATGTTCAACTAAAACGGCCGAAGCAGGCATGACAATTAGAACGATCCATTTTAGAATATCGTAATACTTGTTTGGTAATTTCATTTAATCACCGTCCTTTCTCTGAGAATCCAAACCACTTTTAACAAGGATCAAATCAACTTTCCGATCGATATTTCCTACTGAATCAACAACTTTTTCCAAAATGACTTTTTCGCTTTTGATCATTTCATGTTGTTCCTTGACTAAGTGCTGTTCCTCTGATAGAACTTCAAGAAATTTTGTTCGTTCATCCTGCATTTTTTCACGCTCAGTCTTGCTTTCCTTCCGTGTTAGTTCAATCGTTTGGATTGCCTTCCACAAAATCCATCCAAGCGCAACGAGGACGCAAACAAAGAGCACCAAAAAGATCATTTCCTTTTCGTGTGCTCTTTCCAGCATTTTTTGTGTTCTCTCCATCGAGTCGACGATCTCATTTGCCATACTTCACCTTCTCTCCAAATGTATAAAAAAAGAACAGTCTATTGAGCGTCCTTGGTTTTCTCATAACTTTTTCATCCCATCAACAAAAAACAGGTGTTGCCCACCCTCAATAATGATTTTGCTAGGCTCACCATAGGAATCTGCATTATAAGTGTCGCTCAAAATATTTCTACTACTACCGATGTTTTGCGTTATGCGATAAACACCGAAAAGCTCGAAAGAGAGCTCCTTTTCGTCAGTGTTCATTATTTTAAATTGTCCGATCGCTTGCGTTGTACTCCCGTCTGTCTCGATAATATTGATAAAACCTTGCGGAATCATATTGCTTGACGAAGCTAAATAGTAGTTAAATTCTGTATTTGGGAAGTTTACTCGATATGGCTTGAAAAGTTTTTCTGTTGGGATCGTAGTCTTATAAAGCCCGATTCGTCCTACAGGTACAAAATCATCGCTACCTCTGAGTACCACAGAATATTTTGAAGACATATCAGGAGAGATGACTTCTGAATAAGCAGAAACTGAGATTTTTTTAGACGATGCAATTAATTCGCCATCTTTCACCAGTAATCCTTCTCCAATAGTTTTAAATGGACGATTATATACCCCAAATACCCGATCATCAGCCAACCAATCCGTTGAATAGTTTGTTGTGTTGTAATAACCAAAAGCGTACTGTGACTTTTTCTCTCTAAATACGGTGTAAATGCCACGCGTGAGATCCATTTTTTCAAACGGAACCTCTACCTCAATTCGGTCATTTTTAATTGTCCAGTCTGACTCAATAAACGTTGATCCACTTGTAACATGTAGCTCGCAATTTTCGGCAGCATACTGTGGATCGTCTGTATAAACTGAGCAAACCATTTTTTTGTTATTCCGATCGAGTAAAGTTCTAGTCGGTGATGATTTAAAGAAATTGTGCTTTAAATAGCGACTGTTTGGTAAAAAATCATCTAGCTTAAATTCCAACTCAATGTAAAAATCAACGTAATCGACAAGAGTTCGTGATCGAGCGACTCCATCCGATGCTCCAGCATAACCAATAAAATGTAACGTAGCATCCTCACCAAGAATTTGATCAAAAGAAGATCGATCTTCTTTTTTGAAGCTCAATTTTGCTACTCTATTTTCAGCGTGCTCGATCACTTCGAATTGATCACCAGTCCATAGTCCATAACCAAATAGATTTCCTGCAGCACCTTCACCGTAACCGTGAATATTACTTTCAATCTTTGTTGTTTTAGCTTTGATTTTTTTAAGAATATTTCCACTTAAAGCTTTGTGAACGGATGGGTAGAATTTTTCTAATGCATGTGCTACCGGCACACTAAAAGAGATTTGACGCATATCATTTTCGGCAAGTAAAGACATTGTATCAAGAGTATTATCAAGAGACTTAATGCGATCGTAGTTAAGCTGAGCGTTCTCAGTTTTTCTGATGATAGGTGGTCTTAATTCTTTACCGTCTGTTCGTTCGTAAAGTAATGGATTCTCAGAAAGACTAGCGCTAACTTTATCCCGAAAATCGAAACGGAAACGTCGTCTAATTTTTTCTCCTGCCATTAATTTGAATAGTTCATCAATCGTGACTAGATCGTTAAACAGGTTGAAATCAATCGTCAAATCTTTATTTGGATCTAGCATAATTCCTTGCCCGATCCCTTCAAATGGTTTGTTTAAAATCTGATGGCTAGATTTACTAGACCAGTCCGAAACGCAATTGACAGCACTATAAAAATCGATTCCTAAGTCATCAGATTTACGTCTCAATGCGACAGAATATTCATACCCGTTTTTAATTTCTGAGCGTGGCAAGTTAAAATAGAATTTATTGGAGGACGGATTGTCTTTATAGATATTGAAATCTGTAAAATCCTGTTTATATTCGGTTTTTGAATTAATGAAAAGATACAGATCATTTTTAAACTTTTCATCTAAACCAATCACCGCAAATTCAACATAATCCTTATGAGGCATATCAATCACACGCAAATTGATTCGCCTGTAATCCTCTGTTGTTTTTAATTCATTGTTAATGACTTCTAGCCCATCGCCGATCGTTTTAAAAGGCCGGTTACGGATTCCCAAAACATTATTATCTTCCATCCAATCCTTTAAAACTGAGCTAGAATTATAATATCCAAGACATTTTTCCACGCCATCAATTTTCATAAAGAATGCAACAGATAAACCCTTGGTTAAATTTAATGAGTCTAAAGGAATGCTTTTTTGAATCCGAGCACCACTGACAACAGTCCATTCCGTAATAACTAAGACTTCTGTTGAAACTACTCTTGCATACACATGCTGCCCAGCAAAATCTGAAAAAGGCGTGTATAAACTGATTGTTAAATCATTTGCGTGTGGGGATAAGATAACACGAACATGGGTACTTTGAATGAAAACTGCTGGATCAAAAGCAAGATCTTTACTTGCAGTCACCGTCAATCCATAGCCTACCTCTTGAAAAGGCTTATTGTTAATAAAATCGACTTGGTTTTCATTGAGTTGTTTCCAATCGACCTGGATTTGCTCATTACCGCCTGTAGATTTTACTAGCGGAACAAGTCGGGTTCCATCGTTACTCAAGATATAAGCCTCGTTGTTAGGCAAAACATAGGCATGGTTGCGGTCAGGTTTTTTCACGTCATTCAATTTTGTGATCGGAACAAAAATATAATCATGATCGCATTCTGCTGGAACAGTTGGTCGCTGTGCATCTGATCCACAAATGTAAGGTTTTCCCATCTACATCTTTTCCCCTTTCAAAATATCTGCAAAGCATAAAGCGCATTCAGTAATTTCAGTCCCAAGGCCTCATCATCGCCTATATTCGAACACTGAATTAATTTTTCTAACGTGCTTCTTGTTTCTTCCGGAAGGCTATCCCTTACAAGCGCCATCCAGTTTTTGGTTGTCGCATCATATTTTTGCTGTTCGATCGGAATTCCTTTAAGTGGTGGAACATCAGTATAAGGAACCGACGGAATAAGATGATCCATCATTTCTCCCGCATATTCTCCGCCTGTCGATCGATACTCATAGAATTTTTTCATTCGTATCCTCCTATAATCCATTTTTAGCTATAACCGTCAAAGACCCAGTACACCAAAAACCTGCTTCAAGGTCTTGATTTGCAACTAATTTGTCATCCTCAATTGTAACCGTCTTTCCAGCAGACAAATCGCTTCTAGGTGCATCATGTCTAACGATCGTTGAGGCTGGGATTGCAGCTTGAAAACGAGGTGGAAGAACCAAAATTGTTTGCCCAGCATAAATTGTTCTATCTGGTTGGAAATTGATTTCGCAATACACTTGATCTGAGAATCTTGCTAAGTGAATCCTCCCATCTTGGATGCCATCATAGTTGTGATTCCCGTAATTGATCGCTTCGATATCTCCTGCAACAGCTAGACGTTTCCCATTGTAGGTAGGGCGTGCCAAGAAATTTTTCGCTCCTGAAACAGATTGCGGTTGTGTCAGATTTACGACTTCATCTTGAAAGGCTATTTTTCGCCAAGATGACCACCCCGTTGCGCTCTTCATCCTGACGCTGATACCATCCCAGTGCTGGAACGTTTGAACAAGATTTGGCGTATCTTTATGAGGAATGACCGTTAAGTATCCAAAGCAAGCAGTGAGTGGTTTATTGGCACCTCTTCCTGTTGTAGAAGAAACATAATATATTCCGGAAGCTGTAATATTATTCCAATCCTCTTGATCAATTACTTTAGTTTTTCGAAATAAAGCACCTTCTTCTAACTCAATTGTTTTGGCTAACCTATGCCATGCTTTCCATGTTGGAGGATTTCCTGCGTATGCTCGAATGTATTCTTTTGGAAATCCATCTTTTGCGGTACTGGTCAACTTCTGAGTCGTATACGTTTCCCCTGGCAATTTGAAAACTTCTAGAAAGCCCCAAACTGCGGATGTTCCTAACTCACTAGGAATATTTGCGCCGGAAGCATTATTCAAATTGTAGACACCAGCGTCTGTAATTGTATTTAAATCCTGTGTATTAATTACAGTATTTTTTTGATTTATAGATCCTTTTTCCAAATCATCAGCAGTTACGTTTTTTACCCACTCTTTCCAAACACCGTCGTGCATATGGCGAATCCAAAATGAGCGAGTACCTCCATCATTTAATACCCATGCAACTTGTGTCACATATTTGTCGTTATGCTTCATTACTTGAACAAACCACCACCCATTTACAGCTGAGTGCTGTGGAGCGTTGCCTAGCGCACTTCCCATGAAAGTTCCTGATTTCTTCAAGTTGTTTAAGTCGCCAGTATAACTTGATACATTTACATTAGAATAGCCGTCATCATTGGTTTTACTTGATAGCTTGGACTCTAAAAAGCTGTCCGTCACAAAATTTTCCCAACCGCCCCACTTAACATTGCCGTTATTGTACTTTGCTAATCTAAATCTTGGTCTAGTACCACCATGATTATCATCATACGGTTGATATATTTGCATGGAACCTCCACCACCAGAATATGATTTCGTGGTAGTGACGACCCCGTAACTCGGCCAGCCGTCCTCAGCTCTTACGAAAGTAACTGATGTACCCAAAGGGTATGTATCGATTGAATCTGACATTTTTTTGGTTAAATAACCTAAATAGATTTTTTTTTCGAAATCTGATACAGTTAGCAACTTCTGCCAAGAAGACCATTTGTTGTTAGCAAACTGCCGCATATATGTTTCATTTGGTTCAATTCTTTTAAACACCTGATGAACCAGACCTGAAGCGTTGAAATTCACTTCCAAATAACCATAGACACTACCGGTGTCCAGTGGCCTATTACTTCCCGTTGTTGAAGATACTCGATAAACCCCTGCAGCCGTAATTGTATTCCAATCTTGTGTAGTAACTGCGGTGCTTTTGTTGACGATCGCTCCTGCCTCAAACTCGCTACCTTTAGTGTTTCTTTCCCATACTGACCATTTAGCTGGATCACCAGAGAAAGATCGGAAATACTTAGTAAATCCACTATCAAACTCTTGAAAAATATATCCGCCGTAATTGTAGACAGTCAAATAACCGTAATTAGTTTGATTTGTAGGTTTGTTTGAACCACTTGCGTTGCTTGCGTAATAAATTCCGCTAGTGGTTATTGTATTCCAATCTTGCGTCGTAAGAGTTGTATTGCTGAAAATGAGCGCTCCTCTTCCTAAAGACGGTAAATCACTCATTCTTGCTAGTCGCTGCCATGCTCCCCAGCCAGCGGAAGAATAATCTCTTGTGTAAACCATCGAAGGGTTAACTCCATTAAAGGTTTGTGTAATCATTGTTGAGTTAGGATTTTTATTAACCTCCAACATTCCCCAAACAGCTGCTGTCGGTTTATTAGAGCCGCTGCCAGATGGGGAAGCGACAATATACACCCCCGCTTTAGTTAAGGTATTCCAATCTTGTGCAATAACTCTTTCGGATGACATAATCATCGGACCATCTTCAAAATCGCTGGTCATCGCAGCTCTTTTCCACTCACTCCATTTTGCGGGACTCCCAGTATAAACTCTCATAAACATCAAGGAGGAATCAGACCAATATACTTGAACTATGCCCCCACCAGATTTCAACACTTCAACATAACCCCAAAGATTTTGTAAAGGTGGTCTGTTATCTCCAGTGGAGTTTGATAATTTATATATTCCAGGATCTGTTAGATCATTCCAATTTTGTGTTGTTATTTCGTCATTCTTAAAAATCAAGGGTCCTTTTTCGAAATCTGGTAGATCATCTAGCATTGCAACTTCTGACCATTCGCTCCAACTGTTGTTGACTTTTGATCGGATTTTAAATGCTTTTGTGTTTGGATCGTTTAATTTCCAAGCGACCTGCGTAGTATATAACTCATTGTGCTTCATAGATTGCACGAACCACCAACCGTTGCTTGGCGCGTTTTCGGCCTGATATACCATAAACGTTCCCGATTTTTGTAAATCATTCAAGTCTCCGACGTAACGAGTAACAATGTCATTAGAATAACCATCGGTGTTCGTTTTTGTTTTCAACTTAGCGTCTGTTTCTGTTTTAGTGTAGGCATTAATCTGAGCTGCCGTCACTGAGTGCGGATTGTCTTTCTTATTTGCGTGGTTATCCGTATATGCTTTTGCAGTTGTCAAGGTTGTAGAATCTTTTGAATCAACCTGAGTTTTTGTATACGTGCCAACCTGTTCAGCTGTGACCTTGTGAGGATTGTCAGTTTTCCTAGCATGTTCATCCGAATAATTCTTTGCGCCTGCTAAAAATTCAGTATCTTTTTCGTCAATTTTCTCTTTCGTATAGGTCCCGACCTGCTCGACGGTTACTGCATGAGGGTTGTCTCTTTTGGATGAGTGCAAAACAATTGAATCATAGTCTTTTACAGATAGATTTCCATCGTTGACCTCAAGGCCATTTTCGATTTTACTGAAAGGTTTATTTGCGACCGATCGAGGATCAGTGGGCGGCGCATCCCAATCGCTTTGGACCTCTTTTTTTACATTGTCTAAATCCAATGACAAGGTTCCATCACTAGCGATTTTCAGATTTTCTCCAACCTTAATACCACCTAAAAGGGTCTTACTCGCAATTGGCAACTTGTATCTATACTTTTCAGATAGAATCAGCTTTCCATTCGAGTCAAACTCGATTCCTTCCCCTGCATCCACTTCTAAAAGTAAAACAGGGTTAGAAGGATTTGGATTTACCTTGATCGTCAATCCCTTTCCAGTATCATCAAATAGCGGATTATATTCACCTAATGAACCAATGCGGATCACCTTTGTTCCGGCATAATTCAAAATGTACACATCATTATTGGGCATCACATACGCATGATTTCGATCGGGCTTTTTAATGTCTTGCAGCCGATTAATTGTAGTAAATACATAGTCGATGGGACAACAGTCATTCGTTTTCGGAGAGTAGCCGTATTTACAGATTACTGGCTTCATCGATCAAGCCTCCTTTGATAATGTCTGAGAAACAAGCAGCGCATTCAGTGATTTCGGTTCCTAAAAAGGCGCACAGTGTTTTGATGAATAAAGCATTTTTTCTCAACGCCTTATTTAATAGTTCTACATCGTTAGCACTCGCTTGCCATGCTTCAAAAGCGGTCATTGATGCCATCGCTAAGTGTTTCACCTGACACCATTTTTCTTTGTCGCCGTTGGACCCATATAGTTCATAGAGATAGAGCATGTCCTCCCTGCGAATTTGAGCCAGTTCGATGATTTCATCCTGCAACTCACCTATTAGTGAAAATTGTTTCCCCAATACCTCAGGATCGTCTATATCAATCAAGCCGTTTTCAATTTCAGACGTGCGTTTTTCGATTAGTGTTTTCACATGTAATTCTGCTGCAGCCATTTGAACCATTGATCGGATCAAGTCCTCTGCAATCCCATCCGTTGAATGTTTGTTTTCCGCCATCATTACCACTCCTTCTATCTATTTGTATGTGAATATTTCAAATAATTCACCAACGTTGCATTGAAAGTACCAGTAGCAAACAATTCCACTTTCTTGTATCCGGGTGATAGCACTACCCCTCTTTGCCAATCCCACAAATGTTCTACCGCCTTCAACACATCGAAGTTTTCAAAGCCTTCATTAGGAAAAACACCCTCACCATCAATCCAGTTATTCGGATACTGCTTTTTAAAGGCATCCGTCATGTCTATTCCGGCAATTTTTAAGCGGACGTTCTGTACTGA
Organism: Enterococcus florum; assembly: GCF_004309355.1. Taxonomy (GTDB): domain Bacteria; phylum Bacillota; class Bacilli; order Lactobacillales; family Enterococcaceae; genus Enterococcus_A; species Enterococcus_A florum. The sequence goes on along the minus strand of NZ_BJCC01000003.1, from coordinate 36,646 downwards.
ACTACTGACCAATGTGACCCCAGCGTCCAAAGTGTGATTGTGCGGGTTTGGGTTGACAGTATGGGTTCCATTTGCTGACTCAGTGACAGCAATGGATGCCATACCAGTTGCACCCCTCCCACCTATTGGCATAGCGAAAGGACTGATAATGATCTTAAATTCAAATCGTTCGAGATAAATTAGATCTGGTGTGATTGAAATATAAAAAGTCGCAGGGTGAGCACTATCACCTTGCGACTTGTGTTCTATTCCAAAAAGATCAACAACTTGATTGCGACGTTGCAGACTTTGTTGCTGATTTTCTTCTTTCCTAGCAAGCGCATGAGCCGCTAAGCGTTCGAATACTTTGTCCCTTTTCACTTAATCACCCCGATCCATTCGAATTTCTTTTTCTAAACGAATGACGTTCGTTTCTGCTTGATCACGACCAAAATCATAACCAATTTTGGTTAGATAGAACCAGTCATCTTTTTTTAGCATATCTTGAATATACTCAGAACATGATTCATCAATTAATGATTGATAATCATAGAGAAACCGAACACGATCGCCTACATTCAGATCCTGCGGCAAGCGTTCCACTGTCATTTCAAAATAGATTCGATACCTAGACTGCTTTAGCCTTTTCACTGCTGCTTCATACGCTGTTCTTGCTGCCTTTGCTCTATCTTCATCTGAAATGGTTTCGCCATTCACCGAAAATGGAGCCAAGTCGTTAAAGCTGAAAGTCGATTCTATAAGCGTATTGCTTTCACGTTTCACGCTTTCTTCATCAACAACGGTGTACTCAATTGCGTTGTTCGGAGCCAACTTCGTATAATTGACGTAATCATAACCACGTTCATTGTTGATCGCATTTCGCAAGATGCGAACTGGAAAACCTTTGATTTGACTTTTAGCTTCCAAGAAAACTTCTCGCAAGCTCATTGAGCTCATACCGCTGTCAGACTTCTCACCGTATACCGTAGCTGCATTCACTACATTGCTGTTTTCAGTTGTGATTGTCGGTTCTTCAATGATTCGAATGTTTTGTCTGCTGCTTGGTTTCGTAGAAATTGTGTAAAATTTCTTTTCGCCAAATGTCCCGATTTCCAATAAGCGCCCAAAGAAAAAACCGACACGCCAATACACGTCATCGGTTAAGTTACAAGTTTTCGTTAAGGCGTCCAATTTTGTTTGCCGGCTATACACATAATCTATGCTTCGTTTTGCCGCATCTTGCAAAAAGTCCACATGCCATTTTTTCGAATATCTGAAATCATAAGTGGAAAAGATGTCCATAATTGTTCGGTTTTTACAGGCTAAATTAGTAGATAATTGACGATTGTTCCACTCATCAATTACATGAATCAATGGAACAACAATAATGCCGCTACCGGTGTCTTCTTCAACATCCAAAGCAATACCTTGAAAAACCTTATTGTTGATATAGAGTTTTACTTCTTCGCGGCCGATGAAGTATTTCTTGTAATAAATCGGCAATTCGATTTCCGTTTCAGGAACATACATCAATTCATTTTCCCAAGATAGGTTGTTGAGTATCTTTGTTCCTCTCGCTTTGACGATTCCATTTTCTAGGATTTCAAACCAGAATTTTTCATTTGTTTGAGCGTATTCGTCGATTTCAGCATCTTCAGCAGGTTCATACATTATTAACCCGTCGAAGATCAGCTCGTCTTTGTTGGCCCCATCTGAACGTATTCCTTTCAAATAAACCGATTGATCTTTTTCGGGCTTATATTCGATTTCAAAACCGCATTGCTCAACACCTTCTATATCCTGATATTTTTCCTTTATGTCTTGTCGCTCTTTTAATTCGATATCAAAAGTCTTTAGCACCTTGTCATTTGTAGCGTCAATAACCTCAATCGTTTGCTGCGGTTTATTAGACGAAAAATGCCAGCCTTTTGCGAAAAGCTTTCCCTCTTTGATTCCGAATTCTTCAAGTTCACCAGCATTAATAAGCTCTTTCTTTTCTTCATTGCCGGGTAACTCCACCCCTTCAGGATCTTGTTCATACTCAACAAGGAATTGATACCATTTTTGAGCCGAAGCCTGTCTTGACTGTAGCCGTTCAACGCCAGCTCTCTCGAAGTTTCTAAGGAATGCAAGAGTGAGCTGGTTGACATCTGTTCCTGCTTTGAATCCATCAAATGTACGTGGCTCTACAACACCTATCCATTGTCCATTTGTCATTCCCCAATGGCCCAGCTTAACTTGTGCCTCCATTGATCGGGGATCGCCTTCTATTCCTGCGTTCCTTAGCAATCGAGTGACGTAGGCGATGCCAGATTCGCCATAGTTTGGACTTGTCCATTGAAAAATACCAAAGCCTGGACCTCCGCCAAGTTCCGCAGTATTTGGCTTCAATCCTGACTCAGCGTCAGCATTACCAGCTTTTGCAGCGATTGCTTGAAGCGAATAGCCTAACGGTCGAAGAATTTTGAACATGGTGATAACGTTCTGCTCCACTTCTGTAAACGTGCGACGTGGTACGGTTGTGCCGCCATTATTACTAGGATCATGATAGATCGTATGCGGCGGATTAGAATAACTATGACTATTTGCGTAATTATCAACGGAAATTCCATTTGATCCGGCATTACAGTGGATTATATCTTTTTCATTTATAAACATACCCGTATGCCCGGCCGCCCCACCACTTGAACCTCGAACGCCCCAAATGAAAATATCTCCCTTTACAGGCGATGATGTTTTTTTCCATCCAATTGCCTCTAAATCATTAAAAAGGGTATCTGTATAACCCATTTTTCCGGGCGGGAAATATCCGGCGGCGACCATCGCAAAATAGACAGATGAAGAACAATCATATGCATTCGGTCCGCGACCACCCATGTAGTAGTATACTTTACCTTGACGTTGAATAAACCACTGAATCGCTGTATTAATATTCCCCATGCTACTTCACCTTTTTACGGCCAATTACCACGAATTCGATTGGTACAGGAAACGGAGCACTTCTACCGGGAACCCCGTCAAGAGTTTCTCCTTCAATAATGTACGTATCAAAATTGACAATATAGTTGTCACCTTCCCTGTAATTTTCCTGAATCGCACAAGTCACAGCATGAACCCGATCGCCTACCACCTGTGGTTGAGCAAGAACACATTCAACGATATCCATTTCGGCCACAGGAATGCTAATAAAACATTCGCCCCCTTGTGGTGACCCTGAGAACCACATCCCACGTTCGTTTAATGAAGAGATTCTATAAAATTTTTTTTCCGGGACTGTGAACTCATAATTTTTTGTGACAGCGATATAACCATCTTTGATCAAAAGTTCTTCGAGCTCTTTAAGCTTTTTCCATATTCCACAGATAGCGCAGATGATTCCTTTGAACATGTTCCACAAATTCCCCATTAGATGACCTATAAATGGCTTGTAATCACAGTCGTCATAAGCAGGAAGTCTTTCACCAAGATTCCCAATTAGACAATCATTCATGTCATTCAAGTCTTGGCAATCATCATGTTTTTCTTTTAAATCTGGATTTAGACCAGTGTTGTTCTGTAATGATTTACACTCTTTATCACCGATGCCGTATTCGACTGTTGATAGACTTGTTTCTTCTAATCTCGAACACGCTGAGCATTTTTCTGCCATCATATCAATCCTTTCTATTCCGGCGTTCCTCCGTTCATCCTAGGTAACTGTCGCCATTTACCAGCTTTTCTAATACGGTTATGCCCCACATTCTCTCCTCGAGATGTAGCGGGATTTTCGTTTGATTTTTCTACCCAAACACCCTTTTTACGTATTAGTATCCTTCCACTATTTCTATGATTATCTTTCCATTGACCACTTTTTCGAGTTGCCGAAGGTACATAAGTGGGTGGAGTTGGGTTGTAAAGAGCAAAACCAACACGGGTATTTGAATCATGATATTGTCCGTCAACATAATGAATGTTGATCTCAATTGCGGTTCCGGTAAATGTCTGCTGAGGCGGTATGGTCGCTGTAAACGTCTGAGCCTTCCCGTTCAAGAATGTAAATTCATCAATCGTTTGACCTGTATAGCTCCAAACTTCCACGTTGTTTATCCGAACAGAGTAAACAACTCTATACCCAACAGTGGCCGCATAATCGGTTTTTCGCTGCACAAAGGCATCTGGATTCACGGTCACGGTAGCGGTCACTGATCCATCAGGATTAAGAACTTCCTTGTTAATGTGGACCGTCTCTGCGAACATCCTCGTGCTTGCCCATGGCTTGTTGTAATTTTGGCCGTATTGGATGAATGCTTGATCACCAAACTGAGAATAGAAATAATCAGTTGAGTTCAATCCGTCATACCACCAGTTGGGCTTTGACCAATTACCAAACCACGGTGCTCGGATAGTTCCTTTGTTTCTATTGACTGTTGTAGAAGTAAAAACAAACTGTTTTTGCAGTATCATCGCTTCACCCCTTAGTAGCCGTTCACAATGTCATTTTCGGTTGAATTCGGATTGGTTCGAATGTAATATCGGCCATCAGCTATGCCACCAAAGTGATTGATATTCCCTCCAGCAATCCCCATACCTGGTTCAAAGTCGCCTTTGATACCTCCATCCCAAACACCGATTTGTTCGAGCTTTTCAATAATTTTCAACAGAGCTTCGTTTGCAGCTACGAGTTCTTTTTCGATTGTATCAACGCGTTTTTCAAGAGTATCCACTCGTTTTTCAAGAGTATCCACTCGCTTTTCTAAAGCAGTAAGTCGTTCATTCAAATCGTGAAGCATTTGCCATTGTCCACAATCGGAGCAAATCAAAGCTTTGATCATATTCCATAGATTGAAGTTAAAATCCTTTGCGTATTCCTTCCAATCACAATCGTCATAACCGTCAATATCTTCGCCAAATCGACCAATAAGACAATCGTTAAGATTATTCAAATCCTCGCAATTGTTGTGCAAGACATTCAAATCTGGATTTAAACCGGTGTCTTTCTGCAGCGATTTACATTGTTTATCTCCGATACCTTCACGGTACGTTTCTAAGCTTGTCGATTTTAAATCATCACAGGCTTTACACAATTGTTCAGCGTCCATATGTACCTCCCTCCTAGATAGTGATACTGTCCACTTTGATGTAAACACAAGTCATGTCGCAGCAGTTATTCGTTTCGATGACAACGCTGTTCATTCCATGTCGTACAAAAAAACCAAACGTATGACCGTTTGGTATGACTAAATTATTCATATCTACTAATTCCCAATTACAGCACTCAGAAGATTGATAGTAAATATCTCCTGAAGACTGTAGTTTTAGTTTGCCATCATAAGTACCCTTGATTCGCATCCTATTTCCATTTATTTCAATAACGAGGTCTTCTACATTTCCATCAAGGATTATTTCAACTTGATCGGTTTCTAAAACAGTATCACTGTAAAATTGACCGGCTATGAGGTTTTTACAAGCTTCCTCTTTACAAAGCTTGTGACCAAGCATTTTTTCTCCCCAGATTTTCTTGCCGGCCTCGCAGTTGTAAATGATTTGATAGCTATCTTCGCAATTCTCATTGAAGACTTGACTGATATTCCATTTCATTTCACACAATGAACTTTCAGCATCCAAGCTTTCACATTTACACATACATTTGGTACACAAATCATTTGCAGGCTGTAGACAGCCTACGCAGCAATCTAAACACTCATCTACTTCTTGAAAGTCTAAGCATTCTAGAAAATTGCATGCCAAATAAGGTTTTAAGAAGGTTTTTCTTACATCTGCTTTATGCCAAATACCTTCATACAAAACCAAATCAATATCCATTTCTAATGAAAAGCGTTCGACAGAATACGGCTCAGAGAAATTTTCGACTTTAGCAAAAGCCCATAATAGTTGATTGCCTTCTATCGCCCAGACACGGCCAGATTGAGAAATATTCATCATCACCCAATCTTTGAAGAACTTCCGCTGTTCTCGTTCGAATTTTCGATAGTTCACCTTGATAGATAGACTCAAACGCTGTTCGGTTGAAAATTGCTGTCGTTTCCTTGAAGGGGAATAGCTACCATGACCGAAACTATATTCATGAGTGGCGACTTTAAAGCCACCACTCAAATCCGCATCCTGCAACATTTCATAGTTATCGATCACTAAATCGTTGATTTGAAGATATTTCCTAGAAGGATAATAATTGTTGCACTTCTTTCTAAACATAAAAATCCCTCCTATAATCGCTTAATGAAACGATTCGCTCGACGATAACTATAATCTGAATCAGACGCGTTGCCTTGGATATGTTGCGTTACTCTTGCGTTGTTGTTGCTAGTCGTGTGGATGTTATTCACTACTGTAGAAACTGCAGGTTGCATCATGTGCTGAAGATTGAAGCGGCTTGTCAATGCGTTGAAGGCCCCCTCAAAGTCTAAGCTGTTCACTCGATTCATGAAGTTCATACCAAACGTTTCAACTGCCTTTTTCTTTTGAACGAACTCTCCGGGAGTTAGCATGGCCGGCACTGTATCCGTACCCTGTGGCCGCATGAGATACGCTTTACCGCCATTCGCCAGATACTGCGGCACTTCTCCCCCTGTCGATGCCGGCAACGCTCCGTCACTGATATCCCAGCTGCTTGAACTGGATGAAGACCCTCTACCTGGTGTAAGATTTGGCATCCGAATGTTGTTCAAGGCCAGTTGAATTGCTTGCGCTTGTCGACCAACAGAAGATGATAGATTTTGAATCTGAGCGTCAAAACTATTTGACAGTAGCATCCCAAAACTTGAACCTAGCCCGCTGAATTGGCGGCCTTTGGTGTTCATATTCGAGATTTGAGTATCAATAATTCCGGACATATTACTAACCGATTTACTAAACCCATCAATAAGCGCCTTGCCGTAACCTTCCCCGATTGGTGTAAATTTTGATGTTTTACCTTTTAACGCTGTGATCGCCTCTTCTATCTTTTTCTTAAAAGCAGTCACTATTTTAGAGTTTCTGAAGCCTTTTACGATCTGCTTACCATACGATCGACCGATCGGTTCGAACTGACCTTCGAGATTTTGAAGTGTGGCAATCAAATTAGCAAAGGATTCTATCAAACTTTTAATACTGTCGATCCCTTGTGCCGATGGAAACTCATTCATCTTATTGATTATTGTTTTAACATCTTCAATTGTTTGCTCAACTCCTCCTACATTAACAGGAGTATTTCCAATCTCATTTAGGGTATTGCGTACCGCAAGAAGAGAATTGATACCGTTAGCTATTTTTTCCCATTGCCCCTTTTTCAACATTTTTTCATAATTCTCTTTGATTGCCTGATCACCAAGCAACCCGATTATATGCTTGATTAATCCAATATTTGATTCCGCAGCTGTTATGTTAATATCAATTGCTAGATCATTCAGTTTGTTGGCAATCTCTACCAAATAACCAATACTATTTCTGACAGAAGCAAATGGGGAAGAGCCTTTACTTGCACCTTTCCCTGTCTCATAGTTCTTGAAAATCTCTTTGGTATCAAGTTTTGCAATTACACCCTTGATTAAACCAATATTAATACTAGCAGCATCTATATTGATTGACAATGCTAATTCATTTAATTTATTTGCTATATCCACCAAATGTGTAATTGTTTTTCTGACGGAATCAAAAGGACCTGAACCCTTACCTGATCCCATTTCATAATCCTTAAAAATTTCCTTTGTGTTTAATCTTGATATAGCACCCTTGATCAATTCTATATTTGTTATTGCAGCATCTATAGAAATGCCGATTGATAAAGCGTTTAAAAGTGTAGCAATCTCTACTAAGTAACCGATTGTTTTCTTCATAGATGAAAAAGGAGCTGATCCTTTGTTTTTTCCCATCTCATAATTCTTAAATATCTCTTTAGTATCTAGTTGAGAAATTATACTTTTTATCAACTCTATGTTTACGGAAATAGGAGAAATTTCAATATTATTAGCAAGTCCATTTATATTTTCAACAATTTCTTTCAAAGAGAAAATAGCTGATTTGACTGAATCGAATTTTTTGGGAGATCCAACATTATTTAACTTTTTAGAAAATTCATCATCGCCAAGAAGTTTCACTGCAGAAATAACATTCTTAACTGTTGCTTCCACTTCCTCTTTTTTTATTTTTACATTTTTGAGGCTGGATAGATTAGTTGCAATAGTTTTTAATGAGGTTACATATTTTTTAACCTTCTCTACCTCTTTTGAATCAGAGAAAGCCTTGGCCATTGACTTAACCTTATTGATAAAACCTTCTCCATCGGATAATCTGTCAATTATCTTTTTCACTTCGTCAATTCGTTTCAAAGATTCCTCGGAATTAATTTCTGGAAACTCAGATAGTTCATTTCCCAAGTCAGACATCTTTCTAATTGTTCCCGATACTATGGTTACCTTGAAGTTCTTGAACGCATTTTCAAAAAACTCTACCATTCCGCCTAAATCAGCATTAGCCAAATAATCTATTACTTCAATTACATTAGCCAATTTTCCCTCGACTGACGATAAATCATCTGGCACTTTAGAGTTTAATTCTGCTATCGCTTGACTAACAATTATTAATTCAGTAGCTACTAAGGCAATCGTTGCCAACCCGACGCCTCCAACAAGCGCCCCGACACCGGTAATCACAACTGCCCCCACCGCTGCTGATAACCCTGCAAATCCACCGATAGCTACTGCTAGTGCAGCAGTTTTTTTTGTGATATTTCCTATATCGTCTGGCACCTTGTTGTTTAATTGTGCAATCGCTTCGGCTGCAAGCATGATCTCACCGGAGATAGCGGCCACAACTGCAAGTCCCGCGACAGCTGCCAGAGGATTGCTTCCTGCAAAAATACCTGCAATAGCTACCAATCCACTCATTGCACCAATCGCAATGCCCATGTTAATTATCTTGTCACCAATTTTGGATATATCTCCTCGTACTTTCTGATTCATTTGTTGAATTGCTTCGGCTGCAAGCATGATCTCACCTGAAACGAGAGCTATTGTAGCAATGCCCTTAATTGAATCACTGAACTTAAACTTGCTGGCAATATAGACTAGCATTCCCATTGCGGTAATTGATGCACCTATAGCAACAAACTTACTGGCAAGTTCATCATAATTGTTTGGCACTTTGTCATTCACATCTTTTAAAGCCTGCGCTGCCTCTTCGATTAATTTGATCGTTCCGAAAACCAAGGCTAGACTCCCAGCTTTCTTCGTAAACGAAGTAATACTATCAAACATATTGCCTTTGAAAGAACCGAAGCTTGTTGCTTCTTCTCCTTTGCCACCAAATAAAGATGGTAGCTTAAAGTTGGTTAATTTACCAAAAATTTGTAATGCTTTACCCGAAACCTTTGCGGCTATTCCAACTTTAATCAAAGTCGAAGGAAGTTTCCCCAACCCTTTAGAAAAATTTCCATCTCCTAGTTTTGTGATCAAGTCTTTTAGCAAGTTAATCGCAGGAGTAGCCATCTTTTTAAAGAGGTCGAGACCTTTTCCAGCATCTTGCAAACCTTCTGCGAATCCTTCCATGAATGCCTTTTTATCAAATTCACCGAAGAACTCTTTGATTTTATCTTTATTTTGTTCTAGATAGGCGATACCCTTATCTAACTGCTTTCCAACGAAATCAAAAGTTTTTGCTATTATTGGTTTGATTGCAGCAATATTTTCAGCAATAGTTTTACCGGTTAACCGTTGTGAAGCTTCGTCAAACTTCCCCATCAATCCTTCTAGTCCGTTCACAACTGCAGTTTTAAGGTTTTGTATTGATGTCGCGATACCTTTCGTAGTTTCACGAGCCAGCTTACCCATAACACTTTCCGTATCTGCACCTAGTTCAATCATTTTGTCATTGAACTGATCGATAGTAATAGAACCATTTTTTAAAGCCTCGTATAAATCTTTCTTTGCTGATGCTCCTGCGAAACCGAAACTCTCTGCAATCTTGACTAAGCCAACGTCCATTGTCTCAGTAAGTGTATTCCATGAGTCCATTTCCATTTTGCCGCTTTGCAATACTTTCAAATATTGCTCCGTTCCTCGTGCTGCTTTCTCAGCATCAGATCCTGATCCAAGTAAAGAATTGTTCAAAGCGTTTGCTGTTTGCGTTGCCTTTTCCATTGAACCGAAAGAAGTATACATACGTTGAGCAGTGCTGGAGATATCATTTAACCTTGTAGGCAATCCATCGATACCATCAAGCAACATGTCTTTCGATTTGGCCGCTTCTTCAGCAGAAACACCCAACTCACCTAAAACTTTAGGGAATTGGCGCAAAGTATCGAAACGGCTAATTGCCCCACCTACGGAGTTTTTAACCTGATTAATCCCTGCGTCCACTAAGCGAAACACTGTGCTGAAACTAAAAAACTCCTTCATCTTAGAAAGAAAAGGATTTAGTATCTTGTTGCCAATGCTATTCAGTTTGTTTCCTAACTTTTCGATATTAGAGGAAATATTGATGTGCGGGCGAGTTGATCCCAGACTAATGAGTTTGTCACGAAGTTGGCTGGCTTTGGATTCGGTTTGACGTAGTTCATCGGCTTGAATCTGCAGATGAGCTTTCTTGTTGCTTAAATAACTCATTTCTTTGTTGAGGTTCTTCAGATCCTTGTCAGCACCTTTTAGGTTTTCAGTAGTAACTTGTAAAACTGCTTTTCTGGCTCTAAGCTTGCCCATCTGCGCTGTAATCTCAGTCATTTTTTGCTTAGCATTTTCAACGTTACTTGCATCGGCCTTGATCATCGTTTTTTGTGAGGCTAGCTTCTTCAATTCAAGATTAATGTTAGTGATTTCTTTTTTTGCGTTGTCCGGTTTTTCAACACGTATCTGGATGTTAGCCTTATTGTTCTTAAGCTCTTTGATACGCTTATCAATTTGCTCTAACTGCTTTTCAGTTTCAGCCAAATTCCCTTTGACTTCTACAGATATTTTTTCAATCGCCACTTACTCACCCTCTTCCTCTTCTAAGTCATCGTCGTCAAGGAACAATACAGAATACGCCTCTGGTTTCTTGATTTCCTTCTTGCTTTTCGTATCCAGGTTCTTCCATTCCAGATAATTGCGATAGGTATCCTCGTTCGAATACTGACCATAGGCAACTATTAACTCAGGAACACCCCACTCATCTAAAATGGTATTGGGTCTAATATGAAGTATTCGCCCAACATGATGGGCCATGTGAGTATACATGCCCATCTTGGCGAAATAGTTTTCCGATTCGGTTTCAATATTCGTTTCATTCTGACAGGCTTTTCGCCATGCTATCCGAAAAAACCATCCACCTCATTGATGAATTCCGGATGATTAAGAATCAGCTGCATCATGACTTCAAATACTGAAGTTGCCATCATGTATTCGCCGTGGTAGTCGTCGATCCCTAAAAAGACTGCAACAAGATTGTAAATCGCTAAATCAAATTGATCGTAATAGTGTACGAATAATTCACCAGCTTCCTTGTCATCTAATTCTGTTACATCCCCATTTTCAGTAAGCTTATTGAAGAATGGCAGCAACTTTTTACCCGCCGACAAAAGGCGAATCTCATTTCGCGGCGTGATAGCGCGGTCTTTAAATTCGACCTGTACTAACCAAAAGCTGCCTTTTTGCTTTGCTGATTTCACTTCGTAAGGAAAAGCTTTCACCATATCTTCTCGAAGCTTGAACTCAATCAGATATGTATTTTTTTTGACTTCGGTCTTGTTGGCATCACCTGTAACAACGACTTCGTTATCAGTTACGAGCGCAAAAGGAGTAGTATCCTCTTGCGCTTGTTCAACACCTTGTTTAATTTTCAAGAACTGTTCCAAACCTTTATCGCTCATGGTCATTCTCCTTAATCTCGAATTCGGAATTTCTCAAAGAAGTTTCCGTTTCTAGCACGCTGAATAGAAAGCCCAATTTCAAAGTTGGCTTCTTCATTGTTCAACACTTCAGGGAACGAGGTCACTAATACATTATTGTAAATATATTGAATCTTAACCCCGTCAGTCTGCTCACGAGTAAACGTCATGCGCACGCGGCGTGTTTCAAGAGCCTGATCGTTAGCAACAAAGTGTTCTGCTTCTACTTCCTTCGGATAGCTGACAATGACTTTTTGTCCGATCAATGATTCGTGGAAAATAATTTTTCCAGCGTCATTAATATCTGTTGTCGTGCCATCTAACACGATATACTGACGTTCGTTAACAACTAACACCACAGGTGTATTAAGCCGCTGTAACTCAGCGTCAGTCACGTTGCAGTTATCAGAAATTTGAGCAGTAGTAAACGCGCACTCGTCCATGTTCATATCAGCTACTTGGACTAATCCGTACTTGCGACCATCGAAGGTGCTTTCAACCACTTCCCGCTCTTCTGAGTGAATGTACCAGCCTTTTGTCAACTCACCACGCGAGAGAAGCGGATTCACTTTCCAATTGTTCGCAGTGATGCTTTTTCCGTTGATCGTTTTGCTGATCGCAATGCTATCCGGATCATAGCCGCCACCAAAGCATGAGGCATCCACGGGATCGATAGACAACTCATCGCCGACTTCGGTCAAACATCCGACTTTTACAACATCATTTGTTTCAAAGTCCTCGATCGAGTCATAAACATAAATCGAAGAAAAACCTACATTCGAGACTGTTGTTGCTGTATCTGGTTTGACAGAAACCTTCATGATGATCCCGTTTTCTGATGCTTCCCAACCATTTCCTTCTTGTGAAGTCGGTGCTTGCGTCAAATCAACGATCACCGGATAATGACGTTCTTCTGTTGCCTTCAATTTCTGAGTGTATACGTCTGCATTGGTGAAATTGGTGTCTTTCAAATCAGCAATTGTCGTTTCGATCGTGTAGCCATCCTTAGCAGCTAAATAGACATACTGAGTAATAAGCCCTGCAAAGTATTCTGTCGCATCCGAAGGAATATTGATCGTCATGCTGACACTCTCTCCAACACCACCGCCAACCATTAATGTTCCGCTGTTGCGGCAGCCTTCCGCCAGACAGTTAAACAAATCAGCTGGGACCTTATATTGATTGAAAGAGACTGTGTTTCCTTCTGTCGCTATATAGTTCCTAGTGTTCGCTTTAACACAGCTGTCAGCGTCAGTGAGAACCGCCAAATCAATTTCCATGAGCTTGTTGATTTTATCAAGACCGATTTTATTCAGGATCTTGTCATTTTTACATCTTCCCATTCATATCACCCCTATTTATTATTTTCGACGACACGAGTTGCGTTTCGTTGATGAACCGCTGTGCCCTTTTGATTCATCACTTTTAGTTTGCGTTGAACAAATGCAGCTTTGTCTACATTTGCCCCCGCAGCGGCCGCTACATTCTTTTTTTCTTCTTTCGTCATTTGGATTCCTCCTATTTCAAATTCGGTCTTCGTGCTACTGCACGAGCAACAAACGGATCACCTGCTGAAGCAGGAATCCGTACTGATTTAGCAAAATGGACTTTCCCGTCTTTTCCTAGCCATCGCAAGGCTTTCGCTTTTCGTGGTCTAATCGTATAGGCAGCATGACCATCATGATAGAAAACAGAATAATCGACTCCACCAATGTTTCTTGGATCAGCTTTAAGTTTTGAAACATCTACTCCGGCAAGAAAATGAGCTTTCCCCTTTTTTTCTTTTGTGATCGCATCACGAGTGGCTCCCGATTTCACATGAACTTCCTGTTTTAGAATATCGACCATTTTGTTCGTGTAATCTTCTATTTCCTTTTCGACTGCCCGCATGACAATCTTTTTAAGGGCCATTTAATCAACCCTTTCAAACATTTGCTCACTGACTCCATTCAGTTGATAGTCCTGTTCCAACAAAAAAAGACCATCGTGTTCGATGACCTCGTATACTTGACCGGCTATAAAATTCTTTCGCGCCCCGCTCGGTAGAATGAACGTTTTGTCTCTTTGAAAATTGAACTTTGAAACCCTTCTGCGACCGCATGAAGAACAGCCTGAGTATCGGACTTGTTGTTTCATTCCTAGAAATTTTACTTTCACACTAAAACACCCCAGATTCTATGAATGCGACCACACAAGCTTATTAGTCCTAATTGTTTTTGATAGTTCTTAATCAACAACTCTTTCAGATAATCTTCCAGATCCGGACTAACTTCATCATTAAAATCTATCACGACTCCCTCACCTTTTTCGCATTGTTGACATGATCCACAATCGCATTTGAGCTTATCTAAGACTATTTGCAAAAGATCGCATAGGATCGGCAATATACACTCCGGCAACTCTTCATAGCCAGCCACATACTGAACAACAATTTTGGCATCCTGAGGACATTTACAATCGTCCTGTGTGAAATACTTTTGGTAATTAATTCGAATCTTTTCAAAGGTTTCACTATACACAATATCTGTTGGATCAATCTCCGTTACTTTATCAGTTAACCCATCCTGTTCAACTAACACTGCAGAAATTGTTTCAGGATAAATGGGTACATAAAAAGGAATGAACTCAAAAATACCTGATTCACAAGAACACAAATTAATCCGTTCTGCATCAAATATTTCTTTTCTCATTCCATTTAAAAACGTTCCACACAAATCATCAGTCCAGCATGTCATTATACTAACTAAATGAATCAGTTCTTTCACAGCTTTTTCTAAAGCGGTGTCTTCTAGATTATCTGGAAGACATCCGCAATAGTCTTTAAGCTGTTGAACGATCGCTTCCATGATTCTAGTATGTTTGAGGTACTAATGTTTCTGGTTGGATTAATCCGTCCAGACCTTGCAATGTACCTCCAAGACAATTAGGAGACAATGGAATATCTTGAATGATCATCATCATGTTGGGGTTAGTACCAGCAACAGTTCCATAGTTGTAGTAATTAATGCAATCGGATGCACAACCGCTATCTGGCTTGTTTGTGAAAGTATAACCTTCTCGGATAAAGTCAGCTCCTGGTTGTAAGCCGCCAGCGCCTAAATAAGCACCTACTACCGCAGAATTCAGAACCCAAACCTCTCCAGTTCCCGCAGTCATGTCGACTGGTACCTTTTTACTTTGAATAAAGCTAACGCCATTATAGGCCAATGTGCTTCCAGTCTTGGTCCATCCATCAGGTAATGTGTTAAATTTCCCCGGCTGAACTTGTTCACTGATTGCATCGTAAACAAGTGGGTGTACTGCAAAAACAAATCCTTGCATACCACCCAATACAGAATAGCGGCATTTCACGTCTTTAAATGCGCTCAATACATCCACACCGGAAATCTGAAGAACAGCAGGATTTTCCAATACTGAAAGTAAGCCGTTGAATGGTTTCAACACTGTAGTTCCAGTGTTTGGCAATCCAAGAATCAATTCATGCTCAGTATAGAACTGCATCGATAAGCGGTTCATACGCAAGCGAGCATCCCAAACAGATTCTCCTTGTTGCAGGAAGTAATTCGTTAAGTCCTGAGCGCCAGCATGCCGATTTTTATTGATATACTCATCTAAGATCGGTGTGCAATCTTGCAGACAAAGCAAGTCAATATCTGACTTTGTGCCACAGTGTGCGATCTCAAACGGTACCCAGCAACATAATCCGGAGGTATCTTCTGGCGGCAGCGTATAAACGCTTTGAGGAAGGACAATCGTCCATTTCCCATTTGATCCACGCATAAACACCTCACTCATACGTTGATTTGCATTTCTAAGAGTTGCTGACAATGGAGTGCTTAACAACCAGTTAACTAAAGCATCCCCTACTTGAACCGGACTTTGCAGCTGATTGTTTGAAAAATCCCGACCAAGACCAACGTCACCTATGTTATGAAACTTTTCAATTGTTTCGGTTTGAACAGCTACAGCATTCAAGTCCTTATTCGTAAATCCTAATTGCGACATGCTTATTCACCTTCCTTTTTCGCAGCAGCTTCCATGGCTTTCAAATTTTCTAAAGCCTTTTTGAAGTCAGTCGCTTCTTCATCGTTTTTCAGAATTTCTTTCTTTTTTTGTTCATGTTTTAGTTCAAGATCATTCGCAAGCGCAGTGAATTTTTCAAAAACGCTTGGAATAGCTTTGTCATACTCGGCAAGCTTTTCCTTGGCTTCTTTCAATTCTTCTTTAGCCGCAATTAATTCTTCAGCCAATTTGATTCCTTGTTCCGCAATCTCTTCGGCATTTTTTTCGACCGCTTTCAGCCGCTCGACTTCATCGGCAATCTCTGCCATTTTTTCAATAGTTAACCCTTCAGGCAGTTCGACCGCCAAATCTTCTTTTGTTTCTGGGTCTTGTTCCGGCTGTTTTTTTGTAATCTTCGACATCATTTCCTCGAATGTTTCAGAAAAAGATTTTTTCTGTTTCGTCATATTGCTTTCCTCCTTTAGTTTTAGCCCGGCACTGTTAATGTTTCCGGGATCGCCAACGATGGCAAAACCTAAAATATCTATTTGATCAAAGATCGGATACTCTGCCTCCAAAAGGTCAACAGCATTCCAATTGATTGACGCATAGAATTCGGCACTCACGGCCATCGTAAAGTTCATTAGTTTTAAGTCTTTGACTTTGCTGAGCCGATCGTCTAATTGAAAAGACACATCTAACCCTTTTCTTCCTTCTCCAATATCAACAACAGTCAAGTCCTTTTTGGTCCAACTGCCTAAAATAATTGGATCAATCGCAAAGTCAACGTGCCCTAAGTTGATGTATCCAACATAATCATCTGACAATGAATCATAGAACGCTTGAATAGTCCCTTTCATCAGGTAGGATCGTGGAGAACCATCTGAGTAAACGACCATACCTTCATCAAGCAAGCGGTATGTATACCGTCCATTTGATTCTTCAGCTTTCATAGCTACGCCAACAAAAAGACCTTTGTCATCTTCAGCAGACAGATTCAAAACACTATCAAAGGCTTTCTTTGCTTTTTTACGGCTTGCCCATATTTCTTCACGCTCTGAAATGAAACTAGGTGTCTTCACTTTGATTCACCTCAATTATGTTGTACGTGACTGTTTTAGTTACTCGACCACCGCAACAAGTTCTTGATCCTTCTTTGAAGTCAACTCCGTAACTCTCTAGCTTTTCAATCAAGGGTTTGGTTGAATCTTTCGTGACAGAGAGACTTTTCAAAGAATTCAAAAAGAGTTCGTCATCTTCTAATTCGTATACTTTGCCCGGTAGCAGCGGTAAATGACCGTAATGGACAACACCATTGAGCCGTTTTGCGACATTTACGGTTGTCCGTTGATCAATCGCATCGATTAACTTATACGTTCCCTTAATCATCAGCATCAGCCTTCTTCTTCGATTGTTTCTTTTTAGCGGGCACATTTTCTTTCTTTGTTACTTGTGCTTCGATCGGTTCAAATTCCACTCCGTGGCTTCGTTCTTGCCGCCTAAAGTTTTCCCTAGCTTCCTTAGCGTTTTCGAACCATTTCACTTCTTCGCTCATCTAAAGCCCTCCTTAATCCGGCAAACAATTCATAGGATCGCAGGCTGGATCTGGAATTGTCTGTTCAGTCGTATCTCCAAGCGTAATGCCGCAGATACAATCAAAGCGCATCATTTGGACCTTGCCTGTGTCATCTTTGTAAGTTACACCTTCTTGTGCGCCAACATTCCCGTTCTGATAAGCTGCATAACGCGCATAAACGGAATGAGCAGCATCACCAGTTAAATCGACTTTCGAACCATCTTTCATGTTCACTGATACAGCTTGAATTCGTTTGACTCCCATTCTTTTCACTCCTCACTTAGTTAAAAATTAAAATAAACTCGATATAACATTGATCGTTAGGGTGTGCAATTGCCACTCCACGGTCGATGTAGTTATAAATAAACTCTTTCCCGCTTGCTAACTCGACCGTTTGGCCGTTCACGAGAAAGGGTTGATCTATCGGAATTGTTGTTCCATTCAGTGCTTTACAGACATCGCAGCAACCGCTATGCGCTACCCAACGTTTAAAAATTCGAACATTGTAGTCCATCGCTTGCAGGTAGGCAACGACCTCCAACTGAACTGTTTGCTTAATGTTCCCCATCTCAGTTACTTTCAATCGTTCATAATTTTGCTGCACAAAAATAAGCAATAGCGCTTTGGCTGTTGCTTTGTCTTCGTTCTCTAATTCAATTTGTTTTTCTTGAACTCGCAGCCTCATATCGATGAATAAATCTGTGAGATATTCTTCATAAGCGGTCTTATTTACTGGATTAAATTCAATTGATAGTTCGTTCTCACTTGCAAACTCTGCTATCTCTAAATCATAGTTATCCATGTAATAGGCTATGATAATTGATAGTAAAATTGCAGCGGCCTCTGGATCGTCAGTCGTTAGAAACTCAACAACTACGTCTTCCTCATTCATTTTACAAACCTAAAACCGTCGGTTGGGCAACTTCAACAGAAACACTGTCAATCGCTTTTCTAACATTCATCATATCTTTATCAGACATGCGGTGTTTGAACTCATTGATAAACTCAGTATCAGAAACAATACTAGACTCAACCTTCAAACCTTTTTTGGTTGGTTCAATGATATAAGTAGGAATGTTGTGCGCATAAACGCGTCCTGATGCTTGTTCTTGAATGGCTCGAGTATCTAATACAATTTCGTACTTAACACCAGCTGTTGCAGCCTTTTTGCCTTTTGCTCCTTCAACTTCTTCTTTCTCAGTCATTTCAATTGTTCGGAAGCGATTATCAAAATAACTTGCAGGATTAATCGCAACATTGCGACGACGACTTGACGTATATCCGAGACCTCCGTTTACTGTTTCGCGTTCTCCGACCTCGACTTCTTGAATTCTCTCTTCCAAAAGTGCTCTATTCAATTTAGCAGCATCCTCATACGAAAACACTTCTTGCCCATTTACTTCAGCGACGGGTTTAACTTCGGCCACTTTCATTAGTTTTTCTGCCTTCTGTCTTAAAATATCCATTTCACTCATCTTTTTCTCTCCTATCAAATAGATTTAAAAACTTTTCTAAAATGCGCTTAGGCACAGATTTTAGCTTGTTTGATACTCTATCATTCTCATCCAAATCGGCTTCCAATATCTTAGCCATTTTATCAGCCAGACCGTTGTAACCAGCTCTAACTAGCTTTTCGATCATATTGACGATTTCAGACCGCTTCTTGTTTTCGTCCTCGGCCTGCTGCATTTCATACTTGTCAAAATAGATTTTCTCGACGCCTAGCTTCGGTGCTAGCATGTTAGATATTTGAATAGCGAAATTTTCACGCTTAGGCACAATCGAATTAACCATTGCATTATCTATCAGTTTTTCCATCGAAACATTTCCGCTTACTTTACCAAGTCCAATCAAAGTCGGTTGGATTCCGAAGATATGAGACATTATTAAACCCTCGTTTTCAGCAAGCCAATTGATGAACTCGGTGGCCTTAGTAATACGAGGTAGTTGAGTAAACTTCTTAAATACAGGAGGGACAGCAATCATCTGATCGCTTCCTGATTCTTTAATTAATGCAGCCAAAGCCGCAACCTCTTGTTTTACTTTCTCCTTTTGACTCATCTTTCCCTTGATGGATTTATCTAACACCTCACCGGTGCTGATTTCGTTGTCATCTCCTTTGGCATATGTTTCATCAAGCTCGAAAAGAATTCGACCAGGACCATCGTATTCGACGTCATAAAGAAGACGCTCGTATAAGACTTTCAACATTTGAGAGCGTAGCTGATCATACTTCAGATAGCTTTCACCACCGATTTTGGTTGTGTCTGTTCGTAAATTGACGAACTCTTCTTTAGAGACGATAACAATCTGTCGCTGTTTATCTACAATTACACCTTTTTTTAAAAATGTTTCTTTGTCAAAATCCAAGCCTTTAATATCCGTGTCGAAAATTTTCTGACCTTCGCCTGCAAGAATATAACCA
The DNA here is from genome assembly GCF_004309355.1 of Enterococcus florum. Classification (GTDB taxonomy): domain Bacteria; phylum Bacillota; class Bacilli; order Lactobacillales; family Enterococcaceae; genus Enterococcus_A; species Enterococcus_A florum. Next base: position 16,831 of record NZ_BJCC01000003.1, on the reverse strand, counting down.
ACGATATCCTCAAAGCCGTAGTATTCTTCATTCTTCGCAGTTAACGCAGCATACTGTTTACTTTCGACTTCCAGCAACCCATCTTCTAAACTTAGAAACCGAACTCCTGCTTTACCGAAGACAATCGACTGCCTGACTGCTTCCCGCAGAATATTATAGTTCGTAGTCCCGCGTCTATTCTCCTTGTAAATAAACGGTTCAAGAATCTTTTCATCCAAGTCCTCGTCACCGGTAGTTAAACCATTTGAAAAAATGAAATCGACTATCTGATCGACAACGTACTTCAAATTAGGTAGATTGTGATAGAGCCAGTCAAGAACATCTTCCTCATACTTATGTTTAGTTACTTTGAAATTACTACTGCATGCAGCATTGCATTCCAGCAATTCATCCAGTAAAACAGCTCTAGACAATCTATCGTATTTTGATACCAATATATATCACCCCTTTCATTACTGATAGATGAACGCCCCTTGTGTCAGTGAATATAAAATAACCGCATGAATGGAAAGCAGTGTAGCGTCCAATTCATCCGGCGACTTCCCTATAATCGCTTTTATTTCATCCTTGGGAATAATTGCTGTCTTGGCTCCATCACCCTTGCGAATACCCTTGACAGCGTTCATTTGATCTCGCATGGATTCGTACATATGTTTAGTGAAAGATACTTTCTGATTATCTATCAAATCCGCTAGGTCCATATGAATCTCAGCACGTTTGTTAAAACCGTATACTGCCGCATAATGTTTAGCCTCTTTACGCACCTTAGTTGTACCAGAACCAAAATCGATTCCTTTGACAGAAAAACCATTAGCATATTGGCTTAATCCTTCAACTAACCAAATCCCTTTGCCGACATCTATACAAACCATTTGAACATCATACGCCTTAATAATACCTAACAGTTCACTTATGATTTCCTTACTGGTTACACCATCGATCCAATTTTCTTTTTTTAAACTGAATTTATCAAAAACTCTAACCTTGCCATTCGATTCTAAAGCACATAGAACAGCCTCTATGCCATCTTTTCCTTTGTAGGCACTATCTACCCCTAAGAAGAAAATGGACTCTCTATCGAGCTCGCTGTCATCAATTTCGACAGGATTGAACAAGGAACTTTCTGAATAGTCTTCTAACTCGCATAACAAGTAGCGAATACAAGTAGATTTATGAGCAAAGAATGTTGATTCAGTCACTTGCTTTTTTGAAATAATACGGCCTTCTTCATATGCAGTGCGTGCGTCCATCCAAACAATTAAGCTATCTTCTGGAACATGTTCATTGGTTAGTTTGTCAAAAAATCGACCGGGATTGTGAGGGTTGCTGATCTCAAAAGAGATATATTTTTCACCAGTTACATTAGCAAACTCCCGCCGCCCAAGTTCGGCATACACATCATCGCTGATCATAGACGCTTCATCGATGATATAATCGCCGCCCCGTCCGATAGCTGCATTCCCTTGCTTTGGATCATTAAAGGCTTCGCCTAGTGAGATTGATTCAATTGATCCACCGCCTTTAAAAGCCAGCTTACGCTTACTCATAGCCGTTTGAAGACGTTCAATTTTATCCGCCGTTTCTAACATCTTATTTTTTACGCTAGAATCTACCGTTTGAATGTGAGCAATTACCTTACTCATGATGATGTCCGTAGTGCTTGAATTACCACCTGCTACATACATTTGACGCCGGTCGTCAGCAAGTCGGATAGCAATTTGTCCGCAAAGCCATGATTTCCCATACTGAGATGGCGTCACCACTATAAACGTTTTATATTTGCCGCTGATCACTGCACCATAAAGTAGCGCTTGAGTAAAAAAAAGATCCGTACCAAAATAACCTTTAGCATCTTTCGCCCCTAATATGGCTAGCTTTATCGCTTCTTTCATAGAAATGCTTAATCGCTTGTAATGATCCGGAATATAGCCGACGCCCCATTTTATAAGTTGAGATTTGGGAGTTGCATTATCCAAAAGGCGAATGACTCGCTTTTGAGCTTCGTTATAAGTGATGTTTGTCTCAGCCATCGTTGCGCTACACATCGTCTAAATCAATACCCTGTTTAGATAGCAACTCATTGTAATACCTTTCGGTAATCTCCTGTTTCTCATGTAACGGTAGCTCGATAGTTCCAGCATGTTCGATCTTCTGAACGTTGCCGAACTCGCCACGTGCTTTTCTCTCCAGATACCACACAGAAGTTTTCGCATCTCCGGCTTTTAATGCGTCTACTAGATTCATTTTTGCTTTGATGATCGGCTGATTTTTTAACTCCTCTTTTCGCTCCGAAAATAGGGGGTTTTGCTCACAGTATTTATAAAGGGTGGATGGCGCAATATCCGCAACAACACAAGCTTCCTTATCGGTCAAGCCATAAGAAAAAGCATACTCTAGTTTTCGGAGCACATCATCATTAATTTTCTTCGGCCTTCCGCGCTTATATTTTGCCATTTAACCACCTTCTTTCTTTTTATTTAGGAGCTAAATTGTTATTAAAAAGCGACTAACTAGCCGCTTCTAAGTTGTAATAACGCATTTCATTAATCTTTATACCCTTTCTCTTTTAAATGACTGGCACTAGATATTCAAAACAAGTTTTTATGTCTTCGGTTACTTCATGTTCACTGCTATCTCCATTTTGTAACTCCGACAGGTTGAATATCCTACCGTTAATTCTATCTAAAACCAACAAAACATTGCATTAATACCATGATAATGTTATTCTGTTCTTAACAAGAAAAAAGGAGCGATATAATGAAAGCATTATCTTTAAGGCCTGACTACGCATGGGATGTTCTGACAGAAAATAAAAAGTTCGAATATCGAACTTGGAATACCAAACATCGTGGCGATCTTTTAATTTGTTCAACTGCAAGAAAGTTGCCTGGCTTCATTTCAAAGCATGCTATTGCGGTTGTGAATCTTACAGAAGTTAAACAACTTGGAAATGGAACTTTTGCTTGGAGACTAGACAATGTTCGCTGCATTAAGCCTTTTTACGTCAAAGGACAGCAGGGACTTTTCAATGTCAATGATTCTTATATCGAGTACCCTCGCGAAAATGATGTAACAATGGAAAATGGTGTTGAGATTATTAGTGATGATTTCTGGAAACATTACTATGAGGCGATAATTGACTAATTAGCACCTTCTTCCAGTTTTGCATCAATAAACCTTTGGAGTTGCTCTAATGAAATGTAGTCTTCATAGGCTGGAACTCCAATTATTTTGTGAAATTCTTTGCGTTCATTCTCGTCGCGGAAAACTAAAACCGTAAGGAAGTTGATATTATTACGATCAGCTAAACGTTCTTTTCCTTTCTCTCGTGCGTCCTTAATCTCCTGAAGTTTATTCTTTTCCTCATCTACTTCTGGAGGATTAAATAACTCAGAAAAACGATCATCTCCATTAAACATGAAATCTATATCAAGTGATGTAAAACCGATGTCTTCCGTTTGGAGGTTAAAATCCAACATAAGTTCAGCTAACGAATCTGTTTCATATTCACCTTGAATCGATTGGTTATTCAAAACGATATTTAGCTCAACTTCTTCCTTTTCATCCACGTCTATCACACTAACCTCTAAGGCATAATCTTTCGTGCCCTCTAAAATATCTAACGCTGATATTCGTTGATGACCGCCTACTATGTTTCCAGTTCTTTTGTTCCATGTAGGGGTATTGACTAAGCCATGCTTTTTCAACATTGCTTTTAATCGTTTCTTCTCATCCTTACTAATCCGACGTGGATTATAAGGCGCATTCATTAATTCACTACGATGGATAAGCTCAGTAGTTGATTTTTGGTATTTTGTTTTATTAACCATAATCTTCAAACCTCTTAACTGCCGCTCCTGCAAGCGGAAAAAAGTGTAAAATTTTCTCATAATCAGCTGGAAATAGTGATTTGATTGCTGCTAATTCCGAACCTTCAAGACTACGAAAGGAAAAGCCCAACTTTTTATTTTCTGGGCTAAGATATAATTTATTTTGTTTTATGTAATGCAATATTTCCTTTTTATTCCATTCAGCAATTGGATACATTCTACCTCTTTTTAGGTCAATGCTGCCACTTTGCTTAATCATAGCCCGGCGAACAATTGAATCCGCTATACGTTCCCCGCAAGCAATCCAATGCGCACCAGTTTGCAAACGCAAATAATCATATTGCTCTGTGATAGAAACGATTTTCACGTAGGGGTCCGCTGGTCTGAAACTACCGTATCGATAAAAATCTGACAACTCAAAATGTGGCATACGAATTATTTCATTTCTGTATAGTTTTTCATAATAACGCAAGGTTCTCTCTTGAAACTCTAGTCCAGGTACCAAGTACATGAAATAAGGATATACATTTTTAAAATACTTAGTGCAAAGATCATAAGTCACAATACTATCCTTACCAGTTGATAAACCAACAAGGATAGTATCCGTAATTTTACTTGCGGTTTTTATGGATTCAAATAGAATAGCTCCCAACTAACTAACCGCCCTTTCCGCCAGATGAACCACGATTTCCTTTTCGTTTCGCTGGCCCAGTTGTTCGTGCACCTCTTGTTTTAGTTTGAGTACGTCCGACTCTCGCCATACTATCACCACCTTTCAAATAAAAAAACATCAGTAATAACGTTAGAACGTAAATAAATTTATGCTCCAGAAAGGATACCAAAATGAATAAAAAAGAACTCGAACAGATAAAAAAATTTATGGAAAACGATCTACTTACAAAATCACAAGCAATGGAAATTACTGGACAATCCCCTAACGCTTTTGCTCAATCACTAAAATCTGGTAAAGTCAGTCCATTTTATGAAGCTGAAGGCACTAAAGCAGATAAAGTACGCCTTTATTTGCGTGAAGATATTGAGACCTACGCAAAAAACAAGCGGAAGTAAGCAAATCTTGAATATATATTTTATTAATTAGTCTGAGTAAATCTTTACAATATATATAATGAAATATGAAAAACCTCTTGATTTATACGTATTTATTACGTATAATAGTATGTAGAAAGGAGATCGATATGAAAACAAGAGATCTGGTCAAACTCTTCAAAAAAAATGGTTGGTGGTTTGTAAGACATGGAAGCAACCATGATATATACACCAACGGAAAACAGACCGAAGAGATAGTTAGACACAAGGAAACAAACGAGCGTCTAGCTAAAGCATTAATTAGGAAGCACGGACTCAAATGAGTCCCTCTGCTTCATGTATATATATTTTTTAAGTATGAAAGGAAGGAATAAAAATATGGAGACAAATTTCGTTTATCCTGTGATTATTAGTTATGAAAAAGATAGCTCTGGTTTTGATTACCTTGTATATATTCCAGACTTCGATGGATATACCCAAGGTAGAGATATCCCTGAATCTATTTCTATGGCACGAGATTATATTGGAAATATGTTGGTAGAGTATGAAAAAGATCAAAAGGTATTTCCTAAATCAAATTCAGTTAAATATGATTTGAAAGAAAATGATATAGAAACCTTAATTGATATTGATTTTTTAAAATTTAAAGCCCTCGACGATATTAAAGTTGTGAAGAAAACTTTATCAATTCCAAACTACTTAAATCAATTAGGAATACAGAATGGTATTAATTTTTCATCTCTACTAACTGAAGCATTAAAAGAAAGATTAGGAGTCTAGCATTTGCTAGGCTTCTTTTTTTCAAAAAATAAAAAGACCGCCGAAACGATCTTAATAACTTGGGTGCTTACGCCCCTGGTTTTCAGGATAACCATTTAACCCTATTGACGCAGCAGGATTCGAACCATGCAGGTCGTATCTCATTTTGAGATAGGCTTCGCAGCGACATGTTACAAGGCAGCACTTGAACATCAAGGAAATGGAGCTGACTCACTCCCTTATTAATTATTTGTGCTGCCTTGAAAGATTGAGAATCACAAGAAAGAGCTGTTCCCCCTTTCTGGATTTAGAGTTTTGTGAGAAGCCTAAACCCCTAGATTTCTCTCTATATCAACAGCTAGTTCAGTCTGATTTGTATAATTTTAGCCTTTACTCTCGTACGTAGAGTAGCTGTTTCGGTTGTGTTGGCTGACTAGCTGTATCTATACTATTCCACATTACTATTATCTTACAGTTGACTATCAGAATACTCCCGACTTTCTCTCACTTTTCTATCAAAAGCCTCCCATTTTCGTACGCTTCCGCAAATTTTATCATTGATTTGTCTAATTCTCGATAAAAGGAGCTGGAGCTAAGATTATAATTCAAATAGATTGCAGTATCAGTCAATTCTCTATTATCCATGTACTTATCATGGATCAATTGCCGATCATATGCATTCAGTTTATTCATTGCAGCACAAATTTTCTTCAGTTCGTTTTCTGCAGTCACTTTTCGAACAACGGCATTTTCAGTAGCTCGACTTACTGTCCCAGTAAAACTCTTCAATTCAAAGCTATAGGTAGCAGTGACTTTCGGAATGCACTCTTCATCGGCTATTCTTACCATTGTTCGATAACAAGAAAGCAACTCTCTCACACGCTTTTTTGTCTTGTCCTTGTCAATTTCTGGAAATAATGCCATCAACTAAGCCACATCCTTTTATGATATAATTATGTTGTCAAGATTTGTTAACTTAGTTTTAGTTAGCACTCAATTAGGACTTTCAACTGTGTTGAAATTAGGGTGAATTTTCGTTTCTTAGGACAAAACGACCTTCCAGCTCCGAACCCTAATTGAAAAACTAATTTAAGGGAGTCTTGACATATGAAAGTGAAATATAATAAGTTTTCATTAGAGATTGATCTCCAAATAATTATAACAGTGCTGACAATTTTAAAATTATTTGGCATTCTCTAATAGAGCTGGTCTTTTATTTCAGCTCCAATTACCAGACTGAGCATTTTTGCTCAGTTTTTTCTTACAAGTGTTTATTAAAATTTGTGATATGGTAGTTAATCCACTTCTGAAATTGACAAAGTTGAACACTTTAAAGGAATCACCAAAATTGCTCCTGCATCTTCAAGGCCTATTAACTATTCAATTTTTCTAACAATTCGTTTCCTTTTTCAGTAATCGTGAGGGTTCTCGGCGAGTTTGGAATGAAATCGATGTACCCTTGATCTTTTAAAATTTTCAGATACTTACTTGCTGAAGATGAAGAACTGAGACTCGATCCCTTCCCTACCTCTCGATTACTCGGTGAATAATTATTTTCCTGCTGAAACTCAGCGATGAACTTCAACACTCTATTGCGTGTATCTATCCCTTTATCACTCATTCAATCATCCCAATCCTCAAATAAGTCTACGTACTGCAGTTTCAAGTAATGAGCAATACGTTGGATAATTTGTTGACCAGGAAATGATCCTGCTGTGATGGCCGTTCCGATGTAGCCTTTCGTCAGTTTGGCCGCATCCTCTAACTTTGCTCGTGAGATTCCTTTCTCTTTTCGGTAACGCTCTACATTTTCCCAAAAGACCTGAGAGGGTAATTTATTATTAATCATCTGCTGCCACCATCCCTTTTAGCGGAACGACTGTCCTATTTTGAAGTTGTTGCAGTAAATATTCATCGCTTGGATGGGTCGCAGTAATAAGGACCATTGCACTGTTCGTGTATATCCTCTCGACAACAGCTCGAAAAGGATATTTCCACGTTTCCCAACTGTGCGGCGTGCATTCGTAAACTTCTCCAATTTCAATTTTCACTTTTTTTCTTCTTGTTCTTTTTCTAGGGATAGCAACTAAGCCCCCGTATCGGCTGATGTGCGGTTCAGTCAACATCTAAGCACCTTCTCTCTTTCCTTTTTTGGCATATTGAATGGGTAATGGATAAAACCGCCACCCCGTACTTTTTTAGCTAGTTCAATGACTACGCCATACTCCTGTGCGATCATCTTCGCTTTGAGTCGAAACTCGCTTGTCTCCATGCCTTTTACATCAACAAGTCGAACCAACTTTCCCCGATAGTAAAACGCGTAGTCTGCAACGTATTGAGTATTTCGCATAGTCCACGAGTTCAGTTTTAGCGTAGGTAGTATCTTTAATCGATCTTGCAGTCGCAGTTCATATCCGTGGTCACTTGCATGCTGAATCGCGATCGGGTAATAATCGGCTTCAGCGATCGAATCAAACCATCGGCCATGACGATAAACTTTCTTGTTGCCGTATTTTGACTTTCGTTTTGGATATCTAGATCTCATGCAGACACCTCGTTATTCAACCGATCAGTCAAGAATGAAAGATAGTATTCAGCTTTTTGTTTGCTGTAATTGACCTGCTTATCGATATACCGCATGATGTAGCAAGTAATCATTAGACAGAAACGATGTTCAATTTCATCTTCGGAGCAGTCGATTCGAACCATCTTTCGTAATCGCTCGTAATACGAACGTAATAGCTCTTTTTCATCTTCACTACTCGCTGCTTCACCTAACCTGTAAATAATTTCAAGAAATCGCATCCCCATACCCTCTCTTTCGGACTTCGTTAATCAAGATTTCACGTTCATTGCTGCTAAGACTATATTTTTCCACGATCGCATCTACAGAGGGTTTGCCACTCATTTTTTCAGCCCACCAGTAGTCAAATAGTAATCGTGGTGTCCATCTGCCCGATTGCTTCTGATTGCGCACTGAACGGTTATAATGTCCTGCTAAATGCTTAGCCACCTTCTCAGGCGTATCAAGCTTCGCTTCTTCCCAGCTTTTCAGAACTTTATCCAAATACTTGTAGCTGCGAACACCGTTTTCCAGCATGTCATCGATCGCTAGAATGACTATTTCGTCCTGACCGTTGAAATCACTGACCCAATACTGAATGTCCTGAATTATTTTAGGTGCTTCTGCTGGATTCACTTGATTCAGCCAATAGCACACAGCACCCTCTTCTGAATGTTTAGTATTACTAGATTCAGAATCAGTTTTACTTTGGTTTACTTTAGTTTCCTTTACTTTACTTTCCTTGCTATCCGAAACGGATGGCACTGCCATTGGTTTGCTATTGGCAGTGCCATGATTTTGCCATCTTTTTGCTGCGCCTTTTTTCCCAGCTTCTGATTTCTTTTTTGATTTTTCATCTTTAAACGCCATACGTTTATTAAATCCTTCAGAGTAGAAACACTCACCATCCTCGGTGAAGGCAAATAACCCAAAGTCTTCAACTATGCTTTTTACTTTTCCAGCATCTACACGAAGGTCAAAGGCTAACATGTTGTAATCTTTGACACTCATATAGTTTTTTTCATCACGTAGTCGTTCTAAAATCATAAAATAAATACCGTAACCTTCGGCGCCGTACTTCATGCGGACCGGAAGCAATTTGTCTGAATTTCTTGAATTGCTGTCATGAGGGAAATAGTTATTCATCAAACCTCCCCTTGCCCAAAATCCAAATCTAAGGATTCATATTTTTTGATAAGTTCCTTTAGCATCTCGGTTTCAGCACTGGATGTTGATGTTCCAAGATCAATCAATTCTGTCTCCAGAAAAAGGATCATTCCGTTCAGAATTGCAAGTTGGTCATCTCGCTGTTGATGATCATAATAACCGGATAAGCAACGTATGATGTTCTGCCACATAATTCTTCTGTGATTCACGTCGATTCTCCTTTCTACAAATCATTCATATTAATGAAGCCTGTAATTCTACGATGTGACCTGCAGTACTCACAGGTACCACAATGGCTTGGTTCTGCTTGTCCCATTTTGACCTTGTAGATTCGATCAATATTTTCCTCCAGCATTGACATATCGGATTCAATTTTCATTTGGTCTAAGGTGATCAATGCAGCAGCGCTCGGAGTCTGCTTACTAACAGCCGCAATGATTGGTACAAATGCCTCACCATACTTTTGATGAAGAAGATTCGCGTACACTCCCATTTGCACTAAGTACCCGTACCGTTCTATGAAGTTAGAACCAGGTCCCCAATAAGGATCGTATTTTTTCTCATAAATATCCTTCGTTGTTTTGATGTCGATAAAATATCCTTCATCAACATTTAAACAATCAATTTTTCCCTTCCATTCAATCCCAAATAACTCACCAGTCAATATGACTTCTTTTTCTCCTTGATAGAGCTGCGCAAACGCCGGTTCGCATTTTAATCTCTCTATCATCTGCTCGGCTATTTGAAAATCTTTTAATAGGCCATGTGGCCTCCTAGAAGAAAATAGTCTGTCTTTGTTTTCTTCCATAAATTTCGCGTGTGCTTCCTTTGATTCAAAATATGAATGAACATAGTTTCCAACTAAAAATGCCTTTTGCAGTCCTTCTGGTTCCCATGTCTGCTTTAGTTTTGCCAATGCGGCAGCTTCGCAATTTGAAAAGTCTTTGTACTGGCTGACTGACATATACTGCCAGTCAGCTTCATTAGAATAGTAGTTTTCATCAGAAAGGGTAATCGCCGTCTTCAACATTTTGCGGCACTTCCTCTCTCTCAAAATTCATTTTGTTTGGATCTTCGTATGCTAGATCAAGAGATTCCTGTTCAGCCTCTTCGACAATCTCTTCAACCGGTCTCGGTTCATCTTGTTTAAAGACTTTTTCTTCCAAAGCTTTTGTTTTTTCCGGTTGCGGAGTTACATCTTTTCTTTCACTATCGTATTCTTCAGCAGTGGTTCTATTAATAGAATCAGTCAATAGATCACTATCATCACTTGTGTTAATGAATGATTTTGCTGCACGATTAATTACCGTTCGTTTTGCCATTTCTTGCGGAAATTCCTTTTGAACAGCGCCGCTATTTTTTCTTTTGCTCCAAGCCTGATCGATTTCCTTTTTAGTCATGACAGTGTATATCAGTTCACCATCATCTTTTTCAACTACGGCATAGGCACCCACTATGGGCTTATCTTGATTCTCAAATTTCGGATGGAATTTAGTCACAAGCATGCGCCCCTTTTTACTTCCAATCTCAAATTCGTCTTCATCATGGATAACCTCCGCCCAAATATCGCGAACGTTTGATAAACGTTTTAAGACAGCCTGTGTGCCGAAATATGATCGTTGCATTTGAAGCTCTTTTCCATAAACTACAAAATAAAGTTGTGTTTTTGCAGGGCTCAATCCCTGAACAACCATATCCAATAGTGAATTGGCAACAGAGTCCTTTGTTACGACCTCTAATGCTGGGCGCTTGTTTTTATCTTGTACTTTTTGAATTGCAAACCAAGCTGATTTCAAAGCGTTTGCTGCATTATAATTAACCGGAAGCTGCAACCCTTCATTTTCTAGACCCTTGATTCTCGAATTCACCTGATCTGTAATATCTTTTTGTGTAATACTTAGTTCATTACTCATGTTCTAACATTCCTTCCATTTTCAAAGTGATATATTCTTGGCCCTTCATTGGCGTACTAGCAAAGTGAAACTCCCAACCAATGTCGTCTAGTAATTCCTCATAGTTTTCGAGCAAAACATACTTTGCGAATTGTACAGTCACAAGCCGTTTTTCATTACCTCCAATATGCGGTGTTTCAACAAGCTCGCTTTTCTTGAAAACTACCTTCATCACTGTGTCGTAAATATCTACGGTCTGTTGAAAGTCATCTTCATTTATGACTTGTTCTTCTTGATCGGATTCTGGAACGAATGAAACATTAGTGAATCCTCTATACTCTGGATCTGCCATTGCGGCATCATAGTTGAACATGATATAATCTCTCCTAGATAAATGTTTTTGTTTGACTGAATTTGCTTGCCGGCGGTTCAGTCTTTTTTGTTTGCTCTTTGTTTGTTAGCAAAATATTTGTCGGTACAAATAAACTGGTACCAATTAGGCAAAGGATCATTAACGGCAATTGTATTGCTTCCGCTCGCCCAGTAATCATCCAGATTAGCAGCCCTGTAGTCAAAACACCCAATCCTATTCCCTCAACTGTTTTCATCTTAGGCCTCCTTTGCTGTGATAACTTTTTTCTCAGTGACCAAATCAAGAAAATCAACTCCTAATCCAAGTGCTAATTTCGACAACGTTGATAAATCAGGTCTTTGCTTCCCATCTGTATCATTTTTCAACAAACTAATCGTTGATTCAGATACACCGCTCTTATTAGCCAACTCCTTATTGCTAATTCGCATAGTGATGTTCATATACCACGACAGGTTATCTGAGATAGTACGTGCTAAGTTCTGTGTCTTTTTCTCGGCTAACATAGAGATATTCATTACTCATCACCTCCAAAATATCCGGCTTCCTGCCAATCTTTCATAAACATCGAAAACAAATCCCTAATTGAAATATTTTCAACTTCACATAGTGCATTTAAAAACTGAGTCCCAGCAAAGATTACTTCAGCTTGCTCTTTTGCTAATTTGATCAACAAATGGTGATCTTTAGCAGTCAACTTCTGGACCTCTTTGCAAAGAACCCTGCGAGCCAATCTTTTTGCTTCATCTCTTTCTTCTTCCTCTAATTCCTCTAATTCCTGAAGATCGTCACTAGCTGCGAGGTCCCGCTTGTACACATCTCCATCCATTGGCCTAAATACACCGAAAAACTTGTAAACAATACTCATTGTTAAATCTGTATCATTGGCAAACTCAGAAATTCTTACCGCATTGTCCGGCGTAACATTCGTCGGGTTATCCTTTGTCCAATCAGTTGGTGACTGTCTTGATACTCCTAATGCTTTAGACAACTCTCTTTTTGAGGTTTCGCTTTTTAGCAGCCAGACAATTATTGGCTTTCTTAACCTCCTTGAAACAGTTCCTATCATGGTCTCCCTCCTTTATTCTGATTTCCTCATCTTCTATTCAGATGGTTCAAAGCCCTATAATAGTTACAGGCTCCTGTTCTAGATAAATGTGGCTTCATCCAATTCTTTTTGCAAATCCTTTTGAACTTCCTCAATTAGTCGATCAAGTTGTTCATCAGTAGCAAATAGAATGATGTGCTTTAAATTTGGTCGTGCATCTAAGATAGCTGAGATTTTTTCTTGTCGTGTCATCAGATCACCTCCTTGTTTTCTGAAAGACAATACAAGCTTTCGATTATCGCAAATTTTTCACGAAAAAAATATCCAATGGAATACTAAGTACTTTACTTAATGCTGGTAACTCCTCTGACTTAAACTTATGTTCGCCATTTTCTCGCTTTGAATACTTGTCGTTTGTAATACCTAAATATTCAGCAACCTTGCTTTGCGAAAGACCAAGTTCAATTCTTCTTTTTTTTATTAATTCAAGATTTACACTATAAGTATAAGAGTTCATAAGATTCACCTCACTTTCGTTTTTCGCAAGTTTATATTTATATATTACTTGTGATTTTCGAAAATGTCAATAGTTTTTTTGCGATAATTGCAAATTGTATTTTTCTTTATCGCAATTATGGTAATATTAAATTGCGTAAAACGCAATTATCCTTAAAGGAAGGAGAATTGGTTTGATATTTAGCGAAGAGCAACTGGGGAAAAGAATTAAGCAGCTAAGAGAAAAGAGTGATTGGACGCAAGCCGAACTAGCTTCAAAAATGAACTTGGATAACGAAGACATAGGTCTTGATGATTCCAAAATTAGCAAAATTGAATCCGGCATAAGAAAGGTTTCTGCTAAAGAAGTTACTCGTTTTTCAGAGGTCTTTGGAGTAACAACGGATTATCTTTTAGGTAACGAAAATATGACATCGAGAAACTCTATTTCAAATAAGCAGCTTTTAGTTGCAGCTCATATAGACGATGATGCTTCAGAAGTTGAAATGGAAGATATCATTAATTATATTGAGTTTAGAAAGAAAAACCCGTTGAAAAAGTAGGTGTATCGAAACTATGCAATTGGATGAGAAACTAATGTCGGATTATCCAGAATTGAGTTTTATATCTGATCCGCTAATGCCAAAAAAACAGAAAGGATGGATATTTAACAAAACAGTTTATCTTAATCCCAGACAATCTTACGAGGAAAAATGCGGTACTATTGCCGAAGAAATTGGCCATTACTTAACAAGTGTTGGCGATATTATCCATCAAGATACAAATGAGAAAAGGCAACAAGAACAAAAGGCTCGTGATGTTGGCTATACATTAGCTGTTACGCCACAAGACCTGATTAACTGTTATCACGAAAGATTTGACAACGTTTGGGAATGTGCAGAATTCCTAGGTGTGACAAAAGATACGCTCGAAAATGCAGTTAAAACTTACTCAAAAAAATATGAGTTCGGTTTGAAATTTAAGAATTATAAAATAGATTTTAGACCTAATGGAACTGTTGGTGTGTATGAATTTTTTGATGAATAGCGCTATATAGATCAGCAAAGTAATCCAAGAAATAAATTCTGGTCAAAAGTATTATAGTTTTGATAAATCTGTGGTAATCACTAATAATTACTACACATTAAGTGCAAAAGAACTGGCTAAGATTGCAAATGTTGAATTATGGGATAGAGAAACCTTGAAAGATTTATTATCTGAAAATTGTAAAGGAGTAAAGTAATGAAAAAGATTGTTGGGTTGGTAGTAACTTTTATTCTATTATTTACATGTGCTTCTTCAAAAGTGATTGCAGCAGATAGCTATACTTATAGCGATGGTGTATTTGAAACGCCAGAGAAAAAAATGAAGTTTTTAGGTTCGGATAGAGGGACTGGATATGATGGAGAGCAAATCATATATCTCCTTTTCGAATTAACTAACAAAACTAACAAAAGAGAAGATATATATTCTATGACACTGGATAGAATTTCAGTATTACAAGACACTGGATCAACAACAGAGGATCTCGAGGGTTCATTTGTCGATGAGGAAAATTCTCCTTACAAGATGGAATTAGAAAATACCAATAAGAAAATTAATCCTGGTAAAACTGTTGAAGTTGCTCTACCTTATGACTTAGTTGATGAAACTTCACCTCTATTAATTGAATTTTTGGACCAGTCATACGAACCTTTCAGTACCGAGGAAATCTCTCCTTCATCAGATAATATAGTTTCAACATCAAAAAGCATTGAAAGTAACTCTGTTGAAAAAGATGAAAGCTCCCCCACTGAAAAAAAACAAAAGAAAAAAAAAACCGCAAAAAAGAAAACTAAAAAGAAAGTTGCAAACAAGAAGAAAAAATCAAGTAAAAAGAAGAAGGAAAAAAAAGCAAAAAAAAATAAGAGTAGTTTCCAAGCGAAGGATGTATCTGATGAGACAATTGAGAGTATCAGTACTTACGATGACTATCTTGCTATGTTCAACAAAATAGTAGAAAATTACTTATCGGAATATGAGAATGCCATAAAGGATACTATTTTGTATGATCCTCAGTTGTTTGAGGAACAAAAGGCGCAATATGCTGAAGCTGTTGAACAGCAAAAGGAAGAATACGGATCAATGGGAAACAAAAAAATCGTCGGTAAATCAACTCTTGTAGATTACTTGAAGACCTATAGAGACTCCCTTAATGATTATATTGAAACAGTTAATAGCAACTTAAACTAAGAATAGCCTTCGGGCTTTTCTTTTAGCTCTAAAAAAGAACATACGTTTGATATATTAACAGGAAATCAGAATTATCCACGAAAAATGTGGATAAAAATATGATTTTATTTCATTTTGCTGATTAGAACAGAAAAAATCAGAAAGGACGATATACATGGCTAAACCAATAAAACTACCTAACGGTAAATGGAGAATTCGATTTAGGTATAAAGACCCTCTTACAAATGAGTGGAAAAACAAAATGATTACTAAAGACACAAAAAAAGAACTAAATCAATCCTATATTGATTTCCAATCCAAAATAATGAAAGGCGAAAATCTTCAAAGTGTGAAGCTAATTGATTTTTTTGATACATGGGTAGAAACCTTTAAAGAAGGGAAGGTTTCCGATGGCAGAATACAAAAAATCCATCTTACTCGAAAAAACTTACTTGAATTCTTTGGTGAAAATCAGACTCTTCGTGGGGTAACCAAACTCAATTATCAAAAATGGGTGAATTGGCTTGCAGAACCTGGTAATGTGAATGAAAAAGGGTTGGCCTTAGAGACCGTACAAAACCGTCATAACATCGCTAAATCCATGTTCATTGAAGCATTAGATATGCAGTATATCCATACGAATCCGACAAGAAATATCAAGCTTGTAGGACAAGTCCCAGAACATAAATCACAAAAGACCATCTCTTATGAGGATATGCAGAAGTTTAGAAGTGCTCTTCTTTCCAGAGAGGATACTCCAAGTAAGTTTTTTGTGCTAGTACAAATCTACACTGGCTGTCGATATCAAGAGGTTGCCGCACTCACTTGGGATGATCTTAATGAAGAAGATGAAACAATTTCAATACGTAGAGCTTTCAAATATGATGCAGGTCACAAGCGTTTCGGTCCGACTAAATCGGATGCGGGTATCAGAGAAACAGACGCCCCCTCCTACCTTTTTGCGCAACTCAAAAGGTTCCATATCAAACAGAAAGAAGATATGCTTTCTAGAAGAATTAGAAACCCTCAAAATCTAATTTTCGTTAATGATAAGGACGGTTGGCCTATATCAAACTCCGCAGTAAACAAGTACATTAAGGAAACGTGTGAGCTTGCAGAAGTCAAGCAAATATCTACTCATTCATTCCGACATGCAAAATCAGACTTCTTGATAATGGCCGAAGCTGATCCGATTTACATCAAAGCACAGCTCGGTCACAAAGACATTACGCAGTCGTACGAGTACGCATCCTCCACTAAGGAAAACAGAAGGAAAAATAAGAGAAAGGCAGAACAATTCTTGCGTGAACTATTATAGTCATTACCCAAAAATTACGCAAAACCTCTATTTTTACTGCGAAAATAGTATGAATAGTAAAACATGATAATTTAGTAGAATACATGGATTTTAGCTACCTGAAATTAGAACAAAGCAGACAGGTGGCTTTC
>NZ_BJCC01000002.1 GCF_004309355.1 Enterococcus florum | reverse complement strand
TTTTTAGGCGAATCTCTTTCTTGGTCTATTGAAGACTAAGAGAAAAGTAGCTAGGCCATAAAAAACAACCATTGGCATCATTCTTTAATTAGAATGATTTTTTTATTGCTTAAATTAAAGCCAAAGTCGCTTGATATTTCCTAACTAAAACAATTTAATAATAACAAATAATTCGAATTTTCGTATTTTATTTTTCGAAATATAAAATAAAAAGGTAATGACTCAAAATAAGTTAAGTGTATAGCTAAAATGATGATATGTATTGTATTTATGTGAAAATCAACTTCTCACCTTTCTATTGACTAGCAGCACTTGGTCAGATATCTGGCTGATGCTTTTCAAAAAAGAATCCACCAATCTCTTTGGCTACACCCGTCTTTCTCGTAAGTTGACCCACCTCCTACTTTGGGGAAACACAATTTCCCAGCCAAATTAATTATGAGATTGTTGCGGAAACGAAACAAGAAAAAACGAAAGGCCATGGAAACCCGCCTGATCCACCGCCAGGATAATCTCGTGGTACGTTCGTTGACAATCAAATATACAAACTTTCGAGGATTAAAATAGCCCAGAGGCAATCCTCTGGGCATGGGTATAGAAAGGGTATTCTTGCAGATCCTTTATTTCTTGAATGGGCCATCTAATTTCAGAAATGAGAGCATAAGGGAGTTCTTTTCCATCATGTTTTGAGCAATCATACGAGTTCCAATACTGATCCCGCATTTCTCTTCGCACCTTTCAGCGGTCGAGAGCTTGGCTTTATTCGTGTCATGGTCTTTTCTCATTTGACCTAACATCTCTTTCTCCTCGTTTTCTGAATATATCTGACTCGATAGACCCAAGTTATTGCATGAGAGCCTTCACTCATCTATGTTTTTGAGCGTTTCTGCTGTTCTCAGCTTGTTTCTTTTTTTCTCCTATATAAATACATCCGCGCTTAGATGCAAATACGGGGAATCGAAAAAAATGAATGTTTCGACAGCAAATGATTGCCTCAAAAAAAGAGCGAAAGTTCCACCACGAACACATTACTAACTTTCTTACTTGTCTAACTTGTACTTTCCTGACCATTACCTTATTCCAATAGTCGTCGATACAAACCGGCAATTGCTGCACTGGTACGAATCAGATTGCTTTCTGCATTTTCGATTGCTTCAGACAGGCTCATGGGCTGATTCACGATCGGAAACGCAGCGTCGATCCCGGATTTTGTGGTATCTCTCAGTTCTTTAGCAACACTGCCGCAGATCGCAACCACAGGGATGCCTTCTGGAACGCGGCGAGCGATCCCTACCGGCGCTTTACCTGAGAGACTCTGCTGATCCATCCGGCCTTCTCCGACGATCACTAAGTCGGCATGCTGCACCTGTTGATCAAATTCTTGGAGATCCAATACATAATCAATGCCTGAAACGATTTGACCGTTCGAGAAGGCCGCAATACCAGCAGCCAAGCCGCCACCGGCCCCAGCTCCTTCCAATGTTAAGATAGCTGGATTAGCAAGCTGATAAAATTGTTTTAAGGCTTGATCAACCGAAAGAATTTCTGTTTCTTTCAGACCTTTCTGCGGTCCAAAAATTTGGGCGGCACCTTGTTCTCCGCAAAGAGGATTAGTGACGTCGTTGATAATTTTGACGGTCAGTTCCTGAGGCAGCTCAAACGCATGTTGTCGATCGATCGCTGCCACAGAAGTCAAGCTTGCACCAATCGGCTGCAGCCTCTTGCCATCTTGGTCGAAAAAGCGATAACCCAAACCAGCAGCAAATCCGATACCGCCATCTACCGTAGCACTTCCGCCAATGCCGATACCAATTTCTCTAAAGCCTTGCTCTGCTAAATAGACCAGCATCTCCCCCAAGCCTTTTGTTTGGATAGCCAAAGGATCTCTTTGCTTCTCTGGTATTTGAGGCAGTCCGACCAGGTCCGCCATTTCAAAGAAGGCCTGTTGCTGTCGATAAGCATAGCGCAAGTTCGCCTTTTCGCCAAAAGGTCCGGTCACTTCTCTGCTGGCAATTTGCAGATCCAAACTACGGATCAGTGCATCGAGCGTTCCTTCACCACCATCGCCAACAGGCAATAGGTGATAGTCTGCTGGTAAAACTGTTTCAAACCCTTGTTTGATTGCTTGTGCTGCTTCTGACGCAGACAAGCTTCCTTTAAAGGAGTCCGGCATGATCATAATTTTCATTGTGATTTCCTCTTTTCTAGTGGTTCACTCTTCTGTTGTTATCGTACCATAGGTGGAAAAGATCCCACAAAAAAAGGAAGACACCTCCGTGCATCTTCCCTCACTTGCTAAAGTCGTTTTTTGTTCATGACTAGCACGGCACTGCCGACCAATAAAGCAGACAGCAGTCCTGCCAGTAAAAAGGCCGGCCAATAATCCTTTAGTTCGGCTGTATTTTTTAAAAAGACAAGATTCTCCGTAGCCAAGCTAAGCGGATTGTAGGTTTTGGTTTTATCGATCATTTGGATCAAGAACAAAACAACAACAAATCCGCCCGTCAAAAGCAGCCCGTCTGAACTATTTCTAGCAACTGCGGAGGCTAATAAAACAAGACTCATCAGCAGTACCCCGAACACCCACAATGGGAAAACAGCCACTAAGACATTCGGGCTTTGATCATCTGAAAAGTAATACAACGTATACCCCCATGTGACTAGAAGTGTAAGCATCAAACAAATCGACCACTGCACGATTATCGTCAGTGCTTTACTCAGAACTACCGTTTGACGCTTTAATCCCTTCGTGATCAGATTGACCAACGTGCCATTATTGATCTCCTGACTGATCGTTCCACTGGACATCAAAACCAGTACGACCAATCCGATCTGCGGTACATTTTTGTAAAACTGAGTCCAGGAATCCAGAGAGGTCGGGGCTGGAATGGTCGATGCCCAGGCTTCCCCCATCGTTCCTCTGATGATCTCTGGTAAAAATTTGGCTAAAAAAGGATTCATGATGCCTAAAATCAAAAAGACCAGCACCAACATTCCGATTCGTGCCGTTCGCCAGCCCTCCAAACACTCTTTTTTGGTAAAAAAGTAAACGGCTCTCATTTCACCACCTCCAAGAAAATAGTTTCCAAATTAGGGTCAATCTTTTTCAAGGAAACGGGCATGCTTTTTTGCTTCGTCAGCAGCTCGAATACCTGCTCAACTGCAGCATCGTACGTGTCGTGATAGGTCAAGGTCAGGGTTTGTGGATTTTCTTGCTGGATGCCGGTCAATTCAGGCAAAGTCAGAAGCGTATGCTTCATGGTTTGATCAACCGGTTGTGCAAAGGTGAGCTCCATTTTGTTTTGTGCATATTGCTCCTTTAATTCAGGAAATGAAGCGCAGGCCTTGAGTCGTCCTTCGTCCAAAATCCCCACATAATCACAGACTCGTTCCACGTCGCTTAGGATATGCGTCGAAAACAACATCGTGACCTGGCCTTTTAACGAAGCCAGTAAGGTCAAAAATTCATTCCTGCCGCTGGGATCCAAAGCAGAAGTCGGTTCATCACAGATCAGCAGCTCCGGATCATTTAACAAGGCCTGTGCGATCCCTAAACGCTGCTTCATCCCGCGGGAAAAGCCTTTGATTTTTCCTTTTTGATTTTCCAATCCCACCAAACTCAATTTTTCTGCAACTTTTTCTCTTAATACCTTTTTTTTGATCCCTGTCAGCTCCCCGCAAAGAATCAAGTATTCGCTAGCCGTCAGATACGGATAGAAGGCTGGAACATCTGGCAGATACCCGATGTAGCGATTGGTCGGCGTATTACCGAAGCGAACAGACTGGCCTTTGATTTTGACTGTACCCGCATCGGCTTCCTCCAATCCCAAAATCACCTTCATCGTCGTAGTTTTTCCGACGCCATTTTCACCAATAAAGCCAAAGAGTGAGCCCATGGGGACCGTCAGATTTAGCTGATCCAAGACCTTTTTCTTGCCGAAGGTTTTAGTCAATCCCTGAATCTCCAAAATCGTCATGCGTCATCTCCTCGGCCGAATCCAAAATAGAAGATCGGACCGACGATCTGCAGGATGACCACAATGAGTACCCACATCAAACGGTTGCCGAAGCGGTAATGTGGGTGTTTGAGTACGTGGACCAAAGACGTCAGCAGCAATACCAGCTCCAAAAGGATCAAAGGCAGCAACAACGGTAAATTTTCTGTTAAAAAAGACCAATCATTCATCTTTCTTCCCTCCTAGAGGAACCAATCGCTGAATCAGTTCTTGAAGTCTTGCTTGATCTTCAAAGCCTGAAAGCATTGGATTGTCTACAACGGCAGCGACTAATCCCTCTTGAACAAATGCAGGATCGCGCGGCATTTGAGTTCCCGTCTCCAACGAATCGAACCACGGACCCAGCTGATCAAAGTAGCGATCTCCATGCATTTTCATTGGGAATTCTATTTGCTCCATCAGATGGGTAAATTCTTCCAGAATATCCAAGGCTTCGGTTTCTTTTTGCTGCTGCGCATACCCGAACAGCGCTGACAATTGGAAATTCAACAATACAACCGGATGAAGCTGCTCCAAATCAAATACCTCGGCAAATTGATACCCGCGTTTGACCGTTTCTTCAAATTTTTCTGATTGTGGGGTCAAACACCGTAGATAATTAGTAAACGAGCTCATCATGACTGATACATGCTGATACAGCGCGCTTTGCATCGTCTCAATGGCTTTTTGTCCGTCGCCTTTCATTTGAAACGCCGCAGCAATCATACTTTCCACGGGAAAATTTGCCGGTGTGACATCGCCTAAAATTTCCAGCACTTCGTCGGCCTTATGCATCATCAATAAGGCAAAAGCCTCCATCCGTGATGCCTGCAAAATCAGTTCAGGATCCTTGGCATTTGTACGCACATGGACAAACAATTCCAGCGCCTCCAGAAAATAGCGCTGCTCCTTTTCCTGCTGGTTTTCTCCCGGCAGCAGATCCAAGTGATTCAAAATCAGCGAGCCCATCTGCAAAATAAACGGATAGCAGGAATAATAGCGGCGAATGAAGCTGTGAATCGAGGACAAAACTTCTTCTGGCATCATCGTCTCAAAGGATCTCTGAAGCGAAGTATAAATATGCTGGATCTCTTGATTGCTCAATTGCGGTTCGTAATTCAATAATTCGTCGATACTAATATTAAAATAGGCTGCCAGTAAAGGCAGTAAGGTAATATCCGGATAAGTATGCCCCGTCTCCCACTTCGAGACAGATGCCTTCGACACATTCATAAAATCAGCTAATTCTTGCTGGGTTATTTTTTTCTTTTTGCGTTTTTCGGCGATCACTGAACCTAGATTCATACGCATGTCCTCACGTCCTTTCTCTTTTATTGTATGTCCTGCAACGAAGACAAGCAATGGAGTGATTGTTAACTTTTACGGTGAATAGTCAACTTACGCGATACTTACGAGCTGCTTTATACAAAAAAATTCTTGGCAAATACCTTATGAAGGTACTTACCAAGAATCGACGTCTATTGAATACTGATTTTCGTTCCTACCTGGATCACCGGCATCGCTTTTTCTTCCACGTACAACGTGCCTGGAAGCTCTGCCTCTTTCGCACCGTCAAAGCGCAGCGTGATGTGACCTAAATCATCTAAGTTTTTCTTGACCACGTCACCGACAGCCGTGATTTGATACGGCTGGTCATCAAAGGTGAAAGTCATACCCGGCAGAATCTCGCCTGTCGAAGCCTTCAGCTCAATGTTGTAGCAATAGTCAGCCAGCGTATCAGGGGCTTCATCGCCGAAAAAGATCAGCATTTTTTCAGCCTGAAACATTTCTGCTTCTGGTCCAATGTTCGTTACCTGCGTCTCAAAAATCATTTTATCATCTCTCCCAACAACTACTTTTACCTATTAGTTTAACTGTACATCCCGAAACTTGCCAGCCATGCCACAACAACCCGTGGTACTCCATTCAAGAAACGAGAGTACAAAACAGAAGGAACACCAACTTCCACGGTTTCTGCCTCTGCTTCTTCAAGTCCTAAACCAACTGGAATGAAGTCAGCCGCATTTTGCGTATTAATGGCAAACAAAGCGGGCAAGGCCAATTGCGGCGGGATGTTGCCTTTGCCGATTTCGACCCCGATCAAGGTGCCTAAAATCTGACTGATGACCGCCCCTGGTCCTAATAATGGTGACAAAAATGGCAGAGAACAGATAAAGCCGATAATGATCAGACCGATCACATTGCCGGCCAATGGTTTCATCATGTTGGCAAAGACTGTGCCGACACCTGAACCTTGAATGATCCCGATCAACAGCGATACAAAAGCCATAAAAGGAATGACCGTGTTGATCATGGTTTGAACACCCTCGCGCGCAGACTGGTTAAAGGTTGCCACGACTTTTCCAGCACCCATCCCGATCTTAGCAATAAAACTTTGCTGCTCAGCCCGTTGCTCGGTGATCTTTTTGTCCGTAGAATATTTGTATTTCTTTTCTTCCTTTGGTGCTTCAACTGCGGTTGCAGCCGCTTCGCTTTCGTCTGCCAGCATGATTTGTTCCATCCCAACCGCAGAAACATAAATATCTTCGGTGATGTATTGTGCCAAAGGACCACTTTTGCCTGTCGGTACAATATTGACCGTCGGAATGTGTTTTTTCGGATAAATTCCACAGCGCAAGGTTCCACCACAGTCGATAATCGCCAAAGCGATCTCGTCGTCCGGGATCGAGGTTTTAAAGCCATTGACGGGCTCCATGCCGCTTAATTCTGCAATTTTATCGACGATCGCTGGCTTTTCACCGCCGCCGGTCACGTAAATAAATTTATGTTTTGCTTCGGTAGGAGTGATTACTAAGGGTCCACCGAATCCGCTGTTGCCTTTTACAATTTTGATACTTTTATAAGTCATCTTTCGTTCCTCCTGGTTTTAAAATCTGTTCGTCTCTCTTCGGGCGTTTAGTCGACCACTTTTACAGTCTTGCTCAATTCCACGCCTTGCTGTTTACAAACAAAAGCAGTTGTGAAGTCTGTGATCCAGCCACCGAAGAAATTCATGACAAGTCCAACTAGCATGTAACGGATTGCCAATTCCATTGAATTGAGCCCCAAAGCAGTAATCCCTTGCGCGATCCCCATCCAGACGAACAATTCACCGGGATTGATATGAGGAAAGACCCCATTGCTGGTATGGCAAAATTGAGCCAATGAAGCATAATAGCTTGGTTTGTAGTACTCTGGAATAAAGCGGCCCATCGTAAAGGACATCGGATTCCCCAGCATAAACGCCGAGATAAACGGCAAAACCAGATAACGAGTCAATGGGTTTTTGGAAGACGCTCGAGCAACTTTTGTGACACGCTCTTCTCCGAGAAAAGCAATCAGGGTATTCATGGCTACCATCAACAGCAGCACGACTGGCACGATCCCTGTCATCCAGCTAATAAACGTTTCTGCACCTGTTTGAAACAGGCTCATAAAGCCCTCCGCAAATTTGATAAGAAAATCCATTTTTATACACTCCCTTTAGAAAATTTTGTTTGAATCGATTGTTTCAGCAGCGACAACTGCAATCCGGCATTTATCACCGGTGACATCGGCTGTCTTTCTTGGTAATTGCCTTTTTCAACTTCGAGATAGACCTTTTGAGCGTTTAAGGCCGCTTGCCGGGTCAATTTGTTTTCCTTCAATAAAACCGGGTGCTGCTCGGACAATTCGTGAATATCCAAGCCGACAAATTGCGGACGTGGCTTGAAGCGAGCCAGGATAGAGGTTCCCTGCATCATTTCTGCTTCATCAATTCTCCCCGCCGCATCGACAGCAAACAGCAGAAGTGTTCCTGAAGCAATCTTTCCCGGCCTTCTGCCGATAGCTACCTTGCCTTTGCGGCGCATCCGACCATATACCGTGTTAAAATTTTTTATTTGTTTCAAGCCTAAAAACGTCTGAATAATATAAGCAACAAGAGCAATAGCACCTAGAAAAAAGATATTCATCTTAGACTTCCCCTTTCGTTAATAGCTGTGTGTATTCTTCCTTGGAAGTCACTTCCTTCACCTTCTTGCGCAGATGGGAACTGGAGGAAATGGTAAAAATAGTATCGTAAAAACTCAACAGCTCATCCTCTGCTTCCATTGTCAGATTCACTGGAATCGCTACCAGAAAGATCAACTCAATGTCTTCCAGCGACGGCTGTTCAGGATAGGAACCAATAAAGGCAATAATTTGATCGCTTCGATTATTAATTCCGTGGGGAAAGGCAATCTCATTTTCAATCACAGCCGATTCCTCCTGCGATTTTTGCAGGATGTACGTTTTAAAGTCTTTGTCAATCCACTGTTCAGTCTCAAGCTGCTCCAGCATCAGCAGCAGGTTTTCTTCGTACGACTTTTGACTGTCTAAAGCCACGAAGCTGAAATGGATATTTTCAAATGAAGCTGCCTTTGAAGCGATGATTCGTTTCCACTCGCCTAACAGCCAATTGTCATTGAACAGATCGGTCAGCTTAATCAACGTGGTTGGAACCTTTGTCTCCTTTAAAGGAATCGTTGTAAAAATAGCAAAGTACCGATCCAACTCTTGCGTTTGATACTCTTCCTCTGAATAATGGGCAATCCGAATATTGGGGCCCAAAACATTCCCCAGCTGACGCTTCAGCATCAACGCCGTGCCTTTTCCAGTATTGCAGACAATCGCAATTTCTTTAAAGTTTCCACTAGTGTCTGCCTTCAAAGCTAATTCAAAATAAATCGCCAGATAAGATATTTCTGCTGTCCGCCGCGGCTTGTTTAAAAAGTCTGCCAACGCACGAATTCCGATATCAGCTAATTCGTAGGTAAAGGCATGCTTGTTGCGAAAATCATGCCCGAAAATGTCATAGGCCTGCACGCGAAAAATAATGCGATTAAGCAAAAACATAAAATGAGCCCGCAGATTTTTAAACAGCTCCTCTTCATTTATCGTAATGATTACCGCTTCATGAATAGCTGCCATCATTGTCTGAAACAGCTGACGAACAATTGGGTTTTCCGCTACCTGCTCGTCGATCACATTATTGTTGAAAATATTCAACGGGAAACACAGAAAATCAAATTCAAATTGACTCAAGGTGACACTGTAGCTTTCCTCAATCGTCATCCGCAGCTCTTCAACCTGCGGATCTTCAGCAAAATAATTCACATAATTAGGAATAGCGTCTCGCAATGCTTGCCCCTCTTGAATTCGGTCCAACGTCAAACTAACGACCTTTTTCCATAAACCAGCCGTACGAAAATCCAGTTTCTTAGTTATCGATAGTTCTTCAATTAATAATAAAATCGACTCGCTTAAGCCGATATATTCTAGATAATCATAGGCATGGTACAAATACAGCATCCGTAAATTCTCTTCCTGCCCTTGCAGCAGCAAGCCCTTATTCGGGGTTCCAATCAATGAGACATCAAAATCCTTCAGCAGCTGCTTCAAATTCCGCAAATCCTTGTTTACTGTCGAACGACTGACACCTAAAATTTCCGACAAATCATCGATCACCACGTAATCCTGTCGTTTCATAAAACAGTCAATTAGTACTGCCATGCGTTTACTGCTGGAATTAAAATCCATCTGTTGCTTCAGACTGCCATTCATGACAGCTTCAAATTGCTTAGAATCAATGACCTTTAGCTGATAAAATCCGTCAGCTTCAACAATTTTTGCCACATGCTCCATTTGTTCATTCAGCAGCTGAATGGTCTTTTTGACTGTTTGTGAAGTTGTATTGGTAATCAGCTCCAGCTCCTCTAGAGTCAATCGATCTTGAGTAATAAAATGCTGCAATACTTGATACCAACGATTCACCAACGCCATCTTATTACCCCGCTTTCACCTTAACCTCGCGTTTTACCACCTGCGACATTGGTTGTAACACCTGTGATATAACTTGCCCGATCCGATAGGTAGTAGCACACTAGATCGGCCACTTCGCTTAACTTGCCGCTGCGTCCTAAAGGAATAGTTGTGGTTTTGCTATAGTTTTGGCGTAACTCATCAACTGTAATTCCGCGAGTGTAAGCTAACGCTGTTTCGTACTCGATCGTCCGCAAGCCTGTTTCCTCCATAATACCGGGAGCAATTCCCACCACTCGGATTCCTTGCTTGCCTAATTCCTTCGCCCAAGAACGGGTATAGCTGTTAACTGCGGCCTTGGTTGCTGCATAGGCACTCTGTCCTTCAGAACCCTCCAGCCCACTTTCAGAAGACATGTTGATGATGACACCTTGTTTCTTTCCTACCATTATTCTAGCAACTGCCTGACTCATTAAGAAGAGTCCTTTTTGATTAATGGCAAAAATCTTGTCGAAAACGCCATCAGACAGTTCAAATTCACCATGAGGTTCCTGACCATCCACCAATAATCTTGGAACATTAATTCCCGCATTATTTACCAAGCCGTCAATCGTTCCAAATTCTTCTACTACCTTCGCTACATTTGCTTCCACCTGTTCTCTTGAAGAAATGTCAGTAGCAAAGAAACGAAGATTTTCATGCTGCTGTTTGCCTTCATTTAAATCAAAATTCGCAACCTGTACGCCGACTTCCAACAATTCAGCGACGATACTTGCACCAATTCCTGATGAGCCCCCTGTCACAATTACCTTTTTGCCTGCAATGTTTAACCAATCTGTCATAGCACGTTCCTCCTATTTCTAATACACCCAAAGTATAGGACCCTTTTGTCATAAAATTAATACGGTCTTTTTTTCATCTCTGTAAAAAAAAGTGAACGAATTGAAAAAAGACCAAACACGAGGTTTGATCTTTTCTTGGATTAGTTGATTGAATGTGGAATAAGGAGTTCAGAAACGCCGCTTGCTAAATAGTGATTCAATTCTTTTTGCAGCAGCTCCGGTGAACGTTCGATCGCGTCGATCGTATCGCCAGCAATATGTGAGGTAATGATCAAATTATCCAAGCTCAACAAAGGATCATCAGGTCGGATCGGTTCTTCCCAAACCACATCGATTCCAGCACCGGCGATTTTTTTCGTTGCTAAGGCTTCGTAAAAAGCCTGCTTGTTCAAAATATCTGGTCGGGCGGTATTGATCAAATATGCACTAGGCTTCATCAGTTGTAAAAGCTGATGATTAATTAGATTGATCGTCTCCGGTACGACCCGCAAATGCAGCGATAGCACATCGGCTTGACGAAAAACCGTTTCGATATCGGCTAACTGCAATTGGTAACCAGCAGCTTGCAGCTGTTCTTCGTCAGCAAACGCATCATAAGCGATCACTGGAATTCCTAAGCCGTTAAGCTTCTTCACGACCAGCTTGCCAATGTGTCCCAACCCGATCAAACCAACGGTTAGATTGGACAGCGAGGTTTTGTACGGATCATTGAGGAAATGCTGCGGCCAGTTGCCTGCTTGCACTTCACTGGACGATCGAGCGATATTGCGCACGACGCTATACATCATCCCAATCGTGAAGTCCGCCACCGGTTCCGCATTGCGGATCACATGAATCAGCTGTACTTTGGGATGCTTTTCCCATTCCACTAGATCGATATGTTCCAGCCCACCACGACAGGTACCAATCAAGTGTAACTTTTCGGCCACCTGCAGCATGGCTTGTGATACTGGTGCGATATGAACCAACAAAATCTCAGCGGTCTTCATCGCTTCCATTAATCCTTCTGGCAACGAAAATTCATTAGGTCCTTCCTGTTCAATCTGCTTGACGATCTGCCGAAAAGCCTCACGTGAATACTTAGAATACCAGTCAAACGCGCTAATCTCGAAAGGCTGCTGAAGGTCTAACTGTTGCGCAGCCTTGATTAAGCTTTCGGCTGGAACAAAGGGATCGCCCACCACTACAATTTTGGTCATTGGTTTTTCGCCTCCAACACACCGTCTTTGGGAATTACTTGGAAGGTTGAGGCCAGATCCCATAATTGCTGATCTGTAATCTTTTGCAGAACAGGCTGATTGGTTGAGCTGATCTTCAAATAGATTTCAGCGGCTTTTTCGGCTGTTTCGATCAATCCAAACGCATCATCCATTGTCTGACCGGCGCTCATGATGCCATGATGTGGCCAGACCACGATCCGGCAATCAACCATTTTCGCTGCCGAAGCCTCCCCTAATTCATTGGTTCCGGCAACCATCCATGGCAAAACAGCCACACCGTCGGGGAACACCACCAAACATTCGGTAATCATTTGCCACAAAGTTTTAGTAAATGCACGATCTTCTAATGGATGGACAAAGGTCATGGCTGAAATGGCCGAGGCATGGGTATGTAAAATCACTCGGTGCTGTGGATCTTGAGCTAGTCGAATCTGATGGCATTTCAAATGGGAAGCCAATTCGCTGGTTGGCACATCACCGTTTTCTAATCCCCACAATAATTCGTAGCTTGCACCCTCCTCTGAAATACGAATCAAAGCTAAACTGTCCGCCGGATTATGCTGCACGTTTTTAAAGTATTTCCCTGAACCGGACACTAAAAAGATTTCACTAGCTAATTCTGGAACATGAAAGGACAACGGAGTAACTGGAAATGTTCGTTCCAAAGATAAATAATAGCGGACCTCCTCCGCGGGTATCCGATAACTGATATTCCCACCATTGCGCTCAGCCCAGCCATATTGCCACAGCTGATGCGTCGCTTGGCACATTTCTTGAATAAAAGGCGCAGTTAAAATGTTGTGAAGCTTCACTTTTTCCCCTCCTATAAAATCAATAGCAACAGACGACTAACGATAATAAAAGCAAAGCCTAAAATCCCATGAATAACATAGGTCTTGTTTTTGACGATGTCCCCATTGCTGCCAACGATGATTTTCTTAGCACCATCGAAAAAGATTTTGATAAAAAAGGCGAAGCCAATTAATGTAAACAGTTCACTTAACATGTGTAACCCTCCTATTCATTAAAAATCTTAAAAGAAGAATAACCAACTCCTGGAGCTGGTTATTCTTAAGGTCTTACTGACCGTAATAAGCATTCGCGCCATGTTTACGCAAATAATGCTTGTCCAAAACCCGCTGCGGCAGATTCTCCGCATAGGTATTCAGCTGACGGGTAAACAAATTCATTTTGCAAACCTCATCCAAAACTACCGCATTCATCACGGCACTGCTGGCATTTTTGCCCCACGTAAAAGGTCCATGACCATGCAGTAGAACTCCGGGCACCTCCATTGGCTTAATGCCTCTTTTGTTGAAGGTTTCAACAATCACGTTGCCCGTTTCATGTTCATACCCCTCATCAATTTCTCCTTGTGTCAAAAAGCGGGCACAAGGAACCGATCCATAAAAAGTATCCGCATGGGTTGTTCCCATCGCTGGACAATCCAAGCCAGATTGTGCCCAAATCGTAGCCCAAGTGGAATGCGTATGCACAATCCCGCCGATTTCCGGAAACGCTTTGTACAACACGGCATGGGTCGGAGTATCAGAGGAAGGATTCAACTTTCCTTCAATCACTTTATTCTCTAAATCTACTACCACCATGTCATCAACAGTCATATTCTCATAGCTGACACCACTCGGCTTAATCACGAAATACCCGGTTTCTTTGTCGAAGGCACTGACATTGCCCCATGTATATTTAATTAGCCCATGTCTGGGCAGCTCTAAATTCGCTTGAAAAACCTCTTCTTTTAATTGCTCTAACATCATCGATACTCCTTTTTATTCCGGATGAACAGCGACTACGATCTTGTTGTAGCTTAACTCTCGCTTGAACATCTTCGGTAATATTTCCGGCAGCTCTTCTAAAGAGATTTCATGGGAGATCATCTCTTTAAATTTGATACGACCCTTAGACATTTCATCCAAGGTGGCTTCCCATGCTCGACCAGGGTAAGGTGCGGTGTAAGAATTCCAAGACCCGGTCACCGTCAGCTCTGCCCGCATGATTCGTTCCGCTTCTTTTTCTGATAATGGCAAGTCTTGGTGCGAAATACCCACAAAGACGATTCGTCCATGCTTGCGCGTGATCAACAGCGACTGCTTTTGTGTAATCTTACTCCCTGCAGTCTCGATCACCACATCGACGCCTAATCCAGTCAATTCCCGAATGGCTTGCTCTAAGTCAACTTCTTTACTGTTGATCGCCACATCGGCGCCTAGTTCTTTCGCTAATTGCAGCTTATCGTCGAAAATGTCCACTGCTACAACCGTTTTTGCGCCAAATATTTTGGCGATCTGGATCGCAAATTGACCGATGGGACCGCAGCCTAAAACAGCAACTGTATCACCGACCTCGATCTGGGCTCTGCGCAATGCGTGCCAACTGATGGTCGCGGGCTCCACTCCGGCTGCGGATAACAGATCCAGTTCCTCCGGCATGACGACTGCATGGTCTTCGGGAACTTTTACATACTCGCTGAAGGCCCCGTTACTCCCTGTACCAATTATGTTATAATTGTCACTAAGCCCGTAGTATCCTTCTTTTGTGTATTCAGAATTAGGATCTGGGATTAATGGTGCAACAGCTACCTTGTCGCCGACCTTGAGTTTGGTTACATTTGATCCCACTTGATCAACCGTACCGCTAAATTCATGGCCTAAAATGATCGGGTACATTCTTGCACCGTTTTCGAGGTTTGCGCGGGGCACATCTGACCCACAGATTCCCGCGTAAGCCACCTTGATCAATACTTCTTGTTCACCGATTTCTGGAACTGCCACTTTTTTTACTTCCAAAACACCGGGTTCCACTAAAACACTTGCCTCCATTTGTTCAGACATCTTCTCATCTCCTATGCTACTTTGGTTTCCCCAGCAGGTTCTTCGCCGCTGTTTTTCGCCGCTGCACGTTCAATATAGCTGTAGAACGCTTCTTTGTTTTTGCGGAACAAGAAGTAGACCACAAAATAAGCAACGATCGTCAAGCCGATGAAGATCGGATTTTGACTCAAAAAGGCCAAGAAAATCAAACCAAAAATTGGTTTTCCTAAGATATTAAAACTGGTAACCATTAACGCTCCTGCTGGCAAGGTCACACCCACTGTTTGAGCGATTTCAGTAAACATTGGCGCAGTGTAGGTACACATATAAAGGCCTAAACTGAACCAAATCGTCCCATTCAACAAAGTCTTCGCGATATTTCCGTTAGATAAGCAAACCAATGCTTGAACCATGTAAGGGATTGCTAACAAATCGACAACTGGCAAAGTTTGATTTCCCGGTAGGATCATCGCCAATGCCACCATGATTGGGATCAAGATAATTCCAGAAATCAACGTAGCCGGCTCACCGTAACCTGTCGCATCATTTACTCCCAAGTACCATTCACGCTCTTTATTGTTCCCGCGCACATTCTTGCTGGCTGCTTGTGAAATCGGGTTGAAGGCTTGCGCAAAAATTCCCGCCACTTTAGGGAAAATAGCCATCACTGCACTGGTTGCGATCCCGACTTGAGTAATTTGCCCCCAAGATTCTAAGTTGCCAAGTTGACTGAAGTTACCTAAAACACCTAAGAACAAGCCTAAAAACAAGCCCAATGAAATCGGTTCTCCCAAAAAGCCTAGTTTTTTCTGCAGCCCTTGTGGATTCATCCGTACCTTGTGCAGTCCCAGCATGTTCCAAAGCGGGTCCATGATCAGGGCAAAAATTCCTGGCTCAATGTTGTGCATCGCAATGATCGTACAATTTGGATAGTGATAATAATTGGACCAGCGACGTGCCAACATTTCTGACAGCAATAAGCTGTACATGTTCAAAAGACACATTAGCACGATCGCCAAAACCATATTGCGCGTCGCCAGAAACACCATCGACCCCCATACCATGTAAGAATAGTTGTTCCAAAGATCTGACGGTTGGAACACGTTCGTCCATTTCACTAAGAATAAGACCGTTTGCAGAACCAGAGCGATCACTAAGTAAATCATTCCAGCTTCTGTTGAATAAGCAACAAGTGCTGTTGCCTGCCACCCCACATCAAAAGCGGGTAAATTGATTCCTGTCTGATCAACCATTTGCTGGACAACTGCTGAAATAATTGGTGTGTACGAATTCAAAATCAAAGTGAACCCCATCAAACCAACCCCTGCATACAACCCAGACAAGAAAGCTTTTTGTGTTTTTACCTTCAATACTTTTGCGACTACAAAAATCATTACAGGGACAAAAACCGCCGAGCCAAAGGTATCAAACACACTTTTTAACGTTTCTAACATCTCATTTCTCCTTTTCTATTGTTTATTTTTTTCTAGTTCTGCTAAGACCTCTGCAACTTCCTCCAGAAACTCATCGACAAAACCAGTTAAAAACCCCATTGCATTGACCGTAGGCACTCCATAGTCTCCTTCTGGCAGCGGACTCGTGTAGGTAATAAAATCAAACATTCCACCTTGTGCCAATTGCAGCGCTTCGGTTGGCCGTGCTTCCATTGTGGTGATAAAAAATCCCATTTCCTCCGACGATTCCCGCAATTTTTCCGCCACCATTGACGAGGTGACCGTGCCTGATCCGCAGACAGACAAGACTTTGTAGTGCTTCATGTTGTTTCCTCCTTTTTCATAAGTGAAGGGATGTTGCTTATCGTTTATCCAACTCTGCTAAAACACCGTCGATCTCTTCTAAAAATTCTTCATCGCCAAAACCGGTCAAAAAGCCGATCGCATTGACTACCGGTACGCCGTAATCGCCTTCTGGCAGCGGGCTGGTGTAGGTAATAAAATCAAAGCTGCCGCCTTGTGCCAGCTGTAGAGCCTCTGTTGGCCGTGCCTCTGTGGTGGTGATCCGATAGCCCTTTTCCTCTAACGCTTCTCTTAATTTTTCTGCTACCATCGATGAAGTAACTGTTCCTGATCCGCAAACAGACAATACATTATACTGTTTCATTGTGCTTTTCCTCCTAAATTGTAAGGGGTCAAACGACCTCTAATTCTAATTGTGACAAGATTTGATACATCTCTTCCGACGAATTGGCTTGCTCCAGCTGCTTCAGGGTTTCTACGTCTTGGAACAGTCCCATCAATTTGCTAAGCATTTTGACTTGGCCGTCCGGATTCTCCACTGCCATCAAAATGACGAGCGAGACTTCCACTTTTTTGGTGGGATCAATCATTGAATGGACATAAATCGGACGTTTCAAGGTCGCGATCGCCAGCGCCGATTCATACACGTGTTCACGATCGGTATGTGGGATTGCGATTCCGTAATCACCCATGCTTAATCCAGTAGGGAAGCCCTTTTCTCTTTCAACAACTGCGGGAACATAACTCGCTTTTACATACCCGAATGCTTCCATTCTCCCTCCGAGAAAACGAACCAATGACTCGTAATCTTCTACCGCAAGTTTGTGAAATAAGAGTTCTTTTCTTAGCACACGATCTCCTCCTTTTGCTTTTATTTTTCCTTGCTAAAGAAAAGATAGCACGGAACCGCTTTCTTTTGAATTGGTTTTGGAATCACTTTTTACTCAACAAATTCAGCAATACTTGTATGAATTGCTGAAAACGTTGATTTCACAAAGTTTTGTTGGTATAAAAAACAAATGCTCTCCTGAAAAATAATCCAGAAGAGCATTCTCCTATTTTTTAACTGCTGAAATAATGGCTAAGATTTCTTCTTTGCTGATAGCCGCAGCGAGCTTTTGCAGCATCGTTTCATCACTAGCGATCTTCAAAAGCTCCATCATCGGCTGGATATGCTGTTTCTTATCAACTGCCGAAATCGCCACAACGTAGTAAAATCGTTCCGTTCCGCTGGCAAATCCCTGATCGATTTTAGCAAAACACATCCCTAAACGTTTAGTCCCGTTTTCCGGAATCGTATGCGGAATAACAATCGTGTTTCCCAGCAAAATATTCGGCTTCACTGTGGGGAATTGTTCTTGCAAGCTCGTCAGATAGCGAGGCTCAACAATGTCGCGCTCAATCAGGTTCTGTGTCGTTTTTTGCAGCACACTGTTCCAGTCTTCTTCTCCCTTTAGCAAAATGATGCTTTCCGGTGTAATCACATCACAAAGGTGCAGCTTGACTTCATTGTTCAAGACTTCCTGATCCTGGATCTGGAAAATCGAATTGTAGGAAATCAATAATTCTTTACGGATGCGCTCCTCGATTTCCGGGGGCAGCTCAATGTATTTTTTGACGATTGCTAACGTGTGATCCGGCTGCAGCTTGTAGCTGTCGATCTTATAGATCAATTGAATGACCTCGTTGACGATCAAATTTTTGTTCATGGCCGACAGATCATTTCCGACAACGATCACAGGCAGCTCTGTCGTCAGCGGAGTGGTAGAAAAGACCAATTGAACATCCAACAGCTGCTCCTGTTCATAAAATTCCCGAATCGAAAAAGCTGGAATAAAATGGATCATTGGGAACCAATTGTCTAAAGTGTTCTCCAGCAATTTAGAGCTGATGATGCCATTCGGACAAACCACGACGGCATTAACCGTTGTTTTGCTCTCATTGATCGGTTTTTCCTTCTGCATATAAGCGCCCACAAACATCGTGATCAAATAAATCTCGTCACTAGGAATGCGTTCTTCAAAAAAATCTTCTAAAGGCGCAATAGAGGATTTCACCATAAAAAACAAAGGATCCAGCTGATTTTTTACAAAATCCGTGATGGCATATTCTGAAGTCAACCCATACTTGATCCGATAATATGCGGGTGCTAAATGCAGAGCCAAATTCTCGATCAGCTGTGCCTTGTCACTCAGCTGGATCACAATATTCTTCTCCAGCAGCTCGATAAATGAAGAGATATGGCTGCGCAATGCATCTGTATTCAACGAAAAGGTATTGCTTAAATCCGTGATCTTCAAAGACAAAATAAATAAACAGAGATACAGATGTTCACTGTAGCTTTTCGGCAGCTCGTACCGTCCAGCCAACACCTTGACGATCGCCGCATATTCCTTCGTGTCCATCACTTCTTTGGCCATCGTACCAAACGCTTGATCCAGCAAATGTCCATTTTGAATCCGTTTGGTCAATAGAATCAAAAAATACGGAGCTGTCTGGATTCGATTATCTGTGTAGTGAACCTGCAGCTCGGCTTCAATCATTCGGATCAGCTTGCGCTTTTCTTCGATCTCCTGCTCTGAGATCTGCAGATATTTATGAAAGATTACTGTATTGTAGATCGACTCCATCACCTTGTCTGTGATAGAAAGAATCACACCACGAATAGTCTCCTCATTGCCTTTAAAGTAATAGCCTTTTTTACGGGAATACTCGATGGTGATTAGGTACTTGTCTAAGTATTCCTTCAGTTTTTTAATATCTGAGACGATCGTATTTTTGCTGACCTCCAGTGTGTCTGAAAAATGATACAACGATAAATAATCCGAAGAAAAAATCAGCAGCAAGATCACCAGCAGCCGATACTCTTCATCCAAAAAACTGCTTTTCGTCGCCTTTAAGCGGCTCTCGCTGTTGGACACTCCCGAAAAATCATCTACCACTTTGGCGTCCACCACAAAATAGCCTTTTCTGGAACGGATCATCGGCTCGTAATTATTGTCCTTCAAGAAATCATTGATTTTTTTGATGGAGTAATCCAACTGGTTTCTCGTCAGGCCATGCTTTTCCATCAATTCCTTGGAGGTGATCTGCACACTGGAAGAAATCATTTGCAAAAGCTGAACGTTGCGATTATCTAATTCCACCCCTATTCACCTGCCTTGTCATTTTCCACCTAGTCTACCCTTAAATTCGCTTTTAGTAAACGGTATCATTGAATCCCGAAAAAAAAAGAACCTCAGACAGCTAAAGTCTGAGGTTCGCATAGTTCTTAAAATTCACCCGGATTCGATTCGATCATCACCTTGATCTCGTTGCCTTCCATGACTTTATCGAAGGCAGTGCGCCACTCTTCCAGCGGGTATTTTTTGGTGATCATTTCATCAATGTTGATGGCTCCTTTAGCCAGCAAATGAATGGCGATCGGCCAGTCGTAAGGATTTTGTGAACGGCTGCCTACGTACTCGATCTCGCGTTGGATAATCGTTTCTAAATCCAACTCGTTCATTTTGTCTCTAAACAAACCGACTTGAACGAACACCCCTTGTTTGCGCATCAACGGCAGGCTGGCATTGACTGCCGGCAAAGCACCGGAAGCATCATACACTTTATCAACACCATAACCATCTGTCGCTGCTTCAACTACTTTGGCTAAATCTTCTTGCATGGTATCGACAATCACGTCAGCACCCATCTTTTTCGCCAGCTCTAGGCGGTGTGCATCTTTGGTGATGCCGGTCATGATAACAAAAGCACCGATATCTTTAGCGATTTGCAGTAAGAACAAGCCGATCGGCCCCGGTCCCATAATAATGATTTTATCCTGTAATTCCAAGCGGCTCTTTTGATACATGGCATGTACGCAGCACGCCAGTGGTTCACTCATAGCGGCGCCTTCATAGCTCAAGCCATCCGGCAGCAGATGAATGCTCTCTTCTCTAGCTAAAACATAATTTGCCATGCTGCCATTTTGCTGAGTACCGATCCCTTTGCGATGGGGGCACAAGTTGTATTGCTTTTCTTTGCAGTAGTCGCATTCGTTGCAAACCGTAAAGGTAGTCTCGCTAGTTACACGATCTCCTACGCTTACCTTGGCTACCTTGTCGCCAACTGCGACGACCTGACCAGAAAATTCGTGTCCTAAAACAACCGGAGTCGTTGGATTTTTGTATTCACCTTTGAAGGTATGAATATCCGACCCGCAAATTCCGGTATAAGCGACTTTGATCAATACCTTGTCACCGGTCGCTTCTGGAACAGCCAAGTCGATAAACGCCATTTGGTCATACCCCGGTGCTTGTTTCGAAACACCGTTCATTGTTTTACTCATTTAAAAAGCCTCCACGATTTATAATAACGATGCAACTAACTGTGACAGCTTGTAGAATACCCATTTAGAGAAGTTGCCGCCAGTGTCTAAGTTAGTGATCTCAGCAGCACCTTTCGGGAATTCAACGATTCCTTGAGCCATTTCGGTCAATACAGGTGCATAGTCGGTTGCCATTAATAAAGCGACTGCCATCACAACTGTTAACGACAGCACTGAGTGCAAAATGTTTCCCTTTCGACTAGGAACAACTAAAGCCGCAAAGAATGGGATCGTTGCTAAGTCACCAAACGGCAGTACTCTGTTTCCTGGTAAAATAACGGCTAAGAACAAAGTGATCGGTACCATCAAAAGACCCGTTGCTAAAGCTGCTGGAGAACCAGTCGCCAACGCAGCATCCATTCCTAGATAGATCTCGCGGTCGCCATAACGTCCCTGCAATAATTTTTGGGCACTTTCTTGAATCGGGATCAATCCTTCCATTAAGATTTTCACCATCCGCGGCATCAAGAACATCACACCGCCCATGGTCATCCCAATTTGCAAAATACCAGAAATATCATAGCCGCCAAGCAAGCCTAAGAAGATCCCGATGATAATGCCCATGATCATCGGTTCACCGAAGATCCCAAACCGTTTTTGAATTGTTTCCGGTTTTACATCTAATTTATTGATTCCTGGAATCTTGTCGATTAGCCAGCCGACAGGCATTGCCAGTAAAGCATAGCCTTGCGCAGATCCCGTTGAAAGAGCGACACCTTCCAGTCCATAGTATTCTTGTACTTTTGGTGCAGTCACATCAGACATAATCTGCACAAAAATGGTATAAGCGATCCCGCAAATAATGCCAAAGATAAAACTTTTTGTTACAATAAAACCAGTTGCAGCAACTGAACTGATGTGCCAGTAATTCCAGATGTCGATGTTTAGTGTTTTCGTCTTATTCAATGCCAACATGATAAGATTAACAATCAACACAACTGGGATCATCACGGCAGCAATCGGTTGTGCCCACGTACCCGCTGCGACTGCTGGCCAGCCCGCATCAATGATCGTCAGGTTTAGCCCAAACCGTTCGACCATTGCTTGTGCTGCTGGCCCTACACTTGTGGTCAGTAGGTTGATAACCAGATTAATCCCGATCATCCCGATACCGACTGTGATTCCTGAAATAATTGCTTTTTTGACGGGAACACGGAAGACCATACCGACAATAAAAATAATAATCGGCAGCATTACACTGGCTCCCATGTTCAAAATACTTTGGACAATGTTAAACAAACTATCCATTCCATCCATTCCTCCTTTTTTTACAACTCATTATTGAACCGATTTCGCGGCTTCCACGATCTCGTTTTCAACCTTTTCTGTATTGATCCCTGTCAAAAATGCCATCGCTTTGATTGCTGGAATCGAGTATTCTGTTGGCAGCATCGTTGTAGAGATCAGCATATCTGCTTCATCCTGCTTGGCAGCTGCTTCCGCAATCTTGATTTGGATGATGTCTGCCGGAATATTGTGTTTGGCAAATAATTCTTCGACCTTCTTCATGACGACGGTTGATGTTGCAATTCCTGCTCCGCACGCGACTAATACTTTAATTTTTCTGATCATTGTTTTTCCCCTATTCTTATAAATTATTTTTTTTAATGACTTCCAACAAAGCAATTGAATTTGACGCCAACAACATTTCTGACAAGAGAGTCTCATTTTGCAGCAGACCCATTAAGGACTGCAGCATTTCTAACTGAGCATGGGGTTGATTTAATCCTAATACGAAGACGATGTCCGTTTTCACCTGCACCTGTTTGTCTTCCATGCTGTTGAATACTACCGGACCGTCATTCGTGACCACGGCCACAAATTCCTGCAGCACGCATTCAGAATCCGTGTGAGGAATCGCTGCGCCTAAATTCTTTAACTGTATGCCTGTTGGGAAGTTTTCCTCCCGTTCTTTGATTCGTTCCAGAAAATCCTCTCTCACCCAGCCAAGATCAAAGGCTCGGTGATACACCTGTTCCAGCAGCTCATCTCGTGAGCCAAACACCTCCTGTACAAAAATCAGCGGCTCCTTAAGATACCCGCTTAGCTTCGCATCTGCCGTCATCTAATTACCTCCAATAGTCTTCGTTGAAGCTCAATAAAGCTTCTCGTACTTCTTCCTTATTTTTTGCTCGTTCCAGTTGGTCCAGCTGCTCCGCTCCAGCCAAACTCATCAATTCAAATATCAAATCGATGTGTTCATCCTTGTCGTTTGATCCCAGCAACACTACCGTTTTGATTCGGCTGCCATCGTCGGCAATCAGTGCGTGCTTCAAGATCCCTAAACTAATTCCCACGCCGATGGCTCCAGCTTCGGGTACGGTATGTGGGAGGACAATGCGGTTGCGCAGCACCGTGTAGGCTGGTAGCGTTGGCATCTCCTTTTTCAAGGCTTCGACATAATGTTCATTGATCACGTTTTGCCTTTGCAGCGGCTGGGCCAGCTCCTCTAAAACGGTCAGCCATTCAGTCGGCTCTTCAAAGAGCTGAATCGTTTCACCTTTGAGCATGTCGATCAGCCTCGGTCGTTTTCTCTTTAAAATCTTTGATTCCTTTGGTGTGAACAGATTGACCAGTTCACTGTACAGTTGGTCTTCGTCTTCTACTGTCGCGTATTTTTTTACCACCGTTATGACTTTTTCCGGTGTAACAACTCCTGGCTGAATAGCCGCAGTGGAACGTAATACGCGTTCACGCAGTTGTTTCTTCTCTTGCTCCGTTAAAAAGCTGTTTACTACAAAAATCTTCTTTTCCGTCTTTAATGGGACTGCCGAGAAAATGAAATCCACCTCGTAATCCTTTTGATAGAATTCTCGTGTGGACATTAACGCAACAAAATCGATCTCCGGCAGCAGATTGCGCAGAGTATTCTCTAGCAAAACGGCGATAGAAATACCGTTTGGACAAACAATAATACCTTTTTTACGATTTTCTGGATGGATGATCTCGGTACTTTCTACGATATGACTACCGATAAACAAAGAGATGAAAAACAGTTCCGCCTCAGGAATCTCCTGTCCAAAGAAGGTTTCTAGAGGACCGCTAGCCTCCTTGACCAAATAGGCCAATGAAAACAAGTTGGCGTCTTTATTTTCCTGATAGTATTTCGTTTGCAGGTTCAAATGGTACTTGATGCGATAATAAGCCGGCCGCATGTGAACCAGCAGCCGATCCAGCAATTTGGCTTTCTCTTCTAAATTGACCCCGGCAATTTTTTCGAAATTGGCGATGACACCCTCCAATGCCTCCTTCATTTTGTTAATCTCTTTCGCAGATAAAATATCTCCGCGTGAAAGGTTGGTGGTCAAAAGCAGCAGTGTTAGATAAACCCGCTCATTCTCACTGATTCCATCAACGTCCCAAACCACACGATCAGCTGCCAAGTATTCTTTCGTATCCGCCAACTCGCGGTAGTTTATTTTGAAGCTGTAGGAAATCAGCCTTCCTTTTTGTGCCCGTCGAATCAATAAAATAATCAATAACGGCAGGATTTTTAGGCGTTCATCGGTGAATTGAACCTCCAAGTCCTGTTCGATCAACTCCACTCGCTTGCGAAAGGTCTCGATCATCTGCTGCTCCAAATTGGCGAACTGGATGATTACATTGAGGCCATTGTACATCTCTGCTAGATGACTCAATACATCGGAAAGCAGCTGTCGTTTGTTCCATTCATCTCCATCAATAAAATAACCTCTTTGCCGAGTGTACTTTAAGACCAGATCATGTCGTTTAATCTCAAGGTTGGTCTCCTTCAAATCCCGTAAAATTGTATTACGGCTGACCTGCAGCTCATCAATAAAATGATTCAGCGACACATATTCTTCCTTA
This sequence comes from Enterococcus florum, assembly GCF_004309355.1. Classification (GTDB taxonomy): domain Bacteria; phylum Bacillota; class Bacilli; order Lactobacillales; family Enterococcaceae; genus Enterococcus_A; species Enterococcus_A florum. The sequence continues at coordinate 69,136 of NZ_BJCC01000002.1, read as the reverse complement.
CTCAACAACATCAGTTCAATTAAATAAATCCGTTCTTTGCCCGAAAACACATAATTTTCCTGCGGTTCTCCCAATGGTTCTTCACTACCTCTAAAAAATGAGAGTGTGTCATTCGGTACGATAAAGCGACCATTTTTCGTTCGTTTGATCCGCCCTAGTTTTTCGTCTTGCAGCGAATCATTGATTTTTTTCAACGCGTAATTCAACTGCCCGCGTGAAAGATCAAATTTTTCACACAGTGCTTTGCTGGCGATTTGCGGATTATTCATTAGTTCGACAAAAATTTGGTTGGTACGTTTTTCTAAGTTCATAGGCATCCCTCTCACACATTAAATTTAGTATAAAATCGCTTACATTACTACCACCGTTGTTCCCAAAATATTCAGTGTTTTTTATGCAACATGAGACTCACTTTTTGAGTATATTCACAAAAAAATTTTATTAGCTCTTGAAAACCAGATAAATCCTAAGTGAATCTCCTTTCTAATATACTTTTTTGCCATCACTTTATGCAACTTGATACTCTGGATTTTGGTTTTTCTGCTGATTGAATCTCATTATTTAACAATCCCATGATGCAGCAAGAGACTGATTATTTTACATTTTTCTAAGATGACGTTATAGTGAACTATATTATAGTAAAAAATACTAAAAAGGAGTTTTTTTTTATGACAGTCAACGTAGACTCAACGGAATACCTCAATCGTCTCGATGCATGGTGGCGTGCGGCGAATTACATTTCTGTCGCTCAAATTTATTTAAAAGACAATCCTTTGCTGAAACGACCTATCCAAAAAGAAGACGTAAAAGTCCATCCGATCGGCCACTGGGGGACCATTGCTGGGCAAAACTTTATCTATGCCCACTTGAACCGGGCGATTAACAAATATGATTTGAATATGTTTTACATCGAAGGCCCTGGTCACGGCGGCCAAGTAATGGTCTCGAACGCTTACCTTGACGGAAGCTATTCTGAAATCTATCCAGAAGTCACGCAAGATGAAGCTGGACTAAAACGATTGTTTAAAATATTTTCGTTCCCTGGTGGCATTGCCTCTCACGCGGCACCGGAAACACCGGGATCGATTCATGAAGGCGGCGAATTAGGCTATTCGATCTCTCATGCAACAGGAGCCATTTTAGACAATCCAGATGTAATCGCAGCTACTGTTGTAGGAGACGGCGAAGCAGAAACCGGTCCTTTAGCTGGCAGTTGGTTTTCAAATGTCTTCATCAACCCGGTCAATGACGGGGCGGTTTTGCCGATTCTCTATTTAAATGGTGGAAAAATCTCAAATCCAACGATTCTTTCGCGTAAAAGCAACGAAGAATTGACACAGTATTTTGAAGGAATGGGTTGGAAGCCTTACTTTGTAGAAGGAACTGATCCAGAGAAGGTACATCCGATCATGGCAGAAACCTTAGACAAGGTGATCGAAGAGATCAAAGCCATCCAAACGGAAGCACGCAAAGGCAAAGCAGTAGATGCTGTGATGCCTCACTGGCCAGTGATTATTTTCCGAACTCCTAAGGGTTGGACAGGCCCTCAAACTTGGGATGATGAAAAAATCGAAGGAACCTTCCGAGCTCACCAAGTACCGATCCCTGTCGATGGCGAACACATGGAGCATGCAGACAAATTGGTGGAATGGTTGAAATCCTATCGACCAGAAGAACTGTTTGACGAAAATGGCACTTTAATAGAAGCGATTCGCGAAATTTCTCCTAAAGGTGATCAACGGATGTCCAGCAACCCGATCACCAATGGAGGAATCGATCCTAAGCCATTGAATATGCCTGACTGGCGCAAACTGGCCGTCGATACAGCTCAACCGGGTGCTGTAACCGCGCAAGATATGATCGTTTTTGGCGGTCATGCTCGGGAAGTTATTAAGAACAATCCAGAAAATTTCCGAATTTTTGGTCCTGATGAAACGAAATCCAATCGTTTGAATAAAGTCTTCGAGGTCACTGACCGCCAATGGTTAGAGCCAAAGAAAGACTCCGATGAATGGCAAGCCTCTGTGGGTCGTGTGATCGATGGACAGCTTTCCGAACATCAAGCAGAGGGCTTTTTAGAGGGGTATGTCTTGACTGGTCGGCATGGTTTCTTTGCCAGCTATGAATCGTTCCTGCGAGTCGTGGATTCGATGCTGACTCAACATTTTAAGTGGATGCGTAAAGCCAGCGATCAACCTTGGCGCAAGCATTACCCATCGTTGAATTTGATCTCAACCTCCACCGTTTTCCAGCAAGACCACAATGGGTATACTCACCAGGATCCTGGTGTCTTGTCCCATTTGTCTGAGAAAAAAGCGGAATTCATTCGTGAATACCTGCCAGCTGATGCGAATTCCTTGATGGCGGTCATGGACAAAGCATTGCAGGAGGAACAAGTCATCAATCTGATCGTGTCTAGTAAGCATCCGCGTCCCCAATTCTATTCTGCGCAAGAAGCGGAGGAACTGGTAGCTAAAGGAATGAAGATCATTGACTGGGCAAGTACAGACGGCGACAGTGAACCAGATATCGTCATGGTTGCTGCCGGGACGGAGCCAAACTTAGAAACACTGGCTGCGGTCAGCATTTTAAATGACCATTATCCTGAGTTGAAAATTCGCTTTATCAATGTCGTTGATCTTTTGAAATTACGCCATCCTGACCATGATCCGCGCGGATTGAGCGATGAGGCATTCGATGAATTGTTTACGAAAGATAAACCCATCGTGTTTGCGTTCCACGGCTATGAAAACATGATTCGTGATTTCTTCTTCGACCGTCACAATCACAATATCCGCATTCACGGCTATCGCGAAAACGGGGACATTACTACACCATTTGATATGCGTGTCTTCAGTGAGATGGATCGCTTTCACCTTGCGCAAGATGCAGCCAATGCAGTATATGGTGAAAAAGCTGGCGAATTTGCTGAAAAGATGGACGAAATTTTGCAGCGTCATCATGACTTCATCCGTACAGAAGGAAAAGATTTAGTCGATGTAACGGATTGGACTTGGAAAGAATTGAAAAAGTAATCGAAATTTTAAAGGAGGGGAACTCCAGATTAAACATCTGGAGTTCCCCTCCTTATTTTTCGCGTAACCCTCCAATTAGCCTTCGCGGACTTCTTGGTGGATCTGTGCAAGCGCTTCAGCATCTAGGTCATCAAACGAAGAGACGATCCGATCGGCCAGCTGCAAATCCTGTTTGGGAAAGGCTGGATTTTGAAAGCCTACACAAACCATTCCTGCACGGTGAACAGCGGTGCTGCCGTTTTTGGTATCTTCAATCCCCAAACAGTCAACCGGATCGACACAAAGGCGCCGCGCGACCTCTAAATAGACGTCTGGAGCAGGTTTAGAATTGGGCACCTCTTCAGTGCTCATGACTGCCTGAAAACAGTCCTCAATTCCCAATGATTGCAAAATAACTTTGATTTCTTTCAAGGTCGACGAGGAGGCAACGCCTAAAGGCAATCCGGCGTCATGCAATCGTTTCACTAATTCTGGTGCACCCTCGATGGGACGAATCCCATCTCTTTCAACCATTTTACTTCTGTAGCGGTTCATTTTCTCAATGTATTCTTCTACAGATAGAGGCAACGAAAACTGCTCCTTCATAATCCGCCACATGTGTTCACCGGTGGTGCCCATAAACTGGTAATGATAGCTTTCTTCAACGGGGTGCCCCGCTTCTTCTAAGATGGTCGATTTGCTTTCCAAGTACGTATATTCTGAATCCGCCAAGACCCCATCCATATCAAAAATAATTGCTTTTAACATTTTTTCGCTCCTTTTGTCATCCTTATTCTGTCTCCACTCTAGCATATAACGAAAAGCGATGATAGCCAAAGCTTAGAAATTTCTCCGACTTATAGCCAACAAACAAATACGTCTTAAGTTGGACGTTTTTCATAAAAACGTTTGTTATACTTTATACATCATCAAGAACAGAAGAAAGAAGGAAAACTCATGAATAATTACTCAACTCCTGTACGAATTTTAATGGTCATCGGCTTTTTTCTCGTAGCCAGCTTAGCTCTTCACATCATTGGACCGCTTATTTCCGGTGTTTTATCACTCGTCTTTCGGATCGGTATTCCATTAGCAATCGCTTACTTTATTGTTAATTGGCTAACAAAACGCAGCAGTCAACGCAGATATTAAGCCATTTCATAACCATCTGTATTCAATCGTATCCTTACAAATAGAAACATCCATTGCCTAATAACAGGATAGGCAGTGGATGTTTTTTTGTACGATCAATTGGGGATATGAATGGCCTGTTTTTTCGCAGCCAACGCTGCTTCACGAACAACTTCGCTCACGGTTGGATGTGGATGTATGGTTTCGTTAATTTCTTCAACGGTTCCTCCTTGGCGTAGCACCATAGCAGCTTCGCCGATCAGATCAGTTGCCCGCTCACACAGCAGGTGAACACCCAGTAGCTTATCCGTCTTCTGTTCAATCAACACTTTGACCATGCCATAGGTACGATCCATCGCCAAAGCTTTTCCGCTGGCCTTCATTGGGAATTTTCCAACATGGTAGTGGATTCCCCTGCTGGCTGCTTCCTGTTCAGTTAAACCTACCCCGGCAAATTCAGGATCTGAATAAACACAGCCGGGCGTTGCATATCCATTGAATGCTTGGTTGGCACCTAAAGCATTCTCTGCAGCCCGTTCACCTTGTGCAGAAGCATAATGGGCCAATAAAATCTGTCCCGTACAATCGCCGACTCCATAGACATGGTCCACCGTTGTTTGCAACTGATCATTCACCAGCAGCCGACCTTTTTCGATTTGAATCCGGGTATTTTCTAGTCCTAATCCTTCAAGATAACTCCTGCGCCCCACAGCAACCAATAGCTGTTCTGCAACAAGCATTTCTTCACCCATAGACAGCTGGATCTCATCCTTCTGCTTTTGAACCTGTGTAACGCGTCGTCCCAACACAAAATTGATCCCAGCCTTTGTCATTTTCTTTCGCAGCTGACCGGCCAGTTCTTGATCCATCGCTGGCAAAATCTCCGCTTGCTCCTCCACGATAGTAACCGCTACTCCAAATTGATTAAAGATGAAGGCGAACTCGATACCGATGACTCCGCCGCCAATGATCAGCAGGGAGGCAGGCAGCGTCTCAAGTGATAACGCCTTGCTAGAATTTAGATAATCCACCTTGTTTAAGCCATCAATTGGCGGAATAAACGGCTGCGACCCGGTAGCTAAAATGATACGCTCCGGACTTAGATTGATTTTCTCTCCTTCTGCAGAAACGACTTCCAGCGTCTGATCATCCAAAAAGGCCGCCGTTCCTTGCAAGACCTCGATCTGGTTGGTCTTCATCAATCCTTGAACTCCTTTGACCAGCTGGCCGACCACTCGGTCTTTTCGTTTCTGTACTGCCGCCCAGTCAAATCCGGTAACGGTTGCTTCGATACCAAATTTTTTGGCCTGCTTCGCTTGTTCATAGATTTCTGCCGCTTGCAAAAGTGTCTTTGTCGGAATACAGCCGACATTTAGACAGGTGCCTCCGATTTGCTTTTTTTCGATCAACGTTACCTTGCCGCTTAACTGTGCCGCCCGAATCGCCGCCACATAGCCACCGGGGCCGCCTCCTACGATCACTACTGTTTTTTCCAACGATATCCCCCTATTCCTTTGGTAAATGGATTTTTGGCTGTTCAATAATTTCTGCGAATCGAGTGAGAAAACGTGCCCCCAGCGCACCATCTGCTACGCGATGATCTAGAGTTAAAACCGGCTGTAAGACAGAAGCCGCAATCAACTGGTTCTCTTCGTCAACATAAGGCTTGCGAGCGATTTTTCCGATTGCTAAGATCCCTAATTCAGGTGTGTTCACAATCGAGGAAAACTGTTCTACGTTGAACATCCCCAAATTGCTGATCGTAAACGTGCCGCCAGTGAGCTGCTCCATTGCGAATTTTCCGACTTTGCTTTGTTCTTTGATTTGATTCAAGTCTGTTTGAAGTTCCACCAGCGACTTGGTATCCGCCATCGAGATGACTGGAACCAGCAACCCCCTTTTTGTATCGCTAGCGATCCCGATATTTACGGTTTCCACTGACTCAACCAGCCCGTCCACAAAACGCTGGTTGAGTTCCGGAAATTCCTTCAAAACTATGGCAGCTGCCTTGGCAATCAATGCCGTAAATGAGATTTTTGCCGGCAGACTTTTGCGATACGCGATCAGATTGTCACAGCGAACCGTCGTGCTCAGTTGAAACTGTGGCACATCGGTCCAGCTGCGGATCATTTGCTTCGCCATAGCCTTTTTGATTCCAGTCAGCTTTTTTCCTCCACTACTCATCGACTTCAATCCAGGCGATTGTTTCGCCAATCTCCACCGTTGCATCTTCTTCTTCCACGATCTCTGCCATGACACCGTCAACAGTCGCTTCCACATCGGTCGTTGCTTTGTCGGTTTCGATTTCTACCAGCATTTCGCCTTTTTTCACTGCATCACCGACTTTTTTGTACCAAGTAATAATAGTTCCTTCATCCATATCTAAACCGATTTTCGGCATGATTACTTCTTTTCTCATCCTCTATCTCTCCTACCTTACTGTTTTTTTGACTGCTTCAATGACTTGCCCTTCGTCTGGAACATACGCCTTTTCAAGATTCCGAGCGAATGGGACGGGCACATCCGGTGCAGTGACCCGCAAGATCGGTTTCTTCAACTGATCAAACGCAAATTCTTGAATCTGGGTTGCGATCTCCCCACCAAAACCAGATTTTCTCACGGCCTCGTGGACGATCACAGCATGTCCAGTCTTTTCAACCGATTTTAAGATTGGCGCCATATCTAAGGGTTCGATACTTTTTACATCAACTACCTCCGCGCTGATCCCTTCTTCTTTCAGCTTCTTGGCCGCTTTTAGAGCCACGTTGACCATTGCGGAGTACGCAATGATCGTGATATCCGTTCCCTCTTCCTTCACTTCGCTTTCGTAACCTACCTCATACGGCTCTTCCGGCACTTCGCATTTTAATTTGTATAGCGCTTTGTGTTCCACAAACACCACCGGATTGTTGTCACGAATCGCTCGCAGCAAAAGCCCTTTGGCATCGTAAGCATTTGACGGCATGACCACCCGAATCCCCGGCACATGAGACAAAATATTTTCCAGCGATTGGGAATGCTGCGCTCCATTTCCCAATCCTGCTCCGCATTGAGTTCGAATGACTAGAGGAATACTGACTCCACCGCCATACATATAACGCATTTTTGCCGCCTGGTTCAAAATCTGGTCAAAACAAACACCAATAAAATCCATGTAAGACAGCTCCACGATCGGCCGTCGACCAATCATGGCTGAGCCGATCCCTGCCCCGACGATCGCCACTTCAGAAATTGGGGTATCTCGTACCCGTTCCTCTCCAAAATGATCCAGCAAATCATAGCTGCAGCGCAGCTGTCCTCCGTATACTGCGATGTCTTCTCCGATAGTAAATACATTTTCGTCACTGTTAAAGGCAATGTGCAGTGCTTCATTGACCGCTTGACGCATTGAAAGTTTCCGCATAATAATCTCCTTTCCTACTTAGAAAATATTTTCCATTCGATGGCTTCGAAGGTTGGATCATACAGATCATCCATCATATCTTCAATCGCCGGTTCCGGATCTTGCTTGGCTAGTTCCGATGCGGCCAGCACTGCTTGATTTTCCTCTTTTTCGATGGCTCTTAATTCTTCTTCCGTCATATCATAATCAGTGATCAGAAGCTGCTCGCATCGTAGAATAGGGTCCTTTTTGCGCCATTTTTCCACGTCCGCGCGATCACGATAATTTTCATTGTCTCCAAAATAGTGCCCAGATATCCGATAGGTATCCATTTCCAATAAAACCGGACCGTTGCCGGCTAAAACGTACTTTTTGACTTCCGCAAAGGTTTCATAGACTTTGATCAAGTCATTTCCGTCAATCGTGATGCCTTTTATACCATAGCCTTTGGCACGATCAGAAATGTGTTTGATGTTCATCGATTTTTCGGTAGACGTAGAGATACCATATTTATTGTTTTCACAAATAAAAACGACCGGCAGCTTCCAAATCGAAGCCATGTTCAACGCTTCGTGGAAGGAGCCTTCATTTGAAGCGCCATCACCAAAGAAGGAAACTGATAAATGGGGTTCATGTGCTACCTGCAGTCCTAACGCAGCGCCCATCGCCATGGGAATGCCGCCGCCGACGATTCCGTTGGCTCCTAAATTTCCAGTGGTCAGATCGGCAATGTGCATTGAACCGCCCTTACCTTTGCAGTAACCGGCTTCACGCCCCATCAATTCCGCAAACATTCGACGCAGATCTGCACCTTTGGCAATACAATGGCCATGTCCGCGGTGAGTCGAAGTGATGTAATCCTTATCTGTCAGATGCGCACACACCCCTACAGCAATCGCTTCCTCTCCATTGTAAGTATGGACTGCCGCTCGCGTAATATTTGCCTTGGCCAATTCGATCGCTTCATTCTCAAAAGCCCGAATACGGATCATAGTTTGATAAAGTTTTAACAAAGTTTCTTTTGAAAGTTTTGTTTCCAACGCACTTCCTCCTAATATATGTGTTTGGCTAGGACCAGAATTTCAATGCTTGATCCAATTCTTCATGGTTTTTCGCTGCCTCTGTCACAGGAATCCCTTCCATCACAGCTTCGATCGCCTGCAGCAACGCTTTAGCGCCTGAAATCGCTCCGGCCGGATGACCATAAATTCCACCGCCAGCCATCAAGATGGTTTCATTACCCAATAGGTTCATTAAGTACTCGATACTTCCTGGGTGTACACCGCCAGCAACTGTCGTAAATGCGGGTTCGATGCCTTTCATCGGGGTGGATAGAGCACTGTGGGTTTCAACTAATTCATCGGTAGTTGTGCCAAAACGTCCGCTGTCTGGATAAACCAGAGGCATGTCCATTCCAATCATTCGCGGCAATTTACCACAGCTTAGAGCCGCAGACATCCCATTATTTGCTGAGCGATAATAAGCACCTGCTCCTGCACAGTGACCAAAAATCGGGATTTTGATGTTTTCTTTCTTTAAGAAACGAACTAGGTCTTCCGTTGCTGCCCAACCTAGCGCATTGTAATTGACCATGATCGAGTTGGCACCTGCATCGATCGCTGCTTTGGCACGATCCACTACATTTTGACCAGTAATATTGATTGCATATAAAGTTGTTTGGTCTTTGCCAACATCCTTCAAGTGAGACATCACCGTTTTCACCCGATCAATCATGGGCGAGTATGCCGGATCGCTTAGCAATTCATCATCCTTGATTACATCTGCCCCGCCTAATGCAGCCTTGGCTGCGCCTGCTGCACTAGCCTCTGGAGGAACACCGATACATGGTTTCAAAATCGCTCCAACTAACGGACGGTTTTTGATCCCTAACAACTTGCGAATCCCGCTGACACCTAATAGCGGACCTGTGAATTGTTCCAGCACCACTTCTGGAAACTCAATGTCTACCAAACGAATGCCATCTTGTGCCAATACATTTCCAGCAACCGTACTGATCACCATCGCCATATAGGCTGGGAAGTTGGCGATCGGGTATGCGACACGAGCCACACAAGAAATCCCATCGGACATAGGATAGACACCGACTACTTTTGCCCCATACAAGGCAATGACTTCTGGTGTTTCCCCTTCTACGTGCGTCCACGTCCCCGCACTTTGATCTGCTGCAACCAATTTCACCCAATCGTAGAGATCTGGTTCCTTTTCTGATCGCATGTAATAAGTAGCGACTACAAATTCATTCCCTAACCCTTCAGCCATTTTCAATGTTTCAAATTTCATGATTTTTTTCATCTCTTTTCAATTTTTTAGTTGACTAACTATCGACGATCCATCTTTTCCTCCACATCCTCGACTGTTTAAGAAAGAACTACTTAGATCCCTTTCTCTTTTACGAGGAAAAAGGATCTAAATAGTTTCGAATTTGTTCTTTGTCCTTCGCTTCCACCACTGCCTCAACCAAGTCCATGTCAGAAATGACGGAATAAACCTGACTGAAAATTTGGCTGGTATTCTCGGTAAAGGCTAATAAGAGAACGAGCTTCGCTTCTGACTGACCACCCCAAGGAATCGGTTCTTTAGGAAGCAGTACCGCAATTTGCGGTTTTTTTACTTCTGAAAAGTACCCATGAGGGATCGCTACCCCTGTTTCCAAACAGGTGGGTACCAGCTCTTCTCGCTCAATGACCGTTTTTACAAAGCTGGGCTTCACGTAATTTTTTTCAACCAGCTGATCGGACAAAAAATGAATTGCTTGCTCTTTTGTTCGAATGTCGTGATCGACAAAAATCAGATCAGCGCTCACAATGGTTGAAACTTGGTTTCTGCTCTCTATTTGTGAATTCTGATACCGTTTTTTTATTCTTAATAAAAAGCGCTCCAATGCTCCTGGTTGGTGCATTTCCTGCATTAAAAATAAAGGGATACTACCTGCATCAATATCGAGCGAGCCAGCCATTCCAATGAGGTGATACTGTTCCCTCACTTCACTGATTTGCTGCTCGATTCCCCGATCATTCAATACATTCAAGAAGATAAATTCCACCTCGGAAAACAACTCCAGTACACTGTCCTTCAAATACTCATATAAATATTTGGCACAGCCTTCTCCGGTTAAGCAGAAACAAACGAAGGCGATTTTTTTATTTGATAACACAGGCTGGCTTTTCAGCACTACATTTTGCCGCTGCTTGACCAACGATTCCGCTACTTCATCCAAATCCATATCCACCAGCTGCGTTTTACGAATCGCATCCAGAACCATCAGTGTGTCTACTCGATTAACGGTTCGGACTTCGATCCCTAATTCTTCACCGATCTGACTGCCAAAAGTTTCCGGCGAGCCCATATCCACAAGAATCAAGACGCCACGTCCTTGATTATTTTTCTCCACCAGGTTCAGCAAACGTGTATAGATTGATCGCGGGCTTTCATCTAAACTGATACAAAGCGATGTCAGATGCGAGCTTCCCATCAGTTCATTCGCTACTGCAACCATCTCAGCTGCTACCCGCCCATGTGTCACAACGATGACCCCGATCGCCTCGCCATAACGCACCTTTCCGCTGTTTGTCGCGGAAAGATACATCGCAATAAAACCGATCTCTTCATCAGGAAGTTCCATCCCGATATGCTTTTTTGCCAGTTGGGCCATCCTATACGCTAGTTTAAATTCTTTCGGGTAATGTTTTTTGACATTGTCTAAATTAGGATTGAGAATATGCTCGCCTTTGCGAATCCGTTCAACTGAGGCATTAAAATGTGTAGCCAAACAAAACAGTAACGATTTATCGATTTCCCCTAATTCCTCTTTGGCTATCTCCAGCATCTCCTCCACCATACTCAGCAGTTCTTCTTCCACGATCGTTTGAATATTGTCGGTGAATTGGCTTACGGTTTTATCGGTTTGGATATTGGTGATGTAACGAGAAATTTTCTTTTCCATTAATTTCCAAATGATTGAGTTGATCTCTTTTTCGGACAGTTGATCTGCCTGAAGCTTGGTATATTCGGTCTCAATAATTCGATAAAGCGTATCAGAAAATTCATAAGGATCATTGATTTTCAACTCTGGAATCATCGTTTTGTCCGTTGGATAGACCGTCAGATCCTTAGAAGAAAAGAACTCGATCTCTTTTGAAGGTGCTTCGGTTTCTTGAATCTTCTGATTGGACAAAACCAAGGCCTCTCGATCAATAATAATCCGAGAATTATTCTCTGACTTGTGCATACAGGCTAGATACCCCTTGGCACAGGCCACTTGGATTTTGCTGCGCAACTCGCCAATATTCCCCGGATAATGAAGAGACAGCAGTCGTCTTAGCGCATCAGAGGTAATGAATATTTCTCGATTGACTCTCTGGGCCTCTTGACGGAAAAAGTTCATGACGATATCGTATTTTTCATCGATACCACGCAAAGACAAGGGTGGAACAACAATCACCATTGGAATCCGGCGGCGAAAAGTATCCAACAAGTTTGTCTCAATATCTTCTGTTGTTGCCGCAATAATCATGACTTGGGCATTTCTCGTCAAACGATCACCCAAACGTCGGTAGACACCCTTATCAATTAACTGGAAAAGCATCTCCTGGCCATCTGGCGGCATCCGATGTACTTCGTCCAAAAAGAGGATGCCTCCATTTGCCTGACTGATCATGCCATCACGATCCTCGTCAGCACCAGTAAACGCGCCTTTTTTGTACCCGAAAAGCTGAGCCGTCAGCAATTGCGGATTTTCTGCATAATCCGCACAGTTCAACTCAACGAACGGCATCTCCTTTTCTTCCAGCTGTTTGTTGACTAAAGCAAACTTGTACATCGCCTCAGCTAAAATACTTTTTCCTACACCGGTCTCCCCTACGATCAGTGTATGCAGGCCGATCGGCGGATACATAGCCGCTGCCTTCGCTTGCTCCACTTGAATACTCAAACTACGTTGCGCTCCGATTATCCCGGTAAACGCTTCGTTTCTAGGAGCTCGTGGCTGCGCTTCTTCTTGCAAATTTGCATCGATTGACAGACCTTGCTGGTCCATAAAACTAATAATACTGTTCAACGTAATACGGTATCCAATCTCCACCAGCCTTTTTGTCAGCTGATTCATACTGACGGTTGGTTCCGCTTTCAAAATCGCTTGGATATCTTCTAGTAAAATTTGCTCTCTGCGTTCTCTTGAGTTTTCGATCCCTGCATTTTTTCTCATCATCGTTAACTTGCTGCGGGATAAATGCAACTGTTCAGCCAGCTCTTGATCTGTATAAGGATTTTTTGGATCCTCGGATTCGATCATTTCCAACATGCGATGATCATCGGATGATTTCATACTTTTTACCTCCCCCAACAGATAAAAGAAATCAAGAAATAGAATTCATTCTTTTATTCATCGTACTATAAAAGTATCTTGACTGAACATATGATTCTTAATCTTTTCTAAAATTGGAATAGTCAATTTAGTAGCTGACAAATCCCAAAAGATCAAGAATTTTATACATTATGAAGGTAATCGGATTACCTCCTTCTGACAGACTGCTGATCAAGTTGGTGCCTTCTGGGAATTCAAATCCAACGATTTCGGCAATATGCGTATGTGCACCTGCCATCGCTGTCGCACACCAAAAATAAATAGCAAAAACGACAAATACTGACATACAAATATGCAAAATATTTTCCTTCGCAAAAGCAGTGATCCCGATAATAAACCATGGAACAGCTACTAACGAAGCAGTTGCCAGCATTCTATTTCCAGGAATAATAGACATGAACGTAACGATCGGTGTCATGATTAAAATTGCTGACATGGTTGCTGGATTCCCCATGATGGTAGAAGCATCAATTCCGATCCATACTTCACGGCCCTTCATGTATTTCGCGGTAAAGATTTTGGCTTGGTCGGAAATGGAGATCAAGCCTTCCATCATGATCTGAATCATCCGCGGCAGCAAAATCATTACGGCAGCCATGTTAAAACCTAACAGCATAATTTGACGAACATCGTAGCCGGCAATAAAACCAATCAGCATTCCCAAGATAGCTCCGATAACAATTGGTTCCCCGAAGATACCCATTTTTTCCTGCATGGTTTCTGGATCGGCTTTGACGTTTTTGATACCAGGAATTTTTTGAATTAGTTTTACGACTGGAATCCCAATCATCGCTGGAGCAATAATCGCACCTGTTGGCCAGGTACAGCCAGGAATCCCATAGAATTCTTGATAAGTCGGTGCCATTTTATCTGCCCATTTCAAGGAAACGGCCATGTAGATACAAGCGGCTAAAACGGTGAAGACCATGTTGCCAGTTGCCCCATAAATCAACGCAGCACTTGCTGCAAAGGACCAATAATTCCAAAAGTCTACCATCAATGTCTTGGTGAAATTTAAGAAAATTAGTGCAATATTCGTCGCAATTAGTGCAATAATAACCATCCCTGATCCAGGCTGCCCCCAGGCCATCCCCATCAGTCCCCAGCCGACATCCACAATATCCAGGTTCCAGTTCATCCGTTCAACCATTGACATGGTTGCTGGCGACATTTGAGCAATCAGCATATCCACGGTTAAGTTCAATCCGATAAAACCAACTGTTGCGGTCAATGCTGAGCGGACTGCGTCTCCTACCTTTAACCCTAGAACTAATCCAATAATCAGCAAGGCGACACATAAAATCCCATTACTCCCTAATCCCGTAAACCACTGGAACCCTTTGTTTACTGCTTCAAACATGGATTTACCCCCATTCTTTTTTATTCTTTTACCCCTTAAGAATCTGACGCATTTCTTCCATTGCTTCTTCTTTGCCAATCCCTGAAATAAACGGCACGCCATTAACCTTAGGTGCATTCAATTCCGTTGTAACAGGTGTCATCAACAAATACATATCCGGCTGCATCGTGCTCAAAACCGTCTTCAATTCTGTTGCCCGACGTTTATTCAATTTGACTTTGATACCTAGCTCTTTGGCTACCTTTTTAACCTCATTTTCTCCAGCGGTGGAGGTTGCAAACCCCGCTCCACAAACAACAACTACGATTTTTTCTTCTGCCATTTTTATTCTCCCCTTTCTTTAGTTACCGTTCATTTTCTCTTTTTGAGAACTCCTGATGCATGATGTCTTCTACCTCTTCGGTTGATTTTGCTGCCAAAAGACTCGTAACCACCTGCGTATCCTGAATGATTTCCATAATATCCTTAATCATAAACAGATGATCATCATTCAAACTGGCTGCTAACATAAAGACAACCTTGACATCCAAATACAGATTTGGGTCTTCCATACTAGCAAACTTAGCACTATTCCTTAGTACCGCAACACCGATTCCCGCTTTAAATACCTGCGAACGCTCACTGTGGGGAATCGCAATAGGTACTGGTGTCGGTACGCCTGTTGGAAATTCTAATTCTCTTTCTAAAACGGACTTTCCATAGCATTCTTCTACCATCCCATGTGCAGCCATTTCACCGGCTAGCTGGTAAATAAGTTGATCACGGTCCGTTTCTTCCGTGATAATGGCATGAATTTCATTCTTGCTGAACACTTGCTTCAAATGATTCACCTCCTTCTCCCAGCCACGCTCAGGGAATGATAACCCCTTTGATCATTTTGCCGGCACGCATATCCGTATACCCTTGCGCCAACTCTTTCAGTTCATACTTGTGTGTAATGAATTTCCGCGAATCCAATTGGCGGTTTAAAACCAAATTCAATGCTTTGCGGTTCACTTCCGGTGAATAGGCGGATGCTCCATAAACCATAATTTCTTTGTAATGGATCGCATTAGTATCTAGCAGCTTCGCGCTAGATGGATGAATCCCGCCAAACAAAATGACCTTCCCGCGCTTGCGTGCCAAGTCGACTGCATCGGCTTGAGCCTGTCCAGCTGGACAAGCACTGATTACAACATCAGCACCACGTCCATCGGTCTTTTCCAATACCATCTCTTTTAAGCGCGGATCAGAACTGCTCATATTTATAACATTATCAAAGCCTTGCTTACGAGCCAGATTAGCTTTGTCTTCATTCATTTCAACAATAATCACTTCCTTCACACCGCGGATTTTGGCGATTTCACTATGAAGACAGCCGATGGTTCCTGCTCCGATCACTACAACTAAGTCATCCATAACAATATTGGTGTTGATCTGTGCGCACAGAACGGAAGAAGCTGTTTCCGCAATCACTGTGTCGATCGGATCAATATCATCAGGAATAGCATTGAAACAGCCATGATCGATGATCTCTTTCGGAAAAGCAATATATTCCGCGAATCCGCCATCAATTCCTTCGGCTGTCCCGATCATGCGAATGTTGTCGCACAGATTCTGAATACCATTTTTACAATACCAGCACTCGCCGCAGACCACGACTGGTGCTATCGAAAGCCGAGTACCTACTGGAAATCGTTCGTAATGACTTTCGATCACTTCTGCTGTGATCTCATGCCCTGATATTGCTGGTAAAATTGAATTTTTAGATCCACCACCATACGTACGTAAATCCGAACCGCAAATCCCACACCCTATTACTTTTACTTTTATTCCATCTGCTGGACATGCCGGTTCCACTACGTCTTCATAGCGTACGTCATCGGGTCCATATAAAACTGCTGCTTTCATTTGACCACTCCTTACTCCTTTAATTATGCAATCACTTTCCATAATGCAATTTGCGTGCCAAACCTTTCTCAATTCGGTTATTTCCTGTTCTGCCAAAGAAAGCGTTACCAAAATTTTATAAAAGTTTATCCTTTTTGAAAAAGATATTCTTGTCAATTTGGTTTTGCGCAATTTGGTCAATCCTATTTCCCAATATGGAAAAAAGACTATTTCGCAGCATCGCTGATCGAAATAGTCTTCTCTTTGTTTATTTTTTTGATCCAATTATCCCAACGCCACATCGAGAATCATCATAATAATAAATCCGCTCATTGCCCCAAAAACACCAAAATGATGTTTACTATCCGTCGTCGCCTGTGCCTCTGGAATCAATTCCTCAACAACAACATAAATCATTGCTCCTGCTGCGAACGCCAAAGCATAAGGTAGGAGAGGCTGAACTCGTGTGACCAGCAATGCGCCGATAACGGCTGCGATAGGCTCCACGATACCGGATGCCTGTCCATAGAGGAAGGATTTCGTTCGACTCAATCCTTCTTGCCGCAAAGGAATCGACACTGCTGCTCCTTCAGGAAAGTTTTGAATCCCAATGCCTAATGAAACCGAGATAGCGGCTAATACCGCTGCCGTAGGATTTGCTGCTTCATTTGCTGCACCAAAGGCCACCCCAACCGCCAGTCCCTCAGGAATATTGTGCAACGTTATTGAAAAAACCAGCAAAATCGTTCGCTTTAGGTGACTAGGGAAGCCTTCCTTTTCCTTGTTTGGACCAAAATGCATGTGAGGAATCGTTTTGTCTGCAATATATAAAAACAGCCCACCCAATCCAAACCCAATGCTGACGACCAGCCAGGGGATCGATCCATTTTCTTCCGCCGCTTCAATCGCCGGATCCAGCAACGACCAAAAACTCGCTGCAATCATGACACCCGAAGCAAATCCCAACATGAGATTTAAAACATTACGATTGATATTTTTGAAGAAAAAAACCATGGCTGCACCGAGCGCTGTCATTCCCCAAGTAAACAGCGTCCCCACTAATGCTTGCTGCCAGGCCGTGAGTGTTAACAACCAATCTGCCATAAAGTCCTCCTGAAATCGTTTTTATATATGCATACTATCATATTTTAGGCATACCTTCAATTTTCCAAAGCACTTTCTTTTGTCACAATTTATAAAAGGGTTATAATGACCCTGTGATAAACAATTAGTGAAAGCGAGTGAGAAGCATGTCAAAAATCAATGCCGCTGTTGCAATGGTCAAAGTTTTTGAAGCTTGGGAAGTCGACCATATCTACGGGATCCCCGGAGGTTCTTTTAACTCAACGATGGATGCCTTATACAAAGAACGCGAATCTGTAAAATACGTACAGGTTCGTCACGAAGAAACGGGTGCGTTAGCTGCTGCCGCTGATGCAAAATTAACCGGAAAGGTAGGAGCCGTTTTTGGTTCTGCCGGCCCTGGAGCCAGTCATTTAATCAATGGTTTGTACGATGCTCAAATGGATCATGTTCCTGTGGTTGCGTTGTTAGGACAAGTCGCATCGACTGCTATGAATTATGACTCCTTCCAGGAACTAAATGAAAATCCAATGTTTGCAGACGTAAGCATTTACAATCGAACGGTAATGACGCCAGAAAGTCTGCCTCACGTTGTAGATGAAGCCATCAAAGCTGCCTATAAACATGGTGGTGTAGCCGTGGTGACAATACCTGTAGATTTTGGCTTTGCAGATATTGAGGATCAAGAAATCGCGACCGCTAAAAATCATAAAACCGGTGTAGTCGTTCCAGCTGAAGAAGATTTAAACGCAGCTCTTCCTCTTATTGAAGCTGCAGAAAGGCCTGTTTTATATGTCGGACAAGGAACACGAGGAGGTTTTGAAGCGATCAAAGCCTTCGCAGAACACTTCTCGATGCCGATTGCTGCTGCAGTGTTGGCAAAAGGAATCGTTCCGGATACCTATGAGAACTTCTTGGGCTTTGCTGCTCGTGTTGCTACCAAGCCAGCAAATGAGGCCCTTGCAGTGGCCGATTTGATCGTCTTTGTGGGAAGCGATTTTCCATTTGCCGCTTATTTCTTCAATCCAGAGGCTAAATTTGTTCAGGTCGATATTGATGCCATGAAATTTGGGCGTCGTCACCACACAGATGTTTCTATTTTAGGTGATGGAACAATGGCTTTAAAACGTCTAACTGAACTAGGTAAAGCTCGTTCTGCAGATGGATGGTTGAAGGCCAATCAACAAAATATCAAAAATTGGCACGATTGGCGCAGAAGCTTCTACAATGATGAGCAACGTCCGTTACGACCAGAACCTGTTTTTAAAGAAATCAATCGAATCGCTGAAAAAGATGCTGTCTTCGTGACTGATGTTGGAAATACAACGATCAGTGCCATTCGTCATCTTGAAATGAATGGGGATCAGCTTTTCACAACTTCTGGCTGGTTTGCGACTATGGGCAATGGGGTCCCTGGAGGAATTGCAGCCCAACTGACCTTCCCAGAGCGTCAGGTCTTCACTCTTAGCGGAGATGGCGGCTTTGCGATGGCAATGCACGACATCATTACGCAGGTGAAATATCAATTACCGATCATCAACGTGATTTTCTCAAATGATTCGTTCGGATTTATTGAAGCCGAACAAGAAGACACGGAGCAAAAGAAATTTGGAGTTTTCTTAGAAGGCGCCGATTTCGGTAAAGCAGGAGAAGCATTAGGTGCTGATGGTTTTACTATCACTGAATACAGCCAACTGGAACCAGCCTTTGAAGCTGCTAAAAACAGTAAACGACCCGTTGTGATCGACATCAAGATCAAAAACGAACGTCCGTTGCCGGTTGAAGAATTAAAATTGGATCCGGATAAATTTTCTGAATCAGAAATCGCTGAATTTAAGGAAAAATACCAAGTACATGGTATGCCCGCATTGAGTGAACTGCTAAAATAATAATATTAAAAAGATCTATCGCGTAACATATGCGATAGATCTTTTTATTGACACGTTTATTATTCTACAAGTAGAATAATAAATAAAATAAAGGGTGGGGAATCAATATGTCTCTAAAACACGGTGTACTTGGATTATTGAAAGACAGCCCTATGACGGGATACGAACTAAATCAAGTATTTAAACGGTCACTTTTTAATTTTTGGACTGCTCAAACTAGCCAAATTTATCGAGAATTAAATGACATGGAAAAGAAAGGATGGTTGACGAGCGACTGGGTTATTCAAAAGGAAAAACCGAATAAAAAAATCTATTCAATCACTAAGTCCGGTAAACAAGAACTTAATAATTGGCTTAATCAACCGGAAAAGGATATTGAACAAACTTTTTCTGTTCGAAATCCTTTCTTGATGAGACTTTTTTTCGCAGAACAACAGTCAAAAGAGCAAGTTTTAGCTTTATTGCAGAAATTCAAAGCAGAGTGTGAAAGAACATTGGCTTCTTATGAATCCCTTCAAGAGGGTTGGAAAAATACTTCTGAAGATGTCCATCCATACTGGGATTTGACAATTTCTTTTGGAAAATACGAATGTCATGCAGCCTTAGAATGGGTACACATAGCGATACAAAAGATAGATCAGGAGGATAAATGATGATTAAAGATGCCACTTATTGGGTAGATAAGTTAAAAAATAGAGAAATTCATTTTACAGAACTTCTTGATCAAATGATAGGAAAGATTGCAGAGAAAAATGCTTCATTAAATTCGCTAGTCTCTTACGATAGAGAGTCTGCCATCGATCACTATCACTCAGTCCAAGATATCTCAGAACGCCCCTTTGCCGGATTGCCAATCCCATTAAAGATGCTCGAACAAAATAAGGCTGGATGGCTGGCTACTAATGGGTCAAAATTACTAGAAAATCGAAGAGCTTCCCAAACATCTAATTTTGTCAAACGTTTAGAACGGGTTGGTTTCATTCCCTTTGGTCAAACGAACGCACCCGAATTTGGTTTTAAAAATATCACAGACTCACACTTGTATGGTCCAGCTGCTAATCCGTGGGACCTGACCAGAACACCAGGTGGCTCCAGTGGTGGCGCTGCTGCTGCTGTAGCCGCAGGAATCTTTCCAATTGCTTGTGCTAGTGATGGCGGAGGATCGATTCGAATTCCTGCTGCTTTTACTGGATTGATCGGTTTGAAACCCAGTCGTGGTGTCATGCCCCTCGGACCAAGCAATTGGCGAAACTGGCAAGGAGCTTCTGTCGATTTTGTGTTAACTTGTTCAATGCGAGATACTATAGCGGCTTTCTTTTCTTTACGAGGACTTGATGCTGCTGCGCCTTATCATGTTTCTCCCAATGAATGGGTTTATGATCGTCCGGCAGAAAAAGAACGATTAAAAATCGCTTATTGTTTGGATTCCCCAATATCAAATTCTGTCTCTCAAGAGGTGAAACAAGCATTTGAAGAAGTGCTGTCTTTTTTAACAAATGCTGGACATGATATTTTCCCGATTGATTATCCTGTAGATGGTGAAGAGCTTATCAGGAGCTACTATCAAATGAATGGTGCTGAAACTGCAGCTATGTTTGATAGTATGTCTCAAACTCTTGGACGCCCTATTACAAAACAGGAGGTAGAACCTTTAACTTGGGCTGTCGCTCAATATGGAAGCAAGCTTTCTGCCCATACTTATGTATTAAATATGCAGCTTTGGGATAGAGCAGCAGTTACTATGGAAGAATTGTTTTCCGAAGTAGATCTTTTCCTCTCGCCTACCACCACTCAAGTTGCTCCAAAAATTACTGAAATCATTTTAACTGATTCAATGATTACTACTTTGCTTAACTTAGAGAAACTGTCTCTCTCAGAAGCAGAAAAAGCTCTCATAAACAGTATGAACCAAATGTTGGAAGTCACTCCTTACACGCAGCTTGCCAATTTGACAGGGCAACCAGCCATTAGCTTACCAACTTCACTCAGTCAAGAAGGACTGCCAATAGGAATACAATTCGTAGCATCAAAGGGGAGGGAGGACCTGTTGTTGCAAGTAGGGAAAATCTTCGAAGAGGCTGGTCGGTTCCAATTGCCAAGAGCTTATACGAAATAGAAGAGATGGTGACAGAAGCGATTAGCTCCAAGAAATAAGCCGGATAATCCGAAAATGGCTTCTCCTATTTTTGCGAGTATTCGGCTTACTTCCGAAAGAGCTGCTTCAGTCACACCGATTGTGCGACTTTTAAATAGGCTATAACAGTAATGTCACGGCCTCATTGATTAAATCGAATTGACGATTAAGCCTAATGCGGCAAGAACCGCGCCGCCAATAATTTGAATGACCAGTACCTTTGTAGGGGTATATTTCTTTGTTTTCAACAAGTAGTACGTTAGCAGGGTCACTCCTAAAGGCAAGATCCCTTTTACCAAACTATCCAGTACATCCGTTTGAATAGACAATGATTCTTTTCCACTTAGATGAACCTGCAATGGTGTTGCAATTTTTACAAAATTTGCAGCAAGCGAACCGATGACGATGGCTCCTAAGGTTTGTGAGAAGGTCATGATATAGGACAATCGTCCGCCAGCCATCATTTTTTGGATTCCTTCTTTTCCTTGCTCATAGCCTTGGATCCATAAGAAATAGGCGATCACGGTCATAATGATCCAGTGTAATGCGAAGAACAGAACTGGCCCCATAAAGATATTTCCTTCTGCGCCAAATGGCAGTGTGAAGGATAGCAATATCGGAATCAGCGTCCCCTGCCATAAGGTATCTCCGATGCCTGCCAGAGGACCCATCAATCCTGTTTTTAATCCGTTGATCGTTTGGTCATTGATATCAGCTCCGCTGGCACGTTCTTCTTCCATCGCGATTACCATTGCCAAGATAGGCCCACCAAAAGAAGGTTCGGTATTGAAGAATTGCATATGCCGATCCAGAGCGGCCTTCATTTCATTCTCATCTTTGCCATATAATTTTTTCAAGATCGGACTAAATGCATGGACAACTCCGGTTGCCTGCAAACGTTCATAATTATAATTGGCATGAGAAAAGAAGGTCCAGCGCCAGAAGGCTTTGACGACATCCTTTTTAGATAATAATTTTGGCTGTTCTACAGTCATTTGTTCCATTATGCAAGCCCTCCATTTTTATCTTTTAAGTATAATTCTGTAAATACGTAGCCGATCACCAAAGCAAATACTGCGATCGGAACAGCTGGTAACCCGGAGTAGACGGCTAACATAAATCCTAAAACAAAGAATAACAAGGTTCCCTTCCCGTTCATTGCCCGCAGGTTCATCGCGATCCCCAAAGCTGGCAAGATCCCACCAATCGCAGACAATACAACCAACGGACGGCCGCCTAAAGCATCAACCACTCCTTCTACTGCATCTGCTCCAAGATAAGCTGCTGCTGCGACAGGAACAACGGTGATCAACAACAAAAATAATTGCGGTGGTACGATATGCAGCCAGTTGATTCGATCAATGTTCCCCTCCTCTGCCGCTTTATCCGCCATATGAACAAACGTGATATCTACCGTCATATGAGCTACCCAGATCAATGTGCCCAACAGACCGATCGGAACTGCCAAGGTTGTAGCAACAGCTGGACTAACATTCGCTGCCATTGCCAACGCCGTTCCTAAGGTTCCAGCAAGTGCAGGGTCCATTGCTACTGTTCCCCCAGCAGAAATGAATGCTAAGTAAGGTAAGTTGATCGCAGCACCAATGATACAGCCTTTGACCGGATCGCCTAAAATAAGTCCTACAACGGTCCCATTCACTAACGGACGCATCCAACCATGCGTTCCTACCAAAGACAGCCAAGGTGTTCCATTAATTCCAAGATAGTAAACAACACCAATTAAAATCGCCTGAATAAGGTTGATCTTCATTTTCACACTTCCTTTTTATGTTTAGTTTTATAGCAATCCTTCAATTGCTTGTGATCCTTGGTCTGGAATAACATGAATTTTCATTTTTACATGATGAGCAATGATTTGACGAAACGCTTCTTTCTCTTCTTCAGAAGCAGAAATATTTTTATAGAAGGTTTGACGATTCTTGCGTGCTCCCATACCGCCGATAATGACCTCATCTAATTGCACGCCATTTTCGATCAATGCTAGATATGTTTGCGGTTCTTTTGCTAAAATAATGATTTTTTCATTATCTGGAACGCTTCTCAATACTTCCGACCCATCTGCAATTCCTAAGATCGACAATTTGATTCCGTTTGGTACAGCCATCGACATGATCGATTTGGTAAATTCATCCCCTGCCGTTGCATCATCGACGATTACGATGTGATTGCCTCCTGTAAATTGCAGCCAGGCCGTCATCACCTGTCCATGAATCAAGCGATCATCAATTCTTGCTAATACGATTTCTCCCATTTAAAAAACGCTCCTTTATGCATTCATTTTGTTCATTTCTTCTAAAAATTCCTTGATTCCTTCTTTACCAGCAGTCATCACCGCTTGATACATGGTCGTCAGATCTGCTCCTATCATCCGTTGATTGAAAGCCTCTATCAGCATGGGAAGATTTGTACCTGCAATCAACCGATAGTCATGCTGCTCTTTTAATTTGTTGAAGCACATCGCCGCCTGGTTATACGGGCTGGCGGACAGAAGATCAACAAGGACTAAAACACCTTTTCCTTTGTCCAATTCAACAATACTTGCTTGAATTTTTTCATTGAACTCACTAATGTCGTCGCCGTGTTTCAGCCCTAAGGTTAAATAATCACTTTGCTCCCCCATAATAAGACTTAAACTATCCATCATCCCATTGGCCATCTCCCCATGGGTGACTACCAAAATTCCTGCCATATAATCCATCCTTTCGCTTGTTTCTTCTATACTGTTTTGATGCGTTTGATGCCATTAGTTTTCAACTGCTTAAGTAGCAGAGGATCAGCCTTATCATCTGTGATTAACGTGTCGATCTCATTCAGTGGTAAAAAGGGATATAATGCTCGATGACCGATCTTTGAATGATCCGCAACCACAATCTTTTGACTGGCTGCCTGCACCATTCCCCTTTTCGCTGAAACCAGTAGCTCGTTGAAATGATTCACTCCTGTTTCGATATCCAAAGCCGGCGTTGCAATAAATCCTTTGTCGACATTTAGTTTGGCAATTGTTTCGTTCGTAATCTGTCCGTTTAACATAAAGCTGTCATGGAATAAAGTCCCTCCTGTTACAACAGTGGTAATTCTGTTATTCCCCCTTAAAAAAGAAGCAATATTGACGTCATTAGTGATAACGGTTACATTTCGGATGTTTTTCAACGCATTCAAACTTCGTGCAATCTGCAAAGTTGTCGTTCCCGAATCTAAGATAATACACTCACCATTTTTGATCAGCGTTGCTGCATACTGTCCAATGCGGATTTTTTCCTCAATCTTTTCCGTTTCTCGTTCGTTAAACGTGGGTTCCTCCTGTTTCACGTCAGAAGGAACCACCCCTCCGTGAATACGAATCACTTTTCCTTGCTCCTCTAACTCATCGAGGTCTCTGCGAATCGTTGTTCCATGAACATTAAAAATACGCGATAGCTGATTAACAGAGATGAATTGATGTCTTTTTATTTCGGCTAGAACCTTCGCTCTTCTTTCTTCTGTAAGCACAAGCACAACCCCTAGGTTTACCAATGAAAGTGCATCACCGTTTTGTTCCAACCAGGATTTTCAACAAATTTTGCCATCACCGCATGAAAGTCGCCTCCGTTGGAAATTTCCTTCACCTCTTTTGGTAAGATTTTTTTCAATGCCTTCCGATACGCTTCTTTTTTCATTCCTTCAACAACTGCTTCAAAATCAGCAGTCGATGAACGACTGCTCCCATGAATGGTGATTCCCTTTTCTAAAACGTCCCTCGTATTAATTGGAACCAACTCTTCCGTGACGCCCATGATAATCAAATCTGCCAATGAATCTGCGATTTCAATCGCTTGATTAATAGCACTTTCGCTGAAACGTCCGCCGGTACATTCAATCAATACATCGAATTTTTCTGTCTCATGAGTAAAATCATAGGACAATACATTGGCTGTTCTTGCAAAATCGAATTTTTCCAATTTATCGTCTGCTGCACCAAAAACCACAAAACGTTCTGCATCAACACCATATAAATATTTCAACATAACCGCGGTGAAATAGCCGACTGGACCATCTCCAAACAACGCTACTCGATTGGCTTTATCGATCAGTTTTTCTTTTACGTGACTAATTGCATGATGCGAGACCGAAGACAACTCAGAAAGTACGGCAACTTCATTTGGGATCTCATCCGGAATTTTAACAAGGCATTCTGCTGGGTGGACTAAAAGACTCTGTGCCAATCCGTCATAGCCACTGCCCAGAAAAGCATTCCCTTTCGAATAATTAGCCGGTACTCCTGCTTTCTGTTGAATTTCTGGGTGAACTATTTTTCCAGGAATATTAGGAACAACGACCACTCTGTCTCCTTCAGAAAATTGCTCAGCATTTGATTTTTTTACGATTCCTATTCCCTCATGAAGCAACGCCATGGGTAATTTTTTCGCTAACGCTTCTGGTCTTCTTAAACCAGCAAAGTAACGCAAATCTGCATGACAGATACTGGCATAGGTGGGTTCTAATGCGACCCAATTTTCAGGTATTTCTCTAACCTTGGTGACTTCGTCTATTACTTCAGGTTTTGTTAGACTAAACACTCTTGATTCAAGGGAATCATTCATAATTATCCTCCTTTAAGATAAGCACTCACACAAACTCATTACTGCTCGTAAACGAGTATATCACCTTGTTTATTTTTTGTAAACGGTTCTTATACTCTTTTTTGATTCTTTTTGCTTGTTTACGTCTGAAAAATCTCCTAAAAAACCATTTAAGCATAAAAAAAGAGCCCATAAGGACTCGTTTTTGCTTTATATTCGTCGGATAGCTTCTTTGCTTTCCAGTTCAAGTTGCCTAGTTAATTCCTCTGCAGTCAAGTTACTGTTAGCCAATGCTTGTAGCAGCATGGGCAAGTTCACTCCAGTAACTAAATGCTGTTTTGCATCCTTTAGAACGAGCTGGCTGGTGTATCGAAATGGAGTACCCCCAAATATATCCACTAGCCAGACGATCTCGCTGGTCTTCTCCAACATTCGCTTAGCTGCTTCTTCAAATCGGTCTTGCAGATTGTTTGCTTTGACCTCTACAGAAATAGTATCTACATGTGTTTGTTTGCCTATAATCGCTTCTGCAGTATCTACGAGTCCTTGCGCCAAGTGGTCATGAGTTACAACAATTATCCCAACCATATCTTCACACTCCTTCACCACTTAGTCTATCTTATTTTAAAACACAAGTAAATTCTTAGCGATTCGCTTGAAACTTCATATTGTCCCCGTTATAATGCAAAGAGACTTAGGTCAATTTTTATAAAGTGAGGAAATTCATTGATTACAGTAAATGATGTCAGTTTACAATTTTCTGACCGTAAATTATTTGATGACGTTAATATCAAATTCACTCCTGGTAACTGTTATGGGCTGATTGGTGCAAATGGTGCCGGAAAATCGACCTTCTTGAAAATTTTATCCGGAGAGATTCAACCAACTACTGGAAATGTCGCATTAGGACCAAACGAACGTATGGCCGTTTTAAAGCAAAATCATTTTGATTATGAAGAGTATACAGTAATCGAGACGGTAATCATGGGGCACGAACGTCTTTATGAAGTGATGAAAGAAAAAGACGCAGTCTACATGAAAGAAGATTTTACCGACGAGGATGGTATTCGAGCTGCCGAACTGGAAGGCGAATTTGCTGAACTGGATGGATGGGAAGCAGAACCTGAAGCCGCAGTTTTACTGCAAGGTCTAAATATCTCTGAAGAGCTGCATCAGCAAAAGATGAGTGAACTGACTGCTGGACAAAAAATCAAAGTCTTACTGGCACAGGCTCTATTTGGCAAACCAGATGTTCTGTTGCTGGACGAGCCGACAAATGGACTCGACATTCAATCCATCAATTGGCTAGAAGAATTTTTGATCAATTTTGACAACACCGTGATTGTTGTTTCTCATGACCGACATTTCTTGAACAAAGTCTGTACCCATATGGCGGATCTTGATTTCGGAAAAATCCAGCTCTATGTTGGGAATTATGACTTTTGGCTGGAATCCAGTCAGCTGGCTGCGAAATTAAAGTCTGATTCCAATGCAAAAAAAGAAGAACATATCAAAGAATTACAGGACTTTATTGCCCGTTTTAGCGCCAATGCGTCGAAATCAAAACAGGCGACTTCGCGGAAAAAAATGCTGGAAAAAATCACCTTGGATGATATTCAGCCTTCCTCTCGCCGTTATCCGTTTGTGCAATTCAAACCAGAACGTGAGATCGGAAATGACCTTTTGCAAGTCGATGATGTGACTGTTACGATCGATGGCAAAACGATTTTAGACAAGATCTCTTTCACCTTGAACCGTGATGACAAGGTAGCTTTCATTGCCGAAAACGATATTGTGACTACCACACTTTTTCGTGTCATGATGGGGGATTTAAAACCTGACTCTGGCACAGTTCGTTGGGGTGTAACGACTAGCCAGGCTTATTTGCCTAAAGATCCCTCTAAGGAATTTGAAAGTTCGTTAACGATTTTGGACTGGCTGCGTCAATATGCCAGCAAAGAAGAAGACGATAATACTTTCTTGCGCAGTTTCTTAGGCCGTATGCTGTTCTCAGGCGACGAAGTGATGAAGCCGGTCAATGTTTTATCTGGAGGAGAAAAAGTTCGTTGTATGCTGTCTAAACTGATGCTCTCTAAATCCAATGTTTTAGTTTTGGACGATCCAACCAATCACTTGGATCTAGAATCGATCTCTGCTTTGAATGAAGGATTGATGGCGTATACTGGAGCACTGCTTTTCGCTTCTCATGACCATCAATTTATTCAAACTTTGGCAAACCGAATCATTGCCATCTCAGAAAACGGAGTTGTAGACCGCAGCGAAACGACCTATGACGAATTCTTAGAAAACAAAGATGTACAAGAGAAATTGAATCATCTATTTACTGGGAATTAAAAAAGGAAAGCTCGAAAATGAGCTTTCCTTTTTTTCGTTTAAATAAATTGAACCAGCTGCATTAGAATGGGCACTACGATAACAAACAAAATCGTGCTGGTGGTGACTAAATTCGTCGCGTATTTGACATCCCCATGTGCTTCATTGGCTAAAATTGGCAAAACAGCTAACATTGGGGTTGCTGATTGTACAATCAGAGTTTGTTGCAGCAATGGCGCTAATTCTGCACCGAACATATTTTGTCCAACAACCAACAACGCAATCAGAATCGCTGGTGCTAAAATGAATCGTCCCAACAAAGCAACCACGGTATCTCGATCAAAACGAATACTTTTTAATCCAGCATCATGCAACACGATCCCAATGTACAATAGGGATAATGGTGTAACGATGTTTCCTACATAAGTCAAGGTAGAATTGATGAACGTGGGCACTGGAATACCAACCAGCAAAAAGACGATTGCCACGATAAAGCCTAGCAATGGTGGTGGCAGTAATTTCTTCCAATTCAATTTTGCTTTGTTCTCTCCTTTAACCTTGGTTGGATCATCATTCGAGATCAAGAACACCCCAAAGGCCCAAGTTGAGACAGTATTGGTTACATAATATACTAAGAAGTAAGGTAGCGCCTTTTCACCGAACAATGCAATGTTCAAAGGCAAACCAATGAAGATCGTGTTGGCATTCACTACCGCATTCATAAATATCCCGCGACGGCCAGGTCTAATTTTTAATAGCTTCACCAATGCATAAGCAATGATGTATGAAATAATGACCCCGCCGACTGGATAGACTAAACTTCCTGACAATTCAAATAATGAATCTTTTGTCAGGTTTTTTAAAACCGAAACGAAAATCGACGCAGGCAAGGCCACCTTTGTGATTAAGGATGAAATACTTCCGCCAAATTTTTCGTCAAACCATCCTTGGCCTTTCAAAATATAGCCCAAAGCAATCATCAAAATAATACTGATGACACTTTGAATTGATTGAAAGAATACCATGTTTACTTCCCCCTCTTAATTATTCAGCATCTAGTGAGTGGTATTCTGGGTACCATTTCATGTCTTCTACTGCTTGTTTGATATCTTTGATTTCCTCTTTATTCAACTGTTGATCCAGTACACTTTGACCCACCACTTCTGCAATAGTTTGAGAGAACTCAGTCAACTTGGATACTGGAGGCAAGACAGCTGCTCCAGGTTGTGTAGTGTCAACAATTCCACCCAACGCATGACTAGCTTGTGACAAGGTTTCGCCATTTACACGAGAAGCCGTTGAAGCGATGATTCCTAATCCCAAACCAGGATACATTAAAGCATTATTGGCCTGACCGATTTGATAAGTGACGCCTTTGTATTCTACATCAGCTGCGGGAATCCCTGTTCCAATCAGCGCTTTTCCATCAGTCCACTTAATTAGATCTTCCGCTTTGGCTTCTGCCAATTTGGTTGGGTTAGACAATGGGAAAATGATTGGACGTTCCGTATGAGCCGCAATTTCTTTCACAATTTCCTCAGTGAAAGCACCTGGCTGCGTGGAAGTTCCAATAATAATCGTTGGATGAATAGCTTTAACCGCTGCTGTTAGGTTGGTTAATTCATCGGCATTGTCAAACTCACTGCGTTGACGAGTGAATGGTTTTTGACCATTGGTTAAGTCCGCAGTATCTTCAAATAAGACACCTTGTTTGTCCACCAAGTAAAAATGTTTGCGCGCTTCGTCTTCTGATAAGCCTTGACGAGTCATTTCATCTAACAATTGGTTGGCAATGCCGACACCGGCAGTCCCTGCACCAAAAGTCATAACGGTTTGCTTAGTCAGATCTTCACCAGAAATATTCAAAGCCCCTAGTACACCAGCTAATACCACAATGCCTGTTCCTTGAATGTCATCATTGAAGGTAGTAATTTTATCTTCGTATTTTTCCAAAATATTGGCTGCATTTGAACGTCCGAAATCTTCCCAGTGCAACAATAATTTAGGGAACAATTCTTGTGTTGCATCAACGAATTGATCAACAAAATCATAATAACGTTCACCATAAACTCGTTCATGACGATTGCCTAGGTACAATGGATCATTCAATAATTCTTGATTGTTTGTCCCGGCATCAATCGATACTGGTAATACTTGAGATGGATTGATACCTGCTGCAGCTGTATAAACCATCAATTTCCCGATTGCAATATCGACACCATTGACGCCCCAATCACCAATACCTAGAATTCCTTCCGCATCGGTTACCACGATCAAACGGATATCACGGCCGGCCGCTGCATTTTGCAGGCTTGCTTTGATTGCTTCTGGTTCATCAATGGATAAAAAGGCTGCGTCTTGAGGTCGAACGAATAACTCATTGTATTGCTCAATCGAATCTGCCACCGTTGGATCATAAACGACAGGCATAAACTCAACAACGTGTTGGCCCATTAGTTTATAAAACAATGTACGATTCGTATTGAAAAGATTCATCAAGAAAATACGTTTTTCTAAATCGGTTGATTTACTTAGGTATTGTCCATAGGCCTGTACCGCTTGTTGTTCCAAAGTTTGTACTTGTGCAGGTAGAACCCCTTCTAATCCGTATGTTTTTCTTTCTTCTTTCGTAAAAGCTGTTCCTTTATTCAAAAATGGATTGTTTAAAATCTCGATTCCTTTCATCTCAATTCCTCCTCTTTGTTTTACAAGAGTTAGCTTACTCTTGATTGCTTGTCATAGTCAAAAATAAGGCTTATGATAAATATTATTTATATGACCCGATGTTTATCTTTTTATTAAAGGAGTAATTTATGAATTTAAAAGACTTGGAGTATTTTCAACGTTTAGTGAAGGAAAAAAGCTTTACGAAGGTTGCTCAAGCGTTTCATGTCAGTCAACCCACCGTCACCTATGCGGTAAAACGTTTGGAAAAGGAATTAGATACCGATTTAATTTTTCGAGATCAATCTCATCGATCGTTGGTCATCACAAAATCCGGCATGATCTTATCGAAACATATTAGTACTATTTTGAATGAACTGTCTGTAGCAATTCGTGAAATTGATCATTTAAAAAAGCAGACGCTGGAATTTGGTCTGCCACCGATTATCGGCAATTATTATTTCCCTAAATTGTCTGCTTTTTTATTCAAAAATAATTTGATGGAACATGTCAATTTAATAGACGGTGGGTCGAAAGATCTCTACGTATTATTAAAACGTGGAAAAATCGACATGGCTTTGCTTGGTTCCACAGAGCCTATTCGTGATCCTGAGCTTTATAGTGAATTGTTGGTTAAAAAAAATTTTTCGATCGTTGTCAGTCCTGACCATCCCCTCGCTCAACGAAAAAGCGTATCCTTCAACGAACTAGAAAATGAAGCTTTTGTTCTATTGAATGAGCATTATGTCCATCCGATTGCTTTTCAAAAATTTAGTCAGCAAGCCCATTTCGAACCAAACATTATTTATCAAAGCAACAACCTAACTATTTTAAAGGGAATGATCAAAGAACGCGTAGGAATTGGCTTTTTAGTCGATTTAGCCATTGGACCAGAAGATCATCTAATCTGTATTCCAATCAAAGACCAGCCTCAACCAGATTTTTTGATCTCCTTAGTTCAAAGAGACAGTGCGCTCGAATCTCATTCTCGAGATCAAATGTGTCAGCTGATTCGTGAATTTACAGATATAGAGCATCCTTCCAGCTAAACACCACAAAAAGGAGAAGAAGAAACCCATAAAGTTGGGTATTCCTCTTCTCCTTTACTAAGATTTATTGATCTTTTATTTTCTCTCTTTTCCTCTTGTAAAAACAGCGATACATCCTAATCCGGTATGACTCGCGATCGTTGGTCCTAAAGGGAAGATTCGGACTTCTTTTGGCTGCATTTGCTCTTCGATCAGCCGTTTGACCTCTTCTGCACCTTCCAAATCTGCACTAGTATTAATAAAGATTACCTGATGTTTAGGATCCGCTGTGGTTTCCACAACGTTGTCTGCAATATGCTGCAGCGCCTTTTTGCGACCACGAATTTTTTCCAAGGTTCGAAGTTTTCCATCTGGATCTACATCGATAATCGGTTTGATATTCATCAATCCGCCAATAGCCGCACTAGTTTTAGAAATTCTGCCGCCACGCTGTAAATGGTTCAAATCATTAACAGTCACCCAATGCTGGTAAGTTAAGCGATTGGTCTGCAGCCATTTCAAAAGCTCCTCTAAAGAAGCACCTTCTTTTTGTTTTTGTGCTGCTTCATAAACCATTAGTCCCTCGCCGCCGCTTGCCGCTAGCGAATCAAAAACATGGATTTCCGTATCAGGAACGTCCTCTCTTAAAATCTCAACTGCCTGAACAGCACTTTGGTAAGAACCACTCAAGCCAGAGGAAAAGCAAATGTATAAAATAGGTATCTTCTGATCCGCGTATTTCTTAAAAAATTCGACATAGCGTCCCACATTCACTTGTGAGGTTGTCGGCATAGCGCCTTCTTCAATTTTTTTATAAAAAGCCGAAATATCAAAGTCTTTTCCTAGGTCATCCACCATTTCTTGTCCATTTATATCAATATACATGGAGATAAAATCTACATTCAATTCGTTTAACAGCGTATAAGGAACATCACAACACGAATCGGTTAGAATTTGATACATTTTTTATCCTCCCAACACTTTTTAGTACCTCGATTATACTAAATATTTTGTTGTTTGTTCCAATAATACAATTAGATTTGTGCCCAAACACTTTCTAAAATATTGGTTTGAGTACGATCTGGACCAACTGAGAAGGTCGAAATACGAACACCCACCAATTCAGACACCCGACGAACATAATTTCGAGCATTCTCTGGCAATTCCGCCAAATCACGACACTCAGTGATATCTTCACTCCATCCAGGTAGTTCTTCATACACAGGCTTGCAGCGATTCAACTCTTTTAAACTAGCTGGATAATGATAGATCAATTCGCCGTCCAATTCATAAGCGGTACAAATTTTTACTGTTTCTAAACCGCTCAATACGTCGATTGAATTTAAAGAAAGATTGGTAATCCCAGAGACACGTTTTGAATGACGCATCACAACGGAATCAAACCAGCCCACACGTCTTGGACGTCCTGTCGTAGTTCCATATTCGCGACCAACCTCACGAATCTGATCTCCTACTTCATCAAACAGCTCCGTAGGGAATGGTCCGTCTCCCACGCGAGAGGTATAAGCTTTACAAACACCTACGACTTTGTCGATCTTAGAAGGACCCACACCGCTTCCGATCGTTACCCCTCCAGCTACTGGATTGGAAGAGGTAACAAACGGATACGTTCCTTGATCGATATCCAGCATAACCCCTTGTGCACCTTCAAAAAGTACCCGTCTTCCTTCATCTAACGCATCATTCAAAATGACAGAGGTATCTGTTACGTATTGTTTGATCTGTTGTCCGTATTCGTAATACTCTTCA
Source organism: Enterococcus florum (assembly GCF_004309355.1). Taxonomy (GTDB): domain Bacteria; phylum Bacillota; class Bacilli; order Lactobacillales; family Enterococcaceae; genus Enterococcus_A; species Enterococcus_A florum. The sequence continues at coordinate 35,515 of NZ_BJCC01000002.1, read as the reverse complement.
AAAATATCATCAAAACTCATGGCTTCATCATCAAACATTTTAACAAACTGACGATTTTTTTCTTCCAAATTTATTTCTAAGCGTTCAGCGAAAATTTCTTTATCCAGCAGATCCGCAATTCGGATCCCCACTCGTGCCGCTTTGTCCATATACGCAGGACCGATCCCTTTGATCGTTGTTCCGATTTTATTCTCGCCCTTAGCATCTTCTTGCAGCTGATCCAACTTGATATGATAAGGCAAAATGACATGTGCACGATCTGAGATACGCAAATTTTCAGTTGTAACACCCCGTTCGTGTAAATAGGCCAGCTCTTTTACCAAGGATTTAGGGTTCACGACCACACCATTCCCGATCACACTGATTTTATCTTTGTAAAAGATCCCAGAAGGAATCAAGTGCAATTTGTATGTTTCATTGTCGAATTTGATTGTATGACCAGCATTGTCTCCGCCTTGATAACGAGCGATCACTTCAGCATTCTCACTTAAAAAATCGGTGATTTTCCCTTTACCTTCATCGCCCCATTGAGTACCTACTACTACTACAGATGACATCTGAACACCTCGTTCTATTTTATTTAATCCTGAATTATTGTACCAATAAAATCCTATTTTTTCAATAAAAATTCGAATATTAAACTTTTTAAACTTGGTTTTTTAAGCAAAATACGAACATTACGTAAAAAATCCACGTTTCGATCACCTCAAAAAAACACGCAACCTCGTCACGTGTTTAAAAGTCTTCTCTCGGTGAAAGAGAAGAAAATTTATTGTACTCTTTGATAAACAACAATTCGACAGTTCCTCTTGCCCCGCTCCGGTTTTTTTCGATAATGACTTCAATCACGTTTCGGTTAGACGTATTTTCTTCTTCCTCTCCTCCTTCACGTTCATAGTAATCATCACGATACAGAAAAGCTACAATGTCCGCATCTTGCTCGATTGAGCCGGATTCTCGGATATCACTTAACACAGGACGCTTGTCTTGTCGTTGTTCTACCCCTCGAGAAAGCTGTGACAAAGCAATGATCGGTACTTTTAATTCTTTGGCCAGCTTCTTAAGTTGCCGTGAGATCTCCGAAACTTCTTGTTGCCGATTTTCTCGTCCAGTGCCTTCGATCAATTGCAGGTAGTCAATTAGAATCAACCCAAGATTGTCTTTTTCTTTCGCTAACTTATGGCATTTTGCACGAATCTCAGAAACTTTGATCCCTGGTGTATCATCGATAAAGATATTCGCTCTGGAAAGACTTCCCATGGCAACGATCAGATTTTGCCATTCTTCTTCCGATAGTTGTCCCGTTCGTAAGTGGCTTGCTTCAATCGATCCTTCTGCGCAAAGCATCCGATTAACTAAAGATTCCGCTCCCATTTCCAAACTAAATATTGCTACAGAACGATCCGTTTTCGTACCAATATTTTGTGCAATGTTCAATGCAAAGGCTGTTTTACCAACGGCAGGTCGGGCGGCTAAAATGATCAATTCTTCGGGTTGCAGTCCAGCCGTCATCTTGTCTAATGCTGCATAGCCCGTTGGTATTCCTGTAATTTCTTCATTGTTGCGGGCCAGCTGATCAATATTTTCGATCGCTGTATTCAGTACTTCTGCAATCGTCAGGAAACCACTCTTATTTCGCCGCTGAGAGACTTCCATAATATCTCGCTCTGCAGTATCTAAAATGGTCTGAACATCGTCTCCTTGCTCAAATCCTTGCGTCACAATGTTGGTTGCCGCCTGAATCATGCTTCTTAAAAGAGATTTTTCCTCTACGATTTTGGCATAATAGCCCACATTTGCTGCCGTGGGCACACTTAAAGCCAATTCAGAAAGGTAGCTCAACCCGCCAGCATCCTCTAGCAGGTTCTCCTGCTCTAAAGCATCTTTTACTGTTACGACATCGATGGCTTCGTTTCGGTCGCTGAGTTTGATCATCGTTTGATAAATAACCTGATGACCACGTCGATAAAAATCCTCTGGTTGAATGTATTCCATCGCTGTAATCAAAGCATCTGTATTTAAAAAGATCGAGCCAATCGTTGCCTGTTCAGCCTCAATACTTTGTGGCGGTATTCGATCATGTAACATTTCATTCATCGCTTTTCTCCTAAATTTCTTCGTCCATCTATTTTACAAAATATACCGTAGAAATACAATAAAAGCTGAGATAGTCTCATCCCAGCTTTTTTCATTTATTCTTCACTTACATGAACCTTAATTGTGCCTGTTACCTTTGGATGCAATTTTACAGGTACTTTGGTATAGCCCAATGTACGAATTGGTTCTTCTAATTCAATCTTCCGCTTATCCAACTTCAAATTATATTGTCTTTTTAATCCTTCTGCAATTTGCTTCGATGGGATGGAGCCAAATAAACGTCCATCTTCTCCTGCCTTTGCCTTCAGTTCGACAACCGTCTCTTCTTTGTCTAAAAATTGTTTTAACTCTTCAGCTTCTGCCAAAACCTCAGCATCTTTTCTAGCCTGTGCTTTCTTTTGTCCTGTCAGTTCAGAGATGCTTCCTTTGGTGGCTTCCTTCGCCAAATTATTTTTTAAAAGATAATTTTGTGCATAGCCGGTAGGAACCTCTTTGACATCTCCCTTTTTTCCTTTGCCTTTTACATCCTCTAAGAAAATAACTTTCATTCTTCTTTTTCCCCTTCCGACAATTGATTGTTGATAGCAGTCAATAGTTTTTCTTTCGCACCTGTTATGGTCATATCGGACAACTGCGCTGCAGCATTCGTGAAATGACCGCCGCCGCCTAAGCTTTCCATGATTATTTGGACATTTATAGTCCCGGAACTGCGTGCACTGATCGCAATCACTCCATCCGTTCGTTTAACAATAACAAACGCTGCATTGATATCAACCATAGAGAGCAGCGTATCTGCGGTTTTAGCCGCTGTGACGTTATCATATTTTTTCGACTCGCTGCCTGTGGTGATTACAATATCCTCTCGAACATATTCACTTTCACCCACAAGTCTGCTGATCTCTAAATAAGATTGGATATCTGTACTTAATAAGTATTGTACTAAAGTCGCATCTGCTCCACAAGTCTTTAAATAGCTTGCCACATCAAAGGTCCGCGAAGTTGTTCTTACCGCAAAGTTCTTCGTATCAACTGTCATCCCAGCAAGCAAGAGTGTCGCTTCCATCTTAGTCATTCTGCGATCCTCTTTACTCTCAAATTGAATCAATTCAGACACTAATTCAGCAGAAGAAGATGCGGAGGACTCAATGTAAGTCAATAGTGATCGACTTGGAAACTCTTCTCCTCTACGATGGTGATCAATAATTACAACATTCTCAAATTGTTCATAGAACTCTTGTGAAATGGAAAGCGACGGACGATGATAATCGACCATCACTAATAAATCTCCTGGTTTGCGTTGTTTGATTGCTGCTTCTGGCGAAAGCAATAGTTTCTCCATATTTTCATCTTTATGGATTTCTTCCAAACAACGTTCCACATCCGGGATGGTTTCATTCTCGTTAATTATGACATATGAATTCTTACTGTGAAAACGGGCCAAACAGGTTACACCAAAAGAGGCTCCAATGGCGTCCATATCAGGGAAACGATGCCCCATGACATAAACATTTCCGGTCTCATTGAATACATTTTTTAAAGCAGTCGACATCGCTCTAGATCGCACGCGCGTTCTTTTTCCAGTACTGGCTGAGTTTCCACCAAAGAACGTCGGTTTTGAATTTTCATCGGCATCTTTAACAACTACTTGATCCCCACCTCGAACCAACGCTATATCTAAGTTGTTTTGAGCAGTATCACCGATCATCTCTAAGGACTGATTTCCGAAACCAATCCCCATACTGATTGTCACCAGCACCCCTTCTTCTTCTGCAGAAGACCTGATCTTTTCCAATAAATCAAATTGATTTTCTTGCATTTCTTCCAGGTCCTCGTATCTCGCCAAAAAGAAAAAACGCTCCGCATTGATTCGCTTGTAAAAAATTCCATAGGAGTCCATCCAGTCTGAAATCACAGCAGTAATAAAGGAATTGATATAGGAAATTTCCTTATCATCTTTTCGGTCCACCACATCATCGTAATTATCGACTGAAAGAAGACCGATCACCGCTTGTAGATTTTGCTCCTTCGTTTCTAATTCAACTTCTTTTGTAATATCAATCAAATAAACTAACTGCTTGTCCTTGTTTATTTGAAAGTGATAAAGAGTATCCTTGATTTTATAAATGCTTTTTTTCTTTTCATCTTGTTGAATCAACTCTTTTATAACATTTTGTTGTTCCTCAAGGGATAAATCATGCACTTCTTCCGTGATATAAGGGTTAGTCCAAACAAATTGATAATCTGTCCCCCAAGAGATCACACCCACGGGCATATCCTCTGAAACAAAATCCAACGCTTGTTCCGCTACTCTTGACGCACGCATGATCTTCTCGTGATTGCTTATTTGCAATCGTTTGTGTTGAGCAATGATTTGCCCCAACAAAAGCAGGTCAATGACTACAACTATAGAAGCCGTCACATAATTTAACGGCAAGAACAATATAGCTGACAATTGGATCAACAATAGAAGAAAAAAGAAAAAAAGAGAGAATATAAATCTTTTATTTTTTTTCATCATTTCCCTCCTGACAGGAACAATTTTATCACATTCATTGTCGGTAAGCGACTTTCTGATGTTTCACGTGAAACAAAAAGAGACTCCTATGAGAAGTCTCTTGACTGATTATTCTTCAGATACAAATGGTAGTAACCCCATAATACGAGCGCGCTTGATAGCAACGGTCAGTTTACGTTGGTTTTTTGCACTTGTTCCAGTTACGCGACGAGGTAAAATTTTACCACGCTCGCTGATGAAACGTTTTAGTAATTCAATATCTTTGTAATCGATATATTCGATATGGTTTGCTGCAATGTAGTCTACTTTGCGACGTTTGCGACCTCTTCTTTGTTGTGCCATTCCGTTTCCCTCCTATCAGTAATTGTTAGAATGGTAAATCATCATCTGAAATGTCGATCGATGATCCACTAAATGGATCAGAGTCTCGATCGAAGTCAGGCATTGTGTTGTTAGCTGACGGAGAAGATTGTTCAAAATTGTTATTGGTATTGCTTGAACCCTGAAACCCACCATTATTAGAGTAGTTTGGACTTTGTTGACGCTGTTCGCTTGCGGAACGCGACTCCAACAATTGGAAGTTTTCTGCAACAACTTCTGTCACATAAACTCTTTGTCCTTGTTGATTCTCATAATTGCGTGTTTGGATGCGCCCGGTCACTCCTAGAAGCGTACCTTTTCGAGCATAATTCGCCAATGTTTCAGCAGACTTGCGCCAAATAACACAATTAATAAAATCGGCCTCTCTATTCCCGCTTTGGTTTGTGAAATTACGATTCACTGCTAACGTAAATGTAGCCACACCTGTCCCATTTGCGGTATAACGTAAATCTGGGTCCTTAGTCAAACGACCAACTAATACAACGTTGTTAATCAAGTAAAGCCAGCTCCTTTCTCGTCAATTGTTTCACGTGAAACAATTACTCCTCAATCTTTACGATCATGTGACGAATGATATCGTCGTTGATTTTTGCTAGACGATCGAATTCGTTGATTGCACCGGCTGATGCTGGAGCAGTTACATTGACGATATGGTAGATACCTTCACGGAACCCGTTCATTTCATAAGCGAAACGGCGTTTTTCCCAATCTTTAGAATCGATAACTTCTGCACCGTTATCTTTTAAGATTGCATCGAAACGTTCTACTAAAGCAGTTTTTGCTTCTTCATCAATGTTCGGACGAATAATGTAAGTAACTTCATATTTCGTGTTTTGCATTGATATTCACCTCCCTATGGACTTTAAGGCTCTTAGTTTGCTAAGAGCAAGGAGAGTTATCTAAACATGTTTAGACTTCTCACAAATATTCATTATACATAATCGCTAGACAAAAATCAATTGTTTCTTATTTTTAATATACGTAAAAAGGACTGAGATGATTTTCTCAGTCCTGATTTTTATTCTGTTTTGTCGTTTTCCTCAGATTCTTCAACATCTTCTTTTTCGACCACAGCCATCGTGACTACTTTGGTATTTTCTTCCATCTTCATCAAGCGGACACCTAATGTTGCTCGTCCCGTTTGAGAAACACTGTCGACATTAAACCGTATAATAACACCTTTATCTGTAATTAAAAGGATGTCTTCATCACCATTCACAGTTGTCAAACCGGCTAATGGACCATTTTTAGCGGTAATATTTGCGGTTTTGATTCCTTTACCACCACGACCTTTTACAGGGTATTCAGTCGATCTTGTTCTCTTACCATATCCCTTTTCTGTAATTACCAGAACTTCTTGCTCTTCTTTCATTACAGCAGAGCCAATCACATAGTCTTCATCCCGCAAACGCACTCCTCGGACACCGCTAGCGGTACGTCCCATATCACGAACAGCTTGTTCTTCAAAGGTCACCGAGTATCCATTATGGGTTCCAAGGATAATCTTTTCATGACCATCCGTCATTAGAACATTCACCAATTCATCGTTTTCTTTCAATCCAATGGCAATCAATCCGTTGCTTCGAATGTTAGAAAAGGCGGTTACGGTAGTACGTTTGACAATTCCATTCTTCGTTACAAAGAATAAGAAATGTCCGTCCTCTGCCTGACCATTTACAGAAATGACTGCTTGAATAGTTTCATTGGAATCAATTCCCAACAAGTTAATGATGGGAATTCCTTTTGCAGTCCGTCCATATTCTGGAATTTCATACCCTTTCGCTCGATAAACTCGACCTGAATTAGTAAAGAAAAGCAAGTTGTCATGCGTAGAGCAAGAAATCAGAGTTTTAACGAAATCATCATCATGGATGCCCATTCCCTGTACTCCGCGACCACCTCTGCGTTGTGCACGGAATTCACTTGAAACGACACGTTTGATGTAGCCATTGTTTGTTAACGTGATGACGATATCCTCTTCTTCAATCAAATCTTCATCTTCAAGGCTCAATACTTCACCAACTAGCAGCTCTGTCCGACGATCATCGCCAAATTTTTGAGCCACTTCGCTAAGTTCTGTTTTAATGATTTCGATGACACGCTCTGGACGCGCTAAAATGTCTTCTAAGTCCTCAATCAAACGTAACAGCTCTTGGTATTCATTTTCGATTTTCTCGCGTTCTAAGCCCGTTAAACGGCGTAGACGCATATCCAAAATTGCTTGTGCTTGTCGATCAGATAATTCAAAACGTTCAATCAACGTATTTTTAGCAATTTCATCTGATTCAGAACCACGAATAGTCGCAATGATTTCATCGATATGATCCAGCGCAATTCTTAATCCCTCTAAAATGTGGGCACGTGCTTCCGCTTTACGTTTTTCAAATTTTGTTCGTCTAGTGATAACGATTTTTTGGTGTTCTACGTAGTTTTCTAAAATGCGTTTCAAACTTAAAATCCGTGGAACGCCTTTTTCAATCGCCAGCATGTTAAAGCTAAACGATGTCTGCAAAGCAGTTAATTTATATAAATTATTTAGGATAACAGATGCACTCACATCACGACGGACCTCGATGACTACTCGCATTCCTTCACGGGAGGTTTCATCTCTTAAATCAGTAATTCCTTCGATCCGCTTGTCTCGGTGCAATTCTGAGATACGCTCGATTAGTTTAGCTTTGTTAACCATGTACGGAAGCTCTGTTACAATGATCCGTTCTTTGCCATTTTTTTGTTCTTCGATCTCGATCTTCGCACGAACGGTAATAGAGCCTTTCCCAGTTTCGTAAGCCCTTCTGATTCCAGATTTCCCCATAACCAATCCACCAGTAGGAAAATCAGGTCCAGGCAGAACTTCCATTAACTCTTGGGTAGTAACGTCCGGGTTATCCATCAATAGTCCTACAGCATCAATGACTTCTCGTAAATTATGTGGTGGGATGTTGGTGGCCATTCCGACCGCGATCCCGGTGGCCCCATTGACTAATAGATTCGGAAAACGAGCAGGCAATACATCGGGCTCTTGTTCGCTGTCGTCATAGTTGCCGTGGTAATCTACTGTGTCTTTGTTGATGTCCCGCAACATCTCCATAGCTATTTTGCTAAGACGAGCCTCAGTATAACGCATCGCTGCTGCACCGTCACCATCAACCGAGCCAAAATTTCCGTGCCCATCGACTAGCATATTGCGGTAACTAAAGGGTTGTGCCATCCGAACCATCGATTCGTAAATCGCACTGTCGCCATGGGGATGATATTTCCCCATCACATCTCCTACGATACGAGCCGATTTTTTATGGGGCTTATCTGGTGTAACTCCTAATTCATTCATCCCATACAAAATTCTTCGGTGAACAGGTTTCAGTCCATCTCGAACATCCGGCAATGCCCGTGCCACGATAACACTCATGGCATAGTCAATAAAGGATTCTCGCATTTCACTGGTCAGATTGACATCATGAATATTTTCTCTTTGATCTTCCAAATCGATCCTCCTCACTAAATATCTAAGTTCTTCACGTAATGGGCATTTTCTTCAATAAAGGCGCGTCTAGGCTCCACACGATCCCCCATCAGCATTTCAAAGACCTGATCCGCCTCGATCGCATCATCGACACTGACACGCAGCATCAATCGATTTTCTGGGTCCATTGTAGTTTCCCATAATTGATGATCATCCATTTCTCCCAACCCTTTGTAGCGTTGGATATTCGGTTTAGGTGAAGCTGGCAGTTCATTCAATTTTTGCTGCAGCTCCTCTTCAGCATTTTTTCCTGGCTGGATATAGGTGATATTTTTTCCTTGTTTAATACCGTAGAGTGGTGGCTGAGCGATATAGACATACCCAGCTTCAACAATAGGCCGCATATAACGATAAAACAAAGTTAGCAGTAAAGTTCGAATGTGCGCTCCATCAACGTCGGCATCAGTCATAATGACCAATTTATGATAGCGTGCTTTTGATACATCAAAATCAGCACCAAATCCCGTACCCATTGCCGTAAACAATGACCGTATTTCTTCGTTCGCCAAGATTTTATCCATTGAAGCTTTTTCAACATTTAGGATTTTCCCGCGAATCGGCAAAATTGCCTGAAACTCACGGCTGCGTCCTTGTTTAGCTGATCCACCGGCAGAATCTCCTTCGACGATAAACAATTCACATTTTTCAGGATCATTGCTTGAACAGTCTGCCAATTTACCAGGCAGATTGCTGATTTCAAGAGCGCCCTTGCGACGAGTGACCTCACGTGCACGCTTCGCAGCCAAGCGAGCTTTTGCAGCCAAAATCCCTTTTTCGACGATCTTCCGTCCTACAGAAGGATTTTCCATCAAAAACTTGCTTAGATTTTCTGAAAACAAGCGATCCGTAACTGTCCGCACTTCAGAGTTGCCCAATTTGGTTTTTGTTTGCCCTTCAAACTGGGGATCTGGATGTTTGATCGAAATAACAGCAGTCAAGCCTTCTCTGACATCCTCTCCAGAGAGGTTTTCATCATTGTCTTTCATGATTTTTTGTTTACGGGCATAATCGTTGATTACACGAGTCAAGGCGGTTTTAAATCCGAACTCATGCGTCCCACCCTCATACGTATGAATGTTATTAGCAAAGCTTAGGATATTTGTATGGTAACCGTCCGTATACTGCATAGCTACCTCTACAGTAATATCCTGCTGTTCACCTTCTACATAGACAGGTTCATCAAATAGAACAGCCTTTGTCGCATTAAGATGTTCTACATAGCTTTTGATTCCACCGTCGTAGTGGTATTCACGAAGTACAGGTTCTTCCATTCGTAAATCTTCGATTGAGATTTTCATTCCACGATTCAAAAAAGCTAATTCCCTTACTCGGGTTGCCAATTTATCAAAGTTGAACTCTGTACTCTCAGTAAATATCTCCGGATCAGGAATAAAGTGAACCATGGTTCCATGTTTTTCAGTGTCTCCAATGATTTTTAAATCATCCACGACGGCTCCACGACGGTATTCTTGGAAATACACTTTGCCGTTTTTAAACACACGTACATCTAAACTCGTAGACAACGCATTTACAACTGAAGCCCCTACACCATGAAGTCCTCCAGAAACTTTGTATCCTCCACCGCCAAACTTTCCACCTGCATGCAAAATGGTATAAACGGTCTCTACCGCAGGACGCCCTGTCTTGGCTTGTATATCGACAGGAATTCCACGACCATCATCACTTACCGTGATACTATTGTCTTTTTCGATCACCACTTGAATAGTTGTAGCAAAACCAGCCAAAACTTCGTCGATGGAATTATCTACAATTTCCCAAACCAAATGATGCAATCCTTCAGTACTTGTCGAACCGATGTACATCCCAGGCCGTTTTCTAACTGCTTCCAAACCTTCTAGTACTTGAATTTGACTGGCATCATATTCTTGAGCCCGTTCTCTTAAACTCTTTTCTTCTGTCATTCAGCCTTTTTCCTTTCTATCTGTCCTTGATGGACGTAAAAGATGTCTGGGTCAACAGTCATCTTTCCCTTCACGTGATCTAATGTCGTTGTTGTCAAAAATGTTTGTACCTTGCCTTCGATGGCCTCCAACAGATGTATTTGACGATTGTCATCCAATTCGCTCATGACATCATCCAAAAGTAATACTGGATACTCGCCAGTTTCTTCTTTGATCAAGTCGATCTCCGCTAATTTGATGCTTAAAGCCGTCGTTCGCTGCTGTCCCTGCGATCCATAAGTTTGAACATTTTGGTCATTTACCAAAAAGCGTAGATCATCCCGGTGAGGTCCGACTATTGTGGTCCCCCGAAAAATCTCTCTTCTTCGGCTTTTTTGTAATTCTTGCATAAATACTTCTTGGATCAAGGAAAGATCTCTTTTCTCAAAAGAAAAACTAGATAAATAGTCGATCACCAATCGTTCTCTCTGATTGGTTATTCTAGTATGTAATGTATTTGACCAATATTCCAAACGGTCAATGAAATGAAGCCGGTCTAATACAACTTTACCTCCAAAATCAACAAGCTGTTCGGTCAATACATCTAAATAAATTTCGTCCGTTTGCTTTTTTTCTGACAATTGTTTCAAATAAGTATTGCGTTGTTTTAAGACCTTCTGATATTGAGTTAGATTGTAAAGATAAACCGGACTAATTTGTCCCAATTCCATATCGATGAACCGCCGCCTCATTTGTGGACTGCCCTTAACGATCGACAAATCTTCTGGCGCAAATAAGATTACATTCAGCTGACCGATATAACTGCTGAGTCGCTTCTGTTCAATATGATTGATCTTGGACTTGCGTCCCTTTTTGGTCAGCAATAGCTCTAATTCAAGCTCGCTAGTCCCTTTGCTGATTCGTCCTTTGATCTGCGCAAACTCCTCATCCCAACCAATCAACTCTTGCTCGCTGTTGGTTCGGTGACTTCTAGTCATTGCCAACACATAGATACTTTCCAGCAAATTCGTCTTTCCTTGCGCGTTCTCCCCTAAAAAAATAGTTAAATGATGAGGAAAATCAAGCCCCAGATTCTGGTAATTTCGGTAATTTCTCAGCTGGAGTTTATTCAGCTTCATGTTGCCCGTCCTCGTTTTTAGTCATAAAAAAAGTACCCGTACCCGGTATATCAATCATCATACCTGGATAGAGCTTACGTCCCCGGCGGTTTTCAGGCTCTCCGTCCACAAAGACAGTCTCTTCAGCCAGAAACCATTTTGCTTGACCACCGCTAGAAATCAAATTGACCTCTTTCAACAGCTGTCCAAGCGTCATATATTCTGTTTCTAAAAATATTTTTTGCTTCACATTCATCCCTCGTTTTCATCTTAGAAACACTACTATATTATACCCTTTTTTCAAGGAGAAAACAAATAACCTCGTTGTATTTTTCGTTTTAAGAAGGTTTATCCTTTTTCAAAGGTTTTAATCAAAAAAAGCTAAAAGGTCTTAAAATCGATTTTAAGACCTTTTAGCTTCATTTTTACTTTATCGAAAGTTACTTGAAAATTTTACATTAATTCGTCCGAACAGGAGTAATCAACTGAATGAAGGACTGCCCTCCCTCCGTCGGTTCTAAGGTAAATGGTCGGATAGGGGAAATAAAGCGGATGGTAATACTCATATCTCCAAAAGCACGCAAGGCATCTTTCATGTAGTCTGGATTAAAAGAAATTTCTAAAGGATCTCCACTGACCTTTTCATAAACAAGCGTTTCTTCTACTTTTCCGATTTCTGGTGAGTTTCCATACAAAACGACGGAATCTGACCCGATCGCCAAACGAACAATATTATTACGTCCCTCGTGAGACAGTAAAGATGCGCGTTCAATGGCTGCTAAAAAAGTGGGAACAGAAAACGCAATTTCTGTATTGAAACTTGTTGGGATCAATCGATTGGTATCAGGGTAATTTCCTTCCAAAAGACGAGAATAGAAATACATATTCGCCGTTTTAAATAAAACCTGATTCTCCATGATGCTGATTTCAACTTCTTCTTCATCATCGCTTAAAGAACGAGAAAGCTCTGACAAACTTTTCCCGGGAATGACGATATCAAAATCATTTGCGGCATTTTCTACAGGAATCACTCGCTGACTTAAACGGTGTGAATCGGTTGCTACTGCCAATAATTTATTTTGAGACAATGTAAAATGTACCCCGGTCAAAATAGGTCGACTCTCGTGTTGAGAAACAGAGAATACTGTTTCCCCGATTAATTTTGTCAACATGTGGACAGGTATTTTTAATTGATTTTGTTCTTCCACAACAGGTAAATGTGGATAATTATCCGCATCCAAACCATTGACCGTAAACTGAGCTGCTCCTGAGGTGATTAACACTTGATGGTTTTCCATGACTTCCAACGTGACAGTATCCTCAGGCAAGCGGCGAACGATTTCTCCAAAGAATCGTGCTTGAATAACAATCATTCCTGTGGATTCGATCATTAATTGAGCTTTTTCATCTTCAGTAGACAAAAACGTTTCAATAGAAATATCTGCATTGCTCCCTGTTAAATGCAGACCTTCCTCCGTTAATACGATTTTGACGCCTGTTAATATAGGAATAGTCGTTTTTGTAGAAATAGCTCGTTGTACGATTTGCAATTCTTGAATGAAGCGTGAGCGATTGATTGTGAAATTCATTTGAAAGCTCCTTTTTTATTTATAGTTAATTAATAGTAATAAGTAATAACAGTAATAGGTCTTGTGGAACCTGTGGAAAAATCAAAAGAACGGTGAAGGAAATAGTTTTTCACTTGTGGAAAAGGTGTTGATAACTTTTTTATAAATCGCCTTTTTTTCCACAAGTTAGTTTAGGAGAAAATTCCTGATTTCTGAAACCTCTTGCTGCATACTGCTGTCGTTTTTGATCAATTGATCAATTTTTTCGTGTGCGTGAATCACTGTTGTATGGTCTTTGCCACCGAATTCTGCACCGATTTTAGGCAATGAGCTGTCCGTCATTTCCCGAGAAAGATACATGGCGATCTGTCGAGGGACTACAATGGATTTTACTCGTTTTTTCCCTTTTAGATCCTTGACATGAATGTGGTAGTACTTGGCTACTTCTTCTTGAATTTGAGCAATGCTTAATTGAGTCATCGTTGTCCCCTTCAAACTCTTTAGAGCATCCGCAGCAATGCTGGTAGTGATATCTGCATTATTCATTGTAGCAAAAGCTTGCACTCGAACTAAGGCCCCTTCTAATTCACGAATATTTGAATCAATTTGACCAGCAATATAACTCAAGGTGTCGTCAGGAATTTCTAAATTTTCTGCCTGCGCTTTTTTTCTTAGGATCGCCGTTCGTGTTTCTAAATCTGGTGGTGTAATGTCAACGGAGAGACCCCAAGCAAAACGTGAAACTAGTCGTTCTTGCAGTTTAGGGATTTCATTAGGCAATCGATCACTTGTTAAGACAATTTGCTTGTTGTCGTTATAAAGGTTTTCAAAGGTATGGAAAAATTCTTCTTGTGTGGCCTCTTTTTCTGCAAAAAACTGAATATCGTCGACCAGCAGCAAATCAACTTTTCGATATTCTTGGCGAAATTCTTCAGATCGTTTGTTTTTAATCGCGTTGATAAAATCGTTCGCGAAAGTCTCACTGGATACGTATTTAACTTTAGCATCGGGATTTATGGTTAGCATTTGATGGCCGATCGCATGCATCAAATGTGTTTTCCCTAAACCAACTCCTCCGTAGAAAAACAGCGGATTGTAAATCGATCCCGGTTCTTCTGCTACTACTAATGCTGCTGCGTGAGCCATTTGATTTCCTTTTCCAATAACAAATGTATCAAAGGTGTACTTGGGATTAAGCATCGCCTTTCTCGTAATGGTTCCTGTCGGCAAGGAATTTTTTTCGATCACAGGTGCTGGTGCAGAAACCGTTTCTTCTGGTGTCACAAAAAAAGGCGAGATCTCTTCACCTGTAATTTTAAAGCCAATCTCTACGATTTTTGCTGCTAGTTTTTTTTCCCAATATTTCTTGTGTAGATCACTAGTTACTTCGATGGTCAGTTGATTATTGTTGAATGCTAAGGGCTTAGCAGTATCAACCCAGGCATCATAACTGGCAGGAGCCAATTCGTGCCGATAGCTTTCTTTCAGCTCATCCCAGATATCGTCTAATGAGGTCAAAAAAGTCGCCTCCTATTTATTATAAAGTCAGGTGTAACTACTTTATCATTTTTTCGAAAAGTTTTCCACAAGCAATGGTCGTTCGTTTTTCTTTTTTTACTTTTCCACACAAATAAGACATGTGGAAAAAAGATATTCAAGCTGTTAAAAAAAAGATATCCACAGAGAGAGGAAAATAAGAGAATCCTTTTTCTTTCCACGGGTGTTTCCACAAATTATTTTCCAAAAAATGCTTGTTCAACAAGGATTTTCAATAGTTTTCCACAAAAGTTATCCACTGGGTGGATAACTTTTCCATATCTTTTCATTTTGTGGAAAGGTCTGCTGAAAAGTAATACACACTTTTTTCTGTGGATTGTTTATCCACAAATTCCTTTTTTTATCCCCAGAATTTTGTGGATAATTCTTTTGTTTTTTTTATTTTTATAGATTGACAAAAGGTAAGAGAAGTCGTTATACTACTAAAGTATGTCTATGTATAGTAAACAATGGAGGTGGAATAAATGAAAAGAACTTATCAACCAAATAAACGTAAACGTCAGAAAGTTCATGGTTTCCGCAAACGTATGAGCACTAAAAACGGTCGCCGCGTATTGGCAAGCCGTCGTCGTAAAGGAAGAAAAGTACTTTCTGCTTAAGCCACTGTCGGTTCAGTGGTTTTTTTATTTGTTCAAGTTGATTAAGGAAAGATTTTGTGTTTTTTAAGTTAGTAAAAATTAGATGAATCCTCAAATTGAAATATGGTATTATTGATAAGTATAGTTTAAAAGGAATGAAGGAAACTAAATGAAAAAAGCATACCGTGTCAAAAAGGAGAAGGATTTTCAAAAGGTGTTTCAAGAAGGTACTTCTTTTGCGAACCGTAAGTTTGTTGTTTATCGTTTAGAACCTTCTGGACAGGATCATTTTCGTGTTGGTATTTCTGTGGGGAAGAAAATAGGAAATGCGGTGGCCCGAAATCGAGTAAAACGTCTGATTCGTGCGGTTTTGCAGGAGTCGAGTCTTCAAATCGATGATCGGATCGATTTTATTGTAATTGCGCGTCCTGCTGTAAAAGGGCTTACCTATGAAGAAGTACGTTCTAATCTGACACATGTTTTAAAATTAGCAAAAATAATCAATTAGGAAGGAAATATAATGAAGTGAAGAAATACAATCGAATAATTGCGATGGCAGGATTGTTAAGTTTGGTCTTCTTGTTGTCAGCCTGTGGTACTGGAGATGTAGATGCAAATAGTACCGGCATTTGGAGTCGCTACATTATTTATTACTTTGGAGAGGCAATCAAAGCGTTATCTTTCGGGAATGTTGGGATCGGGATTATTTTGTTTACTATTATTATCCGAGTTATCTTGATGCCCCTGATGCACTTCCAAACGAAGAGTATGCGCAAGACGCAGGATTTGCAGCCGCAAATTAAAGCGTTGCAGCAAAAGTATTCTTCCCGCGACCAAGAAACACAAGCAAAGCTGCAAGCGGAAACAAAGAAACTTTATGCGGAAAACAATGTAAATCCTTATGCAGGATGCTTGCCATTGTTAGTGCAGATGCCGGTAATGATTGCTTTATATCAATCGATCTTAAGAATACCTGCATTGAGACAAGGTCATTTTATGTGGTTGGATCTCAGTTCTCCTGATCCGTACTTTATTTTACCGATCTTAGCCGCCATTTTTACCTTTGCAAGTACGTATCTGTCAAGCATGAGTCAATTGGAATCAAATCCATCGACAAAAATTATGAACTTTGCAATGCCAGTGATGATTTTTGTGATGGGGATGAATTTAGCGAGTGGGTTGTCTCTTTATTGGACGATCTCTAACGCTTTCCAAGTTGTTCAAACATTATTACTAAATAATCCATTTAAAATCAGAAAAGAAAGAGAAGAAGCGGCTCGAATTGCTCGTGAGAGAGCTCGAGCATTAGAGAAAGCGAAGCGACCTAAAAAGAAACGTAAAAAATAATCGGAAAATCTATTTTAGCTGAAAATTTGGTAGACGAATAAGAGTAAGGGGGTACATGTATGCCTGTTTATGAAGGACTAACGATTGAAGAAGCAACGGCTCGAGGCTTAAACGCTTTAGGATTGACCAAAAAAGAAGTTGACATTACTGTCATTAGTGAAGGAAAAAAAGGATTTCTCGGTATTGGTAAGAAAAATGCTGAAGTTTCAATAGAACCAACGGTCAAACAAGAAATTAATGAGTCTGTAGAAGAGACTGTAAATGAGGTCATTGAAACAACTGAACCCGAAATGCCTAGTATTGAAAAAAAGATAACGACACAAGAATTATCGGAATTAGATGATGAAGAGGCTCTAAAGGAACTGGCTATCTACTTGACAACGATCACGAAAGAAATGGGTGTTCCAGCGTTGGTGAAAGTAGAGCATACAGAGACAGGACTGACCGTAATGCATTTAGAGACTAGTAAACAAGGAATGCTGATCGGAAAACACGGAAAAATACTGAACGCGTTGCAATATTTAGCTCAAGTTTTTGTTCACCGAGTGGCCAAAAATAAACTTTCTGTTGTCGTGAATGTTGGAAATTATCGTCAAAAGCGCGAGGAAGTCTTAGCCCGTCTAGCCAAACGGACGGCTGAAAAGGTTAAAGAAACGGGACGACCTGTTTTCTTAGAACCAATGCCTGCATTTGAGCGCAAGATGATCCACTCTGTTCTGAGCGAAGATGACTATATCAAAACTCATTCTGAAGGAGAAGATCCTTATCGATATTTAGTCGTCGAGCCCGCAAAAAAATACTTCTAGAGAGGCTGCATCCTTTGCGATGCGGTCTTTTTTTGATTCAGTGAGAATGTCTTTTTTAAAGAGTTAAACAGGATAGATTTTCGTAATACTCTTAAGAAAAGCGTCGTAAAAAAAATTTGGTACGTCCACATTGGAGAAATTTATTATCATAGATTGACAAAGTTTCTCAAAGCAAGTATATTGTGTTAGAAATCATTCTTATCAAAGTATACGACAAAGTTGTTCCTGCTTTGAGGGAACCCTCGTACCAGCGGGGGTTTTTTAAACTAAAAATCAAATAAAAAATTTGATAGAAAAGCAGTCAAAGTGCTAGATCTATCCCTTTAACAAGGGGTGGAGTGGGCACTTTTTTTGCGTGATTTAAGAAGAATTTGTTCACTATGTAGAAGAATATTAATAGAAGCAAGAAAATATAGGAGGAATTAGTTCGTGGCTGAAATTTTAGAATTTGATACGATCGCTGCAATATCAACTCCGCCTGGGGAGGGTGCAATCAGCATTGTTCGTCTTAGCGGCGACCAAGCTGTATACATTGCTGACAGAGTTTTTAAAAGCGGAAAAAAGAAATTAGAAAATGTAGATAGTCATACAATTCATTACGGTCATATTTTCGACCCGAAGAGTCAACAGCTGGTCGATGAAGTGATGGTCAGTGTGATGCGGGCTCCTAAAACATTTACGAGAGAAGACATTGTGGAAATCAATTGTCACGGTGGCATCGTGGTGGTGAATGAACTATTGCAACTGATGTTGCGCGAGGGTGCCCGATTGGCTGAGCCAGGTGAATTTACTAAACGCGCGTTCTTAAATGGAAGAGTCGATTTATCTCAAGCAGAGGCTGTGATGGATTTAATCCGTGCTAAAACGGACAAAGCAATGAATATTGCGATCAGCCAATTAGACGGAAATTTATCCCATTTGATCCGTGCGTTAAGACAGGAGATCTTGGAGACGTTAGCACAAGTGGAGGTTAATATTGACTATCCCGAATACGACGATGTCGAAGAACTCACGACCCAATTATTACTTGAAAAAGCAAGTTATGTTGAGAACCAAATCAATGCGCTGCTTTTGAACGCGAAGCAAGGAAAAATCTTGAGGGAAGGGTTAAGTACGGCGATCATAGGCAGACCCAATGTTGGAAAATCAAGCTTATTAAACTACCTGCTGCACGAAGAAAAAGCGATCGTTACAGATATTGCCGGAACAACTCGAGATGTTATCGAAGAATATGTAAATGTTCGCGGGGTGCCTCTAAAGTTGATCGACACTGCTGGCATTCGTGAAACAGAAGATGTTGTCGAAAAAATTGGTGTCGAACGAAGTCGAAAAGCATTAGGTGAAGCGGACTTGGTTTTGCTTGTTTTGAATCAAAGCGAAGCGTTGACACCAGAAGATCGAGAACTTCTAGTGGCTACTCGAGAACTAAAACGAATCGTTTTATTAAACAAAACGGATCTTCCCTCAAGAATAGGTAGTGAAGAATTAACGGAGTTGGTAAATGATTCTGAAATTCTGGCTGTTTCCGTGGTTGAAAAGGACGGGCTAGATCAATTAGAAGAAGCCATTGCTGAATTGTTTTTTGGCGGAAAAACCAATGAGAAAGATGCAACATATGTTTCAAACACACGGCACATTGCTTTGTTAGATAAGGCTTCTCAATCTTTAAAAGAAGTACAAGTAGGAATCGAAACTGGTATGCCAGTAGATCTTGTGCAGATTGATATGACCCGCTGTTGGGATTACCTAGGTGAAATCGTAGGAGACAGCGTACAGGATGAACTAATCACACAACTATTCAGCCAATTTTGTTTAGGTAAATAAGGAGAGATACTATGGAATATCAAGCAGGAGCATACGACGTTATTGTAGTAGGTGCCGGACATGCAGGTTCTGAAGCAGCTCTAGCAGCTGCTAGAATGGGTTCCAAAACATTACTAATCACCATCAATCTTGATATGGTTGCATTTATGCCATGTAATCCTTCAATTGGCGGGCCCGCCAAAGGAGTGGTTGTCCGAGAAATTGATGCATTAGGCGGAGAAATGGGCAGAAATATTGATAAGACGTATATTCAAATGCGAATGCTTAATACAGGGAAGGGACCTGCTGTCCGCGCATTGCGCGCGCAAGCGGACAAACACGCCTATGCTGAGGAAATGAAGCATACTATCGAAAAAGAAGAAAACTTGACTTTGAAACAAGGAGTAGTCGATCGTCTGATTGTGGAAAATGGGGTTTGTCGGGGAGTAGTAACCTCCACTGGTGCAGCCTATCAAGCCAAATCGGTGATTATCACTGCTGGTACAGCCTTGCGCGGAGAAATTATTATCGGAGAATTGAAATACTCTTCAGGTCCTAATAATTCCCAACCATCAATCAAATTATCAGACCACCTAAAAGAGTTAGGTTTTGAGATTCATCGCTTTAAAACTGGAACGCCGCCAAGAGTCAAATCAGGTTCGATTGATTACAGCAAGACAGAAATTCAGCCAGGTGACGAGGAACCTAATCATTTTAGTTATCAAACACCGGACAAAGATTATAATCAGGAGCAGATTCCTTGCTGGCTAACCTATACCAATCCACGCAGTCATGAAATTATCCGCAATAATTTGCATCGGGCACCGATGTTCACAGGAATCGTCGACGGTGTCGGTGCTCGTTACTGCCCATCGATCGAGGATAAAATTGTTCGATTTGCTGATAAAGATCGCCATCAATTGTTCCTAGAACCTGAAGGGTTGCACACAGAAGAGGTTTATGTACAAGGACTATCAACTTCTTTACCTGAAGATGTACAAAACGACGTGCTGCATTCTATTGATGGATTAGAAAATGTAGAGATGATGCGAACTGGATATGCAATTGAGTATGACATGGTTGCGCCACACCAGCTGCGTCCAACATTAGAGACTAAAGTAATAGAAAATTTGTATACCGCTGGACAAACCAATGGTACAAGCGGCTATGAAGAAGCGGCGGGTCAAGGATTGATTGCTGGAATTAATGCTGCCTTGAAAAATCAAGGAAAAGAACCGTTCATCATGAAACGCAGTGATGGATATATTGGTGTGATGATCGATGATTTGGTTACCAAAGGAACAAATGAACCTTACCGATTATTGACTTCACGTGCGGAATATCGGTTGATTTTACGTCATGATAATGCTGATCTGCGCTTAACAGAGTATGGTCGTCGAATTGGACTGGTGGAGGAAGAGCAATACCAAAGATATCTTGTGAAGAAGGCTAACGTGGAGGAAGAAATCCGCCGTTTACAAACGATTCGAATCAAACCAACTGAAGATGTTCAAACTTTTCTAACCAAAAAAAATAGTGCAAAGTTAAAAGATGGGGTTTTGGCCGCAGATTTTTTAAAACGTCCTGAAATCAGTTACCAAGAGTTGATACAATTTATTCCAGTAAATGATCAATTGTCTACTAAAGAAGTAGAACAAGTTGAGATTCAAATTAAATATGAAGGATACATTAAAAAAGCGATGGAAAAAGTAGAAAAGTTGAAACGCTTGGAAGCTAAACGAATTCCCGAACGAATAGATTACGACGCGATCAATGGACTTGCTACCGAAGCCCGTCAAAAACTGAAAAAAATTCAGCCGGAAACGATTGCACAAGCAAGTAGAATCAGCGGTGTAAATCCTGCAGATATAAGCATTTTAATGGTTTATGTGGAACAAGGGAAGATTGCAAAGGTGAATGAAAAGGCAGTGCAATAAAACTGCAAGAGGTAAGAAATGTTTCATGTGAAACACTTTTAGAGAAAAACGAGCCAGAATGAATATTTATTCATTCTGGCTCGTTTCATCAATTTTCATTAAACAATAAATCTTTAATGTACTCTACAGGCATATCTTCGTCAGTAAACATCTTAAAGGCTGCAGCACCTTGATAAAGCATCATTCCTAAACCATTGATTGCTTTTTTGGCACCATGCTCCTTAGCGAATTTTAGAAGTTTGGTCTCTCTTGGAGAGTAAACGACATCAAATACGACAAGGTCTGAACGAATCATACTTGGGTCTTCAATTAAACTAACATCTTCCAGAGGTTTCATACCTGCACCTGTTGCATCAATATAAATCGAACTTTCAGCGATTGATTGTTTGAACGCCTCTTGATTACTTAAGTCAGTTGCGGTCGCTTTACAATCGGTGTTTTCGTTGATTTTTTTTGCTGTTTCTTGAGCATTTTCCAATAATCCGTCATTGATGTTGAAAATCCGAATTTCTTTCGCACCATCAAACGCCGCTTGAACAGCAACGGCAGTTCCGGCACCGCCAGCACCGGTCAGAGTAATAATCGCATCTTTTACATTGACACCCTCATCTCTTAATGCTTCCATAGCACCGATACCATCTGTATTATATCCAATTAAGTGCCCTTTGGCATCCTTATTTGTTACGGTATTCACTGCGCCAATTAGTTGCGCTTCTGGAGATACTTCGTCAAGATACTTAATAATTTCTTGCTTGTTAGGCATTGAAACATTTGATCCGCGGAGCCCCAAGGCGCGAATCCCCTGAACGGCATCTGCCAGCTGCTCGTTTTCAACTTCAAAAGCCAGATAAGCATAATCTAAACCTAGCTTTGCAAAAGCTTCGTTGTGCATTGTTGGAGACATACTGTGTCGGATCGGATAAGCCATTAAACCAATGAGCAGCGTGTGACCTGTCAAACGTTCGGTCATAAATAAAAACCTCACTTTTCTTTTTTATTGTTACCACTTACACAATCATTTTACGTGAGAGAGCGGATGAACACTAATGTTTTTTTTGAATACATTAGATAAAGCTCGTTTATCAAACGAAACGCGATAGAATGTGAAGTTAAAACTTTCTTTATACAGGTTGTGAAACTCAACCAAAGCATTGCAAGAAAGGAAGTTTTGCGTTAAAGTAGAGGTTAGTCTGTGAAACATTTTTTCTGTTTCACAAAATGAGAGGACTAGCTATGAAACCAGAAGAATTTCAAGCATCGCTAAAGAAGCGGGGCATTACTCTAGACGAGACTCAAATGGAACAATTTGCATCGTATTATCGTCTTCTCGTAGAATGGAACCAGAAGATGAATCTGACAGCAATTACCGAGCAAAAGGAAGTATATCTGAAGCATTTCTATGATTCCTTGACTTTGGCATTTTCAGCAGATTTTCAAACGAGTGGTTCGTTGTGCGATGTTGGTGCAGGTGCGGGATTTCCGAGTGTTCCGTTAAAGATTGCTTTTCCTGATTTAGAGATCACGATCGTTGACTCTTTGAATAAACGGATTCTTTTTTTAAACCACTTGACCGAAGAATTAGGGTTAAAAAAGGTATCATTGTTTCATGATCGAGCAGAGACCTTTGGAAAAAGAAAAGAGATTCGTGAGACGTTCGATTTTGTGACAGCTAGAGCCGTGGCGCGGTTAAATGTATTGGCAGAACTTTGTTTACCGTTGGTGAACAAACAGGGCTATTTTTTTGCAATGAAAGCGGCAAAAAGCGAAGAAGAACTGGTAGAGGCCCGTTCGGCAATCGCATTGCTTGGTGGCAAATTAATTGCGGAACAAGATGTTTCATTGCCGAAAGACGGTGGCAGTCGCTATATCGTAACGATCCAAAAGAAAAAGGAAACGCCAAAAAAATATCCGCGAAAACCAGGAACACCAAATAAGCAGCCAATCAAATAGCAAAATGAGCAACTACGAAAAGGTATAAAGAAATTATAAAATAAAAAAAGCTATCTCTAAGTATCAGTCAGGAGGAAAAACATGGCACGGATTATTTCTGTTGCAAATCAAAAAGGCGGTGTTGGGAAAACAACAACCACCGTCAATTTAGGCGCGTGCTTAGCATTTATCGGGAAAAAGGTATTGTTGATCGATAGTGACGCTCAAGGAAATGCAACGAGCGGATTAGGTATTCGCAAACCCGATGTGGAACAAGATATTTATGATGTTTTGGTTAATGAGACGCCAATCAAAGAAACGATCTTGCAAACGGAGAGAGAAAATTTATCCATCGTTCCGGCCACTTTGCAATTAGCAGGAGCGGAAATTGAATTGACCTCAATGATGGCACGCGAATCACGCTTAAAAGGGGCTCTAAATGAAGTTTACGACGATTATGATTTTATTTTAATCGACTGTCCGCCTTCGTTAGGGCATTTGACGATCAATGCGTTTACTGCCAGTCACGCCATTTTGATTCCGGTTCAATGTGAATATTATGCATTGGAAGGTTTAAGTCAGTTGTTAAATACAGTGCGTTTAGTACAGAAACACTTTAATCCAGATCTGGAGATCGAAGGAGTGTTATTGACGATGTATGATGCACGAACCAATCTTGGTGCTGAAGTAGTGGAGGAGGTTCGCCGCTATTTCCAAGAAAAGGTTTACGATACGATCATTCCAAGAAATGTTCGACTGTCTGAAGCACCGAGTCATGGTAAACCCATCATAGATTATGACCCGCGATCAAAAGGTGCAGAAGTTTATCAAGCCCTTGCAAAGGAAGTGTTAGCTCGTGAGCAAAAATAAAGGATTGGGTCGAGGCATCGACGCATTGTTCCAGGATTTGTCTGGAATTGAAGAGGTAGATATCAAAAACGATCAAGTAATCGAAATTTCGTTGAGTGAACTACGTCCAAACCCTTACCAGCCAAGAAAATCATTTGATGAGACTTCTTTACAAGAATTGGCTAATTCAATCGAACAATCAGGCGTATTTCAACCTATCATTGTTCGCAAATCAACAGTAAAAGGGTACGAATTAATTGCTGGCGAACGTCGTTTTAGAGCATCAAAGTTGGCTGGAAAAGAAACGATTCCTGCAATTGTGCGTGAATTCGACGAAGAAGCAATGATGCAGATTGCTGTGTTGGAAAATTTGCAGCGAGAGGATTTGAATCCACTGGAGGAAGCGGAAGCTTACGAAATGTTGATGAAAAACTTGAAGTTGACTCAAGCAGATGTTGCAGCTCGTCTGGGAAAAAGCCGCCCTTACATTGCTAATTATTTGCGTTTGTTGACATTGCCTAAGCTGGTCAAAGAAATGGTTCAGGATGAACGTTTGTCTATGGGACAGGCTAGAACATTATTAGGATTAAAGAAAAAAGATCAAATTTTAAAGTTAGCCAATCGTGCAGTGAAAGAAAGCTTAACTGTCCGTCAATTAGAACAGATCGTTACAGAGTACAATGAAGGCAAGGGAAAAGAGAAGAAAAAGGTTCCGCGTTTGTCGAAAGAAAAGCCATACTATCTGCGTGAGAGTGAAGATCGATTAATGGATAAATTTGGAACAAGTGTTGAGATTGTCGAAAAAGACGGCAAGGGAAAAATTGAGATCGAATACTTGTCTCCAGACGATTTGACCAGAATTTTAGATATCCTGAGTATTCACTTTGATGAGTCGTAAAAGCATTCATCACTTCATGCTGCGGACACCTTGAGGATCTAAGAGTTATAAATGGCCTATTGAACATACTGTTGCAGCAATTTAGATTCATTAGTACGAAAAGGAGAGGTTAAGATGTACGATCTAGGGGATGTCGTAGAGATGAAAAAGCCCCATGCATGTCAAACCAATCGCTGGGAAATCGTGCGCATGGGTGCGGATATCAAAATAAAATGTGAAAATTGCGGACATGTTGTTATGATGACACGTCGCGAATTTGAAAAGAAAATGAAAAAAATCCTTGAAAAGAAAGAGATGAAGTAAATCATGGCTTTAACAGCCGGAATTGTTGGATTGCCCAACGTAGGAAAATCCACTTTGTTTAATGCAATCACTAAAGCAGGTGCCGAGGCGGCAAACTATCCTTTTGCTACGATCGATCCAAATGTTGGGATGGTAGAAGTACCTGACTGGCGTTTAGATCGTTTAACAGAATTAGTAAAACCGAAAAAGACGGTTCCAACTACCTTTGAGTTTACAGACATTGCTGGAATAGTAAAAGGTGCCAGTAAAGGTGAAGGATTGGGCAATCAATTCTTGAGTCACATTCGTCAAGTTGATGCGATTTGTCATGTGGTTCGCTGTTTCGACGATGAAAATATTACGCACGTTGAAGGACGTGTCGATCCATTAGAAGATATTGAGACAATCAACTTAGAATTGGTCTTAGCGGATTTAGACTCTGTGACAAAACGGTATGCTCGGGTAGCAAAAGTAGCCAAAACCAAGGAAAAAAATGCAGTGGCTGAATTAGCTGTCTTAGACAAACTAAAACCTGTATTGGAAGAGGGCAGATCAGCTCGTACGATCGATTTTTCGGAAGAAGAACAAAAAATCGTCAAAGGCTTATTCTTACTAACCAATAAGCCAGTTTTGTATGTGGCCAACGTAGATGAAGAAACTGTAGCGGATCCGGACAATAATCCTTATGTACAAGTGGTTCGTAACTTCGCTGCTTCAGAAAATTCACAAGTCATTGTAATCAGTGCGGAAGCAGAGGAACAAATTGCTGAATTAGATGATGAGGACAAAAACGAGTTTCTTGAAGCAATGGGTGTGGAAGAATCAGGATTAGATCAGCTGATTCGTACAGCTTATGATCTGTTAGGACTGGCTACGTATTTTACAGCGGGGGAACAAGAGGTTCGTGCGTGGACCTTCCGGAAGGGAATGAAAGCACCTCAGGCAGCCGGAATCATTCATACGGACTTTGAACGTGGTTTTATTCGTGCAGAAACAGTTTCCTTTGAAGATTTAGATAAATATGGCAATATGCATGCCGCAAAAGAGGCTGGACGCGTTCGTCTAGAAGGCAAGGAGTACCTTGTTCAAGACGGCGACGTCATGCTATTCCGCTTCAACGTGTAAGCGAGGCGAAAGGGGAAGAATAATGGAACCAGAAAAATTGCAGACACTGACAGCGGAAAATAGACAGATAGAAACGCAGTTGACGAAACGCAATGAGCAATATATCTTTGATTTGAAAAAATCGATGGAGGCAGCTAATCTTTCGGAGGAAGAGCGAGAAACGGCTTTACATGAAATGTTGACAACATTAGTATCCGAACAAAAAAGCGGTAAAACTGCTCGGCAGTTATATGGAACTGTTTCTGAACGGTTAGACGCAATTGTCAATAAACCCGAAGAAAAACCAATTTCTACTAGACCTAGTTTGATGATTTTGGACAATTTTATGTTCTTGTTTGGGATTTTAACGTTGGTCACTGGCGGAATGGCTTTGTTCGTTTCACGTGGAACACAAGTGGCAACTTACGGATTAACTGCGTTGCTTGTTGCTTCAGGCCTAGGTGCGGTGATTTTCTATATGATGTATCTGCTCATTTATCAATATGAATATCCGGGAGCGGATAAATCGAAAAAACCAAAAACCTGGAAAGCAATTCTTGCTTTGGGATCTATGACATTAGCTTGGTTCCTGATTTTCAATGCAGCAATCTTTTTACCAACACAACTGAATCCATTCATTGATCCGTTTGTTTTAGTAACGATTGGTGCAGGCTTTTTAGCTTTGCGCTATTACTTGAAAAAACGTTTCGGAATTATCAGCAGTTTGGCAAGTCCGCGTCAGGTAAGATAAAAGCAGCTGATCCCTTTGATCGTTTGATCAAGGGGATCAGCTGCTTTTATCTAGCGTATTTCTTCTATAACTTTCTTCATACTTTCTTTTTGAAACTCAGCAGTTGCGTGCTGAAGGATAGTTTGTTGTTCATTAAGAGTCAAAGAAGGGTTGTGACTCATCGCATCCTTGAGCTTTTCTTGTGCGAAAGTTTTTTCGGATTCTGCTAGTTGGTTCTTGTTTTCTGCAGTCTTTTGAACTAACTGCTTCGCTTGATCGTTGGAAAGAACAAACCAACCTTCGGCTATGTCGAACGTATTGTCCTCTTCGATCAGCTCGTGATCTTTGCTGGTTAATTTGAACCAAAGCTTTGACATGTCACTTTTATAGACCCAATAAGACTTCTTTTCAATCAGCTGATTGGTTTTCTGATTATTTTTGATATGGTTATGAACATGATCGGTACCTGTTGTTTTGGGTTTCTTTTGATTTTCTGCGGTCTTATATAGATAGATCATTTCTGTACCGTTGCCTAAAGGTTGGTACAATAAAAGATTTGCCTGCTTGTAATCTACGGTAGAAACTAGTGGATTGACCGTTGTTTCGGTCATTTTTTTCATTCCAAAGTGGTAGTGATCATTTGCAATAATAAAACCTAAGCTCACAACAAAAATTGCTGCGAAAAAGATAGATAAAACGGTATGCCAGGCTTTTTTTGCAAAAATATTGGTTACAGCAAAAGCGAGGACACTTAAAATAGTAATCAGAAAAATCATCCTATTTGTTCTCCTTTCCTATTTTTTTGTTGTAAGAAGAAAGTAATAGCAAAACCAACTAAACCAAAAGCGACTGCTGTGAAAAATGCTGCATGGTAACCAGATAACGTAGCGTTTAATGCTTGATTCTTATAGGTTAGCGGTAATGTTTTCAATAAGTCGGATTTTGGCAGATTGCTTTTTGTAACATTGCTTAAAACACTGATCAGGATGGCCGTTCCAATCGAACTGGCTACTTGACGAAAAGTATTGTTTACAGCTGTTCCGTGACTGATCAGATTCATAGGTAAAGCATTCATTCCAGAAGTGGTGACCGGCATCATGACCATTGAGATTCCAAACATTCGCAAAGCATATAAGATAACGATCATAGGTATTGGAGTCTCTTGGGTCAGAAAAGCAAATGGCAAGGTTGCTGCTGTCAAAATCAACATGCCGCTGATAGCTAAACGTTTTGCTCCATGTTTATCAAAAATTGCGCCAGTGATCGGCATCATTGCGCCCATGATCACTGCACCAGGCAAGAGCATCAATCCAGAATGGAAAGCAGACTCGCCACGAATATTTTGGATATACAATGGTAATACCAGCTCTGCACCAACCATGGACATATTGACTACTCCAACTAAGATAGCAGCAATCGTAAACGTCCGAGATTTGAACACGCGCAATTCTAAGAAGGGGTGTTCCAAATGCAATTGGTGCCATACAAATATCCCAATGACAATAATTCCGACAGCTAGGAAACCGAGGACTTTTGGACTTCCCCAACCATCATCGCCGACCGTAGAGAAGCCATACAACAAACTACCAAATCCAATAGTCGACAAGACAGCAGATAAGATGTCTAGACTTGGACTTGAGAGGTTAATGACACTCTTCATTAAAAAGGTTGCCAAAATCAGCACAAAGATAACGATCGGAATAACCATTCCGAACAGATCTCTCCATGTATAATGATCAATAATCCAACCGGAAAGTGTAGGGCCTAAAGCCGGAGCTAAACCGATAACAATACCAGCCATACCCATTGCAGACCCGCGTTTTTCAGGCGGAAAAATCGATAACATAATATTTTGCAGCAAAGGCATCGAAATACCGACACCGGCTGCTTGAATCAGCCGACCAATCAGCAAAACAGAAAAACTAGGAGCAACAAAACAGGTGATCGTTCCAACCAGAAAGATTGTCATAGCAGTTAGGTACAATTTTTTTGAACTAAATTTATTGATCAACCACGCACTAATCGGGATCATGATTCCATTGACTAATAAAAAGCCAGTAGTTAACCATTGAACACTAGAAGCTGAGATGTCAAAAGCTTTCATTAATGTTGGAAAAGCCGTTGTCAGCAGTGTTTGATTTAAAACAGTACAAAAAGTTCCAATCAGCAATACAGCGACTAATAAGGAACGATTGTAGGGTTTTCCGTAAATATCGATCGATTCTTTCACGATCTCACGCCCTTTCTTTTATGAAAATTTTCAGAAATAAAAACATCTGTTTGTAACTTTACTGCTAGTTGGTTTCTTTGTCAACTTACTTGACACTGTTGTTAGCGAAAGTATAATGATAGTGAAATGAGGTGCTTATTAATGAAAAATTCAAGTGTTAAACAATTGTTGGAAAGTGATGAATTAGTTATCGGAATTAGCGAACTAAGTAAAATGACTGGAGTATCACCACGTCAACTTCGTTATTGGGAAGAAAGAAGCTACATTGAATCAATTGCTACAGAAACAAAAGGGAGTCGGCAGTATCGATTGCCTACAGTTTTAAAAGTGGAGATGATCAAATCCCTTTTGGATGAAGGGTATACGCTAACTGCAGCTGTTGAAAGAGCTAAGGAAAAACAAAGAAGCATTCACGAAGCAAAACTGCTGTTAAAGCAAACCATGAAGGAAATTCTGATGATTGGTGATCGCTATATCGTACTGCATCTAGCTGACTTTTCCAACAATGAACAGGCCTATCTAGTAAAGGAATTATTCACTGAGAAAGTACTGATCAAAGTGGGAGACAAAGACATTGATTTAAATGAGCCTGTATTAGAGATGTGGTTTGATCAAAATACTAAAGGTTAGATGAGGAAATGAATGCAAGTTATTGACTTGAGGAAAGGCATCTGTTAGTTTATTCAGTAAAAATAAATCTGAGGAGTGGTTACGAACAATGTCTAATTGGGAAACAAAATTTGCTAAAAAAGGGTTGACCTTCGATGATGTTTTATTGATTCCAGCTGAGAGTCGTGTATTGCCAAATGAAGTGAACATGAGTGTGCAGTTAGCCAAAAACATTACGTTGAATATTCCTTTAATCAGTGCAAGCATGGATACTGTAACAGACAGCAAAATGGCCATTGCCATGGCACGTCAAGGTGGTTTAGGGGTCGTCCATAAAAATATGAGTATTGCAGCCCAAGCAGATGAAGTTCGTAAAGTAAAACGTTCGGAAAGTGGTGTGATCATCGATCCTTTCTTTTTAACGCCTGATCATGAGGTACAAGAGGCTGAGGATTTAATGAGCAGATACCGGATCAGCGGAGTGCCTGTTGTCGATACGTTAGAGAATCGCAAGCTGGTAGGAATCATTACCAACCGTGATATGCGTTTTGTTACAGATTATAAGATGTCTATTGATGATGTTATGACGAAAGAGCATCTGGTGACTGCGCCAATCGGTACTTCTTTAAAGGATGCAGAGAAAATTCTTCAAAAACACAAGATTGAAAAATTACCTATCGTAGATGAAGAAGGTCGTTTGAGCGGCTTGATTACGATCAAAGACATTGAAAAGGTGATCGAGTTCCCGAATGCCGCCAAAGATGAACATGGACGGTTGCTGGTTGCGGCAGCAGTTGGAGTGACAAGTGATACCTTTGAACGTGCGGAAGCATTGCTGGAAGCGGGAGTTGATGCGATTGTAATTGATACTGCGCACGGTCACAGTGCAGGTGTTTTACGAAAAATTGAAGAAATTCGTCAAACCTTTCCTGAAGCAACGTTGATTGCTGGAAACATTGCGACCGCTGAAGGTGCAAAAGCGTTGTATGATGCAGGCGTAGATGTTGTAAAAGTGGGAATTGGACCAGGTTCGATCTGCACAACACGTGTCGTTGCAGGTGTCGGTGTTCCTCAACTGACGGCAATTTATGATGCAGCTTCCGTGGCGCGTCAATATGGAAAAGCAATTATTGCAGATGGCGGAATCAAATACTCTGGAGATATCGTTAAAGCATTAGCAGCCGGTGGGTATGCGGTCATGCTAGGTTCGATGCTGGCGGGTACCGATGAGTCGCCAGGCGAGTTTGAAATTTTCCAAGGTCGTCGTTTTAAAACCTATCGTGGGATGGGCTCGTTGGGTGCAATGGAAAAAGGATCCAGTGACCGTTATTTTCAAAGTGGGGTAAACGAAGCCAACAAATTAGTTCCTGAAGGGATCGAGGGACGGGTAGCTTATAAGGGGAGTGTCGCGGACATTATTTTCCAAATGATCGGCGGATTAAAATCTGGAATGGGGTATATCGGAGCTGCAAACTTAAAAGAGTTGCGTGACAATGCTCAATTTGTTCAGATGAGCGGCAATGGTCTGCGTGAATCACACCCACATGATGTACAAATCACAAAAGAAGCACCTAATTATTCGGTTGAACACTAAAAATGAAATAAAAAGAGCCTCGGATCCCGCAATCCTTGGCTCTTTTTATTTATGGATGAATTCAGAGACAGCAGCCGCGCTGCTCGAATTTGTCCCAGGACTCTATTTGATAACCTTTTGGTTACCCATATATGGTACCAAAACTTTTGGAATTGTGACAGACCCATCTTCATTTTGATAGTTTTCTAAGATCGCAGTTACAGTTCTTCCTACAGCCAAACCAGAACCATTCAAGGTGTGTGCATACTGAACCTTGCCATTTTCATCACGATAGCGGATCATAGCTCGACGTGCTTGAAAATCTTCGCAATTTGAGCAAGAACTAATTTCACGATAGGTATTTTGCGCAGGAACCCAGACTTCAATATCGTAGGTTTTTGCTGCTGAGAATCCCATGTCTCCAGTAGATAGTGTCACTACACGATAAGGCAACTCCAATTTTTGCAAAAGCGTTTCCGCATCTTGAGTCATTTTTTCCAACTCTTCATAGGAATGCTCTTTGTCACTGAATTTGACCATTTCTACCTTATGGAATTGGTGCAGGCGAATCAATCCGCGAGTATCGCGTCCGGCACTGCCGGCTTCCGAACGGAAAGAAGGAGACATTGCTGTAAAATAAATTGGCAGATCTTTACCGTCTAGGATCTCATCTCTATAATAGTTCGTTAATGGTACTTCTGCTGTTGGTATTAATGTTAAGTCTCGTCCTTCAATTTGGAAGACATCTTCCTTAAATTTAGGAAATTGACCTGTTCCAAACATTGAGCTGCTGTTTACTAAATAAGGTGGAATCATTTCCGTATATCCTTGTTCATAAACATGTTCATCTAACATAAAGTTGTATACAGCACGTTCTAAACGAGCACCTAAGCCTTTATAGAAGACGAATCGGCTGCCCGCCACTTTTGCTCCTCGTTCAAAATCTAAGATATCGAGATCCTCAGCAATATCCCAGTGCGGTTTAGGCTCAAAATCAAATTCTCTCGGTGCTCCCCAGCGATGCATTTCTACATTGTCGTCTTCGTCCACACCAATGGGAACAGAGTCATGGGGCAAGTTAGGCAAGGTAGTAGAAATTTCCATCAAGCTTTCGTCGATATCAGCAACTTCGACGTCTAAGTCTTTGATTTTTGTCCCAACCTTTTTCATCTCAGCAATTTTATCATCTGCATTCATTTTCTCACGTTTTAACTTGGCAATTTCACTAGATACGTCGTTGCGGTATTTTTTTAATTCCTCTGCTTTTACTAAACGTTTTCTTCTTTGTTCATCCAATTCCAAAAAGCGATCTAAACTATCGTCCTTCACTCCGCGAGTTGCTAGTTTTTCTTTCACGTCCTCAAAATTATTGCGAATCATTTTTACATCTAACATCGCAAATTCCCCCTTATGTATTAAAATAAAAAACGCCATTTCATCCCATCATGCTTGGGACGAAATGGCGTATCATTTCGCGGTACCACCCGAGTTCAGCAAAAAAGCTGCTCTTGTTAGCAGATATCGGCTGCCGACCGGTTTTTCTTTCAAAAAACACAGCTTGCGAAACTGGATTTCCAAAAATTCGCTTGTTGATTCTCACCAGCCATCAACTCTCTAAAAAAGCGATATTCTTGTACTTGGTTTCCTGTCTTACAGTATTGACATTAGTATAAGAAATTTTATCTGCAAAGTCAACGAGAACCGGCAGAAGAGTCTTTACTAGTGTTTGCTTTTAACGGCAAGTGGATAATGAAAGAGGTCCACTGACGATTGGATTGGGCGTAAATGTAACCCCCATGCAAGTTGACGATATTTTGAGAAATGGCCAAGCCCAAACCTGTTCCGCTGATTTCTTGAGAACGAGATTCGTCGACTCGGTAAAATCGATCAAATAATTGGTCCAGCGACTCTCTTGGAATAGGTGTTCCGTTATTTTTTACGGTTAGAATCGCCTCCGTCCCGGCTTTTTCAATCTTGATCACGATTTGAGTAGCTCCCGTCCCATATTTCAAGGCATTGGTGATCAAATTACTAAATACGCGAACTAACTTCTCAGTGTCTCCATCCATGATCAACGAGCTTTCTGAGGTCTCGACTAAAACTTGCACCCCCTTTTTATCCGCTTCTAATTCAAACTCAGCAGCCAGTTGCTCAACCAGTTGAATCATATCAAAGGAGACCCTGTTTACTGGAACAGAAGGCTGACGAACTTTCGTATATTCAAAGAGATCGTCAACTAGCGATTTCATCTGTTTTGCTTTTGTATAAGCAATGTGGGTATATTTCAGCGCTTCTTCTTGCGTTTGATACTGTCCGTCTTCAATCAGTCCAAGATAACCGATTATCGAAGTTAAGGGAGTGCGGATATCGTGACTGACATTCGTAATTAACTCATCCTTTGATTTTTCAATTTCACGTTCATCTTCAATGGCAGCCACGGTGCTGTCGACCAAACCGTTGATGCTTGCAACAACTTTACTTAAATCACCTCTTAGCTCAAAGGGAATCCGATAATTGTAATTTCCATCCGCAATATAATGCAATTCATTAATGATGTGTCGCAGCTGCATCTGACGGTATCGACGAATCAAACGCCAAAAAACGATCAACGCATCCACAATAAAGAAAAATGGAAAGACGAAATTACGCCCGCTCCAGAAAATATCACTGTCCAGACTGCTGGCAAATATATTTTTTGAGCGGTAAATAGCATCGCTCAAATTAGGCGAATTGTTTAGCATCTGGGAGAGAACCACCATGATGGCTACATTAAGTAGCAGCAAAAGAATCACCGTGACGATTCCTTCTGCAATTAATTCACTGATTTCCTTTGATGTAAGAGTTATCCTTTTTCGCTTCTCAACTCGATTGTTTTGATTATTTTGCATCGATCTTATAACCAACACCCCATACGGTCTGGATCACTTTTTCTCCATCGGTTGCTTCTTCGATTTTATCTCGCAAATGGCTGACATGGACCATTACTGTTTTGGCGGATACGATGCTTTCTTGTTTCCAAACGCGTTCAAAAATTTCGTCCGCGCTAAATACGCGATTTGGATGGCTAGCTAACAGATATAGGATACCAAACTCCAGAGCAGTCAATTGAATCTCTTTCCCGTCTACAGTTTTTACTTCATGAGAATCCTTGTTTATGATCAATGATTGAATCTCTAATACATCCGGCTGGTTTTCTGCAACCTGCATTTGACTTCTTCGCAAAAGCGATTTTACTCGAGCCATTACTTCAAGTGGATTAAACGGTTTTGTTACATAATCATCTGCACCAGCGACTAGTCCTTTGATCTTGTCCATATCTGTTGTTTTTGCAGTTAGCATGATGATCGGAATTTGCGATTCTTTACGCAATTCTTTGACCACTTGCATACCATCCATTACAGGCATCATGATATCTAAGATTAACAAATCAATATCCGAAGAGGTTCTCAGCTTAGTTAAGGCCTCTTTTCCATCGTAAGCTTTGACGACCTCGTATCCTTCATTGTGTAAGTAGATATTTAATAGTTCAACAATTTCTTTATCATCATCTGCAACTAATACCTTCATAAAAAAAACCTCCAATTGTATAGTTAAAGTAACTTTATTCCTATTCTACCAAAGATTTTACAGCAAGGCGAAAATCCGCTTTACGAGTTTATAAAAAAACAAGAATAGAAATGACGAATATTCCCTATCCATAAACGAATATATTTCCCTAATATTTCGGATAAAAACGAACATATTTATCTAGAATTCCGGTTATTTATCGTGTTTGTTTTTTTGTCAAAAAACTTGAAAAAATTGATTGACCACAGATGTCAAAACTGCTATATTAATTGATGTTCGAAAGCGAAAATTAATTTCAATATTTGAACAAATGACTATTGACAGAAGGCGAGTATTCAGTTATTCTATCAAAGTCGCATTCAGACAGTTGATAATTTTGAAAGCTTTTTGAAACAAAAGTAAATAAAGTTATTGACAATCAGTTGTTGAACTGATAAGATGTAAAAGTTGCTGAAACAAAGCAATAGATATGTAGACCTTTGAAAACTGAACGAATAAAACAAACCAAATGTGTAGGGCGCTTCTATTAGTAATAGAAGCAAACAATACAGCAAGCAAATATGCTAGCGAATCAATTTTTAAATTGAGCTGAACAGTCTAAGACTGTTTCAAA
>NZ_BJCC01000001.1 GCF_004309355.1 Enterococcus florum | reverse complement strand
TTGGGTAGCTCTTTTCCTTACACTTTTTTTCATAGTACTCTCCTTTTTTTGTTACTTAGCAAACTGAGAAAATTTTTAAGAAATACGAAAACAATTAACCTCGTTACTTTCTGAATGTACGAAAACGCAAAAAAATTGCTGAAATAACACCAACTTGGTTTGACAATAAAATTATAGCATACATAATCATTTTTTTACCTGAACATAGTAAAACGATATTGATGCTTTGAGTGTTTACAAGAAAAAGCAAAATAGATTTATAATTTTTTAACGAAACAATGAATTTCATTTCCCTCCTCATCGTTTTCATGTATAATGAACAAAGTTATGACATGAGATAAGGGGGAATTTTTTTGTCTGACGTACATAACACGCAGTCAGGAGAAGGTTCTTTTAAAGAGCAGATTATGCGTGCTTTGGAAGAGAATCGAAAAAACCGTGATTCGGGACTGAGTGATGCGGAATCAACGCCAGTACAAAGGCCTTATGCTCCTACGGAAGACACGCTTCAAAAGAAATCAGTCAAACGATTATCAAGCGACAAATCTACTATTTCAACGCTGAACGAAGAAAAAAGAAATTCTAAGCGGATTGAAGAAAAAGCAAATAAACAAGCTGCAGAAGAACAAAGTATCCCCGCCAAGAAGCAGAGAGAGACTACAGAAGAAGTGTCGCTCCTTGCCAAAATCGGGAATAAATTAGAAGAGATAAAACTCTTTGATCAAGAAGAGTATGAAGAAGAATTAAGTGAGGAGAGCAATTTGAAGCGAGCTGAACGCAGAAGAGAGGATCGGGTTGTACGCAAGATCGTGTACATTTTAACGATCGCCATCTTGATTGTGGCCGGAGTGTTGGCCATATCAGGATATAACTATGTAAGTGCTGGACTCAAGCCTTTGGATAAAAACGATGAAAAGTTAGTACAGGTCGAAATTCCAAGCGGGTCCTCCAATCGGCAAATCGGAGAAATTCTAGAAGACCAAGATGTGATTCGGAATGGATTGGTGTTCAATTTTTACACGAAGTTCAAGAATTTAACGAATTTTCAAGCGGGGTATTATCAATTTTCCGCTAATATGACTTTGGACAGCATCAGCAAGGAATTACAGCAAGGCGGAAGTGATGTGCCATTAGACGACGCCTCGAAGATCACAGTACCTGAAGGATATGATGTAGAACAGATTGCTTCACTGATTGCTAAGAAAACTGATTTTAGCAAAAAAGACTTTCTCGATTTAATGAAGGATGAGGAGTTCTTTAATCAGTTGAAGGGACAATATCCAGACTTACTAACTGACGCTGGAAATGCTGAAGGTGTTCGTTATCGTTTAGAGGGTTATTTGTATCCAGCAACTTATAATATTTTGAAGAGCAGAGATTTAAAAGACCTAGTTACTCAAATGGTTGATGCAACGAGTCAAACTCTTTCTCCTTATTATACGCAGATCAAGGAAAAGGGCCTAACCGTCCAAGAGGTAATGACTTTGGCTTCTTTAGTTGAAAAAGAAGGGGTCACTACTGAAGATCGTAAGAAGATTGCCCAAGTGTTCTTCAATAGAATTGATGCGAAAATGCCGTTGCAATCAGATATTTCAATTCTTTATGCACTGGGTGAACATAAAGAGTTTGTATATAATAAAGATACAGAAGTCGACTCACCGTACAATTTGTATACAAATACTGGATACGGTCCTGGACCTTTCGACAATCCAAGCCAAGAAGCGATCCAAGCAGTGTTGGAGCCAACACCGAATGATTATTATTATTTTGTGGCGGATATTAAAACTGGAAAAGTTTATTATGCAGAAACATACGATGAACATTTGGAGTTAGTTGACAGGTATGTTCAAAATCCGAATGAATAAAAATTGCGGTTTACAACCGAGCAACAAAATGGTAATCTTTTGTAGATAAAATCTGCGAAAGATTACCTTTCGTAGTTTATAGAATGAAGGAGTAAGAATTATGGTAGAAAAAGTTTATCCAATGACACTTGAAGGAAAAGAGAAATTAGAACAAGAATTAGAAGAGTTGAAGACTGTAAAACGTGGAGAAATCATCGAACGAATCAAAATTGCACGGAGCTTTGGAGACCTGTCTGAAAACTCAGAATACGAGTCTGCGAAGGATGAGCAGGCATTTGTTGAGGGACGAATCAGTACACTAGAAAATATGATCCGTTTTGCTCAAATCATTGAGAATGACAACATCAATTCAGATGAAATCTCCATTGGCAAAACGGTTACCTTTATCGAACAGCCGGATGGGGATGAGGAAGCGTACACGATCGTTGGTAAAGCGGAGGCGGATCCTTTTTCAGGTAAAATTTCTAATGATTCTCCAATCGCTCAAGCAATGATTGGCAAAAAGGTTGGTGACGTTATCAGTATTTCAACTCCTGGTGGAGACATGCAGGTGAAGATCGTCAAGGTAAATTAAAGCAAAAGTGGCACGAGGTAGCTGCTTCGCTTTTCAAGAAAACAAGAGCAATTGGAAACTAAGGGTTAAGAAGACTGCTGTTACGGTCTTCTTGACCCTTTTATCTTTTTGAGCATGATCGCATTCTCATAAATTAAAACATGCAAAAGAAGCAATAAAACAAGTTTTTGATAATTATTAGTATTTATTGAACCCATTGTTATTCCTTTTTTCTTCCGATATAATTACAGGGATAAGAGATGTTTTTTTAATTTAGCTGCGTATTCTAAAACGAATAAACTCTCAATAATAAGCTATATTGGTTATAATTGGTTTTATAATGAGAAGAGCGTTTCAAATACTTCGCAAAGAGGATTGAGTTCAGAGACAGACATTCTATTCTACTAAATGCATTACGGCTTCTTTACAAAGAACAGTTAGATGAGTTTATAAAGTATTATTTTAAAAGATATTATATATTATGGTATTTACTTTTTTCAGGAAAGCAGGCAACCCGAAAACAATTTGTTTCTGAGCACAGGCGCATAAAGAGATGGATCAATGAAAATAATCTGGACAGCAAATTAAACCCATTTTCTTATAAGTTGTCTGGTGAGAATTACAAAAGTCGTATGATTGTTTTTATTTTTCGATGCATAGAAAAAGCGCATGCAGTGGGTCTATTTGCATTTGTGTATTGTTCCAAGTAATAAAAGATAAACGTTAGTGGCACGATTGACTAAAACTGCTTAACAAGAAAAGGCTGATTATATGAACTCAAGAGATTTTTTTCGAACAAATTCTTTATTGCATTTTCAAGTCTTTGTATGTTTTAGGCAGCTTTCACCCAGGATAGGAGTAATTTTTCGCTATTTAGAGACAAATATTTATACAAAACAGTGATTACAATAAATCTAATCTGTTTGCTATCTTCTTTGGCAATCTATGTTTTCCTGAAATGT
Source organism: Enterococcus florum (assembly GCF_004309355.1). Taxonomy (GTDB): domain Bacteria; phylum Bacillota; class Bacilli; order Lactobacillales; family Enterococcaceae; genus Enterococcus_A; species Enterococcus_A florum. Next base: position 247,251 of record NZ_BJCC01000001.1, on the reverse strand, counting down.
GCTTTAAAAAGGCGATAAATCAAGGAGCCATCAAATCAATTTACCTACTTTTTGTTAATCGAATAAATACTTTTTTTGTGGGAGCCGTTTTGTTGTTTGTAAATTTCGTTGAATTTCATCATTTGGTTGACGATACAAGGATTGTGCTGAACAATTAAGTTTTTTCGCAATACAGGTGTCTCTTCCTATTTCAGTGGCTTACACAGACATTCTTTCTCTTATTTATGTTGCAAGGCCCTTTTTATTTATGACTATTTATTTAAAAAGCAAGATAGTCAGAATTGGTGTGAATACACATCGTTCATTCTTGCTATTAGCTTAAGCATTTTTGGATATTCAAGCAAGGCCACTAATTTGATATTACTAATCGCAATTGCCGTTTTTTTGTGTATCACGATTAAGAGAAAAATGAGATCGATAGGATTTTCACCGTTCATAATTTTGATGATAGGGAATCTCGGTTGGAAACAGATCATTAGCAGTCAGATACTTTTTCCAAATTCAAACTATGGGCAACCAAATACACATTATTTAATGATGGGCTTAAATAATACACCAATTCCGGATACTCTTTCTAAAGACCAAAAATATACTCTGGAGATTTGAAATCTTCATTTGAAATTCTTCTAAGGACAGAACAAAAAGAAAAAGTGCAGCAGCTATTTGGAGGCAAAGGAACCGGATTGTTTCCTCATGCGATAATGGATGGTCATCCAGTACATTATTTATTCTTGGTGAAATAGTAATTGTTTTAAAAGGGAGATCTATAAAATGATGGGAACCAAAAAAAATTTGAACATCGAATTAATTCGAATTATAGCGATGATGATGATTGTGTATCATCATTTTTTCGCTCATAGCAAGTGGGTATTTTCTAATGAAGGATCAGTCAAAGAAATACTTATTCAACTTGTAGGATCATTTGGGAAAATCGGTGTGATTCTTTTTATTTTAATAACGGGATATTTTTATACGAAGCAGCATTTTTCTTTGAAAAAGATCATTCTTTTAGGGAATTATGGGAGATTTTATTCTTTTTTGTCTATATTGATAGTTGTAATATTCAGCAATATCACTATAGATAAAAGAAATATTTTAGAAGCGCTTTTTCCAATTGAGTTTCAATTATATTGGTTTTTGACCGCTTATGCTATTTTGTATTTTTTTCAACCGTTTATAAAAGAGGCATTGATGAAGTTTGAACCAAAACAAATGCTACGTTACACATCGTTCTTTATTTTAGCTGCTTATACTTCAACTATTTTAGGTGGCTTATTTAAATTTGAGGTCAATTACTATGTGCCAAATGTTATCCTGTTTTTTTTGATCTTTGTATTTTCTGGACATTTAATTCGAATATATCAGAAAGATATTCTAGGAAAATACTTCATGTTTGTCATTTTTTGCTTTACAATTTCTTTTTGTCTTATTCTATTGCGTCCATTCATTTTGATGCATTTTTCTAGCATAGATTTTCCTAATTTCTTTTTGATTGGAACGGAAAGTATGAATGCGTTAATTTTTGGTATCAGCCTTTTTTTGATCGTGCTGAAAATTCCTGTTCAAAATAATAGAATTTGTAGGTACTCATCTCAAATGATCGATATCTATCTCATTCATGACAATCGATTAATGAGACAATTTATCTGGATATACTTATTTAAAAATCGGGAGTTAATCGACAATGTTTTCTTTTACTTTATGATAATAATTGAACCGCTTTTAGTATTTCTAGTGTGTTTGCTTTTATCCTATTCGAGAATATACGTTTTCAAAAAAATTCGATTTTTTCATGAGAAAAGTGTGAAGTATATCCAATAGTTTCTTTCCTACTAAAGTCCGATAGTATTATGAAAGAAAAACAAGTAGAATAAGGTATAAACTTGTTAGGGGGAAGATCTGTGAGAAATCCTTGGCGTTTTTTTCTCATTATAGAAGCTTTATTAGCACTGTTTTTGCTATGGCAAGTTTCATCCAACCCACCAGTATTGATTATGGTGGTGTTCGGTAGTTTAAATATTTATTTTGGCCTACGAAAGCAGCGTCGTCGCAAATTCCAATTGATCTTAGGGCTATTAATCGTGGGGATTTGTTTGGTCAATAGTCCAGCGACTTGGTTGATGCTGATTTTTGCTGTATTGTTCATTGGGTTGAAAGGATTTGAGATTTCCGGCGTTTCGGTCTCTGGTGCATTTAGCAATAAGAAAAACATGGTTATAGTAGAAACTTCTGAGCCAACAGAGCATCGAGGGGAATGTCGGAAACAAACATGGATCGGCAATGAACGGATCGGCAGTCAAGTCTTTGAGTGGGATGATATCAATCTGAATGTTTTGGCAGGAGATACAATTGTGGATCTAGGAAACACTTTGCTGCCAAAGGAAGATAGTATTGTGATCGTCCGCAAGGGGTTTGGGCGGACTAGAGTGTTGATTCCTTATGGCATTGGTGTGGTGCTGGAACATGCGACTATTTTTGGAACGGTTCGATTTGACGGAGAGGAAATCGCCTTAAAAAATGAGTCTGTGAAATTGTATAGTGAAGATTATGATGACAGTCCGCGGCGGTTGAAATTAGTCACTAATTCATTCTTAGGGGATGTTGAGGTGATTCGTGTATGATTGGGAGATTTTCTCGTAGACACATTGCGTTTTATTCTGGACTTACGACTTTCTTGTTGTTAATTACAACCCTTTTTTTATATATGTATGCTATTGGGAAAAAGAATTTGGGAGCGCAGCTTTTTTCTGCTAAAATCTTTTACATCCCTATTTTCTTTCATTTATTGATGATTGCTCTCACTGTAAGCATAGTGATTTACTTTATTGTGACCTTTATTCAAAAGCGACAATTTGGTAAACTTGAAGAGAAATTGCGCAGCTTGGCTTCTGGGGATTATGATCATCCTTATTTGGACTCCGTTCATACAAACGATAACGATCTATTGAATATGGATCACGATGTTAAAAAAATTCAACAAAAGCTGGTCAGTATGTCTAGAGAGCTGCAGCAACTAAGCAGCCAACCGCAAATGATCGACGGGACATCTAAGGAAAAGATATTGGAAGAGGAAAGGCATCGTCTGGCTCGAGAGCTGCATGATTCGGTATCTCAGCAATTGTTCGCGGCTATGATGATGATGTCAGCGCTGAACGAGCAATCTCAGCATTCGGAAGATCTGCAGCCTTACAAGAAACAACTCGGTATGGTGGCAGATATCATCAATGCTGCTCAATCTGAAATGAGGGCTTTGCTATTGCATCTGCGACCTGTCAGTCTCGAAGGAAAAAGTTTGCGACAGGGGATCGAACAGTTGTTAAAGGAACTTCAAACCAAGATCCAAATTCAATTGAAGTGGAATGTTGAAGATATCAAAGTTTCCTCCTCTATAGAAGATCAATTGTTCCGGGTCATTCAGGAACTGCTTTCCAATACTTTGAGACATGCCAAGGCGAAAGAATTAGAAGTCTATTTGAAAATTGTAGGTCAAAGTATTAGCCTAAGAGTGATTGATGATGGGGTCGGCTTTGAAGCCAATGATGAACATGCTGGAAGCTATGGGTTAAGAAATATTAGAGAGCGAATTGCCGGTGTGGGTGGTTCAACAAAAATAATTAGTTTTAAAGGACAAGGGACAAGTGTAGAGATCAAAGTTCCTTTAGTGAAGGAGGCAAATGATGATACGAGTGTTGTTAGTGGATGATCATGAAATGGTACGATTAGGGGTCTCCTCTTATTTATCCATTCAGGGAGACATTGATGTAGTCGGTGAAGCAGAAAACGGACAAGAAGGCTATGACAAGGCCATGGAGCTGCGGCCAGATGTCATTTTGATGGATCTGGTGATGGAAGTGATGGATGGCATCGAGTCTACTAAGAAAATTCTGAAGGACTGGCCAGAAGCAAAGATTTTGATTGTCACCAGCTTTATCGATGATGAAAAGGTTTATCCAGCAATTGAAGCTGGGGCCTCAGGTTATCTGCTTAAAACATCCACAGCACATGAAATCGCAAATGCTATTCGAGCGACCTATCAAGGGGAGCGAGTATTGGAGCCTGAAGTCACTACGAAGATGATGGAGCAATTGTCGAATCGCAATCGACACATTCTGCATGAAGAACTCACTAATCGTGAAAAAGAGATTCTGCTTTTGATTGCGGAAGGGATGAGCAATCAAGAAATTGCGGATGAATTATTTATCACCTTGAAAACAGTGAAAACACACGTCTCAAATATTTTAGCAAAATTGGAGGTAGAAGATCGAACACAAGCTGCGATTTATGCCTTTAAACACGGACTGATAAAATAGAGAATTTCTCTGTTTTATTAGTCCGCTCTTTGTTATACTTGACTATGATTAGATTCAGTCAGCTAAATAATTCTTATAGAACCTGGATGAATAAAGGAGAAGAAGCATGAAACAAAGTTTTGTAATCGTCGGGCTCGGTCGTTTTGGTGGCAGTATTTGTCGGACTCTAGTAGAATCAGGTCAAGAGGTGCTAGCCATTGACAGCAGTGAAGATCGGGTAAATGAGTATATGAACATCGCAACTCATGCTGTTGTAGCAAATGCACAGGATGAAATGACCCTTCGTTCCTTAGGAATTCGCAACTTTGACCATGTCATTATCGCAATTGGCGAAGATATTCAAGCAAGTATTCTTGTGACATTGATGGTCAAAGAAATGGGTGTGCCGAACATCTTAGCCAAGGCGCAAAACGAATACCATGCACGCGTGTTGGAGAAGATTGGCGCAGACCGCGTCGTGCATCCGGAACGAGATATGGGGTATCGAATCGCTCATAACTTGGTTTCGCGGAATATCCTGGACTATTTGGAACTTTCAGACGAATTTTCTTTGGCCGAAGTTATTGTGACTAACAAGAAGTTTTATGGAAAAACACTGCAGGAATTAGATTTTCGTCAGCGTTTCGGGTTAAATGTCGTTGCGATTCGACGTGGCAATCAAGAACCGATTGTGGCACCTCAAGCAGAAGAGATCGTCCAGCAAAATGACCACCTTGTTGTCATTGGAAGAGATGAGGACGTTGATTATCTGGACGAAAAGATGAATCGATAGGAGCCTGATAGAATGGAACTAACAATCACACCCGCAGCGCGGGAATGGTTTGCACAAGAGTTTGAGTTGTCTCCAGGACAAGGGATACGGTTTTATGGGAAGGTTTACGGAAGTACTCAGGTTCACGATGGTTTTTCAGTCGGGATGGCTGTCGATGAACCGGAGAAACCGTTAGCAAGAATCGAGAAGGATGGATTGCTTTTTTTTGTTGAAGAATCCGATGAATGGTTTTTTAAACGGTATGACTTGATCGTCGATCTTGATGAGGAATTGGAAGAACCAATGTACGAATTTAAAGAAGTATAGGAGAATCAACGTGTTATCAATTATTATACCTTGTTTTAATGAAGAAGAAGCCATTCCTCTATTTTTTGAGGAAGTTGAAAAAACCAAAAGGCTGATTCGACATGATCTGGAATATCTCTTTGTCGATGACGGGTCGAAAGATCAAACATTGACGGTTATTAGAGACCTGGCACAACGTTATCCTGATCGAGTCCGTTATATTTCTTTTTCTCGAAATTTTGGCAAAGAAGCTGCCTTGTTCGCGGGCTTGCAAACGGCAACTGGGGATTTAATCACAGTGATGGATGTTGATTTGCAGGATCCTCCAGAGCTCTTACCAAAAATGATTGGAATGATCGAAAGTTCAGATATTGACTGCGTGGGTACCAGACGTGCAGATCGTACAGGGGAACCACCGATCCGCAGCTTTTTTGCGAGAATGTTCTATCAGTTGATTAATAAAATCAGTGATACAGAAATGGTTGATGGTGCAAGAGATTTCCGTCTTATGACTCGCCAAATGGTTGATGCAGTTTTAGAATTGACTGAATACAACCGATTTTCAAAAGGCTTGTTCAGTTGGGTCGGGTTTAAAACAGAATACCTTTCCTATGAAAATCGAGAGCGAACTGTCGGAGAAACATCTTGGTCTTTCTGGAAATTATTCAACTATTCGATTGATGGAATCATCAATTTTTCGGATGCACCTCTGAATATTGCCTCTTTTGTGGGCGCTTTGTCTTGTCTAGGGTCGGGAATTGCATTGATTTTTATTATCTTACGGGCGATGTTTTTTGGAGATCCGACTTCAGGGTGGCCTTCAATGGTATCTATCCTGCTGTTTATTGGTGGGTTGCAGCTGCTTTCATTGGGAATTATCGGCAAGTACATTGGAAAAATATTTTTAGAGACAAAAAAAAGACCCATTTACATTGTTAAAGAAACAGAAAAACAAGAGGAGAGATAGCTAACAACTATCCTCGCTCTTGTTTTTTAGTATCCTCGAGTTAAAGTAACTTGGTTCTCTGTCAATGTTTGATCAGCCGCAAATTGTTTAAGATTTTTCAGAAAAATCGACATGAACTTTCGTTGGAAATCGACGGTTAGTCCAGAAATATGTGGTGTGAGCAGTACGTTGCTCATTTTCCATAAAGGATGATCTTGTGGAAGAGGCTCGTCTTCAAAGACATCCAATGCTGCAAAAGCCAAATGGCTTTCTGTCAGAGCCTGAACCAACTCTTTCGTATGAACGGTGTCTCCTCTTCCGACATTTACAAACATGGAATCGGATTTCATCTGTGCAAATACAGTACTATTAAAAATATGGAACGTATCGGCGGTTCCAGGGAGAATTCCAACAACAATGTCCATGCTTGCTACGATTTTCGGTAAGTTTTATAGAGTAGGTTTCAATGAAGCCGGGAACAACGCGGCCGGTGGTGTTGATACCATAAACGTTTACTCCTAAACTTTTGATCGATTTAGCCAATTGTTTTCCGATATGCCCGGTTCCGACGATGAGCATATTTTTGCCTGAAAGTTGATTATAATGGATATTTTCCGTAGACCATTGACCATTTAGTTGATTTTCTTTGGCTTGTAAAAGGCCGCGAGAATAGGCCAATAAAACACCAATCACATGTTCACTGATGGAAAGCGAATGAATACCGCTGCCGTTTGAAAGCAAGATGTTCCGTTCAGCGAAGGTTTTAAGGGGTAAATAATCAACACCAGCTGACACGGCCTGAACCCATTTTAAATCTGCCTCTTGCAAAAGTGACTCTTCATTTTGTTTGTTCCAGCCCACCGAGACATGAACATGTTTTACATCCTGCTTATCAAGAGAGGTCTTTACTGAGTAGTCTGGTGTAAGTGATTGGATTTGTTTCATAAACTCTTCCCGAAAAGAGCGTTGTAAAAAAATAATTGGTTTTGTCATCTTTTTCACCTCGTTGGTATTGTATCAAATCGTCTATAAAAAAACTGCTTGCAGGATCTGCAAACAGTTATTGTCCTGGTAATTTCATTTGCGGGAAAGAATTTGCGACTTGAGAATAGATAAAGACACTCGCTAATGTGATCAGTAAACTAAAGTCAAAAGAAGTACTGAAAAACATGATCAGAGTGGATATCAATACGGGGATCGTCCCGCAAAAAATCATAGTCTTAAAACTCTCGAAGAAAGTGATTTGACGTAAGCGCAAACGAGCAAAAATGTGTCCAATGATCGCGGCAAAAAAGAAAGTTACAACCAGATTGATCATAGTAGGATACAAGGCTGCCAGCAGCATGATGATCGGTGCCCAGAAAGGCAATTGTAGATCTTCCAGTTCTTCACGCAAGGTTGAGCCGGTCAGGCCCTTCAATGGTTCTGAATCATATGGGAACTCAAGGACATTATCTCCGAACATAGAGGTGCTTACGCCGCCAAAATCCGGCAATGCCAATACCGCCTTTGATTTTAATAAGCCGACACTGAAAAAATTTCCGATTAGGTCATTGGCAATATCGTGTTCTGAACGCTTTCCTTCAGGGTCAAAGGTCCAAATGATGGAATTGGTTTGATAGATGAACCCTTCGGATTGGCGGCTAGTTTCTATTTCACCGTTGACGATCTGGAAGTCTGGAATACGCTCCGCAATTTTTTGACTGTCGTTCCTGATTTCATTCATCACTTCCATTGTTTGATAAACCGTTGGCAGTGAAAAAACAATACTTAACAAAATCAAATAGATGATGGCTTTCCAAAAAGGCGCGTCTTTTGCATGTTTAAGAGTTGAAAAGCGGAACATTGCTCCTTGGATTAATTGACGAAAGGTCATTTGATCGCTCCATTCTATACTCTTGTCATTTTAGCGAACTCCCTTTGAAATAACAACCCAATGAGAAAAAAAGATAAAAGATTTTAATGAAAGAATTGACTAGAGAGTCAGAGTTCGGTAATGTACTTGAAGGAATAGATCGGAAAAGGTGAAAAAATGAAACGTTATTTGAAATTCGTCGATTATTTAAAAGAGAAAAACCTTTGGGAGATTTTTGTTTATCTTTTTTTTGGAGGATTAACCACTGTTGTAAATATAGTAGTCTTTGCCTTGTTTCATGAAGGCTTGAAGTGGGGCTGGCCAACGTCAAATGCTATTTCTTGGGTCGCTTCTGTGCTTTTTGCCTTCGTAACGAATAAAATTTGGGTTTTTCATTCTAAAACTGAAACGTTCGGGGAATTATTGATAGAGTTCAGCAAATTTTTAGTTGCACGAATCGTTTCCTTTGGATTGGATATGGGCAGCATGTACGTATTGATTGATTTGCTTACTATTGGCAATTTTATTGCCAAACTAATTACTCAGGTGCTGGTCGTTGTGGCAAATTATGTGTTCAGCAAGGTGTTTATTTTCAAAAAAGTACGGGTCCATGAAGAAAAAGAATGATATTTCTAACTTATCGTAAGCAAATTTTTTGAAGCGGTTTGATGATTTTGATATACTTAAATTGTAAGAAAAATTTAGGAGGTAACACAAGATGGCTTATACTTTACCAGAACTACCTTATGCTTATGATGCACTGGAACCTTACATCGATGAAGAAACTATGCACCTGCATCATGAAAAGCATCACAACACTTATGTAACGAATTTGAATGCAGCGATTGAAAAATATCCTGAATTAGGAGAACAATCAATCGAAGAATTAATGATCAACTTAAATGAAGTTCCTGAAGATATCCGTACAGCAGTAAGAAACAACGGTGGTGGACATGCAAACCATAGTTTCTTCTGGAAAATCATGGCACCAAACGCAGGTGGACAACCAACTGGTGCAATCAAAGAAGCGATCGACGAAGCCTTTGGAGATTTTGAAAAATTAAAAGAAGAATTCAAAACTGCTGCGACTGGACGTTTTGGTTCTGGCTGGGCATGGCTGGTCGTTAACAATGGCAAGCTGGAAGTAATGTCTACGGCAAATCAGGATTCTCCATTAACAGATGGAAAAACACCTGTTTTAGGGTTAGATGTTTGGGAACACGCCTATTACTTGAAATATCGCAATGTACGTCCGGATTATGTTTCTGCTTTCTGGGATGTCGTTAATTGGGATCAAGTAAACAAAAATTTTGAAGCAGCAAAATAAACGAACTAAGATGTTCCTGAGGGGGCATCTTTTTTTATGCCAAGAGAAGAGCCTCATTTCAATCAGAAATGAGGTCCTGATTCGTTAAAAGGTATCTAGATTTTTGCTGTAAAATACTTATTTACTTAAAATTTTTTAACGGATGTTGTCAGTTTCTTGGAAAATCATTGAAACCCATCAGATAGTGTGAGAAAATAAACCGTAAAAAAATTAACCGAGGTGTGCCATGAGTCGTTGGAAGAAAGTCATCGTAGCTGTTTTAATTTTATTGAATTTTGTTGTTGGCGGAGCAACCATTTATGCTGTACAGGTCACGAAAGATGCAAGTGACATGGTAGCAAGTATTCGTCAAACTGTGAAAAGGACTAGTTCGATCCGCGATGGGGATGCGCCGAATATAGACAATGCAGAGCCTTTTTCCATTTTACTTTTAGGGGTGGATACAGGGGATCTTGGACGGGATGATCAAGGTCGATCAGACAGTATGATGGTCGTCACTGTCAATCCAAAACAAAAAAAATCAACAATCGTTAGTTTAGATCGCGATATTTTGACGAAAATCGTCGGATACGATACCAATGACAAATTAAATCACGCTTATGCATTTGGCGGCGTTGAAATGGCTATGGATACGATCGAGAATCTTTTAGATATTCCAATCGATCATTATGTAACGATTAACATGCGCGGCTTAAAGGATTTGATCGATGCTGTTGGTGGGATTGAAGTCAACAATAAATATGATTTTGAATTAGACGGTGTTGAGTTATCTAAAGGAAAACACAAATTAGACGGTGAAACGGGCCTTGCCTATGCTCGCATGCGATACCAAGACCCGACAGGAGATATTGGACGTCAAAAGCGTCAACGTGAGGTAGTCACCAAGATTTTGAAAAAGGCGATGTCAATCAACGGTATCGGCAACTATCGTAAGATCTTGAAGGCTGTTCAAAAAAACATGAAAACGGATCTCTCTTGGGATGACATGTTGGATATTGGAACGAATTATATTCCAGCATTCGATTCGATTCAACAAAAACAGTTGGCAGGACAAAGCCAATTGATCAATGAAATCTATTATCAAATTTTGGGAACTAATGAATTACTGGACATACAAAATATCTTGAAGAAGCAGTTGGAATATCCAACGAAAGAAAAGTTACCAAACTTGAAGGATGATCCGTATGGTGAATTATTCTACGATGATTCAGATGGACGTGCAACGGACGATTTGAGCCAATATGCACCTGGTTATGACAATGCGAATAATTACGACGAGCAAGGTTCTTATCAAGGCAGCTCGACGCAGCAAACGGATGACTATACGTATTCTAATGATTCCTCTGATCCGGATTATAATTATGATCCGGGCATCTATCAAGAACAACCTGCAACAGGCTATGGCTATTAAATAAAAAAATGAGCGGCTCAAATGAGGAAAATCATTTAAGCCGCTTGTTTTTTATTCTTTTTTTGATAGTTTTACAACCACTTCACATCTTGCGGTTTGAGGAAACATGTCAACTGATTGTAGGTAATCAACCTGATAGATCTTGGATAAAGAGACTAAGTCGCGGGCCAAGGTCGATACATTACAAGAAATATAGACCATTTGCTGGCTGGGCTGCTGGATAATTGTTTGAAGCAATTTGTCATCTAAGCCAGTGCGCGGCGGATCGACGATGATCACATCAGGTGCAAATCCTTCTTTTAGCCATTTAGGCAAAAGCTCCTCAGCAGTACCTTTTTCATAATGAGTATTAGTAATCCCCAATTTTTTAGCGTTTTTCTTTGCGTCCTCAATTGCCTGAGGAATAATGTCCATTCCACGAACCTCTCGTACTTGATTAGCCAGCGAAAGGCCGATCGTTCCAACACCACAATAGGCATCAACTATGGTTTTATCGTTGGTTGCATCCAAGGCTTTGATTGCTTCTTGATATAAAATCTTTGTCTGCGTAGGGTTCAATTGGAAAAAAGCTCTCGGTGACAATTCAAAAGCAACTTGATTGATCTTCTCGCTAATGGAATTTTTGCCCCAGAGGTGAATCGTTTCTTCTCCCATAATCAAAGAGGTCTTTTTATCTTGGATATTTTGCATAATGGAGACAATCTCTGGACAGCGTTGGTGGATCTCGCGTATCAAAGCATTGATCCGCGGGATTTTTTTAGTTCTGGAAATCAAAACTAGTTGAGCCTCATTTGTTTCAATACCAACACGAACCATCAATGTTCGTAAGATCCCGCTATTTTTTCGTTCATTGTATATGGGGATCTCGTATTTTGTTAATAATTGGGACACTGTGTTAACCACCGCTTGGGTGACAGGTTCTTGAACGAAACAATCTGTGATCGGAACCAGCTGGTGTGAGTCGGCTTGGTAAAGACCAGCTTCGACTTTGTTGCTTTTGGGATTTTTTCGCAATTGAAATTGCGCCTTGTTTCGATAATGCCAAGGATTCTCCATGCCAATCGCTTGCTTCAGCTGATAGTGTTTATATCCGTTTGGCCGATATTTTTCCAACGCTTGTCGAAGTAGATCTGTTTTGAAGTCCAGTTGTTTCGCATAAGCAAGATGCTGCAATTGACAGCCGCCACATTCTTCGTAGACCGGACAAGGGGGAATGACTCGATCCGGACTTGCCTGCTTGATTCGAATCATTTCAGCCTCGGCATAACGAGGCGTTGTTTTCGTAATTTTAACAATCACGGTCTCATTAGGAAGCGCACCTTTGACAAAGACGATCAAACGTTTGTAATACGCTAGACCTTCGCCATTGATCCCCAACCGTTTAATTTTTAAGGTCAGAGTTTGATTGAGTTTTAGTTGAACAGTCATTTTCTGCTCCTTTCTGGCTACATTTTAGCATATATTTTTCCCGGCTGCTGTGATCTGTGCTAAAATAAATGGTCGTATCGATTATTAAATGAATCAACAGGAGGACCAATATGATTACTGTAAATAAAGTCAACAAAGGACGCAACGGTCACTACGATATCGAGCTTTCCAATGGCGATCGCTTGATTGTCTCCGAAGATGTATTGGTTCGGTTTCGCTTATTAAAAGGGCAGGAGCTGACGGAGCAGGAGCTTGTTGAGATCAAAGAGGTAGGCAATGAGGATCTGGGCTTTCAATTGGCTTTAAATTATTTGAGTTACCAAATGAGAAGCGAGAAAGAAGTACGAAGCTATTTAAAAGAAAAAGAGATCGAACAAAAAGACCGGACAAAAATCATCGATCGCTTAAAAAAATTAGATTTAGTCAATGATCAAAATTATGCCGAAAGCTATATCCGGACACAAATGCGTTTGGCGGATAAGGGACCCCGAGTCTTGCGTCAAAAGCTGCAGGAGAAGGGGATTTCGGGGGAAACACTCGAGAATGCCTTGGCTTTGTTTGAGGAACAAGCACAATACGAGTTGGCGTCTAAAACAGCAGCCAAAGCTTTGAAAAAATTTCATCATAAGAGTGTGCGGGAAATTCAACAGAAACTGCAGCAGCAATTGATGACTAAGGGGTTTTCAAATGACACGATCAAGCAAGTGATCGCAGACATTGACTTTGAAGAAATCTACCAGCAAGAAGCCGACTCTCTGCAGCTTCAAGGGGAAAAACTTTGGCGTCAGTATCAACGCTTTGACTTGGCGAAGCGTAGTTTAAAGACTAAACAAAACTTATACCAAAAAGGGTATCAGCTGGATGCAATTGATGCATTCATTGCCGAAAAAAAGGAAGAACAAGATGAAGAGTAATCCATGGGAAGACTGGCCCGATGAAAAAATCCAAGCTTTCCAAACGGAGTTTCTAGCCTGGTACAACAAAGAAAAACGAAATTTGCCTTGGCGCTACAATCACGATCCTTATCGAATATGGATTTCTGAAATCATGCTGCAGCAAACGCGTGTGGACACGGTAATCGATTATTTTTATCGATTTATGGAGGAGTTTCCAACCATTGAGGCTTTAGCACTGGCACCTGAAGAAAAATTATTGAAGGCTTGGGAAGGCTTAGGTTATTATTCGCGTGCACGAAATATTCAGGCCGCTGCAAAACAATTATTGGAGAATTATGATGGCAAAATGCCTAAAACGCTCGATGAGATTCGTTCATTAAAGGGGATTGGCCCATACACTGCTGGCGCAATCGGCAGTATTGCCTTCGGTCTTCCGGAACCAGCCATTGACGGAAATGTTATGCGTGTCGTCAGCCGCCTGTTTTGTATCGAAGAGGACATCGCAAAAGCGAGCAGCCGTTCGGTTTTTGATCGAGCGATGCGAACGATCATCAGTTCAAAAAATCCGGGTGATTTTAACCAAGCGATGATGGATTTGGGCTCCAGCATTTGTACGCCAGTGAATCCGCAATGCGAGCAGTGTCCGATCCAAGCTTACTGTATGGCCTACAAAGAACAACGACAAACGGACTTTCCGATCAAAAGCAAAAAGGCCAAGCCAAAGGATGTGTATTATTTGGCAGGAATCATTGAAAATGATCAACATGAATTTTTATTGCAGCAGCGCGATTCGAAAGGCCTGTTAGCCAGTATGTGGCTTTTTCCGCTTGAGGAGGTCTCTAAAGAGCAGTATCAGACACTTTTAGAAAAATACGATCCAGCACAATGGAATCTTTTTTCAGCGGATCAAGTTTCGGAGGAGGCACCGGAAATGTTCACTGATTTTCCGGTCGTTTGGCAGAAAAAGCTATTGGGTGAGATCAGTCACGTGTTCAGTCATCTGCGTTGGCATGTGCTGGTCTTTTATGGCAGGACGCTCAGCGAGTTTGAGGAGCAGGGAAAATGGGTCAAGGAAGCGGATTTCTCCAACTATGTTTTTCCAAAGCCGCAGCAGAAGCTCTTGGCACTCTGGCAAAATAATCGAACAACTGAAAATCATTAGTAGGCAAGCTGGATTTTTATTGCTATAATGTTTCTGATGTCGGTGTAAAAACACCCAAACAAATGCGAGCAATTTTCGCTGAGGGAAGGGTCGCTATGGGAGTTCCAAAAGAAGGAGAGTTTGTGACGATCAAAAGTTACAAACACGACGGCAGTTTGCATCGTACGTGGCGGGATACCATGGTATTAAAAACCAGCGAGTGTTCGATCATTGGGGTCAATGACCATACATTGGTCACAGAATCAGATGGACGACGATGGGTCACTCGTGAGCCAGCAATCGTGTATTTTCATCAGAAATACTGGTTCAATGTAATAGCAATGATTCGAGAGAAAGGAGTTTCCTACTATTGTAATCTGGCTTCGCCTTATTTATTAGACGAAGAGGCGCTGAAGTATATTGATTATGATCTGGATGTCAAAGTTTTTCCGGATGGAGAAAAGCGGCTTTTAGATGTCGATGAATACGAGCTTCACAGCAAGCAAATGCATTATTCTAAAGAAATCGATTATATTTTGAAGGAAAATGTCAAGATTCTCGTTGATTGGATTAACAATGGCAAAGGTCCGTTCTCGCAAGGCTATATTGATATTTGGTATGACCGTTACAAGCAATTGTCGCGGAAGTAAGAAAAAAACTGCTGATTTTGCGATCAGCAGTTTTTTAAAGCTCTTTTTTCATCTCGATATGCTCGATACCGGCTTCCTGATACACTTCTCCGAAGGGCTCATAACCTAATTTTTCATAAAAGCCTCGGGCGGTCAGCTGCGCCCCTAGTTTGATACGTTTGAAATTTTGCTGTTTGGCAAACCATTCGGCTTCTTTGATAATCGCCTCTCCCAAATGCTTTCCGCGAAATGGACTGAGGACAGCCATACGCTGCAATTTCATTTCTTGATCATTTAATGGCAGCAGTCGAACGGTAGCTGCTGGCTGGTGATCATTGAGGTATAAAACAAAATGGATACTGTATGCTTCATTTTTATCGATCTCAATGTTTAAAGGAACCTGCTGTTCTTCAATGAAGACGCTGTTGCGAATCCGCAGTGCATCCAAGTAAATATCACTCATGGTGTCTTTAGTAATTAAAATTTTCATAGGGTTGCTCCTTTCAAGAAGTTCATTTTCCTAACCCTTTCCTGACTGTTGTATACTATATACCAAAATGAATAAAAGAGGTAGACAAATGTTTGAAAAACTAAAAAATTCAAAATTGATGTTCTGGTCATTGGAACTGTTGATTTTGGCTACGTTGATCTTCGTTTCCTCCAAGATCGACTTTATTTTTCAACCAATCGGAACGTTTTTTACAACACTGTTTGCACCAGTGCTGATTGCTGGATTTCTTTATTATTTGCTAAATCCTTTGGTCCGATTATTAACAAAATTAGGTTTAAAACGAATCGTAGCGATTGCGTTGATTTTCCTGCTTTTGATTCTTATGATCGTCTTGATCGTATTGAGTATTATTCCTAATCTTATACAGCAGATCGCATCGTTAGCCAGCAGCATTCCTGATTTTGTGATCAATATGCAGGAATGGTTGAAGGAAGCGACAGAGCAGGCGACGCGGATTCCATTGTTTCATGAATTGAATCTTGATCAGTACATTAACAATTTGGATGTATCCGCAGGAGTGATTTTACAGCAATTCCTAGGAGGCGTCACAAACAGCCTAAGTTCATTAATCGGTAAGGTGACGACGATCGCCATCCTGTTAGTGACTGTGCCATTTATCTTATTCTATATGTTGAAGGATGGCGAGAAGCTTGGGCCCAATATTGAACGTTTATTTCCGGCCAAACAGCAAAAGAATATTGATGGGTTATTGGGACAATTGAATAAAACGTTATCTGATTACATTAGCGGACAAGCGATTGAATGTCTATTTGTTGGAACATTTACTTTTCTAGGCTATTTAATCATTGGCGTTGATTACGCCTTCCTTTTTGGTGTGATTGCTGGGTTAACCAATTTGATTCCTTATCTTGGCCCTTATTTAGGGCTTGCTCCTGCTTTGATTTATAGTTTCTTTGATAGTCCGTTTAAGGCTTTATTGTGTATTGTAGTGGTGGTTATCGTTCAACAGATCGACGGAAATGTCATCTATCCGAATGTGATTGGAAAATCCTTGAACATTCATCCATTAACAATTATTTTGATCTTGCTCGTGGCGGGCAACTTAGCAGGAATCTTAGGTGTCTTTTTAGGTGTGCCGGTCTATGCGATCCTCAGAACAATTGTGACATTCATAATTCGAATAGTGCAGGAGGGCAAACAAGAAGAACGGGAACACGAATTCTTAAATTAGCTGAACACTTATGGAAATGATTGCATAAAAATTAGTGATGTGATACGATTTCAATGTGGCCTAGTGCCACTTTTTTTAGAGCTCAAAATGCTGCTGCTTCGATTTGAGCTGAGAAGAAAACGGAATATTTTAAAAAGGATAAAAGATGAATAAGGAGAGAATGCAATTATGAATGCTGACCCCGATAGTCAGTCGCTGGTCATACAATTGTTGTTATTGGTTGTTTTGACCTTGATCAACGGATTTCTTGCTGCGGCAGAAATCGCTGTTGTATCTGTTAATAAAAATCGTGTTGAACAAAAGGCAGAGGAAGGAAATGTCAAGTCTCAGAAATTGTTGCGGATTATTCAGCAACCTAACAACTTCCTGTCTACGATTCAAGTGGGGATTACCCTTGTCAATATTTTATCTGGGGCTTCCTTAGCGGACAGTCTTTCTACGCGTCTAGCACCTGTTTTAGGCGGGACTGCTGCTGCTAGAACGATTGCCAATGTGTTGATCATGCTTTTATTGACCTATGTCTCAATCGTATTTGGAGAATTGTATCCAAAACGTATTGCTATGACAAGAACAGAAACGGTTGCTCAGGCTACATCTGGGATTGTACAAAAACTTGGGATCATCACCAAACCATTCGTTTGGTTGCTGACGGCTTCAACGAATCTATTGGCTAAGATCACGCCGATGAAATTTGACGATGAAGACACCAAAATGACGCGAGACGAGATGCGTTATATGCTGGAGACCGAGGGTGTATTGGATAATGAAGAGATCGAAATGCTTCAGGGTGTTTTTTCATTGGATACCAAGGTTGCCAGAGAAGTAATGGTTCCTCGTACAGATTCATTCATGGTAGACATCAACGATCCGATCATCGAAATCATCGACGAAATTTTAAGCGAAAGCTATTCTAGGATTCCTGTGTATGACGAAGACAAAGATAAAGTTATCGGCGTCGTCCATACGAAAAACTTATTAAGTGCTGCACGCAAACATGGCTTTGAAAACATCGATCTGCAAAAAATTATTCAGGAACCCCTCTTTGTTCCTGAGACGATTTTTATCGATGATTTATTATATGAATTGAAAAAGACGCAAAACCAAATGTCGATCTTGTTAGACGAATACGGTGGAATGGTCGGGTTGGTTACCTTGGAAGACTTGCTGGAAGAGATCGTTGGTGAGATCGACGATGAATCTGATGAAATCGAAAAGCTGTATGAAAAGGTCGCAGAAAATGAATACTTGGTCAGCGGAAAAATGTTGATTGATGAGTTTAACGAAGAATTTGGATTGAATTTGCACATGAGCGATGTCGATACTATGGCTGGATATTTGATCACTGCTTTGGGAACAATCCCGGATGAAGGTGAGAAGCTGTCTTTTGATGTGGATGATTTGACGTTGATATCAGAGGAGATGGAGGGTTCCCGAGTATTAACGATTCGTGCGATTTTTCATCCCGAAGAACATGAAAATGCAGAGCCCGAAGAAGAGCGCCGCATGTTCACCAAAGATTTTGAGGACGATGAGCCTCGCAGATAAATAATGGAATCAAAGAGCCTCGCACTGGACGAAAACCAGTGCGAGGCTTTTTGAAATCAATCAATCACTGTTCCGTGGTCGACCGGCTTATCAAACTCGCCCGGAGCATCATCGTAGATATCTCCATATACGAAAACAGGCATTCCGATATAACTGTGCTGAAAGATTTTTGCGACTTGTTTTCCTGGAGTATTCACACAACCATAGCTGCCAAATCCTTTTCGATACGCCTCTTTGTCTCCGAAAGCCTCTAATTTATGATCGGTATCATGAATGCCGATCTCAGTAATGGTTTGTCCGTGACTCAAAAAGGGCATCCAATAACCGACCGGTACACTATAACTGCCATCACCAGAAATTAACTCTCCGCTTAAAGACACGTCTTTTTGTTTGTCCATAATGGTATGAAAGCCTGGGACAGTAGCAGTGTGCTTATTGTACTGCCCAGTAATAATATCAGTCGAAACGAGGCGCTTTCCTTCACGAAAACAATACATTCGCTGTTGGTTCAAATCGACTTCGATATAATCCTTAGTCACGTTTAGTGGTTGTTTTTTGGGATCACCCTGTATGACCAGTGAAATGTTTTTTTGACTGGTGTCATTGAGTTTCTTAGCAAGTCTTTTTGCCGAAGCTTGGATATCGACGAACCAGCCATAATTCCCAATATTTTTGAATTGACGTTTTTCTCCATGAATCGTTTTAAATCGAACATTTTGATAAATCGTTGAATAGGTTCGTTCCAATTCACTTATCCAAGGAACAAGAAGCTCTGGTTGAAAATATCCCTCTTGATCAACTGAAGAAAACAGCTGCTGGTTTGTCAGTGTGATTTTCTTGTTTGGCAGTGTAACAATTGTTTTCCCAAGTCGCTGGTTTAATTGTTTTTGTTTTTCCTGCAACTGCTTTTTTGTTCGATCGTGGGAGACATAAAAGTCGCTAAGCGGATAAGTCTTCTTCAATGTGTCATTTTCTAGGTCAGCGATTAGTTGATCAAGCAATTTTTTTCGATCAATTGTTGTTCCTAGTTTTTCTGGGATGATCACAAATTTCTTCTCATTGTGTGAGATCACTGCATTTTCATTTTCCTTTTCATCTGGGAAAGAAAAGTGATTGATTTTCTGTTGCAGAACTTTTGGGGTATCCCTTTTCAATGGCAAAAGAATTTTTCGATGCTTTAACTGATCTGCTAAATGCTCCTTTGAAATAGTATATGGACTATCCAATAGAAGATCCTCACGGAAATCATCGGCAACTAAAGTAATCGACACTCGCTGAAATTTGGTTGTTAGGTTTTTATGGGCTTTCTCAACAGACAATTGACCGATCGAAGTGTGATTAGCTTTGGTTCCTGGTAAGAAGTGTGAATGGTAAAAAAAGATGCTGAAAATGAACAGCGCGGCCAAACAAGCACTAACAAAAAGCAGCAAGCGTTGATGAAGCAAGATCAATTTTTTCAATGGGGAAGAACCTACTTTCTGTTTCATAAAAAAAATAATAGAAATCATAAAGAAAAATATGTAATGAAATTGTAACACAAAAGTTTTTTTTGTAAACATTTTTTATGAAAAAAATTTGTGATTTTATTTAGGAGATAAAAATAGGATGTTTCAGCTTTCCTATCGCTTACCATCCATGCTATACTGATTTGGTTGAAATTTGTTTGAGGAGAAAGAAAAATGAACAATCCAAAATTGAAAGAACAAGTTGATAGTCGCCGTACCTTTGCGATCATTTCCCATCCCGATGCCGGGAAAACGACGATTACAGAACAACTGCTTTTATTCGGTGGAGCTATCAGACAGGCCGGAACTGTAAAAGGGAAGAAAACAGGAAACTTTGCTAAATCGGACTGGATGGAAATTGAAAAGCAGCGGGGGATCTCCGTCACCAGTTCTGTTATGCAATTTGATTATGAAGGCAAACGAGTTAATATTTTAGATACCCCTGGACACGAAGATTTTTCGGAGGACACGTATCGTACGTTAATGGCGGTAGACAGCGCAGTCATGGTGATCGATAGCGCAAAAGGGATCGAAGCACAAACGAAGAAACTATTTCAGGTCGTTAAACGTCGAGGTATTCCAATTTTCACCTTTATTAATAAATTAGATCGGGATGGTCGTGAACCATTGGATTTGCTTGAGGAGCTGGAAGAGCTGTTAGATATCGAATCGTATCCGATGAACTGGCCGATCGGTATGGGTAAAGGATTGGAAGGCTTATACGACATTCACCATCAGCGTATCGAGTTTTATCGGCCAGAAGAGTATGGAGATCAGCGCTTTGCCGCTTTAACTGACGGGGAGCTGCCAGCGGATCACCCGCTTACCAAAAATTCGATTTATCAGGATGTTCTAGGGGAAGTAGAGCTAGTACAAGAAGCAGGAGATCAGTTTGATCTGGAGAAAATTGCTCGCGGCGACCAAACACCCGTCTTTTTCGGTTCTGCTTTGACGAATTTTGGGGTCCAAACCTTTTTAGAGACTTTTGTAACGATTGCACCTAAGCCGCATGCACATAAAACAGAAGACGGGGAAGAAGTTTCTCCTTATGAGGAAGAGTTTTCCGGATTTGTTTTTAAGATTCAAGCCAATATGAACCCTAATCATCGAGACCGAATTGCCTTTGTTCGAATCTGTTCAGGGACTTTTGAACGTGGGATGGATGTTCAGTTGAACCGAACGGACAAAAAAATGAAGCTCAGCAACGTGACGCAGTTTATGGCCGATGCGCGTGAGAACATTCAGGAGGCTGTTGCAGGCGATATTATTGGAATCTATGATACTGGGAATTATCAAATTGGGGATACGTTGTACGAGGGCAAGTTGAAAGTTGCTTACGAAGAACTGCCTTCATTTACACCAGAACTTTTTATGAAAGTGACAGCTAAAAATGTCATGAAGCAAAAGTCTTTCCATAAAGGCATTTATCAGCTCGTGCAAGAGGGTGCGATCCAGCTGTACAAAACGTATTTGACAGATGAATACATTATTGGTGCGGTAGGGCAGCTGCAGTTCGAAGTGTTCCAGTACCGTATGCAAAATGAGTATAATTCAGAGGTAGTTATGACACCAATGGGCAGCAAGATCGCGCGTTGGATCGACCCTGAGGACTTAGATGAGCGGATGAGCTCAAGCCGAAATATTTTGGCGAAGGATCGGTTCGATCAACCATTATTTTTATTTGAAAATCAATTTGCAATGCGCTGGTTTGCTGACAAATATCCGAATGTAGAATTGAAAAGTTTGATGTAAGCCAAAAGAGACTGCGGGAGTTATTTCTCTTCCCACAGTCTCTTTTTTTACTTGTCTTTTTTCTGGATGGAAATCTCTACCAGACCAGGGGCCTCGATGTAGGAGAGATTTTCAAAATCATAATCATCACTATGAAGCTTGCGTTTAAAGTATTTATGTATAAAATCAATTTCTTTTTGTTGGATGTTGCGTTTATCATTTTTGATGACAATCTCAGCATGCTTGTAGGCATCTGTGAAAATGACAGTTGTATTCCCGATGGAGTAGACTTTGATCATGTTGGCATCTGTATTTTCCAATTGGCTGTATACTAACCGAGAGTGACTATTGGTTACGTTTATCAGTTTCATAAAAAACACCCCTTTCAATATACGATATTACATCTCAATGATAATTATATAAAAAAAATCACAAAAAATGAAGAATAATGGTTTAAAAAAGCTGAGATGTTTTTTCATCTCAGCTAATCGTTTACTCTTTCGTGTTTTCCTTTACCAAGCGCTCAGGTTTAGAAGTAATCACGATTGTTCCTTCTTTATCTAATTTTGCTTTTAAATCATGGATCGACGGATGATCTAAATAGAATTCAGCGATGCCATCCTCGATATTTTCTTGGATCGTCCGACGCAACGGGCGAGCCCCCATGGAAGGATCGAAACCAAGATCCACCAGTTTTTCTTTGACATTGTCAGGTACATCAACATGCAGCTTCTGATCTGCCAGCATATTGTTTACATCATCGATCATCAACGAAACGATTTCCATCAGGCCTTCCTTGGTCAATGCTTTGAATTCAACGATGCCGTCGAAACGGTTTAAGAATTCGGGTGCAAAGAAATCTTTTAATTGACCCAGAACCGAGCGAGTCGTTCCTTCACGTGCAGCACCAAAACCAACATTGGCTTCGATTTTACCAGTTCCAGCATTGCTGGTCATGATGATCAGGGTATCTTTAAAGCTGACCGTTCGACCTTGTGCATCTGTTAGGCGACCGTCATCAAGTATTTGCAGGAACATGTGGAGCACATCAGGATGAGCCTTTTCGATTTCGTCAAGCAAAATCAGACTGTATGGATTTCGACGAACTTTTTCCGTTAATTGCCCTGCTTCCTCGTAACCGACATAACCTGGAGGAGAACCGATCAATTTAGAGACACTGTGTTTTTCCATGTATTCAGACATGTCAAAACGAATCATTGAATCTGGTGAACCAAACATTTCATAGGCCAATTGTTTGGCTAATTCCGTTTTTCCAACACCTGTTGGACCTACGAATAAGAAAGAACCGATTGGACGATTTTTCTTATTCAAACCGACCCGATTTCGACGAATCGCTTTAGCCACTTTGTCGACAGCTTCATCTTGTCCGATTACATGCTTCTTCAAGTCATCAGCAAGATTTTTTAATTGCGTTTGTTCTTTTTCCTTCAGTTCACCAACGGGGATCCCCGTGCGATCTGCAACGATTGATTCCATGTCTTTTTCTGTGATGACAGGTGTTTCCTCATCACTCAATTGACGTTCCTTCATGCGTTGCAATTTGTTTATTTGATCACGGTAATAAGCAGCCTTTTCAAAATCCTCTTCTTTCGAAGCAAGTTGTTTTTGTTCTTCGGCCTCTGTCAATTTTCGTTCAATCGTTTTAGGATCGACGATTTGGATCGTTAGGTTCTTTTTAGACCCTGTTTCATCCAACAGATCGATAGCCTTATCGGGTAAAAATCGATCTTGGATATAGCGGTTGGAAAGCTCTGCTGCCGCTTTGATGGCTTCTTCAGTATATTTCACGTGATGGTAATCTTCGTAACGTGGCTGAAGACCCTTTAAGATCTCGATGGTTTCCTCCACACTTGGCTGATCGACTCTAACTGGCTGCATGCGACGTTCGAGTGCAGCATCCTTTTCAATGATTCGATACTCGTTTAGCGTCGTTGCACCAACCATCTGAAGTTCTCCTCGTGCTAATGCGGGCTTCAAAATATTTCCAGCGTCCATATTTCCATCGCCAGCAGCGCCAGCACCGACTAATTCGTGAACTTCATCGATAAACAGAATAATATTTTCAGCTGAACGTATTTCCTCAACTAACTTTTGCATTCGTTCTTCGAATTGGCCGCGAATCCCCGTTCCTTGAACCAAGGAGGCTACATCTAGACGGATGACTTCTTTTTCCATTAATTTTTGCGGAACATCTCCGTTGACAATTTTTTGTGCCAAGCCTTCAACGACGGCTGTTTTACCGACTCCAGGTTCTCCGATCAGTACGGGATTATTTTTTGTTCTGCGATTTAAAATTTCAATGACACGCTGAATTTCTTCATCTCGTCCGACGACTGGATCGATGTTTCCTTCACGTGCTTGTTTTGTTATATTGATGCCGAACTCGTCAAGCAGTCCGCCTCCGGCATTCCCGCGAGGGGGTTGGCCGTTAAAATTGTTTCCACCGCCAAATTGGGTAGGCGGAATTTGTTCTGGACCGCCTTGACGCTGCATTTGTTGCGACATGGAACGGAATAAATCATCCAGACTGCCGAATCCAAATGGATCATTACTTGCCATTCGCGGAGCACCTCCATTTGCTTGATTTTTCAATTTCTGATAGCAACTTTGACAATAGTCCAATTGTTTTCTCTGACCATTCACATTTGCATATAAATGGATTGTTGCCTCATTTTGCTGGCAATTTTGGCAAAGCATTGCATTCACCCTTTCACCTTTTTTTCTATTGTACATCTTCAAATAGACTTTCGTAAAAAGATACGCAGGTCAAAACTTTGACGTTCTCTGACCTTAACTAATATTATACGTGGTTTTGGAATAAAATCAAGCAAATGGATTCAATTTTTAGCACTCATCGTCTGCGAGTGCTAACAGGAACCTTTTTTCAATAAAAAGATTAAAAAAAGAATAAATCTGTTATGTAACGATAAATGAAAACGCAGGATACCTTGATTCTTTTTTGAAGATAGCTCTATTTTAAGAAAGGGCATACATTTTATAGAAATAATTCACCTAAAATTGTTGTAACAAAAACCAAAAAATGGTAATCTTTAGGAATGAAGGACTTGAGATGATAAGGTTTATCGCTTGGGTTCTAGCATAAAAAATATTTTCTTGTACAAAGGAGAACGGTCAATATGGAAAAAAAAGATTTTCACGTAGTAGCAGAAACAGGGATTCATGCACGTCCAGCAACACTTTTAGTGCAAACTGCAAGCAAATTTAACTCTGACATCAACTTAGAGTATAAAGGAAAATCAGTTAACCTTAAATCAATCATGGGAGTAATGTCTCTAGGTGTTGGCCAAGGTTCTGATGTAACGATTTCTGCAGATGGTGCAGACGAAAAAGAAGCGATGGAAGCAATCGTTGAAACTATGAAGAAAGAAGGACTATCTGAATAATGGTTGAAATGCTAAAAGGTATTGCCGCTAGCGACGGAGTTGCCGTTGCGAAAGCTTACTTGCTAGTACAACCGGATTTGTCTTTCCAAAAGAAAACTGTCGAAGATACAGCTGCTGAAGAAAAACGTCTTGATGACGCTTTAGCAGCCTCTTCTTCAGAGCTTGAAAAAATTCGGGATAAAGCTGCAAAAAGCTTAGGTGAAGAAGAAGCACAAGTATTTGATGCACATTTAATGGTTTTGTCTGACCCAGAAATGATCGGTCAAATCAAAACACATATTCAAGATAACAAAGTCAATGCTGAATCAGCATTGAAAGAAGTCACTGATATGTACATCGGTATGTTCGAGGCAATGGAAGATAACGCTTACATGCAAGAGCGGGCTGCTGATATTCGTGACGTGACTAAACGTGTAATGGCGCATTTGTTAAATGTGAAATTGCCAAATCCATCGATGATTGATGAAGAAGTTGTCGTTGTTGCCCATGATTTAACACCAAGCGACACCGCACAATTGGATAAAAACTTCGTGAAGGCTTTCGTTACGGATATCGGCGGACGTACATCACACTCTGCAATCATGGCGCGTTCCTTGGAGATTCCTGCGATCGTAGGAACGATGGAAATCACTTCTAAAGTAAACGAAGGCGATATGCTGGCTGTTAATGGAATCATTGGGGAAGTGATCGTTAACCCAACCGATGACCAAGCGGCAGAATTTGTGAAGGCTGGTGAAGCTTACGCTGCTCAAAAAGCAGAGTGGGAAAAACTGAAGGATGCTGAAACAGTGACTGCAGATGGCAAGCATTTTGAGTTAGCAGCTAATATCGGTACTCCGAAAGATTTAGAAGGCGTACACAACAATGGTGCTGAAGCAATCGGATTATACCGTACAGAGTTTTTATACATGGATGCACCTGATTTCCCTTCGGAAGAAGATCAATTTGAAGCATATAAGGCAGTACTTGAAGGCATGGGCGAGCATCCTGTTGTTGTTCGTACGATGGATATCGGCGGCGACAAAGAACTTCCTTACTTGCAATTGCCTCATGAAATGAATCCTTTCTTAGGTTATAGAGCGTTGCGTATCAGCTTGTCAGAATTAGGTGACCAAATGTTCCGCACGCAGTTACGTGCGTTGTTGCGCGCATCTGCGTACGGGAATCTGCGCATCATGTTCCCGATGGTAGCAACGTTGAAAGAATTCCGTGCAGCTAAACAGATGTACAATGAAGAGCGCGAAAAGCTTGTTAACGAAGGTGTCAAGGTTTCCGACACGATCCAAGTAGGGATCATGATCGAAATTCCAGCAGCAGCAGTGTTGGCAGATAAATTCGCTAAAGAAGTTGACTTTTTCAGTATTGGAACCAATGATTTGATCCAATATACAATGGCAGCTGACCGCATGAACGAACGGGTATCTTATTTGTATCAACCGTATAACCCATCGATCTTACGTCTGATCAAAAATGTTATCGATGCAGCACATGCAGAAGGCAAATGGGCTGGAATGTGCGGTGAGATGGCCGGCGATCAAACAGCTGTGCCAATTTTAATGGGTATGGGACTAGACGAATTCTCAATGAGTGCTACTTCTATCTTGAAGACACGTAGTTTGATGAAACGTCTGACCACTACTGAGATGGCTGAATTAGCTGACAAAGCATTAAACGACTGCGATACAATGGAAGAGGTTGTAGCGTTGGTTGAACAATATGTAAAATAAGTGTTCCTAAACACCGTCTGTTGATAACAGACGGTGTTTTTTCAATTTTGTCTACAAAAAGGAGAGTTGTCATTTGCAAAATTAAGACTTTCGTTCGATAAAAAAACAAACCGCCTATGGTATAATGAATGTGCTGTTTAGAGAGGTGGGGTATCGAAATGAAGATATTGCTGTATTTTGAAGGACAGTCCGTTATTGGCAGATCTGGAATTGGCCGTGCCTTGGAGCATCAAAAGCGAGCACTGGCTTCTGTCGGAATCAAATTCACTTTAGACCCTAACGACGAAGATTATGATATTTTGCACATTAATACTTATGGTCCAAGAAGCATTTCATTGATTCATCGAGCAAAGCGTCTAGGAAAAAAAATTATTTACCATGCCCATTCAACGGAAGAAGATTTTCGAAACTCCTTTATTGGTTCGAATCAGGCTGCACCATTTGTCAAAAAATGGTTAGTCTATCTCTATTCGAAAGGGGATCATCTGATAACGCCGACTCCATACTCGAAAAAATTGTTGGAGGGGTATGGTTTAAATCAGCCCATTGCTGCGATTTCTAATGGCATCGATTTAAAACGCTATTATCCAGATTCAAAGAAAGAACAGAAATTTCGTGAGTATTTCTCTTTAACAAGGAATCAAAAGGTAATTATCAGTGTCGGTCTGTTTTTTGAGCGAAAAGGTCTGATTGACTTTGTTACGATCGCCAAAAAACTACCAGAGTACACCTTTATTTGGTTTGGTGATGTCCCGATGTTTTCAGTCCCGCCTAAAATTCGAAAAATTGTAAAATATGACCATCCAAAAAATGTAATATTCCCAGGCTATATTGACGGGGATGTGATCGAAGGGGCATACTCAGGAGCTGATTTATTTTTCTTTCCTTCCTATGAGGAGACAGAAGGCATCGTTGTTCTAGAAGCGCTGGCAAGTCAACAACAAGTTTTGTTGAGAGATATTCCTGTGTACCACCAATGGATGGAGAATCAAAAAAATTGTTACATGGGTAATTCGATCGAGGACTTCTGTCTGTGGATTTCCAAAATAGTCGAGCAAGAAGTCCCTGATTTGACCAGAAATGGATTTCGAACTGCGCAAAGTAAAAGCATCATGGAAATTGGCCGTGAGTTGAAGGCTGTCTATCAGAAAGTATTAGGCGAAACCTTTGATACGGCGATTTATCAAAGAGTCATTAAATAGTTTGGAGGAGTTAAGGTGCGTATCGGTTTTTTTACGGATACCTATTTTCCGCAAGTGAGTGGTGTTGCGACATCGATTAAAACCTTGAAAGAGGAATTAGAGAAAAGAGGACATGAGGTCTATATTTTCACGACGACTGATCCGGAGGCCGAGGACTTTGAAAAGGATATCGTACGCATGCCTAGTGTTCCATTTGTCTCATTTAAAGATCGGCGAATTGTAGTTCGTGGTATGTGGTTTGCTTATAAAATTGCAAAAGAATTGCAATTAGAATTAATTCACACGCACACTGAATTCGGC
Source organism: Enterococcus florum (assembly GCF_004309355.1). Lineage (GTDB taxonomy): Bacteria > Bacillota > Bacilli > Lactobacillales > Enterococcaceae > Enterococcus_A > Enterococcus_A florum. Next base: position 219,113 of record NZ_BJCC01000001.1, on the reverse strand, counting down.
GCGGGTGTTTTAGGGAAAATGGTTGGAAGACGTCTGGAAATCCCGGTCATCCATACCTATCATACGATGTATGAGGATTACTTGCATTACATTGCCAATGGCAAAGTTGTGCGGCCCACCCATGTCAAACATTTTATTCGCTTTTTTGTCAACCATTCAACGGGTGTGGTTTGTCCGAGTGAACGGGTGGTCAAGACCATGCGCCGCTATGGAGTCGAAATTCCGATGAGGGTCATTCCTACAGGGATTGATATTTCACAGTTTAACCGGCCGGATATAACGGAACGTATGGTTCAAGATTTGCGTAGTGATTTGGGGATTTGTTCGAATCAGTTAATGATTTTATCATTGAGTCGGCTGTCGTATGAAAAAAATATTCAGACGATCGTCGAGCAATTTTCTGAGGTCCTGCAATGTCATCCAGAAGCGCGGCTGGTAGTTGTGGGAAAAGGGCCTTTTCGCGAAGGCTTAGAAGAATTAGTTGAGCAATTGGAACTAAAGGATGTCGTTCGCTTCACAGGGGAGATTCCTCATGAGAAAGTACCGATTTACTATCGAGCTGCTGACTATTTCGTCAGTGCCTCCTCATCTGAAACACAAGGATTGACCTATGCTGAAGCGATTGCTTCAGGGGTGCAATGCGTAGTGAAAGGAAACGACTATTTATACGCTTTGCTGGATGATGAGCGCTTAGGAGCAACCTTTGAAAGTGACCAAGAGTTTTCAAAAACGCTGTTGTCTTATATCGATCAGGATTATAAGATGACGGAAGAATTAAAAAGCCGGAAGCTTGATGAAATATCGGCTGAACGATTTGGTGCAGATATGGAAGAATTTTATCTTAAAATGCACGCCTATTATCAAGATAATCCAGTGAAGCGCCCGATCAGCCAGCGACGTCCGGTGGAAAGAGTGAGAGTGAAGATCGCTTCACTGAAAAAATTAGAAGATAAGTAACGTTTAAATCCATCTCTTCATGTATACTAGAGATGGATTTATTTTTAGTGTTCGAAAGGAGAATGATCATGAGAATCGGATTTATCGGAACTGGTGTGATGGGCAAAGCGATGGTTCAACATTTGATGACTGCTGGACATCAGTTAAACGTGTACAATCGAACAAAAAGCAAAGCAAACGAGCTAGTGGAACAAGGAGCCGTTTGGCAAGATACTCCTGCGAAGGTCACTGAACAATCGGATATCATTTTTTCAATGGTAGGCTACCCAAGTGATGTAGAGGAAATTTATTTTGGGACCGAAGGAATTTTTTCTAACGATGTTTCTGGAAAAATAGTGGTCGATCTTACCACTTCGACACCCACACTAGCCAAAAAAATTCAGCAAATGGCCATTGAAAAAGGGGCTGAGGCATTAGATGCTCCTGTTTCAGGAGGGGATCTAGGTGCTAAAAATGCTACTTTGACGATAATGGTCGGGGGAAATCAGACTGCCTTTGAACAGGTTCTGCCTTTATTCGAAGTGATGGGGAAATCCGTGCGCTTACAAGGGCCTTCCGGCAGTGGGCAGCATACGAAGATGGCTAATCAAATTATGGTTGCTGCAACGATGATCGGAATGTCCGAAATGATGGCTTATGCCGATAAAGCTGGATTAAACATTGCCGACGTACTGGATGTCGTTGGTGGAGGTGCAGCAGCCAATTGGTCTATGGCCAATTACGGTCCGCGAATTCTCAATGAGGATTATTCTCCTGGATTCTTCGTGAAACACTTTATCAAAGATTTGAAGATCGTGCTGGACGAAGCGGAGAAAATGTCGCTTGAACTACCTGGAACAGCTTTGGCCTTGAAGCTCTATGAGGAATTGTCAGAAGAGGGTTACGATGAAGACGGGACTCAGGCGCTGATCAAACTATGGTGGCCGAAAGGAAATAAAAATAATTGAAAAAATCATAAATTATTGGTGAAAATCAATGCAAGTTAGTATGTGATTTGTTACAATAATACAGAACTATTGGAAGGGAGGCATCTAGATGAAACATTCGCAATTAGTTGCCATTATTAAACGCTTGGAAGCGATGACTGAATCGACTGATAATGAAGTACAAGTTCGCCGTTTTGAGAAGGATGGCGTTGAAAAGTGTACGGTGACTTTTGACAACACTACAGAAACATTCGAACTAACTGAAAGTGACAGCAAACAATCTTACCAATTCGACAACATCGACATTGTCGCAATGGAGATTTATGACTTGATTCAATAAAACGGAGAGAGCCGCTTTTTCAATGAAATGATTATGAATACATCCCCGCAGTTATCGCAGTAAGCTGGTGACTGGCGGGGCTTTTTTATGGAAAATTTCTGAATAAAATATTTTGCTTATCAAAGTTTATTTATCGGGTTAACGGCCACGATAAAAAAAGTTTAAGTTTCAATAAAATGCAGAAATGAACTTGCAATCAAAAATAAAATAAGATATAGTTTGAACATCAAATGATTTGAATGTCAAACTAATTGGTGAGGTTTTATGGAACACAATTGGGAAGAAATGAATAATTATCTCGTTACGATCTTCAACGATGTTTTGTCGATTGAAGAGACGGAATTGAAAAAGTCGCGATTCAGCGATTTGACGATCACAGAGATGCATACGATCGACGCGATCGGGATGTACAAAAAAAAGACTACGACGGAAGTTGCTAGAGAACTGTTAGTCACTGTTGGGACGCTAACAACCTCGATCAATCGATTGGTAAAAAAAGGCTATGTTGAGCGAATTCGCAGTGAGGATGACCGGCGCGTAGTTAAGCTGGCGCTGACCAAAAAAGGCAAGCTGGTTTTTCGAATCCATCAGCACTTTCACCGGGAAATGGTCAAACGTGCGATTAAGGATCTGAATCAAGAAGAGCAGGAAGTCTTTTTGCATGCTTTGAAGAATCTATATGAATATTTAGAGGAGATCAAATGAGTAAGTCACAATTTGGCAGAATCGTTGCTACAGCACGATATTTACCTTCAAAAGTTGTCACCAATAATGATTTGACTCAATGGCTCGACACATCGGATGAATGGATCCAGTCACGTACAGGGATCAAGCAAAGACACATCGCTGAAGAAGAGAACACCTCTGATTTGTGTACACAAGTAGCAAAAAAATTGATCGAAGAACAAAACATCGATCCTGCAACGATCGATTTCATCATCGTAGCAACGATGTCGCCAGACTATACTAGTCCATCAGTAGCTTGTATAGTTCAAGGTGCGGTCGGAGCAAGCAGTGCGATGGCCTTTGATCTTTCAGCTGCGTGTGCCGGATTTGTCTATGCGGTCGCGACTGCGGAAAATTTTATTCGCAGCGGGCAGCGACGTGGACTAGTGATAGGAGGAGAAAAAACCTCTAAGCTAATCGATTGGACAGACCGATCCACTGCCGTTCTATTCGGTGACGGGGCAGCGGGTGTTTTGATTGAAGCTGCGGACGAACCTTATATTACTAAACAAAACCTCAATGCAGACGGGCGTCGTTCCAAGTCCTTAGTTTCGGGACATAGACCAACCAACTCTTTGTTTTATCAGGAGGAGTCTCAAGGAGGCTTAACGATGGATGGGCGTGGAATTTGGAATTTTGCCATGAATGATGTCACGACAAGTCTGAAAGAATGTATTGGCAGTGATTCTGTCGATTATTATCTTTTCCATCAGGCAAATCGTCGGATTATTGAAAAAATGGCTAAAAAATTGAAAGAACCACTTGAGAAGTTTCCAATTAATTTGACCAATTATGGCAATACCTCGGCAGCCAGTATTCCGATTTTGTTGGATGAGCTAGTTGAAGCAGGGACGATTCGTTTGGATGGTACACAAAATACGGTATTCACAGGATACGGCGGCGGACTTGCCTGGGGCAATGTCTTAGTTCGTTTGTAGTGCCTGTATACAAATAAAAAACAAATAGTAAAATCAGTGGAGGAATCAACTCATGACATTTGAAAAAATTCAAGACATTATCGTAGAAGAACTAGGTGTTGAAAAAGACGAAGTACAATTGACGACAAATATTCAAGAGGATCTTGAGGCAGACAGCTTGGATCTTTTCCAAATCATTAACGAAATCGAAGATGAATTTGATGTAAAGATCGAAACAGAAGATGGTATTGCTACTGTGAAAGACTTAGTTGAATACGTAGAAAAACAACAAAACGCATAAACGATCGAGAGGCGAGGCGCAAGCCTGGCCTTTCCTTATCTTTTATCAAGTAAAATCAATACCTTTTTATAAGGAGAAAATTATGAAAACAGCATTTTTGTTTAGCGGACAAGGTGCCCAGTACATTGGGATGGGCAAAGAGTTGTATGACCAAGAACAAGTTGTTCGAGAAACCTTTGAAGAAGCAAGTGATCTTTTGGGTTATTCGATGGCCGACCTATGCTTTGAAGAAAATCCTCATTTGAATGAAACAAAGTACACACAACCGGCAATTTTGACTGTCAGCACGGCCTTTTTGAGAGTCCTGGAACAACTTGGACATTTACCGGATGCAGCCGCAGGACTTAGTTTAGGCGAATATACTGCCTTGGTAGCTTCAAAAGCGATACAATTTAGTGATGCAGTCCAGCTTGTACAAAAACGAGGCCGCTTTATGAGTGAGGCAGTGCCATCGGGAAGTGGAAAAATGGTTGCGGTGATGAATACACCAGCTGAAGTGGTTGAAGCATGTTGCCAAAAAGCTTCAGCATTTGGGATCGTGTCTCCAGCAAATTATAACACTCCTCAACAAATCGTCATTGGCGGTGAAGTGGCAGCAGTCGAAAAAGCAGAAGCCCTGTTAAACGAGGCCGGCGCAAAACGATTAATCACGTTAAATGTGAGCGGTCCTTTTCATACTGCTTTGCTGCAGTCCGCTAGTCAAAAGTTGAATCGTGAACTTCAGACCATTGATTTTCATCCGATGGTCATCCCAGTAATCTCAAATACGACAGCAAGGATCATGCCGCAAGAAGATATTGTCGACTTGTTGACAGCTCAAGTCATGTCACCCGTTCGTTTCAGTGAAAGTATTTCCACGCTAAAAGAGATGGGCATCCAACAAATGATTGAGATTGGTCCAGGGAAAACCTTGACTGGCTTTATCAAAAAGATTGATCGTTCGATCGCATCTGCTCGTGTGGAAAATAGTCAAACATTGCAGGACACCATCAGCTTTTTAGGAGGTACCAATGGAACTAACGAATAAAAATGTTTTTATTACTGGCAGCAGTCGAGGAATCGGCTGGGGGCTTGCTCAAGCCTTTGCTAAACAAGGTGCGAACATTGTTTTAAATGGAAGAAAAGAAATTCCCACTGAAAAAATAGAAGAAATAAAAGCAAATAGTGTTGAATGCATCGCTGTTTGTGGTGATATTAGTTCTTTTGAGGATGCAGGAAGAATGATCGAAGAAGCCAATCAAAAATTAGGGACGATCGATATCCTAATCAATAATGCTGGGATCACAAACGATAAGTTGCTGTTGCGGATGAAGCCGGAAGAGTTTTCCAGCTGTCTTGAGATTAATTTGCTGGGAACGTTCAATATGACCCAGCAGGTCTTAAAACAAATGATGAAAAAACGCAGCGGAGTGATTTTGAACATGGCAAGTGTGATCGGGCAGATCGGGAATGTCGGACAAAGCAATTATGCAGCTAGCAAAGCAGGTGTGATTGGTTTTACAAAATCAGTGGCTCGCGAAGTAGCTCCACGTGGAATTACGTGTAATGCGCTGGCGCCAGGGTTTATTGAAACAGAAATGACAGACCAGCTAAGCGACAAAGTCAAAGAACAGATCGAAGGACAAATTCCTCTAAAAACCTATGGTCAAGTAGAAGATGTAGCTCAAGCAGCAGTATTCTTAGCACAAAGCTCCTATATTACCGGACAGGTTATCAATATTGATGGCGGAATGGTCATGTAAAGAAAGGACTGAACGAAATGAACCGAGTTGTAATTACCGGATATGGTATTGTTTCACCCATTGGCAATGACAAAGAAACCTTTTTAAATCATTTAAAAGAAGGCAAACATGGAATCGGACCGATCAAACAGTTTGATGCTTCGGAAACTGGAATTACCGTAGCTGCTGAAGTCAAAGAATTTCCTTTAGAAAAGTATTTTGTCAAAAAAGATACGAAACGAATGGAAAAATATTCATTGTTTGCGATCTACGCTGCTTTGGAAGCACTGGAAATGAGTCAGATCGATACCCAAAAAGAAGATATGGAACGTTTTGGAGTCATGATCGGTTCTGGGATCGGCGGTTTGGGAACCATCCAAGATCAGGTGCTGCGTATGGATCAAAAAGGCGCAAATCGTGTTTCACCAATGTTTGTTCCGTTAGCCATTACGAACATGGCGGCTGGCAATGTCGCTTTGCGTGTAGGAGCAAAAGGCATTTGTACAAGTACGGTTACAGCTTGCGCCAGCGGCACGCATTCAATCGGAGAAGCTTACCGCAATATTAAACATGGTTATTCAGATGTGATCTTAGCAGGCGGTGCGGAATCTTGTATCAATAAAATTGGAATTGCCGGCTTTGCGGCATTAACTGCTCTAAGCGATTCGAAGGATCCTGCTCGAGCATCGATTCCTTTCGACACGGATCGGAACGGCTTTGTTATGGGTGAGGGTGCTGGTGTTATCGTTTTAGAATCATTGGAGCACGCGGAGCAACGCGGGGCAACGATTCTGGGTGAAATTGTCGGTTATGGAGCAACTTGTGATGCCTACCATATGACTGCGCCAGATCCAAATGGTGAAGGAGCAGCACGAGCAATTAGAGCGGCTGTTGAAGAAGCAAGGATTCAGCCAGAAGATGTGAACTATGTGAATGCTCATGGGACCAGTACACAAGCTAACGATAAGGCAGAGAGCAAGGCGATCGAACAGGCGCTTTCTAAAAACGCCTATGTAAGCAGTACGAAATCACTCACTGGACATCTTTTGGGCGGTGCAGGTGGTATTGAGGCGGTCGCTTCATTACTAGCATTAGAGAACCAATTTATACCGCCAACAGCGAACATTAACGAAGTGGATCCAGAGATCCAAGCAAACATCGTAGTCAACGATGCGATAGAAACAGAAGTAAATTATGCAGTTAGCACCTCTTTAGGCTTCGGCGGACACAATGCGGTCATCTGTATGAAGCGCTGGGAGGCTTAAACAATGGATATCAAGGAAGTTAAGGAATTGCTGGAGCGATTCGATGCTTCTTCGTTAACTGAATTTGATTTGCGCGAAGGTAGTTTCGAATTATATATGAATAAAAATAAGACCAGCCGACACGTGTCAAATCCGTCACCTACTGTCGAAGAAGCAATTCCGGTTCAAGCACACGCTCAGTCAGCTATAACAGAACAGAATGTGGAAGAAAAGCATGAACCTGCGGCAACAGACGGAGAAGTAATCACCTCGCCAATCGTGGGAGTTGTCTATCTTCAACCTTCACCGGACAAACCAGTCTTTAAAGAGATCGGTTCGTCAGTAAAAAAGGGAGAGATCGTCTGTATCATTGAAGCAATGAAGCTTTTGAACGAAATCGTTAGTGAATACGACGGGACGATCCTTGAAGTGCTGGTCAAAAATGAAGACGTTGTTGAATACGGCCAGCCGTTATTCCGTATTGGATAAAAAAGGAGCGAAAGAATATGTTGACAATAGAAGAAATCAAAGAGATCATTCCTCATCGCTATCCGATGTTGCTGATTGATCGGGTGGAAGAATTAGAGCCCGGTAAGACGATTAAGGCAAAAAAGAATGTTTCTGTAAATGAGCCATTTTTCCAAGGACACTTCCCACATGAACCAGTAATGCCAGGTGTTTTGATCATTGAAGCAATGGCTCAAGCCGGAGCGGTTGCTTTATTGTCACTAGAAGATTTCAAAGGCAAAACTGCTTATTTCGGCGGAATCGACAAAGCTAAATTCCGTAAAAAGGTAGTTCCTGGGGATACATTGGTGCTTGAAGTTGAACTGACCAAAGTTCGATCGAATGCTGGCTGTGGAAAAGGAATCGCTTATGTGGATGGAAAAAAAGTAGCTCAAGCTGAACTTACTTTTATGATTGGATAGATGTCTATGTTTTCAAAAATTTTAATTGCGAACCGTGGAGAGATCGCGGTTCGCATTATCCGTGCGTGTAGAGAGCTGGGAATCGAAACGGTCGCAATCTACTCGGAAGCCGACAAGGAAGCGTTGCATACTGAAATGGCTGATGCGGCGATCTGCATCGGACCTGCTCGTTCTACAGATTCTTATTTGAATATGCAGGCGATTTTAAGTGCAGCGATCGTGACGAATGCTGAGGCGATTCATCCTGGCTTTGGTTTTTTATCAGAAAATAGTTTGTTTGCAACGATGTGTGCAGAGTGTAATATCACATTCATCGGCCCGAGTGAAAAGACGATCGATGCGATGGGAAACAAAATACATGCTCGTCAACTAATGAAAGATGCGGGTGTTCCTGTGATTCCTGGAAGCGACGGTGCCATCACAACGTTAGAAGAAGCAGAGCAAATTGCTGATGCTGTGGGGTATCCTGTAATGCTGAAGGCAGCGGCAGGCGGCGGTGGAAAAGGGATTCGAAAGGTTTTGAAAAGATCAGAACTTGAAAAGAACTTTTTATCTGCTAAATCTGAAGCCAAGGCAGCTTTTGGTGACGACTCCATGTATTTGGAAAAAATCATCTTTCCGGCCCGGCACATTGAAGTTCAGATACTTGGCGATCAGCTTGGAAACGTCATTCATCTTGGCGAGCGGGATTGTTCACTGCAGCGAAACAATCAAAAGGTGTTGGAAGAAGCACCCTCGGTCGTTATTGATGACGAGCAACGGACGATGCTGGGTGAGATCGCAGTTAAGGCAGGCAAGGCAGTAAACTATGAAAGTGCTGGAACGATTGAATTTTTACGAGACCCGGCAGGTCATTTCTATTTTATGGAAATGAATACCCGAATTCAGGTAGAGCATCCGATCACAGAAATGATTACCGGAATCGATATTGTCAAAAAGCAAATCAAAATAGCAGCAGGAGAACCGATCGGGCTCCAACAGAATGATATTGAATTCAAAGGACACTCGATCGAATGTCGAATCAATGCAGAAAATCCAGCATTTAATTTTGCACCATCACCTGGCAAGATCAAAACGCTGCTGCTACCAAGCGGTGGGCTGGGACTTCGTGTCGATAGCGCCATGTATAGCGGGGTGACAATTCCTCCATATTATGATTCAATGATTGCAAAGATCATCGTTCATGGGGAAGACCGAATGGATGCACTAATGAAAATGCAGCGTGCCCTTGGAGAATTCGTTTCTGATGGGGTAATCACTAACGTAGAGTTTCAAATGGATCTGATCAGCCATCCCAATGTTTTATTTGGCGATTATGATACCAGCTTTTTACAAAATACCTTTTTACCGGAATGGCAGCAAAGCGAGTAGGAGGAAAGTAGATGGGCCTTTTTAACAAAAAGAAAAACTATATTCGCATCAATCCTAATCGCGATGGCTCTCCCACCAGCAAACCCTCTGTTCCAGACAACATGTGGGCCAAGTGTCCGAACTGCAAACGGACACTGTACAAAAAGGAAATGGGTGAGGAAAAGGTCTGCCCGCACTGCGGCTACAGTTTCCGTATCAGTGCATGGGAGCGTTTAGCCATTACAATAGATGAAAAAAGCTTGGAAGAATGGGACAATCAACTGCCTGTACGCAATCCAATCGATTTTCCTGATTATGAAGCAAAGCTTCAACGTATGAAAGAAAAAACTGGATTGGATGAAGCAGTTCTGACCGGAAAAGCCATGATCGAAGGACGAGAAGTGGCAATCGGCGTGATGGATACGAATTTCATCATGGGAAGCATGGGAACAGTGGTAGGCGAAAAAATTACTCGCCTATTTGAAAAAGCGACGAAAGCCCACTTGCCGGTCATGTTATTTACAGCATCCGGTGGTGCAAGGATGCAAGAAGGCATTTTTTCTCTTATGCAAATGGCGAAAATCTCCGCGGCCGTTCAACGGCACAATCAAGCAGGGCAGTTATATATCACAGTATTGACTGATCCTACAACAGGAGGAGTAACTGCCAGTTTTGCAATGGAAGGCGACATTATTTTAGCTGAGCCGCAAACATTGGTTGGTTTCGCTGGGAGACGAGTGATTGAGCAAACGATTCGACAAAAACTACCAGAAGATTTCCAAAAGGCTGAGTTTTTACTGGAACATGGGTTTATCGATCAAATCGTACCTAGATTAGAGCTTCGAACAAGGTTAGTAGAGTTGCTGGACCTTCATCAAACAAAAGGATGGTGTGACGAATGACTCTTTCAGCAGGTGAAGTAGTAAAATTAGCTCGGTCAGCTGATCGAATGACCAGTCTGGATATCGTTGAAAAAGTATTCGAGGGATTTCAAGAGTTTCATGGCGATCGTTTATTCGGTGATGATCCGGCGATCGTTGGAGGCGTCGCCTATCTTGACGGAAAACCGGTCACAGTAATTGGAATCCAAAAAGGTGCCAATCTGAAGGAAAATATGGATCGTCACTTTGGTCAGCCAAATCCGGAAGGCTATCGAAAAGCACTTCGATTAATGAAACAAGCAGAAAAATTTAGACGTCCTGTGATCACCTTAGTCAATACACCAGGAGCATTTTGCGGAATTGAGGCTGAAGAACGAGGCGAAGGAGAAGCCATCGCACGTAATCTAATGGAGATGTCAAATCTTACAGTTCCGATCATTTCGATCGTTACAGGTGAAGGTGGCAGCGGCGGTGCATTGGCGCTGGCAGTGGCGGATGAGGTCTGGATGATGGAGCATAGTATTTATGCTATACTTTCTCCCGAAGGCTTTGCATCAATACTTTGGAAAGATGGCAAGCGGGCAGACGAAGCCGCGGCCTTGATGAAAATCACTGCAGCTGAACTACTTGATCTGGCAGTCATTGATAAGGTCATTTCAGAAACATTTCGGGGGAACCCACTGACACAGGAAAAGGTCGTTCGGATGATTCAAAAATCATTGATCGAGACACTTCAACGATTGACAAAACAGTCGACAGCAGAATTACTCGAGCAACGTTACAATCGATTTAGAAAGTTTTAACAGCAGAAATTCTGCTGTTTTTTTATACTCTTTTATTGGAAAAATAAATAAATATACATAAAATAGTGGATTTTTTGAAATAATATGCTATACTAACTCCAATCAGTCAAAATGGAGGTAGGAGAATGAAGAACAAAATAGGGATAATGTTGTTGGGAGCAGCATGTCTTTTACTTGCAGGTTGTGGGAATCAATCAGCGGAGGATAAGCTCGATTCAATCAAAGAAGCTGGAGAAATCAAAGTAGCCACTTCTCCTGATTATGCACCGTTTGGGTTTCACACGAAAATTGACGGAAAAGACAAGATTGTTGGTGCGGATATTGATTTGGTTGAGGCGATCGGAAAAAAGCTGGATGTGAAAGTGAAGTGGATGGACATGAGCTTCAATAATGTTTTAGCGGCTGCGAAAGAGGGGAAAGCCGATATCGCCGTTTCGGCTATATCAGTGACGCCGGAACGGGAAGAAAGCTTTGATTTCACTACTGATTATTATACATCTCCACAAGTCATTGTGATTAATAAGAAAAATGCAGAAGCCTTTACTTCAACCGAAAGTTTTGCTGACAAGCAGGTGGGTGCTCAAAAAGGTACGATCCAAGAAAATGTGATCAAAAATCAATTGAAGGATGCAAAATTAGTTTCGATCGAAAAGTTGCCAAATATTTTTGTTGAGGTCAACAATGGATCTTTAGATGCTCTTGTCGTAGAGAAAACCATAGCGACCTCATATGTGAATCAAAACCCAGAGCTGATGATTGCAGATATCTCACTAGAAAGTATGAAAGAAGATTCCTTTTCGATTGCTATCCCTAAAGGCAATCCTAAACTTGTGGAAGAACTAAACAAATTGATCAGTGAAATGAAAGAACAAGGGGACATTGAAAAAATGGTCGACAAAAATAGTGAGTTGATGGAACAAGCAGATCAATAGCAATTTTTATACATTATATTTTGCTTAAAATAGATAAATATACAACATTTTACTCGCGTTTTGTAAGAAACATGCTATAATGAATGCATTCGAAAGAAAGAATGATTATTTAGGAGGAAATAGGATGAAAAAAATTACCGGCTTAGCAGTATCATTTTTTGCATTATTCACTCTAGCTGCCTGTGGTGGCGGAGATAGCAGTACTGGAGATTCTACCAGTTCAGCAAACAATGCTGAGAATCAATTGGAAAAAATCAAAGAGGCTGGAGTACTTAAAGTAGCAACATCAGCTGACTTTGCCCCCTTCGAGTTTCACACGATGATTGATGGCAAAGACAAGGTGGTTGGTGCAGATATCGACCTAGTAGAAGAAGTAGCGAAAGATTTAGGTGTTAAAGTAGATATCATGGACATGGGCTACAATACAGTTTTAGCATCTCTTAAAGAAGGAAAGTCAGACATCGCTGTTGCAGGTCTCTCAGCAACCAACGAGCGTCGGGAACAATTCGGCTTCTCAGATGATTATTACAACCCGCCTCAAGTGATTGTTATCAATAAAAAAGATCAGGATACTTTAACGAGTATCGATGCATTTGCTGGCAAAAATGTTGGTGGACAAAAGGGATCAATCCAGGAAGATGTTGTCAAGGAACAACTGCCTGATGCTAAATTGGTTTCGATCGAAAAGGTCCCAAGTATGATCGTAGAAGTCAACCAAGGCTCATTAGATGCAATGGTTTTAGAAAAGACCATCGCCGAGTCTTATGTGGCTCAAAATTCGGATTTGATGATTGCAGATGTTGCTTTGGAATCAAAGGATGATGAAGCTTATGCGATCGCTGTACCAAAAGATGGCAGCGATGATTTGCTGAAAGAAATCAATAAAACGATCAAACGATTAAACGACGAGGGCAAGATTGAAGAGTTTGTTCAAAAGAATAATGAAATTGCTGAGAAAGCTGCTAAAGAATAGAGGGTAATCGGAGTGGATTTTTCATTTTTAGATAGATACTTATCTTATTTTGTTTCGGGAACTGGGATCACGATTTTGATTTCCTTGGTTACCGTTGTGCTGGGCTCTTTGATCGGGTTGATTATGGCACTAATGAAATTATCAAAGAAAAAACCACTGAACTGGTTGGCAAATATTTATATCGAGGTGCTTCGCGGCACCCCGATGCTTTTGCAGATCATGATTGGTTTTTTGCTTTTACAAGGATTGTTTCCTTCAAGAGATTTAGAGGTAGGCGTTCTAACCGTTGACCTCGGAAGATTACTGCCTGGGATGATTGTACTTTCATTAAATTCAGGGGCTTATGTTGCTGAGATTATTCGAGGGGGGATTATTGCGGTTAATTTTGGTCAAACGGAAGCAGCTCATTCATTAGGCTTGCGTCCAGCACAGACGATGCGCTATGTGATTTTGCCTCAAGCACTAAGAAATATTTTGCCACCGCTTGGAAATGAGTTTATTACCTTAATCAAAGATTCGTCCTTATTGACTGCGATTGGAATCAACGAGTTGATGGGATCTGCGCAAATTGTTATCTCTAATTCATACATTCCATTAGAGCCTTATTTTATTGCCGCTATGATTTATTTTGTCATGACTTTTGCCACCTCTAGATTATTGAATTTGTGGGAAAAGAAGCTCGGCAAAGGATATCAAAGGTAGGGGGCAAGCATTATGAGTGAAACATTGATTCAAATTGAACACCTGAATAAGCGTTTTGGCGACAATGAGGTTTTAAAAGATATTTCAACGGATATCACTGCAGGAGAAGTTGTTGTAGTGATCGGTCCTTCTGGCTCAGGTAAAAGTACTTTCCTTCGTTGCATCAATTTATTAGAAATTCCCACTTCTGGACAAATTAAGTTCGAAGGAACGGATATTACAGATAAGAAAAACGATATTTTCAAAACACGCGAAAAAATGGGCATGGTATTTCAACAATTCAACTTATTTCCTAATATGACCGTGCTGGACAATATTACCCTTTCTCCCATTAAAGTCAAAGGGTTGTCGAAATCAGAGGCTGAGGCTGTTGGACAGGAGCTTTTGAAAAAAGTCGGCCTTTCTGACAAAGCAGATGCTTATCCGCAGTCGTTATCTGGCGGTCAGCAGCAACGGATCGCTATTGCTAGAGCATTGGCGATGCAACCAGACGTGATGCTTTTTGATGAACCAACCTCTGCACTAGATCCTGAGATGGTCGGGGATGTATTGGCCGTTATGCAGCAGTTGGCCAAAGAAGGAATGACGATGGTGATCGTGACTCATGAAATGGGATTTGCCAAAGAAGTTGGCGATCGAATCTTATTCATGGATGGCGGGATTATCATGGAAGAAGGAACACCGATCGAAGTTTTTGAGGAAACTAAAAATGCGCGTACGATCGATTTTTTATCAAAGGTTTTGTAAGACTAGGCGATTGTCTAGTCTTTTTTGTACGTATATTTATTTCGTTGAGTTAGAAAATAAGGGATACGCTTGGATTTGATTAGAAAAGTGGAGTTTTTAACGCATCTGCGTTATAATGAAATTTTGTAGAAGTCAATTTTTTGACCATTGCATGAAGGGGCATGAATTGAAAAAAACACAGTTAAGATGAATGAATTTTTAGGATAAACAAGGAGTAAGTATGCTAGAAAGTTACAAACCAACCTGGATGGTCGAAGCCATTTATCAGATCACTCCAGCACAGTTAGAAGCACATGGGATCAAAGCTGTTCTGACTGATTTAGACAATACATTGATTGCTTGGGATAACCCAGACGGGACTGCTGAACTGTTAGCCTGGCTAAAAGAGATGAGCGCGGCAAAGATTCCGGTCGTTGTGGTCTCCAACAACAAATCAAGTCGAGTGGCGCGAGCGGTCAAGCTTTTTGAGTTGGATTATGTCTCTCGCGCAATGAAACCATTTTCGGCTGGAATCAAGCACGCTCAGAGAACGTTAGAACTGCCAAAGGAACAGATCGTGATGATCGGTGACCAAATCATGACAGATATTCGTGGGGCAAATGCTGCAGGGATTCGCAGTATCCTTGTCCAGCCAATTGTTGATACTGATAATTGGAATACACGGATCAACCGCTTTTTTGAGCGCAGAGTGATGACTTATTTATTGAAAAAACATCCAGATATGATATGGAAGCGTGGGCTGTAAATGGAAGAGGAAATTTATTGTATTGGTTGTGGTGCTGAAATACAAACCAAGAATCCGAAAGAGATCGGCTTCACCCCTCCGTCTGCACTAGAAAAGGGGCTAGAAAATGGCGAGGTCTATTGCCAACGGTGTTTCCGCTTGCGGCACTACAATGAAATTCAAGATGTATCGCTAACAGACGATGATTTTCTACATTTGCTTAATGAATTAGGAAAAACCGATGCGCTGATCGTTAATGTGGTTGATATTTTTGATTTTAACGGGTCTTTGATACCGGGACTGCATCGTTTTATTGGCGACAATCCAGTCCTCTTAGTAGGGAACAAAGTCGATATTTTGCCAAAATCATTGAAAAAAAATAGACTTACCCAATGGATGCGCGAACGTGCACACGAAGAAGGATTGCGTCCTGTCGAAGTCTTGTTGACGAGTGCACGCAAAGCGCATCAAATGCAAGAACTGCTTGATAAAATTGAGGAGTATCGTGAGGGTCGTGACGTGTACGTAGTTGGTGTGACCAATGTTGGGAAATCAACATTGATCAATCAAATCATCAAACAAACTGCTGGTGTACAAGATCTGATCACCACCTCGCAATTTCCAGGGACGACCTTAGATAAAATTGAGATTCCATTGGACGATGGACATTTTCTAATCGATACACCAGGGATTATTCATCGTCATCAAATGGCTCACTATCTAGGAAAAAAGGATTTGAAAATCATTGCACCGCATAAAGAAATCAAACCGAAAACCTATCAACTAAATTCAGGACAAACGTTGTTTTTAGGAGGATTGGCGCGTTTTGACTTTATTCAAGGAGAGCGAAGTGCCTTTGTTGCCTACGTGTCCAATGATTTGATGATCCATCGCACAAAATTAGAAAAAGCAGATGCCTTTTATCAAAAACACATTGGTGGATTGCTTCAGCCGCCCCGTCCAGACGAAGTCGCTGAATTTCCAGAGCTGGTTCGATTCGAATTTTCGATCAAAGAAAAAACCGATATCGTCTTTGCTGGGTTAGGCTGGGTGACGATCAGTAAACCTGCTGTAATCGCGGGCTGGGCACCTAAAGGCGTCGATGTGTTGATCAGAAAGGCATTGATTTAAGTGATGAGGGAGATATGATGACATTAAGAGGTAAGCAGAAAAGGTATTTACGTAGTCAGGCGCACCATTTGCAGCCTATTTTCCAAATTGGGAAAAATGGATTGAATGATGCAGTCATTGTGCAGATTGAGGAAGCACTTGAAAAACGGGAACTGGTCAAAGTCAGTTTGCTGCAGAATACGGACGAGTTAGCTGAAGAAGTTGCTGATGTTCTGGAAGAAAAGATCCATTGTGAAGTGGTACAGATCATTGGACGCGTGTTGGTTGTATACAAACCATCCTCGAAGGAAAACTATCAAAAGATTTCTCGTGAAGTAACAAAAATCTGATTGGAGGAGACAACGTTGTATCATAGTGAAGTTGTGACCGTTCCTGAGACAGTTGCAGTGGTTGATCTGAGCGGACCGAAGAAGCAGGTGGGGCTGATTGGCGGGAATTTTAACCCGGTCCATTTTGCACATCTAATGATTGCCGAACAGGTAGGCCAAAAATTGGGCTTTGATCATGTTGAATTTCTTCCGTCTTATTTGCCGCCGCATATCGATGAAAAACAAACTATCGATAGTTTACACCGGTTGAATATGGTTCGATTGGCCATCGAAGACAATCCTCATTTGACGATCAATACCACTGATTTAGATCGAAAAGGGAAAAGTTATACAGTTGATACGATGAAAAAACTGAAGATAGAAAATCCTGATACAGAATACTATTTCATCATTGGCGGCGACCAGGTAGAGTATTTGCCCAAATGGCACAAAATTGATGAGCTGGCCCAATTAGTAAATTTTGTTGGGGTAAAACGACCTGGATACGAGATAGACAGTCCTTATCCGATAATTTGGGTGGATGTTCCTCAAATCCAGCTGTCCTCAAGCTACATTCGAAAACAGGTTGCCCAGGGCTGTTCGATTCGGTATCTGGTTCCTGAAAAGGTACGGGAATACATCGAAGAAGAAGGGTTGTATTTAAATGAAGCATAGCGAGACTTATACTGCATCGGATCGTGAGAATGTGATGCAGGCAGTCCAAATGCGCATGAGCGAGCGACGTTTTCAACATGTTCTGGGAGTAGAGGCAACAGCAATTGCATTAGCAGAGCATTATGGTGCGTCCGTGGAGAAAGCAAGTCTTGCAGCCTTGACCCATGATTATGCCAAGGAACGCTCCGATGAGGAATTTCAACTGGCAATCGAGCAGGGAGACTACGCAGATAAGGCGGAATTGTTGCGCTATGGGAATGCTATCTGGCATGGAATCGTCGGTGCCGATTTTGTGAAACGCGAGTTGAAGATTCAAGACCAGGAGATTCTTACGGCTATCCGACTGCACACAACGGGTGCAGCAGAGATGAGCCTGTTGGACAAAATCATTTATGTGGCCGATTACATTGAACCAAATCGTGTTTTTCCAGGAGTGGAGGATGCCCGTGAGATTGCCTTCATCGATTTGGACAATGCGGTTGCTTTTGAAACAAAGCATACGCTGCAGCATTTGATTGAAAACGAAAAAGAAGTATATCCCAAAACGATTGAAACCTATAATCGTTGGGTAGCAGGATTAAATTGAAAGAAATGAAGCTTAAGGAGGAGAACCATCATAGAGAGTAAAAAAATGTTGGAAATTGCTGTAAAGGCAGCTGATTCAAAACGAGCAGTCGATATTGTTGCGTTAAATGTTTCAGAGGTGTCGTTATTAGCAGATTATTTCATGATTTGTTCAGCAAATTCTGATCGGCAAATCAACGCGATCGTTGAAACAATTGTTGAAAAAGAAGAGGAACAGCAAGTTGAGATTAAGCGCATCGAAGGAAAAGATGGCGGGAAATGGGTACTGATCGACATGGGAGATTTGATTGTTCATGTGTTCAGTAATTCTGAGCGGGAATTTTACAATTTGGAAAAACTTTGGTCAGATGCTCCGTTAGAAAACATTGAGGCTTGGCTGGATTAATGGCTTACGAAACATTTGCTTTGGTTTATGACGCGGTCATGGACGAAAGCCTCTACCAAAAGTGGCTCAGCTTTTCAAAAAGGCAACTAGCTGCTGAGCATCAGACTATTTTAGAGTTGGCCTGTGGAACGGGTGCTTTAGCGGTTGAGTTTGCTAAAGCAGGTTACCAAGTAACTGGACTGGATCTCTCTGAAGAAATGCTGACGCTGGCACAAGATCGAGCGCTGTCAGCAGACACGGAGGTTACCTTCATAGCAGGAGATATGCTTGATTTAACAGAAATAGGAACGTACGATGCTGTTACCTGTTTCTCTGACTCCCTATGCTACATGCAGGATGAGAAACAAGTGCAGCAGGTTTTTCAAGGTGTTTACCAGCTGTTAGAATCAGATGGCCTGTTTCTTTTTGACGTGCATTCACTGTATCAGATGGATGAGGTATTTCCTGATTACAGCTATCATGAACAGACAGAGGAGTTTGCCTTTTTATGGGATAGTTATCCAGGAGAGGTTCCACATAGTATCGAACATTTTCTGACCTTTTTTGTTGCATCGGAGGATGGTCGATTTGAACGAATCGATGAGCTGCATAAGGAGCGGACCTACCCGCTTGCGAGCTACACGCAAATGCTGGAGAATGTAGGCTTTGAAGTGCGTGTAATGGCTGATTTTACGGATCGAGTACCAAATGCACACAGCAAGCGCTGGTTTTTCGTTTGTCGCAAAAGATGAGACAGCTGTCTCATCTTTTTTTAAGATTGGAAGGAGAGTAACGATGCAAAGCTGCGGAATCATCGTAGAATACAATCCGTTTCACAATGGACATAAATATCATGCTGAACAGGCCAGAAGGCTTAGTCAAGCGGATGTCGTAATCGCTGTGATGAGCGGCAATTTTCTTCAACGTGGAGAACCAGCCATCATGGATAAATGGGCACGCACAGAAGCAGCCCTAAAAAATGGCGTTGATCTGGTTGTGGAGCTTCCTTTTTCGTGGTCTGTCCAATCAGCTGATTATTTCGCACAAGGCGGGGTTAAGCTGTTGCAGGCGATGAACTGCGATGCACTTTGTTTCGGTACGGACGGTGATGATTCGTTTGATTATCAGGCTTATGGAAAGTATTTCATCGAACATCAAGAGCACATTGATATGCTATTTCAGCGTTTACCAGTTGGGATGAGCTATCCTGAAAAAATGGCCGAAGTTGTTCGTCAAGTATTTCCGAAAGCTCAGGAGTTTCCGCCCAATCATATTTTAGGGCTAAGCTATGCCAAAGAAAATGCCAAATATGTGCGTCCCATGAAACTTTTTCCTCTACAGCGAAAAGATCAAGGCTATCATGATCCTAGATTAGTAGAGCAGCAGTTTGCCAGTGCGACAGCGATACGTCAGGGATTGATTCGAGGCGAAAATATCGAGCAATATGTTCCAAGTGCAACAGCGGAGAATCTTTGGAAACCCATTACCTGGGATTCTTTCTGGCCGTATCTAACTTATCAATTGACGGTCGCCTCAGTTGAAGAATTGCAAACGATCTATCAAATGAATGAGGGAATCGAACATCGAATAAAGTCGGCTAAAAAAACTACCTTTTCTGCTTTTTTGGATTTAGTAAAGTCCAAGCGCTATACAAAAACTAGATTACAGCGTTTATTGATCTATTCGTTATTGCAGGTGAAGCAAAAGGAGATCCAGGCAGAACAGTCAACGACGATGCTGCACATTTTAGGTTTTACCAAATCAGGGCAACAATTTTTGAATCTGCATAAAAAGAAATTCCGTTTGCCTATTGCGGCAAAAATCGGCCAATATGAACAACAGCAGCACTTTTTGACTTATCGAGCAGACCAAGTGTACCAACTGGTTCATCCAAAAGAACAAAATTTAGGTCGTTTTCCGATTCAAGGATAAAAAAGGCTTTTAAAATAGTGAGCTTGTGTTTATAATGGGGAAGTATGAAATTAACGAAAGTGAAGTGAAATTATGGGTCGTAAATGGGCAAACATCGTTGCTAAGAAAACGGCGAAGGATGCAAATAACAGCCGAGTTTATGCAAAATTTGGAATTGAGATCTATGCAGCAGCAAAATCAGGTGATCCAGATCCCCATGCCAATCAAAAATTGCGTTTCGTGATTGAACGGGCTAAAACGTATAATGTTCCAAAACATATCATTGATCGAGCGATCGAAAAGGCCAAGGGTTCTGGCGATGAAACTTACCAAGAACTTCGCTACGAAGGCTTTGGTCCCAATGGTTCAATGGTGATTGTCGACGCTTTGACAAACAATGTGAACCGTACAGCTGCGGATGTTCGTGCAGCTTTTGGTAAGAACGGTGGCAATATGGGTGTTTCAGGCGCGGTTTCGTACATGTTTGACAGCACTGCTTTGTTTGGGTTTTCTGGCGAGGATGCGGACGAAATTTTAGAATATTTGATGGATCAGGAAATCGATGTTCGAGATGTCGTTGAGGAAGACGGACAACTCATTGTTTATGGTGAGCCTGAGGACTTTAATGCGATTCAAGAAGCATTGAAAGAAAAAGGAATCAGTGATTTTTCTATTGCAGAAATGCAAATGATCCCACAAAATGAAGTGGTTTTAACTGGAGAAGATCTTGAGAAATTTGAGAAAATGATCGATGTCCTGGAAGAACTAGAAGACGTTCAACAAGTTTACCACAATGTAGAACTTGATGACTAATTAAAAAGAGCCGTCTAAACTTGGCGGTTCTTTTTGCTGACAGCTTTTAAGCGAAACGAGGGAAGCAGACAAATGATTACAAAAGAGAAACGATGGGTCCGATGGATAAAAGAGACAATGCGGCGAATTACTAAACTGCAAAAACGTTCATAGTATCAAACTCGACGACCAGCACCAAAAAATCCGAGATGGAAAATCTGCATTTTCCGAGTCTCGGATTTTTTAGTTAAAGAAAGAGTTCCATGATTACTAGGACTCCAGAAACTAGAGCACGCCATATTCGGTTTCTGATTTCTAATTCTTTGTAATAATGATGGGTGAGGCCAAGAATCAACAGCACACAAATCAGTATCAGCAAGCCAATACCTATCGTTTCCCAGATCGTCATCTTCTTGTCTCCTTTAGTCAAACTTGTTAACTTCAGTATAGGTAAGAAGAGACGTTCCGTCATTAGACCAAAGTCTGATTTCTCAATGGACTGTTTTTCGCTGATAAAACATTTCCGGCACACTAGCCAATAATTTGCTTGGTTGCTGGAAAGTTAATAAAGTCAATTCGTGCATTGCTCTGGTACATAAAGTATATAAAATGAGCTTGTCCTGCTCGGTTTGATAATTCTCATTAGAGATATTCCAGCCATACACACGGTCAAATTCCAAGCCTTTAGCTAGATAAGCAGGGATAACCAAAATATTTTTTCGCATAAAATCCTCTTCACTGGTCAAGAGCTGGATCTCTTTTTTCTTTTCTTCTGGCAATGCAGCATAAAAGGTTTCACATTCTGCAGCTGTTTTGCCGATAATCGCAGTCCGCCAATATTTAGCCTTTTCAGCCGTCTCTTCCAACTCCCTTAACAGCTCATCAATCATCGATTGCTCTTCTTCTGTATAATAGATTTTAGGCAGTTCACCAGTACGTGCGGTTAGCTGGACACGATTCTCCTGAGTGAGGAATTGATTGGCGAAATGAGTGATTTCCTCCGTTGAGCGGTAGCTGGTCGTCAATTCAAAACGAGTGATTGATTGTTCTGGAAAAATAGTATCCAAAGCGCCTGCTAGGCTTTCGTTTCCAAATACTTTCTGATTTAAATCACCGCTCAATGTATACGTAGCTTTAGGATACAGCAATTGCAGCAGAGCCAGCTGAGCGGGGGAAAAATCCTGCATTTCATCGATAAAAATGAACCGAGCTTTTTGATCGACCGACACGGGAAAGATCGCCTTCATCAATAAAAACAATAGAGTACCGTCTTCTAAGCTTAAATCCCTTTGCCGAAAATCTTGACGAACCTGTGCCAGCATCTCTTGCCATTCGGCGTGTTTCAATTGGTAGTTGGACAAAATGTTCTTAGGCAATGTTTGTAAAAAATGCAAGTACTGCTTGCCGAAATTAATAAATTGGTAGCGCAGAATCCGACGTTTGATCGGACGAAGCTTTTGTCTAACCACTTTTTGAGTCAGCTGTCGTCGTAATCGACGCTCGGCTTTCTCAGAGTCGTCCATCGAAGGATTGTCGATATAGGCTGCTTGGAGTAATTCGTCAGCTGCAGCTTTACTCCAATCTTTTTTCATTTCATCTTTTTCGATCCCGCCGAGTTTTTTAAGCAGCTTGGTTTGCAGCAGCTGCATGCGTTGATACATTGGCAATTGAGGATTGGCTTCTTGGTACCATTGCCGAATCTGACTTTTCGAGATCAGTGTTCGTCCTTCTAGATTCAAATCCCTGAAAAGTGGTCCAAGTTCGGTAATGGACTGACAATAGCTTTGCATCGCTCGAATCATCGACAGGCTGCTTTTAAGCCGCAGGATCCGGTCATCTCTACCTGAAAGAAAGACTTCTTCATGGGTTTCTTCTGTGTGGATCTGATAGATCGGCAATAATTTTCCCAAAAAGCTTTTAAAGGTCTCCGTTGGAATGCCGCTTTCTCCTAGTGAAGGCAAAACGGTTGAAATGTAATCGGAAAAAATGTGATTCGGAGAAAACAATAATACTTGCTCATTGTCCAGCCAATTTCGATGATGGTAGAGTAAAAAGGCTACTCGCTGTAAAAGAGCTGAAGTCTTTCCGCTGCCGGCAATCCCTTCGACCACCATTACTTTGCTATGTGCATCACGAATGATCTCGTTCTGAGCTTTCTGGATCGTAGCAACAATGTTTTTCATATGATTGGAAGAGGCTTCGTCCAAAATCTCTAACAAGAAATCATCATTGATCGCTTCTGATGTATCGACCATAGAGAGAATCTGGCCTTCACGAATCTTAAATTGACGTTTTAGCAGCAATTCGATTGGGATGACGGCATCATGTGCGGTATATTCTGTTTCTCCCATTTCACCTTCATAATACAGGTTGGCGATAGGGGCACGCCAATCGATCACTAGTGTCTCTTCTTCGGTGTCGCGAAGAGAGGCAATTCCAATGTATAGTGTCTCAGCTTCTTTATCTTCTTTGAAGTCGATTCGGGCAAAATAAGGATTGCCGGTCATCAAACGCAGAACCCGTTGACGTTTTTCTTGAGCGGCCAATGATTGATATCGAACCAGCAATTCTTGTTCATGTTGTCTTGTACTGGCCATCGTGTCTGCCAGTGCTTCAAAGGAGCCGCCTTGAATACGCTGTTCAGCATTTTCTTGCAAATTCTGGTTGAATTGTTTTCGACTTGCTTGCCTTTGATCTTCTAAAAAGTGATATTCATGGTCGATCAATGCAATCGTCTTTTGGACGTGCTGCTGTTCTTCTTGTCTGCTGTTCATAATCGTCCTCCTCGTAACTTAACGGCATAATAGTATAGCATATGTTGGTGATAAAAGTAAAAGAACGAATAGAGTTAGACTCTTTAAATAAGAAATGATAGACTATAGAAAAAAAGGAGCGATCCAAGATGCCATTTGTCCATATTGAATTAGTGGAAGGAAGAAGCAAAGAGCAGCTAACTGAAATGATGAAGGAAGTGACCGAGGCGATCCATAAAAACACTGGTGCACCAAAAGAACACATCCATGTCATCATCAATGAGCTAAAAAAAGGCACTTATGCAGTTAACGGCGATTGGAAATAATCGTTAGATTTTTTAACTTGCATTTTAAAGTTTTAAGTGTTTTAATGTGTGTATAGTTGATCGAAGAAGAAAGACACCTGCACTTGGAGGCTGTGTAACAGAGAGGAAAAGCAAGGCTGAAACTTTTCCATACGTGCACAAGGAATGACCACTTTCTTAGACTCTTGTAAAATGCAGGAGCGGAAGCTGCGCCGTTATCGCAGGTTTGAGGAGCAGGATTCTGCTCGAAATTAGGTGGAACCACGTTGATTCGTCCTAGTATCGTTTTTGATACTAGGACTTTTTTTATTAATTTTAAGGAGGAAATTGTACATGTCAGTAAATATTTCATTTCCAGACGGTTCTGTCAGAGAATTTCATGATGGGGTAACAGGACTGGAGATTGCCGAAAGTATCTCTAAATCATTGGCTAAAAAAGCCTTGGCAGTGGTAGTGAACGGAGAGGTCGAGGATTTGACTCGTCCGATCGAGGAAGATGCAGAATTGAAAATCGTTACGGACAAAGATGAAGAAGCGTTGCCTTTGATGCGTCATTCTACGGCTCATTTGATGGCCCAAGCAATGCGTCGCTTGTTCCCGAATATTCATTTTGGTGTGGGGCCAGCGATCGATTCTGGATTCTATTATGATACAGACAATGAAGAAGGTCAGGTCTCTGAGGAAGATTTTCCAGCAATTGAGAAAGAAATGAAGAGAATCATCAAAGAAAATCTACCCATCGAACGAAAAGTTATGAGTCGTGAAGCAGCTCTGGACTTTTTCAGTTATGATCCTTACAAAGTAGCGTTGATTCAAGACTTGCCAGAGGAGGAAGTCATCACTGCTTATACGCAAGGAGAATTTACTGATTTGTGTCGTGGACCGCATATACCCTCGACCGGCAAAATCAAAGTTTTCAAATTACTTTCAGTAGCAGGTGCTTACTGGAGAGGAAACTCTGACAATAAAATGATGCAACGGGTTTACGGAACGGCCTTTTTCAATCAGGCAGATTTGGACGAGTTCTTGCGTTTGCGAGAAGAAGCCAAAGAACGGGACCATCGAAAATTGGGGCGTGAATTAGATTTGTTCATGATTTCCCCGGAAGTCGGATCTGGTCTTCCTTTCTGGTTGCCAAAAGGAGCAACGATTCGTCGTGAGATTGAACGATACATCGTCGATAAAGAATTATCGATGGGCTATGAACATGTATACACACCTGTCATGGCAAATACAAATTTGTACAAAACATCTGGACACTGGGACCATTACCAAGAAGATATGTTTCCAACGATGGATATGGGAGACGGAGAAGACTTGGTGCTTCGTCCAATGAACTGCCCGCACCATATGATGGTCTACAAAGATCGGATTCATTCGTATCGTGAACTGCCGATTCGATTAGCAGAGTTGGGGATGGATCATCGTTATGAAAAATCAGGCGCACTTTCTGGACTGCAAAGGGTTCGTGAAATGACCATGAATGATGCACATATTTTTGTTCGGCCTGACCAGATCAAAGAAGAATTTCGTCGAACACTGGATCTGATTCTTGAAGTGTACAAAGATTTTGGCTTTGATGATTACCGATTCCGTTTGAGTTATCGTGACCCAAACAATACAGAGAAGTATTTCGATGACGATCAAATGTGGGAAAATTCTCAACGGTTGCTGAAAGAGGTTATGGATGAATCCGGCTTTGATTACTTTGAAGCGGATGGAGAAGCTGCGTTTTATGGTCCAAAACTAGATGTTCAAGTTCAAACAGCTCTTGGAACGGAAGAAACACTCTCCACGATCCAATTTGATTTCTTGCTGCCAGAACGCTTTGAATTAACGTATATCGGAGAAGATGGAAAAGAGCATCGTCCAGTGGTAGTCCATCGTAGTGTTGTTTCAACAATGGAGCGTTTCACTGCATACTTGATCGAACAATATAAAGGTGCGTTTCCAACTTGGCTGGCACCCGAACAAGTGGTCATCATCCCTGTATCTGTGGAACACCACGGAGATTATGCTTACGAAGTTAAAGATCGGTTGAAACGCGAAGGTGTTCGTGCAGAAGTTGACGAACGAAATGAGAAGATGGGCTACAAGATTCGTCAGGCTCAAACACAAAAAATTCCTTATATCTTAGTCGTCGGAGATAAGGAAGTTGCTGATGCTAGTGTCAACGTACGCCGTTATGGCAGCCAAGACCAAGAGGTCCAGGCGCTGAATATTTTCGTCGAAGCAATCAAAGACGATATTACAAATTTCAGCCGCAATTAAAAAACATGCTGGCAGCCGTTTCCGGTTGCCAGCTTTTTTATACACGAATGGTTCAAACGGTGAATGGCAATGCAAGGATTTGTGGAAAACTTTTTTATTGAAAAGGGAGTTTGATCTATTTTGTATGAAGATTTTGTGATAAATTTTTCCACATAAATAGAAGAACAGAAAAATGTTTCACGATCGCGAGAAATTTTATCTTTAAAAAAAAGCTCATTTATAATCCTGTTTTAGGTTAAGTGATTATTTTATGAGAATGTTGTGAAACACTCTATTCGACTACATAAAAAAGTGTTAAAGTAGGAACTTATACCAAGGATTATCCTTTTTAAAAAAATTTTTTTCAGCTACAATATAACAAGCAACCCTGATTAATGGAAGGAATAGATACATGAAATCGAAGAACCCCTTCACCCATTGGCTAGAAAAAATCAAAACCGCCGAAGCAGCGGATCGTGCAAAACATAAAAACCAGATCCCTTTTCGCTTGAATTTTCTTTTTTTTATCATCTTTGCTCTCTTTGCAATTTTAATTACTCGATTAGGGTATCTCCAGATCGTCAATGGCGAAAAGATGGAACAGCGCTTAAAAGAGGCAACGGTCATCAATGTCTCTCGCAGTACCCCCCGCGGCTCGATCTATGATGCAAACGGGGTAGCTTTAGTGGACAATAAAGCTTTTCCCTCAATCACGTTTACCCGGGGAAATACGATGTCTGCAGGAGATATTTATCAGGTAGCCAATAAATTGAATGAGTTGATCCATGTGGAAGTCGATGAAAACTTGACCGATCGTGATAAAAAGGATTATTGGCTGGCAAATCCTGAGAACCTGAAGATAGCAGAGGATCGTTTGTCGTTTAAGGAAAAAAACTTGGATACTTCAGATGAGTATCAAAAGCTAGTCGATAAAGTCCAAGACACTGAAATTCAATTTGATGAAACAGAATTGCGGGCAGCAACGATTTTTAAACGCATGAATGCCGCCTCTGCACTTAGCACGGTTTTTGTGAAAAGCAAAGATGTCACTAACGAGGAATTAGCTGTCGTTGCAGAACGAGCTTCAGATCTTCCTGGTGTTTCGACAGGAACGGACTGGGAGCGAAATTACAATGATGCATTGGACGATTCCCTGCGCAGTATTTTGGGAACCATCTCAACAGAAAAACAAGGGCTTCCTGAAGACGATTTAAAAGAATACTTGAAAAAAGGCTATGCTCGCAACGATCGAGTCGGAATCAGTTACTTAGAAAAACAATATGAAGAGGCGTTGCAAGGCAAAAAAAGCAAATACGAAATCTCCTTGAATCAACAAGGTGTCATCACCAAACAAGAAGAATTGAACAAGGGCGAAAAAGGCGCTAACTTGAAACTGACGATCAACAGCGATTTTCAAAAACGAGTGGAAGAGATCGTGAAGAACCATTATCAAAATTTGATCGATAATGGGCAAGCGCAGTATTCACCTGGTGCCTATGCCGTTGCCCTTGATCCAAACAATGGGGATGTCTTAGCGATGAGTGGATTTTCTCATGAAGTAGGCAGCAAAGAAATAAAGGAATACACATTGGGAACAATCCTAAACAACTTTGAGCCTGGCTCTGTTGTAAAGGCAGGAACGGTAACAGCTGGCTACCAAACGGGTGTGATCAGCGGAAATGACGTTCTGATTGATGAGCCGATTCAATTGGCTGGTACACCGTTAAAGGGATCGATTTACAATAAAATCGCAGGCAATCAAATTCCTTTAAACACTGTCAAAGCATTGGAATGGTCTTCGAACGCTTACATGATGAAAATTGTACTGCGAATTCTCGGTGTGGATTATTACCCAAACATGGCCTTGCCGGAGAGTGCTGGCACAAAAGAGATGTATGACAAGTTGCGCAATGCCTTCGCCGAGTATGGTATGGGCGTCAAAACAGGGATAGACCTGCCAGGTGAATCGAGTGGATTAGTTAGTCAAAAATTTGGCGAACCTGGGGGGCCTGGCGGTGGAAACCTCCTTGACTTATCCTTTGGTCAGTACGATACTTATACCCCAATGCAACTAGCCCAATATGCAGCCACAGTCGCAAATGGAGGTACAAGAATTTCTCCTCACGTTGTCAAAGGGATTTACGGGAATAATGAAGACGGAGGACTAGGCGAGCTGCAAAAGGAAATTTCCGGCAAAGAGTTAAATAAAGTCGACCTATCACCGGAACAAATGGGCATTATCAAACAAGGATTTTATCAAGCAGTCCATGGAAATGATCCTTATACAACCGCAACCGATCTCCAAACGGCTAATCTGGATACCTCCGCTAAAACGGGAACTGCGGAGACATCAGTGACTGTAAATGGCGAAGTGATTCAAACGATCAACAGTAATTTGGTAGCCTATGCGCCTTCAGAGGCACCGCGAATCGCCATTAGTGTCGTACTTCCGAATCTTTCTGTGGATCATGATGATACAAATAAAGCGATCGCAAAAGATATCATCAATGCCTTTACAGAGGTATATGGTACAAATTAATCAAGGCTTAAGCAGAGGATGGAAGCTTCTTTTTGCTTAGGTTCTTTTATTACAAAGGAAAGGTCGGGGATTTTGCAAGCAAGATTATATCTTTGATCTGTTCTTCAGCGTATAATCCAAATTAAACATGGAAGGGTGAATGATATGTCGGTTTACGATTATAAGGTAAAACAAGTAGACGGTACAAACAAGAATCTATCAGTTTATCGAGGAGAGGTATTGTTGATCGTTAATACCGCTACTGGGTGCGGCTTTACGCCCCAATATGAAGGACTACAAGCATTATACGAAGCCTATCATGAAAAAGGATTTGAGGTATTAGACTTTCCCTGCAATCAATTTGGCAACCAAGCACCTGGAAGCAACGAAGAAATTGCTTCTTTTTGTCAAATGACCTATCAGACCTCTTTTCCAACGTTTGCAAAAATCGATGTGAACGGTGAAAATGAATCTCCCCTGTATACGTATTTGAAATCGATGCAAGGCGGTTTACTTAACAAAGCGGTGAAGTGGAATTTTACTAAGTTTTTAGTAGATAGAGAAGGAAACGTGGTAAAGCGCTACGGGTCGCAGACCAAACCAGAGGCCATCGAAGCAGACATTCGCCAACTGCTTGGTTAACGTCAAGTAATACTACTTAACGAATTTGACAAAAAGACTAGCCAAACTTTCTCAAACATGGTATGATATCTGAGTCTGAGATTCATCTTGGAGAATTGTCATGTATGGGAGGGAAAATCATGCGCGTAAACATTACTTTAGAATGTACTTCATGTAAAGAACGTAACTATTTAACAAATAAAAACAAACGGAACAATCCGGATCGTTTGGAAAAGAAAAAATACTGCCCACGCGAACGTAAAGTTACTTTGCACAAAGAAGTAAAATAATTCGAGACATGAAGTCAGAATCAACGATGATTCTGGCTTTTTTTGTTCTCTCAAAGGGTAGAATAAAGGAATAGAGGCATTCGAATGGAAGAAGCATTTTTTTACCGGGAAAATGCACTTGCTGCAACGCAAGGACTCAAAGGAAGGGTGCGAGCTGCATAACTTGAAAAAAGACCCACGGTATTTTAGATAAATTAAGGATCGTTGAAGATCTGGAAACTTATGAAAGTATCCTCTTCGATTTTTCAGACCAGCAAAAGCCAGCTGAAAATTCAAAAGATGACAAGGTCAAAAAATAGTTGAGTGATAGAAGCAATGGAACCCAGCGCACAAAGGGTTCTTTTTTTGAACGAATGATTTGGAAATTGTTCATAGATTCGTAAGAAAAATCTAAACTTCTAGTGGTAAAACTATAGAAGTTCAGTCAATGAAACGATTGACCATTTATCTTAGAAGGAGGCGATGGTTTTGCGGAAAGTACCGCCTATAGTCAAACCAATTGCGTTATTGACATTGTCAACGATCATCGCTACTGCAACGGGCGTAGCCAATGGTGCAAGTTATCGCGGCGGCTCGGGAGCCAGCAGCACGACTATCAATACCGAGGGAATTCAACCCGAGGAGAGCGCAACTGATAAAAATAGTTCGGAGTCTGCAGAAAGCACATTGTCCATAGAGCAAAATGGACCGGATAGCCAAGCCGATTATGCTCAAGACACGACGCCGTCAAGCGTTCAACCAAGTGAAACGACAGATGAATCCGGAACTGCTGCGACTTTGGAAAGTACAGAGACAGGAACATCAGCGAAGGAGAACGGAACTAGCGATCAGTCAACTGCAGCTAATCAAAATGAAAATGAAGTAGGGAATGCCCCATGACATTCATTTTAGAGATCATCAATGGTTTGAATAAATTTTTAGGCTTTTTAGAGATTAGTCCTAAGTATTTAAATCGCGGGTATACCCTGTTAGGCTTGTTGCCAACCTTTTATATAATGAGGATCATTTATGGCCTATGGCTCAATCACAATTATTTTCAAATGATCCTTTAT
This sequence comes from Enterococcus florum, assembly GCF_004309355.1. Classification (GTDB taxonomy): domain Bacteria; phylum Bacillota; class Bacilli; order Lactobacillales; family Enterococcaceae; genus Enterococcus_A; species Enterococcus_A florum. The sequence continues at coordinate 188,385 of NZ_BJCC01000001.1, read as the reverse complement.
ACGGTTGTTTTCCTGCTGTTTTTGTATTTCTTTGTCTTGAATTTTTTTTACTATTTTTTAGACAAAAATTTAAAAATAGATATTACTCAGCTGTTTGTCAAATATTTACCGGATGAGGCTTTTAATATTCAACAGGAAAATAAGAAAAAGAAACAGGAGTTTGACTCTGCAGAAGAGATCGCTATTGATTTTATTGAGGATTATCAGTTAATCGTTGCTGAAAATATCCAATGGCTGGTTGAAAAAGGTGAGCTGAGAACCAATGATCTAAGTGAATCAGAAGGTTTTTTGATTGATAAAGATACGCTTTATCCTTATTACTATTTGAAAATGGTGCGTGAAGGACATTACATTGTGCAGATTGGACATAGCTACCAAACGTTAAGTACGATTGGTGAGGTGTATTCGTCTGAAACATTGAAACCAATTGGTCTTTTCATTATCGGGGGCGATTTTGTTCGTTCGGGTGTACGGTACCATGAACCCTATCAATTAAAACTACTGGTACGCAGTAAGACAACGAAACAGTTAGTTAGTCGCAGCAGCAGGCACAATTAAAAAACCTGATCGATCGATTTTATGCAGAGGTCGATTGATCAGGTTTTTTTGTTCAACTATCTTAACGCATCCTTGATGCTTTCAATCATTTTTGTGTAAGCGATTGGTCCATTGTATAGCCAGCTGGAGTTGTTATCAAATTCATGAAGCTGTCCATTTTTTATAGCTGGGATATTTTTCCACAATGAATCCTCAAACATGGCAGCCCCTGTATCACTATTCACTAAGAAGATGTAATCCGCATCAAGTTGAGAAAGACTTTCAAGTGAAACAGCAGACCAATCAGAGGTAGCTTGTTCACTGATTTCTTTTGTTAATGCTGGTACTTCAAACCCTAAATCGCTGTAAAGCAATCGACCGCTTGAACGATTTTCAGCAACCATAAAAGCGGAATTGTTTGTGACCCATAAAACGGTGGCCGACTTTCCATTGATGTCATCACTTAATTCTTCCTTTGTTTCTGAGACCAATGATTCATAGTCGTCCTTAACCTTTTTGGCCTGCTCCTTTTTATCGAAGACATCTCCAATTTCTTCCAATTGTTCCTGCCAAGTCACACCATCCCCATTTTTTACCACATAAGTTGGAGCGATTTTTTCATATTCATCGTATTTTCCTCCCTCAACAGTAGTGTTGGAGCCAACCAGTAATAAATCAGGCTCGTATTTTAGTACTTCTTCATAGGGAAGATCATAGTTGACGGTAGGAATGTCCTTCAAATCATCCTGCAAATAATGCTGGATCTTTCCTTGACCGACTGTCCATTGTGCAACAGGCTTTTCATCTAACGCGACCAGGTAATCTTCTAGATACGACGCGATTACTCGTTTTGGTTTTTTCGGAATTTCTACTTTATGGTTCAAGGAATCTGTTACTTCTCGCGTTTCATTGTTTGTAGCAGAGTCTTGACTATTTTCTCCTTGGCCGCAAGCCCCTAATCCAACCAAACTACCTAGTACAACAGCTGCTGTTAAAAACTTCTTATACTTAAACATTAATGGAACTCCTTTGTACATTAATTGAGAATTGTTCTCAATTACTATTATTACCGAAAGGATCGACGCTGTCAACAAGGAATTTTTCATCAAAACCTAGTTGACGAAGGGGGAAAAGAACGAGATAATTGAGAACGGTTATCAAAGGAAAGAGGACGATGTATGGTGAGCTTGAATACGACAGATCTTTCTGTTGGGTATGACAAAAAAATTATTTTAAATGATGTGACGATTGAGATTCCTCAGAACAAAATCACCAGCCTGATTGGACCTAATGGTAGTGGGAAATCAACATTACTCAAATCGTTAGCAAGAATCCTAAACCCTGTAAAGGGGGAAGTGATGTTAGATGGTGAAAACATCCATCAAATGGATTCAAAAATGGTTGCTCAAAAAATTGCCTCGCTCTCGCAAACCAGTGCACAAATCAATGGATTGAATGTAGAAGAGATCGTGGCTTATGGACGTTTTCCTTATCAGAAGGGGTTCTCGGGCTTGAGGGAGCGTGATCACGCGTTGATCAACTGGGCATTAGAAGCTACCGATTTGACTGGATTGCGTGATCGAACATTAGCGACCCTTTCTGGAGGGCAGCAGCAACGAGTATGGATAGCCATGGCGTTGGCACAAGATACCGATATTTTAATTTTAGATGAGCCGATCACTTTTCTAGATCCTGCCCATCAATTGGAAATTCTTCATCTGTTAACAAGAATCAATCAGCAAGGGAAAACGATCTTAATGACTATACATGATCTCAATCATGCGTCACGTTTCTCTGACTATATATTAGGAATGAAAAAAGGGGCATTGATCATGCAAGGGTCGCCTGAAGAAGTTTTTACAGAAAAAAACATGGGTGAACTTTTTGACATCCGTGCCCATTTCTACAAGACATCTGGGGATTCAAAACCTGTTTTATTGCATTATGATTTATTGAAAGGGAGTCCTTTAGGATGAGACAGCGTGTTTTTTTTCCTATCGTAATAATTTGTTTAGCAGCAGCTGTTTTAGCCTCATTGAGATATGGTGCAGTTGAAACAACATGGAAGGATGTTGCAGGCGCCTTAGGTTCATTTGATCCAGCAAATCAGGGAGAGCAGCTAGTACGCTTTTTACGGTTGCCTAGAATGTTAGGTTCTCTTGCTGTAGGCGCTAGTTTAGCCAGTGCAGGTGCTTTGATGCAAGGAATCACCAACAACCCGATTGCTGATTCAGGTATTCTAGGGATCAATGCTGGTGCTGCGTTAGGATTGGCGATCGTTTTTGCAGTTTTTGCTAATCCCGCCCCAATGACGGCTCTCGTGGCATCGTTTATTGGCGCTTCTGTGGCAATTTTACTGATCTATATTATTTCTTCTCGCGTTTCCTTTGGGATGAATCCTATTCGGATCGTGTTGCTAGGAGCTGCGTTAGGCTCTTTTTTCTCGGCACTCAGTCAAAGTATAGGACTCTTGTTCCAACTAAGCCAAGACATGACTTTTTGGTATGTTGGGGGTACTGGAAATATTTCGTGGCAACAGCTGCAGGCGGCAGCTCCCTTTATTATTACAGGATTAATCGGGGCTTTCATTGTTGCCCCTCAGGTGACATTGCTCAGCATGGGAGATGAGACAGCTATATCCTTAGGTAAAAATCCGGCGGTTATCCGCAGATGGAGCATGTTGTTTGTTTTGTTTTTAGCGGGTACGGCCGTATCTTTGGTAGGAACCGTTAGTTTTGTTGGCTTGATCGTTCCGCATGTGGTTCGTTTTTTTGTGGGACACGATTATCGCGTCGTTTTGCCTGCTTCAGCACTTTTTGGGGCTTTGTTTTTTGTCACCGCGGATATTGCGGCACGATTAATTGCTCCTCCTTTAGAAACACCAGTTGGCGTCATCGTGACCATTATCGGTATCCCTTTCTTGCTGGTTCAAATTAGGAGGGGAAAAATATGAGAAAGTTTTCTTTTTTCACCCTTCTATTTTTATTAGGAGCGGGGATCGCATTGAGTCTGATGGTGGGAACATTGCCGATCAGCTTTGATGAACTCATTTCTGTTTTTCAAGGCAACGCCAGTCGGACACATCAATTGATTGTCGTTGATTTTCGGATTCCCCGGATGCTGGTTGCCTTGTTTGCTGGTTTTGGTTTAGCGATTTCGGGATACCTATTTCAAACGATTATGCACAATGAGTTAGCAGATCCGGGCATTTTAGGAATCAATGCCGGTGCTGGCTTGACAGTTTTATATTATCTTGGTTTTTTCGCTGTTAGTCGAGCTGCTTGGGTGCTGCCTTTGATTGCTTGTATTGGTAGTTTGCTAGCAGCATCCTTAGTGTATTTCTGCGGTCATCAAAAAGGACGTCTTGCGCCTAATCGGTTATTGCTTTCTGGGATTGCTGTCAATGCAGGAATTTCAGCACTGACATTAATTGGAACGGTTAGAGCGTCGAAAGACAGCTACCAATTTGTCGCTTCGTGGTTGTCGGGCACGATTTGGGGAACAACTTGGCAACATCTAGCTATTCTCATTCCTTGGCTGCTTTTTTTGATCCCATGGATTTTGATCAAAGGAAAAGAATTAGAGGTCATTTTTCTTGGAGATGAGGTAGCAACTAGCCTGGGAATAAAGATGAAACGGGCTCAATTATTTTTCCTGTCGGCAGCAGTTTGTCTAGCAGCTGTAAGTGTATCAGTAGCTGGCAGTATTAGCTTTATTGGATTGATTGCACCACACATTGCTCAAATTTTTCAGCGGAAGAAAAACAATCGAAATTTACTGATGAGTGGCATGATTGGTGGCCTGTTACTGCTTTATAGCGATATTCTTGGAAGAGTGATTTTACCAGATGGTGAGATGGCTGCTGGGATTATTGTTTCTATCATTGGGGCACCTTACTTTGTTTATCAGTTATTGAAAAAAGAGTAACTCGCTGCAGTTTAAAGGAGGAGTTTTATGTCTTGGGTGACAATCTGGAGTCATGCACATCGGGGATTTTTATCTTATGGAAAGACTTCGGGGGAAATCCAGCTTCGTTTTCGACCATTGACTAAAGCACGACACATTCGTTTGGTTTTCGCGAATGAATATGGATGTGCGCCGCTGACTATAAGCGATGTTTCTTTTTCTTCAGGAAATCAGAAAGTTGAGCTCTCTTCATTTTATGTTCAGCCTGGAGAAATTTATAGTACAGAAGAGCTTATGGTGGAAGCGGAAAATGAAATTTGGCAGATCAATTTCTTTGCTGAACAGGCAGTCAGCGGCTATGGGTTCACAGATAGTGATTTTTGTGGACACCCTGAGAAAAAAGGCACGATAAATTTTTGTCCAGGTCTGTTGGCGATTGAGGCAGACATAACAGCTGGAAATTGTATTTTGGCTTTGGGGGATTCTTTGACTGAAGGAGGTGCTTGGACCGCGCCTTTGCAGCAACGGTTGCGTGATGAGGATTGGTATCTGGTGAATCAGGGAATCAATGGCGCACAGCTTCTTAAAAATAGCAGTGATCGCGTCACTCAAGATCCTCGCGAATTTTTTTATGGCTATGCTGCGCTTACAAGATTAAAAAACTGTTTAAAGAGTCATCGCAGTGTAAAGGTAGTGATTTTATCGATGGGAATCAATGATTTAGTATTTTCAAGTTCCACTTTTGCTAATTTGCAACGGGGTGTTGAAGCAATTTTTACTGAATGTGATGCACACGGGATTCGTTTGTTTGTTTCAACGTTGACACCTTTTACGGGTTATCCTGATGTGACGCCAAGCAAGGAAGCAACAAGGCTGAAGATCAACCAGTGGATCCAACAACGATTTGGTGAACAAGCCCTCGACTTTGCAGCACCTGTTTCGAAAAATGGTGTACTAAAAAAAGAAATGGATAGCGGTGATCATTTGCATTTTAACGCAATCGGTGGAAGGGCAATCGTGGAATTAATTAATATAGAAAGTTTAAAGGGGGGTTAGTCCCCTTTTTATTTTGACCTATATTTGGTAGTATCAGTTCATAGGAATTGATTCCAGCAGATCAGAACGAGCGATGTTGAGCGTTTCACGATCAATATGTAATAATCTGAAAGAGTATGTTCTGGTCTTAGAAATCAATGATGGAGGTGGAAGATACGGACAAAAAACGATTGCGTCAATTAATGATCGAACGACTGACTAAGCTCGCCACAAGTGAGGAACGATTGGAGCAAATCGAAGCGATCTATAAAAAGCTTTACGCTAGTCGAGAATGGGCTTCTTCGCAGGCAATTGGAGTAACCATTGCTGTAGAGTTCGAATTTCCCACTCAACCGTTGATTCAAGCGGCTTTGGCTTCTGGAAAAAGGGTTGCCGTTCCTAGATCGCTGCCTGGAAGAACATTAGATTTTCATTGGATTGACCAGTCGAGTCTCTATATACGATCAAAATTTGGTGTTGAGGAACCTAAAGAGGATCACCCTGCTGCACCTGAAGATCTTGACTTGTTGATTGTTCCCGGGCTTGTTTTTCAAAGCTCCGGATATCGCATTGGTTTTGGCGGCGGTTTTTATGATCGATTTCTGTCGGAATATAACGGAAAGACGCTTAGTCTGGTTTTTGAGGAACAAATGAACGAGGATTGGCAGCCTGGACCATTCGATGTGCCAGTCGAGAAAATCATTACACGAAATTAGGAGGAAGCATGAGAAAAGAGAAGCCTTATGTCACATACGCAATTTTAGCAGTCAATTCCATTGTTTTTTTGATGCAATATCTATTGCCGGAAATCATGATCGAAAATGAACTGGGGATGTTTGCCCCTTCAGTGGTCTATCAGCAAGAATATTGGCGCTTTTTAACCCCGATGCTGATTCATTTTGGGTTGGCCCATTTCGCATTAAATTCAGTTGTACTTTATTACATGGGACAGCAGTGTGAAGCGATATTCGGTCAATGGCGTTTTGCTTTGCTGTATTTTCTTAGCGGACTTATGGGAAATTTAGCTAGTTTTGCGTTTAATCATCCGAATACCTTATCAGGTGGTGCCAGTACAGCAATATTCGGTTTGTTCGGCGGTTTTTTAGTGATTGGCTACCATTATCGTGACAATCGTGCTTTTCAAGCGCTGACTAAACAGTTTGGCATGTTTATTTTATTGAATTTAGTCTTCGGCGTTTTCGATACCTCGATTGATTTATGGGGGCATCTGGGAGGATTACTTGGAGGGGCTTTGGCTGGAATGATCTTGGCTGTTCCTCATGCAGAAGATCGCTTTTCTACTCGTGAACGCATCACCGGAGTTCTGTTTTTCTTATTCTTTTTTGTGATAGCCATATTGTTAGGATTTAGAAAGTTAGGATTGCCTATTCTCTAAAATCGGCCGATTGCCGATTTTTTTGTTTTTTTGGAAACGCAAGATGAATATAGAATCAATCAATTGTTTTTAAAGCATAAAAAGGAATAGAACGATTTCCCTCTGTAAAAATACGGAAAATACCTGTATAATGTCTAGGGATGTGATTGACGTGAAGAGTTTATATGATGTACAGCAGATCTTGAAGCAATTTGGGATCTATGTTTATTTAGGTAAACGTATTTATGACATTGAGTTGATGCAAATTGAATGGAAAAATCTTTACGATGGACGTTTGATTGATCGAGATACTTATCTAAATGGATGGCGTATACTGAAAAGAGAACATCACATTGAAGAAAGTCGGGAAGGTGAATTATAATGGATAAAAAACTATTAGGCATTGATCTAGGCGGAACGACAGCCAAGTTCGCGATTTTGACTCCTGAAGGAGAAGTTCAGCAAAAATGGAGTATTGATACCAATATCTTAGATGCTGGCTCTCATATCGTGCCGGACATCGTTGAATCGATCAATCATCATTTAGAGCTGTATGCGATGAAGCCAGAACAATTTATTGGAATCGGCATGGGGACTCCCGGTAGCGTGGATAGCGAAAAGGGAACAGTGATAGGCGCCTATAATCTGAATTGGACAACGTTGCAGCCCGTCAAAGAATTAATTGAAAAAGGAACAGGGATCTCGTTTTATATTGACAATGATGCCAATGTAGCCGCATTGGGGGAACGTTGGAAAGGTGCAGGAGACAATGAACCAGATGTGGTTTTCATGACTCTGGGTACTGGTGTAGGTGGAGGAATCGTAATGAACGGCCAACTCCTTCATGGGGTGGCTGGATGTGCTGGAGAGATTGGGCATGTGACGGTCGATCCAGGTGGATTTGAGTGTACTTGTGGAAAACGCGGCTGTTTAGAAACGGTAGCAAGTGCCACAGGAGTAGTACGAGTTGCTCGTCAAATGGCTGAAGAGTATGCAGGAGGTTCTCAGCTAAAAGCACGTCTAGATAATGGAGAAGATATCACTAGCAAGGATGTATTTGATCTAGCCAAGGAAAAGGATGACTTGGCACTGATGGTGGTCGACAGAGTAACCTTCTTTTTAGGACTTGCCTGTGGAAACCTGGGAAATACGCTAAATCCTTCAACAATCATTATTGGCGGAGGCGTTTCAGGGGCTGGAGAATTTCTGCGTAGCCGAGTAGAGAGCTACTTTAAGGAATTCACATTCCCTCAGGTTCGAGAGAGTACTGACATCAAGCTAGCCGAATTAGGAAATGAAGCTGGGGTAATCGGTGCAGCTTCACTAGCACTAACATAAATTTAAGAGCAGGAAGGATTTTGTATTATGTCATTTTGGTGGACGATCAACATTATTTTGCTAGGGGTTATTTTGGTTTTCGTTGTCTATGAAGGAGTCCAACGAATCATGATCAAACGTTCAGCAAAGGTAATCAGTCAAGAAGAATTTCAGGCTGGGATGCGAAAGGCTCAAGTGATCGATGTTCGTGAACGTGATGAGTTTAATTCAAAGCATATACTAGGTGCCCGAAGCTTTCCTTACCCTATGCTGAAAGAAACAATGGGGTCGCTAAGAAAAGACCAGCCGATCTATATTTATGATTATAATAAAGCTGTTAGTGCACGGGCAGCGAATCTGCTGAGAAAGAATGGATTTACCAATCTTTACATTTTAAAAGGCGGAATCGAAGAGTGGCAGGGAAAAGTGAAAAAGAAAAATTTAGATTGATCTACTAGACAGGCAGAAACGTTGTGCCTGTTTTTTTGTTGCACAAATCATCATTTACCTCTACTCTGTAGGTAGAGGTGTTAATAGCATGGTAAAAATTAAGCGTATTTATGAACAATATGAAGATTCGGACGGGTATCGAATTCTGGTTGATCGCATTTGGCCAAGAGGGATCGCTAAACAGGATGCTCGCATCAATCTGTGGCTGAAGAATATCGCTCCTAGTTCTGAATTGCGGAAGTGGTTTGCTCATGACGCCAAAAAATATGATGCGTTTAGATTGGCGTATCTTCAGGAGCTTTCTTCTGGAACTGCCAAAGAAGCTTTGGAAGAGCTGAAGAAAACGATACAACTAGAGCCCACTGTCACCTTGTTGTACGGCGCAAAGGACACAAAGTATAATCAAGCACAGATACTAAAAGAATTGGTAGGATGATGAATGAAAAACATGAAAAAAATTGCAGTAATCGGAGCGGGGCCGTATGGATTGATGATGCTGGATCAGCTTATTTACCAGCACTCGGGTACATTTCCAATAGAGCTTTTCATCTTTGACCCAGATGGACCAGGCGGAGCTGTTTGGTCGCCTAAACAAAGAGGGACGGTCCTTATGAATAGCGTGATGCAGCACGTCACCCTATTTTCCGATGGTTCTCCAGAAAAGGGACGATCTACTACTCGAGGGCCTAATCTGTACGAATGGTGCAAAAGCGAGGCGTTCACATTTATTCCAACGCAAGCAGATGTAGATCAGCGTCTGTTTTTGAAACAAGCTGAGAAGCTGCAGAAAAACGATTGCTGCGAACGACGTTTTTACGGATTGTATCAGCGATGGTTCTTCCAATCCTTAAAAGAAAAGCTCCCTTCGACGATCCGTTTGACGATGGTACCGCAGAAGATCATGGATTTGGAAATGGACGCTCACATTACACTTTTTGCAGAGGAAACTTGGCAGGTGGATCAGGTCATTTTAGCGACAGGACATGGACAAGATCTCCCGACAGACGAAGAAGCCGAACTAGAGAATTACGCTCGTAAACATCAATTGTATTATCAAAAACCAGCTAATCCAGCAACCGTTGATTTATCTAAAATCGGTACCAAGGAGGATGTAATATTTCGTGGTGTCGGGTTAAGTTTTTTTGATTACGTAGCAATGGTCCCAGAATTTTGGGGTGGGCATTTTTATGAAGAAGATGGGAGATTATCCTATCGCCTCTCAGGAAATGAAGGGAGAATGATCGTGGGGTCTGGAGGCGGTCTGCCTTACCATCCACGCCCAGTGAATCAAAAAGAAGCAGGGGAGGACGCGCAGCCGCAGATATTGACAAAGGAACGTCTAGACAAGTTTAAACCGGGTGATGCACCGATTTTCTTTGATTTGATGAAAAAAGAGGCTGAAATCGTTTATTATCAAAAAAAATTGACCAATTTGTTGATTGATGTAGATGCTTTCCTACAAGACTATGTTCTAATGGACCGAAAAGAGGCTTTAGTAAAACATCAGGTTCCTAAAGAAGACTGGTTGACGATGCAAGAGTTGATCGAACCGGCAAAGAAAGTATCTGCACAGGATTTTTCAAGCTTTGTAGTGGACTATTTGAGACAAAGTATTCAAGTTGCGCTCGCAGGAAACGTGGATGGTCCTGTGGCCGCAGCAATTGATACATTAAAGGAAATTCAATTTCCGATCCATTGGATGTTGGATCATCAGCGTTTTAGCGCGGATGAAATTTGGAATGAGTTGTGGAAAAGCTACAATAAGGAATACGGCTTTATTACTGTGGGGCCGCCTGTCTTGCGAACGCAACAATTGTTGGCATTAGTTGAAGCGGGACTGATTGTTTTTCTAGCACCTGAGATGGTCATAAAAGGAGAAAATGGACAATTTGTGACTTACAGCCGTCAGGCAAAAGAACAAAGATATGCGGCTCGTCGTTTGATCGAGGCACGTATCCCGTCTGTCAGCTACCATCGGACCACCAATCCATTGATACTGAAAATGAAGAAACGTGGTTATTTAGCACCGCACGTTCTTTTGACTGATGATGGTGAGAAGGAGACTGGGGCATTACTAGTGGATGAAAACTCGCATCAGGTGATTGATTCACAAGGAAAACATTCTGAAAATCTTTATTGTTACGGTGTTCCGACAGAGGGAATCGATTGGTTAAATGCCACGACGCCTCGCCCGAAAAACAACGATCGGATTTTTCTAGTTGGAAAGCGGATTGCAGCATCCATCTATCAAAAAAAATCCTAAAAAAACTAACCCACAACTGATTAGATTGTTTCCGTCAGTTGTGGGCTAGTTTTTTAATTAGCGCGCAATTCGTTTTCTACGGGCCTTTTTACGATTTTCATCGATTTTTGTTTCCTGTTCTTCCAAAGGTTCAATAATTTTTTTCTTCACGCCTAAAACAAAGCCGGCAACTATTGCTGCTGTGGCTAAGGTTCCGGTGAAGAAACCGGAAGTAAATTTACGCATCGCTGGTCACTCCTTTTGTACTCGTTTCTTTTATTATGAGGGAAAAACAGCAAAATGGAAAGCTAAATGATTTTATTAAGAAAATTGCAGCACTAAGCTGACAAAAAACGGATGCAATCGGTTTAGTCTTCAAGTATAATTTTCTTGTGAAGAATAAATGATTAGGAGGATGACAATGAAACGTATCAATACAGATAATGCACCCAAGGCAATCGGACCCTATTCTCAAGGAATGACGAGTGGAAACTTAGTGCTGCTTTCCGGACAGCTAGGTATCGATCCATCTACAGGAAAGCTGCAAGAAGGGATCGAAGCGCAAACGACCCAGTCACTGCAAAACATTGAGAATCTGTTAAAAACCGCTGATTTGACTTTAGAAAATGTTGTAAAAGCAACTGTTTTTATCAGCGATTTGGAGAATTTTACGAAAGTAAATGACATTTATGCGTCGCGCTTTGCAGAACCTTATCCAGCACGGAGCTGTGTAGAGGTGGCACGTTTACCAATGGATGCATTGGTAGAAATCGAAGTAATCGCTGAAAAGAACGAATAAGAATAAGATGATCGAAACGAAACAATCCGTTGTTTCGTTTTTTTATTTTATACCTCTTGAAAAAAATTACTAAACAAACTATAATTTATTTAGTAAACAAAACGATTTATAAAGGAGAGCATTTGGTATGGCGATTTTAGTTTTAGGCGGGGCAGGGTATATCGGGTCTCATACGGTGGATCGTATGATCAATCAAGGATACGACGTGGTGGTCGTAGATAATTTATTGACGGGGCACCGACAAGCGGTTCATAATAAAGCCCGCTTCTATCAAGGAGATTGTCGTGATAGAGATTTTATGCGCGAGGTTTTTAAAGTGGAGCCGATTGAGGGTGTGGTTCATTTTGCGGCGAGCTCACTGGTCGGTGAATCTGTAGAAAATCCATTAAAGTATTTTAACAATAACGTGGTAGGGATGGAAGCTTTGCTTGAGGTAATGGAAGAGTTTGATGTGAAGCACATCGTCTTTTCTTCAACTGCCGCTACATATGGAGAGCCTGAAGTTTCTCCAATTAGCGAAGATACACCTACAAATCCTAAAAATCCCTATGGTGAGAGCAAACTGATGATGGAGAAAATGATGAAATGGTGCGATGAAGCATATGGAATGCGTTATGTCGCTTTGCGCTATTTCAACGTGGCTGGAGCAAAATCCGATGCCTCAATTGGAGAAGATCATGATCCAGAGACACATTTAGTACCTATCATCTTGCAGGTTGCTTTGGGCCAAAGGGATTATTTGACGATTTTTGGAGAGGATTATGATACGCCAGATGGTACCTGCATTCGAGACTATGTTCAGGTAGAAGATTTGGCGGATGCCCACATTTTGGCTTTGGAATACTTGAAGGCAGGAAATGCAAGTGAAGTGTTTAATCTAGGTTCAAACAATGGTTACTCTGTCAAAGAAATGCTTGATGCTGCAAGGCAGGTCACAAATAAAGAGATTCCTGCCGTTATGGGACCGCGCCGTGCTGGAGATCCTAGTACGCTGGTTGCATCAAGTGAAAAGGCAAAAAATCTATTGGGTTGGAAACCTGAATATACAGATATTCAGGCAATTATCAAAACCGCTTGGAATTGGCATGTTCAACATCCAGAAGGATATCAAGACAAGTAAGACTGTTCTGTGTTTTTTGATTCATAGTATAATTTAGGAGGAACTATTCATGGCTATCAGCCAAACGATTAGAGATTTTATTACCCTTGCGATTCATTCAGGTGGATGGATGGAAATGGATCGAATCTATTTAGAAAATCAATTGATTGGATTGATTGGAGAGAGCAGTTTAAGCCCTGCTGATACGAGAGCAGTTGACCAATCAGCTGTAGAATTATCAGATCAATTGATCCAACAGGCGATCGAAAATCAAGTTATTCCAAATCTGTCAGCGGAAAAAGAGATATTGGAAGCCCAAATTATGGATTTTATGACTCCTCCACCCTCTGTAGTTAATGCCTACTTTGCTCAGTACTATGCTAAAAATCCTGAGGAGGCAACAACTTATTTTTATAAGTTGAGTCAAGACAATAATTATATAAAAACACGAGAAATTGCTCGAAACGTTGCTTATTTAGCCAAGACAGAATATGGCGAGTTGGAAATAACCATCAATTTATCAAAGCCGGAAAAGGACCCAAAGCAAATTGCTGCTGAAGGAAAGATAAAAAAGGTTGACTATCCCACGTGTCTATTGTGCATGGAAAATGAAGGATATACGGGACGAGCGAACTATCCGGCAAGAAGCAATCACCGGATTATTCGGATGAATCTTGATGGTGAAAGCTGGGGGATGCAATACTCACCCTATGCTTACTACAATGAACACTGTATTTTTCTTTCAGAAGAGCACCGTCCAATGAAAATTACGAAACAAACATTTCAACGTCTGTTAAAAATTATCGATGTGCTGCCGCACTATTTTGTAGGATCAAATGCGGACATTCCGATTGTCGGCGGTTCGATCCTTTCGCATGACCATTATCAGGGAGGACGCTATCAATTCCCAATGGCAAAGGCACCCGTTGAGGAATCAATCACTCTTGATAAATATCCAGACATCAAAGCAGGACGAGTCAAATGGCCAATGTCAGTCATCCGCTTGCAGGGGAACGACCCTGATCGTTTAGCAGATGCTTCAGAATATATTTTAGAAAAATGGAAAAGCTATACAGATAAAAGTGTCGATATTGTAGCTGTCACAGAGGATGGAATCGAACATCATACCATTACACCAATCGCTCGCCGAAAAGGAGAGCTGTTTGAAATTGATCTTGTCTTAAGAGACAATAATGTCTCAGAAGAATTTCCGGAAGGGATCTTCCACCCGCACCGGGATGTCCAACATATCAAAAAAGAAAACATCGGATTGATCGAAGTGATGGGATTAGCCATTTTACCTCCGCGTTTGAAAGCTGAGCTGGAGGAGGTAGAAAACTATTTGCTGAATCGAGACAATCGACTGGCGGAGTATCACCGCGAGTGGGCAGATGAATTGAGAGCAGAAGAAATCATCACGGCGGAGAATGTCACAGCCATCGTACAGCAGGCAGTGGGAAAAGCTTTTGTTCGTGTATTAGAGGATGCTGGAGTGTTCAAACGAGATTCACAAGGGTTAGCAGCCTTTGCTGCGTTTGTTGAAACATTGTAAAGCATTTCATTCAAACGAGAAAAATCAATGTTGAAAAAGCAGGAGGGAAAATGGCAACGATACGTGATATAGCAAAATTAGCTGGTGTTTCTCCCGCCACTGTTTCTCGGGTACTAAATTATGATTCGCAATTATCTGTCAGCAAAGAAACTAAACAAAAGGTTTTTGAAACGGCAGAACACTTAAATTACACGAAACACAAAAAAAGTACTCGGCCCTCGATGCCTATTCTTCGTCTAGTGCAGTGGTACTCTTCTGAAGAAGAGCTGGTAGACCTTTACTACTTGTCGATACGTTTAGGAATCGAGAAAAAGGCGGAAGAACTTGGAATAGAAATAAAAAAAGAGTCTTTAGGGGAACTAAGCATGCTGGAAACACAAGGAACGATTGCGTTGGGCAAGTTTGATTCTGAGGAGATTTGCCAACTGAAGCGGACAGATGAAAATATTCTTTTTGTTGATTATGATGCGATGCATGAGCAGTGCAATTCGCTCGTTGTTGATTTTGATGCGAGTTTGAACTTGGTGGTAGATCACTTTATCCAAAAAGGCCACGACAAAATTGGTATTTTATCAGGAATCGAATTTACAAAGCACCATCAACAATTGATTGAGGACCCTCGTTTTTCGGCATTTCGCAGAAAACTGAAACAACTGAATCTTTATCAGGAGAAATTCTCAATCGAGGCACCTTTCTCAGTGGAAGGCGCCAAACAAGCTGTGACCCGATTTTTGCGTGAATCAAACGACTATCCGACTGCATTGTTCGCTTCCAGTGATGCCATGGCTCTTGGTGCTATACAGGCGCTTCAGGAGAAAGGCTTAAAAATTCCAGAGGATATTTCAGTGATTGGATTTAACGATGTTAGTGTAGCCAAATATGTCTCTCCCAAATTATCCACAGTGCGAGTCGAAACGGAATGGATGGGGGAACTTGCGGTTTCCACTGTTTTAGATGCATACAAAGAAATGGCCCCTGTCCCAAGAAAAATCATGTTGGGCACCGAACTGGTTTTACGTGAATCGACTAATTAAGCGATGCAGAACTTTCCTATTTTGGAAGGTTTCTGCATCTTTTTCAGTTAGCCGTCTTTATCAGGGCCTAATTTAAAATCTCTATAAGAGAGCTATAAGGACGATTGATTTTATGATAAAATGTGGTATCTGAAAGCGAGGAAAATTTCTATGAAACTATTGGCATTCGATACATCCAACCAAGGCTTGGCGGTCGCAGTTTTAGAGGATCAGCAGGTGATCGCTTCGATGCAGCTGAATCGTAAGATGAACCACAGCCTGACATTGATGCCTGCGATCGAACAATTAATGAAGGCCAGTGGTCTGATACCGAAGGATTTGGATCGTATCGTAGTTGCCCAAGGACCAGGTTCTTATACAGGAATTCGAATTGCGGTTACGACAGCGAAGACATTGGCAGATACATTGAAGATCGAGTTGGTCGGAGTCTCAAGCTTGGCCAGTATTGCGGCAAATTTTCGAACGGATTCTTTGATCGTTCCGCTGTTTGATGCCAGAAGAAAAAATGTTTATGCTGGCGGGTATCGTTGGGAAGATCAACAATTGAAAGCTGTTTTTTCGGATCAGCATGTCTCGCTGGACGAATTGCTGGATAATCTCAAGGAACCGGCTATTTTTGTCGGTGAGGCGGAAAAATTTCAAACTCTGATTTATGAACGATTGCCGGATGCTAACATTATTACTGAGGATCAATTCAATTTACCCAATGCAGTAAGTTTGGGAAGATTGGGTTTGGAGCAAAATACGGTAGAAGACATTCACTCTTTTGTTCCAGACTATTTAAAACGTGTAGAAGCAGAAGAAAATTGGTTGAAAACTCACCCATCTGAGGATACGGATTATGTTGAAAAAATTTAGTGGACTGATCAAAACTTTTTTTATTCGCAGATCTCCTTTAGCACAACCTAAGAAAGTATCCATTAATCAAGAAGATTATATTCTTCGATCAATCATGGATGCTGATATCAAAGAGTTGATTGCATTAGAAAAGGATGTTTATTTTGGTGAAACACCTTGGACCAAGAGTGCCTTTTTATCGGAGATCCATTCACCAATTCACCATCTTTACGCGTGTCTGATTCGTCAAAAAGAGATTGTCGCGTTCATTGGCTGTCGTGTGATCGGAAATGATACTCACATTACAAATGTGGCCGTGCGGCGTGATGCGCAAAACGCGGGATTAGGCAGCTATTTGATTGACGAAGTTGAAAAATTCGCTATAATGAATGGCTGTATCACCCTCTCTTTAGAAGTGCGGGTCAGTAACAAGGATGCCCAGAGACTGTATCGGCGTCTTGGGTTTGAAAGCCTGTCCATTCGCAGGAATTATTACACGGAAGATCATGAAGATGCGTTGGAGATGATTAAGAGGTTACAGGAAGAATGATCATTAAGGAATCAATAAATCAGGAGTTAGCTGAACAAGTATGGGAAATCAGTCAACACGCTTACGAGTTTGGTTCTCCTTGGCCTAAGAAGATTTTCGCTGAGGATATCGCTTTGTCACATAGTCATTATTTTATCCTTGAGGAGAAGCAGCAAGTGATTGGCTTTGTTGGGGTTCATCAGGTATTGGATGAGCTGGAAGTTACGAACATTGCCGTTCGTCCAGAATACAAAGGCCAAGGATTTGGCTTTCATCTCATCCAGCGATTGATTGACTATGCGAAAGAGCAGGGAATCGTGCAAATCTTTTTAGAAGTACGTGCCTCCAATCAGTCGGCACGTCAGTTTTATGGGAAGTACGGATTTAAAGAAACCGGCCTTCGAAAAAAGTATTATGCGCATCCGATCGAGGATGCTATTTTAATGAGTATGAGGGTGAATGAAGCAAATGCAGATTGATGAATACATATTAGCAATAGAAAGCAGTTGTGATGAAACCAGTGTAGCGATCGTAAAAAATGGAGAAGCGATCCTTTCCAACATTGTAGCCTCTCAAATCAAAAGTCATCAACGGTTTGGCGGAGTGGTGCCTGAAGTGGCCAGTCGGCACCATGTGGAACAAATTACAATTTGTTTGGAAGAAGCACTGGAAGAAGCCGGTATCGCTCCCGAAGAGTTGACAGCTGTTGCTGTAACATATGGTCCGGGACTGGTCGGGGCGTTACTTATTGGTCTAAGTGCAGCGAAGGCGTTTGCTTGGGCTCACGGATTGCCGCTGATTCCGGTGAATCACATGGCTGGACATATTTATGCAGCTCGGTTGACTCAGCCTCTAAAATTTCCTCTGATGGCCCTCTTAGTCAGTGGAGGACACACAGAGTTAGTGTATATGGTGGAGGATGGTTCATATCAAATCATTGGAGAAACTAGAGATGATGCAGCCGGAGAAGCTTATGATAAAGTCGGACGAGTGCTCGGGTTACCCTATCCAAGCGGCAAAGAAATTGATCGACTAGCACATGAAGGAGAAGATATTTTCCACTTTCCACGTGCGATGATCAAAGAGGACAACTTTGATTTCAGCTTTAGCGGATTAAAAAGTGCGTTTATTAATTTGGTCCATAATGCACAGCAACGGGACGAAGAGTTAGATAGTAAAGATCTTGCTGCAAGTTTTCAAGCAAGTGTCATTGAAGTGTTAGTTACAAAAACACTTCGAGCTTGTCAGAATTATCCGGTATATCAGTTGATCATTGCTGGCGGAGTTGCAGCAAATCAAGGTCTGCGAGATGCAATGCAACAGACACTGGAAGAACAAATGCCCGACTTGACTCTGATTATTCCACCTTTGCGATTGTGTGGAGACAATGCAGCAATGATTGGTGCTGCTGCACATGTGGAGTTGAGAAAACAACACACGGCGGCTATGGATTTGAACGCGGAACCCAGTGCTGCTTTTCAACGAGAAGTTGTCTAGAGTCTAGGAGTCATTTATTTCAAGAGATTCGACCTATTCATTGATAACGCAGTGCTGTCTTCCTTTGGAAAATAGGAAGTATGAGATATCTGAGGTGAGTCGATTCATAGTATAATTTGGATGCATGATTTTGATCTTTTCGAGGGTTGAATGACTTAGAGTATGGGAGTGATCCCGTACTCTTTTATTTTACAAAAAACCTCCAAAAACAGACAAATCACGTCATTTCTGGAGGGTTTTTCAGAGACTTATGCTACAGTCTCGTCTCTTTTTTATAGAAAAGAACACTCAGAAAGGATGTTCTCAAAGGTTACAACACTCGTTTCTTATAACTCGGCATTATTCTTAAGGCACCAACGACGAGGGTCAACGCTAGAAATCGGTCTAAATAATCTGTTCCAAGCTGTACGAGAAAGACACTCAATGTTTGATTGAGCCCTAATCCATTCAGGATTTGTACGATCATGCTGGATCCAGAAGAAGTGATTCCTCCGAACAATAGAACGGTGATGAGCGAAGCAATGAACGTACCAGGAATCGTGATCAGCAATGCCTTAATGATGAGGGGACCCTTAAAGGTTTGTCGATACACGAGCAGCCCAGTCATCAAACCTACGCAAACTTGAACAGGTGCAAAGTAAAGAGAAAAAAGATCGGTTGTAAGTCCTGTGATCAATGCGCTGGATAATCCAGTAAGAATTCCAGCAAAAGGACCAAATGCAGCAGCTGAAAGCATCGTACCCACTGCATCTAAATAAATTGGAAGCCTCAAGAATAAAGCGAGGTTTCCTAAAACAATGTTCAGAGCAACGGCCAATGCCATCAAAGCAAGCTGATGGGGAGTTGTTTTTTTCAAATGACTCATCCTAACTGTAATTGATTTAGATCAGAAGCGATCAAAGCTTCTGGTGCATCTAAAAGGACGGTCAAAAACTGGGTGAAAAAGCGGCGAGTATCCACCGATACTAAAATCCGGCTGTTCACCTCTTTTTGCCAAAAATCGTAACGGTCAACCAGTGTCTGTCCAAGACTGATGCCGTTGGTCTCTATAGCGGTATAACTGTCAAAGCCTTGACAAAGGCTTTGGTCAATGTAATAAGCAACAGCTAGAGGGTCATTGATCACACAACCAAGAAGATGTTCATATTTCCAATGAAAATCAAAATAAAATTGAGTGATTCTTTCCATGTACTGGTGCACATGCGGATTAATTCTCGAACAATAATTTAAAAGATTCGGTGTCAAAACAATCTGACGGGTTACATCCAAGCCAACCATTTCGATCAGACAGCCGAGATCTTGATAAACGATGGCTGAAGCCTCCGGGTCGCACCAATAATTAAACTCTGCCACAGGCGAACAATTTCCATGACTTTTATAGGTTCCACCCATCGTTACAAAGCGAGTCAAATGTTTTCCTAAACAAGGGTTTTTGCCCAGCGCCATGGCAATATTCGTCAAAGGTCCAAGAGCAATGATACCCACGTCTTGCTTCTCGCTAAAAAAATCTGCTAAAAAATCTGATGCAGATGTAGGTTGAACCTTAATCATCGATGTTCTTGGAATGTTGCTCTCTCCAAGCCCATCCATCCCGTGCGTATCTTGAGCAGATACGAAGGTCTTGTGTAAAGGCTGGGCCGCACCAGTATAGACTGGGACATCCAGTCGCTGACAGCGTTCCAAAACTTTGAACACATTTTCCACACCTAGATCAACCGGAACATTTCCTGCTACAACGGTCACTGCAAGAACCTCTAGCTCCTCTGAACGTAACGCGTACTCTAGAGCTAAGACATCATCGATTCCAGGATCACAATCAATAATCACCTTTTGCATTTTTTCTAACCTCCTTCTTTCTGATGAACAGTTTGCAAATGGACAGTACAACCCCTTCATCAAGAGATACTTAGTTTTTTATTCTGGGAAGTTTTCGAACCAGTCCGAGTTTCCACACTCGATTTTAAATGCACCCTTTTATCATAGAGGATTTAAACAAGAAAGAAAAGAAGCATTGCTATTTTCATCAAATTCTGCTATTGTGTATAAAAATAGATTATTTTACACGTTTATTGTTTAAATATTCGGGAGGAAAAAATTATGAATTCAGTATTTCAAGGGAAAAGTTTTTTAAAGGAGATTGATTTTACAAAGGATGAACTGCTTTATTTGATTGATTTTGCTGCTCATCTTAAGCAATTAAAGAAAAAAAATATTCAACACCACTACCTAGCCGGGAAAAATATAGCTTTGCTGTTTGAAAAAACCTCTACTAGGACACGAGCTGCATTCACGACAGCTGCAATTGATTTAGGGGCTCATCCAGAGTATTTAGGAAAAAATGATATTCAATTAGGGAAGAAAGAGTCTGTGAAAGACACGGCAAAAGTGTTAGGCAGTATGTTCGACGGCATCGAATATCGAGGTTTTTCTCAGGAAGCGGTGGAGCAGTTAGCAGAGTTTTCCGGTGTTCCTGTTTGGAACGGGTTGACTGACCAATGGCATCCAACTCAAATGTTGGCAGATTTTTTAACAATCAAAGAGCAATTTGGTACACTTGAAGGGTTGACGCTGGCTTATGCCGGGGATGGTCGAAACAATGTGGCAAACTCCTTATTGATCACGGGGGCAATTTTGGGAGTAAACATGCACATTGTGACCCCGAAGGAATTATATCCGGAAGAGTCATTGATCAGTTTAGCTGAGGAGTACGCAGCAAAATCAGGGGCTGAAATCGTAGTGACAGACAACATCGATTTAGGCGTCAAAGGAGCCGATGTGGTTTATACGGATGTTTGGGTGTCTATGGGTGAGGAAGCAGAATTCCAAAAACGGATCGATTTACTGCTGCCTTATCAAGTGAATCAAGCAATGATCAACAAAACAGGTAAAAAAGAAACGATCTTTTTACATTGTCTGCCAGCCTTTCACGATTTGGAAACGGAAGTTGCGAAAGAGATCCAAGCATCATCCGGACTAGCAGAAATGGAGGTCTCCGATGAAGTCTTCCAATCAGATTATGCGTATCAATTTGAGCAGGCTGAAAATCGGATGCACACCATCAAGGCTGTAATGGCTGCTACTCTGGGAAATTTGTTTATCCCTAAAGTTTAACCTTGACTTCTTTGGGTTATCTGGTACTATGAAATCCAGATAACTATTTCGTCAATGACAAAGAGAAGTCTATCGACTGTTTTTTAGCGATTTCGGGAGGGTGTGAGCCGGATAAACAAAGATAGAGGGCGCACTTTGGAGAGGAAACGGCAGCTACCGTTATAGTAAAGATGGTCGTAAGACAATAAGAGTGGTACCGCGGGAAATCTCGTCTCTGATGATAACTTCATCAGAGACTTTTTTTGTTTTTAAGGCGATTTGTTCTGCATTTTACATGCAGGATGGCATTTTTTTGTAAACCAATACGAGTAGTAGGAATTTTGTAGAAGATGAACCAATAGGAGGAAATCAGGATGAACAACAAGGAAATCGTCGCACAGGCTATTTTTGAGGCGGTAAAGGAAGAGTTGACAATAGAGGAAGTTGGAAGGCTTTTAGAAAACCCTAAGTCTGCTGAACACGGAGACGTGGCCTTTCCAACTTTTGCTTTGGCAAAAATTTACCGGAAAGCACCTCAGCAGATTGCAGCCGATTTAGCTAAAAAGATCAATGGCGATCGTTTTGAAAAAATTGATGTTGTAGGACCGTACTTAAACTTTTTCATGAATAAAGAAGTTATTTCAAGCCTAGTGTTAAAAGAGATTGCTAAAGAGGGCAGCACTTTCGGAGACAGTGTGATTGGAAATAAAGGGAATGTCACTATCGATATGTCCTCTCCTAACATTGCTAAGCCAATTTCTATGGGACACTTGCGTTCCACGGTGATCGGCAATTCCATCAGTCTTATTCTGGATAAGGTAGGCTTTCAACCAGTCAAAATCAATCACTTAGGAGATTGGGGCACGCAATTCGGCAAACTGATTGTTGCGTACCAAAAATGGGGTTCCGAGGAAAAAGTGAAAGCTGAACCGATTACAGAACTTTTGCGTTTATATGTTCAATTCCATGAAGTTGCAGAGAGCGAGCCTGCTTTAGAAGACGAAGCACGCGCTTGGTTCAAAAAACTAGAAGAGAATGATGAAGAGGCCGTTGAATTGTGGAAATGGTTCCGCAGCGAATCATTAAAAGAGTTCGATAAAATTTATCAAATGCTGGAAGTGTCGTTTGATTCATACAATGGTGAGGCCTTTTATAACGATAAAATGGCTGAGGTCGTTACGATGTTGGAGGAAAAGCATTTGTTGAAGGAAGATCAAGGTGCGGAAATCGTGGATCTTTCAGCTTATGAGTTAAATCCTGCACTAATCAAGAAATCTGATGGTGCAACATTGTATATTACACGAGATCTAGCAGCAGCAATATATCGAAAACGCACCTATAATTTTGTGAAATCTTTGTATGTTGTAGGCAATGAGCAAAGTATTCATTTCAAACAATTGAAGGCTGTGTTAAAAGAAATGGGCTTTGATTGGTCGGATGAAATGACGCATGTACCATTCGGATTAATCACTCAGGGCGGTAAAAAACTGTCTACTCGAAAAGGCAAAATCATTTTATTAGAAGAGGTTCTAAACGAAGCGATCGAATCTGCTTTGAATCAAATCGTCGAGAAAAATCCTGATTTGCCAAACAAAGAGGAGGTAGCCCGCCAAGTAGGGGTAGGTGCAGTAGTCTTTCATGATTTAAAAAATGATCGTTTGAATAATTTCGATTTTGAATTGGAAGAGGTTGTTCGTTTCGAAGGGGAGACGGGACCTTACGTGCAATACACCCATGCACGCGCTATGACGATTTTGGATAAAGCGGGTTTTACACCTAATCCCGAGGCAGTTTACGCATTAAATGATGGGGACAGCTGGGAAATCATCAAGCTTTTACAAAATTATCCTGAGGTCGTTATGCAGGCTGCCAACCAATATGAACCATCCGTGATTGCCAAGCATTCATTGAAAGTTGCCCAAGCCTTCAATAAATACTATGCACATACCAAAATATTGGTCGAAGATGAACAAAAGGATGCGCGTCTAGCATTGGTTTCAGCCGTGACTACGATCTTGAAAGAGGATTTGCGGTTGTTGGGCGTTCATGCACCGAATAAGATGTAGCAGCTCCAGGAGAAGAATGGATCTCGGTCCATTCTTTTTTTGTTTGAATTATTTAGAACTCCTAAAAAAAAAGACAAGCAATCCTCTTAGTGCAATTGCATAATGAAATTAGGTAAGAAAAAAGAATTAGTGCAATCGGATTTTTTGTGAATAATCAGCATTTCGTCTGTTCTGGTGCTCAAAAAGCGCAATCCTGCAAAGAAAAGAATTTAGATTTTGGTGAAGCATTGCACTTAAGTAAGTGCAATAGGTTTGTATTGTGACAAGTGATTTTCATGATTATAGTAGCAAGTGTAAGGAGATAAACGGATGATGCAATTATCGAAACGAGAGATCAAAATTTTATTAAAGCTGCTGGACAGTGAAAAAAGTGTCACGACAAAGGAATTGTCTGATCAATTTCTTGTAAGCGTGCGCACAGTGAAATATGACTTGGACAATATTCGCCTGTGGTTGTATGAACGTGAAATCGAATTGCATGCGCAACGCAGCAAAGGTTTTTGGTTTGAACTGACGGAAACGCAGCGAATCGCTCTAAAAAATGAACTCATTGGAGAGAAATTTTTTGACGTTTACTTGGATCAAAAGGCA
Source organism: Enterococcus florum (assembly GCF_004309355.1). Classification (GTDB taxonomy): domain Bacteria; phylum Bacillota; class Bacilli; order Lactobacillales; family Enterococcaceae; genus Enterococcus_A; species Enterococcus_A florum. The sequence goes on along the minus strand of NZ_BJCC01000001.1, from coordinate 164,429 downwards.
AGAATTGATCAGATCACTCTTTGTCTCTTGTTTTCTGAAACGGTAACGACGGCAAAAAGGTTAGCGGATTCAATGGATGTTTCAAAGAATACCATTATGACTGATTTAGAGAAGGTCGAAGAATTTGCATTCAAATACGGCTTAGTTTTGAAAAGACAAAGCGGACAAGGATTTTGGCTAGAAGGCACGGAAGAAAAATGCCGGTTTTTGATGGACTATCTCTTGCATCACAGCCTTACAGAGTATGATATCTATCAAATTATGCATCGATTGACTGATCCGTTAGAACCGGCCAAGCATCCGATTCATATCGGCAAAGGTCTTCCCTTTTATGAAGTTTATCAATTGGTGATCGATAAAACAGCAGAATTATTGGCTCCTAACGTAATGAACGAATTCAATTATGCGGAGTTGCTGGCAATCACGTTTCGGGTTGCAATCGCCACTAGCCGGCTGCTGATTCATAAATCAATTGGTTCATTTACTTTGCTTCAGGAAAGACAAACGCTGTTGAAAAATCAAGACATTCCAATGATGTTGATGGAATTGGTCTTTTCTCATTATGGTTTGCCGATACTCAGAGATGAATATGAATATATTTGCAGTGATTTGACGGTAGAGGAAGAACATCCTGATACACTGCAGCTGTCTATTCAATTGATTGACTCTATATCTAAGGATATGAATGTGTCATTCGATGAAAACCCGCAATTGCTGACGAACCTGTTTGCTCACCTGTCCTTGCGACTGGGAAAAAAGCATTTATATTTGAATGAATACAATCCTTTTATCGATGATATCAAGGGGATGCATCCAGCATTATTCTCAGCAATAAAGAAAGCCTGTCGCAAGGTTCTACCGAGTGCGATGCGTTATTTGATCAATGATTCCTTTATCTCCTACATTGCACTCCATTTTATGGTCCATTTTGAAAAGGAAAAGATAGAGCAGGGAATCGTTCGCATCGTGTATGTATGCTCAACGGGATTAGGGGTAACCAGTTTGATTCAACAAAAAATCGAAGAAGAGATTTCCAATGTAGAAATCGTCAGCTTTGCATCCGTTTTAAACGCAGTGGAAATGATCCGTACGCATAAGCCTGATTTGGTGGTCAGCATTTTTCCCATCGAAGGAATCAATTGTCCTTTGATCAAGGTGAACGCCATTCCCTCGCGAGAGGATATTGAAGCCATCAAGGAGTTTACAAAGAAAACCGCAGTCAATCGACAACCGGCGGCATCGTACGTGCGATTTGATCGTACTCAACTTGGTACAGCACCTGAGGAAGCGACAAAAGAAGTCATTTTGAAGGGCTTTATCCTCTATGAAGGCTTAAGAAAACTGTTTGCCCAGCGATTAAAAAAGGAAATCGAAGATGCCTTTTTATTGCATGTCTTCTTGATGGTTCATCGCATTATTTTTAAGCAACAATATGAGTTGGAGGGCAACGTAGATCATCACACGCTCTTTCAGGACCGTCACCTGTTCAAAGCAATCGAGCAGCTATTCTCTGAAAATGATTTGGCTGTCAATGAAGCGGAGTTAACGGCATTGTTCAATTATGTCGACAAAAAAAGCAAGGAGGAAAGAAAAGGCAATGAAAGTAACAGAAGAGAGTCAGCAGATTTTTCAGAAGAGTGTTTATCCTGAAGAATTGAAAGCAATTGTCGACTACACAGATAATTTAGTAACAACCTATCAAATCGAACCAACGGAGCTGCAATGGACGATCTTGATCAATCACTTGAATGAAATGATCTTACGACAAAAGGAAGGCACTACGATTCCCACTGTAGATCCTGAAATGTTCAATGAGGTTTCGAAGGAGGCAATGCAGATCTCAAGAAATGTCGTTGAGAAAATCGGCGGACTTGCCGAAGACGAGATCTATGTTTTATCGATTCACTTTGAAAGTGCTAAACAAAATTAATCAATAATTAGGAGGAATAAACATGGTAACAGTAGTCATCGCAGATCGTTTAGGAAAAGGACAAAACGTGGCAAAAGGTGTTGAAGCAGCAGGCGGACGGGCAGTCGTTGTTCCAGGAATGGGAGCAGATATGCGTCTGGGAGATGTTATGCAGCAGGAAAATGCAGATTTAGGGATCTCATTTTGCGGAAGCGGCGGAGCAGGAGCGCTAACTGCAGCGACAAAATATGGGTATAAAGAGCGTCATGGCATGCGCTCTGTTGAAGAGGGCGTTACAGCAATCGAAGATGGAAACACAGTATTAGGCTTTGGATTCATGGACGTTGAAGAATTAGGGAAACGACTAACAGAAGCATATATCAAGAAATACGGCGCGTAATGAAAGGGGAAGTACAGGTGGACACAACAACAAAAATACAGCAAAGCCTGATCGTTGAGGGTAAAGGAGAAAGCAAGACAGCCGCATTTTCAGATGCCTTGAATAAAATACAGAAGCAAGTATTAAAAGGATCACAAGATGTTATCTTGCGTATCGAGCCTAAAGAAGTCACTGTACTTTCTGCTGAAGAACAACAGTATACAGAGCGATTTTTGTTCTTCTTTATGCCAAGGAAACGGGTAGACTATGCCGTAAAGTTGAAAGTTGAGGTGGAGCTGTCGACGATTCAAATGAATAACGTTGTATTTAAGCAGATGGATCAATCAGCTCCAGATTCGATTTCATTTCCGTTTCTATCAAAAAAAATGTAAAAGGGTGAGTAAAACGTGGATTTTGTAATTATTTTATTGAAATCATTGGTCATCGGCGGACTGCTGGGCTTTTCAGCCGGAGCTGGAGCAGCTCGAATGTTTCATGCGCCGAGCACACAAGGATTAGGGGCTTTCCGAACACTTGGTGAAATGAATGCGTGTGAAGGGGATCCAGCATCCCATTTCTCTTTCGGGTTGGGCTTCTTCTTTAATGCATGGGCATCAGCAGTAGGAGCAGGGGCATTCACACAGGATGTGACGCACCGTGTTGTACCGAACTGGGCCACAGCTGCATTGCTTCTAAAAAATAAAAATGTTGCACAAACAATGCATGATCCTAAAAAGATGGGCTTCTCTGGTGCGGTGATAGGAATGGCGTTAGTAGCCTTCTTGAACACGACTGCGGCTGCAATCCCTGAAGCGTTGCAAGTTACAGCAGTCGCGGTATTGGTACCTGCAGCAACAACGCTGATCAACATCGTGATGCCAGTTCTCTTTTGGTTAGCTGCTATAGATGCAGGAAAACGTTCTGGCTTTTGGGGAACTCTTTTTGGAGCAATTGCACAAATGATCATGGGCAATGCAGTCCCTGGTGTAGTATTAGGGATTTTAGTCGGTAAGGGTGTAGACGATCAAGGCTGGACAAAGATTACTAAGATCATTTTAACTGCCGCTATCTTATTGTTTGTTTTCAGCGGATTCTTCCGTGGATTCGATTTGCAATTGCTGGAAAGCTTCAAACTGGATGCTCCAGCTTGGTTGAACAATCTGCATGAAGTATTCACAGTGAAATAATAGTGATTTTAAATGAGTAGAAAGATTTGATTTAGGAGGAGCAATTCATGGAAATTACAGATTTGACTGAAGAGCAAAAGAAAAAGAGTTTCTGGTTTGCTGATTGGTCATTCCCGATTTTAGTGGGATTAATGGCGTCGGCAGTATTTACAGGAACACACATGTATGTTCAATATGGGGTAGGTGCCTTTAATGAAGTATCGATCGTTGCAATGCTGAAAGCTGGTCTAGACGGAGGTTCGTATGGAGCCGCTGCAGCTTTCGGAGCAAGCTTTCTATTTGCACGTATCTTAGAAGGTTCTCTTGTAGGGATTCTAGATCTAGGCGGATCGATCTTGACTGGACTAGGAATTGGTATCCCAGCAATTTTTCTTTCAATGGGAATTACTGCACCGATCGAAAGCTTCCCTTTGGCATTAGTCACAGGTGCGATCCTTGGTGTGCTGGTCGGCGGAATCATCATTTTGATTCGTAAATTCACTATCAATCAATCGAACTCGACTTTTGGTGCGGATATTATGATGGGAGCTGGGAATCAATCAGGGCGCTTCCTGGGGCCGTTGATTATTTTGAGTGCGGCAGGAGCATCTATTCCTATCGGTATTGGCTCAACGATTGGTGCAATTGTCTTTTATAAGTGGAAAAAACCAATTGCCGGTGGCGCAATCCTCGGTGCAATGATCTTAGGTGCCTTATTCCCTGTAACCTTGGAACAGTAGAAAGGACGAAATGATGTCTAAAATTGTACTGAAACACGGAAGACTAATTAATGGAGACCCCATCGAACTGGTTATCTCTGAAGGGAAAATTTTAGAGGTAGCAGAATCGATTGAAGCAGGAGATCTGAAAGTATTGGATTTAGCTGGAAATTATGTGTCTGCCGGTTGGATCGACAGTCATGTTCACTGCTACCAGGAAATGGAGCTGTATTACGATTATCCAGATGAAATCGGGGTTGAAAAGGGTGTAACAACGGTTATCGATGCTGGAACAACGGGCGCAGAAAATGTTCGGCATTTTTACGAATTGGCACAGCAGGCAAAAACCAACGTTTATGCGCTGTTGAATATTTCTAAATTCGGCATCGTTGAGCAGGATGAACTGGCAGATCTCACAAAAGTACAGGCAGAGTTAGTGAAACAAGCGATCACAGACTTGCCGGAGTTTATCGTAGGAATTAAGGCTCGCATGAGTAAGACGGTCATTGGAGAGAATGGAATCACACCTCTGAAATTGGCTAAAGAAATTCAAAACGAAATTCTAGGGCTGCCGCTGATGGTGCATATTGGATCTGCACCACCGGAATTAACTGATATTTTAGAGGTTATGAGCGAAGGGGATATTTTGACGCACTGCTTCAATGGCAAGGTCAATGGTATTTTGAATCGAGAAACCGATCAGATAAAAGATTTCGCCTGGAAGGCTCATAAGGAAGGAATTCTATTCGATATCGGTCATGGTACAGATAGTTTCAATTTTGATGTCGCTGAAGCGGCTTTCAAAGAGGGAATGAAGGCAAATACCATCAGTACAGACATCTATATTCGCAATCGAAAAAATGGTCCAGTTTACGATCTGGCTACAACTTTAGAGAAGCTTCATGTCGTGGGCTACTCGTGGGAAGAAATTATCGATAAAATCACTGTTGCGGCTGCCGCTCAATTTCATTTTACTCAAAAAGGGCGTTTGGAAGTTGGCTGTGATGCCGATCTAACGGTGTTCAAAATTGTTGAGGAAGAAAAGGTGTTAGTTGACTCCAATGGAAATACCCGTCAAACTAGGGAAAGGATCATACCCGTACAGACGGTCATTGGAGGAGAAATATATGACAATCAATTATAAAAAATTCGACTTGAAGCATGTAATCAATGCTTCAGGTCGAATGACCATTTTAGGCGTATCGAAGGTTTCGGAAAATGTTTTGGCTGCGCAGCGTTTTGGTGGGGAACACTTTTTTGAGATGAGTGATTTGGCTATGAAAACAGGGGCTTATCTAGCAAAGCTCTTAAAGGTAGAGGATGTTCAAATTGTCTCATCTGCATCTGCTGGTATTGCTCAATCTGTGGCAGGAATTATTGGTCGTGGAGATATCTATCATACCTATCATCCTTACACCGCTCGAATTGAAAAAAGAGAGATTATTTTACCAAAGGGGCATAACGTTGACTACGGGACAGCTGTTGAAGTTATGGTCGAACAGGGTGGTGGTCAGGTCGTTGAAGCAGGATATGCTAACATGTGTTCACCTGAGCACATTGAAATGATGATTACTGAAAAAACGGCTGCGGTTCTATATATCAAAAGTCATCATACTGTTCAAAAAAGCATGCTGTCAGTAGCTGAAGCTGCGGAGATTGCGAAAAAACATCAGCTCCCGCTGATTGTTGATGCTGCGGCGGAAGAGGACTTATCAAAATATATTGAACAAGGCGCAGACATAGTGATTTATTCTGGTGCTAAGGCCATAGAGGGGCCTAGTGCTGGGATGGTTATTGGAAAGAAAAAGTATATTGAGTGGGTACGTTTGCAAAGCAAGGGATTAGGTCGCTCAATGAAAATTGGCAAAGATAATATTTTAGGCTTCACTCAGGCAGTTGAGGATTACCTGACATTTGGCAGTGAATCTGGAAAGTCCATGCAGGAACGTTTGGCTCCTTTTATTGAAGCCATCAATGAGATTTGTGGCTTGCAAGGAAATATCGTTCAGGATGGAGCGGGCCGGGACATCTACCGTGCCAGTGTCAAGGTTACGGAAGGAAAATCAGCCAAACAAGTAATCGAAGAATTAAAAGCAGGTGATCCAGCTGTGTATACTCGAGAATATCAGTCGAATAACGGCATCATTGAGTTTGATGTCCGTTCAGTAAATCAGCGGGAAATGGCTGCTATTACAGCACGTCTGAAAGAAATCATGAAAGAGGAGTAAAAAATGTCATTAATACCAAATTATTTATCAGATCGAATTTGCTTAAATGTTTTAGCCAATTCAGTCGAGAATGCGAAAGAATGTTATGAAGCAGCGGAAGGACATGTTGTATTAGGTGTGCTTTCGAAAAACTATGACAGCGATGAAGCAGCCACTGAAGACATGAAAAAGTACCAAACTGCTACAAATAACGCTTTATCGGTTGGTTTAGGAGCGGGTGATCCCAATCAAAGTGCCATGGTCTCTCGTTTGTCGGCCGTATTACAACCTCAACACGTGAATCAGGTTTTTACAGGGGCTGGTACATCAAGAGCGGTACTTGGACAAAATGATACCGTAGTTAATGCACTAGTGTCTCCAACTGGCAAGGTAGGCTTTGTCAATATTGCTACTGGTCCATTAAGTTCAAAAGAGACACCTGCAGAGGTTCCAATCGATACAGCGATTGCTTTATTAAAGGACATGGGAGCTAGTTCTGTCAAATATTTCCCGATGAAGGGTCTAGCACATATTGAAGAGTATAAAGCAGTAGCAGAAGCTTGTGCGAGACAAGACTTTTACTTAGAGCCAACAGGCGGGATCGATCTGGATAATTTTGAGGAAATCGTGCAAATTGCTGTAGATGCTGGAGTGAAAAAAATCATTCCACATGTATACAGCTCGATCATTGATTCAAAAACAGGGGATACTAAGCCAAAAGATGTAAGTCTATTATTAGAAATGATGAGAAATACACTGAAATAGTATAGTCATTACCTGTCGTCTATGTGAAGGCGGCAGGTTTTATAGTTCGAACAAAATCGTAGTTTGGCATTGTGTGGTCACACCCCTTGAGAATGCAGAAAATGATTCTGGTATGAAGCGGAGACATTAAAATTCTTTAAAAGGACGATTCATTTTTAAGAATTCGTCGAAAAATCTTCAAGAGGGGAAGGTAATATAAAAGTACATCCTAGATCACTTCCCCCTGAATAGGATACCATTTCAATCTGAAACTTCCGCAAAAAGACTGCGGATCCTTTTTGTGGAAGCTCTCAGGTTCAAAATTAATACACAAACCCTATTGACATTGCTTACAGATTTTTGGTATCTTAGAAAAAATATAAAACACGATGAAAAAGAAAGTATGATCGATCACGGTTCTAACAGAGAGTCTCGGCAGCTGAAAAGAGATGGAATTCGTTCGTTCAGAAAATGGCTTTTGAGTGGATCTTCTGATAAGTAAGAAGGTACGGCTAGCCCCGTTAGCTGGCAACAGTGTCCGAATGGAGACTGTTCGAGACAGCACGCAACAAATAGCTGTAAAAAATAAGGTGGTACCGCAAATGTTTGCCCTTAGATATCTTTTTAGGTGTCTAAGGCTTTTTTGCGTCTTTAAATAAAAAAGGAGTGTGAAAGAATGGAAAAAATACCATTTCGATTTGATCAGGTGGGTAGTTTATTGCGGCCAATCGCTTTAAAAGAGGCACGTGAAAAATGTAAGCTGGGAGAACTTTCCAAGGAAGAATTAACAGCTGTCGAAGATGCAGAAATCATAAACGTAATTGAAAAACAAAAGTCAGTCGGATTGCAGGCAGTTACGGATGGGGAGTTTCGTCGCCGCTGGTGGCATCTTGATTTTATTGCTGGATTGAATGGGATCACCGTTTACGATTTTACAACGACGGCATTTGGAATCACTACTGAAGCACAAGGGACTTATGTGAGCGGGAAATTGTCATTCAATGAAAATCATCCATTCTTAAAGCATTTTACATTCACTAAGAAACACGCCGGTGAGACAGTAGCAAAACAGACGATTCCTGGACCGAATATGATTTTTTTGGACTCGTTGATCTTGTCCAAGCAGTACAAAGAAAATCCAATTTACTCTTCTATTGAAACATTCAAAGAAGACTTGGTGCGCACGTATCAAGCGGCTATTCAAGCATTTTATGATGTAGGTTGCCGATACCTGCAATTAGATGATACCAGTTGGGGTGGACTGTTTGACGAACGGTTTCGTGAAATGATCTCCCAGAATGGATTTGATCCTGATGAGTTGATCCAAGCATTCGGCGATATCACAGAGCAGGCACTTTCCCAAAAGCCGGCAGATATAGCGATCACGTTTCACTTTTGCAAAGGGAATTTTCAATCTCATTGGCTGTATAACGGGTCGTATGATAAAATAGCAAAACGCTTATTATCGATTGCTGCATTTGATGGATTCTTTTTAGAGTTTGATGATGAACGTTCCGGCAGCTTCGAACCGATAAAGAATCTCGGTCAGCAACGTTTAGTTCTTGGATTGGTTACAACAAAAACTCCTAATTTAGAAGACAAAGAGATTCTCAAAAAAAGAATCCAAGAAGCATCAAAATACGTGCCTTTGGATCAATTGTGCCTTAGTCCTCAATGCGGTTTTTCTTCAACGCATGAAGGCAACCACGTTACTGAAGAGGATCAATGGGCTAAGTTGAAATTAGTGATCGATACAGCTAAAGAAATTTGGACAGACGTATAAAAAAACAGGCATCAAAACGATGAGTCACGTTTTGATGCCTTGTTTTTTTATATCGGAGCAAAGCTCCATGCATGGACACTTTGAGCCAGAAGCGGCTCTAATGCATAACGCGTTTTGAAATGCTCCTTTTCAGGAGAGTCGTTGGGATCGTAAACGATAATCTGATCACTTGTCAGGTCCTTTTTGATGACCATAATGTGTCCGATAGTCGTAAATTCACCCGGTTTAACAGAAAGAATTATCGGCTGGTTTTGATTTAGGCGATCCTGGATTTGAGAAGCATCAAGACCAAGATCTTGACAGGACAACTGGTAACGATCTGCAAAATCTGGGAAAATCGACCAAGCCGTTCCGCTGCCCTCAACATAGTAACGATCTTGGGACCATTCTAAAATCTCAGTAGGCAATACAGTCCGCTTTTGGTAGTATGAGAGAACCATCGCTAATGAAGTGATAGCACATCCATTAGTAGCCAGATCGTTTGTTTCTGATCCGCTGCCATAGGGCGTCTGGCCCCAAGCAGGATCAGTTTGTAAAAGCAACGTCATATCTTGTCCAGAGGTACTTAAATAGTGGTTTGCTTCGTTTGCAAATGAGGAAGGAATGGCAATTGTTTTTGGAGCTAGAAATCTCAACGAAAAAATTCCCAGTCCGGCAACTACCAGAAAAATTCCCAGTAAGGTTGACAGGCTGCTTTTCTTTTTCATAGTTATTCACACCTCCGTAAACCTATTAAAACTGAAAACGGAGAACTTGTCATCCAACTTAAGTCGTACTAGTGATTTCTTCCAACTCTAAACTCAATTCTTCCCATTGAGTCAACTGTTCTTCTTGTACTTGCCTTTTGGCTTCTAGTTCGGCAGATAATTCCGTCAACTTTACATGGTCGTTCAATAGTTCTGGCTGCGTCATCGACTCTTCTAACTGTGCAATAGTCGTTTCTAAAATCGTTAAATTCTCTTCGAGGGTCTCTATTTTTCGGCGAAGGCTGCGAATCATCTTTTGTTGTTCTTTGTCTTGATAGAATTTATTTCTAGGCGCAGGGTCAACCACAGTTGTTTCTTCAGCTAATAATGCAGCAATTTCTTCTTCTTCTTTTTTCTTTTCAAGATAATAATCGTAGTCACCTAAATACAACCTGCTGCCTTCAGGAGACAGCTCGACCACCTTATTTGCCAACCGGTTGATAAAGTACCGGTCGTGTGAGACAAATAGCAAGGTTCCTTCAAAATCGATCAAGGCATTCTCCAAAACCTCTTTGTTGTCAATATCTAAATGATTGGTGGGTTCATCTAAAATTAGAAAATTCTCTTTATTCATAGATAGCTTCGCTAATGCGACCCGCGCTTTTTCGCCTCCGCTAAGCAAGGGAATCGTTTTTTCTACATCCTCTCCACTAAATAAAAACCCGCCTAATACAGATCGAATTTCTTTTTCCGGAACTGTCGGATGTTCGTCCCATAACTCAGCCAAAATCGTCTTGTTTCCATGAAGATCTGCCTGAGTTTGATCATAATAACCAATAGAAACATTGGTTCCGAAATGTGGTTTTCCTCTTAAAAAAGGAATTTGGTCGATCAACGACTTAAGCAGAGTCGATTTTCCAACCCCATTTGGACCGACTAAAGCAATGGCATCTGTACGGCGAATATCTAGATTGATTGGTTCTGCCAATGGTTTCTCATAGCCAATTGCCCCATCTTCTAGCTGGAGAACAACATTTCCAGAAGCTTTTTCGATATCGAACATAAAATGTGCTGACTTTTCTTTGCCGTCGGGTCGGTCTAAACGATCCATCTTTTCTAAGGTCTTGCGGCGACTTTGTGCTCGTTTTGTTGTGGATGCTCGAACAAGATTGCGGGCGACAAAATCTTCTAGTTTTTCAATTTCTGCCTGTTGTTTCTCATAGGCTTTCCAATCACTTGCAATTTGTGCCGCTTTAACGTCCAAATAGCGCGAATAATTACCGGTGTAGTGGGTCATTTTTTGTCTAGAGATTTCATAGATCTCTGTGACGACCTGATCGAGAAAATATCGGTCATGGGAAACGATCAACAGGGCACCGGAGTATGCTTGCAAATAATCTTCTAACCAAGCAAGTGTTTCAATGTCCAAATGGTTTGTCGGCTCATCCAAAATCAAAATATCGGGCTTGACCAGCAACATTCGCGCCAGTGCAAGACGAGTTTTTTGTCCGCCTGACAAAGTGTCGATGGGTTTCTCATAAAAGGAGTCATCGAATTTGAATCCATGCAGAACACTGCGAATCTCATTTTCATAGCCATAGCCATTTTGATCATTGAAATCATGTTGCAGCTGGTCATATTCCTTTAGTAACGCTTCGTAGCGTTCATCAGATTCTGCCCCTGTACTGATAGTAAGCTCAACTTCACGCATACGGGCTTCCATTTTTCTCAAGTGTTCGAAAGCCTTTAACATCTCATTCCATACGGTCTCATTCGAAACAAGACCAGTATCCTGAGCTAGGTAGCCTAATGATGTTTGCTTGTTCTTAATGATTTGGCCTGCATCAGGGCTTTCAACACCAGCAATGATTTTTAACAAGGTAGACTTTCCAGCCCCATTTCGACCGACTAACCCGATTCTTCCGCGACTAGAAACCTCAAGCTGAATATTCTCAAAAAGTGTTTCAGCACCAAAATAGCGTGCCACTTGATTTACTTGTAGTAATAGCATAATTTTTCCTCATTCATCGTTTTCAATGGTACTAGTCTACCATATTTCTTTTTAAGACGGCAGAATTGTGTGCGGTTTCTAGTAAATTCGTGATTATTTCACAATTATTTGAGCAGAGACGTTGCAATTGTCTATCTATTCTTGATATTATAGGATTTGAAATTGACTAACAAGAATTTTGTAAAGGGGAGATATTGTGAAAGAAAACGCAATTCCAAAAGCGACTGTAAAACGATTGCCCTTGTATTATCGTTATCTCCGTATTTTGAATAACGCAGGTAAAACAAAGGTTTCTTCTACAGAACTAAGTGAAGCGATTCAAGTCGACAGCGCAACGATTCGCCGCGACTTTTCTTATTTTGGTGAGTTAGGCAAGCGGGGATATGGGTATGATGTTGAGGACTTGATGAATTTTTTCGGGAAGATCCTTAACGATGATCAGCTGACTAATGTGGCACTCGTCGGGGTGGGGAACCTAGGCAGCGCTTTATTAAAGTTCAAGTTTCATCAAAGCAACAGCATTCGTGTCAGTTGTGCATTTGATGTCAAGGAAGACATTGTTGGCCGAATCGTTGATGGTATTCCAGTTTATCCGATGGACAATTTAGTGGAGCAAATCAAACTCCAGCAAATTGAGATCGCTATTTTAACATTGCCTGCACAACAAGCTCAACCAGTGGTTGATCAATTGACCGATGCTGGTATTAAGGGGATCTTGAATTTTACAGCAGCACGTTTGAACGCGCCTAGTAATGTAATCATCCAAAGTGTTGATTTAACCAATGAATTACAAACACTGATTTATTTTCTACATCATAATGATGACGATAAAAAGTAAGTTTTCGAACTTGCTTTTTTTATTGTCTAAAATCATTCATTCGCCCGCAGAGTTGTGTCAAAATAACGTCGAATAGTCTGACAGGTCAGGTTGGTCAGGTAACTGCATGATCCGTTTTTCAATTTCTTGGTAGTCAAGGAATCGTGCCTGGCGCAGGATCTCTTGTCCAGAATAGTAAATGAGAACGGCTGGAACAGTCAATACTTCGAAATAGCCTGACAACTCAGGTTCATCTAAAATATCCAAGTGATAGTACGGCAAGGCGTATTTTTCTGCTATCCCTCGAACTCGAGGTTCGTCGACATGACAAATACGTCAATACTTAGAAGAAATAAAAATGATTAAACGGGCTTCTGTTTTGAGAACTGCTTGAACTTGATTTAAAGAATCCATAGTGTTGCTCCTTACTAACAAAGAAAAATGGTGAGGATTTATTTGAAACAAATCGTAATCAGGTATATAATATTTTATACGATGCGGGTGTAGTTTAGTGGTAAAACAGAAGCTTCCCAAGCTTCCGTCGCGAGTTCGATTCTCGTCACCCGCTTTAAAAAGCTAGAACCTAAAAAGGTTTCTAGCTTTTTTGCTTGCGATCGATGAAAAGGGTAATGATTTTTAAGAATAGACTTACTGCACTTAACATGGCCGCGAGTTTCAACAGCTGTTCTGATCGCTCCGAATGTTTTTGCATCAAGATCACCCTCCTGTCCTTGGTAACTTGATTATAGCCCATCGAACATCAAATAAAAAATGAAATGATTATTCGATGTTTAGTCATACGATTGGATGTTTTTGGTTTCTAAATAAAAATAACAATTTCAATTCATAAAAATTATAAAATTATTGTTAAAATTAAAAAGTACTTTATAAATGGCCCTTTGATTGCTATTATAATTTGTGAAAAGCATTATTTATTTATTTTGGAAGAGGGAATCAGATGAAAAGCAACATTGGTTTGTTTATTTTAGTCATCCTATCAGGATTGGTTTTGTTTGCAGGATGTTCAACAAGGAATGCTAAAAAAGATCAGAAGGACATCGACTGGCAATATATTACGCCTAAAAAAATGAAACAGGTGATCGAAGAAGAGTCATCTGGCAGTTATCAAATTATGGATATTCAACCTGAAGCAGAGTATCAACGGGGACATTTGCCCAATTCAATTAGTGTAGCTGCTTATCCTGTAGACACTAAAGAGCTGGAACAAAAAGTGGTGGATCAGATAGATGTATTTGAGAATGGGACAGAGCCTATTTATGTTGTTTGCCCTGGCGGAGGAAGCGGCGCACAGCGTGCAATCTTTGTAATGGTCCATGAAGGAATTGACGAATCACGTTTTTATATTGTTGAAGATGGCGCTAAGAAATGGCCCTACAAGAGCGATGAGTTATTGTGGGTAACAAACGAATAATACGATTTGAGCAGAAGGTGCCGAGACATTTTTTGCTTTTTTAAATAAGGATACGGGAAGGACTTTTTTGGTGCTTCATTTTAGTATATGATGTCAAAGGAGCCTGCGACAGGCTTGCAAACAGATTAGAGGAGTGACCATTATCGCACGCAAGAAGAAACAAACCACTACTAAGATTTTATCCAGTGTCGTATTGTTGTTGGCAGCATTGTATGGGCTTTATACGCAAACGCTGGAGCCAGATAATTCACTTAAAACGATCGAGGTCCAGCAATTAGCCGAGATTCCAGAATACGATGGCGAACATCAGGTGATACAACTCAATCATGGTCGTCCTGATTTTTCGGAGGAAGACCTGAAAATGCCTTTAGGAACGCATTTTTCTGACTTGGATTCTTTCAATCGAGTAGGACCAGCGAATGCCATGTTGAACAAAAGTCTTTTTCCAAGAGAGGAACGAGAGCGTTTATATGTTAAGCCAACAGGCTGGCAACAAAAATTTTATCAAGATCGCCCATTGTACAATCGAGCGCATTTGATTGCTTTTCGCCTGACCGGTGAAAACAACAACTGGAAAAATTTGATGACAGCCACCAGCAGCTTGAATTCGCCGGGTATGACGGTTTATGAAGAGCAAGTAGCTGAGTATCTGAAAGAAACGGGTAATCATATTCGATATCGAATAACGCCTTATTTCAAAGGAGAAGAGCTGGTAGCCAGAGGAGTACAAATGGAGGCACAAAGCATAGAGGATAAGGAAGTTTCTTTTAATGTGTTTATTTACAATATTCAACAAGGTGTTTCGATCGATTATACAACTGGACGTTCTAAAGCAGAATAAACGTCATTCATATAATAGGATATGAAGACTTATTGAGCTATTGACCAGCGACAGCTAAAGGATATGTTTAATCAAAAAACCGACATTCGCAGTCGTCATATAATTAAAAAAGGCAACCCTCACGAAAAAAATGAGGGTCGCCTTTTTGTTTCAATCATCAACTTTATTGATTTGTTAGGGTAAAGCAGATGTGATTCTTTCAGTTTTTGTAAAGCGGTTAGCTCAATGCACTGCTGTTAATCATCACTTCATCGATTAACCCATATTCCTTGGCTTGCTCTGCCGTCATAAAATTATCCCGATCCGTGTCTTTTTCGATCACTTCAAGAGGTTGACCGGTACGCTCAGCCAAGATGTTATTGAGGCGCTCACGCGTTTTTAAGATATGCCGAGCAGCGATCTCAATTTCAGTTGCTTGACCTTGTGCTCCACCTAGTGGTTGATGGATCATGATCTCCGCATTTGGCAGTGCGAAACGTTTTCCTTTGGTGCCAGCGGTCAACAAGAAGCTGCCCATCGAAGCAGCCATTCCAAGAACGATGGTTTGAACATCCGCTTTCACAAAGTTCATCGTATCAAAAATAGCCAAACCAGCAGATACGCTCCCGCCAGGAGAGTTAATGTACAAATAGATATCCTTTTCAGAGTCCTGAGCATCCAAGAAAAGCAGCTGGGCAATCACAGAGTTAGCCACATTGTCATCAATTGGTCCGCTCAACATGATAATGCGATCCTTTAATAAGCGAGAATAAATGTCGTAGGCCCGTTCACCACGGGAAGATTGTTCAATAACTGTAGGAACTAAATTCATAGTGACTCCTCCTCAAAATTGTTCTTCATATTATAGTTTAGCATAAGTAATAGCTAAATTCTAAAAAAGAGTATACAACATTGGTCAGTTTTGGTCAAATAGTATACTCAAGTTTTTTTGATAAAGCAAAACTATCCGAAAACCATTAAAATATGGTACTATTAATAACGCAAACAAACTGTTGAGGGGGATGGAAATGAAAACAGCAATGATCGGCTTATTGGGAGTTATTGTAGGGGCTGTGATCGTTGGTATCACAGTATTTATTATCTTTAAATTTATGCAACGCACGGAGTTTAAGCGGCGTGAACTTGAACATAAAGTAAAGGAGATCGAGACCTTGAATCTCCTAAATAAAAAAATCAATGAAATTTTAGGAAAAAGAACGGTACTAAGCGAAGAATATGTTAGCTTCAATTCATTTGATGATTGCTATATTACCATTGATGACTATATTTATCTCCAATCCTTTACCGCACAAAACAATTTCTATTTGCCAACTTTTTTGATCGAGGAATTCTTTAAAAATATCTCCCACCGCAAAGTGATTTTGTCACCGGAGGAAACAGCTACGATGGGTGGGTATGCTTATAAGGGTGGAAGACTGGTTATGGAGTCATTCTCCGATCAATTGATGGAGATTGTTCGAGAGAAAAAAATGCAATTGAGCAAATTAACTAAACAACCATTGCGTTATTTTGACGCAAAATAAGAGGTGAAAGACAGTGACGCTTATTTTGGCTCATCGAGGAAGCAGTGGAACGCATCCTGAAAATACATTGCCTGCTTTTGCTGAAGCAGTACGCACTGGAGCAGATGGTATCCATTTAGATGTACATCTGACAAAGGATCAGCAGCTAATCATCATGCATGATGAGACGGTGGATCGCACCACGGATGGAAAAGGCCTGGTTCGAGAGCTAACACTTGAGGAAATAAAGAAACTGGATGCAGGAAGCTGGTTTGCAAAAAAATACAAAGCCACTAAGGTATCGACCTTGCAGGAAGTGTTAAATCTTTTGCTGCAGATGAACTTTCGAGGGATTTTAAACATAGAACTAAAGACTGAGAATTATCATTATCCTGGGATCGAAATGGCTGTTTCGAAATGTCTCCATACGCAAGAGTGGCCATTTACTCATTGGTATTCCAGTTTTAATCTTGAAACGCTGCGGATCCTTCATGAGATCGAACCGGATGCACAATTGGACTTGCTGCTTAAGAAATCGCGATCACAAGTTGCAGCCGCAATGGAATGTGATTTTATTGAAGGGATTCATCCAAGCTATCAGTGGGTACAAGAAAACAGTAATCAAGTGGCAAATTTTCCTAAAGCGATTCGTCCGTGGACACCTAATTTATACCAGTCTATGATTCAATGCTTCGATTTGAAACTGGCTGCGATTATTACTGATTTTCCTGAAAAAGCACACCGGGTAAAGAGTAGGATGCGAAGATGAAAAAAGTATTGGCTATCGTAGGTCCAACGGCTGTAGGCAAAACAAGTTTAAGTATTGAACTTGCCAAACGGTTGAATGGAGAGATTATTAGTGGAGACTCCATGCAAGTCTACCGAACGTTAGACATTGGTACTGCCAAAGTAACTAAGAAGGAAATGTCAGGAATCCCGCACCACTTGATCGACATTAAAGAGGTGACAGAAGGATATTCTGTTTCTGAATTTCAAGCGACTGCCAGAGAAGTGATCGCGACGATCTGCAGTCGTGGCAAGCTGCCGATCGTAGTGGGTGGGACAGGTCTTTATATTCAATCTTTACTTTGGGACTATAAGCTAGGCAATGAGCGAGACCAGCAGGATCCTAGATTGCGGAGAATGTATGAAGCTTACGCTAAGGAGCATGGCAAAGAAGCATTATGGCGCTATTTAGCCGAAAGAGATCCATTAGCAGCACAGAAAATTCACTTGAACAATCAGAAAAAAGTGATCCGCGCGTTAGAGGTATTTGAACTTACGGGACGTTCGATCATGGTTCCTGAGAAAGAGCCTAAATTACTTTATGATGCTTATTTAATCGGGTTAGATACGAAGAGAGAATTGCTGTATGCTCGAATCGATCAACGGGTTGAGTCAATGCTTGAATCTGGAATCTTAGACGAAGCACGGAGTTTGTATAAAACTCCCACTGTTCAGGCGGCACAAGGGATTGGCTACAAAGAGTTTTTCCCATATTTTGCTGGAGAAATTTCGCTAGAAGAAGCTGCAGCGGTTGTTCAACAGCAGTCGAGACGTTATGCCAAACGCCAATTAACATGGTTTAGAAACCGAATGGATGTACATTGGTATGACCTAGTGCAGCATCCAGAGGACATCAGTCAAATAATTTCAGCCGCAAAATGCTGGCTGGAGGAGGGATCAGTTTGTCAGAACGAGTAATCCTTGTGGGAGTGGAAACAGAAGAAACAAAGAAAAATCATTTAGAATCGATGTATGAGCTAGCTGGATTGGCTAAAACGGCGAATGGAGAGATTGTTTTCTCGTTGACCCAAAAGCGTCCTAGAGTCGATCCGCAGACGATCATCGGTAAAGGGAAGACACACGAATTGGCCCAACTTGTGGATGCTCACGAAGCTGATCTGGTCATTTTCAATCATGCTTTGACACCTCGACAAGCACAATTAATCGAGGAGATCGTTGGCGTTCCTGTGATTGATCGCATCCAACTGATTTTGGATATATTTGCACAACGGGCAAGATCAAAGGAAGGGAAGTTGCAGGTAGAACTAGCACAATTAAGCTACCTTTTGCCTCGATTGATGGGACAAGGGCAAAACCTTTCACGTTTAGGTGGAGGGATCGGAACAAGAGGTCCTGGTGAAACAAAATTAGAAACGGATCGTCGTCATATTCGCCGTCGAATCTCTGCGATCAAAAAAGAGTTGAAACATGTCGAAGCGCATCGTGCACGAAACCGTCAGCAGCGTCAACAGTCTAATTTATTTCAAATCGGGCTGATCGGCTATACAAATGCTGGCAAATCGACTATTTTGAACCTCTTGACAAATGCTGAAACCTATTCGCAGGATCAATTGTTCGCTACGCTGGATCCTTTGACAAAAAGATGGCACCTGCCTCAAGGAATGGAAGCCACGATCACAGATACGGTTGGTTTTATTCAAGATCTGCCAACGCAACTGATCGATGCATTTCAGTCAACGTTGGAGGAGAGCCAAGGAATGGATTTGCTGCTGCATGTAGTAGATGCAAGTTCTGAGGATCGGCAGCAGCAGGAACAAACTGTTATTACACTGCTGAAAGAATTAGGCATGGAGTCTATCCCGGTTTTAACGATTTACAATAAAGCAGATCGGATTGATGCATTTCATTTTACACCTACATTGTTTCCAAATGTCTTGATCTCAGCAAAATCCAGCAAGGGGAAAGAACAACTCTCTGAAGCTATCAAAACAGTGATGATGGAAATCCTAGAACCGTACTTGCTGAGTATTTCAGCAGAAAATGGGCACGAATTGAGCATCATCAAACGTGAAACGCTGGTTTTAAGTGAGCAATTTAACGAAGAAAAAGAGAACTACCAAATAAGAGGATTTGCAAAAAAGTCTTCTAGTTGGCTGAGGAGGATGGAAGATGGGATGGACCGCTGAGCTTTCGCCTGAATTGATCCAAACGATCCAAAAAGTCGATCAAAAAATCGATGATCGTTTGAAAGCAATTAGGGAGACTGCTTTATCGAATCAAGCAAAAGTTTTAACCGCTTTTCGAGACAATCGGGTGTCAGAAAATCATTTTCTGCCCTCCACTGGTTACGGGAACGACGATTTAGGTCGTGAGGTGTTAGAGGCTGTATATGCTCAAACCTTTGGTGCGGAGGCTGCTTTAGTTCGCCCACAAATTGTTTCTGGGACACATGCTATCTCAACAGCATTGTTTGGTGTTTTACGTCCTGAAGATGACTTGTTGTACATCACCGGAACGCCATACGATACATTATTGGAAGTGATCGGTGTCCAAGGTAATGGCATCGGCTCATTCAACGAGTATAAAATTGGATATGCTGAAGTGGCATTGAAAGTGGACGGTTCAGTCGATCTTGAAAAAGTTCAAACGAGTATAACTGAAAAGACAAAGGTCGTAGCCATTCAACGTTCTAGAGGTTATGCTTCTCGGCTATCATTTACGATTGCTCAAATCGAAGAAATGTGTCAATTTGTAAAGAAGGTCGCACCGAATGTCATTATTTTCGTTGACAATTGCTATGGTGAATTTGCTGAATTGAAAGAACCAACACAAGTAGGTGCAGATCTGGTGGCAGGTTCGTTAATTAAAAATCCTGGAGGCGGAATAGCAAAAACAGGTGGGTACATTGCCGGGAAAAAAGCGTTGATAGAAAGGTGTGCGTATCGTTTGACTACACCTGGAGTCGGTGCGGAAGGTGGTGCAATGCTGGGCAATGTGTATGACATGCTGCAAGGATTTTTTTTAGCTCCTCATGTGGTGGGGCAGGCGATTCAGGGGACGATTTTTTCTTCAGCACTACTAGAGGAATACCATCTGGAATCAACTCCCAAGTGGCATGAGCCTCGAACCGATCTCATTCAACTAATCAACTTTAATGATCGGGAGGCGATGATTCGTTTTTGTCAGTCAATTCAAAAATTCTCGCCGATTGATGCTTACGTATTACCGATTCCTGCATACATGCCTGGTTATGAGGATGATATTATCATGGCAGCAGGGACTTTTGTTCAGGGAGCAAGCATTGAACTAAGTGCGGATGGACCATTAAGAGAACCTTATTCGCTTTATTTGCAAGGGGGACTGACCTACGAACATGTGAAAGTTGCGGTTTCAAATGCGGTTAATGATGTGTATCATTGATAAAACGAAAGATCTCCGTTGAGGTCTTTTTTTTGTGTGCTGAATCCTGAAAGAGGGATTTGATTTTTGATGTCAGAAAAAATTTTGTTTCCATGTCATAAAATCTCACATTTGCTGTTGACAAGTGGTCTATTGCTTGGTATTCTAGTTTCATCATTAAGAAACGAGGAGGATATTTGATGCGGGAGAAAGAACTACGTCGGTCATTGGCCGTTTTTCCAATTGGTACAGTCATGAAGTTAACAGATTTAACGGCTCGTCAGATTCGTTATTACGAAGAACAAGAATTGATCCATCCAGAGCGGAGTGAAGGCAACCGCAGAATGTACTCTCTTAATGACATTGATGTGCTCTTGGAAATCAAGGATTATTTATCGGATGGATTAAATATGGCTGGCATCAAGCGCGTCTACCAGATGCGCCAAGAAGAAGAAAAGGCAGCAAAAGAAAAACCGCCGTTGACTGATAAAGATGTTCGGCGCATTTTCTATGATGAGATGCTGACTCAAAGCGGATTAAACCAGCAACATCCATTTCAATCACAAGGGCCAAAGCTTTAGTGGTTGTGGAATATAAAAAAATGAAGTGTAAGGAAGGGATACTATGCCAAAGAAAGATTTAACTGTTCAAGACATCAAACGAATCGTTGAGGAAGAAAATGTACGATTTCTGCGCTTAATGTTCACCGATATTTTAGGAACGATCAAAAACGTAGAAGTACCTGTAAGTCAAATGGACAAAGTATTGAGCAATAAGATGATGTTCGATGGTTCATCAATTGAAGGGTTCGTGCGGATCGAAGAAAGTGATATGTATTTATATCCAGACCTTTCTACTTGGATGATTTTCCCTTGGGAAAGCGATCATGGAAAAGTAGGGCGTTTGATTTGCGATATCTACAATCCAGATGGTACTCCTTTTGCTGGGGATCCTCGTGGAAACTTAAAGCGTGTATTGACTGGCATGGAAGAATTTGGCTTTACTTCATTCAACTTAGGGCCTGAGCCTGAATTTTTCCTGTTTAAAATGGACGAATGCGGTGATCCAACACTAGACCTAAATGATAAAGGCGGCTATTTTGACTTTGCCCCTACAGATCTTGGAGAAAACTGCCGTCGAGACATCGTTTTAGAACTTGAAAGTCTTGGTTTTGAAGTTGAGGCCTCTCACCATGAGGTTGCTCCAGGGCAGCATGAGATCGATTTTAAATATGCAGATGCCATCGAGGCTTGCGACAATATTCAAACTTTTAAATTGGTCGTTAAGACGATCGCCCGCAAGCATGGATTGCACGCAACTTTTATGCCAAAACCTTTGTATGGAATCAATGGTTCTGGTATGCATTGCAACATGTCTCTTTTCAACGAGGAAGGCAATGTCTTTTTCGATGAAGATGGTCCAATGAAGCTAAGCAAAACGGCATATCAATTTTTAGCTGGACTATTGAAACATGCTCGAGCATATACAGCAGTATGTAATCCAATCGTTAATTCTTATAAACGCTTAGTACCTGGCTTCGAAGCACCTGTATACGTCGCGTGGAGTGGACGCAACCGTTCTCCGTTGATCCGTATTCCAGAATCACGCGGGTTGTCAACGCGTTTAGAACTACGATCTGTTGACCCGGCTGCCAATCCGTATTTGACTATGGCAGTGCTGCTTGAAGCTGGCTTAGATGGAATTCGTAATGACTTAACTCCTCCTGCAGCGGTAGATCGCAACATTTATGTGATGAGTGAAGAAGAACGTAAAGAAGCGCAAATTCTAGATCTTCCTTCTACTATCCACAATGCGATCAAAGCGTTGCGCGAAGACCAAGTGATGATTGATTCTTTGGGTTCGCACATTTACAACAACTTTACTGAAGCGAAAAAAATCGAGTGGGCAGCGTTCCGTCAAACGGTGTCCGAATGGGAACGTGAGCAGTATTTAGAATTGTATTAAAAGAAACGAAGTTGAAACAGCATGACATGATGTCGTGCTGTTTTTTTAGCAGGTACCAGCTATGGATAAAAAAATAAAACCAGGTGAGGCTGGAAACGACTGATCGAATGGATTAGAGGAGTGTTACAAATGCGCTGTTTCTGGTAATTCTTTTGTAAAATTTCAATATTTGTAAGTTGTCGTTATATTTAGTAGAATAAGGTATGTGAAAGTTTGAGAAAGAGGTGTTCAAAGATGGGATATACAGATGAAACAGTTCGTTTCGATTTTGATGACAATCGTAAAAAGGAAATCAGCGAAACGTTAGAAATCGTTTATCATGCATTAGCGGAAAAAGGCTACAACCCAATCAATCAGATCGTCGGTTATTTGTTATCAGGCGATCCGGCTTATATCCCGCGTTTTCAGGACGCGCGAAATTTAATTCGCCGTCACGAACGTGATGAAGTCATGGAAGTATTGGTGAAGTATTACTTGTCGAACCACGGTATTGATCTTTAATGAGAATAATGGGATTAGATGTCGGTTCAAAAACAGTAGGAATCGCTGTCAGCGATCCTTTTGGGTGGACAGCACAGGGTGTTGAGATCATTCGGATCAATGAAGATCGAGGCGAGTTTGGCCTTAAGCGACTGCAAGAATTAGTCAAAGAGTACCAGGTGACAAAATTTGTTATCGGGCTGCCAAAAAATATGAATAATTCGATTGGTCCTAGGGCCGAAGCTTCCATGCACTACGGCGAAAAACTCAAGGAATTGTTTGATTTACCGGTGGATTATCAAGACGAACGATTAACGACTGTTCAGGCAGAGCGCATGTTGGTGGAACAAGCGGATACTTCCCGGGCCAAACGAAAAAAGGTTATCGATAAACTTGCGGCGGTCATGATCTTGCAGAATTATCTTGATCGTACCAGCAATAAATTTTAGAAATGAGGAAATGGAATGGCACACGAACATAATCACGATCATGACCACGATCACGAACATGAAATGATTACTTTGGTAGACGATGAGGGAAATGAAACGCTGTATGAGATTCTCCTAACCATTGATGGACAAGAGGAGTTCAATCGTAACTATGTACTGCTTTATCCAGCGGGTGCGCCTGAGGACGAAGACGTAGAGTTGCAAGCGTATGCTTACGTGGAAAATGAAGATGGCAGTGAAGGTGAACTGCTGCAGATTGAAACGGATGCTGAATGGGATATGATTGAAGAGGTTTTCAACACATTCATGTCTGAAGAAGAATAGACTGTGAAGGACTAGACGAATGAGTTTAGTCTTTTTTTTATGGGAAAGCGATGACCCTAATCATTGTCTCCTTAACTGTTTTTAACAGTGATTGTTTTCCTTCCCTGAATATACTAAAATATGGAGAAAGAATCATTCAGGAGGAACAGCGTGAAAATTATTATTTTGGGTGCTGGAAAAGTCGGAAAGGCCCTTGTGCAACATTTATCAGACGAAGACCATGACCTGGTGATCATTGATCTGCACAGTGAAAAAGTAGAAAAAATCGTAGATCAGTTTGACGTATTTGGAATAAGCGGAAATGGAGCGACTTACGATGTTTTGGAAGAAGCGGACATTAAGGAAGCGGATATCATTATTGCGGTGACGGATTCGGATGAATTGAATATTTTGGCTTGTCTGATGGCTAAACGCATGGGTGCAGATAATACGATCGCTCGGGTGAGAAATCCAGAATATTTGAAGCAACGCTCGTTCATGCGGGATCAATTGGGACTGTCGATGATCGTCAACCCAGAACTAGAAGCCGCCAATGAGATTCGACGGATTCTAATGTTTCCTTCTGCATTCAAAGTAGATACATTTGTCAGTGGAAAGATTGAGCTGGCAGAATTTCGTTTGACAGGAAAGACCAAGCTTTCCGGAATTTCGTTGAGTCGTTTGCCAAAGGTATCTAAAACCAATGTACTGATCTGCGCTGTACGAAGAAAATGTGAGTTGATTATTCCTGACGGTAATTTTGTATTGGAACAAAATGATCGTATTTATGTCACTGGACAGCACCGGGATTTGGTTCGATTTTGTCAGGATATTGGGCTATTTGAACACAAGAGCAAACGTGTGATGATTATCGGTGGAGGGAGGATTGCCTTTTACCTTGCTCAGCAATTATCAACCCAAGGAATTCGGGTCAAAATAATTGAGAACAATTCAAAACGTTGTCTGGAGCTGTCTCGAAAACTTTCCCACGTAACCATCATTGAGGCTGATGGAAGTGACGAAGAGGTGTTGATTGAAGAAGGAATTGAAAAAATTGATGCGCTTGTTTCTTTGACCGGACTTGATGAGGAAAATATTGTGATCTCTTTATATGGAAAGCAGATGAATGCTAAGAAGACCGTTGCAAAGGTCACTAGGATGAATTTTACCAGTGTTTTGGATCAAATTGATATTGATAGTGTGATTTCTCCTAAAAGCATTATTGCCTCGCAAATCCTGCGCTACGTTCGTGCAAAAGACAACAAAGATGATGACACCAGTGTAAAGACATTGCACAAAATCATCAATGACGAAGTAGAAGGTTTAGAATTTATCGTGACAAAGCACACTTCATTTATCGATCAAAAAATAGCCAGTTTAAATTTACGTGAAGGGCTTTTGATCGCAGCAATCTCCAGGGAAAGAGGTTTCGTAATTCCTAATGGAGAAACTAGGATCCGCTTAAACGACCATATCGTAATAATCACGAAAGATAAAAAAATTAGTAATTTGAATGAGATTGTCAGGAGATAGCAGAGCGACATGAATAAGAAAATGATCGTTTATACATTAGGGAAATTGATGAAAGTAGAAGGACTTCTGATGCTCTTTCCTGTTCTGGTTGGTTTGATCTATCAGGAACAATCAAGTCTGGATTATGTGTCAGTCGGTCTGATCGTTTTCCTGCTAGGCTCCTTTATTAGCCGTCATCCACTTGAAAATCGAAAAATTTATGCGAAAGAGGGTTTTTTTATCGTGGGCATCAGTTGGTGTTTGTTGTCAGCATTTGGTGCTCTTCCTTTTGTTTTAACCGGTGAGATACCCTCTTACATTGATGCTTTTTTCGAAACCGTTTCTGGGTTCACGACTACAGGGGCTTCGATTTTATCAAACTTAGATCACATGAGCCATGCTAGTCTTTTTTGGCGGAGTTTCACACATTGGATAGGCGGGATGGGAATTTTAGTTTTTACGGTAGCCTTTATTCCGTTGGCTTCGGGAAGAACAATGCACATTTTGAAGGCGGAAATGCCTGGTCCTATTGTAGGGAAATTAGTATCTAAAATCCATGTATCCGCGCGAATTCTGTATGTCATTTACACAGCCTTGACCTTGATTGAAGTTCTCTTATTGCTTTTAGGCGGAATGCCGGTGTTTGACAGTTTGCTGAACGCGTTTGCTACTGCAGGTACTGGCGGATTTTCAATGAGTACAGCAGGCATTATCGGCTATCAAAGTGCCTACATTGATGGCGTTATTACGATTTTTATGATCCTTTTCGGAATCAACTTCAATTTATTGTATTTTTTGCTGGTTGGAAAAGTACTTGCTGTATTGAAAAATGAGGAGTTATTATGGTATTTAGGCATTATTGCTGCAGCAATTGCAGGAATCACCATCAATATTCAGCCTTTGTACCATTCATTTTCAGCAGCTTTCAGATATGCTGCTTTTCAGGTCGCGTCAATCATAACGACTACAGGCTTTGCTACAGCAGACTATAATCAATGGCCGATGTTTTCGCAAACCCTTCTTTTGCTATTGATGTTCGTCGGTGCTTGTTCTGGTTCTACAGGTGGAGGCATCAAAGTATCTCGCATCGTAATGTTTGTTAAAAATGCGGCGAAGGAAATCAAAAAATTGATTCACCCTCAAAGTGTATTGACGGTCAGCTTTGAGAAAATGTCGGTTTCCATCAAGACGTTGAACAATATTCATGCTTATTTGGTATTGTACCTAATGACATTTGCAGGGGCTTTGATTTTCTTGTCATTAGAGAATGTTGACTTTCAAACAACCTTTTCCGCCGTTGCCACTTGTATTAACAACGTTGGTCCAGGCTTTGGTGAGGTTGGACCGATGGGGAACTATGGATTTCTCTCCAACCCTTCAAAAGTTGTTTTGTCGTTTGTCATGTTGGCTGGAAGATTGGAAATTTTCCCGTTGTTTATTCTTTTTTCAAAGGCTTTTTGGCGAGAGTAAAGAGGCTGTGACAGCACTGTCACAACCTCTTTAAAATCCGCATAATCGGTGTGGCTGAAACAGTTCTTTCGGAAATCAGCCGCCTATTCGCAAAAATAAGAGAAGTTATTTTCGGATTATCCGGCTGATTTCTCGGAGCTAAACGCTTTTGTCGCCGCCTCTTTTAAAACAGCTCAAGGGCTTTATTTGCAAATCGTTCACCAAATATTCTGAACATTTCCCGAGAATCCTCAAAATGGGTACCGACAGCATCTAAAGCAATTGGTCCGTGGTGAATAAATGGTTGGCCGAAAGCGGCTCCTCCTGAATAAATAAGCATCCCCTTGACTAATAACACACCGATCATTGACAAGATCGCAGTGTCTCCACCGCCTTGAGCATAGTGAGCTGTTGCGAAACATCCGCCTAACTTTCCAGATAGATTTATTCCAGAAGTATGATTCAGCCATTCGATCATTTTCCAGTGACTGGTCGCCACATAAGTCGGCGTTCCAAATAGGATTCCTTTACATTGCTCAAGATAGGCAGGATCTACGTTCTCTTCAATCGAAAACAATCGAGCTTCTTCTCCAGCGATTCGGATGCCCTCAGCAATTTCTTCAGCCATCGATTTTGTATTGCCGCTAACACTATAGTAAATGACTGCAAATTTCATCTTAACACTTCCCTTCGTATTCTTTTCTTCTACTATAAGTTTTCCTAACGTTTTTAACAAGCTGATTATGTTGTAGAACAAACAGATTATTTGTCAGCTTTAAATGACTGGAGTAGGATTTGCTTGTAAGCGTTTTTTGAATAGTGATTATTTAGGACGGGATGTGTAGGAAATGACAGAAATTTATCAGACCAGCGATGCCGAAGGGACTATCAATTTTATAAACATGTTTGACCTTGAACACATGGCTCAGGAGGTTATTCCTAAAGGCGGATTTGGATATATCAGCAGTGGAGCAGGAGACGTTTTTACTTATCGAGAGAACGAACGGGCATTTGAACATCAATTAATTATCCCTCATGTCTTGAAGGATGTTGAACTGCCTTCCACAGAAAAATTGTTTGAAGGAGAGAAGCTACGCTCGCCTATCATCATGGCTCCAGTGGCTGCTCATGGATTGGCAAATACAAAAGGCGAAGAAGCGTCAGCAAAAGGAGTAGCCGAATATGGGACCATTTACACCATCAGTTCTTATGCTTCGCGAACGATGGAACAGATCAGACAGGCAGCGGGCCCTTCTGCTAATCAATGGTTTCAGTTTTATATGAGTAAAGATGACGGAATCAATTTGACGATCCTTGAACAAGCGAAAGCTAACGGAGCAAAAGCGATTGTTTTGACAGCAGATGCTACAGTTGGTGGGAATCGTGAAACAGATCGACGAAATGGGTTCACATTTCCATTGGCGATGCCGATCGTTGAATCCTATCAGACCGGCGTTGGACAGACGATGAATGCTGTTTATGGTTCATCAAAGCAAAAACTGAGTCCCAAAGATGTTGAATTTATTGTCGAGCATTCTTCCTTGCCTGTTTATGTAAAAGGAGTTCAGTCAGAGGAAGATGTAGAACGGGCACTGTCAGCAGGTGCAAACGGGATTTGGGTATCTAACCACGGTGGGCGTCAATTAGATGGCGGACCTGCTGCCTTTGATTCTTTACAGTATGTATCAAAAGCAGTTGATGGACGGGTCCCGATCGTATTCGACAGCGGTGTTCGCCGAGGACAACATGTTTTTAAAGCTTTAGCTTCTGGGGCCGATCTTGTCGCCATTGGTCGCCCAGCGATCTATGGCTTGGCGTTGGGCGGTTCTGTCGGTATTCGTCAAGTCTTTGAATTTTTCCAAACAGAATTGGA
This sequence comes from Enterococcus florum, assembly GCF_004309355.1. Classification (GTDB taxonomy): domain Bacteria; phylum Bacillota; class Bacilli; order Lactobacillales; family Enterococcaceae; genus Enterococcus_A; species Enterococcus_A florum. Next base: position 136,056 of record NZ_BJCC01000001.1, on the reverse strand, counting down.
AATGGTAATGCAGTTAGCCGGCGTGCAAACCATCGAAGAGATCCAAGGAATAAAATTGAGAGAAAATCGTTATATCTAACAATAGTCAAAATCAGTACAGATTCCAAATGGTGCTGCTTTTGGCTATTTTTCCTGCTTCTATAGCTTGTAAGACTGCCACAACTTCATCGATTGGACAGCCAATCGATGACTATATAGCATTTTTTATAAGTTTACTACGGCCGAACGCATAAAATATTTCTCTTTTCCTTAATTTAATTGGGTTTTATTCATTGAAAGTTGTAAAAACCTCCTGTTTTAGCATATAATAGACTCAGTGTTTTTGCGAATGACGAAAACGAAACATGCTTATGGAGGGACGATTTGCATGGCTCAAAATAGATACAAAGCAGAAGTTGCTGGCCAGACTTATACTATTATTGGTCAAGAGTCCAAGCAACATATGGATCTGGTTGTTGCTCTAGTCAATGAACAATTGACAGAGATCAAAGGGTTGTCACAAGATGTTTCACTGGAACAAGCAGCGATCTTACTGGCGATCAATGCAGTATCGGATCAAGTGAAAAAGCAAGAAGAGCTATTAAGATTGAAAAAACATCAAAACGAGCTGCAGCGAAAAGCGGCCCGGTCTGTGGAATTGGAAAACAGAATCAGAAAGATTGAGGCAGTGGAAGCCGAAGCAAAATCGATTTTGCAAAAGAATGGTAACAACCATGCGCAGATCCGCAATCATGTAGAAGCACAACAAATTGTGAACGAAAACCGCAAACGTGAGATCCAAAAGCGTGCGGCCAATAAATAAGCGAGGAATCCTATGTTAACTCTGATTATTCTATTTTTTTTGTTGATTTCCTTTTATACAGGATATCGACGTGGTACAGCCTATCAATTATTCTTTACGATCGGATATGCGATCTCATTTATTCTTGCTTTATTTTTTTATAAGGGATTAGGGGAGCGTTTGGACTTGTTCGTTCCGTATCCTTCGGTGACGAGTGAATCGACGATGGTGTTTTATACGGTTGAACAAGGCTTTGAATTAGATAAGGCTTTTTATGCAGGTGTCGCCTTCATGAGCATTATCTTGATTGGCTGGCTGATCACCCATTTAATTGCTGTGTTCTTTAAGAACTTGTTGTTTCGAGTTCTTTTTGCGAAGTACGATGGACTCATTGCAGGTGCTATCTCTGTATTTTTGTCATACATGTTGATTTTTCTTCTATTAAAATTGGCATCGTTCATTCCACTGGCATTGGTTCAAAATGCACTCGATGGCAGCGGGCTGGCCATATTTATTGTGGAGCATTCCTTGTTTTTAAGTCCGGCTTTTGAAACATTATGGGTATCAAGAATCATAGGTTAAATCAAAAACCGGGATCCTGCATACGAAAAGGATTTCGGTTTATTTTATAGTAGAAGGTGAAAAAATGAATGAACGAATTCTGACAACGCTTGGATTTGATGAGGTTAAGGCAATGATCGCAAATCATCTAGCGACTATGCAAGGGTCTGAAGAGCTCCGCAAGCTCGTACCTTCTAGTGATCGAGAGGTTGTTCGGTCTTGGTTGGAAGAAACGGAAGATGGACTAAACGTTCTACGGTTGCGTGGAGGACTTCCTGTACCCAAATTAATGAATATCAAACCTCATATGAAACGAGTCGAAATTGGGGCAAACTTAAATGGTCTAGAATTGGCAGAAGTTTCACGCGTGCTTTCTACAACGAGCGAGATCATGCGATTTATTGATGACCTGAAAGACAACGAGCTGGAGTTTCTCCGCCTTTATTTTTGGGCAGATCAATTGGTGACTTTACCCGAATTAAGCGGACGATTGCGTCGTTCTGTTGAAGAGGATGGCCGAATCAAGGACGAGGCTTCTTCTGAATTACGGACAATCCGCAGTCAAATAAGGCGAAGCGAACAAACGATTCGCGAGAAATTAGATGGATTGGTTCGTGGAAAGAATGCGAAGTATCTGAGTGATCCAATCATAACGATGCGTAACGACCGATATGTAATCCCAGTAAAACAAGAATACCGCAGCATCTTTGGTGGTGTCGTGCATGATCAAAGTTCATCTGGACAAACCTTGTTTATTGAACCAAAACAAGTCGTTGATTTGAACAATCGATTGCGGCAACAGCAAATCGCTGAACGTAGTGAGATCGAACGGATTTTATCCGAACTTTCAGCTGACCTAGCTCCTTATCGACGAGAGATTTTGCACAATGCTTATGTATTGGGCCGCTTTGATGTAATGAATGCCAAAGCACGTTTCGCTAAAGAATTGAAAGCAGTCGTACCAGCAATCAGTCGAGACAATCATGTGTTTTTCAAGCAGGCCAGACATCCATTGCTGAATCAGGATATGGCTGTTGCTAATGATATTCGGATCGGAGAAGAGTATCAAGCGGTGGTTATCACCGGCCCAAATACTGGTGGCAAAACGATCACGTTGAAAACACTAGGAATTTTACAGCTGATGGGACAAGCCGGATTGCCCTTGCCAGTAGCTGAAGAAAGTCAGATGGGTATTTTCCAAGAGATTTTTGCTGATATCGGCGACGAACAATCGATCGAACAAAGTTTATCGACGTTTTCTTCTCATATGACCAACATCGTATCGATTTTAGAAAAGATCGACGAGCGAAGTTTGGTGCTCTTTGATGAACTAGGTGCTGGGACGGATCCTCAAGAGGGGGCTGCTCTGGCTATAGCAATCTTAGACGCAGTAGGTATGAAATCTTCTTACGTGATGGCTACGACCCATTATCCTGAGTTAAAAATCTATGGCTATAATCGTCCGAATACGATCAATGCCAGTATGGAGTTCGATGTGGATACGTTGAGTCCGACGTATCGTTTGCTGATTGGTGTTCCTGGACGAAGCAATGCGTTTGAAATTTCTCGACGACTCGGACTGGATGCTGCAGTGATTGAAAGTGCTAAGCAAATCATCGATGAAGAAAGTCAAGATTTGAATGAGATGATAGCGGATCTGGAAAACCAACGTAAGATGACAGAAACGGAATACCACGAAGTTCGCCATTATGTACAGGAATCAGAGATCTTGTATCGCGATTTGAAGAATGCATACACTTATTTCTTTGATGAGCGCGAAAAAGAGATGGAAAAGGCGAGAAAAAAAGCCAATTTACTTGTACAAGAAGCTCAAGAGAATGCCGAGAAGATCATTAAAGATATTCGAAAAATGCAATTAGAAGGTCAAGGCACAGTGAAAGAGCATCAGTTGATCGGTGCACGTTCGCAATTAGAAGATTTGAAGCAGGACGAACATCTCAAAAAAAATAAAGTTCTCCAAAAAGCGAAGGCGAAGAAACAATTTCATGCTGGAGATGAAGTATTGGTCGAGACCTACGGACAAAGGGGAACCTTGATCAAAAAAATGGCAAATGAACAGTGGCAAGTCCAATTAGGAATTTTAAAAATGACGATAGCAGAAGAGGATATGGCGCCTGTTGCGCCACTCGAAGAGCCAAAACAAAGAGTTGTAACTGGTGTTCAACGCGGAGCAAGCGCCCAAGTAAAACCGGAGCTGGACCTTCGAGGGAAACGATACGAAGAAGCGTTAGCCGAAGTAGATCAATACATTGACGCTGCATTGTTGGCAAATTATCCACAAGTCAGAATTATTCACGGCAAGGGAACTGGTGCGCTTCGAAAAGGCATTACAGAATATTTGAAGAACAACCGGCAGGTCAAAAGTTTTGAATTTGCAGCGGGCAATGAAGGCGGCAGTGGGGCTACAGTAGTCACCTTTAAATAATTGTTTACAAGTGTAAGCAGAAAAATAGCCACGAACGAAAGAGCATGCTATAATGGTCATAGAAATTTTTGGGAGGGATACATACATGTCACAAGCAGTTACAGATACAACATTTAATGAAGAAACCGATAAAGGATTAGTCTTGATAGATTTTTGGGCTACTTGGTGCGGTCCTTGTCGCATGCAAGCGCCGATTTTAGAGCAACTTGGTGAAGAATATGGAGAAGACGACCTGAAAATCGTTAAAATGGATGTAGATGAAAATCCAGAAACACCTGCTTCTTTTGGAATCATGAGCATTCCGACACTCGTCTTGAAAAAAGACGGACAAGTGGTTGACAAAGTAATCGGTGTTCATACAAAAGATCAATTAAAAGAATTGATCAGCGCACATATGTAGGTGTCAAAGCTGGGCTGAGGCTCAGCTTTTTCTTCATGGTCAAACAGTGAAGAAAAAGCCTCAAGAGATCGGGCCCCACGAATGATTATTGCTTAAATGCGAAACAAGTTCGTGAGGTCGTTTTACCGTTTTTTGAAGATGTTGAAGGGAAGCTAGCGATGAATGAACGAATCAAAAATAAATTAGCCTTGTTGCCAGATCAACCGGGATGCTATTTAATGAAAGACAAGAATGGCACGATCATTTACGTTGGAAAAGCTAAGATCTTGAAAAATCGTGTCCGCTCTTATTTTACTGGCAGTCATGATACTAAAACCGAGCGTCTGGTCAGCGAAATCGTGGATTTTGAATACATTGTGACAGAGTCAAACATTGAAGCGTTGATTCTGGAAATCAATCTGATCAAAAAGAATGATCCAAAATACAATATCATGTTGAAAGATGATAAAACCTATCCTTTCATTAAAATCACGAATGAGGATTACCCTCGTTTACTGATCACTCGAAAGGTAGTAAAGGATAAAGCCTTGTATTTTGGCCCATATCCAGATGTTGGAGCTGCCAATGAAACTAAAAGACTATTGGATCGTCTATTTCCGCTAAGAAAGTGCAAAACTTTGCCAAAGGAAGTTTGTCTTTATTACCATATGGGGCAGTGCTTAGCTCCATGCATTTTTGATATTCCGAGTGTCCGCTACAAGATGATGGTCAATGAGATCAAGCGCTTTTTAAATGGTGGACACACCGAAGTACAAACGGTGTTGGAAAAAAAGATGAACGATGCCGCTGAAAACATGGAGTTTGAGAAGGCTGCAGAGTATCGCGATCAAATTCAGGCAATTGAGACGGTGATGACTAAGCAAAAAATGACCAATGCCGATTTAGTGGACCGTGATGTCTTTGGTTATGCCACAGACAAAGGGTGGATGTGTGTCCAGGTCTTCTTTATCAGACAAGGGAAGCTGATCGAACGAGATGTGTCGATGTTTCCCTTTTATAATGAAGCCCAAGAAGATTTTCTAACTTACATTGGTCAGTTCTATCAAGAAAATGAACATTTTATTCCGAAAGAAGTATTGATTCCAGACGATATCGATAAAACCAGTGTTGAAGCTTTATTGGCTACAAAAGTATTGCAGCCGCAGCGTGGAGAAAAGAAAAAATTGGTGAAGCTTGCTGGGAAAAATGCTCACGTCGCTTTAAATGAGAAATTTGATTTGATTGAACGTAACGAGGCCCGTACAATTGGGGCAGTTGAACGGCTAGGTAATGCGATGAACATTCCAGAGCCGATTCGCATCGAAGCCTTCGATAATTCCAACATCATGGGATCAGATCCGGTATCAGCAATGGTCGTCTTTATTGATGGCAGGCCAGCTAAAAAAGAGTACCGAAAATATAAAATCAAAACGGTCAAAGGGCCGGATGATTATGCTTCCATGCGAGAGGTGATCTATCGTCGATACTCCCGTGTACTGAAAGAAGGCTTACCATTTCCTGATTTGATTGTGATCGATGGAGGGAAGGGACAGGTTGATGCTGCCAAAGATGTATTGGATAATCAGCTAGGGCTAGATATTCCGATTGCAGGATTAGCCAAAGATGATAAACATAAAACCAGTGAGCTGCTTTTTGGTACAAACTTAGAACGGATACCTTTAGAAAGAAATTCGCAGGAGTTTTTCTTACTGCAGAGAATCCAAGATGAAGTCCACCGTTTTGCGATCACCTTTCATCGTCAATTGCGAAGTAAAAACAGCTTTGCTTCCAAGCTAGACGAAATTGAAGGATTGGGACCGAAACGGAAAAAACTTTTGCTAAAGGAATTTAAATCCTTAAAAAATATTCAAGCAGCTTCAGTAGAAGAATTAAAAGCGATCGGTTTGCCGATGACTGTTGCTCAAAATGTGTACAATCAAGTTCATGAGGAAAAAAATGTATAGTACGCTTTACAATAAAAGTAAAGCGTGCTATACTTTTTGGTGTAAGATGTAAAGCGGACTATACATTGGAGGGGGTTTAATTGCAAAATCGAATCCAGGAATTACGTAAAGAACGTCGAATGACTCAAAGTGAACTGGCAGATCATTTGGAAGTAACGAGACAGACGATCATTTCGTTAGAAAATGGACGATACAATGCCTCGCTGCTCTTGGCTCACAAGGTAGCCCGTTTTTTTGACTTAGCAATCGAGGAAGTATTCATTTTTGAGGAGGAACAGTGATGGAAAAGTTGACTTCAGCAGATCAAGTCTATCGAGATAGATTAATCCGGAAAAACCGTTGGTATGGTTTAGTCGTTTTGGTTTTACTTTTTTCCATGCTTTTTTTACGATTCGGCATACAGCTGTTTGAATTGTCCATTCAGGAACATGGGAAAGACTTTCTTTCAGGGTTGTTCAGTGCGATCATTTTAACATTTGTGATTTTCATTTTCCGAAACACTCGAATCATGAACAACCCCAAAATGTTGCGTAAGGCGAGAATTGAAAGTACAGATGAACGAACGCAAAACATCGTTCTGCGTGCACAAAGTATTGCAACATACTTTCTAACGGCTTCTTTGGTTGTGGCCAGTGTGATTGGAAGTTTTTTCGATCCTTTGCTATTGAAGGTATCTAGTGGATTGCTGTATCTTTTCGGATTGATCTATATGGTCAGCTATTTTTACTATCGTAAAAAAATGTAAACAAGTAGTGAATGGAGGAATGAAAGTATGTTAACGGTTAAGCATTTGAGTAAAAGCTTTGGCACATTTAAAGCATTAGACGATTTGTCATTTTCGATAGAGGATGGAAAAATATTGGGATTGATCGGACAAAATGGTGCAGGGAAAACAACAACTTTTCGCCTGATTTTGGATTTTTTGAGCAATGATTCAGGAGAAATTCTTTGGAACGGGCATACTTTGAAGGAAAAGGATTTCGATTCGATTGGTTACTTGCCGGAGGAACGAGGTCTGTATCCCAAAGTTAGTATCGAGGAACAATTGCTGTTTTTTGCATCTCTGCGAGGAAGAAGCCGAAAAGAAATTGCTCCAAAAATTGACGAGTGGATGGAAAAATTTCAAGTCAAAGGAAAAAAGACGGACAAGGTAAAGTCGCTTTCTAAAGGAAATCAGCAAAAGGTTCAATTGATCGCTACGTTGATTCACGAGCCAAAATTGGTTATTTTAGATGAACCTTTTAGCGGATTGGATCCAGTGAATGCAGAATTATTGAAAAATGGCATCATCGAACTCAAGGAGAAAGGCTCTTGTGTGATTTTTTCTAGCCATAATATGGATAATGTTGAAAAAATTTGCGATCATCTAATCATGCTTAGGAATGGGGAAACCGTTTTGAATGGCAAGGTTAGTGAGATCCGTGAATCTTTCGGCAGAACGAAGTTGTACTTAAAATCTTCGCTAACAAAAGCGGAACTTATGCAATTTGACGGTATTCATAATATTTCGGAGCGTGAAGACGGTAGTTTTGATCTAACGCTGACAACACCTGATGTGGGGGAGAAAGTTTTCAGTGAGGCCACTAAGAACGGCTACATTCCGATGTTTAATCAACAACCACCAACCTTAGAAGAGATCTTTAAATGGAAAGCTGGTGAAATTAATGAGTAAGCTGGGGATCATTATTAAGGATGTTTACAAAAAAAATGTGAAGTCGGTAGCCTTTGTCATCATGATTTTAGCACCATTTTTAGTCATGGGTATCTTCTATTTGTCGCAACACTTTTTTGGGGATATGAATGATATCAACAAAATTGGGATCGTCGCAGAGGAATCTACGATTGCTGATCAGTTTAAGCAAATAAAGAATAAGGATTATCGCTTTGAGACAGTTTCCTCGGAAAAGAAAGCACAAGATCAATTAGAGAATGAAACCATCGATGCCTACCTAAAATTAAGTATTGATGGTCAGAATATCAATGGAGAAATGTACAGTACTTCCTCACTAGGAACTACCACTGAACTAAGTCTTCAGCAAATTTTAAATCAGCTACAATCTAGCATTCGGGCTGCTAATCTTTCTCTTTCTACTGAGCAGGTCCAGGCAGTGATGGCTCCAGCTGCTTTTAAGGCCTCGAAGGTCAGTTTTGAAAATGGAAAGATGGAAAGTGACCAGGGAGATGCGGGTATTCAACTAGTATTGAGTTTTTTGACAACAATCATCATGTTTGTTTTTATCATGACCTATTCATCGATCATTTCTCAGGAGATTGCTTCTGAAAAGGGAACACGGATCATGGAGGTTCTGTTATCTAGTATGAAGGCTAAAACCCATTATTATGGCAAGCTTTTAGGTGTCTTGCTTGTCGCAGTCACTCAATTAGTTATTTATCTGATTGCTTTCATCATTGCTTACCAGCAGTTTAAGGATCAACCAATAGTTCGTGATTTTCTATCCAATGTATCGATCAAAAGCTTGTTAGGAAAAAATGTTTTCGTAATCATCGGTTTTATGCTGATCGGTATCTTTATTTATGCGGTTCTCTCGGCACTTTGTGGGTCATTGGTCAATAAACCAGAGGACACGGCAAAAGCGATTCAACCGGTTATGTATCTTTCGATGATTGGTTATATGATCGGGTTGATTTTAGGAGCGGCCGATCCAACCAATGCGGTTATAAAAGTGACTTCTTATATTCCCTTCATCTCTTCTTATAGTATGCCTTTGAGACTGGCAACTAATACTGTGCATTTTTCAAGTGCATTGGTTTCGTTAGGGATTCTATTTGGGACAACGATAGGTTTGACTTTATTCTCAGCCGAACTATATAAATCAAATGTATTGGTTTATAGTGAGGGAGGAACTTTCAGCTCGTTTAAACAATCTCTGTCAATCATGCGGAATGAACGACGAAAAAAACAAACAAAGTAGTTGACCAAATGTTCAATCAACTCCACAATAAAGGTTGTAGGTACAGTCCTGCTCGCTTTATTGTGGAGCTTGGTGTATTGAGGAGAGAACAAGGAGGAATGATGAGAATGGAAAAGACGAAACAACTTGCTAATGGGTTGGAGATGCCCCGGTTAGGCTTAGGAGTATGGCGTGTGGAAGACACCACGGCAACTGATGCGGTCAAATGGGCGATTAACGATGGGTATCGTTTGATCGACACGGCAGCAATTTACAAAAATGAAACAGGTGTAGGCAAAGGGATTCGAGAGTCAGGCATCCAGCGTAAAGATTTATTTATCACGACTAAGCTTTGGAACAGTGACCAAGGATACGAATCCGCACATCAAGCGTTTAATGATAGTTTGGATCGTTTAGGATTGGAATATGTCGATTTATATCTGATCCATTGGCCGGTGGAAGGGGAATTCAACGATTCATGGCGTGCGATGGAAGAGATTTATGAGAGCGGCAGAGCAAAAGCGATCGGCGTTTCGAATTTCCATCAACATCATATTGAAAAACTGATGGCAACAGCAAAAATAAAACCGATGGTGGATCAAATTGAATTACATCCGACGTTGACACAAGAACCTCTAAGGAAATATTTAGCATCAGAGGGAATTGCTGTAGAAGCTTGGTCTCCTCTTGGTCAAGGGAAAATATTAGAAAATGAAACGCTGGTGTCTATAGGCAAACAACACAATAAGACTGCTGCTCAAGTGATTATCCGCTGGCATTTGCAGAGTGACATCATCGTTATCCCGAAATCGGTTCACGAAGCACGCATTCAACAAAATTTTGATGTATTTGATTTTGAATTAACAAAGGATGAAATGGCACAAATCGATGGATTGAATAGTAACGAACGTTTAGGGGCTGACCCAGATAATTTTGATTTCTAAACCAATCAAGGATAAATTCGTAAACTCCTCAGGAAGCTTATTTCTGAGGAGTTTTTTACGCAGCTAAAAAATCTTCATATCGTCAAACAATCAAAATAAAAATTGTAGAGAGTCTGATTTTACAACAGAGGAAATTTGAAAAAAGGCGAAATCCTGTGAAGCTCCAAAAGAAAAAGCTTTGGAAAAGTGAGATCTTTCCAAAACTTCTTTGCGTTTAAAATGTTTGGACAAAATAATCAAACAGCCTTTGCTCTTTTGGATCTGAAGTATGAGTTAGTTCAGGGTGCCATTGAACACCTAAAATTCTGGTGCTGGTGTCTCGACTTTCTACTGCTTCAATGATGCCATCCTCGGACCAAGCAATCGGAGTTAATGATTCAGCAATTTTCTGAATAGCTTGATGATGGTAAGAGTTTACCTGCGCTTTTTCTCCAAATAACTGAGCCAGGACCGTATTGCTTTTGACGGTGATTGAATGCAAAGCGAAGGCAGGAAAAGTCGGATACATATCGTGTTTTACACGCCATTGATCATACTGTGAAAGATCTTGATACAATGTTCCGCCTAAAGTAACGTTTAAAAGCTGAGTACCGCGGCAAACAGTGAAAATCGGTTTATTCTGTTTGAGGGCCTCTTTGATCAACGCTATTTCGAAACGATCACGCTCAATGCTGGTTGCTCCTAACTCAGGGCGAGGTTCCTCGTCATATAAAAAAGGAGTCACGTCTTGACCTCCCGCTAATAACAGTTTATCTACACCAGAGATATACTCGTGTGCCAACTCGGGATCGCCAATTGGAAATAAAAAGGGAAGGCCGCCCGCTTGATGAACACCGTTGATAAAACCTTGAGGAACATAAGTAAATGGCTGATCAAAGAAAGCTTGATTATCTTGATAATGTTGATTTGCAGCAATTCCAATTTTTGGTTTTGACATAAATGAATACTCCTCTGTTTAAAAAGTGTTAATCCGAATACATGTAAAACTGAACTATTTTTATTGTAACCATAAAAAAAGAGGATACGCAAGAAATCAAGATTCAAGAACGCAGTTTTTTTTCACCATTCTTAAAAAAAGTATTGCGTGAAATGAGGAATATTGCTAAAATGATTTTGCGGGTGTCGTTTGTCGACAATCGACTAAGTTGCTTTTTTATTTATTTTTTTATAGGAAAATAAATAAAAAATTTTTAGGAGATATTGTTCAAAAATTCACATTTTGTATATCAAATAATGAAATAACCTCAGAAATTACACTTTCTTCGCAATAAAGAAAGCTGTATTTAATAAATCAAACATGGAGGAAGCTTATGCAAGTGTACGATGTAATCATTATTGGCGCTGGGCCTGCAGGTTTATCAGCAGCGATCTATGCTGGACGTGCGAGATTAAAGACCTTGCTGATAGAAAAAGGAAAGGATGGTGGACAGATCGCTTTAACATCTGAGATTGAGAATTATCCGGGCAGTATTGAACATGAGTCAGGGCCTTCATTAATCAAACGGATGAGCCAGCAAGTAGAGTCATTTGGTGTGGTTCGTGCGGCGGATACGGTTGTTGCAGCGGATCTTTCAAAAGAAATTAAGGTGTTAAAAGGAAAAAAAGATGAGTATCAGGGACGTTCTGTGATTATTGCAGCAGGTGCGTTTCCTAGACCAATTGGGTGCGAAAATGAAAAGGATTACATTGGTAAAGGTCTTTCCTACTGTGCGACTTGTGATGCCGCTTTCTTTGAGGACATGGAAGTATTTGTTATCGGTGGAGGGAATTCTGCTGTAGAAGAAGCAATGTTCCTATCGACGTTTGCGCGAAAGGTAACGATTATTCAAAACTTGTCAGAACTGACAGCGGATGCAATTGCAATTGAACAAGCGAAGGCAAATAAAAAAATTCATTACATTTATCACTCAATTGTTGAGAAATTAGAGGGTGACGGAATCGTTGAAGCGATAACGATTCGCAACACAGAAACGAACGAAACAACACGGTTTGAAGCGGATGAAGAGGATGGCTTGATCGGAGTGTTCAGTTTTATTGGGTATCTTCCGCAATCCAAAGTCTTTGAAGGCATTTTGGATATGGAAAATGGGTACATCAAAACGGATGAGAAAATGGCGACCAACCTTCCAGGTGTTTATGCAGCAGGAGATATTCGTGTAAAAAATGTACGTCAGGTAGTAACAGCAAGCAGTGATGGAGCAACAGCTGCTGTTGCAGTTGAGAAATTCTTGAATCATTAAAAGTTTGAAGTGAAAAGGAGTGCCTATCAATGAAGATCTTAGACAAAAAGAATTTTGAGGAAGAAGTTTTAAATTCAACCGATACACTTGTCGTTGATTTCTATTCAGAAAGCTGCGAACCTTGCCAGGCGTTGATGCCGAGCATTGTAGAATTTTCAGAAAAATATGGAGATCAATTGCAATTTGCGAAACTAGATACTAGTAAAGCAAGACGAGTTGCCATCGGGCAAAAAATCTTGGGACTTCCGGTGATTGCAATTTATAAGAATGGTGAGAAAGTCGAAGAATTAGTCAAAGACGACGCAACACCAGAAAATGTAGAATCAATGATCCAAAAGTATATTTAACGGGTAAAACCGTTTAAATAAAATTAATTAAGGAGGAAAAAAATATGTTGCTGAAAGACAAAAAAGTAATCATCCTCGGCGACAGAGACGGCGTTCCCGGGCAAGCCATTGAAGAATGTGTGAAGCCAGCTGGCGCAGATGTTGTGTTCTCATCTACAGAATGCTTTGTCTGAACGGCTGCGGGCGCAATGGATCTGGAAAATCAAAAGAGGGTAAAAGAATTTACAGAGGAATTCGGTGCAGAGAATATTGTTGTTATTCTTGGTGCATCTGAAGGTGAGGCTGCTGGTCTAGCAGCTGAAACCGTTACTGTAGGTGACCCTACTTATGCAGGTCCATTAGCGGGAGTCCAGTTGGGACTGAGCGTGTATCATATCTGTGAACCAGAAATGAAAGAAGAAATCGACTCTGAGCTGTATGAAGAACAGGTTGGCATGATGGAAATGGTTTTAGACGTTGATGATATCGTTAGTGAAATGACAGCGATCCGAAGTCAAGTCGGTTAACATTTTTACAGCTTTAAATGATATCAAACAGAAGTCAGCTTCTGTTTGATATCATTACAAGACTTTGATAAGGAAGGATGTTTTTATGTATAGCGTTTTAAAAGGGTCGAGCTATTTTCTTGCCCATACCCCTGACATGGTTGTTCACAATGGGACGACTCAAACACTTCAAAGAAAAATTGATCCTGATTCAGAATACTTAAAAAATATCAGCAATCACTTGCGCAGCTATGAGGATTGCGTCACTTATCCGCCAAATCAGGTGTATATCGGCAATATGACACCTGAGGAGCTGGAGAAAATCGAAATGCCTTGGTATGACAAAAGGGTTGAAAGTCAACGCCAAGGAACATTTGGAGAGATTATGCCTCAAGATGAATTCATAGGCATGATGAAATATGTAGATGTTTTTGATTTAGTCAAATTGAATAATGAATTTAGTAAAGTAGTCAGCAACAAATTGAAAGCGCATCCTTTGCTTGATCAGGCCTTAGTAGCCAAGCTGGATGAAGAAGTATCTATCGAAGAAATTCAAGGCTTTATAAAAAATGAACATGCAGAACCAATCTATTTTGAAGGAGAAGTAGTCGGATGTGTGAAGGCTGCTCATAATTTGGATGATACGTTGTTTGCTCATGTGATCTTTGAGAACCTCGTTTCAAAAGCCTCGTGTACTATGGCAATTTTGCATTTGATGCAGCAAACGGGGATGAACAAAGATACCGTGGAATATGTGATTGAATGTTCTGAAGAAGCTTGCGGAGATATGAACCAACGTGGTGGAGGAAACTTTGCAAAAGCTGCTGCAGAAATCGTTGGATTGGACAATGCCACTGGGAGTGATGTCAGAGGATTCTGTGCAGGACCTGCTCATGCTTTAGTACAAGCTGCTTCTCTTGTTAAGTCTGGTGTATTCAAACACGTTATTGTTGCTGCCGGCGGATCTACTGCGAAGCTTGGAATGAATGGGAAGGATCACCTGAAAAAGGGCCTGCCAATTTTAGAGGATAGTGTCGCCAGTTTTGCAGTGTTGATCTCAGAAAATGATGGCATTAATCCGGAGTTGAATATCGACATTGTAGGCCGCCATACTGTAGGGACTGGTGCCTCTCCGCAAAATGTCATTTCCTCTTTAACAAGCATTCCGCTAGAAAAAGCTGGTTTGAAGCTGACCGATATTGATAAATATTCAGTAGAGATGCAAAATCCAGATATTACCAAACCCGCTGGCGCCGGGAATGTTCCAGAGGCAAATTATAAAATGATTGGTGCACTTGCAGTTATGAAAGGGCAGATCCAGAAACCAGAATTGGCCGATTTTGTGAAACAACATGGCATGGTAGGCTGGGCGCCTACACAAGGTCATATTCCTTCAGGTGTTCCTTATTTAGGATTAGCAAGACAAAATATGCTAGACGGGAAAATCCAACGAGCCATGTTTGTTGGTAAAGGCAGTCTTTTCCTAGGAAGAATGACAAACTTGTTTGACGGGATTTCTTTTGTTCTGCAAAAAAATAGTGGCGTACAGGAGGAAGCCGTTTCCGAAGAACAGATCAAGCAATTGATTGCTGAATCTTTGAGGGATTTTGCCAATCATCTTGCTGGAAAGCTAGAGGATTAGGCAGATGGCTGAAAAAGAAATCAATCAAACCATTGCCGAAGTATTCCAGCAGATGGCGAATACATTGGAAACCGGGAGAGGTATCTCTTCTTCCATCGCGCTGACAGCCCTAGGAAGTGAGCACGGGGAAGCCGAATTGTATCAGGCTGCCAGAATGGCAGCAGACAGGGGAATATCCGTTAAAGTTATTGGGACACAATCCATCGACTATCCAGGTGTTGAAAGTATTTTGGTTTCTGACGAGGAAGCGAGTCATCAGAAATTAGAGGGATTGCTGGAGACAGGTAAGGCTCAAGCTGGAGTGACGATGCATTATCCATTTCCGATCGGAGTTTCCACCGTTGGAAGGGTGATTACCCCTGCGAAAGGCAAACCTATGTACCTTGCTACAACGACTGGGACTTCCGCATTAAACCGTGTAGAAGCCTTAGTTCGCAACACTTTATATGGGATTATGACAGCCAAAGCTTGTGGAATCAAGAAGCCTACTGTTGGATTGTTAAATATCGATGGTGCTCGACAAACGGAAATAGTCCTGAAACGTTTAGCAGAAAATGGGTACCCGATACACTTTGCAGAATCGAATCGGAGTGATGGCGGCGCAGTCATGCGGGGGAATGATGCTCTTGCTGGAACATGCGACATATTAGTGATGGATTCATTGACCGGAAATATTCTGCAGAAGGTTTTCTCTTCTTACCACACAGGCGGAAATTACGAATCGTTAGGATTTGGTTATGGACCTGGTGTCGGAGAAGCGATGGACCAAATCATTATGATCGTTTCACGGGCTTCAGGAGCACCAGTAATTTGTGGAGCAATCGAGTTTGCGGATGAGCTCGTTCGCGGCAATTTCAAAAAAATAGTAAAAGATGAGATGGCAAAAGCAAAGCAAGCTTCACTGGAAACTCTTTTGAAAGAGGCACAGCCGCAAAAAGAAGTGGTTCAAGAAGAAATCGCGCAGCCTGACAAGGAAATTGTTACAGAAGAAATCCACGGAGTAGAAATATTGGATCTGGAGGATGCTGTTCGGCACCTTTGGAAACAAAATGTTTATGCCGAAAGCGGTATGGGCTGTACGGGGCCTGTCGTCATGATCTCAGAAAAAAATACAGCAAAAGCAAAGGAAATCTTGTCCAAAGCCGGTTATATTGGATAAGAAACTATGACTACTACTTTACAAAATAATATGATATTCAACATTCTTGTTCAAACCTTCACTAATTATTTTTGAGGGAATGGATTAAAGGAGGAAAACAGTAAATGAAATTAGACATCGCAAATTTCCATGTCAATGAAATTCAGTTCGGAGAAAAAACCGAATACTCTGAAGGAATTTTGACAATCAATAAAAAAGAAGCCTTAGATGTTGTTTTTGAAGATGAACATATTACTGAAGCAGACCTTCACATTGTTCGTCCAGGAGACGAAGTGCGATTGGTTCCTGTAAAAGAAGCTATTGAACCACGGTATCGCGTTGGGGGTGGCCCTGTATTCCCTGGAGTAACCGGGAAATTGATGCAAGCAGGAAATGGAGTAACCCATGCCTTGAAGGACATGAGTGTTTTAGTCGTTGGGAGACATTACGGGGGATTTCAGGATGGTTTGATCGATATGAGTGGAGAAGGTGCAAAATACACATACTACTCACAATTAAAAAATGTTGTCTTAGTCGCAGATACGGATGAAGCATTTGAACATCATGAACAACAAAAGAAAAATCACGCCTTGCGTTGGGCTGGAATGCGTTTAGCAGAGTATATTGGTGCATGTACCAAAGGCTTGAAATCTGATGAGATCGAGACTTACCAATTAGAACCTGTAACAAAACGATCTGAAAAAATAAACAAACTGCCAAGTGTCGTATTTGTTATGCAACCGCAATCGCAAATGGAAGATTCGGGATATAATGATTTAAATTATGGATGGGATTGCAACTTAATGCTGCCTACCTTCATGCATCCAAATGAGGTATTGGATGGCGCAATGATTTCTGGTTCATTCATGCCTTGTTCTTCTAAATGGTCGACCTATGATTTCCAGAATTTTCCTATGATTAAACGACTTTACCAAGAACATGGCAAGACAATCAATTTCCTTGGAATCATCATGTCAAACTTGAATGTTGCTCTGGAGCAAAAGGAACGGGCAGCCTTGTTTGTAGCTCAGATGGCGAAAAGCTTAGGAGCGGATAGTGCTGTTGTAGCTGAAGAAGGCTATGGAAATCCAGATGCTGACTTTACTGCCTGCTATGTTGCTTTAGAAGATGCAGGAGTCAAAACAGTTGGTTTAACCAACGAGTGCACGGGTCGTGACGGCGCGAGCCAACCGTTGGTATCAATGGATGAAAAATGCGACGCGATTGTGTCTGCTGGAAATGTATCTTCACTTATTCGCTTGCCAGCAATGAAAACTGTTTTGGGAGAATTGGAAGCACTGGCTAGAGATGGTCTCTCAGGCGGTTGGTCTAATGATGAGGTTCTCGGAGCATCTGTGAAACCAGACGGTTCCATTATTATGGAAAACAATGCAATGTTCTGCGGCGATCAGGTAGTAGGATGGTCAACAAAAACAATGGTTGAATTCTAAGGAGGGAAAACATGAAAGCGATTTTGTATATCAATCAGTTTTTTGGTCAGATCGGTGGTGAGGAATTCGCCGGACATGAACCAGAAATTAGAGAAGGAATCGTCGGTCCAGGTATGGCTTTCTCTGCTGCTCTAGGCGATGAAGTCGAATTGACTCATACGATTATTTGTGGCGACAATTTTATGGGCTCCAATACCGAAGAAGCGATTGAACGGATCCTTGGCTTTTTAGAAGGAAAGGATTTTGATATTTTCTTCGCTGGACCTGCTTTCCGTGCAGGCCGGTATGGTGCTGCTTGTGGGCATATCTGTTCGGCGGTTCAGAAGAAATTTAATGTTCCAGCAGTGACGTCGATGAACGAAGAAAACCCCGGTGTAGAAATGTACAAAAAAGAAATGTACATTTTTAAAGGCGGAGCAAGTGCTGCGGCAATGCGTAAGGATGTTGCTAAAATGACTTCGTTCGCATTACGTTTATTAAAAGGTGAAAAATTGAATTCGGCTGAAGAGGAAGGATATTTTGGCAGAGGGATCCGTGATCAAATTTGGTTGAACCCACCTGTTACTGCAGCAGACCGAGTAATCAATATGCTTTTGAAGAAAGTGAATGGGGAACCTTACCAGTCAGAATTAGTCATTCCAAAATCCGAACGAGCACCGATCGCTCCTGCCATTTCGGCTGATGAATTGGCGAAAATTAAAGTAGCTTTAGTAACTTCTGGTGGGATCGTTCCGGTTGGAAACCCAGATAGGATTCAATCGGCTTCTGCTACCAAATGGGGCAAATACGATATTGAATCAATGGATGAACTGAAAAAAGGGGAATTTATGACGATTCATGCTGGATTTGATCCAGCTGCAGCGAACGATGATCCAAATGTGGTCTTGCCATTGGACGCAATGAAGCAATATGCGAAGGAAGGTAAGATCGGAGGCGTTTATCAATATTTTTATGCTACGGTAGGAACAGGAACGACTCAGGCAGAAGCGACACGAATGGGGCAAGAGATTGCTCAGGAATTAGTTGATGATGGTGTGAAGGCTGTTATTCTAACCTCCACCTGAGGAACCTGTACTCGTTGCGGTGCAACGATGACCCGAGAGATTGAAAAAGCAGGGATCACGATCGTACAAATGGCCAATCTGATTCCGGTGGCACGAACGGTTGGAGTGAACAGAATCGTTCCAACTATCTCGATTCCGTACCCATTAGGGGATCCTTCAACACCAAAAGACGTACAATACCGTTTGCGTTATCACCGTGTTGGAGTTGCTTTGGATGCATTATCGACTGAGATCGAAGAACCACGACTCTTTGAAGTGAAGATTTAATTTGTGCAGGAGAGTCGCAACCAGAAAAGTTGCGGCTCTCTAAATTAAAAACGTTGAAGAGGAGAGGGTTCTATGAAAAAAAATAGTGTATTTTATATTTCTCTTTTAATTACAGCTGTGATTGTCTTGGTAGGATTGATTGTTCCAGGTCCTTTTGCCCAAGGCATGAATGTTGTAAAGGAATTTCTTGTTGAGACCTTTGGCTGGTTTTATCTTATTGCGATGTTTGTTTTCGTCATATTTTCACTTTTCATTGCGTTCAGCCGCTTTGGCAAAATAAAATTAGGGCCAGATGATTCTGTGCCTGAATACAGCAATCGTTCATGGTTTGCGATGCTTTTTGGTGCTGGAATGGGGATTGGACTGGTGTTCTGGGGTGTTGCGGAACCGTTGAATCATTTTGTGACCTTTGGCGGCAGTGAGCAGGCGGCTGATTTAGCGATGCGGAAATCCTTTTTACATTGGGGATTTCATCCCTGGGCAGCATATTCAATTATTGGGATGGCCTTGGCGTATTTCCAATTTAGAAAAAAGACTCCAGGTTTGATCAGTAGTATTTTTCTTCCGATCCTAGGAGAAGAAGGCGTGAGAGGCCCGATTGGGAAACTGATCGATATTTGTGCAGTGTTCGCAACAGTCGCCGGTATTGCAACTTCATTAGGACAAGGGACATTGCAAATCAATTCAGGCTTAAATTATTTGTTCGATATTCCAACGACTCGACTTGTTCAGATTGTCATTATCGTCGTGTTAACGGTGATCTATACTTGGACCGCAGTCAGTGGGATCGATAAAGGAATCAAACTTTTGTCAGATATCAACTTATTGTTAGCTATCTTGATTTTGGTTGGAGCCTTTTTGATTGGTCCTAAGATTATGACCTTGAATATTTTTACAAATACGTTAGGCGGCTACTTCAATAATTTGGTTTCGGAAAGTTTCTCGATCAATCCCTTTGGTGACAATTCTTGGCTCGGATCCTGGACAATTTTTTATTGGTCTTGGTGGATCGCATGGGGGCCATTTGTAGGTACTTTTATTGCACGCATTTCTAAAGGAAGAACGATCAAAGAATTCGTACTAGGGGTCATTATTGCACCTTCAATGGTTTCTTTTGTTTGGTTTTCTGTCTTCGGCAGTTTAGGGCTTAACTTGGATCTTGGAATCATTGACAAGGCGAAAGAAGTAACAGAGACAGCACTTTTCGTGGTGCTTGCAGAATATCCGCTAGGCATGATCTTCTCGATCATCGCGATTTGTTTATTGTGCACCTTCTTCATAACCTCGGCGAATTCAGGGATTTTTGTATTGTCGATGTTTTCTTCAGAAGGGGATTTAAATCCTGGCAATGATAAAAAGATTTTATGGGGTGTAATTCAGGCCCTTTTAGCATTAGTCTTGCTGATGACAGGTGGATTAGATGCATTGCAAACATGTTCCATCGTTGCGGCACTTCCACTAACTGTTATTATGCTGCTCTGCGCAGTATGCTTGTTTAAAGCCCTGATGCAAGAAAGAAAATCGGAATTACCACTCCAGGAAGAAGCAGAAAAGGTTCCAAAATAACAAAAGAGAACCTGGTTTCTTGTGAAAAATTGATCAAAACCAAATCAAGTGATTTTCCATTCAAGCAGCGATGTTTGACAGAAAACAAACCCATAAGAAAAGGCAATTTCCGAACGACCAAAGACTTAGCAAGGGCTTTCTGATATAATAAGGGAGATATATTGGAAGGGATGCTGAGTTAATCATGGAAATTATTCCAAAATACGAAAAAAAGAGTTTAAGTGATATGGTCGTAACATATATAAAAAACAGAATATTGTCAGGGACTCTCAAAAGTGGTGATCGGTTGATCGAATCGGAAATTTCTACCAAATTCAACATCAGCCGTGCACCTGTGAGGGAAGCTATGAGAATTTTGAACGAGCAGGGGATCATCTCCTTCTCACCCAGAAAGGGCAACCACGTGGTTGAATTGACTTCGAATGAAATTTTAGAAGTTTTTGAGATTCGTGCTTCTTTGGAGACCCAGATTCTGCGAAAAATTTTGCGTAACCAGATGCTCGTGGAGGAAGATTTTCAGAATTTGACAGACATCGCGCTTGAAATGAAAAATGGAGAGTCTCGATGTGCAACGAATGAGGAAAAGGTTTATTTGATCAACACGTTAGATATTTCTTTTCATAATTATCTTTGGCAATTGTCCGGCAGTATTAAACGTGCTCAAATTTTAGAAGGATTATTCTATCAATTATTGGTAGTGATGAACGAAGATGTTACATCACTTGGTATTCCTGAAAGTAAAACTGAAGAACATTTGGAGATCATTGAAGTACTTAAGACCAATAATTTGCCCGCAGTAGTTAAGAGTTTCCATCAACACATTCAAAACTATGTAAAAGAAACACTGCCGGAAGAGGAAAAGAATTTTTGTTTGGATTGCTGACCGTAAAAAAAGATGCTTTCGGAGGAATGATGAGTGAAAGAGTAAGGATTTGGACAAAACAACATAAAGATATACTTGATGTTTTAGAAAAAGAAGGGCGGTACACAGTAAAAAAGGAATATATCGAGCAGAAAATGGAGGATCATACAAATCTTTATTTAGGTGCATATGATTGGTTTTTTCATACAGCCTCGCAGTTTGTAACACCGCCACCGGATGTTGAATATCCTATTTGGGTATCGCTTTCTAAAGAAGAAAGTATTCAAAATAGCGAAGGCAACGTCGTGTTAGAACTGGAAATCAATAAAAACCAATTAATTATCGTCGATTTACTTAAATGGGGCAATATCGTTAATTATATGTTTATTCCAAAAGATTTAGCAGATCAGAAAGAGCATACCAAACTTTTAGAAAAGTATGGTATTGATGATTGTACTGCTTGTATGACGCCTTTTTATCCAAGCATCAAGCAAAAAATCGAAAAAAGTCGTGAACGTCTTTTTGATGATACAACAGTCCTAGGTGAGATGAAAGTCGGCACGATATGGGAGATTCGAAAAGAATGGATACTACGCATAAAAACATAAGACTTTATACTTCCCAAAGCAAAGTGGTCGTAGATAAGTTGATCGCTGATGAACGGCATACTGTCAAGTCGGAATTCATTAAGGAAAAGTATGGAGAAACGTCTCACGTTTTTCTTCAAGCCTATTCATGGTATACCAACGAGGCAAAGAAAATTGTTGAAAAACCAAAAGATGCGGATTCTGCCATTTGGACCTTTTTCGATGTAAAGTATTTGGATTATTCAGCAGATGCACGAATCATGCGGCTCAATGTGCCAATATCGCAAGTCGTTTTCTTTCGGATGTCCGATTGGAACAAGATTTTAAACTTGCGTTTTGTCGGAAATGAATCCGAAACGGCTGCTTATTACAAAAAATTGAAGCAATTTAATGTGACCTATGAAGGAGATGTGTATACAACTGCATTTTATCCACACCTCAAGGCCGAACTAGTTAATAGTTGGAAACGCTTGTTCGACTATGATCAAGAGATTAAGAAAACCGAGATACTACCTTTTGCCGATATGCAGGCAGGACTATGGGAAATCAAGCTTAGTTGGGTAGACCAATTTATTGATTAGTGTGCAAAAGTTGAAGGAACCATTTATATCAGAGAAATGATACATTTGATATAATTGGTTCTTTTTATAATCAAATAAGAAGTTAGTCCTTATGACAAACTTGAAGAGTAATACTTTTTTTTATAGAAAAACTTTGCTATACTTAAACAGATAATTTTATAAACTAATGGTTGGGCGCAAGCTTCAAGGATCATGTTCTTCAAGGGGTGAGAAGGACACCCTGAACGTTTGTGTCTATTTTTTTGTACAAAGGAGGATCAAGAATGTTAGAAGCCTTGCAGCAAATTAAAGAAGCTGAAGCAGAGAATGAGCAACGAAAGCTAAAGCTGCAGGAAGAATTGCTGGAATTGGAAAAAAGTCGCAAACAGACCATCCAAGAAAAAAAACAGCAGCTTCAGGCAGAATCGGCCAAAATCATCGCTGAACGCGAAAGTATGCTGCGTGAAACGTATGATGAAGAAGGACAAGCCTTGAACAAAGACGCTGCTGAAGCAAAAGCGCAGATGCAAGCAAATTACGAACGCTTAAAGGAGACTGCGGTGCAAAAGATTATCGAAAGGGTGATTGCACAATATGGCAGTCAGTAAGATGCAAAAATTGACCTTGATTGCTGAACAGGGACGAAGCGAGGAAATTCTTGCCGCAGTTCAAGGATTTCAAAACGTAGAGGTACGAGATGTTTTTCAAGCTGCTCAGAATAATCAATGGGTCGATCAATTTTTCGGAGATTACCAGCCGGAGGATCGGCAAGCCGTGATCCAAGAAATTGATTTCAAAGTTGAGGCTTTAGCACACAGCATACGGTTTATCGAGCACTACGGCAGCAGCAAGGAAAAAGGGTTTCATTTGAAACGTAGAGTATTAACATTAAAGGAATTGGAACGCAACTTTGACCAGGCTGCCTTTGAAAAGGAATTAAAGGAAGTCCAGACATTAGAGGATCAATTCAATCAAATACAAGAAACGATCCGTCAACTTTCGGAAGAGGAGGAAACGTTAAGCCGCTGGCAATATCTTGATATGGTGCCAGCAGACAATCCTTCAAAATTGACCAATTTATTGCTAGGAACAATCGATGAAGCAAACTGGGAGGATTTCCAGTCAACCATTGCACAGCAAGAAACGATTTACTTGGAAGAGCTTTACAATGCGCAAAGTGAAGTAAGTTTCAGCTTGATCTATTTGAAAGAGGAACAGCCTGCTATCAATGAGCTGATTCATCGTTACAATGTGGTTCGCTTTGTTTATGAAAAGAAGCAACTGCCGAAAGAACGATTAATTGCAATCAATGCGGAATTAAAAAAGCTGAATGAATCATTGAAAAAGCAAATCGTGTTGATTGGGCAAAAGCGGGTAAATATCGAAAGTCTCGAATGGGCAGAAGAAACCTTACTAGCCAGAAAAAATCGTCTAAGAATCCATGATCACTATATTCAAACAAAGCAATTGTTTGTGATGCAGGGATGGGTCGAAGCGGATGCTTTTGTGGAGTTTCGGACTTTCTTATTTGATTTGGTTGGCAAAGAAAATGTCTACTTGGAGGTTGAGGAACCGACTTCTAATGAAATTGCAGTCGAAATTCCGACAAAACTTAAAAATAACCCAATCGTTCGGCCTTTCGAAATGCTGACTGAGATGTACAGCTTGCCGAAATACCATGAAGTGGATCCCACGCCTTGGTTTGCGCCTTTTTATTTCGTCTTTTTCGGAATGATGGTAGCTGACGCTGGGTATGGTGCTTTAATGCTCATAGCTACCACTTTAGCCTTGAAGGTCATGCTGTTTCCACGAGGAATGAAGCGGTTTATGCAATTCTTTCAAATATTGTCGATTCCAACGATTATTTGGGGATTGATTTATGACTCTTACTTCGGCTTTGCGTTGCCATATCAGCCGATTTTATCTACTTCAGACGATGTCATTGCGATCTTGATTTTATCAATTGTATTTGGGGTCATTCAGATATTTGTCGGATTAGGGTTGGCAGCTTCGGAAAATATCAAGGCCAAGGATTACCTTAGTGCGGTATCGGACGGCTTTGCTTGGCAGGGGATCTTCATAGGCGGAATCGTTGCTGGTGCGGGACAAATGCTGTTAGGAAGTTCAGCTCTAATGACCGTAGGTGTTATCATCGCCATTATTAGTGCGCTGGCCATCGTTTTCATACCAATGATGCAATCCGGTTCCAAAGTCAAAGGATTAGCAAGAGGAGCCTACAATTTATATGGACTGACTGGGTATATAGGGGATTTAGTCAGCTATACTCGCTTAATGGCGTTAGGTATCTCTGGCGGAAGTATTGCAGCAGCCTTTAACATGCTGGTAGGCTTTATGCCGCCTGCTGCCCGTTTTACTGTAGGGATTTTATTGATGCTGGTACTTCATGGTTTGAACATCTTTTTATCATTACTATCGGCTTATGTGCACGGTGCACGTTTGCAATATGTCGAGTTTTTCGGCAAGTTCTATCAGGGTGGAGGACGTCCGTTTGCCCCTTTGAAGACAGAAGAAAAATATGTCAATATTGAACAACAAGAAAAATAATGGAGGACTTTTTACAATGATCGATTACTTAATCAACAACAATGGCGGTATTATCTTTGCAATTTTAGGTATGGCAACAGCAACGATTTTTTCAGGGATCGGATCATCCAAAGGGGTGGGGATGACTGGGGAGGCCGCAGCGGCTTTGACCACCAGCCAACCAGAAAAGTTTGGACAAGCGTTGATTCTTCAGCTGCTGCCAGGTACTCAGGGATTATATGGTTTCGTTATTGCGTTCTTAATCTTTACGAATATGTCATCAGGGGATCTAACAATGGTTCAAGGATTAGGTTACTTGGGTGCTTCATTACCGATCGCTTTCACTGGACTATTTTCTGGGATTGCCCAAGGGAAGGTAGCCGCAGCAGGGATTCAAATTCTTGCGAAAAAACCAGAGCATTCGACAAAGGGGATCATTTTTGCAGCAATGGTAGAAACATATGCAATCTTAGGATTCGTAATTTCATTCCTTTTAGTCGGCCAAGTGTAAGGAGCCGTTGAGTATGGAGGCAATTGAAAAGATTATTTTGCAGCTGAAGGAACAGGCTGAAGAAGAGCGACTTTCCTATGAAAAAGCTGAAAAAGAACGGATCGAGTCTGATTATCAAGCGAGCTTGATTGAAATCGAGGCCGAACATAAGCAAAGACTAGAAAAAAGCATTCATCTACTCGAAAAGAATTACAAACAAATGCAGAATAGGCAGCAAGTGGAAACAAAACAGCAGATTCTTAACCAGAAACAGTTGTTTTTGGAGCTCCTATTTGAAGATGCTGTCACAGCCATGGAGAATTGGACGACTGAAGAGCATCGTGACTTTGCTAAAAAGGCGTTGCAAGGACTTCGCGATTTGAATGGCGAGCTGGTGTTTATTTGCGGCAGTAAGACGAAAGCTGTTTTTACTTCCGAATGGGTCGCTGAACAAAACAAACAGCTTGATTATCGATTGTTGTTCAGCGAAGAAACCATAGAGAATCAGGCAGGCTTTCTGCTAAATGATAACGGTGTTCAATATAACTTTTTGTATCAAACCCTCGTGCAAGATATCCAATCTGATCTTGGCTACGAGTTGGCACAGGAATTTTTCGCATAGGAGGATTTATAATGAAACAATATAGTTATCATGAATTAAATCCGCTGATTCGGCTAAAAGAGCTTGAATTGATTCCAGCCGAAATGATGGAGCGACTTGTTCAAGCCAAGGATGTTCAAGAAGTTGGCGAATTGTTGAAAACAACTATTTATGCAGAACATGTCAACGAGGATTTTGAAGATACATTTGAAGAATCGTTATCAGAGGAACAAGCTAAGCTCATTAAGGAATTGGTGGAGATCGCTCCAGATCCTAGGATCGTCTGGGTTTATACCATGCGCTTTACTTACCATAACCTGAAGGCCGTGACGAAAGCTGAATTGTTGCATCAGGATTTTGATGATTTATTTATATTTGATGGGTTTTACACGCTTGATCAAATTAAAAGTGCAGTCAAAACTGGAGTTGCCAGCGGGCTGCCTGCAGAGGTTATGAATAGTATCCAAGAAGTGAAAGAACATTTCGAAGAGTCGAATAATTTGCAAGGGGTCGATATTATTTTTGACCGTGTGTACTTGCGTTGTATGCGCAGTTTAGGAGAAACCTTGGATTCTCCTGAATTGTTGCAGGAGATCATCAGCTTTATCGATTTTTCGAATATCGTTATGCTGGGCCGGGGCATTCGTCAAAAGCGCAGCAAAAACTTTATATCTACGGTACTATCTAGCCAAGGGAGTATCCCCAAGGAAGAGCTGTTGGCAGTTGTCGATGAATCCTTCCACCGATTTACGGAGTTTCTATTGACGACGGATTATGCCGAGGTCGTTCAGCCCTTGATTAAGGATGGCGAAATCGATTTGACGCAATTGGAACGAATCCGTGACAATTATGCAACTGATCATTTTGCACGAGCGCAAGTCCAGGCTTTTGGTCCGCTTCCACTTTTAGCTTTATTAAATGCAAAGGAAGTAGAAATCAAAAATCTGCGTTTGATCATCGTAGGAAAAAAAGTTGGATTAACTGAAGAGCAATTAAGAGAAAGGATGCGTGACAGCTATGGCACTTAAAATTGGTGCAGTCGGAGATAAGGATTCTGTCTTTCCTTTCAAATTATTTGATTTTGATGTTCGAGTAGCAAAAAAAGCAACCGAGATTCGTCGAATTATCGACGAGATGGCTCGCAGTGAGTATGGTGTCATTTATGTGACTGAACAATGCGCCGAGCTAGTTCCCGATACAATCAAGCGCTATGAAGAAAATTTAATTCCAGCGATCGTTTTGATTCCCAGTCACAAAGGCTCTTTAGGGATCGGAAAACGAATGATTCAAGATCAGGTCGAGCGAGCAGTCGGACAGAATATTTTATAAAGGAGCAATCAACTTGCAAGATGGAAGAATAATCAAAGTTTCCGGACCTTTAGTAATGGCTGAAAATATGTCAGAAGCAGCGATTCAAGATATTTGTTATGTTGGAGAGCTGGGGGTCATCGGTGAAATTATCGAAATGCGCGGCGATGTTGCTTCTATTCAGGTCTATGAAGAAACCGCAGGAATCGGACCTGGAGAACCAGTTAAAACAACTGGTGAAGCATTGTCAGTAGAATTAGGTCCAGGGATCGTTTCTCAAATGTTTGATGGGATCCAACGTCCTTTGGACACATTCAGAGATGCAACAAGCAGCAACTTTTTGGCACGGGGCGTGCAATTGCCTGCCTTGGATCATGAAAAAAAATGGTGGTTTGATGCAGCTGTTGAAGTTGGTGCGGAAGTATCCAGTGGAGATATTATGGGTACTGTTCAAGAAACCAAGCTAATCAATCATAAAATTATGGTGCCAAATGGTGTCAGTGGTAAAGTGAAAAAGATTGCTTCTGGAGAGTTTACCATCGACGAGATAGTCTATGTTTTAGAAACTGCAGACGGTGAAAAAGAATTTACCATGCTGCAAAAATGGCCCGTTCGTCGTGGACGTCCAGTAAAGGAAAAGCTAAATCCCGAAGCTCCTATGATCACAGGGCAACGTGTGATCGATACGTTCTTTCCTGTAGTCAAAGGTGGAGCGGCAGCTGTTCCGGGGCCGTTTGGAGCCGGTAAAACAGTGGTGCAGCATCAGATCGCTAAATGGGCCGACGTAGATTTGGTTGTTTATGTGGGGTGTGGCGAACGTGGAAATGAAATGACTGACGTGTTGAATGAATTTCCAGAATTGATCGACCCTACAACTGGGGAGTCATTGATGGAGCGGACGATACTAATTGCCAATACTTCCAATATGCCGGTGGCGGCTCGGGAAGCTTCAATCTACACTGGGATCACGATCGCCGAGTATTTCCGCGACATGGGGTACAACATTGCGATCATGGCTGATTCTACTTCTCGTTGGGCAGAGGCCTTGCGTGAAATGAGCGGCCGACTTGAGGAAATGCCTGGTGATGAAGGCTATCCTGCTTATTTGGGAAGCCGTTTGGCCGAGTACTACGAACGAGCTGGTCGGGTTATCGCTTTAGGATCGGAAAATCGTGAAGGCTCGATCACTGCAATCAGTGCGGTGTCCCCTTCAGGCGGGGATACTTCGGAACCAGTTACTCAAAATACCATGCGCGTGGTAAAAGTGTATTGGGGACTAAGCGCTACATTGGCACAGCAACGTCACTTCCCTTCAATCGATTGGTTGGCAAGTTACTCACTGTATTCTTCTGAAGTTGGGAAATTTTTAGACAATGCCATGCAGATCGACTGGTCCGCATTAGTGAGTGAAGGCATGCGTATCTTACAGGATGAATCGCAATTAAGTGAGATCGTTCGCTTAGTCGGTATTGATTCGTTGTCGGAAAAGGACCGTTTGACTTTGGAAGTAGCCAAGCAAATTCGCGAGGACTATTTACAGCAAAATGCGTTTGATGATGTAGATACCTTCACTTCAAGAGAAAAGCAGCAAAAAATGTTAAGTAATATTTTGACCTTTAATAAAGAGGGCCAGCGAGCGTTAGAGCTAGGCGCCTATCTAAAAGAAATCATTGATGGTACAGTGACGCTCCGGGATCGGATCGCTCGAAGCAAATATGTCTCAGAAGACGAGTTGGAAAAACTTGATCAAATCAATCAAGACATCAGCACGGAGATTCAAGCAATAATTGCTGAAGGAGGAATGACCAATGATTAAGGAGTATCGTACGATCAGTGAAGTGGTCGGTCCTTTGATGGCGGTTGATAAAGTCCAAGGAATCAAATATGAAGAACTTTTGGAAGTTCGAATGAGCAATGGAGAGATCCGTCGTGGACAGGTGCTGGAAGTAAATGAGGACAAAGCATTGGTACAGATTTTTGAAGGGACCAGTGGAATCAATCTTCGGGATTCGACCGCACGATTTTTAGGACATCCGTTAGAATTAGGCGTGTCTGAGGATATGATCGGGCGTGTATTTGATGGCTTGGGCCGACCTAAAGACAACGGCCCTGAAATTTTAGCTGAGAAAAAAGTCGATATCAACGGAGAAGTGATCAATCCTGTTTCCCGCGATTATCCAGATGAGTTTATTCAGACAGGTATTTCAGCTATTGATCATTTGAATACCTTGGTTCGTGGCCAGAAATTACCTGTGTTCTCTGGTTCAGGCTTACCTCATAAAGAGTTGGCAGCTCAAATTGCCAGACAAGCCAATGTATTAAATTCAGAAGACGATTTTGCGGTGGTCTTTGCCGGAATCGGAATTACCTTTGAAGAGGCTGAATTCTTTATGGAAGATTTTCGTCAGACTGGAGCGATTGATCGTTCTGTTGTCTTCATGAATTTAGCGAATGACCCAGCGATTGAACGGATCGCAACGCCTCGTATGGCACTGACGGCTGCCGAATACTTGGCTTATGAAAAAGGAATGCACGTGTTGGTCATCATGACCGATATGACGAACTATTGTGAAGCATTGCGAGAAATTTCAGCAGCGCGTCGCGAAGTTCCGGGGCGACGCGGTTATCCGGGGTATCTGTATACCAACTTGGCGACATTGTATGAGCGTGCTGGACGAATTCGCGGATTGAAAGGTTCCGTTACGCAGATTCCGATTCTTTCAATGCCGGAAGATGACAAAACTCATCCAATTCCTGACTTGACTGGCTATATCACGGAAGGTCAAATCATTTTGTCGCGTGAACTGGACAAACGCGGTATTCAACCACCGATCGATGTATTGCCGTCGCTTTCACGGTTGAAGGACAAAGGTACCGGGGAAGGAAAAACTAGAAAAGACCACGCACCTACCATGAACCAGCTATTCTCTGCTTATGCACAAGGAAAACAGGCGAAGGAATTAGCAGTCGTTTTGGGAGACTCTGCATTGTCTGATACGGATAAAATCTACGCGAAGTTTGCGGATCGATTCGAAGCAGAATACGTCAATCAGGGATTCTACACGAACCGCTCCGTTTTCGAAACACTGGATTTAGGTTGGGAATTGCTGGCTATGCTGCCGCGGACCGAATTAAAACGAATCAAGGATGATATGTTGGATGAATATTTAACCAAAGGAGTTTAATCGATGGTCAAATTAAATGTCAATCCAACACGGATGGAATTAAATCGTCTAAAAAAGCAGTTGACTACTGCCACAAGAGGGCATAAGCTATTAAAAGACAAACAAGACGAATTGATGCGTCGATTCATCTTGTTGGTAAAAAAGAACAATGAGCTTCGAGCTGTGGTGGAAAAAGAGCTGCAGTCAGCCATGGGAGATTTCGTAATGGCGGATGCCATGCTCAATACTAAGTTTATTGATGAGCTGTTGGCTGTGCCCAAAGAGAAAGTCACGTTGGATGTGATCGAAAAGGACATCATGAGTGTGAAAGTACCAGTCATGAATTTTCAACATGAATCCAATCTGGCGGATGATCCATTGGAATACGGATTCCTAAATTCGAATGAAGAACTTGATCAGTCGATCGATCGTTTCACGAAGATCCTTCCTAAATTATTGGAACTGACTGAGATCGAAAAAACTTGTCAATTAATGGCGAAAGAGATCGAAAAAACCCGTCGTAGAGTGAATGCGTTGGAATACATGACGATTCCTCAGCTGGAAGAGACGATTTATTACATCAAGATGAAGTTGGAAGAAAATGAACGGGCGGAAGTTACCCGGTTGATCAAAATAAAAAATATGGGCGCCACTTCCTAGTGGTGCTCTTTTTCCTTAGGTAGAGACGATGAAAAATAACCAGCACATTGAACTTTTAAAATTGAATCCGTTACAGACGATCGCTTTTGGATTCATGGCGATCATCCTTCTAGGGGGGCTGCTGCTCAGTTTGCCAGTCAGCAGTCGTTCAGGCGAAGCCACATCCTTTATCGATGCGGTATTTACAGCAACATCAGCAACCTGTGTGACCGGATTGACAACCCTAACAACGAGTGAACATTGGAGTGGATTCGGCCAGCTGATCATTATGATATTGATCGAAGTTGGCGGGTTAGGATTTATGGTGATGCCCATTCTATTTTTTACTGTTTTTCGGAAAAAGGTAGGATTGCGAACACGTATTTTACTTCAGGAAGCCTTAAATATGGAAGCCATGTCCGGTGTAATGAAGCTGATGCTGCATATTCTGCGCTTAGCCGCGTTTATTCAGGTGGCAGGCGCTGGATTGCTGGCGATTGATTTTGTACCAGCGTACGGTCTAAAAAGGGGTCTCTGGTATGCAGTGTTTCATTCGGTCTCGGCTTTTTGCAATGCCGGTTTTGATTTGTTTGGAGACAGCCTAGTTGGATTTCAATCGAATCCTTATGTATTGCTGGTCATCTCCGGATTGATCATCGCTGGCGGCGTCGGCTTTTTCGTTTGGTATGATTTGATTGAGTTTCCTAAACGCAAGCAGTTGACGCTGCATAGCAAGATCGCTTTGAGCATGACGGTGTTTTTGCTGGTTGGCGGGACATTGTTTTTCTATTTTTCAGAACACAATGCAAGTGAGCTAGTTGCTAACAGCACGCCATTTGAACGCTTTGCCAATACGATCTTTATGGCGGTGACACCTAGAACCGCCGGCTATTTTTCCATAAACTATTTGCATATGAGTCAGGCCGGGATCTTTATGACGATCATCCTAATGTTTATTGGGGGCACCTCTGGTTCTACGGCTGGTGGACTTAAAACAACTACATTGGCTGTTTTAGTCATTCAGACTGTTTCAATGCTGAAAGGACGCGAACGTGCTGAAATCTCTGGGCGCACGATACGACCGGCAATTGTGTTTAAGGCGTTGACCTTATTCTTCATCACCTTGTCATTGTGTATCACTGCGATTATTATTCTTTCCATGACGGAGGTGATTCCGGAAACCTCTGGAATCGAATTTATCGCTTTTGAGGTGGTCTCGGCTTTCGCTACTGTAGGCTTGACCATGGGACTTACACCAGAGTTGACACTCTTTGGCAAAGTCATCATCATTTTGCTGATGTATGTTGGCCGTGTTGGGATATTGACAGTCGGCTTCTCTTTGACGATGCGTGGTGCAAAGGCAAAAGAAAGAGGGCAGTACAAGTATCCGGAAGAAAGTATTTATATTGGATAAAAAAGAAGGACAGGATTCTCAAAAATGGAATCCTGTCCTTTTTTAGGCACGAATCACTTCAATTTTATATCCATCTGGGTCCATAATGAAGTAGTAAGAAGGTTCTGTCCCTGGAAGACCCTTCATGTCAGTAACAGAAAATCCAGCTTCTTTTTGCTGTTGGTGAAGTCCACGAATATCTTCTGTACTGATCGCAATATGTCCATAGCCGTTTCCTAAATCGTAAGCTGCATGGTCGTAATTGTAAGTCAGCTCCAATTCATAATCATCACCTGGTAAGGTTAAATAAACGAGCGTAAATTTTGCCTCTGGAAAATCACGGCGGCGACTTTCCTCAAAGCCAAAAGCTTTACGGTAAAACTCCAATGAATCATCCAGATTTTTTACGCGTACACACGTATGTGCCATTTTCATAAAATCACCCTTTCAACAATAGTCTAAGTTCATCTTACCATAGATTTCAGAAGAGATTCGCATTTTGCTTACTCGGTTGTTTATGAGAAAAAATTAATGTAAACTAAGAGGCATAAGAAGAGATGAAGGAGTTGCGAAATGATCCCGACGTTTGGAGAGAAGGAAGCAGAGAAAAACTACCAGGCTCGCTATGCAGCTTATGCAGTACTGGCTAATGAGAAAAAAGAGATCGTCTTAGTTCAAGCCCCGAACGGCGCCTTCTTTTTACCTGGTGGAGAGATTGAAGGAGCAGAGACAAAAGAAGAAGCGATCGACCGAGAAATGCTGGAGGAGCTTGGCTATGAGGTACGCCTGTCGACTTATTTAGGGCAAGCAGATGAATACTTTTATTCTCGTCATCGAGATACTTATTTTTATAATCCTGGATACTTCTTTATCGCCAAGGAATGGAAGCAAGTGAGTGCCCCTCTAGAAGAGAACAGTCGCAGTACATGGGTGACGCCTGAAAAAGGGATTGAATTATTGAAAAGAGGCAGCCACAAGTGGGCTGTAAAAAAATGGTTAATTAATCACTAATAGAGCATCAAATGACATTCGTTCATTTGATGCTTTTTATCTTTTAAGAGAAAATTGACGACTAAAGTCCAAAAAATTATAATAAGTGAAAAAAAACGTCATTTTAGAAAAAACGAGAATGTTTAGGATTTTCGAAAAATTTTAATCAAATAATAATTTTTCAAATATAAGAGGAAACGCAGGAATATGTTGAATATTTTGATAGGCTCATTTATTCTTGATTTGGGAGGTGGAGAAAATGGACATCCATCATTTGTTAGACAAATCGACAGCACTCCAAGTGAGTATGGTTGAATATCTTTATCATGAAGGTGGTCGTGCTTCAATAAATGAATTGATGGCGGTTTTTCAGCTTTCTTTGCCAACGATTCAGGAGTTGGTCGAGACGTTTCAGCTTTCTTATGAAGACAAAAATGAGTTGATTTGCATCGTGCAAAATGAATCGACCGTAGTGCTGGAAACAATGCAATACTTCGATTCAAAAAGATTATTGCGAGAACAAGTTCGAAAGTCACTTGCATATCGACTTTTATTGGAGCATTTAGAGGATTCCGATAGAGATATCTATCATTTTACATTTAAATTCCAGATAAGCGAAGAACAGTACGTAGAAGAGGTTAGCAGGTTAAATCGGTTGCTGACTGAATTTGAACTGTCGCTTGAGAATGGCCAAATCGTTGGAGATGAGCTTCAGATCAGATACTTTTTTTTCCAATTATTATGGGTCACACAATCCTATGAGAATTCAGTGACTGAATTAACCACTGAACAGATGGTGATTCGTCAGTTAGAAAAAACGTTTCAACGAAGTTTTTCAACTGAAGTTCACCAAAAAATCGCTTTATATTTGGAGATTTTCAGCAAACGTCGTAAGAAAAGAGGCATTTTCTATGCTGAGATCACTCCAGAAGAAGAGGCGACTATTTCACCTGAAGTTTTAAAGCTGATCAAAGAAGCCTTGGCAATTTATTCTGAGCGTTACGCTTTGACGATCGAGACGTTTGAGTTAAAGAGCTTTTATTTTTTTCTCTGCACCATTAACATTTTTTCCTCTAGAGATGATATCAGTTATTTGATTTATGAACAAAATTACGAAGAGGCTACGCTGATCGACCAAATGAATGATTTGGTGTTTACTTATCTTCGTAAGCATGGCTTTTTTGATCAAGAAAGCAACCGTGCTTTGTGGATGGAAGTAACAAGTCTGATGTTCAGTCTGCATTTCAATGTGTTGAAATATTCTGGCTGGATCGAGGGGTATGATGCCGAGAATCATCAAATCACGACGGAGTTCGATGCCCATGCTCGTGCAATTGCGAAAGAGGTTCGCTTGTTTGCTGCGATCTTCAGAAAGAACGTCTTGCCTGAGCAGGTTTTTATCGACGGGTATAAGAATGTGCTGCTTTTGATCCAAAAGCGAAAGAATAAAAAAATCAAGATCGGTATCTCGTTTACCCGTGAAAGTGAATCCAACCAAACCTTCGAAGGGATCGTAAGCTCCTTTTTCCAGGAAAATGAGGCGGTTGAAATCGGAGCATACCTTGCGGATCACTCGTATGATTTAGTTATCAATGATCATGTAATGCCTAAGGATCCGATCGTGGACAGGTACATCACGGTTCCAGAGATTCCTACGGAGTTCAGTATAAATGAGTTGACAAAGCTGCTGCAAGAATTGGCCGATCAGACAGGAGTAAGCAGATTATGATTGTAATTATTGGAGGTTCCTTTGCAGGCGTACAGGCTGCTTTGGAAATTCGCAAACGAAAACCATATAAGGATATTGTGATTTATGAAAAAAAGGATCATCTGGGGTATGTGCCTAATGGGATCAACGTATTTTT
This sequence comes from Enterococcus florum, assembly GCF_004309355.1. GTDB lineage: Bacteria > Bacillota > Bacilli > Lactobacillales > Enterococcaceae > Enterococcus_A > Enterococcus_A florum. The sequence continues at coordinate 100,866 of NZ_BJCC01000001.1, read as the reverse complement.
AAAAAGACAGATCGATCGGCTGGAGGATGCCATTCGGTTTAACGAAAAGGACTTAAAAGACAATTATATTGATGTTCACTTGAATACGGAGTGTACAGCTATCAACTCATGGGATAAAACGGTAATGATCAAAGAGGATGGCCAAGAGAAAATTGTTTCTTACGATAAACTGATCATTGCAATCGGTTCTACTCAGCCACAATATTTAATTGAAAAAGAAAAAAAGTTTGTGTATCAGACGAAGGAATTGAATGATGCCAGAAGAACGGTCGAAAAACTCCAGGATGCTGAATCTGTAGCAATTTTAGGCGGAGGCATTATCGGAATCGAATTAGCGGCTTCCTTGCACGTGTACAATCCCAAATTGAAGATTATCGTATTGGAAAAATTCGACAATCTTTTGGAAATGGCTGTTGATAACGAAATCACAGAGCGGATTATTGAAAAGCTGAACCAGAAGGAAATCAAATTTTTAACAGCGATCGATTTTGAAAGAGTCGAGGAAACAGAAGAAAAAATCAAGATCGTTACGAACCAAGGTGAGTTTGAAACAGATATGCTGATCAAAGCACCTAACCTTGAACCAAACCATCAATTTTTGGCCCAATCGATCGATTTAGACATCGATGGGACTGGGATTGTTTCTCCGCAGTTTCAAGCGTCTGAGGACATTTATGTACTGGGAGATATGCTGCGCCTGGAGTTATTGCCGATCGAAGAGAGATTGTATATGTCTCTAGTCAACAATGCGGTACGCAGCGCCATCGTGGCAGCAAATCATATCGCTGCAAAAAAGGAACTGGTTTTTCAAAGCACGAAGACCAATGTTTTTACTATCTGTGAGTTGACGGTGGCACGAAGCGGTGCGCAACAGCGAGACGAACGCTTTAGCAGGTACCCTATCGACAAATTTTCTGGTGTCTACCATGTTTATCTAGAAGACAACCGGCGAGTCCCTGTCTATTTGATTATGTTTGTTTATCCTCATTCAAAAGAAGTGATTGGTCTGCAGGCTATTGCTGAGGCCAACATCAGTCATTTGGCGAACCTTTTTTCTTTAGTTGTAAGAGGCAAGTTGAGAGCAGAAGAGTTGGCTGTTCATGATTTTTTCTTTCATGCAGACTATCCTTCAGATGTGATGCATTGTTTAAACAATATAGCAGCCGATTACTTATCTAAATAGTTAAACGAGCCAGCAGGATATGCTAGCTCGTTTTTTCAATTAGTCGTCCGTTACGAATGTGCTGTGCGAACAACTGATAATCCTCCTCAAACAATGAGGCATTTGCTGGGTGCGGCTGGATCATTTCTTTAGGAAAATAGAAACGAATATCTCCTTGGCCTTGACCTGCCAAAGCGGCCACCAGACGACTAGCCTGAGAAAGCTCGATCATCGTGCCATCAGATTGCATAATTTCGATTTGCATCCGGTGACGGCCAGACTCTGGACGATAAAAGTCATACGGCAGATCGTAACTAGAATTGATTGCTGTATAGTAACGAGAATTAAACCCAACCTTTTCGACCAACTCTCGCAGTTGGTCCAATAAAGGATTCTCTGCCGAATCGACAGCAATCGATTTTAATGGTTTGCGATCTAAAAAACGTTGCGCCAGATCACTCAAAATCACGTCTTTTTCATCGCGCCATTGAATGAAATAAGTATTCAACACACCATCATCCAAACGTAAATATTCTTCCAAAGTAAAGGATTGCTTCAAAAAGGGGATCAATAGTTGAGAATGGTAAGCAAAAAGATCAGGGTCCTCTTCAAACAATTCACTTGCTCGATCCAGCAAATGCTCCAGGATCACTTCCATTCCACGAGATACATTATGAAAATAGACCTGCATATACATTTGATAGCGGCTAACGATATAATCTTCAACAGCATGCATTCCGTTCATGGAAAAGGCGATCCCGTCTTTGTAAGGCCGAATCACACGCAGGATCCGCGTCAAGTCAAATGTGCCATATTCTGTGCCTGTATAATAGGCGTCGCGCAACAAATAATCCATGCGATCAGCATCGATCTGACTAGAAATCATTTGGATGACTTGAGGATTGCTGTAGGTCTTCGTGATCACACTGGCCACTTGTTCGGGAAAGCCTTCAGCGACACTATTTAGAATTTGAAACACCTCTGTTTCTGGAGAGGTGATGATCGCTACGGTCAACTGCTCGTGATCGGTTTTAAAAATGTGTTCAAATGTATGCGAATAAGGTCCATGACCTACATCGTGCAGCAAAGCAGCACAAAGAGCTACTAAGCGGTGACTGTCATCCCAACCATCTTTTCCAACCTTTTCAACAGAGTAGTTGCGTTGAAAAATGTCACAGATTCGTCGAGTGATCTCATAAACGCCGAGAGAATGCGAAAATCGGCTATGTTCAGCCCCGTGAAAGGTATATGAGGAGGTCCCTAGTTGTTTGATTCTTCGCAACCGTTGCACTTCCCTTGAATTTATCAGATCAAGAATCACGCGGTGCTGTACGTGGATATAGTTGTGGACAGGATCGCGAAATACTTTCTCCATTGGTAGTAATTGATTTTTATAACTGCTCATCTAATTCCTCCTGAATAATCATATTTCGTTGGGTCATTTTTTTTAAGCGATCGGTGAAATCGGTCGTTTGGAAAAAATCAGATAGCTTTTCTGTTTGATCCGAATGGGGCATTGCCTCTAATAATTGTTCCTTGACCTGTCGGATAGACATTTCCTTTCCATTCACTGCAGACAGAGTCGTCATGCTTTCAGGACGAACGGGAGGGTATCCCAAGTCTCCAAAGGAATCCTTAAGACCTGCTTGATAAAAGTCTTTGACAAGTTGTCCGCGGAAGTCTTGGTCGCCATTGACGCTGAGGTACATCATGACCGCAATCCCATTCTTCACTCGCCGCTGAGCGAGCCCTGCAATTTTTTTTCCTTGGATGGACAAATCAAATTTTCCTGGACAGTAAGAGTCAGCGATCTCACCAGCCGTGATGGTCCATTCGTTAAAAGATGTTTGTTTCAACCAGTGAAACATCCGCAGGTATCCTTCATCGATAGATAAGTCATGAACGCTTTTTTTGGGCAAGATCAACGAGACATTCAGCGTTCCTAAATCACTGATCACTCCTAATCCTCCAGCATTTCTCAAAATCGGTTGGTACTGATACTTCAGAACTGTCGAAAGAGCCTCTTCTAAATGAGGAACTCGGCTGTCCTTCATTCCTAGAATCAATACCTGATCCATTTGCCAAAAGTGGATGATCGGTATATCGTTCTCGCCTGAAAAGCTGGTCAGGACATCTGTCAATGCAAATGGACTGAACAGCTCCTTTTTCGGGACTAGTCCTTGATCAAAGAATAAAGCTTTTTTCATAAAATCTCCCTCCACACGATTCTATTATAAACAAAAAAATGATCTCGCGCGGCTTTCAGCACTTAAAAAAAGGAAGTAGTTGACAAAAAAATCAAAACCGTGAAAAATAGATTTGAAAGGGGCGGAAACTCAGTGAATATCAATGAAGGAATCCCAGCAAAAATCAATCTGCAAACAAGAGTGACCCAACACAATGAAACCGAGGACTTTGTGTTTGATGTGTATGGTCAAATCGTCAAGATCAATGGCACGATCTATATTCGTTATAAAGAAGTCCAGCCAGATGGACAGGAAGTTCCTGTGACCATGAAAATTACTCCTGATTCACAGATCCAGCTGATTCGCTCAGGTGAAATGCGCATGCGAATGAAATTTGCGTATTTAAAAAAAATTGAAACAAGTTATAAGACACCTTATGGAATGTTTATGATCACCACCAATACCACCAATCTGCATGTCAGCTTGAGGGATCGGCCGTTTTCTGGAGTTGTTACGCTGGATTATGAGCTATACATGGGACAGGAGAAAGTCGGAGATTATCATCTTGAGTTGAAATTTACGACGTAACCAAAAGAAAGGTTTGCTTTTTATTGCGGGTTTTTGTATGATAAGGAGTAGACTGTGAAAGGACGTGTCATACTTGGAACTTAGTGTTTTTGCTGACTTGAACAAAGAAGAATTATCAATGATCGAAGTGGCACACGCAATTCTGGAGGACCATGGCGAGGTCATGGACTTTTCTGATTTGGTCAATCAAATTCAAAATTACCTTGGCAAATCGGACAGCGAGATTCGTGATGCATTAGCACAATTTTATACGGACTTGAATATTGACGGCAGCTTTATTTCTTTGGGAGACAATCGTTGGGGATTGCGTTCATGGTATGCGATCGATTCAATCGATGAAGAGGTCAACCATGGGTTAGAAGACGAGGACGAAGATACCCCTCGACGTAAAAAACGTAAAAAAGTCAATGCCTTTATCAATGGAGATGAAGATGCGATCGATTATAACGATGACGATCCTGAAGATACGGATCTAGTCGATGAAGATGACGAAGATCTCGATCTTGAAGATGACGACGATGATGACGATGAAATCGCAGCATACAACTCAGATCTTCAAGAAATCGGTGCAGATGATGATACAGGTGACGACGAAGAGGTCGTGCCAGGAGGTATCGAGGATGATCTTAGTGTGATTGATGACGACGATGACGATGAATTTGAAGAAGACGACGAAGAAGAGTAGGCTTGTGAAGCCTGCTTTTTTTTGAAAAAGCAGAATGAACAAAAAGAAGCACTTTCCAACTGTTGGAAAGTGCTTCAATGATTGATATAATTAGAAACGCGCCCTGAGGGAATCGAACCCCCGTCTCAAGAACCGGAATCTTACGTGATATCCACTACACTAAGGGCGCAGCAACGATTATTAGTTTAGCATAGAATCAAAAAAAAACAAGGGGTAAGTACAATGAAGTTTCAGCAAGGATATTCTCAATCTCAGCAACAGACACAAAAGCTTGCTATGACGCAAAAACTTCAGCAAGCGATCCAGATGCTTCAATTCAATACGGAAGAACTGCGGGATTACGTTGAGACCGCTTCTTTGGAAAATCCGCTCTTTGAGGTCGTCGCACCGAAAATGCGCAGTGATCTTATGATGATGAACGATCATTCAAAAAATGATTACATTGGCCAAATTGCTGATCAGCATGAGTCACTGTTTGAATATTTGATCAATCAGATTCACTTGAATTATCGAGAGACATTTTTACGCAAATTAATGTTGGGACTAGCAGAATATGTAGATAGTAATGGGTATCTTCAAATCGATGAAGAAACATTTAAAAAGGAGTATCAGGCTACGGATATTCAGTTATTGGATGCCTTGACACTGCTTCAGCAATTGGATCCGCCAGGTATCGGAGCGAGAAATCTTCAAGAATGTCTCATGCTGCAGACTGAACGAGATGATTATGCACCCAATTTGGCTTATTTGCTGCTGGAAGAAGCGTTTGATAAAATTGCCAATCGCCGTTTTGAACAATTGGCGAAGGAATACCAGTTGACGATGCCTCAAATTCAGGAGATCATCGACTACATCCGCTCGTTGAATCCATTTCCAGGTGCTGGGTTTGGTGAGAGTATCCCTGATTTTATCATTCCTGATCTGACTTTAGTCAGAAGTAAGGATGGCAGCCTGCATGTTTTGTCCAATAAACGCGGCCAATTAAAGTTGAACTTCCAAGAAAACTATTTTAATCGACTACAACAACAAGCAGATGAAGAGACAAAAGAATACCTAAAGGAAAAATTGCAGCAGTTTGAGTGGTTGAAACGGACGATCGGTCAACGAAAAGATACTATTTTGGAGGTTGGCAAGCTAATCGTTGCCCATCAGGAGCACTTTTTTCTAGATAAAAAAGGTTCTTTGAAGCCTTTGATGTTAAAAGAGATCGCGCAGGAAGCAGGTGTTCATGAATCAACAGTCAGCCGTGCAGTAAACGGCAAATACATCGAGACGGATTTTGGGGTTTTCGAGCTGCGCAGCTTTTTTGTCAATAAGGTTAATGATGAAGATACCTCTGCTGATGAAGTGAAGCAATTGATCCGTACGATGGTAGATGCTGAAAATAAGAACAAGCCATTGTCTGATCAAAAAATCGCTGATCTACTAAAAGAAAAAGAGCAAAAGGTTTCGCGCAGAACCGTTGCCAAATATCGGGAAGCGCTAGGGATCCCTAGTTCATCCAAAAGAAAACGTTTCGACTAAACCAAGAAAAATTTCTTGGTTTTTTCTTGCGTAAATGCGATAAAACTGGTAGAATTCGATATGTGAGGATTTGCTTGAAACTTATTTTTTTGATCATTTCCTACTTTTTTTTATCATTCATGGGTCGTTTAAGGTCTATGAGGGACTTTATAAGTCCAATGGAGGTAAATCCTTTGCTAAGTGAATTTAAGGCACTGGAAACAATTGCTCCAGATATTTTGAATGCCGTGAAAAGAAGATACCGTGTATTGCAAAACATTTTTTGGATGCAGCCAATTGGACGCCGAAATTTGGCGGAATCATTAGGACTGACAGAACGTGTGTTGCGCAGTGAGACGGATTTTTTGAGAGAACAGCGTTTGATTGAGACCACCAAAAGCGGCATGTCGCTTACCAAAAAAGGCGAGGTGCTTCTCCAGGATCTGGATCTGTTAATGGATCAACTCACTGGGATGGATCAGCTTGAAAAACGTTTGGCCACGAAATTCAATATCGAACGATGCTTGATTGTTTCTGGAAATAGTGATGAACAGCCTAAAGTGGTTGGTGATTTTGGAGAATTAGTCAATGATGCTCTCCATCGCCGATTGCAGGAGGGCACTAACATCATTGCTGTAATGGGTGGGACAACGATGGCAGAGATTGCCAAGCATGTGACCCCGATGGAGACACCGAAAAGACATAATCTTTTTGTGCCGGCCAGAGGAGGTATCGGCGAGTCCGTTTCCATTCAGGCGAATTCGGTCAGTGCTCTAATGGCAGCCAATGCAAAAGGAGACCATCGTGTATTATACGTTCCCGAGCAGTTGAGCCAAGAAGCGTATCACACGCTGCTGAAAGAACCTTCGATCAAAAACGTTTTGGCGACTATCAAAGAAGCCAATTGCGTCATTCACAGCATCGGACGAGCGCTGCATATGGCTGTACGACGCAAAATGACTGAAGACGAGATCGTCACGTTGAGACAGGATCGCGCAGTAGCAGAATCATTTGGCTATTTTTTTGATGCCAGCGGCAAGATCGTTTATAAAGCGCCGCCGATTGGCCTATCTTTTGAGGATGTTGAAAAGATTCCGACAGTGATCGCCGTGGCCGGTGGAAAATCGAAGGCAAAAGCGATTCTGGCTTACATGAAACATGCTCCTGAACAAACCTGGCTTATCACAGATGAAGCCGCAGCAAATGAGATTTTAAAAGGGGCAACCCTTTAAAATAAATATTTTTTTGATTCCATAAGGAGGAATTCTTAAATGACAGTAAAAGTTGGAATTAACGGATTTGGACGTATCGGACGCTTGGCTTTCCGCCGTATCCAAAATGTAGAAGGACTAGAGGTTGTAGCGATCAACGATTTAACAGATGCTAAAATGTTAGCTCATTTGTTAAAATATGATACTACACAAGGACGTTTTGACGGAACTGTAGAAGTTCACGAAGGCTCTTTCGATGTTAACGGCAAAGAAGTTAAAGTCACTTCACATCGCAACCCAGAAGAAATTCCTTGGGGTGATCTAGGTGTAGACATCGTTCTTGAAAGTACTGGATTCTTCACTTCTAAAGAAAAAGCTGAATTACACTTAAAAGGTGGCGCTAAACGCGTTATCATTACTGCTCCTGGTGGAAACGACGTTCCAACAATCGTTTACAACACAAACCATGACATCTTGACTGGTAAAGAAACCGTTATTTCAGGTGCTTCATGTACAACGAACTGTTTAGCTCCTATGGCTAAAACTTTAAATGACAAATTTGGTGTTGTTGAAGGAATCATGACAACTATCCATGCTTACACAGGGGACCAAATGACTCTTGATGGGCCTCATCCTAAAGGTGACTTCCGTCGTGCACGCGCAGCTGCTGCAAACATCGTTCCTAACTCAACTGGTGCTGCTAAAGCGATCGGCTTGGTAATTCCTGAGTTAAACGGTAAATTAGATGGTGCTGCTCAACGTGTTCCAGTTGCAACTGGTTCATTGACTGAATTAGTAACTGTTCTTGAAAAAGAAGTAACAGCTGACGAAATCAATGCAGCTATGGAAGCAGCAGCGAACGAATCTTACGGTTACAACACAGACGAAATCGTTTCTTCTGATATCGTTGGTATGACTTACGGTTCTTTATTCGATGCTACTCAAACAAAAGTTATGACAGTTGGCGACAAACAATTGGTTAAAACTGTAGCTTGGTACGACAACGAAATGTCTTACACTGCACAATTGGTACGTACTTTAGCATACTTTGCTAACTTATAAGATCTAACGCAAACATTGTCTGAAAAAGGCGGGGAAGCATCGCGCTTCTCCGCTTTTTAAATAGCTGAGAACAGCTTGTCTGTGAGCGGCTAATCAAAGTTATCGTTACCTCTTTTAGGCAAAGAAGTATATAATAAATGAAGTGTCAAAAAAAATTTTAGGAGGTCTTCTTTCATGGCAAAAATGACTGTCAAAGATATCGATTTAAAAGATAAAAAAGTCTTAGTACGTGTAGACTTTAATGTTCCTTTAAAAGATGGCGTGATCGGTGATGATACTCGTATCAAAGCTGCACTGCCAACTATTAACTATGTGATTGACAACGGCGGGAAAGCAATTTTATTTTCTCACTTAGGTCGTGTGAAAACAGAAGAAGATAAAGCAGGCAAATCTTTAGCACCGGTTGCGAAACGCTTAGGCGAACTTTTAGGGAAAGAAGTGACTTTTGTACCTGAAACGCGTGGCGCTGATTTGGAATCTGCTATCAACAACATGAAAGATGGCGACGTTGTTGTTTTCGAAAACACTCGTTTCGAAGACATTGACGGCAAAAAAGAAAGCGGCAATGATGCTGAACTTGGTAAATATTGGGCTTCTTTAGGCGATGTATTTGTAAATGACGCATTTGGTACAGCTCACCGCGCACATGCTTCAAACGTAGGAATTGCTTCAACAGGTATTCCTACAGTTGCCGGCTTCTTAATGGAAAAAGAAATTAAATTCATCGGTGAAGCGGTGGAAGAACCAAAACGTCCAATGATTGCAATTTTAGGTGGAGCAAAAGTGTCCGACAAAATTGGCGTAATTAAAAACTTGATTCCTAAAGCAGACAAAATCTTGATCGGCGGCGGAATGACTTATACATTCAACAAAGCTAAAGGCATGGAAATCGGCAACTCTTTAGTTGAAGCTGATAAAGTAGAATTGGCGAAAGAATTAATCGAAGCAGCTGGAGACAAATTAGTGTTGCCAGTTGACTCAATTACAGCAGCTGAATTCTCAAACGATGTACCAACTGAAGAACACGCAGGAGATGTTCCTGAAGGTCAAATGGGTCTGGATATTGGACCTGAATCAATTGCTTTATTCGCTGAAACATTAAAAGGTGCTAAAACAGTTGTATGGAACGGACCAATGGGTGTATTCGAGATGAGCAACTTTGCACGCGGTACGATCGGTGTTTGCGAAGCGATTGCTAATTTAGAAGATGCAACGACAATCATCGGTGGTGGAGACTCTGCAGCGGCAGCAGAACAATTAGGTTTCGCTGACAAGTTTACGCACATCTCAACTGGTGGCGGTGCAAGTCTTGAATTATTAGAAGGTAAAGAACTGCCTGGACTTGCTGCAATCAACGACAAATAATTATTTTGCTGGGGAATCTGGCGGCTCGCGCCGCTTTGATTCCGACAAAAATTTTTAATACAAAAAAAGGAGTGCTACGACATGCGTAAACCAATCATCGCTGGAAACTGGAAAATGAACCTGACTGCTTCTGAAGCGAAAGATTTTGCTGAAGCAGTGAAAAACAAAATTCCTGCAAATGACCAAGTGGATTCAGTTATTGGATCACCAGCTTTATTCTTGCAAGAATTAGTTGAAGCTGCTAAAGGAACTGAATTAAAAATTTCAGCGCAAAACTGTTACTGGGAAAATGCTGGCGCATTTACTGGTGAAACTTCACCAGCTGCCTTGGCTGATCTTGGTGTGGAATATGTTATTATCGGCCATTCAGAACGTCGTGAATATTTCCATGAAACAGATGAAGAAATCAACAAAAAAGCCAAAGCTATTTTTGCAAATGGGATGACACCAATTCTTTGTTGTGGCGAATCTTTAGAAACATACGAAGCAAACAAAACTGCTGAATGGATCGAAGGACAAATCAAAGCTGGCTTAGAAGGCTTATCAGCTGAACAAGTATCAAGCATGGTTATTGCTTACGAACCAATTTGGGCAATCGGTACTGGTAAATCTGCTGATGCACAAATTGCGGATGAAATTTGCGGTGTAGTTCGTTCAACGGTCGAAGGTATTTATGGCAAGGAAGTTTCAGAAGCTGTTCGTATCCAATACGGCGGTTCTGTAAAACCTGAAAACATTGCTGAATACATGGCAAAAGAAAATGTAGACGGCGCTTTAGTTGGCGGAGCCAGCCTAAAAGCTGATTCATTCTTGGCACTGCTTGAAGGTGCAAAATAATTTTTAGAAAAAGACGGCTTTTGATTGCAACTGTCGTCATTTTTCACTAATATTGGTTATAAGGGTTTGAACCCTCGTAATAAAACAAAATTAAAAGGAGAGACAAAATAATGTCAATTATCTCAGATGTTTACGCTCGCGAAGTCCTTGACTCACGTGGTAACCCAACAATCGAAGTAGAAGTTTATACTGAAAGCGGCGCTTTTGGTCGTGGAATGGTTCCTTCAGGAGCTTCAACTGGTGAATACGAAGCGGTTGAATTACGTGATGGCGACAAAGCTCGTTATGGCGGCAAAGGTGTTACTAAAGCTGTTGACAATGTAAACAACGTTATTGCTGAAGCAATCATCGGTTACGATGTACGCGACCAAGCGGCTATCGACCAAGCAATGATCGAATTAGACGGTACACCTAACAAAGGTAAATTAGGTGCCAATGCAATTCTTGGTGTCTCAATTGCCGTTGCTCGTGCAGCTGCAGATTATCTAGAAGTGCCATTGTACAACTACCTTGGCGGATTCAATACAAAAGTTTTGCCTACTCCTATGATGAATATCATTAATGGCGGATCACATGCTGATAACTCTATTGATTTCCAAGAATTCATGATTATGCCTGTTGGAGCTCCTACATTTAAAGAAGCTCTACGTTACGGTGCTGAAGTATTCCACGCATTGGCTTCAATCTTGAAATCAAAAGGCTTAGCCACTTCAGTTGGTGACGAAGGCGGATTTGCTCCTAACCTTGGGTCTAACGAAGAAGGTTTCGAAGTTATTATCGAAGCAATCGAAAAAGCTGGGTATGTACCTGGTAAAGATATCGTTCTTGCAATGGACGCAGCTTCTTCAGAATTCTACGACAAAGAAAAAGGTGTTTACGTATTAGCTGATTCTGGCGAAGGCGAAAAGACTACAGATGAAATGATCGCATTCTACGAAGAATTATGCGCGAAATACCCAATCATCTCAATCGAAGATGGCTTAGACGAAAACGACTGGGAAGGTACTAAGAAACTAACGGAAGCTTTAGGCGATAAAGTTCAATTAGTTGGTGACGACTTGTTCGTTACAAACACTGAAAAATTAGCGAAAGCAATTGATTTAGGTGTTGCTAACTCTATCCTTATCAAAGTGAACCAAATCGGTACTTTAACAGAAACATTCAATGCGATTGAAATGGCGAAAGAAGCGGGCTACACTGCAGTTGTATCTCACCGTTCTGGTGAAACAGAAGATTCTACAATCTCTGATATCGCTGTTGCAACAAATGCTGGCCAAATCAAAACGGGTTCTCTTTCACGTACTGACCGTATTGCTAAATACAATCAATTACTACGTATCGAAGACCAATTGGGTGATGTTGCAGAATACAAAGGAATCAAATCTTTCTACAACTTGAAAAGCAACCCATTTATCGGTAAATAATCACCAATAAAAGACAGATAACTATATGTTCGGACGCAAAAGGCTTCTCCTATCTCAGGAGAAGTCTTTTTTTCATGGAAAGAATTCATTTATTTTATGAGTTGAGCAATTTTAAGATTTAAGAACAAAACGTGATGATATCAATACCTCGCAAGCACTTCTAACACCTTCTAAAAGCAGTAGTTCTTTTTTTTACAATTTAATCCTAAACACCATTGATACAATCAATTTAAAGAAAACGCTTTCTTAATAACGAGGAAAGGATGCAAATGATGGATGCAGACTTGATCCTATTCAATGGGAAAATAGCAACGGTGGATAAACAATTCACCTTTGTTGAAGGGGTAGCAGTAGTCGACGGTTGGATCATCGACACTGGAACGACGGGGGAAATGAAACAATATATAGGCGATCGGTCAGTTGTGATCGATTTGCAAGGAAAAGTTATGCTGCCTGGTGTACATGATGCGCATATGCATGGTGTACACACGGGACTGTCACTTAGCTCACATTTTTTAGATGTCAGCTTTCCAAAGGTCCAATCAATCGCAGATTTGCAAGAGGTCGTTCGAGAAGCTGTCGACAAAGTGCCAGCCGGAACCTGGATCATGGGAATGGGCTGGAACGAAATGTTGATCAAAGAGTGTGCAGCGGAAAATCGTACACCAAAAAAGTGGGATCTGGATCCTGTCTCACCTGATCATCCAGTAGTCATAAATGATTATGGGGCACACCGAATGGTTGTGAACAGCAAGGCATTGGAAATTTGCGGAATCACAGCGGAAACGCAAGAGTTGAGATCAGAGGAGGGGCTTATCGAGAGAATCAACGAAACGATGGAACCTAGCGGATACCTGAATGAATGGGGCGCTCAGGTACTGGTTTGGCAGCATGTTCCAGCATTGACTGAAGAGGAGATCGAAGCTTGTATCTTACGAATGAACAAGGAACTCAACAAATATGGGATCACAAGCCACGTTGATGTTTTGGGAATCGGTGGAGACCAGCTTCTTTGCGGCACATGGGGTGAGAAAAGTATTGCGATTTACGAAAGGCTGGCTAGAGAGAAAAGGCTGACTGCTCGTGTAAGTGTAAATTTATTGGCAGGAGTGCAAGGGATTCAAAGTTACCAAACGATTATCGATGGCTTGCGGCAGACACAGCTGCCAGACTTTAAAGATAAAAACTGGGTAAAAGCAGAAACCGTAAAAATCTTTGGTGATGGTGGCGGCTGGCTGCGTGCAGACAATCAAATTACTGAGGACCATAGTCGATCGACCTTTCCTGGAATGACCGATGAAGAGCAAGAAGACGAGATGATAAAAACGATCATAGAGGTCCATCGTCAAGGCTGGCAGCTGGGGATCCATGCAATCGGTGGTCGAACGATCGATACGATCATCAATGGGTATATTCAAGCCTTTCAAAGATATCCTCGAGAGAACCCACGGCATTTTGTGATCCATGGTGACGATATGACTTTAGAGAATGCTCGAGATGCTGGCAAATTTGGCATCGGCATGTCAGTGCAATCGATCGCAGCCTATACCATCATGGATTTCATGAAAATGCGCTTTGAGAAGGATCGGGGAGAAGAGCTGTTTTCATGGAAGGAGTATCAAAAATATGGCGTCAATGTAGCCAATGGTTCTGATTCAAATATATTTTCGCTGAATTGGCTGCAAGGTGTTCAATTTGCGGTTACAAGAAAAACCATGAGCGGCAATTGTTACCGTCCAGATTTGGCTAGCACATTAGAAGACGCCATTCGCATGTACACCATCAATGGGGCAAAACAAGAACATTTAGAGACAGTGAGAGGATCAATCGAAATTGGCAAAGTGGCAGATTTCCAAGTACTTGATCATGATATCTTTTCAATAAACCCAGAGGAACTTGCTGAAACCAAGGTATTAATGACGATCGTAGATGGAAAGATCGTTTATGAAAAAGAGTAGAAAGAAGGGATTGGAATGAGAGAATATCCGCATCTATTTAGTCCAAAAAAAATCAAGACTATCACATTTCGTAATCGTATTTTTGCTTCACCGACCTCGCTGGTCTGGCCGGATTACTATACAGGAATGCCAGATGAGAGCACTGTGTTCTACTACGAAGACAAAGCGCGCGGTGGGGCTGCAAGTGTAACGTTGAGTGAAACGGCGATCAATCGTTATGATTCAAGTCGACGACCAAACGATGATATTTTAGTACCTGATTTTGAGCGCGCGATTTTTCCAACTTCTGGCTGGCTGAAGGTGACTGATGCCATCAAGCGCCATGGAGCAGTACCATCCATCCAAATCTTCCATGGTGGAGATACGAGTGAACCGATCTTTACTAGGGGGCATCAACCCATTGGACCAAATGGGTTTACAAAAGAAAACGGAACCGTGGTTCGTCAGATGAATGAAGAAGATATGCGCCGGGTGGCAGATGAATTTGCTGAAACTGCCTGGTATGCAAAATATAGCGGCTTCCAAAAGATCATGATCCATGGTGCTCATGGCTGGCTGCTGGCTCAGTTTTTATCGCCTGCGACCAATCATCGAACAGATGAATACGGAGGAAGTCTAGAAAATCGCGCTCGTTTTCCATTAATGGTCGTGGATGCTATTCGGGAAAGAGTAGGCGAAGATTTTCTTTTAGAATATCGAATCAGCGGAAAGGAATACTTAGAAGGCGGCTTGGAAATCGATGAAGCGGTGGAGTTTGCTAAAATGCTGGATGGAAAAATCGATCTGCTGCATGTTTCAGCCGGCTCCTATTATGCAACGAAGCAATACACCTTCCCATCCGTTTATTTGCCGCACGGATGCAACTTGCCATTAGCGGAAGCGATGAAAAATGGTGGTGTGAAAACGCCAATCGTTACAGTCGGAGCACATTATGATCCGGTAGAGATGGAAAAAATCATTGCAGAAGGAAAAGCCGATTTTATTGCGATCGGTCGAGCGATTGTTGCTGATCCGCAGCTGCCAAATAAATTATTTGCTGGCAGGCCCCAGGAGGTCACTCCTTGCTTAAGATGTACCAACTGTCTTGGTGGGAAATACGATGGGCACAACGAATGTGACGTTAATCCGTTGGCGGGCAACGAATTGTACACGTTGCGTACACCGAATGTTGTTAATCATAAACGCGTTTTGGTGATCGGCGGCGGTCCTGGAGGAATGAAGGCTGCAATCACAGCTGCACAAAGAGGCCATACCGTTACATTAGTAGAAAAGGAAGCCGAATTAGGCGGAAACCTTAAATTTACCGACATTGATGCGCATAAAGGAGATTTGCGCAGATTCAAAGATTATTTGATTGACCAGCTGAAAAAACAAGCCGTTGACGTTCATCTGAATACGGTTGCTGATCTGGCTCTAGTTCGTAAGTTGAATCCACAGTCGATCATCGTGGCCTCAGGGGCAACCCCGGTGGAGTTGAAAATCAAAGGTAGCGAGTCCTATCCAATGATCCATGCTACAGAGGTTTATACCAATCCAGAAAAGGTTGGTAAAAAAGCGGTAATGATCGGGGGCGGGCTCATGGGCTGCGAAGTTGCTCTGCATCTAGCGGAAGCAGGAGTGGACGTGACTGTTCTTGAGCTTCAAGAAGGATTGGCAGTGGATTCAAACCGAATCCACCAGGCTGCTTTATTCGAAATGATGGAAAAAATGGCTGATTTGGTTCATTCAAAAACTTCTGTCAAGGTAACAGAGGTAACTGCAACTGGGGTGAAGTACCTTGATTCTGATGGAAATGAACATGAAGCATCCGCGGATACAGTCATTTATGCGGTGGGAATGAAGCCAAATGAAGCGATCGTCGAAGAGATCCGGCAATGGGATGGTTGGGAGACCTTTATGCCGATTGGCGACTGTACAGGAGCTTCGGTTGTTAGAAAAGCGGTGCATACGGGATATCACGCCGCAATGGACATTATTTAAGTCAAATGAACAGAATCACTTGGACTGCAGCCGAGTCATTCTGGTTAATTTCATCACGTATCGATGCATCGATCGTCCGATCAGCAGGTTTCCTCAAACACGAAGAGGGATAGAACCAGCTCGTTCTATATGAAGCTATGTAGAAGAGTGATCAGCCAAGCATTATTGGGAGGAGTCCTGTGAACAAAAAGCTATCCCTCGCAATAAAAAGGGATCATAAAGATCCTTTAGGACACGAGGAGGAAGAAAGGTGAAAAACTTTAAAGTAAAAGCCGCGGTCTTATCGCAATCATTTATCGTGATGGCAATCATGATCGCCTCAACTGTACTGGCAAATATTGCTCAAAGCTTTCCAGATGCCAGTCTGACTGCGATCCAAATGGTCATGACCTTTGGAATGGTTGCTTCATTTCCGGCAACCCTTGTTGCTGGAGTACTGGGAAACACATTAAATAAGAAGTACATTGTATTAGTTGCGCTGGTATTGATGCTGGTAGGAGGATTGCTTCCTGCTTTTCTGCATGACAAACTAGTCTATATCTACGCTTCCAGTTTATTGATTGGAGCCGGCCAGGGAACATTGATGACAACCATCAGCAATATTTCAACAGAATTATTTGAAGGGGACGAACGCAGTCAAATGTATGGAATGCAAACTGCCTTTCAAAATGGGGGGTCTGTGGTCATGATGATGGTGGCCGGGATGCTGGCTAGAGTTCAATGGACACAAGCTTATTTGGCTTTTGGCATTATTCTGGTGACAATCGTGATCGTTATGCTCTGGCTGCCAGCAGATCAAGTGGCTCCTAAGAAGCAAGTGGCGGGTGCACAAAATGCGCCCAAGGCAAAGGTGCCGGGTTCTGTCTATTTCATAGGGGTTTTGATTTGTCTGTTTTGTATTGGCTACTCAACATTCTCTTTGAATGCATCGCTGTATATTGCTTCAATGGGGCTAGGTGATCCTTCAACTGTTGCTTTAGCAATGTCACTGAGTACCGGAGCGGGAGTCGTGGGGGGCTTTGCCTTCCCAAAAATCTTTAAAGTTCTAAATCGGTATGTGTTGACATTGGCTTGTGCAGTAACAGCGGGTGGGTATTTGCTGCTGGTGCTTTTCCCAAGTATCACGATCGTATTTTTAGCAGCGATCACAGCGGGAGTCGGCTTTTCATTGTCAATCCCATTAGGTATTCAGGCCATCTCAGAAACAGCAACCCCAGAGCAGATGTCTAGTTCCATGGGCAGTTATATGGCTTTCACTTCAGTCGGTGCGGCAGCATCACCACTGATCATCAATGCATTAGCAGGATTTATACCAAATGCGGACGAGGGGACTGTCTTTTTAACCAGTGTCGCATTCCTAGTTGTCTTGACAGTCATCACGGTATTTTGGAGTATCAAAACAAGCACGAACAAAAACACGAATGAACCACCTGTTCCAGAATAAAAATTACGAGGAGGAAAACAAATGGTAAAAATTTTAGACATTCACACACATGTAGGGGATATCTTTCATGAGAACCGCAGTATCACCTTCAAAACCAATATCAAAAAAGGAGATTATGAAGATCCATTTATCGAAGTGGAACGTTCCGGCTACACCAAGCCATTGATTGTCAAAGATCAAAAAGACCATCAACGTTTGATTGATGCTGGTCAGTATCGCGTTTGGGAATGTACAATGGAGAATTTTGGCAATGACATGACAGAGGATGAAGTGGATTATGCTTGTTTGCTGCCTGTTCTTCCTAATACCAGCTTTGAGGAGTATTTAGCAGTATCCAAATTAGATTCTCGTTTTATTCCCTTTACCTGTCCAGATTTCAGTTTAGACATTCCTGAATTAGAGAAAAAATTGGAATTAGATATCAAACGAGGTGCCAAAGGACTGAAGATCCATCCTATTTTACAAAATGTCAGTTTAGAAGATCCAAAGGTGGAAGCGGCAGTAGAGGTGTTTGGAAAAGCCAATATTCCAACGATCTTCCATGTAGGGATCACCTCTTATTATGGACCAGACAAAGACTATCCAACCAATCCTGAATTTGGGGATCCACAATATTTTTATGATTTCGCCCCACGTTTCAGCAAGTATCCTCTAATCGCGGCACATTGCTGCTTGTTGGCAGAAGATTTTGCTAAGAATACTAAAGGATTAGACAATGTATATACAGATACGACGATGTGTTCAGCGGAATTAATGCAGTTGGGCGTAAAACACATCGGCGAAGATAAGGTCTTGTTTGGTACAGACTATCCATTCGGAACTTTTAAATATTCGATTCAAGAAGTTAAACGAGCCTTCGCTGATGATGAACGTGTCATGAAAAAAGTGTTTTATGAAAATGCAGCTAAAATCCTTCATTTAGAAGACTAACAGGAGGCATGACGAATGAAAATCATCGACTTTCATACACACGTGGGAGATATCTTCCACGAGAATCGGAGTATCACATTCAAAACAAATTATCAAAAAGGCGATTATGTTGATCCGTTCATTCCCTTTGAGCAATCAGGATACAATATGCCTTTCTTTCCAGAAAGTCCTGAGGCCCTGCAACAGCTGATTGATGCTGGACAATACCGGGTCTGGGAATGCACGATGGAAAATTTTGGCAGAGATATGACAGAAAGTAACATTGCGTATGCATGTTTATTACCAGTGTTGCCCAATACCAGCTTTGAAGAATATCTAGCAGTTTCCAAGTTAGATTCTCGATTTATCCCATTTACTTGTCCAAACTTTGATTTGGAAATTCCTGAGATGGAACAAAAATTGAAATTGGATATTCAAAAGGGTGCGAAAGCACTAAAGGTCCATCCAATTTTGCAAAATATCAGTTTGGAAAATACAAAAGTTGAAGCAGCAGTAGATCTTTTCGGCAAAGCTGGACTGCCAATTATTTTCCATGTAGGGATCGGCCAGTATTACGGACCAGATACGAATTATCCACAAAATCCTGAGTTTGGCGATCCGCAGTATTTTTATGACTTTGCTCCACGATTCAAAGATTACTCATTGATTGCGGCGCATTGCTGCGGATGGCCAGAAGCCTTTGCTGAAAATACGAAAGGGTTGGATAACGTTTATACGGATACAACTTTCTGCAATGCAACTCTTATTAAAAAGGGCGTAGATCTTTTAGGTGAAGACAGAGTGTTGTTTGGGACAGATTATCCATTTGGAAATTTCAAGTATTCTATAGCGGAAGTCCAAAAAGCTCTCGCTGACAATCCACAAGCAATGGAAAAAGTGTTTTATCACAATGCTGCAAAACTCTTGAAATTGGAAGACTAACAGCGATTGATATTATCTAAATAAAAAAGAAAGAAGGCATAAGAATGAGCGAACAGGCAGTAAAACAAGTAGTCGAAAATTACATTGAAGGAACCTATACAGCAGATACGGAATTGCTGAAGAGTGTGTTCCATCCTGCAGCAATTATGACAGGATATATGGGACCGGATTTGATGGTGGCTAATCCTGCACCTTTTATTGAGGATGTTGGTTCCCATCCGGCGATGAAGGAAAGTGGAGCCCCTTACAAAGCTGAAATCACGAATTTGAAGGTAACTGGAAATATTGCTGAGGCTACAGTGTATGAAACGGGCTTTTTCGGTGATGGGACATTGGAAGACCACTTCCATGTATTAAAGGATGCGGACGGAGATTGGAAGATCATCTCTAAATGCTTCACAACACTATAAGTTTAATTTATTGGGCAGGAGCTTTTCACAGGTTCTTGCCCTTAAACAGTTCAGTCGCAATGATTGATCACTAACCTAAAGAGACAAAATCAATAAATTTAGTTTCTATGAAGTTTTATAACATTGCCAGTTTTGTCTTTAATTTATTCAAATGTAAAAAAAAGAACTTAGGGGAAGAGGGGAATCGTGCTGACATATTTAAAATAACCTGATAAGATATACGTATAAACAATTCTTGTTAAATAAATAACGTTTTTTATTTTTTGAAAATAACAGTAATTTTCGAGGTGTAGAAAAACATAGTTGAATACATATAAAATGAGGTCCATTTTTTACACCCATTTTGCCGCCTGATGTGTTAGATTAAATTACAGAGGGATACGTATTTGCAACTACAGTCTACCCGTTGGCAGAATTGATTTATACGAAAAACAAGATGTTTGATAAAGCAAATGACACTGCGGTAAGCCAGAGAAAGTTCATTGCCGGGATCAGCAAGCGGATAAAACCGTTAGTATAGGAATCCTTTTCAGCTAATTGCTTCTGGTCAAATCAATAAGGAAGTGTGAACGGTATGAAAGTTTTAGAAGCGAAGAACAGAATCATTGATGCTAAACCTTTTCAGTTATTTACCCATGATGGACGGGTGTCAAATTACCAAGAGGATTTGGTCATCTGGTCAAAAGAGCACTTAAAAACCGAAGCATTGATTTATCAGTTTGAAGTCCAAGAAACAATCGAAGCGGAGTATCTTCCGGATGCTTGTGTGAATTTACTTTTTGAAATTCGCAGCACTGGTGTCATCGGGAAATTTCTAGGGATTTCAACCAAGGCTAGAAAAATCGTCATTGAACCAGGCGTATTGTATTTTGGGATCAAGCCATATACGAATGTAGGATTGCGTTGTATTGAACAGAATCAAAGCAACTTTGTGGATCAAGTCGTTGCTTTGAGCGATCAATTTTCGAATACGGAAGCCTTTCTTGATGAGCTTGCTTATACATTGACCTTTCAGGAACGCAGAGAGCTGTTAAAGCGCCATCGTGCAGTCTTTCTTGATGAAACGCAGCGTTCGGTGCTGGCAGAGTATCTTTCTGTGCTGCTGTGTACAGAAACAACGGCCTTGTCGATGGAGAAGATCGAACGAGAGACCGGCTATTCAAAGCGTTATACACAGCGAGTGTTCCAAAAAAAGATCGGTGTCTCTCCAAAACTTTACAGCCGCATCATTCGTTTTCAGAATGCGATTAAGGCGGTCTATTTTGACGACCATTCAACTCTTGCGAAAGTAGCTTGTCAGTTAGGTTATTATGATCAGGCACATTTGATCCATGAATTTCAGCTATTTACCCAAACCTCCCCTACCAAATTATTGCAAACGATCCAAACAAAAAAGGTGGTCGTGTAAAAGGAGGAATTTTCGTGAATGTAGGAAATTGCTTTCCGTTAAATGGAAAGATCGAAACAGAATGTTTGAGTGTTGCACTTTTTCAAATGAAATTGGCGGTTGTACCGAAAACACGAGAAGAAGTAATGCAAAATGTGGATAAAATCATTGAATGGATCGAACGAACGATCACTGGTTTTCCTGGTATTGATATGATCGTGACACCAGAAGCTTCATTGAATGGCGTTGGACCGCATGCGTCGCTTTGCTGTATTACCCTGGACGGTCCTGAACTGAGACGGTTAAAAGAAGTCTGCAGAGAGTTCGAGATTTGGCTGGCTGTGGGTGCCTGTGTGGATGAAAAGGATGGTAATTTTTATAAAAATTGCGCAATCACGATCAACGACAAAGGAGAAATTGTAGACATTTATCGCAAAGTTACTCCATGGAATCCGGTAGAGCCTTCAAGCCCCGGGGATGAGATCCGGGTGTTCAAGGGACCGAAAGGAGCGAGGATTGCTTCGATTATTTGCTCAGACGGTGATTATCAGGACAACTGGCGTGAAGCTGCTTCTAAGGGAGCCAACGTAGTACTGCGGTTAACGACCTATATGACCCCTTTTGAAAATCAATACGAAATCACCAATCGCGCGGGAGCTTATTTCAACAAAGTCTATGTTGTGGCAGCAAATAACTCTGAAATGGACGAATGCTATTCGCTTTTTGGGCGCAGTATGGTCGTGAATCCAGAAGGGGATATCATTGCTCAAGCACCCGTGGGCATTCCATACATCTTCAAAGCAGATCTATATCCCGGATTATGTGATGCGATACAAAAGCAGGCATTGATGGGCGATTTGTTGTGGTTGAGGACTCATCGCGGAGCTGCATCACCAGATACCCACGGCGCAGGCAAAGATTCAGCGATGTACAGCTATCTAAAACCAGAGGACTAACTGATAGAACATCTATTTATAAGGAGGGAAAACGATGGGATTTCCAAATATCGGCATGCATTATTTTGTAAAGGGTTTCAATAAACTTGACATCCGCTTTCCGGTAACGAAACAAACCTTGATCGAAAAGGCGGGAGACCTTCAAATAAAAACCTGGGATGATCAATATACTCCGTTGCGGGAGATTTTTGAATCTATGGTGCCAGAAGAATATCCAAACGGAACAGCGTTCATGTGTGCATACACTTCTGCTAACCTGCAAATGCCTAAAAAGATGTTTTTAGAAACGAATGACTAACTTGCAAGACGGAGCCTCGGCTCCGTCTTTTACAGTATACACTTAAACGATAAAATAGTGAGTTCCATAAAATAAGAGACAACAGGCAATGACAAATAGAATCGGCGGTACCACTACACGCAGCAACCAGTGAATGAGCCGATTGAACACATGATAGAAATTTGTTAATCGTTCTTCAAAATAGATGGAAAAGATATACAAAACGATCAGTGGTGCAACGTAAATCAGATTGTAAAAAAATAGAATAGCGACAAGCTGAAAAAAGCCAACCTGATAGGACACTAAGATCCCTAAAAAAGCAAAGTAAGGCAGGGCACTGGTCAACTCTAATAAACAGGCAATAATGCCCAACCCAAAAAGCTTGGACATATTTAGCCTGCTAATGGTTTTTTCTTTATATTCCTCGACAGGTTTCTTCTTAAATAAATAAACCATGAGCAGCGTTCCAGAAAGCAAAGCTATCACAGGCACAGCAAACGGATAGTTGGACATCATGCGATGATAAAAACGTTGAATCAATTGATTCAACCCTTGATAGACCAATAAACCGGCAAGAAAATTTGTCAGTCCAATCCCCAAAATGAAGCCGCGAATATCTCGTTTATTTTTGCTTAGCGCTTGAAAAGAGAGCTGCTGAGCGATAGCGACTGGATTTAGGCTATCCAAAGCACTGGTTACAAAAGTGGCACTTACTAAGGCAAACATATGAATTCCTCCTAAATAAAAAAGAGTACCCCCTTTACGCAGCATTGGCCTATGCGTAAAGGGAATACTCTAGTGTCCGGCGACACGATCCGTTTCATTCATTGAACTATAGCAAAAATTTTTATGGTTGGCAATTTTTTTGCTATAATGAATCTGAAATCAGACAAGGAAGTGAACCCATATGGCCAAGGATGAATTGCAGAAACATTTAGATAGTGGAAGATACGGGACGCCGAAAATTAAACCAGATGAACAAAAAGAATACTTGGGAACGTTCCGTGAGCGTTGCTTTTTAAGCATGAATATCAAGGAAATGCGTAATAAAAACAATGATGCCGGGTTGATCAAAGAAATTCAAAAGGAACCTAATGCCCACCTGTTGATCAATGGTGCTATTTCATTGGCATTGCAGCAGCGATTTATGACGATCGCGAATAAAGAGAATATTGACTTTACGATCGTAAGTGATGTGGTGGCTGATCAAGACGAGAAAATCGGTTTATTATTAGTGTCTGATCATGCAGTCGATGAGCCTGTAATCGATGTTGAGCAGAAATATCCTGATCTAGGCGAAGAAAAAGCAACAGAGCCAGAAAAGAAAACCAGTATCTGGCACCGTTTATTCCAATAGAGGAAAGAGAATAAAAGAAAGGGTGTTGACTTTTCGTCCAAGAGTGGGTATTATACTGCTTGGGCACCCTTTTAAGAGGGTCAGAGTTTAGTAAATTTACGCTCCCTATTCATACGGATAGGGAGCTTTCTTTATTTTCTAGGCTTTTCCTGCAAATTAGAATGAAGGAGTTTTTTCATTTATGACAAAGTATATTTTTGTAACTGGCGGCGTTGTATCATCGATCGGAAAAGGAATCGTGGCAGCTTCATTGGGACGTTTACTGAAGAATCGCGGACTGAAGGTGACCATTCAAAAATTCGATCCGTACATCAACGTTGACCCAGGGACGATGAGCCCTTATCAGCATGGAGAGGTTTTTGTCACGGACGATGGCGCAGAAACTGATTTAGATTTGGGACATTATGAACGGTTCATCGACATCAACTTGAATCAATACTCCAACGTGACAACAGGAAAAATCTATTCCGAAGTTATCCGGAAAGAACGAAAGGGCGAGTACCTTGGAGCCACAGTTCAGGTGATTCCGCACATCACAAATGAAATCAAGTCAAAAATCATGCGGGCTGCGAAAATGACGGACTCTGACATCATCATCACTGAAGTTGGAGGGACTGTAGGGGATATTGAATCCTTGCCGTTTTTGGAAGCCTTGCGTCAAATGAAAGCAGACGTTGGTTCAGATAACGTGATGTATATTCATACTACATTGATTCCCTACCTTAAAGCGGCTGGTGAAATGAAAACCAAACCGACGCAGCACAGCGTAAAGGAATTGCGCGGTTTAGGCATCCAGCCTAACATTTTGGTTGTTCGTACAGAATTGCCGGTTTCTCAAGGAACGAAGAACAAGCTGGCTCAATTTTGCGATGTAGCACCAGAAGCGGTGATCGAATCCCGCGATGTGGAAACCCTGTACTCGATTCCGTTAGCGTTACAGGCACAAGGCATGGATCAGTTTGTCTTAGATCATTTGAAGATCGAAGCACCAGAAGCGGATATGACTGAATGGCGTGCGCTGGAAGAAAAAGTTTTAAACTTGAAGAAGAAAACCAAGATTGCATTGGTCGGAAAATATGTTGAATTGCCAGATGCTTATATTTCGGTTGTAGAAGCGTTGAAACATTCAGGCTTTGCCTTTGATTCTGATATCGAGATCAATTGGATCAAATCACAAGAGGTGACGAAGGAAAATGTGGCCGAGCAATTAAAGGATGCCGACGGGATTTTAGTGCCTGGCGGATTTGGCGATCGCGGGATTGAAGGAAAGATCGAAGCGATCCGATATGCTCGTGAAAATGACATACCGTTCTTAGGGATTTGTCTGGGTATGCAGATGGCCTGCGTCGAATATGCGCGCAATGTCGCTGGATTGGAAGATGCCAACTCAGCGGAGACCGTTCCAGACACACCAAACAATATTATCGATTTGATGGCGGATCAAGAAAACGTAGAAAACCTTGGTGGAACACTGCGTTTAGGCTTGTACCCATGTAAACTGAAAAAGGGCACGAACACTGCGGCAGCTTATGACAATGAAGAGGTGATCCAAGAACGTCACCGCCATCGTTACGAGTTCAACAACAGTTATCGTGAGTTGTTTGAAGATCAAGGAATGGTTTTCTCAGGCGTCTCTCCAGACAATCGTTTAGTAGAAATCGTTGAATTGCCGGAGAAAAAATTCTTTGTCGGCTGTCAATTCCATCCAGAATTGATCTCACGTCCAAATCGCCCACAACCATTAATCAAGGCGTTCGTTGGAGCCTCATTAGAAAATCATGAAGCAAAAGAATAAAACTTGCTGAAGCGGCTAGTCCGTTTCAGTTTTTTTTACTAAAAAATCAATAAAATTCCGATGTAAAGGCTTTTACGCTATGTTTGGAGTGGCATTGTGAGGGAAACTTTGTTAAAATTGAATCGTTAGTTAAGACAGAGTCTTAGCCAAAAAGAATACTTAGGAGGAATTTTTTATGCCAGTAGTATCAGGAGCTGAATTCTTAAAAGCTGCTCGTCAAGGCGGATATGCAGTCGGTGGATTCAACACAAACAATTTAGAATGGACGCAAGCGATCTTGCGCGCGGCTGAAGCGAAAAAAGCACCCGTTCTTATCCAAACGTCAATGGGCGCTGCTAAATACATGGGCGGATACAAAGTTGCAAAAGATATTATTTGTAATTTAGTAGAATCCATGAATATCACTGTGCCAGTTGCTATCCATTTAGACCATGGCTCTTACGAAGCTGCTTTGGAATGTATCGAAGTTGGCTATACTTCAGTTATGTTCGATGGTTCTCATTTGCCTTTCGAAGAAAACTTGAAATTGGCTAAAGACGTAGTAGAAAAAGCTCACGCTAAAGGCGTTTCAGTTGAATGTGAAGTTGGTTCAATTGGCGGCGAAGAAGATGGAATCATCGGTGCTGGCGAATTGGCTGACATTGACGAATGTGTACAAATGGTTGGCACTGGTATCGACTACCTAGCATGTGGGATCGGTAATATTCATGGTGTATACCCAGAAAACTGGAAAGGCCTGGCATTCGATCACTTACAAGCAATCGCTGATGCTGTAGGTTCTGAAGTGCCATTAGTATTACACGGCGGTTCAGGAATTCCTCAAGAACAAATCCAAAAAGCAATCTCAATGGGTGTTTCTAAAGTAAACGTGAATACTGAATTCCAATTGTCATTTGCGAAAGCGACGCGTGAATATATCGAAGCTGGCAAAGACAAAGAAGGAAAAGGCTTCGACCCTCGTAAATTGTTGGCACCAGGTGTTGCAGCAATCGTAAAAGATGCTGAAGAACACATTGACTGGTTCGGTTCTGCAAATAAAGCTTAATTTGAATCTGTTTTGACCTCGGATAACGTTCCGGGGTCTTTTTTGTCGTTCAAACGCCTTTATTTTCGCAACTCTGGCTTTTTAACTATCCCTTTTTATGATAGAATGGATGATGGTCTACATGAATAAAGCAAATAAACTAATTAGGTGAATATAAATGAAAAAAATTGAAATACATGGTGGAAAAGCGTTAAAAGGGGAAGTAACGGTTAGCGGAGCCAAAAATAGTGCAGTCGCTTTAATTCCAGCTGCAATTATGGCTGATTCTCCAGTTGTTTTAGAGGGGGTTCCTGATATTCAGGATGTCCATTCCTTGATCGAAATTCTTGAAATTATGGGCGCAAAAGTCAGCTTTGAAAACAATCGGATGGAAATCGATCCGAGTAATGTAGTTTCTATCCCGATGCCCAGCGGAAAGATCAATTCTTTAAGGGCTTCTTATTATTTTATGGGGGCTTTACTTGGGAAATTTGGCGAAGCCGTGGTTGGATTGCCTGGCGGTTGTTTTTTGGGACCGCGTCCAATCGACCTCCATATTAAAGGCTTTGAGAGTTTAGAGGCAGAGGTTTCAAATGAGCATGGTGTTATCTATTTGCGAACGAAAGAAGAAGGATTAAAGGGCGATCGGATCTTCATGGATGTGGTATCGATCGGTGCTACGATCAACGTGATGTTGGCGGCTGTCAAGGCAGAAGGCCGCACGATCATTGAAAACGCTGCACGTGAACCTGAAATTATTGATGTTGCAACATTATTGAACAATATGGGCGCGAAAATCCGCGGGGCAGGAACTGACGAGATCCGAATCGAAGGTGTTCAAGAGCTGCATGGCTGTGTACACTCGATCATTCCAGACCGGATCGAAGCGGGGACTTATTTAGCATTAGCAGCAGCGATCGGTGATGGGATGATCATCAATAACGTGATTTACGAACATATCGAAAGCTTTATCGCTAAGTTGGAGGAAATGGGCGTAAAAATGAACATCTCAGAAGATAGTATCGAAGTACTGCCTTCGCGACCACTGAAGGCAGTAGATATCACGACTTCTCCTTATCCAGGCTTCGCCACTGATCTGCAGCAGCCGATTACGCCTTTGCTGCTTTGTGCAGAAGGATCGGCAGAAATTATCGATACGATCTATTCAAAACGGGTGAATCATATTCCTGAGCTCGTTCGGATGGGCGCTGAAGCCACGGTGGAAGGCAATATGATCGTTGTCAATGGGCCAGCTAAGCTTCACGGGGTAGAAGTTGTCGCTTCAGACCTGCGAGCAGGGGCTTGTTTAGTGATCGCTGGACTAATGGCCGAAGGAAAGACGACGATATTTAATGTAGAGTATATTTTGCGTGGGTATGATAATATTATCGAAAAACTGACGTCACTTGGCGCAACAATAGAAATGATTGAGGAAGAGGCTGAATAATGAGTGATTATTTAACAATGGCTGAGCTGGAGAATCGCACGCTGAAGGAAATCTACAGCTATGCGCGCGATTTCAAAATTCCTTACTACAGCCAAATGAATAAAAAGGAACTGGCTCTGGCCGTGATACGAGCACAGGCGGAAAAGCAAGGATTCTTTTACATGGAAGGTGTACTAGATATCATTGGTCAAGATGGCTACGGGTTTCTGCGTCCAATCAATTATGGGCCAAGTGCTGAAGATATTTATATCTCGTCTTCTCAAATTCGCCGTTTCGGTCTGCGTAATGGCGATAAGGTTGCCGGCAAGGCTCGGCCACCGAAAGAATCCGAACGTTATTATGGCTTGATGCATGTTGAAAGTGTGAATGGCAAAGACCCTGAGGATGCCAAAGAGCGTCCGCATTTCCCGGCTTTGACCCCTTTATATCCTAACAAGCAAATGACCTTGGCGACCACTACTGGTCGTCTGGCTACACGTATGATCGATATCTTCTCACCAGTCGGCTTCGGACAGCGCGGTCTGATCGTAGCTCCACCTAAGGCAGGGAAGACCTCTATATTAAAAGAAGTAGCAAATGGCATTACTGACAATTACCCAGATGTTGAATTGATCGTACTATTGGTCGATGAACGACCAGAAGAAGTAACCGATTTGGAACGCAGCGTCAAAGGTGATGTGGTGTATTCGACCTTCGATCAACAACCTCAAAACCACACACGAGTATCTGAATTGGTTCTAGAGCGCGCCATGCGCTTAGTCGAGGACAAACGCGATGTCGTCATTTTGATGGACAGCATCACTCGCCTGGCTAGAGCCTACAATCTAGTTGTTCCTCCAAGTGGTCGGACTTTAAGCGGAGGGATTGATCCCGCAGCCTTGTACCGTCCTAAAAAATTCTTTGGAGCGGCTCGTAATATCGAAGAAGGCGGCAGCTTGACGATTCTGGCGACCGCATTGGTCGATACCGGAAGTCGGATGGATGATGTGATCTATGAAGAGTTTAAAGGAACCGGCAACTTAGAGCTTCAATTGTCTCGCGAGCTTTCTGAACGCCGCATTTTCCCTGCCATCGATATCAAGAAATCCGGTACGCGTAAAGAAGAGCTGCTGATGGCTTCTGAAAAACTGGAAGAGATTTGGAAGATTCGCAAGAACATGACCGGAGATTCCTTGGAATACACCAACCAGTTCATTAGTTTCTTGAAAAAAACCAAGAACAATCAAGCCTTTTTTGAAGCTTTCAAAGATGTTTCTTTTGGCACCAGAACACCAAGAAAAAATATGAAAAGATAATTGCATTCAGCAATCGTTCATGATAGTATATATCTGTTGCGTATTGCAAAAATAACTCTGTTTCAGCAAATGATTCAGGGCAAAGGAGCGAAAAAAACTATGAAACAAGGAATTCATCCAGAATATCATCCAGTTGTATTTATGGACTCAACAACAGGTTTCAAATTCTTGTCTGGTTCTACTAAGTATTCACAAGAAACTGTTGAATGGGAAGATGGAAATACGTACCCGGTAATCCGTGTCGAAGTTACTTCCGATTCTCATCCATTCTATACTGGACGTCAAAAATTCACTCAGGCAGACGGACGTGTCGATCGTTTCAACAAGAAATACGGTCTCAAAGACGCCAACGCAGAGGAAAAATAAAGATTCTGTTCAAACAGACTTTAACGAGCTTCCTATTATGGGAGGCTCGTTTTTTGAATGTGATGGAAATTGATTCATGAATAGGACATAAGCACAAGAAGAAGGTATTCTTCCTGTGCTTATTTATTTTGCTCCATGCGAAAAGCTTTTGGGGAAACACCAACTTTTTTCTTGAAGAGGTAGCTGAAATAATTTGGATCATTATAGCCAATCTCAAAGGCAATCGCAGTGATCAGCAGGTCGGTTTCCTTTAATAGTTCTTTGGCGTGATTTAGCCGAATCTCTGTTAGCGCATCGATAAAGGTTTTCCCTTTTGTTTGAGAGAAAAGAGTACTTAGATAGGTCAGGCTGACACTAGCATTATCGGCAGCGGCTTGTAGAGATAAATTTGGATCTGAATAATTTTCCAAAATTTCTTTGTACACAGCGGTAACCACTGGATGCTCTTGTTCCTTTTTCTGATAACTTTTTTCTTTTACCCCATTCTTGATCGCTGTCAGCAGGACTTCCAGCAGGAGGCGGTAGACGGAAGGGGTATTACTGATCAAGACGAGGTCGGATTCTTGATATTCTGCCAAGATTTTTTTTCCTTGGTTAGTATCTAGCTTTTTCAAGAAATTCATCAAGTATTGGGCAACTTGATAGGCGTAGGAGGAAGAGAAGCCTTTTTCCGTTTCTAAACCTTGTAAAATTGCACTGATTGATTCTGTTACTTGAAAATCCTGATTGAGATTAAGCAAAGTTTTATCGGGCAAAACAAATCTCGCGTCTTCAATGTTAGCTGAGTCTGCAAGCCGAATAATTTTTCCGCTGAATGGTTCAAGGTTGTCGATGGCAAATTGCTGCGTGACAAGCAAATGATTGCGAAGCTCCGTCAGGCGATTGGAGGTATTGCCAATCGCAATGACAAAGGCGGATTCCTCGATGCTTTGAAGTTCATATTGTAAAATATCAGCAGCATAATAGGCCTTGTCCATGGATTTTGCTTCTGTTGGACCGCTTACTAGCCCCTTGATCGTCAGCGTATCATAGATGACTGACAGAACACTTTTATCGGAGCCGAAGATTTCATGGAAACGCAGGATCAAGTGTTGATAGTTTTGCTCATTCAAATGCTGTTGCGGTAGTTTGACGTAAAGCGCGGTTAGATATTGTCCTAATAAGTTGAAGTTGAGTTTTTCCTGTCGTTCAATTAATTCACTAGGTTTGTAGCCGCTTTTTTCTAAATGATGGAAAAAATGTTCCTTATAGTATTCGAAGTGCAGTATTTTATTTTTTTGGTCTGGCTGTTTTTGCCGTTCGAGCTCTTGTTGGATCTGCTTTTGTGAGGCCATGATGGCGCTGGTCAGCTCGTTCGTAGTCACGGGTTTGGTGATATAGGAATCGACACCGATGGTGATGGCTTCTTGGGAATAAGCAAAATTATCATAGCCGCTGATGATGATTACGTGAAGCCATGGCAGCATTTCTTTGGCGTAACGAGCAAGGTCTAATCCGTTCATGAAGGGCATCCGAATATCTGTCAAAAGTAAATCCGGTTTTAATTCCTGCATCATGGAAAGAGCCATGTCCCCGTCACTGGCTTCGCCGACAAATTGAACCTCGCCTTCTTTTTCCAATTTAGCGAGTTGTTTGCGCAAGGATAAGCGAATGATTTCTTCATCTTCTGCAATAAACACTTTAAGCATCTTCGTTCCCCATTTCTTGAAAGGCATCTGTTTGAAGCGGCAAAATAATCGTAACGATCGTTCCTTGATTTTCTTGACTTGCCAGTTTCAGCTCAGCGGTCTCGCCAAAATAAAGACGCAATCTGCGATAAATATTATATAGTCCATACCCACCTGATACACCGGTAGGATCCAGTTCTCGGATATTCTTTTGTAACGTTTCAATTTGCTGAGGAGACATCCCCACACCATTGTCTGTGACTTCAAAAACTAAACGCTGGTCCTGTTGGCTGCCATTGACTTGGATCAGTCCGCGTCGACGACTGTGCTTGATCCCATGATACATCGCATTTTCTACGATTGGCTGCAGAATCATTTTGAGCATTTTGACTGTCTCGATTTTTGGATCGATCGTGATTTCGTACTCCATGATCGACCCGTAGCGTGTTTTTAAAATTTGCAGATAGCTTTTGACATGTTCGATCTCTTGTTGGACTGTAACCCAATCGTTGCCGTTGTTTAGAGTCAGCTTAAAGAAATTCGACAGAGCTAAAGTTGTTTCGACTACACGTTCAGGCTCATCTAACTCAGACAAGGTAATGATCGCATCTAGACTGTTATAAATAAAATGTGGAGTGATTTGGGCTTGCAATGCTCTTAATTCAGCTTTTGCGATCGCTTGTTGTTTACGATCGTTTTGCTCTAACAAGGCTTTGATCTGCGTCGTCATCTGATTGACTTCAGAGGATAAAATATCGAATTCAACGATCTCAGAGCTTTCTACTTGAGTGTTCAAGTTTCCTTTCGAAACTTCAGAAAGTGAGGTCAAAAGTTTATCCATCGGGACTTTTATTCGCGCATTTAAGTTCTTTTTATTTCGACTGATAATGATGACAAGGACGATTACTAAGCAAATTTCTAAAAATATCAAAATGATAATGGTTTGAAAAATTTGATTGCTCTTCTTATTGGAAAGATTGATTTCACCGGTTACAAATTCTTGCAGTGTATCCTTTAATAGAACATTAACGTTTCGGATCTCAACGAGAATCGCTTCGCTGTCTCTGACCGGCTTTTCCACCTTGATATTCTTTTTGATGGTATTCACATAATGCAGATCGGTATCCAAAATACGTATAGCCACATCTAATGTTTGCTGCTGATCGAAAGACGAAGAACTGTCCTTCAATTTATCTAATTCTTTTTGATAATGCAAGATCACCTCTGTCGGATCCTGCATTTTTGTCGGCTTGCCGGTGATCAAATAAAAGACCGAATTATCGATTTTTACCGCCATTTCAGAATTGAGCTTGTTGACATCATTAATATTCTCAATTGACTGTCGATATTGAAAAATGTTCACCATAAAAAAAATACTGATCAGAACCATCGGCATAATGGCTAAGAGGATCACCAGCTTATAATGATAATCTAAAGTGTTTCCGATACTTATCCGCTTCATGATCAATATCCTCGCTCCTCGATATTCGTTAAATCGGAATATTCGGAGAACACGCGCCCTGTCGTGAAATTTTCTTTTGGAACATCTTTTTCATCCAATATTGCAGTGACGACTTGAAAGAGTTTTTCTCCCATGTTGGGATCACATTCGATCACGCAATTGATTTTTCCGGCTTTCAACAGATCGATCGCGCTTTGCTGACCATCAACGCTGCAAATCGTGATATCCCTGCCTGGTTTGATGTCGGTTTCTTCTAAATAAGAAACAACGCCATCTGCCATATCATCATTGTGGCAATAAATCACATCCACTTGTTTGAGATCATGAGATTTTGCTACATTTTTAATGGCTTCTCGACCTTTTGAGAGCATAAAATCTCCATGAACTGAAGCGACAATTTTAAAACGCGGATCATCCTTCAATCCTTCAACTAGCCCCTCGTGTCGGCTGATTGCGGGCGAGGCATCTACACTGCCTTGGATCTCGACGACATTGATCGGTGCCGGAGCGTCTTTAAATTTCTTCTTTAAGAAGTCGGCCGTTTGGATTCCTTGGATCGGAACGTCCGGCCCAACGAATGTCTTGAATAGGTACGCATCTTCCTTTGAAACCAATCGATCACTGATGACTACAGGGATATTAGCATCAGCGGCTTCTTCCAAAACATGTCTCCAGCCTGTTTCCACGATCGGGGTTAGAATAATCAAGTCCACACGTGAGGCGATGAAGGAACGGACATCTTTGATCTGTTCCACCTGACTTTGATTCGCATTTTCGTAAATGATCTTATAGTTCGCTTTTTTGCCAGCTTCTAAGACCGATTGGGTGTTGCGTTCCCGCCAAGAACTTTCTGCACCGATCTGTGAGAAGCCGATTACATACTGTTTTTTTTCTTTCTCTGAGTTGGAGTTTCTTCCAGAACAGCCAGTCAAAAGTAAAAGCACTAACACTAAAAACGAAACCCTTTTCATTTTTTCGGTTCCTCCTCATGTCCCAATCATTTCCTATTTATATTGTATGAAAAAAAATAAACCAAAGATAGCGTATCGAAAATATTTATAGACACTCCCTAAAAATAATCAAGGTGCTTTTTGAATCATTTCTTAGGTCGGTGAAATCTGCTGAATAATTTAAAGAAAATCTCCATAAATGATTCGTGGTAGCGTTTTCAAACTCGTTATATGATTGACTCATCAAAAGAAAAGCGAGGGAAAATGCATGAAGAAGAAAAAATTGGTCAGCGTGTTTTTGTCACTTACGATCCTTGGTACATTGTTAACCGGGTGCGGCGGCGGAGGAGAGGCCTCTGAGGACTCAGGTACGAAAAAAGGAAAAGATGAAAAAATCACGATTGGTTTTTCTCAGTTGGGGGCAGAGAGCCAATGGCGGACGGCCAATACAAAATCAGTTCAAGATGCAGCGGAAAATGATCCAGAAGTCACCTTAAAATTTTCTGACGCGCAGCAAAAACAGGAAAATCAAATCTCAGCAATTCGTAATTTCATTCAACAAGGTGTCGATGTGATCGCGGTAGCGCCCGTGGTAGAAACAGGGTGGGAAACAGTCTTAACAGAAGCAAAAGATGCAAACATTCCTGTTTTGATCGTAGACCGTAAGATGAAAGGCAAGAAGATCGATGATTTGTACAATGCCTGGATCGGAACGGATTCGAAAGATGAAGGCGAGCGTGGAATCAAATGGTTAGAAGATCAGATGAAGGCAGATGGTAAGGAAAGCGAACCTTTGAACATCGCACATCTGCAAGGAACGACTGGATCTTCTGCACAAGTTGGTCGGACAGCCGGGATCACTGAAGGTGTAGAAAAGCACAAAAACTGGGAAATTATTGAACAGCAATCAGGCAACTTCACTCGTGCTGAAGGTAAAGAAGTCATGGAAGCCTTCATGAAATCTAACGGCGACAACATCGATGTCCTATTCTCTGAAAACGATGACATGGCTATGGGTGCGATCCAAGCGATCGAAGAAGTCGGAAAAGTACCGGGTAAAGATATCACAGTTATTTCATTTGATGGAACCAATGACGCACTAGAACAAGTCGTCGATGGAAAAATCAATTGTGTCGTAGAATGTAGCCCGCTTTACGGTGAGGATATCATTGAAACAGCGAAGAAATTGGCGAAGGGCGAAAAAGTGAAAAAAGAAGTATTTGTTGAAAACGGCATCTTTGATAGTAAGAACGCAAAAGAAAACTTACCACGACCTTACTAATACTATTAAAGGAATAGAGGTCCCTCTATTCCTTTTTCAACTATCGAAACAGTGTGAATAGGAGGAATCTCAATGGAAAATGAAATCGTTCTTTCCCTAGAGCGTATCTCAAAAGAATTCCCTGGAGTGAAGGCATTAGATAGTGTAAAGATCAATCTCCGCAAGGGCGAAGTACATGCCTTGATGGGAGAAAACGGCGCTGGAAAATCAACAATGATCAAAGTGATGACAGGTGTTTATCCCAAAACCAGCGGTACAATCTCGTTGAATGGAGAAACGATCGAACCACAAACACCACAAGAAGCACAGGAGGCAGGTATCAGTACGGTCTATCAGGAAATCAACTTGTGTCCGAATTTGACGGTCGCAGAAAATATCTATATCGGTCGCCAACCGAAAAAGCTAGGCAAGATCGATTGGAAAAAGATGAATCTTGACGCGAAGAAATTATTGGAAACATTGAAAATCGATGTGGATGTCACACAAACATTGGATAGCTACTCCGTATCGATCCAGCAGATGATCGCGATCGCACGAGCAGTAGATATGTCATCAGGTGTTTTGATTTTAGATGAACCAACATCTAGTTTGGACGGTAATGAGGTTGAGCAATTATTTGGAATCATTCGCGAGTTGAAAAAAAATGGCATGGCAATATTATTTGTTACTCACTTTTTAGATCAAGTGTACGCGATATCTGATCGCATCACGGTGTTGCGGAATGGTCGTTGGATCGGTGAATATTTAGCAAGTGAATTGTCTCAGATCGATTTGGTTACGAAAATGATTGGACAAGAATTCAAAGATGAAAATTCACGAGCTTTTAGAAAATCGAACGAATATCCGCAAACGACTTTTGTCCAAATGAAGGAAGTGACCAAAAAAGGAGTGATTAGCGATTTCTCCATGAATATACGCGAGGGAGAAGTTCTTGGTCTAGCAGGCTTATTAGGATCTGGTCGAAGTGAAGTTGCCGAGCTGTTGTTTGGTGCGCAGGAATTTGATGATGGGGTGCTCTATATCGACAACAACCATATCAAAAAAATGTTTCCGCAAAAGGCAATCAAAGAAAATATCGGTTTTTGTTCTGAAGATCGCAAAGTTTCTGGAATTTTAGCCGATCTGAGTATCCGTGAAAATATCATTGTTTCCCTACAGGCAAAACACGGTTGGAAACGAATCGGCTTCAAGGAACAACAAGAAATCGCCGAACAATATATTGACCTGCTGAATATCAAAACACCGGATGCAGATAAAAAAGTAGGCGAACTTTCCGGTGGGAATCAGCAAAAGGTTTTGTTGGCTCGTTGGCTGGTAACAAAGCCGAAGCTCTTGATCTTAGATGAGCCCACCAGGGGTATCGACATCGGTTCTAAACGAGAGATCGAGAGTCTGATCCTATCTCTTTCCAGAAAAGGTATGTCGATTCTATTCATCTCTTCCGAATACGAAGAAATGGTTCGCTGCTGTGATCGAATCATCGTGTTGAGGGATCGTCTTTCAGTAGCTGAATTAACCGAAGAAGCCATTTCTGAAAATAATATTATGAGTGCTATTGCTGGGGAGGTATTTTGATGGAAAAACTCAAAGGATTGTTAAAGCGTAAAGAGTTATGGGCGGTCGTCGGGTTACTGCTGATTTTGCTGTTCAACCTGATCTTTTCACCGAACTTTTTCAAACTGTCAATCAATAACGGACATTTGTATGGCAGTATGATTGACGTACTGAACCGTGGAGCTTCTCTAGTGATCGTCTCCATCGGGATGTGTCTAGTGATCGCCAGTCGTGGGATCGATATCTCAGTCGGATCGGTCAATGCACTAGGAGCAATGGTCGCTGCCTACTTGCTGACGATCGGAACGCCAGTCGTGGCGGCGATTGCTTCTGGATTGTTGATCGGTTGCTTATGCGGTTTGTGGAATGGCTTCCTAGTAGCCAAGCTGAACATTCAGCCAATGATCGCTACGCTAATTTTAATGAC
This sequence comes from Enterococcus florum, assembly GCF_004309355.1. Classification (GTDB taxonomy): domain Bacteria; phylum Bacillota; class Bacilli; order Lactobacillales; family Enterococcaceae; genus Enterococcus_A; species Enterococcus_A florum. The sequence goes on along the minus strand of NZ_BJCC01000001.1, from coordinate 63,954 downwards.
GGTTGGTCGCGGATTCGCGCAGATTATTTCCGGCGGTGAGATTTTAACATTGGGTAAAACCTCCTATTCTTTTATTGGCCGTGGGTATTTCTTAGGATTGCCATTCCCGACAATCTTGATGGGTTTGATCGTTCTCTTTGTCTATCTGCTAACTAGAAGGACTTCATTAGGTTTATCGATCGAATCAGTCGGGATCAATGAACAATCTGCTCGTTATGCGGGAATCAATACGCGCCAAGTTTTATGGATCTGCTACATCATCTGCGGAGTGCTGGCAGCCTTGAGCGGAATGATGGATAGTGCAAATGTCTCCAGTGCCGATGGAAATAATAATGGTTTAATGCTGGAACTGGATGCGATTTTGGCTGTTGTATTAGGTGGAACCTCAATGGATGGTGGGAAATTCTATCTCGGCGGAACAGTGGTCGGTGCTCTATTCATCCAGACGTTGAGTACGACGATTTTTACCTTTGGAATTCCTTCAGAAACGATTATGGTGGTCAAAGCGATCGTAGTCATCTTTGTCGTACTGCTTTCTTCAGAGCGAATGAAGGAGTGGTCGACAGCAATGAAGCAGAAACGGAAAGCGGGTGTCTCTGTTGAAAATTAAAATTGGTAATCTGAATGTTCCATTGCTGGCTTCTATCGGGATTTTCTTGCTCTTGTTTTTAGCCGGATCCATTATGTATCCCAGCTTTTTATCCTTACGAGTCGTTTTAAATCTGTTCATCAATAATGCTCATTTGATCGTATTAGCCTGCGGGATTTGTTTCCCTATTTTGACTGGCGGTATTGATTTGTCCGTCGGTGCAGTGATTGCTATGACCTCGATGATCGCAGCTGCCTTACTAAAAAGTGGAATGAATGCCTTTCTAGTGATTGCTCTTTGTTTGGTTGTCGGTGCGGTCTTTGGCACAGTCCAAGGCTTCCTGATCCAGTATTTCAGAATGCATCCATGGATTGTTACACTTGCTGGAATGTTCTTTGCTCGTGGGGTGTGCTACCTGATTTCAATCGAGTCGATTCCGATCACAAACGATACTTTTTACGAACTCTCGCAATTTAAAGTCTATTTGTTGCCGGGCTACTTTATTTCTCTCAATGTGTTGATCGCGATTCTTTTCGTTCTTGTTTGTATCTATCTATCAAAATATACGCAATTCGGTCGTACGGTCTATGCAATGGGTGGGAATATGCAATCAGCAATGCTGATGGGATTGTCCGTGGGTCGAACAAAAATAATGATTTATTCATTAAGCGGCTTTGCTTCTTCATTAGCGGGCGTCATGTTCAGCTTTTACACATTATCAGGTTATGGATTGCATGCTCAAGGCCTAGAAATGGATGCGATCGCAGCCTGTGTAATCGGTGGTGTATTGCTGACAGGCGGTGTCGGTTCTCTGATCGGACCGGTCATTGGTGTCTTGATTACGGGTGTGATTCGGACGATGGTCGATTTTCAAGGCACGCTCAGCTCATGGTGGACAAAGATTTTTGTCGGCTTACTGATGCTTCTATGTATCGTAATGCAAGTGGCGATCGTCAACCGCGACAAACGAACTAAAGCCAAAAGGAAACCAAAAGAGGAGGGTGTGGAAGAGCAGGTTGATGTAGTGGTGTAATTGAATGAAATGATTGTATAGCTGCTAACGAGTTCCCTGATTGGGACGCTCGTTTTTTTGTTCGCCCAGCTTACAGGCTCAAGTCCCGAGCGTTTCCGAGTGACAGAAAATGCATAGTCAGAGGCAAAGGTGTTCATCGTGAGCAGGAATATGAAGGAAGTTCGATACAAATATCTGGGTCGCGGTTTGTGCAATATCAGTTGTCACAAAATTTTCGTAAAACACACAATACGGTCTCAAAGACGGCAACGCTGGAGAGTAATAAAAACAGTCATCAGACAATGTTTAACAGATTTCTCAATTAGGAGATGCCCTTTTTGGTCTTTTACCACCATTACACAGAGGTCTTCTCTAGCTGAAAAGCGCCTCTTTAAACTGTCAATTTCAACTTTTGGTTGACGTTACTTGTGAAATAAAGCTATTATTAAAAAGAAAAGATCGAATGAAAAGAGGTGCAGGATGAGTCATTTGCCAAACCATGAAACTGGTGCTCTGGTAAAGCGGATCAATCGAATTGAAGGACAGCTGGGCGGGATCAAAAAGATGATCGTTGAAGAACAGCCGTATGATGAAATCATCATTCAGTTAAATTCGGCCCGTTCCGCTATCCAAACGATCAGCAAACTGCTGCTGGAGGCACAGGCGGACCATTCGTTGATGAATGTTGCTGATGGAGAGTCATTGGACAATGAAATGAAAAAGCTGCAGAAGGTCATCAAACAATACAATCGAATGAATTAAAACAGTTGACGAAGGTGTTGCCAGAATTCGTCAACTTTTTTTGTGACGTTAAGCAGATACTTTATCAAGCACTCGTTCTTCTCGGACAAAGTTTTTACTCTTTTTATGGAAACGATAAACCAAATAAAGAGAACGGGTATAGAGATCGATGCCAATCGAGAGCCATATTCCGGCAATCCCCCAACCTAAAACCTGTCCAAAAACAACCACACCCACGATTCTGATTCCCCACATGCCAACGATCGTACTGTATAACGGTGTTTTTGTATCTCCCATTCCTTGCAGCGACCCTGTAGTGATCAAACTAATGGCTAAACCAGGCTGATTAAAAGCATCGATCCGCAAAGCGACGATGATTTGTTGAATAGCAGCACTATCCTGTGTAAACAAACGAGCAAAAAGCGGCGAACCAAAGAAAAGAATGACTCCTAAGCCGCTCATAAACAGCACTCCGAACTTTGCTGCGAGATAGGCGATCCGGTTTGCTTCTGAAAAATGGTTTGCACCAACAGCCGATCCTACTAAAGTGGTTGCGGCTGTAGCAAGCCCATATGCGGGCATGTAAACAAAGCTTTCGATATTGCCGGCAATCGAGTGTGCGGCAAAAGTTTTGGCACCAATCACAACGATCAGCCCAAAATAGATCACTTGTCCGAGGCGCATCACTAATCGTTCAAGCGCAGCGGGGATAGATAGTTGAATCAAAGGTCGATAATCACTCATTCTGAACAAAGAGTGCCGCTCAAAAGCCAATTCCGTCTGCTGTATCTTTTTAAACAGTAGACAGCATCCAAGAATTCTTGAAAGAACAGTTCCGATAGCTGTCCCTAAAATTCCCAACTCTGGAAAGGGACCAATCCCAAAGATCAATAGATAATCGATCACTATATTCATTAAGTTGACAAGAATACTGATTTTCATAGGCGATGTCGTGTCTCCGATGGCGCGAAGAACACTGCCAAAAACAGTCAATAAAGAAAGAAAGATGGCAGAGCCGCCTACAACGACAAAGAAAGTCAATCCATAGTGCAGAACATCTTTACTGACTCCCATGAGAAGTAAGATCGTGCGGCCAAAGCCAATGGTGACGAGTCCGAAAAGCAGTCCGATGACTGCTGCTAGCACGGTAGACTGACGAGCAGTTTTTGCGGCTTCTTTAACTGTTCCAGCACCAATATTCCGTGCAATCAAAGAAGAGGCCCCAACACTGAGCGCTATAAAGATCGCCAAATAGACATTTAGGGCAGAGTTCGCGACACCGACCGCAGTAACTGCCATTAAACCAATTTTTGACACCATCAAGGTATCAATAAAACCTACTAATGTTTGTAATAAATTTTCGATTGTAGCTGGGATAGCCAATTTTAGGATTTTTTTCTCTGTCGAACGTTTCAATGGGATCACCTTTCTTAAATAGACCATAGGGGTAGGGGGTATATTAAGGATAGCCGATTCATATCGTTTAGTCAATCTCATCGAAATGCCATCTTAAAACAGCTTTTTTTGATCAAGATGCAGAAAAACAAACAGCACTAGCAGTTGATTATCATCAAATAAAAATAATTAAAAGCGCTAACAAAGATAATAATTTAATTTAATGAGTTTTTGGTTAGAATTAAAAAATATAATGGCGTGAAGACTGTTTGATATCTATAATTTGCTATTATTTTACTTATTATTGAAACTTTTTTGTAATATTTTTTTTATCTCTATGACATATCGCTATGATAGAATGCTTTTGGCGTATGATTGAAACATCATTATGAATCAAGTAATTATTCGGAGGAAGAAGTATTGAAAAAAAGTTTATTATCCGCATTAATGGTGTGTTCTTTGACACTAGCGGCGATTCCAAGTACTGCTTTTGCAGACAACATTGACCAGCAGATCAATCAACAAGATCAAAAGATCAATGATTTGAAAGAACAACAGTCAGATGTTCAAGCTCAGATTAGTCCTTTAGAAGAAGAAATTGCGACTGTGACTGCAAAGGTCAGCGCGCTTGAATCCCAGCAACAACAATTAAATGAAGAAACGTCCCAGCTTCAAGAAACGATTGCAACATTGAAAGTACGAATTGCAAAACGTGAAGAAGCGATCCAAAAACAGGCTCGTAATGTGCAAGTCAATGGACAAAGCACTAGTTATGTTGGCGCTGTTCTAGATGCAGACTCATTTAGTGATGTGGTAGGTCGTGTACGTGCCGTATCAACGATTGTTAGTGCGAATAACGAGCTAGTAGAGCAGCAAAAGCAAGACAAGCAAAAAGTTGAAGAGAAGGTTCAAGAAAACCAAGAAAAAATTGCTGAATTGACTGCTACACAACAGCAGTTAGATCAACAAAAAAATGCGATCGCAAACAAAAAGGCAGAATTAAATGTTTTGAAGGCCAATTTAGCGGCTGAACAAGCAACTGCTGAAAATGATAAAGCGAAACTAAATAAACAAAAAGAAGCGGCTGAAGCAGAACAAGCTCGAATCTTGAAAGAACAACAGGCAGCTGAAAAAGCTCGCCAGGAAGAGAGTGCTCGTCAAGCTGAATTAGCGAAAAAGGCTGAGGCAGCGGCTCAAGAGAGCACAACAAAATCAGAGGAAAACACAGCTAAACCGTCTGAAGCGTCTTCAAACAGCACAGCGACACCAGAAGCACCAGCAAATGAAAATGGTTCTTCAAAACAAGAGTCTGCTCCAGTTATTGATGTAGCGGACAACTCGGATAACCAATCAACGCCAGAACCGATTCCAGCACCGGGCATTGTGACTGGTGGCGGTATCGATCATTCTAATGAAGCAAATGCGTACGCACCAGGCCAATGTACTTGGTATGTGAAACAGGTTGCACCATGGGCTGGACCTTATTGGGGCAATGGCGAGCAGTGGGGAAGATCTGCGCAAGCCGATGGCTATCAGGTGGATGGAACACCTGCTGCAGGTTCGATCGTTGTTTTCGCCGGTGGTCAATCTGTCGGGTCTTGGACTGCAGATCCTGTATACGGGCATGTGGCTTACGTAGAGTCTTACAACGCTGCCAACAATACAATTACCATCTCCCAAGGTGGAATGGGCTTTGCCACACCAATGGGACCAAATCTAGAAACATTGAGTGCATCAGGACTAGCATACATTCATCGTTAATAAAAAGGTCAGTGAATTCAAGATTCACTGGCCTTTTCTTTGTACAAAAAAACTCTATGCTACAGTATATGATTGATGCAGCATAGAGAATGGTTTTATTTTTTTTGAAAAAAAGAACCCCAAAAGCTTCCGGTTAATTGGGCAATGATAAATAAAAAAATCAGTGCAGTCACAACAAAGTAGGGATAAGTCAGATGACGCAGAAAAAAAAGATCCTTTTTTAAAAACGTTAGCAGATAAGACATACCAATATTGAAAAGATTTCCAATCAGCAGGCCTTTCATATGACGGTTTCGGCGAGCATAAAAGCCAATTCCTCCTGCAAGAAGCAATGACACAATGAATCCAAACAAGGAATGCAGATGAAAATCAATCAGTAAAATCAAATGGATATAAGGAATCAAGAAGAAAACATAAATACATTGCTTGAGAATCGGTTTGCTCATTGCCAGGACCTCCCTTGACTCTATCATTCTATATGGTTATTTTATGCTGGTTTTTTTGTTATTTCAATGACGTTTTGACTGTTTCGTATTATAATGAAAAATATCTTATTTTCTTTTCAAAGAACTGCCAGAAGATTAACTACGTTTTCTTTGAAGTTTTTGATGAAACGAAAGGACTCTTTTATGAAGAATAAACTTACATATGTGTATTTACTGTTTTGGCTATCGCCGCTCTTAACGTCTCCTTTTCTTTGGTTTGGTGCAACAGTGGAGGATATCGGCATTTTCCGTCCAATCAGAGGAAACGGCATCTTAGTGGCTAAAAATTTCAGCACGCTGGCAATCTTTTACTTTTTGCTGACACTGGCAATGGTCTTGTTTGAGTATACTCGTCGTAGCAGATTTGTGAAAATTGTTATTCTATCTCTCCAAATCGTGTTTTTAAGCTTCTTTTTTATGATTCCTCGGATTATTTTAGGACCCACAGGTTTGTCCCCGTCAGGGTTAAGTGATGTCGACTTTTATAGAGAGACCTATTGGATCTCTGTTCAGCCTGCCTATGTTATTGCGTTGTTGGGACTCGTACTTTCTGTATCTTTCTACTTTATTTTCAATTTTTTGAAAGAAAAGAACTGATAAGTCTTTACTATCAAACGTATTATGATAATATGATTAAAAATGGAGGGGTTATATGAATAAACTAGCAAACCGTTTTAACAAGCACGTTTACGAAGTTGCCGTCTCATTGATCCGGCAATTTGATGAGCAGGTTTCCAGCATTCCCGATATTCTGAAGCTGACCTTGGGTGAACCGGATTTCAATACACCTGAGCATATCAAAGGAGCTGGTTCTCAAGCAATCAAGGATAATTACAGTCATTATACAGGGATGTCCGGACTTTTGGATGTACGTGAAGCCGCCAGCCGATTTGTTCAGGAAAAATACGGCGTCAGCTATCAACCGTTATCAGAGGTTTTAGTAACTGTTGGTGCAACAGAAGCGATAGCCGCCAGCTTGTTGGCCATTTTAGAGCCAGGCGATAAGGTGCTTTTACCAGCGCCTACTTACCCGGGATATGAGCCGCTGATTTTACTAGCTGGTGCAGAGCCGGTGTATATTGATACTAGAGAAACGGGCTTTGTATTGACCCCGGAACAAGTGGATCAGGCGATGGCGACACATGGAGAAAAAATCAAGGCCGCAATCATCACTTCGCCATCCAATCCTACAGGGGTGGCTTATAATGATCAGGAGATCCAAGAGTTGGCCGCTGTATTTGAAAAGTACCCGGTTTTCGTGATCAGCGATGAAATTTACAGTGAGTTAAATTATGAAACAGAGCATGTTTCATTTGGAAAATATTTAAGTGAGCAAACGATTTTGATTAACGGCTTGTCCAAATCGCATGCGATGACGGGCTGGCGGATCGGATTCATTTTTGCTCCTGCGGAATTGATCGCACAGATCATCAAAGTTCATCAATATTTGGTCACCGCTGCTTCGACGATCTCCCAAAAGGCTGCTGTTCGAGCGTTGATTCAAGGGATCGCTGATGGGGAAGTGATGCGGGAAGAGTATAAATTGCGCAGGGATTATCTATATGAAGCGATGAATAAACTAGGTTTTGAAATCGCACGACCATCTGGTGCGTTTTATCTATTTGCTAAAATTCCCGAGGGCTTTGAAACAGATTCAATGGCTTTCTGCTTGGATCTTGCTCAAAAGAATCAGCTGGCCGTGATTCCTGGGATCGCCTTTGGTCCAGAAGGAGAAGGCTATATTCGCTTGAGTTATGCGGCATCGATGCCTCAATTGGAGGAAGCAGTCAAACGCTTGACTGCCTATATGTCTAAATAGCCTTTTGGTATTCAGAGTGTTTATGTACATGCTAAACTGTACATAGACACTTTTTTTGGAGGCGATCACCATGAATTATCAAGAAATACTGCGATTTTGGTTTGAAGAATGTGAACCAGAACAATGGTTCAAAAAGGATCAGGCATTTGATGAAATCATACGCGTGCGTTTTTCCGAGATTCACCAAAAAGCGACGATGGGGGAGTTGGCGGAATGGCGTTCAACGGTCGAGGGAAGGCTGGCGGAAATCATTGTATTAGATCAGTTTTCTCGAAATTTATACCGCGGCGATTCCAAGTCTTTTGCTTTTGACGGCATGGCGCTGGTCCTAGCCCAAGAGGCGATTAGCCATACACCGATCGACCAGCTGACGGTTCAGCAAAGGAGTTTCCTTTACATGCCTTTTATGCATTCAGAATCGTTGATGATTCACGAAACAGCACTGAGATTATTTGCTGAAGAGGGAATGGAGGAAAACTTGATATTTGAACAGCGGCATCAACGGATCATCGCGCGCTTTGGACGTTACCCGCATAGAAATGACGTACTGGGAAGAACGACAACTAAAGAAGAGCAAGCCTTTCTGTTAGAGCCCAATTCTTCCTTTTAAGTGCCTTTTTCTAAAGCCTGGCTTTTCATATAGCATAAAAAGAAAATCAGCTTTACGGAAAATTTACAGAGCTTTACCTTTCATTTACATCAATCCTATGGAAGCTTAACATTGCTTTTGTATAGTCGTTGTGTACTAATCCTACAAAGACTATTCATAAGGAGTGTTTTAATTGAAAAAAATCTTTGCAACCTTGGTTCTTTCGACTCTTTTACTGGCCGGCTGTGGTGGACAAGGAGCTACTGACGGATCTTCATCCAATGCTGGGTCCGGAGATGCTGCAAAAATCACAGCAGTCGGGTCTACGGCTTTACAGCCTTTAGTTGATGCAGCACAGGAAAACTATACACAAGAACATCCCAACGTTCAAATCTCCGTTCAGGGCGGGGGCAGCGGTACAGGGTTGAGCCAAGTGTCGGCAGGTGCTGTTGAGATTGGGAACTCGGATGTCTTTGCAGAAGAAAAAGAAGGCATCGATGCAGAAAAATTAGTGGATCATAAAGTTGCTGTGGTTGGTTTCGCCCCTGTTGTCAATAAAGATACGGGAGTGGAAGATATCACCAAGGAACAATTGGTTGATATTTTCACTGGTAAAATCACCAACTGGAAAGATGTTGGCGGAAAAGATCAGGAGATCGCTGTCATCAATCGTGCCAACGGTAGCGGTACTCGTGCATCCTTTGAAAAATGGGCATTAGAAGGTGCCGCACCGATCGATTCTCAGGAACAAGATTCTTCTGGAACTGTGAAGAAAATCGTGGCTGAAACACCTGGAGCGATCAGCTACTTGGCATTGTCGTACATCGATGACAGCTTGACTGCTCTTAAAATCGATGGTGTCCAAGCAACAGCTGAAAATATTGCAGAAAATAAATGGGAAATTTGGTCATACGAGCACATGTATACAAACGGTGAACCTGAGGGTGAATTGGCTGACTTTTTGAAGTACATGACCTCTGAAGATATCCAAGGCGGTGTAGTAAAAGAATTGGGCTATCTGCCGATTACTGATATGAAGATCGAACGAGACGTTGAAGGCAATATCAAATAGACGATACTAAAAAACCAGCAGAATCCTTGAGGTTCTGCTGGTTTTTTGATGGCGGATAGATACTTCGAGTGCATTGTAACTGGTTTTTTGAAAACCAACTCATTCGTGATACCTTGCTAATTGATCGGCAGAGTGACTGTAAAAGTGGACCCTAATTTCGGATGGCTTTCAACAGAAACGGTTCCGCCTAGAATTTCAGTGTATTCTTTGACAATCGCCAATCCCAACCCAGTACCGCCGGAATGGCGACTGCGCGCCCGGTCCACTCGATAAAAGCGCTCAAAAATGCGTTCTTGGTCTTCTTTAGAAATACCGATCCCTGTGTCCGTGATCTTAATCTCTAAAACCTCTTTCACTTTATAAGTAATCACGATATTTTTATGTTCCGGAGAATACTGAATCGCATTTTCCAACAGGTTTTTAAGGATCGGTTGAAAGAAAACTGGTCGTGTCTGATAAAAGACATTTTCTGCGCCAACAACATTGACAGTCAGATCCTTTTTGGTCAATAAATGTTGATAGAATTCCAGCTGTTGCAAAACAAAGTCATGCAATTCGATGGTTTGCAGTTCATCGGATACATGGTCGCTGTCTTTGGATAATTCGATGATATCTTGGATCAAGTGCTGCAAACGAACGGCATCTTTGTGCATAATCGTGAGAAATTCAGTGGTTAATTCAGGGTTTTCTTTTGCACCGTCTAACAAAGTCTCAGTAAAACCGATCAAAGAAGTCACTGGTGTTTTTAATTCATGAGAGACGTTACCGACAAAATCACGCTGGATCTTCTCCAAATGCCGGACATGCGTCAGGTCATAAACAGTGCCCATGATTTGATCACCTGCAGCATTTTCCAAAAAGCGCAGGTGAACATCAAGATTTTTCCTTTGCGGCAATCGAATGGCGATCTCCTGATGGACCTGGCTTTTTTCCACCATAACCTGCTGGATCAGCTGGATCAGCTTGTTGTCCTCGATGACTTGCCAGTAATAATGCTGGGAAGCTCCACCCATTTGCAAAATTTCTTCCATTGTAGGATTGATCATGAAGAATTTTCCATGCTCATCAATGATGAATACTCCGATCATCAGCTCATGAAACAAAGTCTTAAATTGTTCTTCTGTGGTGGTGAAGGCCGCATAGGTATCATGCAGCTGTTCACTCAAATGATTGATCGTTACATAAAGCTCCTGCCATTTGGCAGAATCTTGAAGAACAAAATTGCTCTTTTCCGGCGACTTAACCATACGTTTTAGTACAGGCAGCACGGTTTCTACTGGCCGGTTTCGTTGATAGATCAAGTAGGAAATGCCAAGATACAAGAAAAGATAAAACAGCAGTAAAATGATGAACATGCTTCGTTGGAAATCGGCTGTTTTAGGCGCAAAATTCGAAGTGCTTTTGGCGATCCGAAGCACGCCGATCCGCTGGTTGTTCCTAACGATCGGTTGGGCTGTATAGAGTAATTCCTTTTTCAGCGTCTGACTGTAACGAACGGATGAAGAATAGGTATTATTGGCTAAGACTGCTTGAATCTCAGGCCGATCAGTGCGGCTGCCTGTCAAATCTGGATGGCTGGAGTCAAAAAGGATCGTGCCATCCTGGTTTAACAGCGTGACTCTTTCATCCAGCTCCTTAGCATAATGACTGATCAGCTGGTCATTTTCTTCGCTGTCTAGCGTATCCAAGGAAAACTGGCTGATCAGCAGTTGTCCATTGTTCAAAAGAAATTCTTCTTGCTGGTTGACTAATTCTTTTTGATAAAAACGATTAGCTAGGTTCCAGCTGCCGATAAAAAGAGCCACCATCAGGACAAACAGGAAAAGGTAATCTAGCTTGCGTTTCTTCATGCTTCGGGCACCTGAAATTTATAGCCAAATCCGCGTACCGTCAACAAATATTGCGGATGCTTTGGATCAAGCTCAATTTTTTCTCTCAGATGAGAAACGTGGACGTCCACGATCCGGCTCTGCCCCGAAAAGTCATACTGCCAAATCCGGTCAAGCAGGGTGTCACGGTCAATCACACGGTTTTTTCGTTTCATAAAGTAGATTAACAATTCGAATTCCTTGGGTGTTAATTCGATTCTTTTTCCTCGCACGTTGACTTGATAGTTCGTCAAATCAGCTGCGATTTCTCCAGCGGTCAAGCTCTCGTGAACGATTTCCTCTTGTCGAGGCTCGATCCGGCGGAAAATGGCCTTCATTCTAGCAAGTACCTCTCTCGGGGAAAAAGGTTTGGTCAGATAATCGTCTGCTCCGATCTCAAGGCCTAAAATCCGATCAATAGCATCATCTTTAGCAGTCAGCATCAAGATCGGCGTGTTGTTTTTTTCCTGGCGCAGTTTTTTTGCGATGTCCAGTCCATCCATCGAAGGCAGCATGACATCTAAGATAATAAAATCATACGCATCATTCAGTGCTAGTTCATACCCTTCTTTTCCATCCTCCGCCGACGTGACTGCGTAGCCTTCTTTTTCAAGATTGAAGGTCAGCAAGGTTACGATCGAAGGCTCGTCATCGACGACTAATACACGTTTCATAGCGTTCTCCTTTATTTTAGAATAAAGCTCGGTTAGACTATTTCCTATTATGAATAAATGGTATAATGAGAACGCAGTTTTGTCACTTGTTTTTTGTTAGAATGGGAGAATAATTAAATGATCGGGATCAGCGCCTGTTTGTCCGGTGTCTGTTGTCGCTACGATGGCAACCATAATGAAATTGCGGAGCTGAAACAACTGCTTCAGCAAGAAAAAGCGGTCATTATCTGCCCAGAGGTTTTAGGCGGATTGCCAACACCGCGCTACCCTGCGGAGATCGTTGGGGGAAACGGTTTTGACGTCTGGGAAAATCGAGCCCATGTGATAGATCAGCAGGGAGTCGATGTGACCGAAGCATTTAAAAAGGGAGCAATCGCAGCTTTTCAGAAGCTGAAGGCATTGGATATCCAACAAGTCGTTTTGAAAGAGCGCAGTCCTTCCTGCGGTGTTCGACTGATCTACGATGGCAGTTTTTCTGGTCAACGAATCTCAGGAGCGGGAGTTGCGGCTGCTTATTTTATCAATCAAGGGTTGACTGTTTATTCAGAAGATAACTGGCAAAGACTTGAAACAAGTGGTTTTCAGCAAGAGGAGGGAATCCATGGAAATTGAAAAAACCAATCGAATGAACGGTCTGTTTGAGTTTTATGCGACACTTCTGACAGAAAAGCAGATGAACTATATGGAGCTTTATTATGCGGATGATTTCTCTTTAGGGGAGATTGCAGAAGAATATAGTGTGAGTCGCCAGGCAGTTTATGATAATATAAAACGTACAGAAAAAATTTTAGAAGACTATGAACGGAAGCTGCATTTGTTTTCCGATTACATGGTTCGTGAAGAGCAGCTGGATGAGTTGGCTGAATATGTCAAAGACCATTATCCAAAGGATGAATGTTTGGCATCAGCGATCAAGGAGCTGCAGGACCTAGATGAATAGCAGAAAGGAAATAACGAAGTACAATGGCATTTGAAAATCTAACCGAGCGCCTGCAAGCGGCGATGAGCAAATTACGAAGAAAAGGCAAGGTCACTGAGGCAGACATCACCGAAATGATGCGGGAAATCCGTTTGGCATTGCTGGAAGCCGATGTAAACTTACAAGTAGTCAAACAGTTTACAAAACAAGTCCGAGAACGTGCATTAGGAGCAGAAGTCTTAGAAAGCCTGTCTCCAGCGCAACAGATCGTAAAAATCGTTGATGAAGAGCTGACGAAAACATTAGGATCTGAGACTGTCGGCATTGTAAAATCACCTAAAATCCCAACGGTAATCATGATGGCCGGTCTGCAAGGGGCAGGGAAAACCACCTTTGCTGGAAAACTAGCCAATCACCTGATCAAAACAGAAAAAGCCAGACCATTAATGATCGCAGGCGACGTGTATCGTCCAGCAGCAATCGACCAGTTAAAGGTATTGGGTCAACAGTTGGATGTTCCTGTTTTTGACATGGGCACGGATGTCAGTCCAGTCGAGATCGTTCGTCAAGGGATGGCACTTGCACGTGAGAAGAAAAACGACTATGTATTGATCGATACGGCAGGACGACTGCATATCGACGAAGCGTTGATGGATGAGCTGAAGCAGATCAAGGAAGTTGCCCAGCCGAATGAAATCCTGCTAGTCGTTGATGCAATGACCGGTCAGGATGCAGTCAACGTCGCACAAAGCTTTAATGAGCAGCTGGGAATCACTGGGGTAATCATTACTAAATTGGATGGTGATACACGTGGTGGTGCGGCGCTTTCGATTCGTTCAGTCACCGGAGCACCGATTAAATTCATTGGTTCAGGTGAAAAGTTGACCGACTTGGAGGTTTTCCATCCTGATCGGATGTCCAGCCGAATCCTCGGCATGGGAGATATGCTGACGCTGATCGAAAAGGCTCAGCAGGATTACGATGAAAAGAAAGCGGAAGAACTTGCCCGCAAGATGAAGGAGAACAGCTTCGACTTCAACGATTTTATCGAACAGATGGACCAGGTGATGAATATGGGGCCATTGGAGGACCTGGTCAAAATGATTCCAGGGATGAACCAAATGCCGGGAATCGAGAATCTGAAGGTCGATCCTAAAGATATAGCTCGTAAAAAGGCGATCGTTCAATCAATGACTAAAGCCGAACGAGAAGATCCCACATTATTGAATCCAAGCCGTCGTCGTCGAATCGCTGCCGGTTCTGGGAACAGCGTAGTGGAAGTGAACCGTTTCATCAAACAGTTCAAAGAATCGCAGAAGATGATGCAGCAAATGAGCAAAGGCTCGATGCCGGCTGGCATGGACCAAATGTTCGGTTCAGGCATCAAGGGCAAAATGGGCAAGATGGCGATGAACCGGATGATGAAGAAAAATAAGAAGAAGAGAAAGAAACGGAAGAAGTAAGGAGAACAGCTCAAACGCGAGTGAACGATTCTTAAAGTGGGACTAACACCACTTTAGGAATTTGTTCAAACCGTTTGAGCTTTTTTTGCTAGCCGCACTTAAAGGTTGTAAAGCAAGATAAAGGCAACAAAGCCTAAGCTGGAGACAAATAGAAGGCTGCCGAGAATCGTCAAGCCTCTATCCAGCTTTGATTCAGTGATGAAACGTCGCAGCAGCTGATACAGCAGCAATCCTGAAAGTCCGCCTACTGTATTCATCAAAAGATCGGTGGCATCGGTTGCTCCTAGACCTAGGACAAACTGCAACATCTCGATCATCAGGCTGAAGCCGCCAATCAGCAACACCTTTCGCATGATCGATCTATGCTTATCTGTTATTCCCAGCAACCCGCCAAAGGGCATAAAAATGAGAAAATTATACATGATTTCTGTCTGATTGATTCTCCCATTGACGATGGTAGAGGAGTGAAAGGGAATGAGATTGATATTTCTTCGGCCATTTAGGCTGGAGAGGATCTCTGTAAAGGAAATCGTCACTTTAAACAACAGTATCCAGATGAGCACCAGCAAATACAAACCAAGTAATAATCTGGCTATTTTTTTCATAGTCATAAGGATCCACCTTTCTATAAAAAGCGTAAGAAAAATCGCCAATGGTAAAGAAAAAAGTTGCCGGCCAAGCTAAGAAAAAGGTACATACATGGTTCCCAAGAGCCGAGCGCACGGATTTCTTTGCTGCTTCTTTTAGATAATTTCTGCCATAGCACCCATATCAAATAGCCTGCCAATGTTCCCAACGTATTCATCAGCAAATCATCGACATCCGTGACTCTTCGATTAAACAATTGGAGCAGTTCGATCCCTAATGAAAAGCTTGCTCCCAGCAACAGCGTGTAGTGCAGCCTACGAAACCTCTGCCAGATCAACGGCAATAGAAACCCTAGCGGCATGAACATAACACTATTCAACACAGATTGAAGGCCAACTGGATCCTTTAAGGGAATCAGACTGATTTCATCCGGACGAATAAGCTCAGGATAACTCAGGAGGTCCCCAAGCGTTCCAACCCCAGTCACATCAATGACCAAGTAAAGGTATAAAATCAATAAGTAACGCCAGACAAGAAATGAAAGCGGGATTTGTTCTTTTGGCTGCCGCTTTAAAAACAGGCATTGGTAAAGCAGACAAGGCAGAAAAATACATCCCAAGCTGTAGAGACGAAACAGGAAATCAATCATTTATGCCCCTCCTTTAGTGACTAGCTAACTCCTTTTTGATCAGTCGTTTTTGCTGCCAGACCAAAAGATGCTCTCTTATGCTTGAAAAGAAAACAATCACAAAACAACTCGCTGCAACAAAAAGAATACCCACAATAGTTTGAATGATCGGTGTAACAATCGTTCCAGTGAAATCAATTTTATGGACGATTTGACTATAATAAACTTGCCAGGGACTGTTGATATTTATAGTAAAAACAAACGACGTAAAGGTCGTCATCACCAGCCAAACCGGCCAGCGAGCGGTCTTGCTCAAGAGGTAATCACTGTCATTTTCTAAGGAGATCATCGAGTATTCGCGATAAGCCCAATATAGACAGCCAGCAGCTAAAGCAAGCAGGAGTAAACTCATCCACCAGTATCCGCCGGTTTTTCCGATGTCTATAAGAAACAGATTTTTGGGATAATTATTGAATGATTCACCTTTTCGCAAAGAATAAATATCAAAAACGCCATAAACACTGCTGGGGATACCTAAAGCCAGCCAATTGAACACTAACCAAGTGAGGGGCCCAAAAACGATATTTCCCATTAAAGTACCAATCAGCAGATTGGCACTGAATAATAAGAAGATCAATGAACTGAACCCAACGATTGAATAGAGCAATTGGCCTAGCGTTGCATTCATGTAGGGCTGTGGAATCATCACATAAAGCAAGATCGCCTGGATGAGTTTTCCGAAAACCACGGATGCCATAAGCGGCAATACGAGATAAAGAAGTTTCTTTACGAATAGCTCCTTGCGTGAAACACTTAAAGAATAAAGAAATTGGTTAAAGCCAGTTTTCTGATCATAGAAAAAGAGCAAGAAGCCAGTAAGAGCGATCACGACGATCAAGAGACCGGGAGTACGAGATTGGCTCGATTGATACGCCTCATTGGCAGTATAATCCTTGGCTTTAGGTACATTGGTATTCGAAGCATGGGGTTGTGTAGAATGAAACAGATAAGAATGATACTCTACAAATTCATCATAACTAGAAAAGCCCACGGCACCATTTTCGTACGAAGATCCCATAGCACCTTCACTTTCCCTAAACTCCTGCTTTCTTTCCGGATTAGTCAAATAATCATTTCTTTTGTAATGCCAATCCCGTTGTTGGCTATAGCCCGTGTAAGCAGAGAAGGCAATGATCAGCAAACAGAGTGCGATCAATGCTTTTTTATACCGTTCCCAATAGATCGAACGAATCATAATGAGACCTCCTTTTGCAGCCTGTGTGGTTTCGGTTTTAGATTTGCCTCAAACAGATCCTCCAGCGAAAGCGGCAATTCTTCATAAAGCAGGGGCTCGAAGTGTTTGATGGCCTGTTCCAGTTCTTCGCTGTAGGATTCGAAGATCGCAGTAATCACGCGACCTTGAAAGCTCAATAACTTGGACTGTTCCTTGACGACCAGAGGGACCTTTTTTGTTTTAAAAACCATTTGGATCTTTCTAGCATGCTGACGCATCTCTTCTAGATGGTAATCCTTGAAGATCGTGTGGTCCTTCAACAGGAGCGCACGGTCGATCAGGTTTTCCAGCTCGTTTAAATTATGTGAAGCAATCAAGGCAGAGCGGTGTTCACCTAAATGCTCCATC
This sequence comes from Enterococcus florum, assembly GCF_004309355.1. Classification (GTDB taxonomy): domain Bacteria; phylum Bacillota; class Bacilli; order Lactobacillales; family Enterococcaceae; genus Enterococcus_A; species Enterococcus_A florum. The sequence goes on along the minus strand of NZ_BJCC01000001.1, from coordinate 46,709 downwards.
ATCAAGCCAATAACTTCTTTTTTGACGATGACATCCAAACCGTCAAATGGTTCGTCCAGTAAAAGATACGTCGCATTTGAACAAATTGCCAGGATGATTTGAACCAATCGTTGATTGCCTTTGGACAGTTGACGGTACAGACTGGATAATCGAAATTGGTACTGCTGAATCAGCTGTAAAAATAAATTTTCATCAAAATCAATGTAGGCTTTCTGATAAAACCCAAGAATTCTTTGCAAAGAATACGCGCGTAGAAAATTTTCCTTTTCGTCAATAAAGAAAATCGCCTGTTTTTGGTGTTTGTCGGTAAAAATCGAGCGGCCATTGACTTGAATATCACCTGCATCAGGTAAATAATGTTCAGCGATCAAGCGGAACAAGGTCGTTTTCCCGGAACCGTTTCGGCCGATCAGTCCTACGATCTCGGATGGAGCAAGCTGAAACGACAGATTCTTTAGGACTGGTTTTTGATTGATCGTTTTTGATAGGTCATTAATGATCATATGGTTTTCCTCCCAATGAAGCTTCATGTTCCTTGATCCAAGCAATCAATTCGTTTCGATCGACTTTCAGATGATTGGCTTCGATCACGAGATCACTCAGCTGTTCTTTTAATTTTCTAATCCGCATTTCGTCACGAGGGGCGTCATCGATCGCCCGGACAAAGGTGCCTTTGCCTTTCACAGTGACCAGCACATTTTCTGACTCTAAGACTTTATATGCTTTGCTGACGGTATTTGGATTCATCAAGAGTTGCTTGGCCATCTCCCGAACAGAAGGGATCTGATCACCCGGCTGCAGGAGACCATGAAAAATATCTTCTTTGATGCCTAGAACTAATTGTTCATAATACGCTTTGCTGCTTGTTTTATTGATCGTGACCATGACGAGCCTCCTTTGCATAGGTGTCTACGTGTACTAGTATACATAGTACACACGAGTTAGACAAGATTTTTTTGAAAATTGAAAGATTCATGTTTCGTTTTAACTCTGGAAATGGTATCCTAACAAAAAGGGAATGTATGTTCTTGTTTTGAAGAGTAAAGGAGTGACTAGGAATGCATAGATGTCCATGGGGTCAAACGAGTCAGAATATGATGGAGTATCATGATGCCGTTTGGGGTGTACCGGAAAGAGAAGATCAACGCTTGTTTCGCAAGCTGGTATTGGATATGAATCAAGCAGGATTAAGCTGGCAAACGATTTTAAACAAAGAAGCGAATTTTGATCAAGCTTATGATTCGTTCGATTTGCAAACAGTGGCTGGATACGGGGAGGAAAAAATTGAAGCGTTGATGCAAAATGCTGGGATCATCCGTAACCGTAGAAAAATCGAAGCCGCGATCGAGAATGCCAAGCAAGTGATGAAGCTGCAACAGGAATTTGGCAGTTTTTCAGCTTATTTGTGGGGCTTTGTTGATGGAAAGCCCATCGATGGTCAGCGAAAATCAATGGAAGAAGTCCCTGCAAAAACGGCACTGTCAGATGAAATCGCCAAAGATTTGAAAAAGCGTGGATTTAAGTTTGTCGGCAGTACAACGATCTATGCCTTTTTACAGGCCGTAGGGATTGTCAATGATCACGAAGTCGACTGCTTCCGATACCAAGAAATCAAACAGATGCTGTAAAGCGTTCTGCCACGCTCAATCCGCGTGGTTTTTTCTTCGCAAAAAAACTCACCCAGAGGATGAGTTTAGTGAAATAAGTCGTAAATTGCCGGATCCGTAAAATCGTCAACCACTTTATCGACGAAATCAATCGCCTCTAGTTCAGGGCGATTGTCATCGGTCGTGACCGCGAAGATTCTCCCAGCACCCGCATTCTCAGCTGCTTTCAACCCAGAGTAGGAATCTTCAAACACCACAACGTCTTTTGGAGCGATCGCAATGTTTTTACTGGCCTTCACATAGAAATCAGGGTCTGGTTTGCTTTTGACAGTTCCGTCGTTAAAAACTACCTTGTCATACTCAAACCAGCGCCCCAAATCGAAAAAGTTAAAGTAAAACCGCACATTGGCTTCCATCGAAGCCGTCGCGATGTTGACTGGTATCTGCTTTTCGTGTAAGAAGTCCAATAATTCAGGGACGCCCTTGATCAGCGTATTGCCATCTGTCAAGGCAAGGACGTTGTCACGGTAGATTTTCTCTTTGCGCTCTGCCAGCTCTTCCATCTCATCTAGCTGCAGGGAACGCTGAAAAATATATTCCAATGCAAATTGATTGTTAACCCCATGAATATGATACTCAAAATCTTCTTTGGTCAGTTTTCGGTCGGTCTCCTGAGAGATGAATGTTTGCCAGGCCGACTCATGGTAAGCTGAATCGCGAAATAGGGTTCCGTTAAAATCAAATACGACACCTTTCATGTTATCCCTCCTAATACCATTAAGTATACTAAAAAAAAGAAACAGGTTGCCAGCCTTTTTCGCTGACAGCCTGTTTGAATGGGTTATTTGGTTAGTTTTTCAAAAAATTGAATGTATTTATCTGTGATCATTTGGAAAAATTGGACCGTGTTATCTGCAATATTTCCATCTTTGTCTACAAGATTCATGATCCCACCAATGTAAGCTTCTGGTTGCTGCAGGGTCGGTACGTCTAGGAACACCAAAGATTGCCGCAGATGATGGTTGGCACCAAAGCCGCCAGGTCCGCCAGGAGAAACGGTCACGACAAGTCCTGGTTTGCCGCCCCATACACTGCTGCCCATGGGACGAGATCCCACATCTAGTGCATTTTTTAAGACTGCGGGTACTGAACGATTGTATTCCGGACTTACGAAGTAAACCCCATCTACTGATTTGACTTCTTCACGGAAGCGCGTCCATTCTTCAGGCACCTTTCCTTCGACTTCCAAGTCTTCGTTGTAAAAAGGCAGGTTGCCGATTTCGATGAATTTAGCTTCATAGCCTTCAGGAAGCAGCTCAGCGAATTTTTTAGCAACAAGTTTATTGTAAGAGTCCTTGCGCAAGCTTCCGACGAAAATACCGATTGTTTTTGTCATGATTGAATCCTCCTTGTTTTTGTTTACCTTTTTATCTTACAAAAAATAAGTAAAGCTGACAAATGATATGACTCGGCAGAATTTTTACAGCTGTAAAGAAAAAACTCTTTACAGCTGTTCAAAAGCGTGATACACTACCTCTTGTGATTAATTAAATGGAGGTGTATTTATACAATGGCAGTTAAAATTCGCTTGAAACGTATGGGTTCTAAAAAGAAACCTTTTTACCGTATCGTTGTTGCTGATTCTCGTTCTCCTCGTGATGGACGTTTTATCGAAACTGTAGGTACTTACAATCCTTTGAAAGACCCTGCAGAAGTCGTTTTAAAAGAGGAAGATGTTTTAAGCTGGTTAGCTAAAGGTGCGCAACCTTCTGACACAGTCCGCAATATCCTTTCAAAAGAAGGTATCATGCAAAAACATCATGAAGCTAAATTCACTAAGAAATAAGGTGGACAACTATGCAAGATTTATCAAACCTTGTGTTAACCATTGTTCGTCCTTTGGTTACCAAACCTGATGAAGTGGAATTAGAAATCAATGAATCGAAAGATTTCTTCGAGTACAACTTATCCGTGGCACCTGAAGATATCGGCCGAATCATTGGAAAACAGGGACGCGTCGCTAAGGCCATTCGTACGATCGTTTACAGCGTACGCACAGAAGGTCCCAAAAAAGTTCGTCTGAACATTGTAGACGGAAAATAGATCAGTCAAACACTCGCATCGTTAGATTCGGGTGTTTTTTCTGTTTAGATAAGGTAGAATACTATCAGGAGGTGAGGCCCTTGAAGATATTCTTGCTATTGGCCAGTCTGCTGCTTCTGACAGCTTGTCAAGGAGCAGAGCAGGCGACGACGACCACGACCACGTCGTCCTCAACTGAAGAATCCATCAGTCAGACAAAGGCGTCCAGTCAATCTTCTTCGAGTACAGACTCTAGTGATACGGACACTGCGATGGATGAGCTACTGGCTTATTATCCAAAAGAAACCTTTCCGCTGCCAAATGCAGTGAACAGCGACAATCAACTGGCCATGTTTGCTACTGAAAGCAATGGTGTGCTGACTGTTTTCTATTACTTAGTCGAAGAGCCAGTCCCGCTGAATGACCCGCGTTTGGTTGACAAGGAACCAATCGCTCAATTTCAACGCATGATCCTATCTTCGAAGGAAGCGGCGCGTGAAGAGGTAGCTCCGGCGTACGATCCCAGTGGGGAAAAAATCGACCTTGGATCATCGATCACAGCGACGCAGCAAAAAGAGGAAGACAGCGATTATTTGAACTGGAAAAAGAACGCGTGGAACTTTCTGATCCGGTCAGATGAGGACCAGAAAGAACTGATTCCACTAGCAAAAGAGGCGGCAGCTTTTTTGGAAAAAGTACAATTGCCAGTCCCGCATGACGTCGGCCAGGTTACCCTGCGAGTCAATGGATTTGAGTATGATCGCAACATGGTCGTTTGGCAGAAAGACAATGTCGTCTATAAAACCAAAAATATCGAACCGATGGGCAGCCTGCGCATGGCGGCTTCGATGAATCGATAAAGAAGGAGAAAAAAAGTGACCAATTATTACAAAGTTGGAAAGATTGTCAATACCCACGGCATTCGTGGGGAAGTTCGGGTAATCTCACAGACCGATTTCCCTGAGGAACGTTACCAAGTCGGAAACTTGTTGTATTTATTTAAGGAAAAAGAGTCCCCGCTAAAGTTGACGATCGCCAGTCATCGCAAGCACAAAAATTTTGACCTGCTTTCTTTTGAAGGCTATACCACGATCAATCAGGTCGAGCCCTTTCGAGACAGTTTGCTAAAGGTTTCGGAAGAACAGCTGGATGAATTGGGTGAAAATGAGTTCTACTATCATGAGATCATTGGCCTGAAGGTGATTGATGAAAAAGAGAGTGAACTAGGTGAGATCATAGAGATTCTATCACCAGGAGCTAACGACGTTTGGGTTGTTAAGCGTAAAGGCAAAAAGGATGCATTGATTCCTTATATTGAATCTGTCGTACAGGAGATCGATTTGAATGCAGGAGTGGTTCGGGTTGAGATCCCGGAAGGATTGATAGACGATGCGAATTGATGTATTGACCCTGTTTCCAAGAATGTTCGAAGGCCCGATGGGAGAGTCAATCATTGGCAAGGCAGTGGAGAAGGATCTGTTGGAGATCAATGTCCATAATTTTCGGGACTATTCAGACAATAAGCACAAGCAAGTAGATGACTATCCTTATGGCGGCGGGGCAGGCATGCTGCTGAAGGTCCAGCCGATCTATGATAATTTGAAAGCAATCGAACAAGAAACGGGAGACCAGCAGAAACGGGTGATCTTACTAGATCCTGCCGGCAAGCCCTTCAATCAAAAAATGGCTGAAGAGTTTGCGAATGAAGAGCAGCTGGTGTTTATCTGCGGTCATTATGAAGGGTATGATGAACGGATCCGGACGCTTGTGACGGACGAAGTCTCTTTAGGAGATTACGTGCTGACCGGCGGAGAGCTGGGGGCGATGGTGATGATCGATGCTACTGTTCGACTGCTGCCGGAGGTTCTCGGCAATCAGACTTCAGCCAAAACCGATTCTCATTCCACCGGTTTGCTGGAGCACCCGCAGTATACCCGGCCAGCTGAGTTCAATGGTCTGTCCGTGCCCGAAGTGTTAACCAATGGCCATCATCGGCTGATCGAAGAATGGCAGCTGAAGGAATCATTACGCCGGACGTATTTGAGGCGACCAGACATGTTGGCACAGGTCGATCTGACGCCAGAAATGAGCAAGCTTTTAACGGAGATCAAACACGAAGAACAAGAATAAAAGCGCGACTGACTAGCATATTGTTTTAGTCAGTCGGGCTTTTTTGCTAGAATAAAAAGAAAAAGGAGCGATGGCGTATGGAGGATTCCTCGGTTTTAACCAACCAGGAGCTGTACGATAAAATCTATGATGGCATTTATCCTAAAAAAGAAAACATCTTTATCCTAGTTTGCGCGATTGTAATCGCTTCTATCGGGTTGAATATGAATTCGCAGCCCGTGGTGATCGGCGCCATGCTGATTTCACCGATCATGGCTCCTGTTCAAGGGCTGGGGATGGGCTTGGCTACGTTTGATTCCATCTTGACTGGAAAAGCTCTGAAGCTGTTGCTGATAGAAGCGGGCTTTGCGATTTTGGCTGCAGCGATCTATTTTTTATTGTCTCCGATCACCTATGCCAGCAGCGAGATCTTATCTCGAACACAGCCGACGATTTGGGATGCGATCATTGCGATCTTCGGTGGTGTTGCGGGAATGATTGGTGCTCGAAAAAAAGAACCCAATAATATCGTACCCGGTGTGGCGATTGCTACCACCTTGATGCCGCCATTGTGTGTGATGGGGTATGGCATTTATGAACAGAATCTGTCTTATTTTTTAGGAGCGGGCTATCTTTTTCTGGTCAATGTCTCCTGTATCGTGATCACTGCATTTATCGTGGTACAGATCTTGCAGGTCTCCAAACGCAAAGTGGTTAAATCACAGGAGGAAAAAAAGCGGAACTACTTGATGATCGTTGTTGCCGTTTTGGTGCTGCTGCCAAGTTTGTATTCGGCAAAATTTTTAGTTCAAAAACAGGTGGCAGAGCAAAATGCAAAACAATTTGTGACCAGTGAATTTGCTCAATATTATGTGCTGAGTCAAACCGTTGATGCCGAGGATCGAGAAATCGTCGTAGATACGATCGGTTCAGAATTGAGCGCGGAACAGTTGACCGACCTGCAGAATAAACTGAAGGACTACAAACTAACCGATTATAAGCTGGTGGTGCAGCAAGTTGCAGATAGCGACTCGTTGACATTGCAGGAGATCGACCGCTATTTCGAAGAGCGAAACCAAGGCCGCGGCTCGCAGACAGAGACACAACGCTTGAACAATCCGATCGAAGACGATGCGCTCAGAGAAAACATGGATCAGATTAAACGCAATCTATTTACCGATTTCCCAAACCGAATCAGCAGTGTGACCCTGCGTGATACCGAGACAAAAGAGGGTAAAGTAGAAGGAATCGTCGAAATCACTCTGCGCAAAGACGCATCTGAAGACGATCTGCAAGAAATCGAGGCACAGGCAAAAGATTATGCAACGAATCAAAAAGAAGAAATAGCTATCAGGGTCGTCAATTAATCACAGATGACAAGAAAATCTTCTTTACAGATGCATTTTAATTGTGTTAGAATGTTTTGGTGAGTGTAAAGCTCTCAACTATTACGATGTTCCGCTGGGGCAAGGCCTTAAGAATGTTTGGGAATAAGGAGAATGATAAAAATGAATCCATTGATTCAAGAACTAACACAAGATCAATTACGTCAGGATATTCCTGCATTTCGTCCTGGGGACACTGTACGTGTTCACGCGAAAGTTGTCGAAGGAACTCGCGAACGTATCCAGTTATTCGAAGGCGTAGTCATCAAACGCCGTGGAGCTGGCATCAGCGAAACTTACACAGTACGTAAAATCTCTAACGGTGTCGGTGTGGAACGTACTTTCCCATTGCACACACCACGTGTTGCTAAAATCGAAGTTGTTCGCTACGGTAAAGTACGTCGTGCAAAATTGTACTACCTACGTGCATTACACGGAAAAGCAGCGCGTATCAAAGAAATCAGAAGATAGGCAAGTTTTTAGACTTCCTGTTGAAGTACAACCTGCGAAAGTCCTTGGTAATCAAGGACTTTTTCTTTTGCTCTTTTTTTCTAAAAATCGAAATTTTTCTCAAATTCCCTTAGATTTTCCCACTTTGACTACCTGTGTAGTCAAAAATGGAATAAATTAAGGGGTTGGACTGACTACAAAAGCCATTCCTAAAATACCAAAACGATTACCGAATTGTGCATCTTTGAAGTTGTGGTTGCTCAAATCGGAAAGAAAAACCATTGCAGCAAACTCAGTTGCACAAAAGCAAATATTGCAGGCTTCTTATAAGTACTTTCAAAGGAGAGCTAATTAAATGCAAGCAAATGATAAACGTATAGTATGGAAGGAAATGAATGATTTTCAACTTTTGGGGATCATTCAAGAGTTCATCAATAAGAACGAAATTCAATCAGTAAGACAATATCAAAGTAAACTCAATGAACAACCACATGCAGTTCCTAGCACATGGTTTATTAACACACGATTTAAATCGTGGGATAACCTTTTACTAACCTTGGGGAAAAAGCCTTATGATAGATATCGATGGAACGCTATTAATAATTCTGATCTTGAGCAAATGGTTAAAGAATTTGTAAAAGAAAATAGAATTTGCTCCCAAAGAAAATATGAAAAAGTGATTGTTGGAAGAGGTATGCCCTCACTATCTACACTAAAAAAACGATTTGGTGATTTAAATTATCTATTTAAACAGGAGAAAGATTCGGATAAGTATACTGATTTTGAATTGTTAAAACTTATTTATGATGAAATTAATCGATTAGGTTTAACTGAAAGTCTATCAAGAACTGAATTTGAAAAGAGTTATGACAAATCAATCATTCCCTCACCTTCAACTATTATGCGTCAGATGAACAAAAGTTGGGAAATGTTAATGCAAGAGCTTGGTTTTGACTATAGAAAAACCAAAGTTGAAAAACTTACCAAAAATTTAAAGCAAAGTCATTCTTAAAAAATCAAACCCTACTAATAGCCTGCTTTTTGAGTGTGTGAAAGAGTTCTTATTTCGCACACTTAAAATGCAGGGCAACCGAGCGAAGTCGAGGTTTAAAAAACTGCCTACCAATTTCAGCAGACAGTTAGAAAATTTTTCAATTATAAAAGAAGTAATCTAACATTAGAAGGTCAATAACCGTTATTGCTTTGTGTTTAGATTCTGCTTAATTTTTTTTAGCTTATCCTCAAATTCATCAGAAAAATTTAAAAATTTCAACAGCATTTCTTTTAATTCTTCATCATTGAATTTGGCTATGGCCTGTTCGTGATTTTCATCAGCATCTTCAATTTTTGGAAAATCAAAAAATTCACTGTAACTAATATTTAATCCTTTAATAATAATATTCTCTAAAGTAGCAATGGTTATTCCAATTTTTTTGTTCTCAATTTTATTTATATACTTTAGTTCTAATCCTGCACGCTTCGACAAAGTATCTTGACTAATTTTTTGCTTTGTACGGAAAAATTTTATTCGTTGAACAATTAAATCATTCAATTGCATGATAGTCCCCTCCTACCGTTAAGATTAAACGAAATTGACTTTTTACATCAGAGTCAAATCGAGCTCTTAGGGGTGTTAAAAACGACTCTTTAATGGTAAAATTATTTTGTTCGTTTATCTTAAAAAAAGGAGAGATTAGAAATGGATGAAATTGAGGAAAAGGTTGAAGTTTCCAAGAAAAATGAAATGGATTATGCTAATAAAGCAAAAGGGGTGTATGCTTCAATTAAAGAGCATCTAACTGTTGAATATCGAAAACAATACAATATAAGACGGCTCGTTGGCTGTTTATTGATGTTTTTATTTATTCGCTACATGGGTTCAACATCTGAAACGGATAGTCTTATAAGTCGACACAGTACTGTACCGTTAATTTGGACTGTGATTGCATTTATTTTTTGGCATTATGCATACTGGAGCTATCAAGGTGGAGTAATTGATACATTTTCAAGAAACATTATTTATGTAGGTTCTATTTGGAGTTTGATTTGGAAAATCGTTGTTCAAAATATCGTTATTCAGATATGGATAGCCTTTATTGCCCCCATCAGTGGGATAAAGACATGGAGAAAAGCAGTCAAACATAATAAGATACTATTTGTTAATAATGATAAAGATGATGTATGGAAATGAGGGGATAGAATGAAAAAGAGGGTTGTTATTGCTACACTAGCTGTATTTTTTTTAGCTGGTGGCATTGCATATGGTGTTCATCACAACAGTGAAGTTCAAGCAAGGGAGATTGCTCAAAAAAAACAAGAAGAACAAGTCAAAAAAGAAGCAGACAATTTAAAATCTGCAGAAAATGCTGTTGATCAAGCGTATAAGACTAGAAATGAAAAAGACATTGAGTCAGCAAACGTTTCAATTGATGGACTTAGCGACAATCAAGAAGCAGAAAAAACTAGACTTGCTAAAAAATTGTCAAAATTGGTTGATCTATTGAAACAGGTTTCAGACTTGAACATTGCATTAGATAAAGCAACAAAATCAAAGGCGGAAGAAGATATAAGAGCAGTACAAGCATTATTAGACAAAGTAACTGATAGTTATTTGAAATCAGATAAAGAAACTATACAAAACAAACTGAACTCTTTAATAGAAGAGATTAAAAAAGAGGCAACTGAAAAAGAGATAGCCCAAGCTGATGATTTCAATGTATCAACGGAATTAGCGCAACCGGCTGAACAAGCACAGTCACAACAAAATAACCAACCCATCTATCAAGAGCAACAACAAAATTATCAGCAACCAAGCTATCAACAACCAACGACGCCAAACTATCAACCTCCCGCTCCAGTGCCAAATAACCCTCTGCCATCAGGACCCGCTGGTGGGACGCCCGGGAATGCAAGCGGAATCCAAGACAGCCCTGGGGGAAATGACAGCATAGGAGGCATAGAGTGGGGTCACTAATTACCTCATTTCAAAAGCACCCCCAGAATCTTCGCTTGATACGCGTAGATTCTGGGGGATTTTTGTTTAAAGTTAGTCTAGAAGAAAATAAGGCTAAAAGATGGGGTTTTCTTTAGCCTTGTTTGATAATCTTTCAATAGTTCTGACGCTGACCCCAAACCGATCACTTGTTTCTTTTCTCGTATGTCCCTCAAATCTATAAGCAATTGCATCTTGTCTCTGCTCTTCTGTTAATCTCGTACGTGACTCCTTATGAAAAACATGTCCACATGATTTGCAACGAAATCTTTGTTTACCATTTTTAGTACCATCTTTATTTGCTTTTCCATGGCAGTTTTCTTTTTTACATTTCATATGCGCCCTCCTCTACTTTATTATATCAAAACCCACCTTTTGTCGCTACCGAATTTCTATTTATTTATATATATCATAGAATAAGACTATCAAGAAAGCAGCAAAATCTTGAAAGATTTTATAGCAAACAAGAAAGAAGGAATAACAATGAATTTAAAAAAAGTGACATCAAAAGAGACGTTCCAGAAAAATTTCAAAAACACTAAGATATACGACATTTTATTAAGTAGTACGTATGAAGTATTTCTAGAATATGCACTTGAACGAGCTACATTTGAAGAGTATTCAGTTTTAGAATTTCCATACTTCTCCATCAGCTTGTTGGAAAAAGCTTGTGAACTAGATTTGAATGTTGAACTACAAAACGATAAATGGCTTGTATCAAAGAAATAAATTAACTAACGAGGTAAACAAAAATGAAAATTTCAACACAAATCAAAACAACGTCCACCAACTTGGTATCTATTTTTGAATTCTTGAAAGCTTGTAATGCTTCATCAGAAGAACTCAATACAGCGATTAAAAAAATGAACTGTGTTATTGCCGAAGATAAATTCGATTATCCTGTAAATTTGAAATTTGGAAAGTATGTTCTAACATTCGCGAATTCATCGAGAGCCACACAGATTAATGAAATATATATAGCAAAAGAAAAATTAGAAGATTATAAAACAATCTACAAAGAACAAGATGCTACAAATTTTTAATCGCAATACAAGTTACAGAAAATGTTACATGACCCTTAACAGTTAAGTCATTAAAAGAGTTCTGTTATGTTGCAACGTCACTATTGTATTTACAGCAAAAACTGCTGTACAGAAAGGAATTGATGTGTTATGTCATCACCTGTTTGGGTAAACCCTTTAGCTATCGTGCTAGGTCATCCAACATCAGAAATTACGAAGATCAGTCCAAGGACCGGAAACGAGTATACAACGGATGCTATCCTTGATCTCAAAGTGCTTTTGGCAGGTTCGATCGAAGCTTTAGAAGATGGTAAATATCGTTATCCTATCGCTGATCATACACAAAATTTAGAATATGTGATTAAAGCACCGAATAAAGTGGACGTTAAATTTGGTACAATGTTGCACTTTAAAAATGTAGTTGGTGGTCAAACTAGCCGGGGCGGATGGTACTCAGCAGATTCTGTTGAAGTTGTACAGAAAAATGCGTAAGTATCGAAGAATCATTCGCAACAAACAAAGTAAATTCCAAAGTCATCAATATTTTTTGATGACTTTGGTAATTTCCTTTACATCTAGTGGACTAAGTGGATACATCTATCATTTGAGTAGCTCGAGTAAATATTTTGCTTTGATTGAAGATTATTCTAAACGAGCAATTATATTTACCTTCATTTGTACAATTCTACTTGTAATTGGTTTTGTTGTTTCTTATAAAAATCAAGAGCGAGTAACCACATTTGATTTGATGGCTATGTCAAAAGAATCACAGAAGCTGTCTAAAAAAATTAAAAGCTTATTTAATGATAAACAAATCACGGATGTATTGAAATTATCGAATACAACTCGATATGGTGATGAAATGCCACAAATTTGTGTTTGGATTGCCGATGATCAAACATATGGTTATGTAGCAATTGAAAATATTGCAAATTATGAGCGCATGGATCGGGAAAAATATGAACAAAGAATATCAGGTATTCTCAGTGGTAAATACAGACGTTTTGCTGTTGTCTCATCCGAACTGACAGATGGTGATACGTATATGCTCTTTCATTTTGAAGACATGCAAACTTCAAATAGGCTTTACGTTAAAGATTCTGATGAATCCTTAGCAGAATTTATTGATACAGATGTTCATGCTATTCGTTTATCAGATGACTTGATATGGCATTCTAATATGACACCTCATCTTAGCATTATTGCTCGTACCCGATCGGGAAAATCAGTATTAGCTGGTCGATATATGGCTCCTTTAATGATTTTACAAGGTTGGGAAGTGGAATATAATTCCGCAAAATATGATCGCTATGTCAAAGAATTCAATGGAAAAAGTACAGCAATCGAGATTGTTGAACGAGCTGAGTACTGGGTACAAGTCATGTTATCAAGACTTGATGAAATCAATGAAGCGGATAAAGAAAAGTACCTTGAAATAGAAAATATGAATGATGTAGCTGTTTTCTTTGATGAAATTGGAAATCTTAATGCGGAACTAGAACTTGATAAATCACTAAAAAAGCGTTGGGAAGTTGCTGTTAACAAATTGAGTGCAACCGGTGCTAGTGCTGGTATACACATTATTGCTATCAGCCAATTTGCTACTAAAGAGGGCTTTCTTCCTTCTCTAGCGCGTGTAAATTGCTCAGACGCAGTTATTATGTTAGGTGGAGCCGCTGATTCCGCTGATGAACGAAAGTATCTGATGGCAGGTTTTGCAGATATGCCCAAGCGTTCATACGAAACAGGTCAAGGAGTCGCTAGGGTTGTAAGTAGTGGAAGAAGATGGGAAACACCACATTTTTATGAAACACCGTGGTTCATAGAAAAATAAGATAGATCAAACGCAGTGCAAGGCTTGCATTGCACTGCGTAACATTTAACTATTTAATTATTCTACGCCTACACGGCACTGGGCTTGTCGATGTGCCGTAATAATTCCAAAAAATTGATTTATCAGGCCAAAAGCCTAATTACTGTAATGTTTTACTCAAAAATTTTAACGGAATAGTTAAAAGAATAGTTTGAAAAGGACTGATTTAAATATGAAGAAACAAGCTGTTTTGAATTGTGTCATGATTGTTCAGCAATTAGATGAGCAGTTTTGGCATGAATGGGATAAAGATTATATAGAAGAAGCAAAAAAAGGAAATATTCGACCTCTTTTAGAAGAAGTGGTCAATCGGCTTGAAAAGAGCGATTGCGTAGTGAGCGAAGCGTACGGAATCATTCATGACAAGGATGAGATTGCCGTATGGGATTCAGAAAAAATGGAAAATGTTATCGAGAAGAAAGCAAAGCATGTTCATCTATTAATTAAATTTGACAAAGGGAATACGATTACCAACCTAGCCGTAACCTCGGGGATTGAACCTCAGTATTTGGAAAAAGCCAAGTCTGGACGATATGGTTATGATAATATGACCGCTTATCTTGTACATGCAAAAGATCTTGAAAAGTTTCAGTACGATCCAAAAGAAGTCGTAACAGCCAAAGGCGAAGATTATTTTAGTGTCTATAATCGCAGAATGGATAAATGGGTAAAGGGGCGTGCGATTAAGGAAGCAACAGAAACAAATCAAAGTATTGATTATGTAGTGTCAGAAATTGTTGCAGGTAATCTTACAAAGAGTCAAATAATGCTGACAGATGATTTATACAAAATATATGCTCTCCATAAAAGAAAGATAAATGAAGCATTTGAAACTTTTGGAGAAAGTAAAAGTTATCAAACAATAGCTGATTTAGAAGCGGGTAGATTCAAAAAGACAGTTATTTTCATTCATGCAAAAAGTGGTGTAGGAAAAACTATTTTGAGTAAAAAAATAATTAAGATGATACAAACGCTTGCTTTGTATTATGAAAAAATGTCTTGGGAATTTTGTATGACGGCTTCTACAAATCCATTTGACGAATACAATGGACAAGAAATTTTATTTCTAGATGATATTCGTGCTGATAGTTTAAGTGTCTCGGATTGGTTAAAGCTACTTGATCCATACACTATTAGTCCAATTAGTGCAAGATATCATAATAAATTAGGTTCGGCAAAAATCATTATTATCACAAGTACAAAGGAACCTGTTGATTTTTTCGAAAATGTTCGATTCAATTTCTCAGAAGATGCGGGACAGTTCATTCGCAGAGTTGAATTATTGATCAAAATTAACGAAGGTTTTAATTTATATACTTCAACACAAGATGAACATTACATGAAAAGAGGCAAATTATTGTTGCCTAAGAAGAAAAATCTTGATGGTCGATATTCTCACAAATTTGTGAAGGTAAATAGACACAAAAAGAATAGAGGTTTAGGAAAAATCCTAAAGACAGTGCAACAAAATATGAAATGGAAAACAAAGAGCCTGTCACAACCGTCCGCAAAAACAACTGTGACAAGCATTCCTAAAAAGGTAGCAAGTAAATAGAAACTTGCTTCCCTCATTATACACGAAAGGTGAATAAGATGGATAACGAAAACAAGGAAGTACATCTGGATGAAAAAACACTGACAATAATACATTATATTTTAGAAATCGCAAGTATAAAAGAACTCCCTCTCGTGCTGACAAATTCAGATTTGAAAAAAGAATTTCAAATCAGTGATAGCACTTTGAACCGTCTGATAAATTACACTGAATTTCCGCCATGCTGGAAAGGAATACGTGGGCATTATTTGAGAGACGACATAATTGCATGGTATCGAGACAAAGATTTTGAAGGCTTTCGAAAGATTATGAGAGAGATCAACTCATTATAAAATTTACAATGGAAGAAAGTTATGTGATAATGGCAGCATAAGAATTTACTTCAACAGAAAATCTATACTGCCCACAACTTCCTTCATGACACTAGGAGGATTTTATGGAAACGAAAGATAGATTTAAGAGGAAAATCAATTCGAAAGGAAAAGTAACGTGGTATTTTCAAGCGTTTCGAACGACGAAGCGTGGTTTCAGAACAAAGCGCGAAGCACAACTTGCTTACTTAGAAATGGAAAAGGAATATCGTTTTAAAAAGCAAATAGTTACTAAAAACGAAAAATTCTCAGTAGTTGCCAAATTGTGGTTTGAATATTATAAAAGTTTAGGTGAGCAAAAACAAAGTACGTATGAGAAACGCTCAGAAATTCTAAAGACCCTTTGCCGTTGGTTGGGCGACAAAGAACTGGTTGAGTTAGAATCGGAGTTTTTAGAAGGCTTTTTCTATATGCTTAAAGAAAAAGGCATTGATGGGAAATCTAAAGGCTATTCAAAAAACTCACTTCAAGGATTGAAGCAAACCTTGAATATGATATTCAAATTTTGCGTCAAAAAAAGTTTTCTAACGAGCAATCCATTAACTGGAGTCAAATTGCCCAAATATCAAAAAAGTGTTGAAGAACTAAAAAAATCATTGAATTGCCTAGATCAAGACTATCTCACGATTGATGAGTTGAGAACTTTTCTAAACTATTCAATAATTCACGAAGACTTGCCTCTATCCACATTATTTCATGTTCTATTTTATACAGGATGTCGTGTATCTGAAGCTTTAGCACTTCAAAAGTCTGATATTTTGACTGAGACTAACGAAATTCTTTTCTACAAACAAACAGTTGTTAGTGGAAAACAAGCTGATTTTCGGATTGAGTCTACTAAAACAAACAGCTCGGCAAGGCGAGTAGCTGTTACTCCCTTAGTAATGAACAAGCTGAAAGTGTTGGTTGAATCGCTCGATAAGATGCGTAAAGATTTAGAATTCAAAAACGACGATAATTATTTGTTCATATATTTAGAACAAAGCAAACGAGGAATTCCTTTTCGACGAGAGTATGTAAATGACCATATAAAGAAATGTGTTAGTCGTTCTGGAATTAATAAGCCTTTTCATACACACTTAGCACGTCATACAATGACTAGTTTAGTTGCTGAACATTGTAGTTGGGATGTCCTAAAAGCCAGACTTGGTCACACAGATAAATCAACAAGTGAAATTTACCGTCATTTGACTGCTAATGAACGACTTAAACCTTTGACCGCCTTTATTGAACTGGAAGAGTAGCTATAAAAATCTAGTCAAAAGTAGTCAAAACTAAATAGAATAGCTTTATATCAAGCCTCTAGAGGCTTTCGCTAGAATCAAAGAAATCAGAAGATAGGTTTTCTGAGATTCTTTATCGAAGTAATAACTGCGAAAGTCCTTGGTATCAAGGGCTTTTTCTTTTGCTCTTTTTTCGAGAGAATTCGGTTTTTCGGACTTTTTATCCTGTATTTTCCTAGATTTTCCAAAGTTGACTACGTATGCAGTCAAAAATGGTGAAAAAGGTAGTAAGTCAGTGACTACATTATTCATCTTGAAAGTACCAAAACGATTACCGAATTTTACAGTCCAGAGGTTGGGATCAACTCTCGTCCGGTAGAATACCCAATTCAACTACTACGGTGAACAAAAGAGAACTTTTCGCGGTTTCTATAAAACTTCGAGGAGATGATTTGTTTGAAATCAACTGATAACAGAATAATTTGGAAAGAAAAAAATGACTTTGAATTGTTGGGATTAATTAATCGCTTTATTGATAAAAATGAGATAGTTACTGTCAGAGAGTACCAGAAAAAATTAGCTGATAACAGTGGTCAAGCACCTAGCTTATGGATTATCAATCAACGCTTTGGATCTTGGGATAAAATGTTGTTATCACTAGGAAAGAAAACCTATCAAAGATATAAGTGGGACGAGTACTCTGATAGTAAATTAGAGAAGCTCGTAAAAAAATTTATTACTGATAATCAAATTCGGTCGCAAAGAAGGTATGAGAAAAAATGTGTTGGTGAAAATATGCCATCCTTATCAACTCTAAAAAAGAGATTTCAGGATGTTAGACCGTTCTTTAGTTCTGAGAAAGAAAAAAAAGTAAGTGATTTTGAAATGATGTATCTATTGAAGACTGAAATAGAGCGACTTAATTTAGAAGCTTCTCTTTCTAGAAGAGCCTTTGAGCAGAATTACGATAGAAAAATAATGCCCTCACCATCTACGATTATCCGAAGAACTGGAAAAACATGGGAAGAGTTAATGAAAGAAATAGGTTTCAATTATCGAGAGATTAAGATAAAAAGAATCACAAAGAATTTGAAGCAAAACCAAAAGTGATTCAATCAAGCCCAGCCGACGAACACGCCCCAGCGTGGGCGGCGAGCTGGAAGCTTGTCTTTGGTACGCGCTTGCGCGTACCAAAGCGTTAACCCCCAGTATCTAACTAGGGGGGTAGTAAATACAACATTTCAAACAAAATACACGTAGAAACAATTGATACAACAGTCTTTCTACAAAATCAAAAAAGTGTGAGGTAAATTTGTTTACTTCACACTTTTTTCTATGAAGGAGAATGCTATGGGTTTTAGTGCGGTATTAAAGGAAAAACGAACTCAATATGGTGTCTCACAACGTAAGTTGTCTGTTTTGAGCGGTTATTCTAGAGAACACATTAATCGCATAGAAAATGAGAAAGAAACGCCATCAGAGAAAATGAAAGAGACTCTACTGACTTGTTTAGAAAGAGTGAATCCAGAAAATGATTTTGAATTGGTCTTTGATTATGTACGTTTAAGATTTGAGAGTCATGATGTTCCATATATCTGTGAAAATATTTTACGAATCAAAATGAAGTATATGATTTACGAAGACTATGCCTTCTATGGTTATATAGCGAAATATGCTTTTAGTGACATTCAAATAATGATATCGCCCGAGGAGGATGACAAGGGAACACTTGTTGAACTAAAAGGACAGGGATGTCGAGAATTTGAAAATCTATTGGTCGCTCAGAATCGTTCATGGTTCGATTTTTTCAATACATGTGAAAAAGAAAAAGTCCATTACAAACGTATTGACTTGGCGATTAATGATCGAGTTGGAATTCTCTCCATTCCTTATCTAGCGGAAAAGTGTTCGAAAAAAGAGCTACGGTCTAAATTCCGTTCATTCCGCTCAATTGATTCTGGAAGGCTAGAGGATGAAGAAGAAGCGTTAAGCTCGCTAAGAACCACGCTTTATTTAGGTTCCTTAAAAAGTGATATTTACTTTTGTTTTTATCAAAAGAATTACGAGCAGCTTGTAAAGAATAGTATCGCTCTTGAAAATTCAACCATTAAGAATCGCTATGAGATTCGCCTAAAAGATGATCGAGCGTATTATGCAATACAAGACTTACTGACACATCAAGATTTTGAACAAACAGTTTTTAATATCATCAATACATATATTGTCTTCCTTACTCCTATAAAAAATCAAAATAAAAGGAAGTGGACTACTGATCCAAAATGGAAACTATTTCTTGGGAAAACGAGAGACAAACTCAAATTAACTTCGGAGCCACAGCCTTATGATTTACGACGAACATTGGCATGGCTTAGAAAACAGGTTGCGCCTACCTTGAAACTGTTGCTTTTAATTGATCAGGAGAATGGTACAAATAAAATCATGGGAATGATTTCCTCTACTGAATTTTCTCCGCAACAAAGAAAGAAGTTTGAACAATTCATACCATTTGACTAATAGTTTCAGCATACGAAAATAAAAATCTCCTCCACAATAAATGCGAAGGAGAAGAAACATGAAACGGTGTTGAATTATTTGAGCCCGTTACTTAGTATGAGTGGCAGCTCATAAAGCGTTAAATAATACGGCTCTAGCAGAGTATGAGTGAGATTCTTTCTATCCATATGTTGTGGAGCAATATACGAACTAGGAGAATTTTACTACTCTGCAAAAAGTATGATAGGAAAACCAATAAAAAAACAGCATTGGTCTCCTACCAATACTGTTGCTTAGCCTTAATAAACAGGATATAAAGATATTCCTGAAAATTTTAAACAATTAAATTACAGAGAAACTAATAGTAAAACACTAGATATTTCTCTTGAAATTGAGTAAAATATTTACTGTCAATGGCTTTCATTGACTAAGGGCAACTTGATTGGTCATTCTGAGTGACTTAATCAGGGCTTGGTAGACTAGTTGGCGCTAGTTGACCAAGTGCCTTTTTTTATTTAATTACCTATCATACGACTACTATTTTAAAGAAAAAATGGAAGTGAGTCAATTAGAACATTCTTTTGCTCAGCAAATAACTATCGATAATTCTTGATTGTAAATGTTTTTCATAGTGAATATTAGTTTTGGAATTAGATAAATGATAAGTCATTGTTCAAAAATTGAGTAAATAGTGTGAGCGATTCATTTATGGGAAAAACTCGAATAATTGTAGAATCGAGGAAAAAGTTTTATTAAACAATAGTTAACAGTTAAATTTTAAATCGTTCGCTATTTTTCCTTCTGATTCAAATTCCTATATTAGCACTGAAACAATTAAAAAGATCCTTCACATACTTAAGGAATATCTGAAAAAAAGATATATATTTCAGAACTCTTATGTGTTAAATTAACTGTGAATGATTTGAACAACATCTCACAATTAAAAGAAGGTGATCGAATGGAAGTCCGAAAAAAGTACGAGTTCAAAAACATAGGTATTTCTTATGATCAATTGATTTATAAAGTCGGAAGTTACCACTATAATTGGCATTATGAAATTGAATTACTGTGGCTATTAACAGGTGAAATTGAAGTGAATGTTGAAGGGGATACTTTTGGTTTAGAAGAAGGAGATCTGTTGATCATCAACTCTAATTGTGGACATGCAACATTTGCTTCTGTTCCCAATAGCATAGCGATGCGACTATATATTTCACCTGATTTCTTTACTTCCCAAGGATTTGATTTGTCTAAGGGACGATTTGAAATGAATGCTGCAAAAGAAAGAATGAATCCCTTATATAACGAATTAAGACGAGATCTTGCTAGATTACAACTTCTTTCTGAAGATAATTCTGCCAACCAGTTAAGTCATAATGGATTAATCTTTACTATTGCAGAAAAAATGACTAAGTTCTTTTTATTGAATACAAATAAAAAAAGTACATATACTGTTGGACAAAAGAAAGAATTTTTAGATTTTGCAATTCAATATATTGAAGATAATTTTAAATCGGATATCACACTTGAGAGACTTGCCCAACACTGCAATTATTCGACTCCCTATTTATCTAAAATGTTCAAATCGGAATTAGGCATAAACTTCTATGAATATCTAACAAGATGTCGATTACAACACTCTATCAGATCACTAGCTACAACTGAAAAAAAAGTAGCTACCATTGCTTTTGAAAATGGTTTTAGTGATGTTAAAGCCTTAAACAAAATGTTTAAAAAACATTTCGGGACGACTCCCTCTGAGTATAGAAAACAAATCAATCCTCATATTCAAGAGATTGATAGAACATTTAAGAATGATTTGGATGTGAAAGAAAGAGATTTAATTGAAGAAAAACTTCTTTCTTATCGTGAAATTTCTCCTCAAAATAATCAAAATTTATGTGACATTTGTACAAGTAAAGAATACGAGAATAAGTATAATGATTTGGTAGAGAACATAAAAAGTATAGTTAATTAAAAATGTATATAAATTTTCTATTTAGGGGAATCACAAAAATGTGGTTACCCTTTTTTTAATATGCTTATAGTTTGAAAGCGCAAACAAATACCTATATATATGCTCTCTTGATGAGCTTATTTTAATTACACATTAAGCAATTGGTTCATAAATTATCGAGGGAGACCCTAACTAGCGTTAATTGATTCGTTAATTAATGGATAGATAGTCAATGTTTCGAAAGGCATAATAAAGAAAAAACTAGGAGGTACAAGAAATGCTTAAATATGCTTATGAAGAAAAGACATTGTCTTCTGAAGCTCAAAAAATGCGTGATATTCTTGTTGAGTATATTGCGGTCGTTGGGAGAAGATTACCGGATGACGTAACAAAAAAATTGGACGAGCTTTCAAAAATTGAAGTCGATCCATTACAACAATTGGTTTACGATACGATGAAGGAAAATCAACTGTTGGCAGAAGAATTAAAACGTCCGAGTTGTCAAGATACTGGAGCGCTTCAATTTTTCATCAAAGTTGGATCGAAGTTTCCACTGCTCAGTGAGCTGAAAGATATTTTAAAAGAAGCTGTTTATCTCGCAACACAAAAAGCGCCGCTACGACACAATGCTGTTCAAACATTTGATGAGTATAATACTGGTTTGAATATCGGGACTGGGTTGCCAACGGTATACACAGAAATCGACGGAGACAGTGATGATATCGAAATGTATGTATATATGGCAGGTGGGGGCTGTAGCTTACCTGGTGCTGCAAAAGTTTTGATGCCTGGTGAAGGATATGAAGGGGTTGTACGTTTTGTAATGGATCAAATGACTAGTTATGGAATCAATGCGTGTCCTCCTCTATTAGTAGGTATTGGAATTGGAACCTCAGTAGAAACGGCATCGATGAATTCTAAACTTGCTTTGATGAGAGAGGTTGATAGCGTTAGTCCTAATGAAAATGCAGCGATGATGGAACGTTTACTTGAGGAAGGAATCGATAATATTGGCTTGGGACCGCAGGGATTTGGTGGTGAAAAATCTGTTATGGGCGTCAATATCATTAATACTGGAAGACATCCATCTGTGATTGGAGTAGCAGTGAATGTTGGCTGTTGGTCTCATCGCCGCGGAAAAATCAACTTTGATCGTGATTTAAACTATGAGTTGCCATTACATGAAGGAGTAGAGCTATGAGAGAATATCATTTAAAAACACCTGTTAGTGCCGAGGATATTAAGGATATCCGAATTGGTGATATTGTTTATTTAGAAGGAACTTTAGTGACTTGCCGAGACGTTGCACACCGTAGAGTCGTTGAAGAAGGCCGTCCATTGCCGGTTGATGTCAAAGATAAAGCAATTTTGCACGCAGGTCCGATTGTCAAGGACCACGGGAACAATGAATACGAAATGATCTCTGTTGGTCCGACAACTAGTATGCGTATGGAAAAATTTGAAGAAGAGTTTATCAAAGAGACTGGTGTTCGTTTGATTGTCGGAAAAGGCGGCATGGGTCCGGGAACTGTAAAAGGTTGTAAAGAAAACAAGGCGCTGCATCTGGTTTATCCAGCGGGGAATGCGGTTTATGCTGCTGAAAAAGTTGAAAGAATTGTCGATGCTCAGTGGAAAGATTTAGGAATGCCTGAAACATTATGGGTAAACGAAGTAAAAAATTATGGTCCATTGATTGTTTCCATAGATACTGAAGGGTCTAATCTTTTTGAAAACAATAAAGTAGAGTTCAATAGACGTAAAGAAGAAGAAATCGAACGAATCAGCAAGCAAGTTGGGTTTATTAAATAGGGAGTGGAAGCCTGATTAGTGGCTTCCATCGAAATGAAGGAAAAGAGGGTAAAGAAATGAGTCCTGCTGTTATCACACTTCTATTTTTAGTATTTGCGATTGTGATGTTTGTCACGGAGAAAATTCCTTTGGCATTAACATCTATGATTGTCTGTATCGGATTGATCTTAACTAAAGTATTGGACCCGAAAGAAGCTTTCAATGGTTTTGTAAATACCAATGTGATTCTATTTGTGGCTATGTTCGTAGTGGGTGGAGCGCTCTTTGAAACAGGTATGGCCAACAAGATTGGTGCCGTAGTTTCTAAATTTGCGAAATCTGAAAGACAGCTGATTGTAGCAATTATGGTTATAACAGGTACCATGTCGGGTTTTCTTTCAAACACGGGAACCGCTGCTGTTTTAATTCCTGTTGTTATCGGTATTGCATCTAAGTCCGGATATTCCAGAGGTCGATTGTTAATGCCTCTAGCTTTTGCTGCGGCGATGGGAGGAAACTTATCTTTAATTGGCGCACCGGGCAACTTGATTGCTCAATCTGCTTTGCAAGAAATGGATATGAGCTTTGGATTTTTTGAATTCGGTTATGTTGGATTGCCGATTTTAATTATTGGGATTCTCTTTTTCAGCTTGGTTGGTTATCGGTTTTTGCCTAATGAAACAACCATAGATGATGATGGCGCTTTTTCTGATGATGTTGATTATTCACACATTCCTAAATGGAAACAGACGTTGTCTTTAGTTATTTTGATCATGACTATTCTTGGTATGATTTTTGAAAATCAAACCGGAATTCCATTATATGTTGCTGGTTGTGTAGGAGCCATTCTTCTAGTACTGTGCCGTGTTATTACTGAAAAGCAAGCATATAAAGCCATCGATATGCAGACGATTTTCCTTTTTGGCGGAACCTTGGCCTTAGCAAATGCATTGGAGCTTACTGGTGCAGGAGAAATGATCGCAGATGCGGTAATCGGGTTATTAGGTCAAAATGCTTCTCCGTTCGCATTACTGACAGCTATCTTCTTATTATCAGCTGTGTTAACTAACTTCATGTCAAATACTGCTACTACGGCGTTGTTGGTTCCAATCAGTTTGTCTATTGCAACAGGAATGGGTGCTGATCCAAGAGCTGTACTGATGGCAACGGTTATCGGCGGCTCTTGCGCGTACGCAACACCGATCGGAATGCCGGCAAATACGATGGTACTTTCTCCAGGTGGCTTCAAGTTCATGGATTATGTGAAAGCGGGACTACCTTTGATCGTAGTATCGACGATAGTAAGTCTAATATTATTACCGATCTTGTTTCCGTTTTATCCATAGAAATTCTTTGTCAGCCTCCTTTATCTGAAAATAAGGGAGGCTTTATATTTAAAAAATGGAAAGGACTCAAAAATGAAAATTGAGATTACTGATACGATTTTGCGGGATGCGCATCAAAGCTTAATGGCTACCCGTATGTCGATGGAAGATATGGAACCAGTGTTGCCACTGTTAGACGAAGTAGGCTATTCATCACTTGAGTGTTGGGGCGGAGCAACTTTTGACGCTTGTATACGTTACTTAAATGAAAATCCATGGGAACGTTTAAGAAAAATAAAGCGTTTAGTTCCTAATACCCCTTTGCAAATGTTGATCAGAGGACAAAATCTATTGGGATATCGACATTATGGAGATGATGTTGTTGAAAAATTCATTAAGCTTTCGGCGGAAAATGGCATAGATATTTTTAGAATCTTTGATGCATTAAATGATACAAGGAATCTTCAAACTGCGTTGAAAGCTGTAAAGAACACGGGGAAAGAAGCTCAATTAGCCATTGCTTACACGATTAGTGATGTTCATACCATGGATTATTACGAATCACTTGGAAAAGAATTTGCTGAAATGGGTGCTGATTCTATTTGTGTGAAGGATATGGCAGGAATATTGACACCAAATAAATGTCGCGAACTAGTCAAACGGTTAAAAAAAGCGACTAGTCTACCAATAATTGTCCATACACATTGTACCAGCGGTATCGCTCAGCTGACTTATCTAGCTGCCATTGAATCAGGGGCAGACCGTATCGATACTGCACTTTCTCCATTTAGTGAAGGAACCAGCCAACCAGCGACAGAGTCGATGGTCCTAAGTTTAAAAGAAGATGATTATGAGCTATCTATCGATGTCGAGAAAATGGAAGAAGCAGCAAACTATTTTCGGGATATCAAAGATAAATATCTTGAAAACGGATTGCTTGATCCTAAAATGTTAACTCCTGATCCAAGAGCACTACTATATCAAGTGCCAGGTGGAATGCTTTCCAATATGTACTCTCAATTGAAGCAAGCCGGCGCAACCGATCGCTACGAGGAAGTACTGAAGGAAGTGCCAAAAGTGCGAGCGGATCTAGGTTTCCCGCCTTTAGTTACACCATTGAGCCAAATGGTTGGAACTCAGGCAGCAATGAATGTATTGACTGGTGAGCGCTATAAGATGGTTTCAAATGAGGTCAAATCGTATCTTTTAGGTGAGTACGGAAAGTCCCCCGTTCCAATTGATGAAGCATTTATTACCTCAATAGTAGGGGACAAAGAACGAATCACCGATCGTCCTGCGGATCATATTGAACCAGAATTCGACGTATTGAAACAAGAAATCGGGAAACTCGCTAAGAATGATGAAGAGGTATTGATCTACGCTCTGTTCCCGCAGGTAGGAAAAAACTTTTTAGAAGGACCAGGAGAATCAGAAGTCAATGCAGCTGATCCAGAACAACCGATTAAAATATTTGCCTATACAAGGAGCTGATTATATTAATGGAACATACAATTATGGATTCACTAGGCCTGACTATTGTAGCGATGTCGCTAGTCTTTCTTATTTTATCGGGACTAATGGTTTTGATGCAGATAACAGCAAAACTTGTGAATAAATCGGATAATGACGTAAAAGAAAAAGTATCCAAATCATCCCAAGTTGCCAAGTCAACGATGGTTCAACCAAATGCTGAATTAGAACGCGTAGCTTTGCTAACAGCACTAGCAGAAGCAAGTGAAAACAAACAAGGAAAACACTATCAAGTAGAAAAAATCGAACGAGTTAAATAAGGAGAAGGTCAAATGAAACAATATGAAATTAATGTGGATGGGCAAGTATACAAGGTGACATTAAGGGAAATCAGTGAAGAGGAAGCGACTCAAGTTGCTAAGACTTCACACGAGATTTCTCCATCGGAAAAACCTAAGAGTGGTGGTGGAAAAGAAGTACCAGCACCAATGGCAGGAAACATTTTATCGGTTAATGTAAAAACAGGAGATACGGTGAATGCTGGCGATACTCTAGTTATTTTAGAAGCAATGAAGATGGAAAATGAAATTGTTTCACCAATCGATGGAGTCGTTTCAAGTATCCTTGTTCAATCAAATCAAACAGTCGAATCAGGAGAATTACTGGTTGTATTATAACAATGGAGGGATACTATGTTAGAGATTTTTCAGCAAATGATTGAAACATCGGGTTTTGAAAATCTGTCATTCAACAATCTATTTATGATCGTTTTAGCCTGTATATTTTTGTATTTGGGAATTAAGAAAGAGTATGAACCCTATTTGATGGTTCCAATTGCTTTTGGAATTTTACTTGTCAATTTACCTCTGGCAGGTTTAATGAGTGAAGCCGCAAATAATAATCCAGGGGGGCTATTCTACTACTTGTATCAAGGGACTAACTTAGGTATTTATCCTCCACTAATCTTCCTTTGTTTAGGCGCTTCAACAGATTTTGGACCGCTAATCGCTAATCCTAAGACGATTCTTTTAGGCGGTGCCGCACAATTTGGTATTTTCGCCGCATTTTTCTTAGCAACGGCTCTAGGAATGACACCGCAAGAATCAGGTGCTGTAGGAATTATTGGAGGGGCTGATGGTCCAACAGCCATTTTTGTTACCACAAGATTAGCGCCTCACTTATTATCGGCAATCGCACTTGCCGCATATTCTTACATGGCGTTGGTGCCAATCATTCAACCACCAATTATTCGTCTCTTGACTACAGAAAAAGAACGAAAAATCCAAATGACTCAAGCTAGGACAGTTTCACAAACCGAGAAGATTCTTTTTCCGATTGTGACCACCATCTTTATCAGTCTAATCGTTCCAAGCGCGACGACACTGATTGGCTGCTTGATGCTAGGGAATCTGATAAAAGAGATTCGTATCGTCCCTAAACTAACTGAAACCTTAACTAACTCGATGATGTATATTGTGACAATTCTATTGGGTGTAACAGTTGGCGCAAAAGCAGACGGAGACTTATTCCTGTCCCCAGTAACATTGAAAATCATCGTTTTGGGTCTATTGGCTTTCGCGATTGGAACTGCTTCGGGTGTTCTTTTAGGAAAGGTAATGTATAAGCTTTCTGGCGGAAAAATAAATCCGATGATTGGAGCAGCTGGCGTTTCGGCAGTTCCGATGGCAGCCCGTGTCGTTCAAAAAGTGGGGCAACATGAAAATCCAAATAATTATTTATTAATGCATGCAATGGGTCCCAATGTAGCAGGAGTTATTGGGTCAGCGGTAGCAGCAGGAGTTTTGTTGGCATTCTTTAGTTGATTTAAGCTATCGCGCTATAGAAACAGCCATCTTCGAAAATAAGTGAGAATTCCTTGTAGGCAACTATTTGTGAAAGAAAAAGATTATGATCGAGAGGCTGTTTCTTGAGCGCCAACAATAAAAGTTTCACGACTATATACATATTTTTCAGCAATAAAGTTTCAGTTTTAATCTAGAAAAACTGCGTAACAGGAAATTTTTACATAAGCGCTGGAAGGAGAGGATCATGGAATTCATTCCTAAAATAAATTTAAATGACTATACCATGCACGCCTTGAGGACTGGAATTGGGAGTTCTATTGCTATACTGATTGCCGAATTTTTTTCCTTAGATTTTTCATCTTCCGCTGGCATAATTACTCTTCTTACTTTAGCTGTTACAAAAACTGAAACTATTCGATTAGGGATCAATCGGATAAGTACTTTTTTGATTACGATGTTTTTTACACTGACTTTCCATCCATTTTTAGGAAATAATTGGTTTACCTTTGGAGTTGTTTTAACAATCATTACCTTCATATTTAGCTATAAGAACTTATTGTCCACTTTATCTGTTAATGCTGTTTCGATCACACACCTCATGTTTCGTGCCGAAATAACCATGCATGATCTATTGAATGAGTTTTATTTGTTGTTGATTGGTCTGGCTATTGCCATTATTGTTAATCAATTTCAGGCCTATTCTCGCCAGAGAAAATTTTTAGAACGATCAAAGAAAAGTATCGAGAAAAGGTTTGTTTGTATTTTCGAGAAAATGATCGATTATGTCAAAGGACCAGAAAAGAAAAGTACTATCTGGGATGAAATCATTCAACTTGAAAATGATCTAATGGAATTAACAAAATGTGCAGTGAAGTATCAACAGAATCGATTACCAGTAAAGGATGATTACTTTGTCGATTATTTTGAAATGCGTTTACAACAATGCGGCTTGCTACATAATCTCCATTATGAGATTAAGAATATCAGAAATAATGAAGAAGCCATCCAGATAATCAGCTTGCTTGTCACTGAGATAAAAAAACATATTGAAGATCAATTTTTTTGTAGCGAACAAATCGACTATTTGTCGGAGTTAATCATCGAGTTACAGGAAGAGCACGTTCCATCATCTAAACAGGAGTTTATTAATAAGGCTCGACTCTATCATATTTTGAAAGATTTTGAAGATTTTCTCAAATTCAAAAAGAGATTCTATGAATCAATTGAATGATTGAACATTATTTTAGAAACATCAAGAAACAGAATCACTATCGATAATTTGATAGTGATTCTTATTTTTGTCTACTGATTGATGCAATCAAAAAGACTATTATCATTTTTGAGATTCGATTTGAAATCTGAAAATGTCAAAATTAAATAATTTTAAATCAACCAATCTAAGTTTCATATTTCAGGAGATTTAGTTTATGTATGTATGAATAATTAATTTGTTCTATGACAATTAAATATCAATTTTTGGATAACGTTTTAAGTTGATCGAGCTATAGTACAGATACGCCATGAAGTAGTAGCCGAGCGAGACAACTCTGATATCATCTTGACTTTGGAAAACAAGATGCCAAGACATCAACTTACTATAATGATACTCACACTCAAAAATGTGTCTCGCTGCTAACTACAAGGGGAGGTGAAATACCTGTGCGCCAATCCTAAGGCGGTTCAAAATAGTATCAAGCTTACTTAGAAGTGGAAAGGAGATTTTGTAATGATTCAATTTGTTCTTGTCTTAAAACAAATTAAGCAAAATAATCCAAGAGGTACCCATAATAAAAGAAATAAATCAGAATGAAGAATATCTGAAAAATGAATTGCTACCTGTTGTTAAAAAGTTGATTGAAGACTATACATCGAATCTGCTGTCAATTAAACAACTACCATTGATTCTAACTAATGAAGATTTGAAGAGAGAATTTCAAATCAGTAACAGTACACTTAATAGATTGATCAATCTTTCTGATTTTCCGGATTGTTGGTACGGTATACGAGGACATTATTCTAGAGAAGATATTCTTGAATGGTACAGAAACAAAAATTATGATCCATTCATAAAAAAAATGCAGTCATTACGATCTTTATAGAATTTATTTTTGGAGGAATTTAGCCTATAATGAAATTCATAGAATACTTCGATAAAGTCTCAGTAACCTCAACCTCCTTCTTTTATTAGGAGGAAAAATGGAAACGAAAGATAGATTTAAAAAGCAAAAAAATTCATTAGGAAAGACAACTTGGTCTTTTCAAGCTTTTAGAACCACTAGAAGAGGTTTCAAAACAAAGCGGGAAGCTCAACATGCTTATTTGGAGCTTGAAAAAGATCATAAAAGAAGGAAAAAAATATTCGGTAGTAACGAAAAATTTTCGGTTATTGCTGAAATGTGGTTTGATTACTATAAAGGACTTCGTGAACAAAAACAAAGCACATATGACAAGAGGGAAACACTAATGAAAACTCTCTCGATGTGTATTGGAGATAAGGAACTAAAATCAATTGATACAGATTTTCTAGTCAACTTGTTTTTTGATCTTAAAGAGAAGGGATATTCTAAAAACTCTCTTTATAGTTTTAAGCAAACGTTGAATATGATTTTTAATTACAGTGTCAAAAATAAGCTCTTATCTCAAAATCCATTGGAAGGTGTTACACTTCCCAAGTATCAGAAAACTGTACAGGATTTAAAACAATCTTTGGAAAGTTTAGATCAGAAATATTTAACAATCGATGAACTCCGTACTTTTCTGAACTATGCAACGGTTCATGAAGATTTGACTCTTAGCACTTTGTACCACGTTCTGTTTTATACAGGATGTCGTGTGAGCGAAGCACTTGCCCTACAACCACAGGATATTGACTTCAATAAGAATGAGATCCTCTTTTATAAGCAAACCGCTGTCAGAAGTAAACAGATTGATTTTAAAATTGAAACAACAAAAAGTGCAAATTCGGCAAGACGAGTTGTTGTTACTCCACTTGTCATGGAAAAGTTGAAACACTTGATTGTGGTACTAGACGAAATGCGTTCCCAATTAGATTTCATTATTGATCAGTCATACTTGTTTGTTTACTTGGAACCAAAAAAACGAGGGTTACCATTTAGGAGAGACTACGTGAATAACCATATCAAAAATTGCGTTAAGAAATGCGGAATCACTAAACCATTTCATACACATTTAACGCGGCATACAATGGCAAGCTTGGTAGCTGAGCATTGTAGCTGGGACGTTCTTAAAGCAAGATTGGGTCATGCGGATAAGTCTACGTCAGAAATTTATCGTCATCTTACTGAAGATGAACGTTTAAAACCGCTGAATGCTTTTGTTGATCTCGAGAGTTAATCGTTATTTAATAGATACGAATATTAGTGATTGTTTCACAAGGTCAAATAATTCGCAGTCAAAGTGCAGTTGTCCTACTAAGAAACATTTATATATCAGTCTTTTATAGACTTTCGCAGGAACAAAGAAATCAGAAGATAGGCAAGTTTCTAGACTTCCTGTTGAAGTACAACCTGCGAAAGTCCTTGGTAAACAAGGACTTTTTCTTTTGCTCGTTTGACGAAATAATGAGCTGATTACATCGGAGCCGCTGTTTCCATCAAACTAAAAATAAGGTGAGCCTCAAATTATCGAGTCTCACCTTTTCGTTTTATTGAATTTTTGCTAAAATCAATTGCGCGCAATCGATCTGGTTAGGGATATTGCCTGCCTCGTCCTTGACGCGCCAAATATCCGGAGTGATTTCGTCAACAACATACATTTTGCCCGATTCATCATAGCCGATTTCGATTTTGAAATCGATCAGTGTAAGGTTCATTTCTGCTAAAGCCACTTTGAGAACTTCGCCGACCTTTGTCAAAATATCGAGCCCTTCATCAAATTGTCCAGGTTTTAAAATGCCTTTCATTTGGCACAATCTGTCCGTAATCAATGGGTCGCCCTGCTCGTCGTCTTTCAAAGTAACTTCCAAATAAGGAGGATCAAAAGGCAAGCCTTCTGGTAATGTGAAGCGACGGCACATGCTGCCGGCTGTGAAATAGCGCAAAACAAATTCTAAATTTGGTACTGTCAATTGTCGAACTTTCATTAATCCCTTTTCGACATCTGCTCCTAAGTAATGAGTAGGGATTTCGTTTTTTTCCATTAATTCAAAAAAGTATTTTGAAATCGTTAAGCCGATTTTTCCTTTGCCTTCGACGCTGCCGCCGACTGTGTTAGAACCTGGATCAAAGACACCATCTTCGCCTGTGGCACTGTCCTTAAATAGTAGATGGACCTCTTTGTTCTGCTCATCAAGTAAAACCGTCTTTGTTTTGCCATCGTATAATTCTTTCATAGTTTCCCCGCCTTCTTTAACGATCACGTATCTTCAAAAATAATAACACTTGGTATTTTTACTGTCGATGTTTTTTCGAATTTTTGTACAGTTATTCTGGATAATGTTCGGGTTTGACGTAGATTTATCCTTAAATAATCATTTATTCACCTTTTCTTCATCCTTATGACTAACGATCTTCGATGTGAAAAAATAAAAATCAACAGATGAACCAAGAGTATTTATGGGAAGGAGCTGCGATTCTATTGAACTTTTTTGATAGACTTTTGTGTGGACAGCGGATAAACTTGTAAAAATAGCAGGAACGATGAAAGGAGCACAGAAAAATGGAACTGCATACAAAGAGATGTACAATAAGAGAATTCATAGAAGAGGATATTCCTGCTTTTGTTCTGTACCACAATGACGACGATTGGATGCGATATCAAGGGTTCAAGGGACGTACAAAAGAAGAATATCGGAAATACTCTTGGAAAATCCAGTGATCACAAACGGAATGCAGCTTGCGATTATAGATAAGCAGAATGGATCACTCATCGGGGATGTCTATTTGAAAAAGGAAGATACGCATATTTGGATTGGGTATACCATTTCTCCTTCAAACAGCCGCAAGGGCTATGCCTATGAGGTCATTCAGGAAGTCATTGAATGGGGGCGAAGTCAAAAAGACATTTCAGCAGTGAAAGCAGGTGTCGATCCGGCTAATACTGCGTCAATAAAACTTTTGCAAAAACTGGGGTTTTCAATCGTGATGGAAGAAGAGGATGAGGATGTTTACTTGTTCGCGTTTTGATGCAGTAGACAGAAGACATCCTAGGATTTTATTTAGTAAAGCTCTAAGCATTTCAACAGAAAAATACTTGATGACCATTATTGGGTATTCAATAAAGAAGAAGCTGTCTACCAATTGTATCAAGACTAATTTTGAATCATGCGATTGTAGCTTTTCGCCTTCTCGCATTGAACAGGCTGGGCACTGATTAGTCTCCATATAAAACGTTAATAATTGATTCTTGTCTTGATTTTTCTTGCCTGTCCGTGCTTTGCAGCTCGCTAATTGTCGTCTCGTTCGAATACAACAGGATGTTGACAAAGAAATACCTGTTGATACGCAAAAGCTGATTCAACAGAAAAATGTCTTAATTTCAAGTAATATTGACAATTGTATATCCATATGTTAACTTTTATATGACGATAATTCTGAATTGGTCATATAGAAATGAGTGGGTCTATGCCAAGATTTACAGAAACAGAGCGTAAAGCAATTGAAGAAACCCTTCTGGAGCAAGGAGAAATTTTGTTTAGCAGCTTAGGGTTAAAAAAAGTAACAGTGGATGACTTAGCACGAAGCGCCAATATCTCCAAAGGTTCTTTTTATGCGTTTTACCAAAGTAAAGAACATCTTTTCATGATAATCAACTTTTCGATTCAGGAGCGGATTTTTGCCGCAATGAAACATGAGCTGGATCAGCATACTCACTTGGAGACAAAGGAGCTGGCAATGTACATTTTCAAATGGCTATTTGAAAAGATCAAGGAGTATCCGCTTCTATACAACATTGACAGTGAAACGATTCAGCATGTTCAGAGACGTCTGCCAAAGGAGCTGTTTGACGCGCACACCTTGGATGACGTCAAAATGCTGAAAACCTTAGAAGATTATGGAATCTCTTTCAAACAAGACGCTGTGGTGATGGCGAAGGTATTTCAAGCGATCTTCACTTGTACCACGATTTTCATGAACGATCCAGACGGTAATCAAGTGTTGACGATCCTGCTGGAAGGCGTATTAAATCAATTGATCTAGGATTGGCAAAGACCGATCCTTTTTTAAAACCAATTTAATGACCATAATTACAAAATGGTCATATAGAAAAGAGGGAGCATTTGATTACTGTAAAGAATGTCAACTTCAGCTATACGAAACAACCGTTTCTGCAGGATATTACTTTTTCGGTGCAGAAGGGTGAGATCTTTGGGTTTCTAGGTCCTTCGGGTGCTGGCAAGTCTACCTTGCAGAAGATTTTGATCGGGTTGATTTCAAACTATGAGGGAGAAATATGGATAGATGGAATGGAGCGTCGGGAATATGACAACCAATTTTATGAACGAATCGGGGTAGATTTTGAGTTTCCGACCTTGTATGAAAAATTTTCAGCAAAACAAAATTTGAATTTTTTCGGTTCTTTGTATCAAGGACCTCTGCGTCGAATCGACGAGCTGCTGGAAAGCGTTGGACTGCAAAATGAAGGAAGTAAGCGCGTAAGTGACTTTTCTAAAGGAATGAAAACACGGTTAAATTTTATCAGGTCGTTGATTCATGATCCGGATATCCTCTTTCTCGATGAACCCACCAGCGGTTTGGACCCTGTGAATAGTCAGAAAATGAAGGAATTGATCTTAGCGGAAAAAGCCAAGGGGAAATTGATTCTTCTGACGACACACAATATGTATGATGCCACAGAATTGTGTGATCAGGTGGCGTTTATTTCGGAGGGAAGGATTTTAGCCTTAGACAGTCCGCATCATCTGATCATGGCTGCCGGGGCAGCTAAAATTCGCTATTCGTATCTGGAAAAAGGGGAAAGCGTTCAGGAGTGCTTGCTGAAAGCAACAAGTGAGGATCGCTTGCTGCAGCAATTGATTCAAGAAAACCGGTTGCTGTCGATCCATTCTAGTGAGCCGACGTTGAATGATTTGTTTATCGAATTGACTGGGAGGAGTTTGGAATGAGACTGAAACAGGCGATTTTAAAAGACAGCTATTTTCAATGGAAATACAACTTCTATTTTATCTATGGTGTTGTCTGTCTCGTATATGTAGTGATTTTGAACGAACTGGCGGATGCCATCCAAGCTCAAGCAACGACGATCCTGATTTTTTCTGATCCAGCGGCGATCGGGTTGTTCGTGATGGGTGCCATCATTTTGTTGGAAAAAAGCCAAAGAGTCTTAAATTCTTTGGCAGTTTCACCATTAAAACCGCAGGAATATATTCTCTCAAAGGTTGGCTCACTATTGATTTTGTCTGTACTCTTTGCTGTGATTCTTTATTTACCGACAGAAAAAAAGAGTGTGGCACATATGCTCTTAGGGACATGCTTTGCATCGATTCAATTTTCATTGTTGGGATTGATTGCGGGCAGTCCTATTCGCAGCCTTAATCAATTTGTTTTAGCGAGTGTCGGAATCGAGCTGGTTTGTTTCATTCCGCCGATTCTTTCCATTCTTCGGGAGGATTATGGATTTCTGAAGTTTCACCCGTTCAGTGCAACAATCCGTTTGATTCATGGCAGCAGCGGATCGTTGATCGTGGATGGGGGAGTAAACATCGCTCTTATGATTTTGCTGTACCAGATTTGTTTGGTTCAAGTCAGAAAAATGTTTCGACAGCTCGGAGGAGCGAAGTTATGAAAAAATATGCAGCCAGCAGTTTGAACCTGTTTCGACAAATAGGGAATGATTATATGCTTGCCGTTCTTTTCTTGGTTCCGATTGTTACTGGGTTTCTATTAAAGTTCTTTGTTCCGTACGTGCTCCGCATCGTTTCCAACTATACGGAAGTACCTGATTATATAGTTTTATTATTAGACATGCTGTATCTTTTGATCACACCATGGATGTTCTGCTTTGCCTTTGCACTGATTTTTTTGGAAGAGATCGATAACCAGCTGGCTAGATACTTTATGGTAACTCCTTTAGGAAAAAAGGGTTATCTTTTTTCAAGAGTGGGTATCCCGGCTATCGCTGCTCTGGTTTTTACTCCGATTTTTCTAGGTATTTTTCATAGTAGCGGCCTTAACTGGATTCACGTGCTGCTGCTTTCGATCTTTTCGGCTTTGTTAGGGATGATTCTTGTACTAATCATTGTCGCCTTTTCAGCCAATAAATTAGAAGGCATGGCAGTCACGAAAATTGCTTCCTTGACTTTGCTGGGAATTCTACCACCATTCCTTTTGCAAGGGGATCGTCAATGTTTCTTTTTTCTGCTTCCGGCCTATTGGCTGGGAAAATATGTCGTGGAATCAAGACTGTCTGCGCTTATCACTGGAGTGCTTCTGGCACTTTTGTGGATTCTATTTTTAGCCAGAAGAATTTTGAGCAGATTGGCGCAATAAGATCTGTCAAGAAGGAGGCCGCTCATTTGACCTGGGATCAGTACTATATTCAAAAAAATAAGAAAAAGATTTTTTGTAATCAATGGATCTACAGCAAATCAGCTTTAAATATTATTATTACCCACACACCGATTGTATCGACCACGGATTTCCAGAGTGTTTATGAACCTTTAACCAACTATCCAGTCAATATTTTCGCGTTCGATTTTAGCGGGACAGGATGTAGTCAATCCGACGGTCATTTAACAAGATCTAGTATTCTCTCCGATTTAGATGCTGTGATTGCCTATATCGAAGAGGAGTATTCTGAAAGAATCTTTTTGTATGGCACTACCGGAATCGGCGGGATTTTTGCTCAGTATTACGTACAGGCGCGAAATAATGTGAAAGGGTTTGCGCAATTTGCATGCCTCTCTTATGGTGAAATGAAAGGAATGGGGTATCCGCGATTCTTAGTTAAACTGCTGTGCCCGCTATTACAAGCAATTCCGAATTTTAAATTCACTATGAAACCGCCTGAGTATACTGGGTATCACGCAGAACTAGATGAAGCAATGTATGTAAAAATGGTCAGAGGGCGAACGGATTTCTGGAAGACCGATAGCAAATTTTTGTTAGCCTTGTTGGAAATGGCGGTACACAAAGACAGCATGCTGCAAAAAGAATTAAGGGTCCCAACCTTGGTATTTAAGACCATGCATGATCGCTACTTTAGTCCAGCTCATTTCGATAATTATTACAATCATTTGACTTGTTCCAAAAAAATGATTGAAATTGATGATGTACACAATAGTTATTCTATCCATTGTGAGTCCTTCTGCAAAGAAGTATATGATTGGTTTAGGAGTATTGATTAGAAAAGTCTTGTTCACTATCAGTGTCCAAGACTTTTTGAACCAAGATATAGCTGAGCGATTCAAGCTCCTACAAAAGAGAAACGTTTATGAATTGAAAATCATTCTTTATATTCCTGGCGGTGTCCTCAAAGTGGATATTACACAAGCACATTTTAACTTTTGGTAAAAATGTGCTGATTTTTTGTCTGATGTTGACTCAATCTATTTTCCGATTTACACATTGGCACCATCTGTCACATTCCACGCAATTTTTTAAGAGTGTTTGACCTGCTATCATCAAATTCTCGAGAAGCACTCAAATGAATCGGCTTATATGAAAGAAGATGGTTATTCATATCTTTAAAAATAGAAAAGCGCTATAATAAATGAAACGAATGTGTGAAAATTCACAATTTATACAACGCTCATATCTACAAATGAAGGTTGCTATGCCTTTTAGAAAACGGCAATCTTTTTTTATACAGAAATGAACGAAGGAGTGATGGAAATGATCCAAGTATTGTCAGATCCAGGCTGTCCCAATTGTCGAAAAACTAAAAAACTGCTGCAGATGAATCAGGTAGATTTTGAATCGTACAATCTGCAAACGGAGGCGCTCCAACGGGAAACCTTGACTACCATCTTAGAACTGGTAGAGGATATCAATGAAATTTTAACCGTGGGTTCCCCAATTTATGACGAACTGTCTCTTGATTATTCCCAATTGTCCCCTGATGAATTATTGACTGTACTGCGTACGTATCCTCATTTGATTAATCGTCCAATTTTGTTTAATGACCATCATTTGTGTGTGGGGTATGAACCGGAAAAGCTTGAACCGTTTGGTGTAAGGGCAGATTTATTTTAGGGAATTTTGTTGCTTGACCGTCTGATAGATAGGCGGTCTTTTTGTTTGAGTTCTGCAGAAAAAGATGTTTTGATCTGAAGGCTTTCCAACTAAGTAGGGTATGAAACCCCTGTAAAATACACGATAGCTCTAAAAATCACCAGCCGGTAGATCAGCTGGTGATTTTCCATTTTCATTCGTATTCTGTCAATTGACTTCCATCAAAAGAGAGATATTCGACATCATTTTTCACATCAATTACAGCAGCAATAAGCTGCTCTTCGTCTACATCAAAAATCACTTTTATTTCTTTTAGATCAGCAAGCAGATAACCTTGTTGCTGCCATTGAGAGGTAATGAGATTATAGAGTGTGGTGTAATCGACTAATTTGCCATCGATCAGCAGATTCATGTAGAGATCATTGTTGTGGCCTTCGACATGCAGCAGCTGATTTTCTGCATCTGATGCTTCTTTTCTCACAGGTTCGGCTTCAATTTGAGTTGCTTTTTTTGCTAGTTCGTCTGCCAAGTCATTGTAAGTATCTCCAGAATGGGCCTTTACCTTTGTGAATGAGACATCAATTTTCTTTGATAGAGGCTTAAAGGCTTCCACGTAATACTGCGAGACCGGTTTATTTGCTCGCCAATACCCAAGCGCCCACTTTTCAATTCCCTCATAATCATAATGGATCTCAATATCGGAGTATTGGTGTTTGATCGCCCAAGAAACAGCTTCTAAAACACCAAAGACCTCTCCAGCGATTTGATAGCTTTCCGTGAATTCTTTATGCTTGCCGGGAATCGACAGCTCTTCTAAAATTGTATTGCCTTTTAGTAGGACGATTCCTGAGCCATAAGCCTGTCTTTTTTTATCGAAAGAACCATCTACGTACGCGATCAGGCTATCTTCATTTCTTAGTTTAGTCTTTTTCGCTGAATCTCCTTTGACAAATGCTTCGGCCTCTGACTTTGTTGCAAAGGACTTGTAGATTGCTCCAGAATACCCTTTGATTTGTTCTTGGCAGTTAGCCCAGGTAGTGAACACACCAGTCTTCCTGCCTTTTTTTACCGCATAATACTTCGTCACAGTGTTGTCTCCTTTTCGATGGATTTTGCTTCCCTATTATACCAAATTAATCATTTAAAAGTACCTGATAAGAAGAAGACGAGGAAGGGCTAAATCCTTTTTACGATTGATCACAGTTTCTACATCATTTAGAGCGTTTTGCTATAGGGAAACGCGGATTGCTCAACTCGAACGTAAATGTTTCGCGGTTTACCCAATCGACAGTATAAGAACTATCATACAACTGCAGCAGGAACTGAGCCATTTCTTCACTGGTATGATAAGTTCCAAAGGCTTGGTCGTAATCATAAGTATCCGTGTTCGCTGCTATCTGGCCGAACTCGGTTTTGGTGGCAGCAGGAGCTAATAACTTGGCTCGCATGCTGGCACCAGCAGCAATCAATTCTTCTGCTATCCCTTCCGGTAAAGGCGCTGACAAAAAATTTGGTGGCGCAATATAAGACCGCATTAGGGACGATCGTATACCTGCCAGCAGATGAGATATTGATCAGTTGAGTTCCGGCTTTTGAAAAGTAATCCTTCACAAACAGGCTGGAAAGAATAGCAAATGCCTCAATATTCAACTGTAGGAGATGCTCCGTTTTTTGAAGATCATTTGTTCGTAGCCCGCCATACATTCCAATCCCGGCATTGTTGATCCATGTTTCAAGCTCATAGATTGTCAAGTCTGAAAAAAGCTGGTAAACATTCTCCTTGATGGTCAAGTCGACAGGAAAAATCAACACCTCAAGATTTGGATTTTTCTGTCGGATCGCTTGTTTCAATTGCTGCAGCCGCTTCTTTCGACGTGCCACCAAAATGAGCGGCTTGTCACGGTCAGCAAAGGCCTTGGCCGTCTCATATCCAATTCCTGAGCTGGCACCGGTGATCACTGTGTATTTTAGTTTTTCCAAAGTAAATACCTCCTTAATGTCTGTACCTAAGACAATAATTGCTGGAGTATACTCTAGGTCAAGCAGAAATTAAACATGCTGATTTTGTTCAGCAAGCATTTCCTGATAAATCGTAATTTTGGTCTCCAAAAAGGCGATATGGGTGTCAATTTCTTCTTTCTTTTTCTGCAAACTAACGGATTGCTGAAAGAGCAGGGCTAAGCGTTCCTCAACCGTCTGTGCTCCTTGATAACGTAATTCGGCATATTTTTTTATGTCTTGCAGTTTCATACCAGTTTGCTTTAGCTTGCTGATAAAGTCGATCCAGACAAGGTCTTTTTCGCAGAAGACGCGCCGGTTGTTTTGGTCGCGATTGGGTAGAATGATTCCTAGTTTTTCATAATACCTGAGTGTGTCGATGGAAAAATTAGTCAGCTTGGCAAATTCGCCAATCGTATAGGTCATCTCTTAACCTCCCGTTCAAAGTTAGTGTTAAGTATACTAAAAATCGACATCTACAGAAACAAACGTTGAATGCATCGTCTTATAAATTAACCTATGAATAGGAAAGCTGTTAGCAAGGATGTCATGATTACTAGAGAAATGTTTGTCGTGCATCGATGGGAAACAGAGTCGTAACCAAAAAAGTTTATGCTGGGTTAGATTGTTTATTCAAATGGAGAACCAATTGAAACAATCCAAACAAATATTCTTGAAGCGCTTTGTCATTGTATCTGAAGGCTGTTACAATAAAAGGCAAGATTGATTCTCTAACGAAAAAGA
The DNA here is from genome assembly GCF_004309355.1 of Enterococcus florum. Taxonomy (GTDB): domain Bacteria; phylum Bacillota; class Bacilli; order Lactobacillales; family Enterococcaceae; genus Enterococcus_A; species Enterococcus_A florum. The sequence goes on along the minus strand of NZ_BJCC01000001.1, from coordinate 6,309 downwards.
GACAAGAGGAGACGAGCAGCGATGTATTTATTTCAACGGATTGAAGAAGCAGCCTTTAAGCAGAGTGATGCGCGACGGACGATTGGCGAATTTATTTTGGAGAACAAAGACCAGCTGCAGGACTTATCGATGGAAGAGATCGCTAAGCAAACCTTCACTTCCAAACCGACACTGGTGCGTTTCGCTAAATACTTTGGCTATTCCGGCTGGAAGGAATTTATGTATGCTTTTCATCATGAGGTTGCTTATTACGACGACACGGCTTATGCCGATATTGACCCAAATTTTCCTTTTTCTGCAGAGGCTGAAACATTGGAAATCATTGAGAGTTTAGTTAATTTGAAGATGCAGAGCATCAAAGATACGGTATCCTTGATTGCAACAGAGGATTTGAACAAAGCGGCGGAATTAATCCTTCGGGCAGACAATGTGGTTGTCTACGGTACAAGTCCTAATTATTATTACGGCGAGCTGTTTAAACGCAACCTGTTAACGATACGCAAGAAAGCTTTTATGGCAAAAGCGGGGGAGTCCGGTGTGATTTCTCATTCCTTGAATCAACGAGATTGTGCAGTTATTATTTCTTATTCTGGCAATACACCGGAGGAGAGTCCTACCAGTAATGTAAAAATCTTGCTAAACCGCGGGGTTCCCATCATCAGTATTACCAGCGGCGGCAAAAATTACTTGCGGGATTATTCTGATGTTGTGCTGAATATTTCCAGTAAAGAAAAGCTTTATTCAAAAATTTCCAATTTCGCCACCCAGGAATCCATTTTGCTGATTCTCGATGCGCTGTTTGCTAAGGTATTTGCGTTGAATTATGAGGAGAACAAGGTGAACAAAATCGCCAGTGCTAAGCAGCTGGAGTCGCGGAGACAGGCGACGTTTAAGGAGCTGGAGGAGGGGTTTTAACTTCTTTGTCGCATCTGTCTTTTTATCAAAACCCAAAACGCATTTCACAAAACGGGCTTAATTTCCCAAGTTTTGTGAAATGCGTTTCGTCTTGCTTTGAAACTATTGGAAACGCTATCCGGACATGATAAAGTGCACTTACAGACAAGCAATGAAGACACCGGTGAGTTTCAAAAACAAGCTGCTTGTTCCAGTGAAAGGGGTAACATCATGAGTAAGAAGTATCAGTCGTTGGCTCGTGACATTGTGAAAGAATTGGGTGGGAAGGAAAACATTACCGAAGCCTATCATTGTCAAACACGTCTACGTTTTAAATTAGTGGATGAAACGAAGGTAGATGTAGCAGGTTTAGAAGCGCTGGATGGCGTAACTAAATATATTTTTAATGCGGGTGTTCATCAGGTAGTCATTGGCACCCATGTGAAGGATGTTTTTGAAGAAGTAGAGAAAAATGTGGATGTATCCGCTTCAGGAGAAGCGAGTGGTGAGAAAAAAGGCATCATGACCACCATCATCGAGTTTGTGGCGGGAACTTTTCAGCCAGTGATTCCGGCGTTATCAGGTGCCGGGATGGTGAAAGCGGTACTGGCTTTATTGATGGTTTTTGAGGTAATCTCAGCAGATTCGCAAACCTACTATTTATTAAATATGTTTGCGGATGGGGTGTTTTATTTTCTGCCGATGATTTTGGCCTTTACAGTAGCACAAAAACTACGCTGCAATCCGATTTTGGCAGTGTCTGTGGCGGCGATTATGCTGCATCCCAATTGGGGGGCGTTAGTAACAGCGGGTGATCCAGTACATTTTTTTGACATTATTCCTTTTACCTTGGCAACATATACTGGTTCTGTGATTCCGATTTTGCTGGTAATTTTTGCACAATCTTATGTAGAAAAATTCTTGAACCGCGTGATTCCGAAATCAGTAGAGCTGGTGTTTGTACCGATGCTGACGTTCTTGGTGATGGGTACTTTGGCTTTAGCTGTTTTAGGGCCGATCGGAACGGTACTTGGCGGATATTTAGCAACCTTCTTTACTTTCTTGAGTGTGAATGCCAGCTGGGTTCCGGCAGTATTGATCGGCGGATTTTTACCAATCATGGTAATGTTCGGCTTGCACAATGGGGTGGCACCACTGGGAGTTATGCAAATGGCCGAGCTTGGCTATGACAGCATTTTTGGTCCTGGTTGTGTGTGTTCCAACATTGCTCAAGCAACTGCTTCAGCGGTGGTAGCTTTCCGGACCAAGGATAAAAAGTTGAAGCAGCTGGCAACTTCGGGTTCGATCACGGCGTACATGGGGATTACGGAGCCAACCTTATATGGGGTTAACCTGCCGAAGAAATATCCATTAGTAGCAGCGATGATCGGTGGGGGTGCTGGCGGATTGTTTGCTGGTTTGACTAACACTCACCGTTTTGCGACAGGCTCTTCGGGTGTTCCAGCGATTCTGCTGTATATTGGTGACAACACGATGCGTTTTTTTTGGAACATTGTCATTGCCTTGATTATTTCAATGGTGGTCTCTGGTGTTCTAACCTATCTTTTGAGCTTTAAGTTTGAGAAGGAAGATATTCCGGAAATAAAAGAGCTGATTTTAGAAGATACGCGGGTAATTAGTCCGATGAAGGGAAAAATTATTCCTTTAAGTGAAGTACATGATGAAGCATTTGCTTCCGAGGCTTTAGGCAAAGGTTTTGCGATTGAGCCGGTGGAAGGTCAGGTAGTCGCTCCTTTTGATGGAACCATTGCGGCGATTTTTCCAACGAAGCATGCGATTGGGCTGGTTTCGAATACTGGCGTAGAAATCCTGATTCATGTGGGCTTGAATACGGTGGAACTAAACGGGCAATATTTTGATGTGCTGGTGAATGCTGGCGACACAGTGAAAAAAGGGCAACCGTTGTTAGACGTTGATCTAGCAAGCATTCAGGCAGCGGGTTATGAAACCCAGGTTCCAGTGGTGGTGACCAACAGTCCGCAATACTCATCAATCGAGACGATTGCTCAAGGATCAACCGACTGCCAGGAAGATATTTTAGCGGTAAAAGTTTAAAACAAGGGAGAGGCAAAAAATGGCTTTAGATAAAAACTTTTTATGGGGCGGTGCCACAGCTGCCAATCAAGTCGAGGGCGGCGTATTAGCAGGTGGCCGTAAGCTGTCCAATATTGACCTGCTGCCTTGTGGTGAAGACCGTAAAGCAGTCGGTTTAGGTGAAATGGAAATGCTGGAATGGCGGGAGGATCATTATTATCCGGCTAAAGAAGCGATTGATATGTACCATCGTTATTTGGATGATATCCAATTGTTTGCCGAAATGGGCTTTAAGGTCTATCGCATGTCACTGTCCTGGTCGCGAATTTTTCCTAATGGGGATGAATTGGAGCCGAACGAAGAAGGGCTGGTTTTTTACGAAACTATTTTTCAAGAATTAAAAAGACACAACATCGAGCCGTTAGTGACGATTGCTCACTTTGATGTGCCTGTTCATTTGATTAAGGAATATGGCGGCTGGCGCAGCCGCAAGCTGGTGAAGTTTTACAGTCACTATGCGGAAACTGTGCTGAAGCGGTTCAAGGGTTATGTGAAGTATTGGTTGACGATTAATGAAATTAATATTTTATTGCATCAGCCTTTTGTCGGCGGCGGGATTATTTTTCGAGAAGGCGATAACAAGGAAGAAGTGAAATATCAGGCGGCTCATCATCAGCTGGTGGCGAGTGCGCTGGCGACGAAGATGGCTCACGAGGTAGATCCGGAGAATCAAGTTGGCTGCATGCTGGCTGGCGGCAGTCATTATCCCTACACCTGTCGTCCTGAGGATTATCAAGAGGCGATTAAGCGGGATCGCGAAGGTTATTTCTTCATTGACGTGCAGGCACGGGGCAAATATCCAAACTATGCCTTGAAGAAATTTGAACAGGAGAGGTTAAGGATTCAGATGGAAGCAGGCGATGAAGAAATCCTGGCTTCGGCTCCGGTTGATTTTGTTTCCTTTTCTTATTATTGCTCCCGCACAGTCAGCGCCCATGCAGAGGATTACCAGCAGGCTACCGGCAATATTTTCGCTTCTATTAAAAATGAGCATCTGCCGTCAACAGAATGGGGTTGGCAAATCGATCCATTAGGCTTGCGCAACTCCTTGAATCAGCTGTATGACCGTTACCAAAAACCGTTGTTTATTGTGGAAAATGGGTTAGGTGCGGTGGATGTACCGGACGAAAACGGGTATGTAGCAGACGATTATCGTATTGATTATTTGAAGCAGCACATCGAAGCCTTCAAAGCAGCGGTGGAAATTGATGGGGTGGAACTGTTAGGCTACACGACTTGGGGCTGTATTGATTTGGTTGCAGCCAGCACGGGTCAAATGAGCAAACGTTACGGTTTTATCTATGTTGATCGCGATGATCAAGGCAATGGAACGATGAAGCGGACCAAGAAAAAATCCTTTGATTGGTACAAACAGGTGATTGCTTCTAATGGTGAGCAGTTAGAGGTAGCCGAAGCGGTCAACGTATAATCTTGGCATCAAAAAGAATGGTTGAATCCATTCTTTTTGGTGTTTCTGAGCAAGGAGGCTGAAATGAAGAAAATGTTGTATTTGGTTCGCCATGGAGAAACGTTGTTCAACGCTCAGCATAAAATTCAAGGCTGGTGTGATTCACCTTTGACTGAACGGGGTATTTACCAAGCCCAAATTGCTGGACAGTATTTCCAAAGGGCAGGTATTACCTTTGATCAGGCATATTGTTCTACCTCAGAACGTACCTCGGACACATTGGAGCAAATAACTTCTCAGTCCTATACGCGTTTGAAGGGGTTGAAGGAATGGAATTTTGGTCAGCTGGAGGGAGAAAGTGAGCAGCTAAATCCCGCATTGCCGTATCGAGATTTCTTTGTCCAATATGGCGGTGAGGAGGAGCAGGCTTTTCAAAGGCGGGCAGTATCCGTTTGTACAGACTTGATGAAGCAGGAAGCAATGACGGTTTTGGCGGTAACGCATGGGGCTTTTTGCGGGCAATTCCGCAAATTTTGGGACGAACACAGTCGACCTGAGTACCGTGCTGACAAGCACAGCCGTCGAATTGGCAATTGCTGCATTTTTAAGTATGAATATCAAGAGAAAAAATTTTCATTGTGTGCGATCATTGATCATGAGGAACAAATCAAACGAATGAAAGGATGAACGAAATGGAGTATGTAAAATTAGGTAACACGGGGATGGATGTATCACAGATTTGTTTGGGCAGCATGAGCTTTGGCGATCCGAACAATTGGATTCACAAATGGGTACTGGAAGAAGCTGAGAGCCGTCCGTTGATTCAGCGGGCGTTGGATTTAGGAATTAACTTTTTTGACACAGCCAATGTTTATTCTCTAGGACGCAGTGAAGAAATTCTCGGCAAGGCACTGAAGGATTTTGCTAAACGGGATGAAATCGTGCTGGCCACGAAGGTGCATCAGAAAATGTTCGACGGTCCGAATGGTCAGGGGTTGTCTCGCAAGGCTATCATGTCACAAATTGATCAAAGCTTAAAACGTCTGCAGACGGATTATGTAGATTTGTATATTATTCACCGCTGGGACCCGTTTACTCCTATTGAGGAAACGATGGAAGCACTGCATGATGTAGTCAAGGCGGGAAAAGCCCGTTACATTGGTGCTTCAGCCATGTATGCTTATCAATTTCAAAAGGCCAATCACGTAGCGGAAATGAATGGCTGGACCAAATTTGTTTCGATGCAGAATCATTTAAATTTAATTTACCGGGAGGAAGAACGGGAAATGATTCCGTATTGCCTATCAGAAAACATTGCCCTAACACCCTACAGTCCGATGGCTTCCGGTCGTTTGATTCGAGATGCTTCAGTCCAAACTTCCCGTAGCACGACGGATCAGGCGCAACGGGCGAAATACGATCAAACTGCGGAAATGGATCAAATGATCATTGATCGGGTGGCCGAATTGGCGGACAACTATGAAACCAGCCGAGTAAATATCGCATTGGGCTGGCTGCTGCAAAAAGATCCTGTGGCAGCGCCAGTTGTGGGCGCCACCAAAATGAGTCATGTCGAAGGTGCGGTTGAAGCAGTTGATTTCAAGCTCACTCCAGAGGACGTTGCTTATTTGGAAGAGCCCTATGTGCCCCATCGAATTGTGGGACATTCATAAGATTCTAGCATCGGCCATGTGCTGCCGATGCTTTTTTGTATGTTTGAAAACCACCTGCTGTGCTGGTGGTTCAAAAGAGCTTCCAGCGTGGTAATAAAAAGACCTCCCAAAATTGATAAACTGATGTTGGTTTCCCGACCGCATCACTATCAAAGATAGGAGGTATCCTTATGGAAAAGGACAAAGAAAGTTTATCACATAGTAAATGGAGATGTAAGT